>JAIQFP010000035.1 GCA_020073165.1 Terriglobia bacterium | reverse complement strand
GCACGGGGCGGGATGTTCGCATAGAAGAATCATGGTCGATGGTTAGGCCGAATCGATGGTTGGTGGAACGTAAGTCCACCGCAGAGTGATTCGCGTGAGATTTCCAGAGTCTTGGTCCTCAACCTCTCTGGCGAAAAAAGCGGTGCTCGCGCACCGCCAGGAGAACTACGCCCTTGACACAGCCTTCGCTCTTATCGAGGGGCACCCTCGGTGTGGTGGGCTCAGAGTCTTCGGATCCGCTCAAGAAGATCCGGGCCACCCGGCCAGATCGAGGAGGAGAGGGAGGCCCCGGGGGAGACCGGGCTAGCTGCGTGCTTCCGTCCGCAGCAGGCTGTTGAGGTCATCGGGATGCATGGCGCATAGCAGAGCATCCTCGCGGTCAATGGAACCCTGCTTGACCAGCTGCGCCAGGCTCTCTTCCAGGGTGAACGAGCCCTTGGCCTTGGTGATGGTGATCTCCTGGTGCAGGTGCTGGAGCGCGTTGCGGCGGATGTGCTGGCGGGCGCCATAGCCGACGATCAGCAGTTCCGCCGCGGGCACGCGGCCTCCACGCTTGCTAGGCAGCAGAATCTGCGTCAACACCGCCGACAGCGCCATGGCCAGCTCTTGCCGGATGGTGTTCTGGCGCTCCAAGGGAAAGGAATCTGAAATGCGCGCGATGGTCGAGGCGATGTCGGTGGTATGCAGGGTGGAAAACACCAGGTGCCCGGTTTCGGCGGCATTGACCGCAATGCGCATGGTCTCCGGGTCGCGCATCTCGCCGACCACCAGAATGTCGGGAGCCTGCCGCAGCGAGGCCCGCAGGGCCGTGGGAAAGTCCGCCACGTCGGTGCCAATTTCGACCTGCTCCACCACGCTGCGAATATGCGAATGCTCGTACTCGATGGGATCTTCGATGGTGATAATGTGGCGCGCGTCCCGCCGGTTGATTTCGTTGACCAGGGCAGCCACGGTAGTGGACTTTCCCGAGCCGGCCGGACCTCCCACCAGCACCAGGCCGTGCGACAAACCAGCCAGCGCCTTCACGGCCGACGGCAGATGCAGATCGCTGAGGGTCGGTACGGTCGAAGGCAGGGCGCGAATGGCGGCTGCGGCCTCTCCCCGCTGGCGGTGCAGGTTAATGCGAAACCTTCCCAGGCCGGCGATGCGATAGGAGGAGTCCGCGATCTGCGAGTCGCGGTAGAGTTGCAATGCATGGGGGCTAAGCGCGGGGAGCACGGCGCCCTCGATCTCCGGCCCGTTGAGCGGCGCAGTGTCGATGTTCTGCACCCAGCCTTCAAAACGGATGCACACCGGGGACCCCGGGACGAGGAGCAAATCGCTCCCCCCTCGGGATACCAGGGCAGCCAGCCAACCGTCCAGGCGCGCGGTGGCGGAGGTGCTCGTGCCGTCGGTCTGCTCGGGAACCATGTTTGCTTTGGAAGGCCTGTCCATCTGAAACCGGTCCTCACCCCGGCAAACCCAGCGGAATCGGATCTGCCGTCCCATCGAATATAAAGGTAGAACGCTGCAACCGGCCTGCTCCCATAACTTTATGCGAAAAACCGGGTTCACGGGTGGATTCGGCTTCAGCCCGCACCGGCCCCTCCCGACCAACTCTAAGAAATACTTGACGTTCCACGCATTTTCGGGTAGGTTATGGAGTTCCAAGGGTTTCTAGTAGCCGGTCGGCTGTCGGATGCACCTCCGCTGACACTGGGCCAAATCCAGCAATCGAGAGAAACTTTCAGGGCCTGCGGGGCATCTATACAAGTAACCAGGGCTTTCCCGTACAACTCATCTGAATTGAGCAAGTTACGCTAGGTGTGCCGGAATTGGCCCATCGGCACGGGTGGGAATGCGGCCAAGCTTACTAGAACTAGGGAGAGAGGAAGATGCGCTCTGATCGCGTTTTTGATGCTTTACAGACTTTGCGGAACCGTTATATGCTCTGCCAGCTTGCTTCCAAGGCTACCCGTAGGTTTCACAAGCCCAACACCAGAATCCAGGAGACCATGAACGAGGTCCTGGACAAGATTGCAAGCTCGGAGCGGCAGTCGGTTCTGTCCGAACCGGAACACTTTAACGAGGCACAGCGGCGGGCTGCGTAAGCAGCCCCACCGCCCGCCCCGCCGGATAAGTCTTCCTTAGCGAACCCCCCTTTGAAAATCTCCTCGCAGGTGAACCCATGACCATCGCAGAACTGAAAGAAAAGAACATTACAGAGCTGACCAAGATCGCCCGATCTTTGGATCTGCCCGGAGCCAGCGGTCTGCGCAAGCAGGACCTGATCTTCAAGATCCTGCAGGCGCAGAGCGAAAAAGAAGGCCACATCTTCGCCGAGGGCGTGCTGGAAATCCTGCCCGACGGCTACGGCTTCCTGCGCTCGCCTGACTACAATTACTTGCCCGGCCCGGATGACATCTACGTTTCGCCGTCGCAAATCCGCAAGTTCGACCTGAAAACAGGCGACACCATCAGCGGCCAGGTACGGCCGCCGCATGAGGGCGAGAAGTATTTCGCACTGGTCAAGATTGAAGCCGTCAACTTCGAGTCACCCGACGAGGCGCGCAACAAGATCCTGTTTGACAACCTGACGCCGTTGTATCCGCAGGAGCGCCTGAAGCTGGAAACCGTCCGCGAGAACACGAGCGCCCGGGTCATGGATCTGCTGACCCCTTTGGGCAAGGGACAGCGCGGTCTGATCGTGTCTCCGCCGCGCGCCGGCAAGACCATGCTGTTGCAGAATGTCGCCAACTCCATTACCACGAATCATCCCGAAGTCGTGCTGATGGTGCTGCTGATCGACGAGCGCCCGGAAGAAGTCACCGACATGCAGCGCTCGGTCAAGGGGGAAGTGATCTCCTCGACCTTCGACGAGCCGGCGGCTCGCCACGTGCAGGTGGCCGAAATGGTGATCGAAAAGGCCAAGCGCCTGGTCGAGCACAAGCGCGACGTGGTCATCCTGCTGGACTCGATTACCCGGCTGGCCCGCGCCTACAACACCATCGTTCCGCCCAGCGGCAAGGTGCTCTCCGGCGGCGTGGACTCCAACGCATTGCAGCGCCCGAAGCGGTTCTTCGGCTCGGCGCGAAACATCGAGGAGGGCGGGTCGCTGACCATTATCGCCACGGCGCTGATTGACACCGGGTCCCGCATGGACGACGTGATCTTTGAAGAATTCAAAGGCACGGGCAATTCGGAAATCATCCTGGAACGCAAGCTGGTGGACAAGCGCGTCTTCCCGGCCATCGACATTCAGCGTTCCGGAACCCGTAAGGAAGAGCTGCTGATTCCGAAGGAAGATTTGCAACGCATCTGGGTGCTGCGCAAAGTGCTGAACCCGCTCTCGCCGGTGGAAGCGATGGAGTTGCTGATCGACAAGCTGAACAAGACCCGCGCCAACGGCGAGTTCCTGTCGAACATGAGCTCGCTATAGCTTGTTTGTGTGGGGCACGGGCGTCCTCGCCCGCGCGTTATCCGACTTCCTGAACGTGCGGCTACAAAGGCGGTGTCCCCGTCCCCGAATCGACCACATAAAGCCTGCCGGGCGTACCCGCCTGGATGTTGTTCTGCTGAAAACACTGCTTGATCCGCCGCCGCAGCTCCCGGCTTACTGCGTATTGCTTGTTAGGACGTGTCTTCACCAGCACGAGATACTCCGCCTCGCCGCTCCCCAGCCGATCGATTCCCGGCACCTCTACGTCGCTCACCATGTCATAGGCGAAAGCCGAATCGTTCCGCAGCTCCTCCCCAACTTTCTTTAGCAGCTGGACAATCCGGTCACTGGGCTCGCTGTAGGCGACAGTCACCCGCAGGATGACCTGGGACCAGTCGCGGGTCGTGTTGGAAACGATCCTGATTTCGCTGTTGGGCACGGTGTGCACGGTGCCATCATCATCGCGCAACGTGGTGCGGCGCAGGCTCATGCTCTCAACCGTCCCTTTCACCCCCGCTACCCGGATCACGTCTCCGATGTTGAACTGGTCCTCGAGCAGAATGAAGAATCCGTTGATGACGTCTTTTACCAGGGTCTGGGCCCCGAAACCGATCGCCAGGCCGGCGATTCCGGCACTGGCCAGCAGCGGGCCCAGATTCAGGCCCAGGATAGACAGTACCTGCAGCGTGGCCCCGAACAGGATGACGAAAATACCGACGCTGGTGATGACTCCCGCCAGGGTGCGCACCTGCCCGGTTCGGATTCCCGGCGGCAGCTTCTTCTCCTGCAAACTGGCGATCCTGCGGGTGATGGCCCGCAGCAACCGGATCAGCACGAATGCCCCTACCAGCACCAGCACAAGCTTCGGCAGGTCATGACGCAGGAACGTCATGGTGTCTTCGCGCCAGTCGCGCAGCAGTGCGGAAAGGTTGGCCGTTTCGGGTGGCAGCAGGTAGCCGAGAATGGGATTCATGACGTCAGGGCGCGATTATAGCAAGCGCTGCTCGCCGGGTTTCGAGGCGAGGCACGTATAATCTGATTACTGTAGTCTTCGCGAGGTGACCGTGCGATCAAACCTGGTTTACTTGGTGACATTGCTCTTGATGCTGGCCGTTGTGCCGCCAGTGAGTTGGGGTGAACCCGCGTACCAGCACCACCGGCTGCCCGGCCAGCAGCCTACTCAAGAGGACGAGGATAAAGCGAAACTCCAAAAAGACATGGCCAAGAAAGCCAACGAGCAGCGTCAGGCCGACCTGCGCCGGGACACCGACAACTTGTTAAAGCTGGCTACTGAACTGCAGCAGTACGTCAACAAGTCGAACGAAAACGTGCTCTCACTCGAAGTCATCAGGAAGGCCGAGGAGATCGAAAAACTGGCCCACAGCGTGAAGGAGAAGATGAAAGGGAACTGATCCCGACCGGGGCCCTCTCCCGCCGACCGTAGTATTTCCGGACAGAATCCAACTGGTGCGCGGATATCTCTTCGGTTATGCTAGTTGCAACCGAGTATCAATTATGCCGCTGCCCCAAACTGAACAACCCGGGCGCTTGCAGGCGGAACTGATGTCTCGCGGCGTCCGCATGACCCGCCAGCGGCGCACCATCCTGAGCGTCGTCGAGACCGCGCAGCAGCACCTCGACGCCAGCCAGCTCCTGCGCAAGGCCCGCCGGATCGATCCTGAGATTGATCGCGTTACCGTCTATCGCACCTTGAAACTGCTCAAGCGCCACGGCTTGGTGGACGAGCTGGACCTGATGCATCTTCAGGGGGAAAAGCACTTTTACGAGCGCCGGCCGCAGCGCGACCACCTGCACATGGCTTGCCTGCGCTGCGGCAAGATCCTGGAGTTCGAAAGCAATCTGTTCGACCGCCTCAAAGGCCAGATCCAGCGCGAGTGCCAGTTCCACATCCTGGTCACGCGTATGGAGATTGGCGGCTATTGCTCGCAATGCCGCGCGACTGGCCCGGCGTGATCCTGTGCTCCGTTGCAACTGGTTGCAACCGAATCGCAACAGAAAATGCAGCGCCCGTCTTGACCTTCCGCTTCGCCAGCAGATAGAGTTCTTACTGTTGCTTAAGTTGCAACACAGTTGCAACTAGAAGAGGAGACCATGCGTCTCGGCTATCTTACTGCCTGGCTCATCATCGCTATGCTTGGCTGGCTGCCGGCCCTGGCCCAGGAGGCGCCTTACTTCGTCACCTACGATCACCATCTGGAAGAGCCCGGTAATTTGGAAATTGCCACCTCCAGCACCATGGGCGTGCCCCGCTCCAACCAGCGCTTCTACTTTGCCCCCTATGCCGAATTTGAATACGGCGTGATGGGGCGCTGGACATCGGAGCTATACCTGGAAGGGCAATCCACCTCGGGGGACAGCGCCGTCTTCACCGGTTGGCGCTGGGAGAACCGCTTTCGTCCTCTCGCCCGCGAGCACTTCATCAATCCCGTGCTTTACGTCGAATACGAAGGCATCAACGAGGCCAGCCGCATTCAGAAGGAAGTCGTAGGCAATGCTCCCGAGTTCGGCGAACCCAACTCCGAGCTGAGCCAGACCCATGCTCACGAACTCGAAACCAAGCTGATTCTCTCCAGCAACGTCCACGACTGGAACATTGCGGAGAACTTCATTGTGGAAAAGAATCTCTCGCAGAACGAGGGATTCGAGTTCGGCTATGCGCTGGGCTTCTCGCGGCCGCTGGCCACGCTGGCTTCGTCCACGAACTGCCGCTTCTGCCGTGAAAACTTCATCGCCGGCCTGGAGCTATACGGAGGCCTGGGCAGCACCCAAGGTTTCGGCCTGCATGACACCGCCCACTACGCAGCGCCGGTCATCGCCTGGCAGATTTCAGACAACGCCAGCCTGCGTTTTTCCCCTGCGATTGGTCTGACCCATGAGAGCAATCCGGCGCTGCTGCGCTTTGGCTACAGCTACGAAGTGCGGGGATTCGGAGGGAAGCTGGCAAAGTTGTTTGGAGGCAAGCCTTGAAGCGAATGTTGGTACTCTCCGCGCTGCTCGGGGTGATGTGGTGTCAGAACCCCTCCTACGAGCCTGATCCGGGCTGGCGGGTTCCGTCCGAAGCGGCGGCCAAAGCCAATCCACTCGCCGGGAAAACGGCCCTGGTGGGCGGAGGCAAGAAGCTGTTCGCCCGCAATTGCGTCGAATGCCACGGCGAAGACGGCAGCGGTTTGGAGAAGAAGCATTCCGCCGATCTGCAGCTGCCGGCCGTGCAATCCCAGAGCGATGGCGCGCTGTTCTGGAAGATCACCAACGGAAACCCGGATCGCGGCATGCCCTCGTTCAGCCGTCTGCCGGAGCTGCAGCGCTGGCAGTTGGTGCTGTACCTCCGAAGCCTGCGAACTGCTCCAGCCACGCTGAGCGAAAGCCACGACCCACCTCGCTAGAACTCATCTCACCAACAAGCCGCTTTGAGCGTTACTGGTGCTATGGCGATGTTTCAACAGCAATTGCAACGCAAGAGGCGGGAAGGCTGGGTGCGGTTTCTTCTCGATTCCCTTACGCCAATGCCCTAGAATAGGCACGTGAGGTGAGGGGAAAGGAGTCTTTCCCCCATGGCTAGCCGAGCGTTGGGCCAGGATTTCCTCGTCGGCCTCGAGCTGGGCCATTACCATATCGTCGAAAAGATTGGCGCCGGCGGCATGGGAGAAGTCTATCGCGCCCGCGACGAGCACCTCACCCGCGACGTTGCCATTAAGGTCCTTCCGCCCGGTGCGCTCATCGACGAATCAGCTCGCAAACATTTCCACAAAGAAGCTCTGATTCTGTCGCAGCTCAACCATCCAAACGTCGCCACCATTCACGACTTCGACACGCAGCAGGGCGTGGACTTTCTGGTGATGGAGTACATCCCCGGAACCACGCTCAGCGAGAAGGTGGCTGCCGGAGCGCTGCCGGAGAAGGAGGTAATGCGCCTGGGCGTGCAACTGGCGGAAGGCTTGGCCGCAGCCCATGACCACGGGGTCGTTCATCGTGACCTGAAGCCCGCGAACCTGCGACTGACGAGCGACGGGCGGCTGAAGATTCTGGACTTCGGGCTGGCGAAGTTGTGGCGTCCCGTCACCGACAGTACCGCGACGGAGAGTCTA
>JAIQFP010000009.1 GCA_020073165.1 Terriglobia bacterium | reverse complement strand
ATCGTTGGTTCACGATCTACTTCGCGCAGATCCCTCTGGCCCAGTTCGACAGCTGGCACCGGCGCATTACGCCTTTGCCGAAACAAGGCAGCTTTTCCATGGATGAGGCAGGGGAAGGGGGAAAAAGCTCCCCTTCCCCTGCACCCCATCCCCTTACCGAAGTGGAGGAAAAAATGTCAGGGATGTGCCCAGTCTAAAATGTCAGGGATGTCCCCGGCCGTTCACGGGTCGTGCATGCGCCACTCACTGGACTTATAATCTGCCGACCTGCAAATCTCATGCCCGCTTACATCGCCCTGCTGCGCGCAGTCAATCTGATGAATACGGTCCGGCTGTCCATGGCCGATCTCAAGCAGTTGTGCGAGAAGGCCGGCTGCGCCAGCGTCCAGACTTACATTGCCAGCGGAAACGTAGTTTTCACCAGCAAGAAACGCGAAGCCGCGGTGAAGGCGGCGTTGGAATCTGCCCTGGAGAGCCACGCCGGCAGACCGATATCCGTCTTTGTGCGTACCGCAGCCGAAATGGCCGAGGTGCTGGCGCGGAATCCGTTTCCCGGCAAGCCTGCCAACAAGACGCTGGCCTTTTTCCTGGACGCGCCGCCTGCCAGCGACACCTTGAAGACGGTAGCGTCGAGAAAAGACGAAGAGATCCGGCTAGGCAAGCGCGAGGTCTATGTCTACTACCCCAATGGGCAGGGACAATCCAGGTTGCGCATTCCCGCCGCCGCATCCGGCACCGGGCGCAACCTGAATACCGTGGCCAAGCTGGCGGAGATGGCGGCGAAGCTGGAGGACCTCACGCCACTATCGCCGAGGTGCAATGCGGACAACGCGTAGCTTTAATGGAAATCGCCGAGAAACAGTATGGACAGTCCTTGGTGGTAGGCCGGGCTGGCTTCTCGGCGCCCTTCAGCCGATTCACCTGGCGGATCAGCATGAAGACGGCAAAGGCCACCAGCAGGAAGTCAAAGGCTGCATTGAGAAACACGCCGTAATTGATCGTGGCAGCGCCGGCGGCCTTGGCCTCAGCGAGGGTGGCGTAGGCCTTGCCCGACAGATTGACGAACTTGTTGGAAAAATCCGAGTGACCGGTTAACAAGCCAATGGGCGGCATCAGGATGTCGGTCACAAAGGAGCTTACAATCCTTCCGAAAGCCGCGCCAATGATGATGCCCACGGCCATATCCAACATGTTGCCGCGCAACGCAAAGTCTCTGAACTCCTGAAGCATGGGCCCGCCCTTCTTGCCTAGAAGCGCCTTGGGGCTGGCCAGGTGAGCCATGCCCATCCGGTCAAGAAATGGATCTTTGGTTGGTTCCATTGCGATTCCTCCGTCGAGGGCATGCTGCGCGGGAAGAGGCCGGCGTGTCAAGGAAGCGCTCAGTCGAAAGGCGAGCCGTTAAAGTTGCGGCACCCCCAGGGCTGTGTCCCCGAAAAACATTTTGCTTTCTGCGGCATTGGGTGCATGATAGGGCCGCTATCCGGGAACGAGGCAGCATCCAGCCAGCCGCGCAGTGCTTGGGGCGGCGTATCAGCAAATTACCAACGTGGTTTGCGTCCCCCAAGTGGGAGGAGGCACACGAATACTTGTCTACGGGAGAGAGGATGAATATGCGCATGGCTTACCGACTTGTTGCCGTCTTAGGACTGCTGTGGGTCTTTGGCTTGGCGGCTGCGGCGGAGGCTCCTCAGGCCGCGAACGCTTCGGGCGGCAAGGTCCACACCTACTACGTCGCTGCTGATGAGGTGGAGTGGGACTATGCCCCCAGCGGCATCAACAAAATGATGGGCGCCAAGTTCGAGGGTTACGCCAACATCTTCGCCGAGCGTGGCCCGCATCGCATCGGCACGGTATATCGCAAGGCGGTGTACCGCGAATACACAGATGAAACCTTCACCCATCTCAAGCCCCGCCCGCCCGAGTGGGAGCACCTGGGCATTCTGGGGCCGGTTCTCCGCGCCGAAGTGGGGGACACCATCCGCGTGTACTTCCGCAACAACGGGACGCATCCCTACAGCATGCATCCGCACGGGGTGTTTTATGAGAAAGGTTCGGAGGGCTCCAACTATGAAGACGCCTCCTCCGCGGCTGACAAAGCCAACAACAGCGTTCCCTCCGGGCAGACGCACATCTACACCTGGCAAGTGCCGGAGCGTGCCGGCCCCGGACCGGGCGATGGTACTTCCGTGGTTTGGCTCTACCATTCTCATGTCGACGAACCCAAAGATGTGGAGAGCGGCTTGGTCGGCACCATCATCATCACCAGGCGTGGCATGGCCGGCCCCGATGGCAAGCCCAAGGACGTGGACCGCGAGTTCGTCACCCTGTTCACGATTTTCGACGAGAACACCAGTTGGTATCTGGAGCACAATATCCAGGCTTACGTCAGCGATCCCAAGGGTCTCAACAAGCTGGAATTCGCTCCGGTTGACGACCAAGGCGTGTTTTCCCTGGTCGGCACCGGATTCGCTGCAGCCAATTTCAAGGCAACGATCAACGGCTACATCTACGGGAACACGCCCATGATGACCATGAAGAAGGGTGAACGGGTGCGCTGGTATGTGGTGAGCATCGGTGAAGGGATTAACTTCCACACGCCTCATTGGCACGGCAACGTTGTCCTGGATGGCGGGAAACGCACGGACACGATCTTCATATCACCCGCCCAAATGCTGACCGTGGACATGGTCCCCGACGATCCCGGCATCTGGATGTATCACTGCCACGTAGATGATCACATGCAGGCGGGCATGGTGGCGCTGTATAAGGTAGAGCCGTAGGCACAGAAGGAAAACTGAGGAACTCAGCGAGGCTGCGAGCGATCAGTTGCTCGCAGCCTCGTGCAGCCTTGCATGGCAAATCAGAAGATGAACTTCATGCCCAACTGCAGGATGCGCCCGTTATGGGCAACGGCGGGGCGGAAATAGGGGTTGCCGCCCGCGGGTGTGATGCAACCCGGACCGTCAATCTGGGTGTAGCAGGTGGCGGTGCTGTTCGCGTTGGAGAAGGGGCTATTGGAGGCAGCAGAGCCGAAGTCACCTCCCAACCACGCATACTCGATGTGGTTGAAGACGTTGAAAGCCTCCGCGCGGAACTCGAACGCAATGTCCTCCTTGATAACGAAGTGCTTGAACAGCGCCATATCAAAATTCGTACGCCTGGGGTTGTTAAGAAAATTTCTGGGGGTATCGCCAAAGGTCAGGCCGCGCGGCGCAGTAAAGGCGGACGGGTTATACAGCAGCGGCCCGAAACCGGGGAAGTCGAAGCTGGGTGTATTGGCCCGCGGATCTCCCACCAGGTCGGGATAGGATTGTGTGGAGCCGGAGCTAACCGAGTTGGCTACACCCGCGTTGTCGCTGAAGATACCATTGGCTACGCTAAAAGGTGTACCGCTCTCAATGGTCGTGATCCCGGACCACTGCCAGCCACCCAGAATCTTGTTGGTCAAGCCTGGGCTCTTGAAGAACGGCAGATCGTAAACGTAGCTCAAGGTAAAGAGATGGCGCTGATCGAAGTTCGAACTCGCACGGGCCCGGGCCAAATCGAATATGTTGAGGATCACTGGATCCTGGGCTGAAGAGGAATCGTCAATCGAGTGGCTGTAGGTATAGGAGGCGCTGAGCAGCAGCGAGCCTACGCTGCGCCGCACCGAAGCCTGCAGTGAATGGTAGATGGAAGAAGCTTTCTGCTCGAAGCGGCTGACCGAGCCGATGCCGGGGAAGGCAGTACGGAACAGGTCGGGATTCCCGCCGCAAGCAACGGCGAGGTTGATGGCGGCATGGCCGGTGACTGGGACGCCGCTGGGCGTGGTAAAGGTGTTGCAGTCATCAGCACCAATCGCTTCACCCGGCTGGTATGGATTCTGGCCCGCAGGCGTGGGCGCGATCTGATTCAGATCCACAAAGCGCGTGAGGTGGGTGCCCTTACTTCCCACATAGGAGATGGTTGCCACTGTGTTGCGCAGGAATTCGTGTTGCACATCCAGATGCCACTGCTGCACATACGGCCAAGTCGCCTGGTTGGGGATGGAAAGAACGGAGAAGGGACTGGTGGCGCCGGGAGGCTGAGGAACGATCTCAGCGTAACTCATCAGATTGAAAACGGAAGTGCTTTGCACCGTGGGGCTGACGTTGCTTTCGAGCGACTCGGCATTGCCTTCGATGCCGTTGGTGTGCTCAAAAAACACGCCGTATCCGCCGCGAATGGCCGTCTTGCCGTCCCCGGTGAGGTCGTAGGCGAATCCAATGCGTGGAGCCGGATTGAACAGGTCTCGGTTCATGCAACTGCGGGACACGCCTGGCGTGACGCCGCACTGCACAATGCCGTTGAATGGGTCTCCGATCACCAGCCCAGTATCCGGGTCCACGCTGCTGTTGCCGGGCACGTAGCGGCTGGGATCGAAGTTATAGCCTTGATGGTAGCGTTCGTAGTAGGTGCCAAACAGGCTGAAGCGAATGCCCAGGTTGAGGGTCAGACGGCTGGTGACATGCCAGTCGTCCTGAAAGAATGGCTCGAAGATCTTGTAGCGGTAGTAAAACTTGGGTTGCGCGCTGGTCTGGGAGAAGGACGACACGCGGCCGATCAGCAGGTCAGCAAAAGCATTGCCAGTACTGACATCGGAATTGCTGGTGTCGAATGAGAGCGAGCCATTGGTGGCGGGATCGGGGCCACCCAACTCATTCTTTTGCGCGGCCACAAAGTAGAAGCCGAACTGCAAGTTGTGCTTGCCTACGATCTTGGTGACGTTGTCGCGATAGGTATACGTGGGGTTGGAGTTGAAGGGACCATTGGGAGGAAGATAGCCGACGTCTTCCTGAAAGTCGTAAATGCCTCCGCCCCCCAAACTGATTCCGGGGACCTTACCCTGATCGGCGCCGGGGTAGAGCCCAAAGGTCATCCCCGGCGGGCGCTGCCATGCCCCAACCGGGGCGAGCGAGATGTGATCGGTGGTGTAGCTGGCCACAAATTCGTTCAAAAGCGTAGGAGAGAAAGTGGACGTCAAGCGGGACACGATACTTACGCCCGGCCCCTTGAAATCGGTCTGGATGGTGGGGAAACTGGTGCCACTGGTCCACAGCGGCGTGGGATAGATCTGAGCCCACGAGTCGTGGATGTAACGGAACGTCAGGCGGTGTTTGGAGTTGATGTTGTGATCGATGCGAAGCAGTTCTTCCCGCCAACTGGTAGGTAAGGTTGGAGAGGCGTTCCAGGTGAACGCTCCGGAGGTCGGCGCCGGGATCTGTGCCACCAGGGCAGGAGAGTTAACCGTGTCCACGGGCACCTGGTTTGCCGGAAACCCAATGAAAGTTAGTCCGGGGACGATGATTCCCGGTCCGCTGGCCGGACAATCCGGGAAAATGGGAAAGTCTGGGGGAAGGCTGTCATCCGGGGCACGGGCAAACTCGGTGCCTGACGCAGGGCAGAGATCGCTAAAGTCGCCGCCGCGTTCAAGCACGGACGGCACGGTGGCGCTGCCGAGATTGGCCGGGATTCGTTCGCGCCTCCACTCCTGCGACCAGAAGAAAAATGTCTTGTCTTTGCCCTGGTTGTAAACCCCGGGGATGTAGACCGGACCTCCGATGGTGTAGCCGAAATCGTTTTTCTTATAGGAGGGAACCGTATCCTGCGGGAAGGTCTGGGCGTTAAAGATGTCGTTGCGCACGAACTCGTACGCGTTGCCGTGAAACTGGTTAGTGCCCGACTTGGTCTCCACTTCAATGGTGCCCGAGCCGTTGCGTCCATATTGGGCGCCGTAATTGGAAGTGAGCACCTTGAACTCGGCGATGGCCTCCAGACTGGGATAGACGTTCAAGGTGGTGTTGGAGCCGTTATCCATGTTGTCGCCGCCATCGAGTTCCCAGTTGTTGTACTCGGTGCGGCCGCCGTTAATGCTGAAGGAAACGTTGCCAGCCACCCCAACGCCGGCATCATCCTGGCCTGATTGGTTGCTGACTCCAGGCACCAGAGTGATGAGCTGGGTAAAATTCCGGCCGTTGAGCTCCAGCTGAGTAATCTGTTTTCCGGTCACCGTGCCAGACAAGTCGGACGACTGGGTCTCGACCTGGGCCACATTGGTACCCTCGACGGTCACTTCGGCACTGGCGGCGCCGACCTGCAGGGCAACGTCATTGCGCGCCTTCTGACCGACCCGCAGGATGATCCCATTAGCTTCGTACTTCTTGAAACCGGGCGCTGTGATGCTCAGGTTCACGGCGCCCGAGGGCAATCCCGCCACCAGGAAATCGCCCGACTGATTGGTGGTAGTGGTACGGTTGATGCCGCGCTCTGGGCTGGTGACCGCAATCCCGGCGTTGGGGATGGCTGCGCCCGTCGGATCCGTCACCGTGCCAGTGATAGACGCCGTATCCTGGGCGAAGACTACCGCGGGAAGGGAGACGAGGGAAAGGAGAACACTCAAGCACAGGAGACGGGATTTCATGGTCTACTCCTTCAGGCCGTATTGAAGCAACCGGGTACCCCACCAAGGCACTGGCCCAGAGGATAGCCTGCCTCTGCCCGCAACTGCGTGACCCCGGTCACATTCGCGTGTGACATGGTCGCGGCGGGCGCCGGGCCGGAATATGGATGAACGCTTTTATTAAATCGTATGAATAGTGAGATAGCCGTACTTCTGTGTCAAGCGAAAAATCGGCTCGACAGCTTGACCGACAGGACCGCCCCCTTACAGCAGGCTGCGCGTGGACTCCCGCACCGCCAGTTCCGGAGCCACCTTGCGATGCACGGCCATCACTTCCCGTTTCTCCTGCACCGAGTTGATCCCGTCCACCACGATGCTCACCGCCATCGCCCCCATCGCTTCCATGGGTTGACGTATCGTGGTCAGGGGCGGCCGTGTACAAACTGGACGCGGCAACATCGTCAAACCCGATCACCGAGCAATGGTCTGGCACCCGCAAACCGGCTTTTGCCAAGGCGCGGATAGCCCCAAAGGCGGTCATGTCGTCGAATGCCATCAAAGCGGTGAAGGGTCGCTTTTGCTTGATCAGCTCCTCGGTCAACTTGTAGCCGGCTTCAAAGCTTGAGATCGGGTCGCGCGATTCCGGCAGGTCCACGGTCAGCCGTGGATCCAGATCGAGCCCGCTGGTTTTGGCGAAGGCGCGAATGCCCTTCCAACGCGGCGCGCTATCGGCCAGGGTCTTGGGGCCGCGGATGAAGGCGATCTTGCGATGTCCCAGCGAGTGCAGGTGCTCGAGCGCGGCGTAGGCGCCCACTTCGTTGTCGACGATCACCGAACTAATGGTGTCGGTCTTCAACTCGCGCCCGATCATGGCGGTGGGGATACTGCTCTTCTCCAGGTCGGCGAGCACATCGATGTCAACAAAGAGCCAGTTGGCGAGGACAATGAGGGCTTCCACGCGGCGGTCGAGCAGCATCTCCAGGTAGCGTTCGAAACGGCTGCGCTCGTTGTGGACATCGGTAAGGATCGGAAGATAGGAGGCTTGATAGAGCGTGTTTTCGATACCGCGCAGGATCAAGGTGCAGTAGGGATCGGTCATATCGAACACCATGACCCCGACGGTGTGGCTGCGCTTGCTGCGCAGGGAGCGGGCGAACAAGTTGGGGCGATAGCCCAGCATCTTGGCAGCCTTCTCGATGCGCTTCTTGGTAACCGCAGGAATGTAGCGAGCCAGGGGAGCGTTATTGAGAACAATGGAGACGGTGGTGGAAGAAAAGCCGCTCTCCTTCGCCACGTCACGAATCGTGACCATGAAGCCGTTGACCTTTGCACCGCGCACGGACATCACTTCCCGAACAGGAGCAACTGAGCCACGCCAGCTCATGTTGCTCGGGCGGGGCACTTTCAACCCGCGACATAAAACCCTGCTCGCTTGAATTCAGGCTGCTGCTGGCGGACACTACAGCAGAGTGAAAACACTGTCAAGATCGGCGCCCGCAATTTCGTTTGTTCTTGTCCCTTTGCTCGCTCTCGTAACCACTGCCCCAGGGGGCTTGGGGCAAGTGCCGCAGGCGGGAAAACCCGCGGCAGGGTCCTCTGCTGGTTCGCCGCAGAGTGCCGATCCACAGCGACTGTTCGAGGAGGGTGAGACCGCCCTGAAGAATGGCAATCTGGATGCGGCCGAGCACGCCTTCCGCGGGGTGCTCGCGATTAATCCCAAGGTTGCGGGAGCGTATGCCAACCTGGGCGTCATCTACATGCGCCACAAACAGTGGCAGCGTGCCCTGGAGATGCTGCACAAGGCACGGAATCTGGCGCCGGAGGTGGCGGGAATCCGGCTCAACATCGGGCTGGCCTATTACCGGCAGAATGAATTTCGCACCGCGATCGCACCGTTCGAATCGGTGGTGCACGATATGCCCAACTCGCTTCAGGCACGATATCTGCTGGGCCTGTGCTACTTTTTCACCGAGCGATACGCCGATGCGGCCAGCACGCTGGAGCCGCTGTGGGAGCAGGAATCGAACCAACTGAACTACCTGTACGTGCTGGGCATCGCAGCAAACAAGGCACAGCGACCGGATCTGGAGGAGCGCTCCCTGGGCCGACTGGTGGAAACCGGGCAGGATTCTGCTGAGTTTCATCTCCTGATGGGAAAGGCACACCTGAACCGCGAAGAGTATGACGAGGCTATCACCGAGTTGGAAGCGGCCGCTAAGGCCGACCCCAAGCTCCCGTTCACTCACTTCGAACTGGGCTTGGCGTACATGAAGAAGCAGGATTTGGAACATGCGAAGACAGAATTTCTCAAGGACGTGGCAATCGAGCCGGACCTTGCTTACAACTATGATCAACTGGGCGTGATCGATTCCTTGCAGCAGCACGACGAAGTGGCGGAAAGCAATTTCCGCAAGGCCCTGCAGCTTGACGCGCGGCTCACCAGCTCGCATTACCAACTGGCGCGAGTTTATCAGCGCCAAGGCAAGTACAAGGAGGCATTGGCCGAAATTGAGGCGGCGGGAAAACTCGACTCGGAGAGTTCGGCAATTCACTACCTGCGGGGGCAGTTGCTGCAGCGGTTGGGACGTACGGAAGAGGCAAGGCAGGAAATGGCGACCGTCACCCGCATCAGCAACCAGCTTCGCGACAAGCGGCAGAAGGAGCTGTACAGCGAGCCCGCTCCCAACCCGGAACTCACCCAGGAGCCACGCTAGGGCGGCGTTGGCGTCCGACGTGCTGAGCTTCTCACTGGGAACGCGAAGGCGATTAATGGTAAGATAACTAAACTTTGCGTGGGTAGCGGCCCCCAAAATTTGTGAGAGCAGAGATCTGAGGAGAGTCCATGAGATTGGAATTGCTAGCGCTTTATGCTGGTCCAGACCAGGTGATGGGGGTGACTTCGGGGCTGGCAGGTTTGCTCGGGCTCCTGCTGATCTTTTGGAACAAGCTGGTTGCAGTCTTCTTTAAGGTAGTGGACAAGTTCCGCCCTGTCCCTGCGCCCGCCACTGCAGAAATCGAAGAGAATACTTCCACGGAAACGCCGTAGCGTCTTGCGCAAGAAAGTCATCGTAATCGGTCTGGACGGGTTGGAGCCCGGCATAGTCGAAGCTATGCTCGGGCGGGGAGAATTGCCGCAACTCGCCAAGATTCGCCAGGCCGGCTGCTACGCACGGCTCAAGACGACCTATCCGGCACAAACGCCGGTGGCTTGGTCCTCGTTCGTGACCGGAACCAACCCGGGCGGACACGGAATTTTTGATTTCATCTGTCGCGATCCCGAAACCTACCAGCCCGACGCCGCCCTGAGCCGATTCGAGCGGCCGAAGAACATGCTGGCGCAGCCGCGGGTGGTGAACCAGCGCAAGGGAGTGCCGCTGTGGCAGCCGCTGACCAAGGCTGGCGTGCCGAGTACCGTGCTGCGTTGTCCGTGTACGTTCCCACCGGAAGGGCTGCAAGGCAGGATGCTGGCCGGTGTGGGCGTCCCTGACTTGCGCGGCAGCCAGAGCAAAGGGACGTTCTACACGCAGGACCGCAGCGTCAGTGCGCAAGAGAACGAGCAACTTATCCATCTGGAATCAGGCAGGGAGTTGACTACCCAGGTGATTGGCCCGCGCAACACGCGGCAATCGCCGCCTGCGGACACCGCTTGTGAAATCCGCGTGCGCGTGGACAAGGCTGCGCACAAACTGGTCATCGAAACCGGCGGCGTGCCGGCGAAGATCGAAGTCGAGGAGAAAGGCTGGAGCGAATGGGTGAGGTTCAAGTTCAAGTTCTCCATGCTGCAGTCCGTGACGGGAATTGCGCGCTTCTATGTCCGGCAGCTTGAACCGCACGTTGAGTTTTACGTGTCGGCAATCAACTTCGATCCCGCGGCGCCCATGTTTCCGGTTTCTTCGCCCGGAGAGTACGTCAAGGAGCTATGCGAGAAGATCGGACCTTTTTCCACGCTGGGCATGGCGGAGGATCACAACGGCTTGAACAATGGGCGACTGGATGAGTCCGCCTACCTGCAGCATTGCGAACTGGTATTGCAGGAACGCGAGCGTTTGATGCGCTTTGAGTTGGAGCGGTTCAGCGAAGGCCTGTTCTTCATGCTTTACGATACGCCGGACCGGGTGCAGCACATGATGTGGCGGTTCCGGGACCGCGAGCACCCCTACTTCAACCCGGATTGCGACCCCGAGCTTGCCACCCGCATCGAGGAACACTACCAGCGATGCGATCGTCTGCTGGCGGCTGTACTCGACAAGGTCGATGACGACACCCTGCTGATGGTGCTCTCCGACCACGGATTCGGGAGCTTCCGTCGCGCCTTCGATACCAACACCTGGCTGTGGCAGAACGGCCTGCTGGCCTTGAAAGACAGCCGTAAGCCGGGCGAAGACCTGGGTGAGGGGTTCGCCGCAGTGGACTGGTCTAAGACCTATGCCTACGCGGTCGGCCTGGGAGGAATCTACCTGAATTTAAGAGGCCGGGAACGTGGTGGAATTTTGGAAGAAGGCGCTGACGCGGAACGAGTGCGGCGTGCGATTCAGACTGGAATGGCAGATTTCCCCGACGCTGACACACAGCGACCCGCAGTTCGCAGTGTTTCGCGCCGCGAGGAGTTATACTCAGGCCCATTTGCGGGGAACGCCCCGGACTTGCTGGTGAATTTCTATCCTGGGTTTCGAGTTTCGTGGAAGAGCGCGGTAGGCGGATTTTCCAACGCGCTGCTGGAAAATAACACGCGGCGCTGGAGCGGAGATCACATTGTGGACCCGGAAACCGTGCCTGGCATCTTGTTCATGAACCGGGCGGCGCGGCACAACCATGCGCGCATTGTTGATTTGGCGCCGACGGTTCTGAACTATCTTGGCGTGGCTGCGCCCGATTCGATGGAAGGCAGTTCCCTGTTGTAATCATGTGACATGAAAATCTGCGTGTTGGGACTCGAGGGTGCTGCGCCAGAGGTTATCTTCGGCGACGAACGGCTGGTGAACCTGCGCCGTCTGATGGACCTAGGTATGTACGGGCGGCTGCAGAGTGTGATCCCGCCGGGTTCCGTTCCGGCGTGGATGTGCATGAGCACGAGCCAAGACCCGGGGTCTCTGGGCATCTATGGTTTTCGCGATCGCACCGGCCACGCCTACAACCAACTGGAGTTCGCACACCCGGCTTCCACCAAGGCCTTGGCGATCTGGGACCAGTTGGCGCGTGAAGGCAAGAAGTCGATTGTGGTCGGTGTACCGCCGAATTATCCCCCACGGCATATTAACGGCATCAGCATCGGGTGCTTTCTGACTCCGAATCCAGTGAAAGACGAGTTCACTTACCCAACAAGTCTCAAAGCAAAGCTCAGCGAATTAGTGGGCGAGTACCCAGTCGACGTCAAGGACTTCAGCATTGACCGAAAAGATTGGCTGAAGGAGGAGATTTTTTCCATGAGCCGCAAGCAGTGGCAGGTGGTGCGCTGGCTGCTGGCGGAACAGGAGTGGGATTACTTTCATTTTGTCGACATCGGTCTGGACCGCATGCATCACGCCTTCTGGCGTTGCTTCGACCCCGAGCACGCGCAATTTGAGCCGGGAAATCCTTACCAGAACGCCATCCCGGAGTACTACCTGTGGCTGGACGAGCAGATCGGTGCGGTGCTCGAACTGCTGGACACTGAAACCATCGTTCTTGTGGCTTCCGATCACGGGGTGCAGCGGCTCGATGGCGGCTTTGCGATCAACCAATGGCTGATTCGCGAAGGGTTACTGGTGTTGAACGAATATCCCAAGACGCTGACGCCCTTCGAGGCGCTGGACGTGAACTGGAGTCAGACGAAGGTGTGGAGCGAGGGCGGGTATTACGCCCGAATCTTCTTTAACGTGAAGGGGCGCGAACCGCACGGCGTGATTCCCCCAGGAGAATATGAGAACTTTCAGAATCAGATGAAAGCTCGATTGGAGGGTCTGGAGGACGATAAAGGACAGCCGCTCAAGCCGCTGGTTTTGAGACCTAAAGATGTCTACGGGAACTTGCGCAATGTGGCGCCGGATCTGATTGTGCACTTTGGAGGGCGCTGCTGGCGATCGATCGGGACGGTGGGTCAGGGGCAGCTGTACCTACGGGGAGACGACGCTGGATCCGATGGCTGCAACGATTCGCAGGATGGGATGTTTGTTCTGGCTGCTCCAAACTGTCCGCTGGGCGGCGAGTACGAAGGTGCACGCCTGCTGGATATCGCTCCCACTCTGCTCGACCTCGCGGGATACGAAATTCCGGAGAGCATGCAGGGACGGTCGCTGGTGGCGGGAATGGAAAAGAAAGGGCCGGACGACCGTCAGGACAGTGAAGCGGAAAAGCTGATTCACGACCGCCTGGCGGGGTTGGGATATATTTGATGTCAACCATGGGTCTCGGCATCCGAAAGGTTCTGCCGAGCGTCTAATCACGAGTACACGATGGAAGCCTCGCCTCAAACCGCCAGCACCCACGAAATCTCCTTCTTGCTACCCGAGACTCTGACCCGTCCCCTGTGGAAGTCTCTGCTGGCACACCTGCGTGATCGGATATCTCCGGAAAAACTGCCGCCGCTGCACCTTACCTCCCGTCCGGTGGACGTGGGCATGCTGTTTGGCGACCGGCTGCGGCTGCCGTGGTACCGCACCGTCTTCACCAACTTGGGCGACGTGATTGCGCCGGAGACATTGCCGCCGCTGGAACTGGAATCGAGGCCGGTGGATGTGGGTGAACTGCTCAGTGACAGTGTGGGTCACATGTGGTGGACCTCTTTGCTGCGTAACCTGGCTGACCGGATTGCACCAGAAAGGCTGCCGGCGCTGGAGTTGACATCGGCGCCGGCGGAAGCCAGCCTGCAGTCAGGCTCCCTGCAGCTTCTGCGCTGGTCGTCGCTGCTGAGCTGGCCCAAGGTTCCCGCCGCAAGCCAACCAAGGCTCGCCGAAGCTCCCTTGGCACCAGCACGCGCTACGGCGTTGGCAGGCATGCCGCAGCCGGTGGTTGCAGGCACGATCTTCGCGGCCGCGCAGCCGATCTCGGACCCGGAGCATGCGCACGGAAGCAAATTGGTCAGTGCGCTGTCGCGTTCGCGCATGCGCGAGGTCTTCTGGGTCTCCGCGGCAATGGCGGAAGTGGTGTACCTGGTGGTGTTCTTCCTGGGGCAAAGATAGGCACAGCCGCAGCGAACGCTGTTACTTTGTGTTGTACTCCAACCTGATTTCAGACATTCCCGCTTGCTTCAGCTCGGTATTTAGGTTGGGCAGATCGTGCGCAAGCATTTGCTGCCACTGCGCCATGGTCGACTCCAGGGTGGCTTTGTCCTTCTCCAACGCAGTTTCTTGTTCGCGGGTCGGGGCTGCATCCGCGCTCTCTACGGCGGCTTGCAGTTCGGTGAATGCCGCAACCAGGTGTCGAAGGCTGCTCTGGTCGGTATCGAGAGGCGTTACCGGCAGCCCGTAGCCTGGGAATACCGGCCCAGCAATCTGGCCCAGCCGGTGCTCGAAGCCTGCGAGAGCCGCGCTGAGGGTGGGATTGCCTTTGGTCTTCAGGTCCAGGCGCTGCACTTGGTCGCTAATCCCGGAAGCTTGCGTGGAAGCGAACGACACATCGGCCAACGCCGTCGCGCTTTGCTGAGCGAGCTTGAATTGCATTTCAAGATCAGCAGGCGTGGCCTTCACGCGTGGATCCATTTGCAATGTAAGCGGCTGGGTGTAGACCCTTCCCTCGACCGTCAGGCGAACGATGTATTGCCCGGGAGGCGCCCAGGGTCCGTCCACCAGGAAACGGCGCGAGCGCCGGGCCGGCGTTGGGAATGGAGAAGTGTAGTGCGAATCCCACACGAAGCGATGCATGCCCGCGGTCGCGGACAGCGGTTGCGGGGAATGAACCCAGTACATGGGAATCTGGAGCGACTTTTCGTCAACGGCTGGAACTTTGTCATCGCTGGCGTAGCGGCGGACAAGTGCGCTCTTGTTGTCCAGAACTTCCAGCGTGATCGGCGTGGATGCAGTCGACTTGAGGTAATAGTCGAGAATTGCACCGCTGGGCAGGTTGTCGCCATGGGGCGTTTCCGGCGGGAATGGCGTGCCCTGGTCGGAGCCGGGACGGATGCGCAGTGCACGCTGCGGCTTAAAAAGGTATGCGGGTTCGGCAGCGAGTTTCGTCGAGACCTCCCGCAGAGGACTGACGTCGTCGAGAACCCAAAACGCCCGCCCGTGGGTGGCGACGACCAGATCGTTTTCGTGAATGGCAATATCGCGCACCGACGCAACCGGAAGGTTGAGCTGCAAGGGCTGCCAGTCATCGCCGTCGTTGAAGCTCACGTACATTCCCAGTTCCGTGCCGGCATACAAGAGTCCTTGACGCATGAGATCCTCGCGCACCACATTCACGTACGCGCCCTCAGGAATGCCCTTGGAAGCCAACTGCCAAGTCTTACCACCGTCGTGTGTTCGGTAGATGTACGCCTGCAAGTCGTCGAGGCGATGACGATCAACGGCCGCGTAAGCCGTCTGCTTGTCGAAGTGCGAAGCTTCGATGATGCCGACCTTGCTCCAAGGGGACAGTTGTGGCGGAGTGACATTGGTCCAGTGTTCGCCGTCGTCGAGCGTGAGATGGATGAAGCCGTCGTCGGTTCCCACCCAGACGAGGTCGGCGTCCAGCGGCGAGGGAGCGATGGCGTAGATCACTCCCTTGCGCGGGCTGGCCAGGCCGTATCCGGCGGTGATGGGGTCAAGGTTCGCAGGAGCGCCAGGATCTTCCCGCGTCAGGTCGGGGCTGATCTGGTCCCAACTCTTGCCGCCGTTGGTGGTGCGAAACAGCATCTGATGGCTGAAATAGAGCTTGTGCGGATCGGCGGGAGAGAAGGCTAGCGGCAGCGTCCAGGTCTGGCGAAAATTTCCTTCCCGCCCCGTGCTCGGCGAGACATCCTGGTTTTGCGATGTGATCAGGTCGTAGCGTGAGACCGTGCCACAGAAGAGAATGTTGGGATTTAGCGGGTCGGGAGCAATGGCCCCACTCTCGCCGCCGGCCTCGATCGCGCGCCAATCCTGCTGCGTCAGAGATGCATAGTCGCTGCGGCTGGGGACGGCGTTGGCGCCGCTGTCCTGCTGCGCGCCGTAGATCCAGTAGGGGAAGCGATTGTCGGTGGCCGCGTGATAGAACTGGCCGGTGGGCTGGTTGTACCAAGAACTCCAGGTCTGGCCGCCGTTCAGGGTCACGATGCTGCCCTGATCGCTCGAAACAATCATGCGGGCGGAATCCTCGGGAGCAATCCAGACGCTGTGATAGTCGTCGCCGCCCGGGGCGCCCTTGAAAGCAACAAAACTCTTCCCGCCATCCACCGACTTGTAGATCGAGGTGTCCGCAACGTAGACGACGTCGGGATTTCTGGGATCGACCGTGATGCCGCCAAAATACCAACCGCGCTCCCAGATCCGGGCTTCGCTGTCGGTACGGGACCAGGTTTTTCCGGCGTCATCGGATCGGTACAGACCGCCGTCTTTAGCATCCACGATCAGGTAAACACGATTGTGATCGCTCGGGGTGACGGCAATGCCAATGCGGCCGAGTCCTTGCGATGGAAGGCCATTGCCCTGAAGTTGCTGCCACGTCGAACCGCCGTCGACGGACTTGTACAGTCCGCTGCCTGGACCATTCGACGGGGGATAGACATTCCACGGCGGACGGCGCGTCTGCCACATCGCGGCGTAGATCACCCGGCTGTCCTGCGGATCAAAAGCGAGGTCGATAGCGCCGGTGTCGGCGTCCTTGTAGAGCACATGCGACCAGGTCTTGCCCCCGTCGGCGGTGCGGAAAACTCCACGCTCACTGTTGCCGGCGTAGGCGTGGCCAAGTGCGGCAACGAACGCAATGTCAGGATTCTTGGGGTCGATCAGGATGCGCCCGATTTGCCGGGTGTCTTCCAGCCCGATATGCATCCAGCTGCGGCCGCCATCGCTTGACTTGTAAACACCGTTGCCATAAGTGATATCGGAGCGCATGTCGGCTTCCCCACTGCCGACATAAATCACCTTGGGATCGGAAGGAGCCACCGCGATAGCTCCGATGGAGGCGATGCCCTGGCTGTCGAAAATCGGCTGCCAGGTGTTGCCCGCATCGGTGCTTTTCCACACGCCGCCACCCACTGCCCCCATGTAGAAAAGGCTGGGGTTCCCGGGTACCCCGACCGCGGTGAGCGTACGACCTCCACGAAACGGGCCGATCAGGCGCCAGCGCATGTCGGAGAACAAGGAAGGGTTCACCGTCTGAGCTACAGCGCCCATTGCCGACAGCAGGAAAAGCAGAAATAGCAGGATCTCAGAGTGAAACTTTCTGGATTGAGACAACGTTTCGTTCCCCCACTTGACTTGGGTGTGGACTCAAATTGGTTTGTCTTAAAGCAGTTCTCGGTTCTCAGATCTCGGTTCTCAGTTCCCAAGCCTCATGAGAGCAAAGGGGCTCAGGGAACGCGCGCCGTCGCAAGAGTGTTCTTGACATCTTGCGGCAAGCTGGCGGCATTGGCCAGCAAGATACTGACCTGCCACATCTGTGTCTGTGATAACGCTTGCTGGAATGCGGGCATGCCGGTCAATCGGATGCCGTTGGCGACCCTCCAATAAGTTGCGCCGGGCGGATCGTCGGTTACGCCCTTCCCCTTGAACAGCTGGGGCGGTCTTGGGTACATGCCCCTGGCGATGGCAGTTTGCGCCTGCCCAGGAAGACCGTGGCACACCGCGCAATGTTGAATGTAAGTCTGTGCTCCAGCAGTGAAGTTCGCCTCGTCCCAGGGAAGCGGAACGTCTTTCGGCATTTCCTTTTTGAGCCTCACCTGCAAAGCCTTCTTGGCCAGCATTCTTTCAAACGGCATGTCGGGCGCGGCGGTCGCAACTGGGGCAAGGCCGAGGGCAAAATACGTGTACACCGCGAGTGGGACAGCAACGATACCGATGAGGAGTCCCAAAAGGAATCGTCTCAACAGAGTCCTCCTTCCGCAAAGCACAAGCTCATGGATGACACGGCCTTCAGTCGTGTTGCCCCATCAGCGCTGCTTCATCCAAGGGCTGAGGCGCGGGCCTGACCTCGGGTTTGCGGCCGCCGCGCCAACTGCGGACTCTGGCCTGCAACCGGTCCAGATAGACGTAGTAAACCGGAGTGATGTAGAGCGTAACCACCTGGGAGAAGAGCAGGCCACCCACGACCGCCAAACCCAGCCCGCGGCGCGAATCGGCTCCCGCTCCGAATCCGATCGCGATCGGCAGCGTGCCCATCAGGGCCGCCATGGTAGTCATCATGATGGGGCGGAAACGAACCAGCGCTCCCTGGTAGATGGATTCTTCCGGACTCTTGCCTTCGTTGCGCTCTGCGTCCAGCGCGAAGTCAATCATCATGATGGCATTTTTCTTGACGATGCCGATCAGCATGATCACACCAACAAAGGAATAGAGATTCAATTCCTGATGAAACAGGATGAGCGTCAGCAAGGCGCCCACGCCCGCCGAAGGCAGTCCAGAAAGAATGGTGATGGGGTGAATGAAACTCTCGTACAGAATTCCCAGGATGATGTAGATCACCAGGACCGCCGCGAGCAACAGCAAGCCCATGCCGGTGAACGAACTCTGGAAAGCCTGTGCGGTCCCCTGGAATGTGCCTTGAATGTCGCCGGGCAGAACCTTGGCCGCCGCCTCCTGAACCAGCTTCGTGGCATCGCCCAGCGCGACTCCCGGCTTCAGGTTGAAGCTGACGGTCACCGCCGGCAGCTGGCCGAGGTGGTTCACCGTGAGGGGACCAACCGACGGCACCAGCTTGGCCACGGTGTCGAGCGGGACCAGTTTGCCGCTATTCGAACGAATGTAGAGCAGCGAAAGCTTATCGGGATCACGTTGGTATTGCGGCAGCAACTCGACGATCACGTAGTACTCATTGTTAGGCGTGTAGATGGTGCTGATCTGCCGGGTACCATACGCTGAGTAGAGTGCGTCAGAAACCTGGCTCGGAGATACGCCCAGCGCATACGCTTTGTCGTGGTCTACTTCCACCGTCAATTGCGGATTCTTGATCTGGAGATCGCTGGTCACGTCCTGGAGCTGCGGCAGCGCGCGCAACGCCGCCTCCAGCTTGGGACCATTCTCGTAGAGTTGGGCTGTGTCGGGAGTTTGCAGGGTGTACTGATATTGTGATTTGGTGAGTGCTCCGCCGATGCGAATGGTGGGCGGAATCTGCATGAAGACGTTGAGACCAGGGATCTGCGAGACCTTGGGGCGCAGCGACTGGATGACCTCGCTGGCGGTCATGTGGTTGACGCGGTCCTTCCGGTCCTTGAGCCGGAAAAAGATGCGGCCCTGATTAATGGGACTCCCAATCGAAGACATCATGTTGACCACATTGGGGTCCTGTCGCACTACCTCTGCGACCTTCTGCTGCACCTGCATCATGTCGCGGAACGCAATCCCCTGTTGCGCTTCCGTGAAAGCGAATACCAGGTTCTGGTCTTCGTCCGGGATAAAGCCCGTCTTCGACAGAGTGTAGAGATAAAACGTCAACCCGATGACAGCAAAGGAGACCATCAAGGTGGCAAATTTGTGCCGCAACACCGCTTTCAGGGATCGTTCATAGCCACGCAGCCAGGCATCAAACATCCGCTCGCTCATCTTGTAGAACCGCCCGTGTTCTGCCGGGGCCTGGTGCTTCAAGAAGCGGCTGCACAGCATCGGGGTCAGGGTCAGCGAGACAAAGCCGGACACCAGAATCGCAACTCCGATGGTGACTGCGAATTCGTGCAGCAGCCGTCCGATAATCCCGCCCATGAACAGCAGCGGAATGAACACTGCCGCCAGCGACAACGTCATGGACAGAATAGTGAATCCGATCTCGCCGGCTCCCTCACTGGCAGCGCGGAACGGCTTCTTGCCCATCTCCATGTGGCGGACAATGTTTTCCAGCATCACGATGGCATCGTCCACAACAAAGCCAACCGAGAGCGTCAAAGCCATGAGCGAGAGATTGTCCAGGCTGTAGCCCAGCAGGTACATCGCGGAGAACGTACCGACGATGGACATGGGCAGGGCGAGCGAAGGAATAATCGTGGCGGAAATATTGCGCAGGAACAGGAAGATCACCATGATGACCAGGCTGATGGTCAAAAGCAGAGTGAACTTCACGTCGTTGACCGAGGCGCGAATAGAGACGGAACGGTCGTAGAGGATATCTACTCTCACCGCGGCCGGGATATGCTCTTCCAGTTGCGGCAACAGCTGGCGGATGCTGTCCACCACTTCGACGGTGTTCGTTCCGGGCTGGCGCTGGATGGCCAGCACAATGGCCCGATTGCCGTTGAACCAGCTGGCGCTCTTGTCGTCCTGCACGCTGTCGGTAACCTGGCCCAGTTCGTTGAGGCGTACCGGGGAACCATTGCGGTAGGCAACGATCATGGGACCGAATTGCTGCGCGCTCATGCGTTGCCCATTGGACAGGATGGTGAAGGTGCGGCTCTGGCCATACAGCGTTCCAGTCGGGAGATTGGTGTTTCCCGACTGCAGCGCGCTGTTGACCTCATCAATTCCGATCTGGCGGGAGGCCAGCGCACTGGGATCAAGCTGTACCCGAGTGGCGTACTTCTGTGAACCGAACACCTGTACCTGGGCAACGCCGCTGACCATGGAAATGCGTTGCGCCATGGTGGTTTCCGCAGCCTCGTCTACATCGGAAAGCCGCATGGTCGGCGAACTCAGCGCCAGGTAAATGATCGGCGAGTCGGCAGGATTGACTTTCCTGAAAGTTGGAGGCGTCGGCATCTCAGGCGGAAGCTGCCCGGAAGCCGCGGTGATCGCCGACTGCACATCCAGCGCGGCCCCATCCAGATTGCGGCTAAGGTTGAACTGGATGGTGATATTGCTCAGGCCGAGCGAGTTGGTGGAGGTCATTGAATCAATGCCGGCGATGGTGGAGAACTGCTTCTCCAGGGGAGTCGCGACCGAAGAGGCCATGGTGTCCGGGCTGGCGCCGGGCAGGGCGGCATACACCTGAATCGTCGGGAAGTCGACGTTGGGCAGATCGCTGACCGGCAGCAGCCGGTATCCGAAAATCCCGAAAATCAGAATCGCGGCCATGACCAGTGTGGTCATGATCGGCCGCGTAATAAAGGTTTCCGAGATGCTCACAAAGCGCCTCCCGCGGCCGCCGATCCGGTGGCGGCCTCGGCATTCGATGGGGCCTTGCCGGACGTCGTGCTCTGCACCACCACCTTGGCGTTGGGTGCGACCCGCAACTGCCCGTTCACGATCACCCGCTCCCCGGTCTTCAGCCCGTCTGCCACCAGGGTCAGGTCCTGGAATGTGCCGGAGGTCTTCACCAACCGAGCCTCAGCCGTGCTGTCGGCCGTGACCACGTACACGTACTCGCCCTGCTGCCCGGTTTGGATGGCCTTGGAAGGCACTACGATGGCATTCTTCTGAATCGAGAGTTCCAACGCCGTATCCACGAATTCCCCCGGCCACAAGCGGCGATCTTTGTTGGTGAAGGTTCCCTTAAGCTTCACAGTGCCGGTCTGGGTGTCGACCCCGTTGTCGATAAATGTGAGATAGCCCTCTGCAGGAGTTGATTGACCTTTGGGATAGGCCAACACCTTGAGCTGGCGGCCGGTGGAATAACGGCGCACCTCGCCCAGACTGGTCTCCGGGATAGAGAAGGTGACGTAAATCGGAGTGACCTGGTTGAGCTGCACCAGGAATGGCGTGTCGTTGGCCTTCACCAGATTGCCCAGGTTGATCATCAAAGCCCCGGTTCGAGCGTCGATCGGCGCCTTGATGTCGGTGTACTGTAACTGCACGCGCGCAGCATCCACAGCAGCCTGGTCGGCCTGCACCGCAGAAGCATCGGCCTTAGCCTGGGAACGCTGCAGATCAGCCTGCTCGCGGGAGATGACGCCTTGCTTCTCCAGCGCGGTATAGCGTTCGGCCTGCAACCGCGAGTTTTCTGCGGTGGCCTCGTCGTGCCGCAAGTTGCCAATGGCCTTCTCCAGGTCGGCCTGGAACGGACGCTTGTCCAGTTGGAATAACAACTGACCTTGGTTAACGTCCTGGCCCTCTTTGAAGAAAATGTGCTCAATCTGGCCATTCACTTGCGACCGAATCTGCACTGTCTGATACGCTTCGACGTTGCCAATAGCGCTGATCTGCACCGGAACATCACGCTGTTCAACGCTGGCTACCACCACCGGCGCAGGGGGGCGGCCAACGCTGGCTGCCTGTACCGCTTCTTTGCTGCTGCAACCAGCCGCAAAAAACGCGCCGAGTCCCAGCGTAGAAATTAAGAGGAAATAGCGGGGTCGTAATATGGCGTTCCACTTCATCGTTTTGTGCTCCACACGTTCCTGCTTCCTATGAAGTCGAATTACTCTTTGTGACGCTTCGGAAACGAGTCCTCCTTGCTGCTTTGCCTTGGTTCTTTCGAGGTTCCTGCGGGTCAGCCACCGGCGCCTTCCTCCCATTCGCACCATCTCGGCCTGTGGCGTGGTTGGTCCTGGCGGAAATGCCGTCAAGCCAGACGTCGGCCAACTGCACTCCCAAAGTGTGCGGGTCGAACTGCTGGTAACGATCACCGCCAAAGAGCTCCTGCACCAGGTTGTGGTAGGCAATCATGCCCAAGAAACCGCGCGCTGCCACTACCGAATCGACGTTCCGAAATCGCCCGCGGTTAGCGGCCTTGCGGAAATAGTCGGCCAGCAGATCAAAAGATTCCATGATGTAATTGCGAAAGAACTCATCTGTGAGCTTGCGGTTGCGCAAGGCACTGAAAAATAGCAGGCGGCTAAGCGCCGCATCTTTTCTGGTCCTGCGCAGCCAGATCTCCGCGATCGCCGCCAGCACCTTGCGCTCCTCTCCGCCGCAAGCGATCAGTTCCCGCAGCTTTTGCTTGCGGCCCGAGGCCTGGATCCGGCTGGAAACCACGGCCCAGTAGAGGTCCTCCTTACTGGTAAAGTGGCGGAAAATGATGGCTTCGTTGACCCCGGCCGCCGCCGCGATTTCGCGGGTGGTGGTGCCGTCAAAACCCTGCACCGAGAACAAGCGCATGGCTGCGTCGATCAACTGCTGGCGACGATGCTGGGCGGCTAGACGCATGTAAGTGCTTACTTACTATAGCACCAGAGGGACACTGCGGTCGTGGATTCCAGATTGGACACAGCCCTTTTGTCCGGACCCGCCGGCTCGATGCACATCACTGGTAACCCTGAGGGGGATGCGTGGACGAGGCCCATGACCTAGAATGCGGAAACGTGAAGGTGAAACAAAACAGCCGCAATCTAACCGATGTCGCACCGCGGGTGACCGCGGGTTCCCGATTTCCGGAGGGATTCCTGTGGGGCGTCTCCACTGCGGCCCACCAGGTGGAGGGCGGCAACGACAACAACCAGTGGGCGGCGTGGGAACAGGCAGGCCGGATCAAGTCGGGCGACCGTTCCGGCAAGGCTTGTGACTGGTGGAACAATGCGGAACGCGATTTTGATCTGGCGCAGGAAATGGGCATCAACGCGCTGCGCCTCTCGGTGGAGTGGAGCCGAATCGAGCCCCGGGAAGGGCGTTACGATGCGCTTGCTGTGCGCCGCTATCGCCAGATGCTCGAGGCCCTGCACCAGCGTGGCATCCAGCCAATGGTCTGTCTGCATCACTTCACGCATCCGCTGTGGTTCGAGCAGAGAGGCGCATTTCTCGGGGGCGGAGCTGCGGACCTGTTTGGACGCTTTGTTCGCCACGTTGTTTCCGCTCTGGGAGATCTGTGCCAGCACTGGGTGACGTTCAACGAGCCCAATGTGTATGCGACCCTGGGCTACGTTCTGGGCGAATTTCCTCCCGGCCGGCGGGGACAGATCCTCACTGCCGTTGCCTTGGTCAACGCGCTGGCTCGGGCCCACACTCAGGCATATCGCGCCATTCACGAGCTTCAGCCGCAAGCCCAAGTGGGTTGGGCGCACAACTTCGTGGTTTTCCAGCCTGCCCGGCCAGGGGCGCGGCGCGATCGCTGGGTGACAGGGCTAGTCAACGAGCTTTTCAACGAGAGTTTTCTTCGACTGATCGAGCTGGGAAAGCTGGTATTCCCGCTCAGCCTGGCGAGCGGAGATCTTACCGAGGTGAAAGGGGCATGTGATTTTGTCGGCTTGAATGTCTACAGCCGGTTTCACGTAGCCTTCGACGCCAGGATTGCCTCGCAGATGTTTGCACGGGTCTTCGTGCCGCCCCATGTCCCGCAGGGTGACCACGGAGTCGAGCAACCCTATGGGGAGGCTTATCCGGCAGCCATTCGCGTGGCAGTCGAGCGCGTGGCACGCATCGGTAAGCCAATCTACGTTCTGGAGAATGGGGTTCCGGACGCAGACGACCGCATTCGGCCTTGGCTCATCGTGAACGTAGTGCAGGAGTTGGACCGGCTCATCCAGGCAGGGCAGGATATTCGCGGATACTTCCACTGGACCCTGACCGACAACTTCGAGTGGAGCGAGGGCTGGAAACTCCGCTTTGGACTGGTCGCTTTGGACCCGAAGACGCAGCAGCGGACCGTGCGCAACAGTGGGCGGCTGTATGGAGCCATCGCGCGCGGCAACTGCATCTCGCCAGAGATGGTCAACCAGTACTTCCCTGCTGGGATCGAACTGACGCCGGACTAAAGGTACCCTACACCCGGGTGCGGGCGGGGCACCCCCAACCTTCGACTCCGCTCCGGGCAAGCTTAGCCGTCGGGCACCGGCGCTACGCCTCCGACCGCCAGTATCCGTGGTCGCGAAGGTAGTAGCTCTCGCTCAAGCTGTGCAGTGCGGTGTTGAGGAACAGGCGGATCAGCTTGAAGTGACCCATCTTTTTGAAGCGGCGATTGGTGGTCAGCACTTTGCCCCTCAAGACCCTGAACCGGCTGCGCGCCACTTTCTGGCTCAGCAGATAATCTTCGGCGAACAGCACTTGTTCGTGGAAGCCTCCCAAGCGATCGAACTGTGCCCTGTCGAACAGCATGAACATCCCGGTGCTGAACGGCTTGGCAAGCCGTGAGAGGTGCTGCATCAGGTTGTTACCGACGTATAGCGCGCGGTCCCACATAGAACCTTCCGGACAGGAAATGTTCGTCGTCAGGCAATGGAGCTTCTTCCGCTTCATCAACTCGACCGCACGGCGGACCAGCGTTGAATCCGCCAGTTCCATGTCCGCGTCAATGAACAACACGTAGGGCGTGCGCCCCTGCCGAGCTCCAAGGTTGCGTCCGACCGACGGAATGCCGCCCGGAATCACTTCCAGGTTAAGCTGCCCCTCGTAGCTGCGGGCGATCTCCGCTGTGCCGTCGGTAGAATTGGCGTCACACAGGTAAACCTTCGTACTCGACATCAGCGGGTAATCCTGTCGAGCCAGCGAACACAGCAATTTCGGAATGAGTTTCGCCTCGTTCTTCGCAGGGATCACGATCGTCAGCTCGCTCGTGGTATTCATGGATCTTCACCCCTTCCTCGCTAATAGTGACATACGTGGCGGCGGACTGGGTCCAGCTGCCGGTGTTGAAGTATTCAATCTGGTTGCGTTCCGTACGCATGGCTTCGTGGGTGTGCCCACAGAAGACACGCTGGGCGTTCTTTGCCTGGGCGTGGTTGAGCGCGCCTCGCGCAACCTTGCTCGAGAGCCGAAGCCAGGCCGTATCGAGCCGGTCGAAACAGCGCGCCAGCCGCTTCTGCCCAAAATCCAACTTTTGGAACTGCAGGTAGAGCACTGTCAAGAACTTGCTCAACGGTAAATTTCCCAGCACGAAACCGTCGAACTGGTGCCCGTGAATTGCCAGGTGGCGGATGCCTCGATACTCCCAGACATACTCCTGGTACACTTCGATCCCAACCAGGTGCGACATGACTTCTGAAAGCCCCTGGTCATGGTTGCCTTCCACCCACACCACCTCAATCTTGCGCTTGGGATTGGATAGCTTGCGAATGTGGCTGAGGAACTGCCAGTGTTCTTTCTTGAGGCGGCGGAAGTTCAAGTCGCAGAAGATGTCGCCCAACAGGATCAGACGCTGAAAGGACGTCCTCTTCAGCATCTGCAACGCAGCTTTGGCACGGCTAACCTCCGACCCCAGGTGCAGGTCGGAAAGGATCACCGTGTCGAAACACGGCGTAGTCATGCACCATTTCTAGTGCATGGGTGTTAAAGCTTGATGAATCGCTTGCGAAATTCTCTTCGCGGAACACACCTTGGTAACAGTGGCCATTCACGGAATATTCACATTGCTGAAACCTGGCCGAAATGTGGCGGTGGTAGACTGAAGTTTTTGCCGTGGTTCCTCTCGCTAGTGCGCCGGGACGTCCTCCGTGTTATACCTGACCCCGGAATTCTCAGCGGTAGATGTGCGCCTCCAGAACTGGTATGAAACGAGCCGTTTCACGCGAGCCTGAGTCCACCAAGGAGCTGACCGCCCTGATCCGGCAAGCTTGCCTGGTCGCCAAGGATGCCGCCTCCAACGTGAAGGAGTTTGTCGCACACTCCTCGAAAATGGCCTTCCTGGCGGTCAAGGATTGCGAGAAAGAACTGGACCGCATCGAGCGCCGGGTGGACGACCAGATCAGCAGCGCTATCACCGAGGTGACCGAGGCCGAAGCCCGTGAGTTACTCGCCTGCCTGAAGTTCAGCACTGATTTGGAGCGCATCGGCGACCTGGCATGGACTGCCACCAAGCGGCTCCAGGGCGCGACCCATGCCTTGCAACGTGAGGACAGCCGCGACTTGATCCAAATGGCAGAAACCCTGGAGGAGATGCTGGACCACATTCACCAGGGATTTGTCGGGCACGACGTTGACGCGGCCGGTTGGGTACTACAGACGGATGCGCGCATCAACCAAACCTGCCATGCCGTATTTCAGCGGCACCTGCAGAACACTGACCGGCGCGGGCATGAATACAGCACCAACCTGTTACTTGTGGCCCAGGCATTCGAACGGGCGGGAGATCACGCCAAGAACCTGGCCGAAGAGGTCTTTCACCTGGTGGAGGGCCGCAGCTTGCGTCATGAGACCAAGCGGCGACGGCCGAAGGAATGATTCTCTTGCGAGAGCAGACAGAATTATAGCTACTCTTGGCGTGGTCAGCTGGGAAGCGTGTCGTCTTCCGCAAAGCCCCAGGCTTTCAGCAAGTCCGATGGCACGTACTTCTCATCTTTGTTTAGACGAACCCACTCTTTGAGAGGAATCGACTGCTCGTACTGTTCGGGCGACAGTCGCAGCTCCTTTACCACTTTCTCGAAGGAAGTTCCCCCCTCCATCCGACACCTCCTCTTCCCAAGCGTCTCTGCATTATTTTAGCCCTCGATGGTTAACAGAGTGTAAATGAATATCTCTCAGGAGGCAGTCGGAAGGGGCCACGTGAGAACCTCGGCCCACGGGAGGACAGACCTTCCGCACTGAGCTCGAGAAACTCGCCGGCTTGGGTCACGCGACCGCGGGCAATGCATCGCTGGCCGGAGATCATGTTGATCTCGCCAGTGAACCCACCTGGGAGGTGCGTCACCAGCAGGCGCTCACCCGACAGATCGGACTGGACGACGTCTAGGCTTCCCGACAGCAGGACGAAGAAAGGGACCTGCGTATCACCCGGCTCAAAAAGGATCTCACCCGGTTCTACTCTTCGCAACTTGCTGCCGGAGCGGACACGGCTGATCTGCGCCGCTGTCAACACTGGAAAGGCTTGGGTGCTGGCGTCGAGTGCGCTAGGTACAGGCCAAGAAGACATAGTTATTCCCAACCCCTCCTCATTCCTTGACGAATGGGCTTAGGCCGCCGCCTCCTTGCTTTGTTTGACGAACGCGAGCAAGTCGGCATTGATCTGGTCCGCATGGGTCTTGAACATCCCGTGCGGAAAACCTGGGTATACCTTCAGCGTGGCATTCTTCACGATCTTGGCAGACATCAAACCGGCTGCGCCGATTGGCACGATCTGATCATCATCGCCATGAAGAATCAGGGTTGGCACATCGAACTTCTTGAGGTCCTCCGTAAAATCCGTCTCCGAGAAAGCCTTGATGCAGTCGTACTGCGGCTTCATTCCTCCCATCATGCCCTGCAGCCACCAGTGTTCCCGGATGCCTTCCGAAATCTTGGCACCGGGCCGGTTGTAGCCGTAGAACGGGAGCGTAAGGTCCTTGTAAAACTGCGCCCGATTTTCTGTAAGCGCGGCTCGGAGGCCGTCAAAAACCGAGATGGGCAGGCCACCAGGGTTCTTTTCCGTCTTCAACATGAGCGGTGGCACCGCACTGATGAGCACCGCCATGCCGACGCGTTTTGTGCCATGCCGCCCGATGTAGCGGGCAACTTCTCCGCCGCCGGTGGAGTGGCCCACATGGATTGCGTTCTTCAGATCCAGCTTTTCCGTGAGTGTCGCGAGATCGTCGGCGTAGATGTTCATCTCGTTGCCATCCCACGTCTGGGTGGAACGGCCGTGCCCTCGTCGGTCATGCGCGATGACTCGATAGCCGTGCTGGCCGAAGAACAGCATCTGTGCATCCCAATCGTCCGCGCTGAGTGGCCAGCCATGACTGAAAACGATTGGCTGTCCCGTTCCCCAGTCCTTGTAGTAAATCTGGGTGCCATCTTTTGTCGTGATCGTGGGCATAGAGTAATCTCCTTATTGTGATTTTTCTTTGCTGCCAGGGGCCAGACTGACCATGCATTAACCAACCCGCACGCGCTGGCCCGGACATGGAACCCTGTTCACTGCGAGAACTGTGGGCCCGAAAAAGATCCCCAGAATGACGAGTTGTGTGGCCAGGTGAGGGCCGGTACCTTCAGAAAGGCCTGCACCGCCAAGACGAAGACGGTTCTATCCAAAGCTGAGAGACGCTTTGCTACGCTGCAGTCACTGACGGCTCTTTGGCCTCGATCAACGGCATGTTGACCAGATGCTCGCTCAAGAACCAGACTTGCAGTTCATTGGTACGCAGCACTTCGCTGACCACAAGGTCGTTTGTGCCATCATCGCCAAGCTGGGAAGCACGACGTGCCAGCGTACGAGCTTCGCGAATGACTACCTGGTGAGCATCCAGCAATCGTGACAGTTGCACGGGGACCTCTTCGCGGCCGCGAGGCGGGCGCTCGATCTGGGTGGTCTCCGCCACATCCGCTGCCATGGCTATGCTGACGCCCCCCAGTAGCTGGATCCGTTCGGCAATCCCGTCGACCAACTCGACCTGCTCGTCATAGTGCTTGTCGTAGAGCAGATGGAGCTGATAAAAGGTCGGGCCCGCAACCTGCCAGTGGGACTTCTTGTACAAGTCGCGAAGCGTCATCGTATCGGCAAGCAATTGGTTCAATTGTTCAGTCATCTCCAAGCGTACGGGCTCCTCGAGTTCAAGAGGCAGCAGGTGATTCACGGTGCCGTAGGACTGAATTTCACCCGCACGTTGATGAAGGCGGGGCTGTGCGTTGATGCTCGGGGTCTTCGAATTAATCTGCTTTCTTGCCATTGGACTTCTCCTTCCTGTTCAGTAGATTGTTGGTGTATGGCGAGCGGTTAGACCACGAACCCTGAGCCGATTCCCACCAGGCTCAGCAACACATGCACAAAGGTGAATGCCGAGGTTGTCAATCCGAGAATCATGACCTCCCTCCTTTCCCAGACAAGATGTTATGTACACCACTCCCGATACATTTATTTCAGTTGTGATGACGATCGCTGGTAGTGACATCAGCATAGGCCGGGAAAGCGGATATAGGGCCACCTTCTGCTGTGGATAGAAAGTCTGTCACAGTGAAGTTTCAAAGGGGCACGAACAGATAGGCCCACATTGAGCACACCCGTTCCAGGCAGTGGAACCCAGAAGCGTGTCCCCGAAACATGAACACTTCCTGCTTCCCGGGATCGACGTAAAGGACGGCAAAGGTTTTGCCGTCAGGCCCATGCAATACGGTGAGGATGGCTGCTGAATTGGACGCAAAACGAGGGAGACGGGGATGAGCAGGTCGCTGAAAGACATGGTGGCCAGGGACGGAGTTGAACCGCCGACGCCAGCCTTTTCAGGGCTGCGCTCTACCACCTGAGCTACCTGGCCACGTTCGAGCCCACAGCTCGGCCGCCGACACCGCGCGAGTCGTCTGCGACACGCTGGGACTGTGGCGGGATTGCCGACAGACAATCAGCAACGCTGGGAGCGTATGGAGCAGACCCGATTATAGCAACCCTGGCAGGATTCCCTCAACGATTGCGGAGTAGAGCCGTGGATGGACCAGCACCGCACTGGCCAGGAGTCAGGTTGCACTGCGCCAGTCTTGACTTACTCCACTTCGCCCGAGCCACCGGACGCAACCGTCGTCCCATTCAGAACCGTAAACGCACACCGGTTCGAGGCGAACCAGTAGGCAATCTCGCGATAGTCCCTGGTCTCAAACACCGCCAGATCCGCATCCTTCCCCGGCTCGATCGAGCCCTTCCTCGCTTGCAGGCGCAGTGCCCAGGCGCCGTTGAGGGTGGCCGCGGCAATCGCCTCGGCCGGCGACATTTTCATGTGGGTGCACGCCAGGGAAAGTACAAAGGGCATGCTGGAGGTGGGTGAACTTCCTGGGTTGTAATCGGTGGCCAACGCGACCGGCACGCCGGCGTCAATCAATTTTCGCGCCGGCGGAAATCTGTCCAGCCCAAGAAAGTAGTTCGCTCCGGGCACCAGCGTGGCGATCGTGTCGCGCTTCGCCAGTTGCGGGATGTCGTCTTCGTTGACGTGGTCCATGTGGTCAAACGATGCCGGGTGAAAACGTAACAGTGGCCAGAGCACAGTCTCGTTTAATTGACAAACGTGGGCGCGCACGCCCAAGTCGTGTTTCGCGGCGCACTCAAAAATCTTCTCCGTGTCTTCGGCGGAAAACGCTCCCCGGTCGGTGAACACGTCCACAAACTGGGCCAGCTTGCGTTTGGCGGCCTGCGGAATCATCTTCGCGCAGATTTCGTTTACGTACTTATCGGACTTGCCCTGGAATTCTCGGGGCACAACATGGGCGCCGAGCAGCGTGCTCACGACGGTTCCGGGCCAGCGGGCAGCCGCGTCGCGAATCGCTTCGAGGGACTTCAACTCGGACTCGACGTTGAGTCCGTAACCGGACTTGGCCTCCACCGTGGTCGTGCCTTGTTCAGCCATCTCGTGCAGGGCGTCCAGGACTTTCTCCGCCAGCTGGTTCTTCCCCGCCTTGCGCACGCCTTCGACGCTGGAGCGGATGCCGCCACCGGCCTCGGCAATTTCTTCGTAAGTTGCACCCGAGATGCGCTTCTCGAAGTCCACCAACCGGGGTGAGATGAACGCAGGATGCGTGTGGGAATCAACAAACCCGGGCAGAACCACCTGTCTTTCGCAGTCGATCTCGATGACTTTCTTGCGGTTCTTCCTCAGCCAGGGATCACGCAGGGCGTCTTTCGCTTTGCCCACTGAGACGATCTTGCCGCCCAGGCAGAGGACCGCGGCGTCTTCGATGATTGCGAGGTCGCCAAGGTCGAGTCCGCGGCGCGGGCCGGCGCGACTGGAGCGCAGGGTGAGAAGCTGTCCGATGTTGACCAGAAGCAGTGCTGATGATTCACGCATGGTTGCCACGGGTGCAGAACATCCACCACGGAGAGACAGAGGCATGAAGAGTTTGGTCGCGGACGTTCATTGTTTTCTCATCGGGACCGTCACACCGGTCTTGTCGGCGAATTCCACTGCCTCCGGATACCCTGCATCCACATGCCGAATCACGCCCATCCCCGGATCGGTGGTCAGCACGCGCTCGATGCGCTTGGCCATCATCTCGGTGCCGTCGGCGACTGTGACTTGCCCGGCGTGCAGCGAGTAGCCGATACCAACGCCTCCGCCGTTGTGGACCGACACCCACGAGGCACCGGCCGCGGTGTTGATCAGCGCGTTCAGAATCGGCCAGTCGGCGACCGCATCGCTGCCGTCTTTCATGCTTTCTGTCTCGCGGAACGGGGACGCCACCGAGCCGCAATCGAGATGATCGCGTCCAATCACAATCGGCGCTTTGATCTTGCCCTTCTTTACCAAGTCGTTCATAGCGAGGCCGAACTGGGCTCGCTCCCCGTATCCCAGCCAGCAGATGCGTGCCGGCAGGCCCTGAAACTTGATGCGCTTGCGGGCAAGGTCAATCCAGCGGCGGAGAATGCGGTTGTCCGGGAACAACTCCAGCACCAGATCGTCAGTAACGTGAATGTCCGACGGCTCGCCTGAGAGCGCCACCCAGCGGAACGGGCCTCGGCCCTCGCAAAACAGCGGGCGGATGTATGCCGGCACGAATCCCGGGAAGTCGTAGGCGCTCTTCACGCCGCGCTGGAAGGCGAAGGTGCGAATGTTGTTGCCGTAATCAAACGTCACCGAGCCCATCTTCTGGAGGCGCAACATGCCTTCGACATGGCGGGCCATGGCGTCCAGCGAGCGCTCCTGGTAGGCGTGCGGATCGCGCTTGCGTAGTTCAAGGGCCTCCTCGAACGTGATGCCGTTGGGGACATAGCCGTTGAGTGGATCGTGGGCCGAGGTCTGATCGGTCAGAATGTCGGGCACGACACCGCGTTCGGCCAGCTCGGGAATGATGTCGGCACAGTTCCCCACCAGCCCGACGGAAACATTTTCTTTCTTGCGCACGGCGTTCTTCAGGATCCGCAGCGCCTCGTCCAGCGTCGTAACCATGAAGTCGCAGTAGCCGGTCTTCAGGCGCTTCTTGATGCGCTCGGGATCAACATCAATGCCCAAGAAGGCCGCGCCGGCCATGGTCGCCGCTAAAGGCTGGGCGCCACCCATGCCACCCATGCCGCCGCTCACGATCAGCTTGCCCGCCAGATCGCCGGCAAAATGCTTCTCGCCCGCGGCAGAAAACGTCTCGAATGTGCCCTGCACGATTCCCTGCGAGCCGATGTAGATCCACGAACCCGCGGTCATTTGGCCGTACATCATCAGCCCGGCGCGTTCCAGTTCGTTGAACTTCTCCCAGTTGGACCAGTGCCCGACCAGATTGGAATTCGCGATCAGCACCCGCGGGGCATAATCGTGGGTCTTGAAAATGCCCACCGGCTTGCCGGATTGCACCAGCAGAGTCTCGTCGTTTTCGAGGCTCTTCAGCGACGCGACAATGGCGTGATAGGCCTCCCAACTGCGCGCGGCGCGGCCGGTTCCACCATAGACGACCAAATCCTTCGGCCGCTCCCCCACCTCTTCATCGAGGTTGTTCATGAGCATGCGCATGGCGGCTTCCTGCTGCCAGCCTTTGCAGGAAATGGCGGTGCCTCTCGGCGCGCGGATGGGAGTGTAGGTTGAGGGTGTAATGTCCGTTTCAACCGGCATGAATCAATGGTAGTGCTTCGCGGGCAAGTGTTCAAATTCCAGAGAATCTCAGGGCCGTGGCAAATAAAGGGAAAAATTTCTCGGTACAAGGTACTCGGTACTCTTACCACGTGTTGTATGCCGTTCCGTCACTGGAAACCCCACTGGACGAACTCTTCACGTCCCAGATACCAGTCTCCTGCTGATCGGGCGAGGAGATGGTGTCCTCCTGCACCGCTTCCCAGTCGGGCTTGCCAGTCATGGGGTCGTTGGGGATCTGCTTGATGTATCCCGCGGAAACAAGGTCATCGAGGGACTGCGGTGCTTTCTGCTTGTCCAGGGTGTATTGCGAGATCAGCGACCGTAGGGTGAACAGGTTCTGCCGCAGCACTCCCTCTTTCGCATGCAGGATGGACTGGCGGTAAGCGGGGATCGCGATTGAGACCAGAATCAAAATCATGCTGATGACGATCATCAGCTCAATCAGGGTGAAGCCACGGCTCTGCCTGCTGCGGAGTCTTGCCATTTACCAGTCCTTATACTTGGTGCCGTCGAGCGCCTCACCTTGCGATTTCGTAAACACGTCGAAAACGTTCTGTCCGCCCCAGGAATCCGAATCAGGATCGTCTTGCATGGAACGCAATCCCCAGTCAGTGTTGCCGGTCATCGGATCCGTCGGAATCTTGCGCAGGAAGCGCAACTTCTTTCCGCTCACATCCACACCTTTCACCAGGGTGTCGAGATCGGGGGGATAACCCTCCGTTCCCACCTTGATCTGAAAGGCGCCGCGGTCAGCGGCATCCTTGTAGCGATCGATGGCGTCTCGCATCTCCCATAGGTCGTGCCGCAACTCGTGTTCCCTTTCGCGCTTGATGGCGACCCGCGCCATGGGTATGGCCAATCCGGTCAGGATCACCAGGATGGTGGTGGCGACGATCAACTCGATGAGCGTGAATCCGCGCATCATGGGGCGCCGCACGCGCGTTTTCTCAATACCGATTTCGGACTGCATAGGGGCTTCCAAACTCGATCCGGAGAATTGCGCCGGCGGCGAAAGACTGCTCTACTGAATCACGACAGTCGACACCGTCCCCGCAACCGGCAGCGCCTGCATACCCGGGTCGCGCGCACCTCCCTTGGAGATGGTCAGCGAGGATTGCCCGCTGCCCTTGGCCAGGAAGGTCAAAGTCACCACGGCGCCTTGCCCGGAGACTCCGCCTGCGCCCGGTGGCCGCGTGGCCGTGATTTGCAGCGTTCCAGTCTGATCGTCGTCGCGGTGCACCAAGGCCACCGCCTGGCCATCCTGCGACAGGAAGCCGCCGTTGGAGACGTTCACGACCTGCAGCACCTTGGGGTCGTAGCTCACCTGCAGCGGCACGGAGTACACGTTTTGCGCGCCGGAGAGCAGGACATTCACCGCGAAGGTCGATCCTGGCGTCTGTTTCACGTTGGGCGGATCGAAGATGAAACTGGCCGGGCCCGCTGGGTTTGCCTGTGGCGGCGCTGCCTGCGCGTTAGGTGGCGCCGGAGCTTGCGCCGGAGGAGCTGCCATAGGCGGGGTGGCTCCTGGAGTTTGTCCTTGGGGCGCCACCGCCGGTGCCGCCGGCCGGCTCACGCGGCGCAAATCGATCGCGCTGGCCGTGCCTACATCCAGCGCCTCCTGGTTAAAGGCGGTGATATCGGGTGCACGCACAATGTGCGGAATCAGCGCAAAGACGATTTCGTTTTCCTTGTGTTCAGTGTTGGTCTGCGAGAACAGGTACTTCAAAATCGGGACCGAGGCTAGCCCGGGAATCCCGCTCAATGCCTTGGTGGTGGTGTCCTCCAGGATGCCGCCCAGCAGGTTGACCTCGCCTTCTTTCAGGCGAATTTCGTGCTCAATCTTTCTCTGCCCGATCACTGGCTGGTTGATGCCACCGATGTTCGTGGTGGAGGTGACAGCGGAAACGTCGAGCGAGACCTTCAGGGTCACTTCACGCCCGGCGTGCACCTTGGGCGTGATGTCGATGTTCACGCCCACGTCGAGATACTGGAACTGCGTATTCACCAGCGGGTTAATGCCCACGCCGCCGATACCGGGCTGGAATGATCCCGTGGCTACCGGCACGCGATCGCCGATTTTCAGGGTGGCCTTCTGCCCGTCCAGCGCCCGAATTTGCGGATTCTGGATGATCTTCACGCTGCTGTCACTCATCATCGCGGTCAAGGTGGCGGGAGGGATGGTAACCGTAAAGTCGGTGGCGTTCAGGTTCCCCAGCCGGTTCAGATTGATCTGATTGGGCGTACCCGAGGTGCCGCCTGTGGTGGTGGTTGTGCTCCCCGTGGTCGTGCCAGTGGTGCTGGTGAAATTGTCCTGCAGAGCCACGGTGGCGCTGGTGGGCGGATTGAGGCCGTAGGTGTGCAGCTTGTCCTTGCTCACTTGCATGACCGCCACTTCGACGATCACTTCCGGCTTCGCACGGTCCAGGTCATTCACCAGCTTTTGCGCCAGGGCAATCTGGTCGGGGGTGCCACGTACCACCAGCGCGCCCTGCGAGGTCAAGGGCTGAATGCGGGAGATTTCCAGAATCTGGCGCATCGCGTTGACCACATCCTGCAGTTCCGTGGGCTGAGAGAGATTGGCCAGGTAGAACGTCTTGATGACGCTTTGCTCCAGGTCTTTGCGTTTGGCGGGGGTGTCGCTGGCCACAAATATGGTGTTGGGAGTCACCGGCCGCCAAAAGGTTTTCGACTCCAGCGCGATGATTTCCAGCGCCTCTTGCAGCGTTACCCCGTTCAACTCGATCTTGATGCGGCGCGAAGTGTAGTCGGGATCGAACAGCGTATTGATTCCGGCCAGCTTACCCACCGTTTCGTAGATCATCTTGGTGTCTTCGGTGAGTTTGAGGGTGATGGGAACATTGGAGATGGGAGCCAGATCGACCGGGCCCCCGGCCTCGGCCAAGCGCTTTTGCAGGCCGCTATCAGAAGGCGGCGCGGCGGCTTGAGGCGGAGCCTTGGCAGCTTCGATCATCTGCCGGGTGCGTTTGATCTCCTGTTGGGCTATCGGGCTGGAGGGATCGATGCTCGCCGCTTTCTGAAACGCGGCCAGCGCTTCTTCCAATTTGCCCGACTCCAGCAGCAACTCGCCGCGATGGACGGCTGAGGCCCCCGCCAGAAACCGCGTGCGCTCGAACGGAGTCCGGTATTTCAGGTCCTGCGGCTTCAGGTCAAAGGCCTGCTTGTAGTACTCGAAAGCTTGCTCGTAGTCCTGCCGCGCCTCGGCGTCTTTCCCCTTCTCATATAAGGACTTGGCCTTATCGGCGGCGGCAGGCAGGGTTATGGCTAAGACCAGAAATAGGAGACCCGCCGGGCGAATCAGACTTTTCATCAATGGTCCCTCGCAGACAGTCTCCGGCTGCGGGTCGGCCAAGGCCCGGGGAGTGGGCTTTCAATTCCAGCCGAAGAAGATGTATGCGGCGCGATTATAGCATCGCTTCGTAGGGTACCGAAGTTACTGCTGTGGTAGCAGTTAAACTCAGAAGTGCTAATCCCGGTAGGGTTGCAGGTCCCCATTCTGTCAAAGTCCCCTAGCTCCAGGGTCCCTGCTTCCAGTCGTTCCGTTGTTGAACTCTCTGCGGCCGTCCCGCGAACTCTGCGGCCGAAGACCCGATTCCCCAGCCTTCTCGACGCCCGTTCCCGCGTGTGAGATAACTTATCCACCACCATGGCCCGCCAGCCCGCGCATCCAACTCGGTCAAACCCGGAGAAGAATCCCCGCCGCGATCCCACCGCCGCCGGGCAAAGAGATGCCGCTGTCAACAGGATCGCCGCGCACAACTATTTCTTGCTGGAAAAATTTGAGGCGGGGGTTGCCCTGACCGGAACTGAGGTCAAGTCGGTCCGGGCGGGGCGCACCAATCTGAAAGATGCGTACGGCCTGATCAAAGATGGGGAGTTGTGGCTGCTGAACTGCCATATCGGCCCCTACGAGCACGGCAACATCTTCAACCATGCTCCGCTGCGAACCCGCAAGTTGCTGGTGCACAAAGAGGAAATCCGCAAGCTTGTCGGCAAGACCCAGCAGCGCGGCCTGACTCTGATCCCCACCCGTATGTACTTCAAGAACGGGAAGGTGAAGGTTGAACTTGCCCTGGCCAAGGGCAAGCAGCTTTGGGACAAGCGCGAGACCGAGCGCCGGCGCACCGCCGATCGCGAAGCGCGCGAGGCCATCACCAGAGGCCGCAAGGAAAGATAGGAAATCGTGCCCTGTTTGCTCCGGGCTGCTCGAATTTCTCCGGCTTCTGCGCCCCCCTTCAGGCTAGGGGCCGCCTGGGGGACCGCGAGCGATTCCAGATTTTCCCTTTTCCACGCTGGGCCCAGTTGCGCAATTCCCCGTCCGCCGACGATACTGGAATACCAATGCTATGAAGACCAATCTATCTCTTGCTAATCCTGCAGAAGTTGAAACCGAGTGTCTCACTGTGGTGGTGCTCGACCGCGGCGAGAAAGACAAGACCGAAGTCACCGTCGAGACCGGCGACAACGCGGTGCGCGACGCCGCGGCGGAAGTGATCGCCAGCGGCGAAGTTACTGGCAAGATGTTTGAGTGCACACTCGTGCATCGTCCCGCCAGGCTAAAGGCCAAGCGCCTGCTGCTGTTGGGTGGAGGAAAGGCGAAGACCTTTTCCGCGTTCGAACTGCGCCGGCTCGCCGGTGCCGCTGTGCGCGCTCTGAAAACGCGCGGCGTGCGCAGCTTTGCCTTTCTGGCACCCCAGGGAATCGGCGCGGAGGATGCGGTCAGGGCCATCGTCGAAGGCGCGTTCGTCGGCAACTTCGAGCCCGACTACTACAAGAGCGACCGCAAAGACCAGAAGATCGATGCGCTGACCCTCGTCGCCCGCGGTGACCAGGCACGGCTCGCGGCGGCTTTGGCTGAAGGCCTCATCGTCGGTGAATCGCAGAACTTCACCCGCGACCTGGTGAACGAGCCTTCCAATCGCATGACGCCGACCATTCTCGCCGAGCGGGCGCGGAAGATGTCGCAGGAAGTCGGCCTGAAATGTGAAGTGCACGGTGCGGACAGGATCAAGGAACTGAAGATGGGGGCATTCTGGAGCGTGGCCCAGGGCTCGGACGAACCGCCGGCTCTGATCGTGATGCGCTATGAGCCCGCTGGCGCTCCGGAAAAGCCCGTGCTGGGGTTGGTGGGCAAGGGCATCACCTTCGACACCGGAGGGATTTCCATCAAACCGGCCGACGGCATGGAGAAAATGAAATACGACATGGCTGGCGGCGCGGCTATGATCGGCGCCATGCGTGCCATTGCGCTGCTCAAGCCGAGGGTCAAAGTGACGGCGATTGTCTGCGCCACGGAGAACATGCCTTCAGGCAAGGCGCAGAAACCCGGTGACGTACAGATTGCCATGTCGGGTAAATCCATCGAGATCATCAATACCGACGCCGAAGGCCGCCTGGTGCTGGCCGACGGCCTCTACTACGCCCGCCAGCTCGGGTGCACTCACCTGATCGACGCTGCAACCCTGACCGGCGCGGTGGTGGTGGCACTGGGTTATGTCAATGCAGGAATTTTCGCCAACGACGACCAGATGTACCAGCGCTTCGCGCGCGCCCTGGACAAAGCCGGCGAGAAGATGTGGCGCCTGCCGCTCGACGAGGAATACAAAGAAGTCATCAAGTCCAATATCGCCGATATCGTTAACTCCGGCGGCCGCTGGGGCGGCTCAGTAACCGCTGCCATGTTTCTGAAGGAATTTGCCGAAGATACGCCCTGGCTGCACCTCGACATCGCCGGGACGGCCTGGATGGAGGATGCCAAACCCTGGATCGCAAAAGGGCCGTCGGGGATTGCGGTGCGGAGTCTGGTGGAGTTTGCGAAGGATTTCGCAGGGTAGCGAAAACTAACGCCACGGGTTGACACGGATCATCACGGATCCGAAGATAAAGAAAAAATAAAGAAATTGATCCCGAAGAATCCGTGTCAATCTTGTGGCGGGTTGAAGTTGCCTACTTGCTCGCCTGTTCGACCGCCTGCCGCAACTGCGTGACCAGCGGCGTTTCGCCCTTCTGTAGCCCTTGGTGTCCCATCGCGCGCCACAGAAAAGCGTCATTTGGCCGGCGCCCGTCGTAGACGGCCAGCACATCTTCTGACGGACGCGACTGCACGACCAGAATCATGTCGGCATCCTTCGCCCGGTAGACTACGATGTAGCGTCCCCACTGCTGGAGCGCGCTCTGCACGGAAGAAATCGCCTGGCGATCTTCCGGAAGCAGTCGAGGATCAAACTGGTCGCCGTCATAACTGGTGACGTAGACATATCGGGCATTAATCAAAGTCCCCGGAAAAGGCTGCACGTTGGTCGTCTGGACCTGAGGCGCGGCCAGCGCCACCACTGAAACCAATAGCAGCAGGCAGATGACACCCAAAGTTTTCTTCACAAAAAACCTCCCAGACTTTCCCTTCCGCTTCCTTAGATGTGAAGTGGCCGGCTTTGGATGTGCGAGATGGCGTCGCCTTTGGATCTGAAGTTCCAAAATGAAATCAGAAAATTGCGCTGCCTGAATGCCGCTTTGGTCCCGGCAGTCGGGGCGGGACGTCGGCGCTGTGGGATTACATCACCGGCGGGATCCTGATTCCCATCACGGCGAGAGCGCGAACCAGTTCGCGGCGGACCACCGCTACCGTTGCCAGCAGGAACTTCTTTCGGCCCTCGTCCGCCTCGGCCAGGATGGGATAGCGGTGATAGAAGGTATTGAACAGTTGCGCCAGCTGGAATGCATGCTTGGCGAGATATGCGGGCTCAGCGGTGGCGATGCACTGGTCAATTATGTACGAGGTCTTCGAGGCTGTAAGCCATAGCTCCCAAATTTCGTTGCCGGTTTCTCCCGAAAAATATCGCTCGAACTCCGCTGTAGAGACGCTCGCTGCGTCTCCACCCCCAGGATCCAATCCGCCCTTGCGGAAGATATTCGTGGCGCGCACGACCGCGTACTGCGCGTAGGGCCCAGTTTCGCCTTCGAAGCTCAACGCCTCTTTGAAATCGAAGGCAATCACCGAAGACTTGGTGAACTTGAGCATGAAGTAGCGCAGCGCGCCAACGGCGATTTGGGTGGAAATCTGAAGACGCTCCGCGTCGCTTAATTGGGCATGCCGTGCATCGACCTCTTTTTTCGCGGAGGCAATTAGCGTGTCGATCAGGTCGTCGGCTTTCACGCCGAAGCCTTTGCGGCCGGAAACCTCAATCCAGGCCCGGGCCTTGTCGTCGTCCGAAAGTTCGTAACCCAGTTCCGCGGCGCAGCGCGGGGTGAGCGCGACCATCTCGTAGGAAAAATGGGTGTAGTGGTCGGCAGCTTCGTTGTAGCCGAGGCCGCGCAGGGCTTCGATCACCGTGTTCTGCGCTTCCGCCTGGCGCGCGTCGATCACGTTGTAGATCTCACTCACATCGCCGAAGTGGGGATGGTCTAATGCGCCGGTGCCGGTCGAAACCCAACAATCGTGTCCATTGGGATAGCGATAGAACTTGCGGTATCCGAAATCCCTGCCCAGCAGCCCGAACTTCCACATGTGGTAGGCGATGTCTTTGCCGACATAGCCCACTGTGCCGTTGGAGCGGACGATGACCTTCTGGTCTTCCTCGGCGAGTTCAGCGGTGTCGGCGGTGGACACTGCGCCCGCACGCCGCATGACCCAGCAGCCTTTGTTCTTGCCCTTAGTTTCGAGAAAGAGCACACCGCCTGCTTTCAGCTTGGTGAACGCTGCGTCCCAAAAGTGCAGGTGCAGAATCTCGCTCTCCCGAGGCAGGAAGTCGTACTCGATGTCAAGCCGATCCATGGTTTCGAGGTGACGCCGGAGCACCGCCGTCGAGACCAGGTCGGCCACGGATGCGGTTTCGTTGCCGCCTGCTTCGACGGCGTGCAGAGTCTCGGTCCGCGCCTGCAAGTTCTGTTTGTCCTGCTCATACCATTGCGAAACCCGCGCATAGAGGTCCCAGCAGTAGTAGTCAAAGCGCGGGGCTCGCACGAGCTCTTCGATCTCCGCCCGCGATTTTTTCTCCAGGTGCAGAAAGCCGACGATCACATCCGCCACCTGTACACCGGTGTTGTCGATGTAGTTCTGAACGTCGACTTCCCTGCCCGCGAATTGCAATAGCCGCACGAACGTGTCGCCCAGGATGGCATTGCGGAGATGTCCGATGTGCGCCGCCTTGTTGGGATTGATGCTGGAGTGCTCGACCAGGACCTTGCCTTCCGGAAGCTGGACGGGAGGCTTTGCATCCTCAGCCAGTGCGGCGGCGAGATCGGCACGCTTCACACGTGCGTTGATATATCCGGCGCCCGCCAGTTCCAACTTCTCGAAGCCCTCGATCGGTCCGATTCCCGCGACGATTTCCTCCGCAATCTTGCGCGGGGCCTTGCGCAGCTTCTTGGCCAGTTCAAAGGCCAGGGGCAGGGCGTACTCCCCGAGTTCGACCGTGGGCGGCTGCTCGATGACGATCCTGGGCAGGTCGAGGTCGTACGTTCGACGCAGAAAGTCGCGCACGTGCTGGGCGAGCCGACGTTCCAGATGGCGATACAAGAGTCCCTCTAAGCTGTTGAGGAAAATAGTGATTGTAGCAAACTGCGCGGCGGAGCGTAGTTTGACGGAGGGTACAGCGTTCCCTATGATGAAAGACTATCCCTGCGGCTTCGCACGCAGCAGTGAGTACGCGGAAGCCCCTATCCGGGCCGGACGCCGGTTCGGGATGACACCTGGTATTGAACTTATGCGCATTGCCTACCTCGATTGTTTTTCCGGCATGAGCGGCGACATGTTCCTGGGCGCGCTCGTGGATGCCGGAGTCCCGCCGCGGGTTCTTGAGGCGACCGTTGCGGCGCTCGACATCGGGGCACGCTTGGAGATCTCGCGGGTTAACCGCAGCGGCATCAGCGCGACTAAGGTGGATGTGTACTCGCACGGGGAAAAGGACCTTCCCCGTGAGGTGTATTGGGAACAGCACGGGCAGGCACACCAGCATCAGCACGATCGCGAACCTGGGCATCACCATTACGAGCATGACCATGGACACGAGCACGAAGCTGTGGAACTGCGCGAGCACAACTTCACGCAGGAACCTTCGTGGGCAGGAGTGTCCGCTGCACACGAGCATGGGCATGGCCGCGGGCTGAAAGAGATTCGCGGAATCATCGGCAAGGCCCCGATCAGCGAAACGGCGAAGAAGACAGCGATCGTCGCCTTCGAAGCGCTGGGTTCGGCGGAAGCGCAGATTCACAACAGTGACATCGAGAAAATCCATTTCCATGAGGTTGGCGCCGTGGACGCCATGGTCGACATCGTCTGCGCCGCAGTCGGCGCCGAAGCCCTGGGCGTTGATGAGATTGTGTGTTCCTCGCTCAATATCGGGGGCGGCACGGTGAAGTGTGCGCACGGAACGCTTCCCGTCCCGGCGCCCGCCACGCTGGAACTGCTGAAGCATGCGCCGGTCTATTCCTCCGGCATTCAGGCGGAGCTGGTCACTCCGACCGGTGCAGCTATTGTCAGAACGCTCGCGAAGCGCTTCTCGCCATTTCCAGAGATGAAGATCGAGAAGATTGGATACGGCGCAGGCACGCGCGATTTTGCGGGACATGCCAATGTGGTCCGGCTGACCATCGGCGAGGCACGGCCTGAGCTGGCGGCCAACACTTCGCAAGAAGCCATCACAGTGCTCGAAGCAAATCTCGACGATCTCAACCCCCAGGTTTTCGGCTACGTGATGGACCGTCTGCTGGAAGAAGGCGCCCTCGATGCTTTCGGCGTGCCGGTGCAGATGAAGAAGAACCGTCCTGGAATGCTGCTGACAGTACTGTGCCGGCCCGAGGACGCGGCGGAGCTCACGCAACTGATGTTTACCGAGACAACCACGCTGGGCGTGCGGCGGCGCGAGGAGCGGCGGCAAGCCCTGGCTCGGAATTGGGTGAGCGTGGCCACGCGCTGGGGCGATGTGCGCTTGAAGGTGGCGAGCATGAACGGCACGATTACGAACTATGCGCCGGAATATGAAGATTGCCGGCGGATCGCGGCGGAACATCATGTCCCGCTGAAAAGCGTGATGCAGGAGGCGCTTCAGGCGTACTTACAGGACCGGAAGGTCTGAGCTGACAGGAGCAGAGACGTTGCAAGCAACGTCTCTACAAAGAATGTCTGTCGGCAGTAGAGACGCAGCTTGCTGCGTCTGCTGTTAGCAGAACGCGCACACTCAAATGAGCCGGAAGTTCTACATCACGACCCCGATTTATTACGTCAACGCGCGCCCCCACATCGGGCACGCCTACACCACCATTGCGTGCGACGCTATCGCGCGCCGGCAGCGCATGCTGGGGGCAGAGACCTATTTCCTGACCGGCACCGACGAACACGGCCAGAAAATCGAGCGTGCCGCGCAGGCCGCAGGCAAGACTCCGCAGCAACTCACCGACGAAGTATCGGCCCAGTTCCGCGCGCTGTGGGACCGGATGGGCCTGGCCTACGACGACTACATCCGCACCACCTCCGACCGCCACAAGTACGGAGTGCAGGCACTGTGGCGCCGTATCCGCGACAACGGTTACATCTACAAAGGCCACTACACTGGCCAATACTGCGTGTTCGACGAACTCTACGTGGATGCGGTGGGCCCCGGCGCGCCTTGCCCCGAATGCAGCCGTCCCACGGAAACCGTGCAGGAAGAGAACTACTTCTTCAAGCTCTCGGCCTTTGAAGACAAGTTGCTGCGGCTTTACAGCGAGCAGCCAGACTTCATCCGGCCCGAAACCCGGCGCAATGAAGTAACGTCGTTCGTGCGCTCGGGACTGCGCGACCTGTCGGTGAGCCGCAGCACTTTTTCATGGGGCATTCCGGTGCCGGATGATCCCAAGCACGTGATCTACGTCTGGCTGGATGCCTTATCAAACTACATCACCGCACTCGGCTACGGCTCATCCGATACCAAGCTTTATGACAAGTTCTGGCCGGCCGACGTGCAGATGATCGGCAAGGAAATCGTGCGCTTCCATTGCGTGTACTGGCCGGCGTTCCTGATGGCGGCCGGAGTTCCTTTGCCCAAGGGGATCATGGCGCACGGCTGGCTACTGTTCGAAGAAAACAAGATGTCCAAGTCGCGCGGCAACATCGTGCGCGCCGAGACGATTCTCGACGTGCTGGGGGCGGATGCGCTGCGTTATTTCCTGCTGCGGGAAATTGTCTTCGGACAGGACGGATCGTTTTCCTTCGACGCGCTGGTGCAGCGCTACAACGCCGACCTCGCTAACGGACTGGGTAATCTCGCCAGCCGAACGCTGGCCATGATCACCCGCTATTTCCACGGTGAAGTACCTTATCCGTCGCACACCGCGGCGCATACCCCGGCGGACGATGCGATTGCGGAAACCGCCCGCCGGGCGATCGCAGAGTACAACGCGCTGTTCGATCAGTACCAGTTCTCGCGCGCGCTGGAACTGGCCTGGGGCTTGGTCGCCGCGGTCGACAAATACATTGTCGAGAATGAGCCCTGGTCACTCGGCGACAAGCAGGATGAAGAGAGCCGGGCGCGGCTGGCTACGGTTCTCTACACCAGCGCGGAGGCCTTGCGTATTGTCACTGCCCTGGCCCATCCCGTCATCCCGGAGGCGACCGCGAAGATCTGGGCGCAAATGGGGCTGGGCGATATCAAGAAGTTCTCGTTGTCGGACCTGAAGTGGGGACAGCTTCATCTCGGCACGAAGCTGGGCACGGTGGAGGCGGTATTCCCGCGTGCCGACAAGAGCACCATCGAAAGGATGCAGAAGATGGAAGAGCAGCAACGTAGCGCTCCCGCCACGGCGGAAGCCAAGCCGGTTGCGCCAACCCCCGTCGCCAGCGTGCCGCCACCAACCTCGGCCGCTTCCCTGCCCGACGGCAAAATCAGCATCGAAGACTTCGCCAAGGTCGAACTGCGTGTTGGCCAGGTCAAAGTCGCTGAAAAAGTAAAAGGCGCGGACAAGCTCTTGCGGCTGGAAGTTGACTTGGGCACAGAGGTGCGGCAGGTCGTCGCCGGGATCGCCGAGGCCTATGCCCCAGAGACGCTCATCGGGCGCAAAGTAGTGATCGTGGTCAATCTCGCCCCCCGCAAGCTGCGCGGGCTGGAGTCGAACGGAATGATCGTGGCCGCCTCCGCCGAGGGCGGCAAGCCGGTGCTGTGCGGATTTCTGGAGGATGTTCCGGTGGGGACGAGATTGAAGTGAATCGGTCGTTGGTCGCTAGTCGCTGGTCGATGGCAAACAACACAGGCGGCTACACTAGGCTTTAACCTACGACCAACGACTAGCGACCAACGACTATGTTTGTAGATTCCCACGCCCATCTCGAGATGGAGCAGTTCGACGCCGATCGGGCTGCGGTATTGGAGCGGGCCCAAAACGCGGGTGTACGGACCATCGTCGCCATCGGCAGTGGCACCGGGCCGGGGTCGCTCGATTGCGGGATTCGGCTCGCGGAAAAACACAGCTTCATTTATGCCACCATCGGCATTCATCCCCACGAAGCCAAGCTGGCAAATGATGCGGACTTCGACGAGCTCGCGCAACTCTCAAAGCGGCCCAAGGTGATCGCATGGGGCGAGATTGGCCTGGATTATTTTTACGACCACTCCCCGCGCGACGTACAGTGGCAGGTGTTTCTGCGTCAACTGCAGATGGCAGCTGCCGCCAAGTTGCCGGTCGTAATCCACTGCCGTCCTTCCGAGGGCAGCGACAATGCCTGGGAGGATTGCCTCAAATTGCTCCAGGAACAGTGGTCACCGCATGGCCTGGGCGGCATTTTGCATTGCTTCACCGGCACCTGGGCTCATGCCAAGCGAGCGCTCGACATGGGGTTCATGATTTCTTTCGCCGGGAACGTGACTTTTCCCAAGGCCCAGCTGATTCGGGACGCCGCGAAGGAAGTGCCACTTGACCGCATGCTGATCGAGACTGATTCGCCGTTTCTCGCTCCCGTCCCCAACCGTGGCAAGCGCAACGAACCCGCCTTCGTCAAAGAAGTCGCGCGGCAATTGGGGGAAGTTCGCGGGCTTTCCGCCGAGGAGGTCGGTATTCGAACTACGCGGAACTTCTATCGTTTCTTTTCACTTCACGAAAAGGCCAACTCCATTTAGCTTGTTAGGTGCATCTTCCGCCGGGGCGCGCTAATCTATTCAATTGACTGAACATGCCTGAGAATACTTTTGACATTGTGAGCAGGATCGACTTGCAAGAGGTCTCCAACGCCATCCAGCAGGCGTTGAAGGAAATCCATACCCGCTTCGACTTGAAAGACTCGAAGTCAAACATTGAACTCGAGGGCAAGGATGCCATCGTGCTGCACTCGATCGACGAGTTCAAGCTTAAAGCGGTAAACGACGTCTTCCAGCAAAAGCTAGCGAAGCGCGGAGTCCCCCTGAAAGGCTTGACCTACGGAGTGATCGAGTCATCGCTGGGCGGGGCGGCCAAGCAACGCATCACCATGCAGCAGGGGATCCCCATCGAAAAGGCGCGCGAAATCGTCAAGCTCATCAAGAATTCGAAGAAGAAGGTGCAAGCCTCGATCCAGGGCGACCTGGTGCGGGTGAGCGGCAAAGACCGCGACGCCCTGCAGGAAATCATCGCCTTGCTCCGGCAGCAGGACTTTGGGATTGACATGCAGTTTACGAATTACCGGACAAACTAAAGACACCCCTCAAACCGCAAAGGACGCAGAGGCAGCGCGAAGGTCGCAGAGAAAGGCATTCGGAGAAGCTTGAGCAGCCCAGCCACCATCAACGGCAAGGAAGTCTTCGAACTGTTACGCGAAGACCTGTCAGCCATCGAACGCGAGTTCGGGCGTGACACCGTCTCAAACGTCGAAGCCATTACCGAGATTGGCGAATATCTCCGTGGCGGCGGCGGCAAGCGCATTCGTCCGGCGCTGCTGTTGCTTTCGGCAAAGCTGTTGAATTACGAGGGACGCGGAGCCATCAAACTAGGCGCGGTGGTCGAGATCATTCACACCGCCACGCTGGTGCACGACGACATTATTGATGAGGCCCAAACCCGGCGGGGGCGACCCGCGGCCAACACGCAATGGGGCAACTCCCGCTGTGTGCTGGCCGGCGACTGGCTGTACATGCAGGCCTTCAAGGTGGCAGTGCAGGAGCGCAATTTCCGCATTCTCGATACGCTAATCGAGCTCACCCAACAGATGGTCGAAGGCGAACTGCTGCAGATGGAAAAGCTGGGCAGGCTCATCTCGCTCGACGAGTACTTCGACCTGATCTTCCGCAAGACGGCTTGCCTCTTCTCGGTGTGCATGCGCATGGGTGGAATCCTAGGCGGCGCAACGCCGGAGCAAGAGGAGAGCCTGGCGCAGTACGGACGCGACCTGGGCATGGCCTTCCAGATTGTGGACGATGTGCTCGATCTGACCGCTTCCGAGAGCGTGCTGGGCAAGCCGGTAGCCAGCGATCTGCGCGAAGGCAAAGTCACCATGGCGGTCATCCACGCGCTGGAGCGTTGCACGTCACAGGAAAAGAGATTGATTGAGGCGGTGTTGCGAGAGCGGGCTTTCGATGGCGTCACCCACGCGGAGATCCTCGAAGTCCTCAACCGCTACGGTTCGCTGGAGGCCGCCAACGCCCGCGCCATGCAGTACGCCGAACTGGCCCGCAACGCTATCTGCAGCTTCCCTCCCAGTGAAATCAAGCGCGCTCTGTTGTGGGCGCCGGAGTTTGTGGTGGCACGGGAGAAATAAGAATCTTGAGCCGCTGGGAGTACTGAGAACGGCGCCGACGCCGTGCACCTTGAACGGCGCCTGCTACCCCCTTACTGCAATCCCATTTATCTCAAAGCGCGCCCCCTTGAACAGTGGACCCGAGCCCAGAAAAGCTCTTGCCGGCAAATCCCTCGAGAAATGCTTGAGGTATTCCACGTTAAATCGCTCCCACAAAGTCATATCAGACGAAAACACCTGCACCCAGACCAAGTCATCCATGGTCATGTCGGCCTGCGCCAGCACGGCCTTGAGGCCGCCAAATAGCAGATTCAGTTCTTCTTGCATGTCGGCGGGAACCAGGCCGGTTGCGGGATCGAGACCGATTCGCCCTGCCAGGTACAGGGTCTCGCCCACCAGGACAGCGTCGCTAAATGGTAGTGGTGCTTGACGCGTGGGCAGATTGATGTAGCGGCGTTCGCTTGCAAATGACATTGTGCTTTCGCTCTCCTGTATTACAATGCGTCACGGGTTAAAACCAGCCGACCAATCCAAAGTGCCCAAGGTGTCGTACTCTAGTCGGCAGTTTAATCCAAGTTCGGCAGTTTCAATCCCAGAATGGAGTCTCCATCAATGAAGAAGCTATTGGTATGTTTACTGGCGATCTCGGTTCTCCTCAGCGTGGCTGTGGTCGCGCAGGACCAAATGGGGGGAATGGAAAAGAAGGATAAAGCCGCAGCCGCCCCATTGAAGACGCTCAAGGGAACCATCAAAGCCGACGGTGACAAGTACACCTTCGTGAACGACAAGGACCAGAAGTCCTGGGACATCATGAACCCCGAGGCTGTGAAGGGCCATGAAAACCACCACGTGTCGCTGAGCGCTCATGTGTACGCCGACAAGAACGCGATCCACGTGATGAAGGTCAGCATGATGAAGGAGAAAATGGCCAAGGACGATACTATGAAGAAGTAGGTGGTCCATTGTTCTCTGGATCCGGGGCGGCCCTGTGCCGCCCCTTTTGTTTATACTGACGCTTCGCGTCTGGCTCGCTTCAGCCCATGAATTACCTTTTGGCTCTGATCGCCCGCCACGGATACCTCCTGGTCACCGGGATTGTCTTCGCCGAGGCCGTGGGACTCCCCTGCCCGGCGGCGTTAGCGCTAGTAGCCGGTGGCGCAGCCGTAGCGTCCGGAATCCTGAGCCCGGTGGTGTGGCTTCTCGCCCTGTGCGCCATGCTGCTGGGCGACTCGGTGTTGTACTTGCTGGGACGCTCCATGGGATGGGCGCTGCTCGGCCTTCTTTGCAAGGTCTCGGCGAATCCCGAGACCTGCATCCTGCGCTCAGCGGAATCTTTCTACAAACGCGGCAAGATTACTCTGGTGCTCGCCAAGTTCATCCCCGGCGTCAATACCATGGCACCGCCGCTGGCCGGGAGCATGAAGATGCGTCCGCAGCAGTTCCTGCGCCTCGATCTGGCTGGGGCAACTCTCTACACCTCGGCCTACTTCGGCCTTGGTTATGTGTTCCGCGATTTTCTGGCTGCCATCACGCGCGGCTTCCAGACCGCAGGGCGGGTCTTCGAGGAAGTGCTGCTGGTGGTGCTCATCGCCTACATCGTGTATCGAGTCTGGCTCTATCGTAAACACGCGATCTATCGCGTGGTGCCGCGGGTACAGGTGGAGGAACTGGCGCACAAGCTGGCATCGGAAGGGCGTGGCAAGATGCTCCTCGTGGATGTCCGCAGCCACGGCTACTACGACGCCGGATCGGCTCGCATCAAAGGCTCCATCCGCATCGAGCCGAACAATCTGGCCGAGGAACTGAAGACTCTGCCCAAGGACAAAGACATTTACCTGTACTGTACTTGAGCGCGGGAAGCGACCAGCGCCCGGGTGGCGCACCTGCTGCGGGAAAAGGGATTCAACGCGTTCGTGATCGTCGGCGGCCTGGCCGCGTGGAAGAAAGCCGGCGAACCGCTGGAGTCGGTGCCCCGCGAAGACCTAGTCAAACTGCCGACGTTCAGCTAGCAGGTGTCAGGTCTCAGGAATCTGGTCTGCTTGGCGTCCTTTGCGGCATTTCTTTGCGATCTTTGCGGTTCGGGATTTTCATACGGGCGACACATGTCCTCGAAAAAGGAAGTCGAGATCAAATTCCGCGTGGATGACCTGCGCGGCCTCGCCCGCAAGCTGCGCTCCGCGCACTTTCGGCAGATCACGCGGCGCACCCACGAAATGAACACGCTTTACGATCTTCCCGGCCAGCCTCTCCGCAAACGCGGCGATCTGCTCCGCCTGCGCAAGTACGGATCGGAATGGTTGCTCACCCACAAAGCCAAGGGGAGAACAGGACGCCACAAGACCCGCGTGGAAACCCAGACCCAAGTCGGCGACGGTCCGAAGATGGACGCCATTCTGCGCGCCCTGGGTTTCTCCCCCACCTTCCGGTACGAGAAGTTTCGCGCTGAGTGGGCTGACAGCCAAGGCCAGGTCGTGATGGACGAGACACCAATCGGCAACTTCGGCGAGATCGAAGGCCCAGCGCGCTGGATCGATCAGACCGCGAAGCGACTGGGAATCCTTCCCAGCCAGTACATCACCGACACCTATGCCGGGCTATTCTTCGCGTGGAAACGCCGCACCCGAAGCCCGGCCAAGGACATGACGTTCGCTGAAATTGGGCAGACACGAGCGAAAACCTTAAGCCGCACAGAGCGCTGAGTGACCACGATGAACGAAACTGCTTCCCCTTCCTGGACGACTATGCGACTCCAGGCTTCTTCTGTCGAGCCAAAGCTCGCCAAAGACCTGCTGTATGGCATGAGCGGCGTCGTGCTTCTAATCCACGTGCTGCTGAGCGGGCGTTACGGCTACTTCCGCGACGAACTCTACTTCCTGGACTGCGCCCGCCATTTGGCGTGGGGCTATGTGGATATGGCTCCGATGATTGCCTTCATCAGCCGGCTGGCGCTGGCGTTGGGTGGCTCGCTGCATGTGCTCCGCGCCATTGCCGGCATCGGCGGCGCGGGTATCGTCGCGGTCACTATGCTGATCACGTGGCGTCTGGGGGGAGACCGTTTTGCTCAGGGCCTCGCTGGACTTTGCGCTCTGATCGTGCCCGAGTACCTGGGGACTGCCAGCCTGCTTACCATGAACGTCTTCGAGAAGGCATTCTGGATGGCCTGCGCTTACATACTGATCCGCATCATCCAGACGGGAGACTCCCGGCTGTGGATCTGGTTCGGAGTGGTTTCCGGTCTCGGCCTGATGAACAAGCACTCCACGTTGTTCTTTGGCGCTGCCGTGGTGGCCGGACTGGTCCTGACCGAGCAGAGAAAGGAGTTTGCGAAACCCTGGCTCTGGCTGGCCGGACTCCTCGCGCTTGCGATCTTTCTGCCCAACATGATCTGGCAAGTCCAACATCACTTCCCCACCCTGGAAGACCTGCGCAACGTTGAGGCCAGCGGGAAGAACGTAGTGCTTGGCCCGTTGGCCTTCATCCGGGAGCAGATTCTCATGATGCACCCGATTCTGTTCCCGGTCTGGATGATTGGACTGTGGTTCTTCCTGGCGGGAAAAGGGACAAAGTACCGGGTATTAGGTTGGATCTATCTTGCCCTGCTGGTGATCTTCATTGTGCTGCATGGAAAAGATTATTACCTGTCGGGGGCTTATCCCATGCTGCTGGCGGGTGGAGCGGTGGCCATTGAGACGTGGCTAAATCGCGGGCACGTCACGCGCGGGAAAGTCTGGCCGAAAGCCGCCATCGTCACGGTGATTGCCGCTTTGGGGGCCGTCATCGCTCCTCTGGCGCTCCCCCTGTTGTCCCCTGAGGACTACGTTGCCTATGAGGGGAAGCTGCATGTCAAGCCGAGTAAGACCGAGGTACACCACGATGGCCCGCTTCCGCAATTCCTGGGAGACCAGTTCGGATGGCCGGAACTGGTAGCCCAGGTCGCGGCTATCTACAATTCGCTTCCTCCCGGGGAGCGGGCGCAAACTGCGATTCTGGCGGGGAACTACGGGGAGGCGGGCGCAATCGACCTGTTCGGCCCCAAGTACGGCCTCCCCACCGCCCTGAGCGGGCATCAGACCCACTATTACTGGGGAATGATGGGGTTCACCGGCCACAACTTCCTCACCATCCAGTATGGCCCCCATTATCTCGGGGAGATCTGCAACTCCGTGGAGAAAGTCGGCGCGCACTATCATCCCTGGGGAATGGCCGAAGAAAACCACGACATCTACCTGTGCCGTGGCTTGAAGAAGCCGCTGGCAGAAATCTGGGAGGACCAGAAACACTGGAACTGAGTCGGGGCGGTGCTCACCGTCTGCTTGGTCGCCAGCAACCGCAGCAGTCCGTCTTGCCCGTCTCCCTTGGCCCGGTCGACAAAAAGGGTCTAACCCTTGTAGTCCCAGCATCTTTTAGGTGACAATCTTCATCTTAGAGAACAGCGGCATTTCCCAGGAGACTCTGCTTAATGGCTTTTCAACCTCGGCGCCCGTGTTGGGCCCTTTCCATCTCGTCTGCCCTCTTATTAATCCTTCTGTTCGTCACGCCACCCAGCCAGGCAGCGGAAAAGCCGCGCCTGCGGGTGGATGATTACCAGATCGACGCAGAACTTACCCCGCATACTCACCGGATCGCAGCGCGGGCCAAGGTGAAATTCACTGCGTTGGAAGACTTGAACGTCGCCAGCTTCGAGTTGAACAACGCCCTGCGGGTGAACAAGGTGCTCGACGCCATGGGCAAGCCGCTCAGTGCCGAGCGCGTGACCCAGGACTTCACCGTACGCGTGCAACTTCCTAATGGGTTGCCCAAGGACAGTTCGACCACTCTGACTTTCGACTACGAAGGCGTGCTCGACTCCGCCGACGACAGCCCGGTGCAGGGGCTCAAGCTGGCATCGATCAACGACGACACCAGCTATCTGCTGTATGCCAGCCGATGGTTTCCGGTCAACGGCTATGGGCTGAACCGCTTTACCGCCACGATCAATGTAACCGTGCCCGCGCACATGGTGGCCATCGGCAGTGGGAAACAGACCGTATCCGATGTTCCACCGAAGAAAGGCACGGCCGGGGGACTGCCGCTGAAGACCTTCAGCTTTGTGTGGGACAAGCCCAGCTTCCCGGGCACGATCGTGGCCGGCCAGTTTCAGGAATTCAAGAGTGACGAAGCCGGCCTCGACTTGCATGTCTTTTTCAAGCCGGTCCACCAGGACCAGGGGGCGGTATACGCGGACAGCACGGTCAAGGAGTTCACCTACTACGTGACCCTGTACGGGCCGGCACCGTCCACCACGCTGAAGGTTATCGAAATCCCCGATGACACCGTACCCACCGCCTGGGCGCCGGAGATGGCGGTGCTGGCCAGTCGCGGCATTACGACCAAGATCAATTATCGCCTGCTGGCAAACGCCATTGCCCACCAGTGGTGGGGCGTCTCGGTAAGCCCAAGTTCCCGCGACGACTGGTGGCTGGAAGATGGATTCGCCCGCTACTCGGAGGCACTCTATGTCGAGAACGCCGCCGGGGAGGCCGGACTGGAAGAGACGGTCAAAGACATGTCGGTAGGCGCGCTGGCCTATGACACCGTGCCCCTGTCCAGCGCGGCCAAGCTGGATCTTTTCTCCCCCGAATTCCAGTCGCTGGTGACCGACAAGGGGGCCATGATCCTGCACATGCTGCGCTGGGTGATGGGCGATTCGAAGTTCAATGCGATGATGCGGAGTTTCGCCGCCAAGTACGCGGGTAAGCCGGCTTCGCTGGATGAGTTTCGCGACCTTGCCGAGCAGGCTTACGGCGACAAGCTGACTTGGTTCTTCTCGCAGTGGCTCGATTCCACGGGAGCGCCGGAGTTCAAGACCAAGTACACGGTCTATCGCCTGGGCAGCGGGAAGGGGTTCCGCGTGGTGGGCCAGATCGCGCAGGATCTCGACCTTTTCCGCATGCCGGTGGAACTGAAAATCGATACCGACGGCAAGACCGAAACAAAACGCATCGACGTGGTGGGGACGAACTCAGCGTTCTCGGTGGAGACCTTCGGCCGGCCGCGGCGCATTGTCATCGATCCCGACAACCGGGTGCTGAGGAACTCGACCGAAATCAGGCTGCGCGCCTCCATCATGCGCGGGCAAGCCTTGGTGCAGCAGGGCGACCTCGCCGGCGCGCTCAGTGAATTCAACAAGGCGCTTGACGTCAACAAGAACAGCTCGCTCGCTCACTATCGTGTCGCCGAGGTGTTCTTCCTGCAACGCAACTACCAGGCCGCCGCGAACGCTTACCGGGCCTCGCTCAATGGCGACGGCGACCCGCGCTGGACCGAAGTCTGGTGCCACATCCAGCTGGGCAAGATTTTCGACATCACCGGACAGCGGGAGCGCGCCACTAACGAGTACCGGCAGGCGCTGCAGACTAACGACAACACCCAGGGCGCGCTGGATGAAGCCCGCAAGTACATGCAGAAACCGTTTGAGCAGGCGAAGAACAGCGGCCAGTAGCTAGGCTCCGGGTTTTGGATTCACGCCGAAAGAGCAGCGCCGGCGTCCCGCCCCATTCCCCGCGTGCCGTTCGTCCCGCGAAGTCGGAGGACGCCCTCTGAGCAACCGCCACGTCAACTTGGCCGACCCATGTCCTGGCTCTCTTTGACCGCCAGCGTCACCGTGGCCTTGCACACCAACTGCTCCGCTGAGTCCTTTTCGGCAAATACCTCGGACTCGACGACGACCAGTGTCTTGCCGCCGCGCAGGACCCTGGCGCGGCAGCGCAAGCGCTCCGCGAGGGCGGGGCGGAGGAAGTTGATCTTGAACTCCACGGTCAGGACGTCTTCGTCCAGTCCAACTACGCTGCGGGCGGCGCATCCTGCGCTGTGGTCCGCCATGGTGGCCAAAACACCAGCATGGATCAGTCCGTGCTGTTGCTGGTGACGCGCGGCGGGGACAAGGGTGATCTCACAGGCGCCCTCTTCGACCAGGGTCAACTGCATGCCCAGATCGCGGACAAAGTTGGCGTTGTCGAAAATCTGGCGGACACGGCTTTCCCGAAAGGCATCCATGCGATTCGACTCTGACCGGTTCAGTAGGCCCAGCGCAAGAGCGCTGCAGCCACGGTGAATCCTGCGCCTACGGAAGCCAGCATCACCAGGTCACCTTTCTTCAGCTTGCCTTCTTCCCAGGCGGTCTGCATGGCGAGGGGGATGGTCGCGGCGGTGGTGTTGCCGTAGCGATCAATGTTGATGATCACGCTTTCCCGGTTCAAACCCAGCCGGTCTGCGGTCGCGGTGATGATGCGCTTGTTGGCCTGATGCGGAATGAATGCGCGAATGTCGCTGCCCTTCAGCCCATTGCGCTGCAGCAACTTCTCGCACAAGTCAGTCTGCTTGCGGACGGCAAACTTGAAGACGGCCTGACCATCCTGGTGGACGTAGTGCATTTTCTTTTCGACGGTGTCATGGGTGGAAGGATTCAGGCTGCCTCCGCCCGGCATATAGAGTGCGCAACCGCCGGAGCCGTCTACTTCGTGGAGGTAGTCGATCATTCCAACTGAATCATCTTCCGCGGGCTCCAGGATGACGGCGCCCGCGCCGTCGCCAAAGATCACGCAGGTGGCGCGGTCGGTGTAGTCAATGATGGACGACATCACGTCAGCGCCAATCACCATAACTTTCTTGTGAGCGCCGGTCGCGACGAACTGCGCTCCGGTCTGCAACGCGTAGACGAAGGCCGAACAGGCAGCGGAGAGATCGAATCCCCAGACATTTTTCGCGCCCAGTTTGTGCTGCACTAGGCAGGCGGTGGAAGGAAAGAACATGTCGGGGGTGACTGTGGCCACAATGATCGCCTCGACGTCGCTGGGAACCAGGCCTCGTTGTGCCAGCGCTTTCCTGGCAGCTTCGGTGGCGAGATCGCTGGTGGCCATGCCCTTGTCCACGATGTGGCGTTCGCGGATGCCGGTGCGTTCCTGGATCCACTGGTCGGTGGTCTCGACCATCTTTTCCAGGTCGGCGTTGGTCAACAGATGCGGCGGAACATAGGTACCCAAAGCGCTGATCTTCACGCGCATAGGCTTGCTCAAGGATGTCTCCTGGATGAACTCAGTATTTTGCAGGATTGGAAGGAGAATGTCTAACGGAACGGGCGGTCGTGCCGCTACGCGCACGGTCCCTCGTTCGGCTGACGCCGCGCTCGGGATGACGCCCTGGAAGTTAGCAACGACTGACGTTCCAAAAAGCCAGGCACCGGCGACCCACTGCACACGCAAGAGCCCGTTACCGTTGCTTCCTTCCGGACCTGGCGGGGTTGGCGGGAAGACGTCGCGCGGGACCGATGCCTGACAGGTGATTTTAGCATTCGGGAAGAGGTTAGGTGACTCGTGTCGGGTGTCAGGTATCAGGGCGGGACGCTCCCGCTGCGGTACTTCGCGCTACGGTGGTACCGCGATGATGTCTTCCCTTCTGCGGTGGAATCGCGAACAATAGATGCCTGCGATGGCTGCGAGTCAATCATCTCTCGCGACTCCTTCAATCAGCGTTGCCATTCAGCGCTACTTTGAGGTCGCGCTTTATCTCCTGGTCCTGACCGGGTTTGGCACACTGGCATCCACCGGCGGGCTGGACATGGTTACGGTCGTGGTGGTGGGGGCGGCGCTCCTGGTGCGCGGATACCTTTTGGCCACACGCCGGTCTTTCATCATCCCCGAGCGCTGGACCAATGGCCTCACGCTGGGTTACGTCGCTTTCTACCTGGCGGATTACTTTCTGATATCGGGAGCTTTCCTCAGCAGTACCGTCCACCTGGTGCTGTTTGTCCTGGTGGTGCGCCTGTTCTCGGCGCGGCGCGACCGTGACTTCTACTTCCTGGCGGTCATCTCGTTTGCGATGGTGCTCGCAGCAGCCATCCTGACCGTGGACAGCGTCTTCCTGCTGGCGTTTGCCGGGTTCATGCTCATGGCAGTGGGCACGTTCATCCTGATGGAGATGCGGCGCGCCTCGGCCAAAGCGACGGTGCATTCGCGGGAATCGAGCGACACGCTTGCGCACCGGCGCATGGCATTTTCGCTGGTCGGCGCGGCACCCCTGCTGATGGCGCTCATCCTGCTGGGAGCAACCGCCATCTTCTTCATCCTGCCACGTATCTCGGCCGGTTATTTCAGTGCTTATGCCCCGAGCGGCGAACTGGCAACCGGTTTCAGCGACCGGGTGCAACTGGGAAGTATCGGGCAGATTCAGCAGTCCCGATCAGTGGTGATGCACATCCAGATTGATGGCGATCAGAGCGGAAATTTCGACCTGAAGTGGCGGGGTGTGACCCTCAGCGCGTTTGACGGCCGGACCTGGTCCAATCCCCGAACAAAATTTCCTCTCCGTCCTCGGGCAGATGGGAGCTTTGCTCTATCACAGCCGGAGGCAGCGCCACTGCCGAGCCAGGCAGGGCGGAGCGTCCGGCCCATCCACTACCGTGTGCTCATGGAACCGGTGGGTGCGAGCGTGTTCTTCCTGGCCGCCACCCCCCGCCTATTACAAGGAAATTATCGTCTGATCGCGATCGATGGGGGCGACGGCGTCTTCGACCTCGATCCCGAGCGCCCCGTCAGTCGCTATGAGGCCTCCTCCCTCATTCCTCAGCCTAAGGCCAGTGACCTGCGCGCCGCGGCCGGAGCCTATCCGCGGGAGATCGTGTCGAACTATCTTCAACTTCCGGGGCTCGACCCGCGCATCGCAAGCCTGGCGGAACAGCTCACAGCGTCCGCGGACAATAACTACGACAAAGCAGTGACGATCGAGAGCTACCTGCGTACGAAGTTCGGGTACACGCTGCAGCTTCCGCGGACGGTCCCCCACGATCCGCTGGCTAACTTCCTCTTTGAGCGGCGGCAGGGACACTGCGAATACTTTGCATCCTCGATGGCGGTGATGCTCCGCACTCTGGGAATTCCCTCGCGGGTGGTCAATGGATTCCGGACCGGCGAGTTCAATGACCTGACTTCGCAGTACGTGGTTCGCGCCAGCAACGCGCACTCCTGGGTGGAAGCGTACTTCCCGGGCTACGGATGGGTGAGCTTCGATCCGACTCCCGCCGGCCTGGAGCCGGCCCGCACCGGCTGGAGCCGCGCCATCTTGTACCTGGACGCCATGGCTTCGTTCTGGCGCGAGTGGGTGGTGAACTACGACCCCGGCCACCAGCGCATTCTGGGCGAGGGCGTGACGCGCAGCGGCCGCATGATCGTTTACGAGCTGCGAACCTGGTTCCGCCGCCACTACGAAGCCCTCCTGGACTCCGCCCGGCAAGCGCAAGACACCATGAGCAAGTCTCCCACGCGCTGGAGCGTCAGCGCACTCCTGGCCACGGGCCTGCTTCTGCTGCTGGCGAACGCGCGCCGGTTGTGGAACGCGCTGCGCCGGCGGCGGCTGGCGGCGCGTCCAGAGAAAGCTCCGCGCTTGGCCGCAACCATCTGGTATGAACGGATGACCCGCAGGGTAGCCCGGCTGGGCTGGCGCAAGTCACCCGCGCAGACCCCGGCGGAGTTCGTCACCTGCATTGAAGACGACCTGATGCGTGATCGGGTGGCGCAGTTTACCCGCCATTACGAACACGCGCGTTTCGGGGACTCCGCCGAAGACGCGTCTCGCCTGCCGGAATTGTTCGAGGAGATTGCGAGCGTGGGCCGGAAGTGAGGCTGTTACTCAACCTCTTTCCGGGGAGTTCCGAGCCGGAGAGATACCTCAACGGCTGAAGCCCTATCTGATTCTAAGCAGGAATCGCAGCGCTGAAGCGCTGCGCCATCCCAACGCCATCGATTTCCAGGTTGGCTCTAGAAGTGCCAGACCACGCCTCCACCAACAAAGAGGTTATGCTGGCGGCTCTTGCCGGTGTCCACATTGAGCTGCGGAACTCCCGAGTCAAAATCGCGCACTTCCCCACGCAAGCTGAACTTGTCAGAGACTTTGACATCAAGGCCAGCACCTAACTCGAAGACGCCGGTAGTGGTGCCGATCGCCCCGGTGTTGGAGCCGAAGAAAACCAGGTTGGAGCTCTCGTGGAAGTGCCCGAATCCGCCGCCGAAGCTCACCCAGGGCGAGACGTGGGTGCTGGCAAAAAGGTTCGCGCGCGCAGCAGGGGTGATGAAGAAAGAGGAGTAGCTTTCGGGGATGACATTCTCAGCAAAGTTTAGATCTTCGTCGGGATTCACCACGAAGGGCACCTCGAACGTCAGGGTCACGAGACTGTCCTGGGTACCCAGGATCCTCCGGCCGTAGACTGCCTCGAAACTCAGTCCATTGCCAAAGTGAATCTCCTTGTTCGCCGAGGTTGCAGCGGGAACTCCCTGGTTACTGATGAACGTGCGGCCGATCAAACCTGCCACCTCATTATTCTTATCCTGGGCGGCAGCACTACCTACCAGGACTGTGGCGGCCAGCAGAACCGCGCTCACCAAGCGTTGTATCGCCATCTCTTCTCCCCCCGATACAGCATGACCGAGTAGGGGTAGGTTAGCATGGTGTTTATCGGATAATTTACCGGCGATGATGCCTGACTTGATGCCCTCCGCTGGTGACCTTCAGTAACAACCTGATGCTCTCAACGACCCGCGTGACATTCAGCTGCCGCCCTCTACCGGAGGAGCCGCGCCAAGCCACCCGCGAGCGATCCGCGATGAATGATAAAATTATGAGATTGCATGCCTGAGAAGACCCTCACTGTGCCGCTCCCGGACGCCGAAACCACCCGGCAGATATCCAGTTCGTCAACCAAGGTGGGCTTCGTGAGCCTGGGGTGCCCCAAGAACCTGGTAGACAGCGAAGTCATGATGGGGATGCTGGCGCAGGCAGGGGCGGAGCTGACGGCGCGGGCCGAGGACGCCGACGTCATCGTGGTGAACACTTGCTCCTTCATCGCCACGGCCCAGCAGGAGTCGGTGAACACCATTCTGGAGATGGCCCGGCTCAAGACTGCCGGGCGCGCGCGCAAGCTGGTAGTTGCCGGTTGCTTGGTGGAGCGGTTTCGCGACGAGATTCGCACGAGCATTCCTGAGGTGGACGCGGTGGTGGGCACCGGTGAACTGGAGAACATTCTGGCGGCGGCGGGAGTGGCGCCAGCGCCAGCGAATTCACCCTTTCGAATACTGCAATCGCGTCCTGAAAGCGAGGTCCGGGCGGCTCAGGGCCGCTTCTCGCGGGAATCCTGGGATGGCGCGATGGCGGACCTGCCCAACTATCTGTATGACGAGGCGACACCGAGGGTCCTGGCGACACCGCATTACACCGCCTACATCAAGATTGCTGAGGGCTGTGACCATCCCTGCAGCTTCTGCATCATTCCGCAGTTGCGGGGGAAGTTTCGCTCGCGCCGCTTCGAGTCGGTGATTGCCGAAGCGGAACGTCTGGCACGGTCCGGTGTGCGCGAGATCACGCTGATCGGTCAGGACACGACCTGTTACGGTGAGGATTTTGACCTCAAAGATGGGCTCGCGCTGCTGCTGGAGAAGCTGGCGGAGATTGAGGAGTTGCGGTGGATCCGGTTTCTTTACGCATATCCCAACAAGATCACAGGACGGCTGCTGGAGACCATCGCGGCACACGAGAAGATTTGTTCGTACATTGATGTACCGCTGCAGCACGCGTCTGCGGCCACTCTGAAGCGCATGAAGCGCGGTGGGGGTGCCGATGTCTTTCTTCGCTCGATTGAAAAGATGCGTCGTACCATCCCTGGAGTGACCCTGCGCACCTCGTTTATCGTTGGCTTCCCGGGAGAAACGGAGCGGGAGTTTGAAGAGTTGTGTGCCTTTGTCCGCGAGGCCCAATTCGACTGGATGGGTGCGTTCGGCTACTCGGACCAGGAAGGAGCGGGGGCGTTCTCGATGGAAGAGAAGCTGCCTGCCCGGGAAATTGAGCGCCGGCGCAAGCACCTGATGCAAATCCAGCGCGGAATCAGCAAGCGCAGGAAGAAGGCCCTGATCGGAAAGGAATGCGATCTGCTGCTGCATGGAGCCTCGGAAGACAGTGAACTCCTGCTCGAAGGACGCACGCCCATGCACGCACCCGAAATCGATGGCAAAGTCTATGTGAATGACATGCCTGAGGGGCTCGATCCGCAACCAGGCGAATTCTACCGCTGCCGCATCACCGAGGCTCACGATTACGATCTGGTCGGGCAGATCGTGTAGGGACCCATGGCCAAGCGCATCCGCAGCCTGCGTTGCCCCATCTGCAAGAAGCCGGTTAAGCATCGCGATCCCGAGTTTCCTTTCTGCAGCGAGCGTTGCCGGTTGATCGATCTGGGCAAGTGGGCCAGCGGGGCCTATGTCATCTCGTCACCTGTCACCGATACCAGCGACGCCATCGAAGACAGCGGCCCCGGCGACTTAAATAAGAAGTAGGGTGTTAGATGAAAGAGCGTCCCGCCGGCGCTGCAAGAGTCAAAATGACCGCCACCAACAACACCTCGGACGTTGCAACCGGGAGGGCTCCCCTCTGGGCTACCGTAGTCGCCACTTTCTTTGGTGTGGGGCGGTTGCGGCCGGGTCCCGGGAGCTGGGGCTCGCTTGCGACGGCCCTGATTTGGTGGCTGCTCAGCCGCTGGGTTGTGCCTGTCTGGCAGCCAATGGCCGCGATTTCACTGGCTTTGCTGGCCGTGGTTGTGGGAATTCCCGCGGCCACACGGGTGGCCCGCGCTGCGGGTCTGAAGGACCCCCAGTTCGTGGTCATCGACGAAGTCGCCGGCCAGCTCATCACCCTGATTGCCGTGCCGGTATCGTGGAAATCTCTGTTGGCGGGCTTTATACTTTTTCGTGGCTTCGACATGGTGAAGCCGCCGCCCATACGCAAGTTGGAACGCCTGCCCGAAGGCTTTGGCATTGTGATCGACGATGTGGCAGCCGGATTTTATGCCCTCGCCGTAATGCAGGTTCTGTTGTATTTCGGCGTTTTGCCACGATAGCGGGATGCGCAAGGAAGTAGTGCATGGGAATTTCTGACCGCCTGCTGGGTAAAAAGAACGTGAACGGCAAGCCGCACATTGAAGCCGTGCATCCCAGTGCAGCCCTGCCCGGCGGCGAGGTACGGATCGTCGGTAGCGGCCTGCGTCCCATCGATCTCCGTCCCCCACGTGTGCGTTTTGGTGAAGTGGATGGGGCGGTGGTCATCAGCTCCGACGACTTTCTGGTCGCCCGGGTTCCGCCGGGTGCTTCCTCGGGACCGGTCGTGGTCTCCACCAACGGTCACGCCAGCAATCCGCACCAGATGAACGTCGCGGTGCCCATCGCGGAAAACCTGCATCCCGTCACCAATCCCGCGCTCGACGCCGAAGGAAACATCTACGTAACCTTTTCCGGATCGCGCGGACAAAAGGTCCCGGTAGCGATTTATAAGATCGACACCAACTACAACGTCAAACCATTTCTCTCGGACATGATGAACCCCACGGCGATTGTCTTCGACCGTGCCGGGCAGATGTACGTTTCCTCGCGCTATGACGGCACGGTGTACCGTGTCGCGCCCAATGGGACCATGTCGTCATATGCCGAGGGCATGGGCATTGCTACCGGAATTGCTTTTGACCGGGAAGAGAACCTCTACGTGGGTGACCGTAGTGGCACCATCTTCAAGATTGCCCGTGACCGCCAGATTTTTGTCTTCGCCACGCTCGAGGCCAGCGTCTCCGCCTATCACGTAGCCTTCGGCCCGCACGGGGACCTGTTCGTGACTGGACCGACGACCTCCAGCTTCGATTGTGTTTACAAGATTGACCCACACGGCACGGTTTCGACCTTCTACCGCGGCCTGGGACGTCCGCAAGGTTTCGCGTTCGACACGACCGGCAACCTCTACGTGGCGGCGTCGCTCTCCGGCAAGCGCGGCATTGTGAAAATCAGTCCCGAAGGGCAGGCATCGCTGGAAGTCGCGGGTCCGAGCCTGGTCGGCCTGGCGTTTGCGCCGGGTCGCTCTGCTGTCCTGGCGACGACCAGCGGCGTGCATCGTCTTTCCTGGAACATCCAGGGCCTGTCGATGTTGGCTGAGTGAGTCCACACATCAACCTGGCATCCTCTCTTGTCCCCTGCGGTTTTGATTTACACTGCTACGCGTGAATGCCGAGATCATCGCCATCGGCTCGGAACTCCTGACCCCCTATCGCCAGGACACCAATTCTCTCTACCTGACCGAAAGGCTGAACCAGCTTGGCGTAGAGGTGATCTTCAAGACGATCGTAGGCGACAACCGCGAGCACCTGACGGCGGCTGCCAACCAGGCTTTGTCCCGCGCTGATCTTGTCATCTTCATGGGCGGCCTGGGACCCACCGAGGACGACCTCACCCGCGAGGCCGTGGCCGATGCGTTGGGCCTCGAACTCCGTCGCGATCCCGAAATCATTGCGAGCATCGAGCGGCGATTCGCGTCACGCAACCTGAAAATGACTCCGAACAACGCCCAGCAGGCGGACGTGATCGCAGGCGCCGTTGTCCTGCCCAACGCCCATGGCACAGCACCCGGGCAGTGGATTAGTGGGAAATACGATGGCCGCGAAAAGATCATTCTGCTGCTGCCCGGGCCTCCGCATGAACTGAAAGCGCTTTTCGACCAGCAGTGCATGGAGCGGCTCCGAGCCAAACTCCCGCAGCAATTCATTGCAACCCGCGAACTGAAGGTTGCCATGATGGGAGAATCGGCGTGCGATGCGCGCGTGGCACCGATTTACAAGCGCTACCAAGACGTACAGACCACCATTCTGGCGGGTGCGGGAGAAGTACAGCTCCATCTCAAGGCCCGCGCTGCCTCCCTGGAAGCCGCGCAGCAGCGGATCGACGAACTGGCGGAAAAGCTGGAAGAAGAACTGGGCGATGCTGTCTTCTCCGACAACGGCGATTCCATGGAGCAGATCGTCGGCTACTACCTGCAGATGCGCAATGCCACGTTGGCGGTGGCGGAGTCCTGCACCGGGGGATTGCTGGCAGAGCGCATCACTTCGGTCAGCGGCAGCTCGCGCTACTTTGTCGGGGGCGCCGTAGCCTACTCGAACGAATTGAAGACTGCCTTTGCGGATGTACCCACTGATCTTATCGCCAAGCACGGCGCGGTGAGCCGGGAGGTGGCCGCTGCCCTGGCTGAGGGTATCCGCAAACGCTGTGGGGCAACCTTTGGTCTAGGAGTCACAGGGGTCGCGGGACCGACCGGTGGCACGCCGGAAAAACCGGTGGGACTGGTTTTTCACGGTCTGGCCAGTGAGCGCGGAACCGAAGTCGTGGAACGCAGTTTTCCCGGCGACCGCAAGCGCGTGCGCTGGTTCGCAAGTCAGCAGGCGCTGGACATGGTGAGGAGGAAACTGCTTTAGAGTACCGAGTTGCGAATGCCGAGTTCCACCCCTTGCTAGAGGGTCTTTGCTCGGTACACAGTACTGGGTACTCCGTACTTTATGAGAGTTTTTGTTGCCCTCGACATTGACGATGCCATCCGCGATCGTATCCAGCGTTTTATGGATGGGGTGCGCGGGTTCGCGCCGGATGCGCGCTGGGTGCGGGCGGAATCGCTTCATGTCACTTTGAAATTCATCGGGGAGAAACCAGTCGAGTCAGTGGAACGGATCAAACAAGCGCTCTCCGCTGTTCATGGTGAAGTCATCACGATGAGTTTTCGCGGGTATGGTTTCTTTCCTACGCTGAAGGCTGCGCGCGTTTTCTGGGTTGGCATTGAGGCGGGGACGCCGCTGGCCAGCCTTGCTCATGCAGTGGATGAGGCCACGGCTACGCTGGGGATCCCTAAAGAGGACCGGCCCTTCAGCGCGCATCTGACGCTGGCCCGTGGCGGTGGACGCTCCGGCGCTCCCCGTTGGCAGAAAGGCGACGGGCCGAACAAGAACTTCCAACACTTGCAGGAGAAATTGGCCGCCTTGCGCGCGCCTGAGTTTGGTACCATGACCGCCGGCGAGTTCTTTTTGTACGAGAGTCAATTGGGACGCGTGGGCTCGCGATACACCAAAATTGCGCCGTTTGCGCTCACGTAGTACGAGTGATCGTGCTGGTACCGGGAGGGGGGCGGGACACCCCAGAAACAGCCGGCAGGGATGCCGGCGCTACGAAAACCTGTGATTGTTTGGATCCTCATTGCCGGGTGTAGTTACTCACTGGGATCGATTCCCTTTGGCTACATCCTGGTGCGCCTGTTTCGCGGACAAGATGTGCGGCAGACGGGAAGCGGCAACATCGGCGCCACCAACGTGGCTCGCTCTTCGCCTGCGCTGGGCGTGCTCACACTCCTTCTGGACGCCGCCAAGGGACTGCTGGCCGTGTACGTCGCCACGCAAATCGCCAGGCGTACGTCGCTGGGATACTACGAACCCCATCTTTACTCCCTGATGTCGACAGCGGCTTTCTTTGCCATTGTTGGTCACATGTTTCCGGTGTGGTTGAAGTTCCGCGGCGGCAAGGGGGTGGCGACTGGATTAGGGGCCTTCGTGGTGATCGCACCCAAGACTGTCATGGTGATGGTCGCCATCTTTGTTCTGGCGGTTCTGGCCTTCCGCTATATCTCGCTGGCATCGATAGTGGCGGTGGCGCTTTTCCCGCTGCTGGCCTGGGCACTCAACGACTATCTCCACACGCCTCTAATGCTGGGATTCATGGCGTCCGCTTCGCTTCTGATCATCGCCAAGCACCATGGAAACATCCGTCGGCTTCTGGCCGGCACGGAAAACCGCTGGCGGTGGAGACGGGGATGAGCGAGATCGCGGTCATCGGCGCGGGCGCATGGGGGACGGGACTCTCCATCGTTCTCGGACGCAAGGGAACCCATCACGTCCGTTTGTGGGCCCACGAAAAAGAAGTGCGTGAGTCGATCGCCGCCCGCCATGTCAACGAGCTCTTTCTCCCCGGCCAACCCATTCCGGAGAGCGTGTCCCCAACCGGCAGTCTGGAGGAAGCGCTTCAGGGCGCCGAGATTGTCGTAAGCGTCATGCCTTCGCAACACTGTCGCCATCTCTTCGAGGCGATGCGCACGTATCTGAAGCGGAGTATGCAGTTCGTCAGCGCCACCAAGGGTCTGGAAGAAACGACACTCTTGCGGATGAGCGAGGTGATTGCCGCAGTGGTCAGTTCCGGCAGCGGCTTTGTGCCGCGCATCGGCGCACTCAGCGGGCCGTCGTTCGCGAAGGAAGTCGCGCGTGGTGATCCGACCGCGATCACGATCGCATCGGAGGATGCCGAGTTAGCAGAGAGCGTGCAGCGCGAGTTCAGCGATCCACGCTTCCGGGTGTACACCAACGACGATGTTGCCGGAGTGGAGTTGGGGGGCGCGCTGAAAAATGTAGTCGCCATTGCCGCCGGGGTCTGCGACGGGCTTGGCCTGGGCCACAATTCCGTGGCGGCGCTGATCACGCGGGGCTTGGCGGAGATCACCCGCCTGGTGGTGGCGTGTGGCGGACGCCAGGAGACCATGGCCGGACTGGCCGGACTGGGGGACCTTGTCCTGACTTGTACCGGCGGACTGTCGCGCAACCGTAGCGTCGGCGTAGAACTGGGGCGCGGCCGCAAGCTCCCGGACATCATTGCAGACATGCACGGCATGGTGGCCGAAGGAGTGTTCACCACCCATGCGGCGGTCGGTCTCGCTCATGCCCGCGGCGTCGAGATGCCCATCAGCGAACAGATGCACGCTATCCTGCATGATGGCAAGTCTCCTCGCGACGCAATCCACGACCTGATGACCCGCACTGCCAAGAGCGAAACATCTCTCAGCTCTTAGCTCCGGCAAGTCGCCTGCCCAGCCGAACCCTTAATTCTTGTCGCCAAACCGATCCCAAAGGCACACATCGTGGGGTACTTTCGTAACGACCTCAGCCTGCGATCTCAGCTTCCTTCTGCTAACATTCAAAGTAGAATTTTAAGGATAGCCGGGCCGCCGGTGAGGGCGGCGTTGGGGCCAATTTGTCGCTGAAACTGCCTATCCCATCGCGCATTCCGATTCTGTACGTCATCCTCAGTGTGCTGGTACTCATCAGCGTGGTGCCGATGTATTTCTACTCGGCACAAGTGCAAGCCATCAACCGCGACCGGCTGATCACCAATGAAAGGCTGCTGCAGAACACAGTCACCCGCTCGCTGGCCGATGACTTATCGCAGCACCAGGCAACCCTGCGCATGATGCTGACCAACTTGTCGTCGGCACTGCAGGTAGCCAGCGGCGGAGACATCACCTCCGAGCACGTCGAGGCGCCGGAGTTGCGTGCCCTGCTGGAGAACTTTGTTTCGTCCTCCGACGACCTGGCCTATGCCACGCTGCTGAACTCGGAAGCCAAGGGAATCTCGGCGGGCCGCATCGCCCCCGACGCTTTCTTGCAGCGTGAGCTGGAGCGTGCCTACGCAGCCGCCCGCGAAGGCCGGGCCTACAACGGCCAGGCACTAGTGGTGGGCAGTGGGAAATCGGCCCGCACCGTGATGCTGGTCAGCGCGCCTGTGATGTACGGCGGACGCTTCCTGGGCATGATCGGCTCGGTGGTGGACCTGCAGTTTCTGATTCGCCGGCTGCAAGAGGTGAACCGCGGCGGTCTCACTCCCTACGTGGTGGACAGCGAGGGCCGTCTGGTCGCCGGAGCGACCCCCGACTACGCTACCGGTCAGGACATGACCAACCTCGAGATCGTGCGCAACTTCGTCGAGGAAGGCGCCAAAGCGCAACTCGCCGCCACCCGGGAATTCACCATCGGGAACGGCAAGAGCAGCACCAAGATGCTGGGCACGTACAGCCCCGTGCTGAACCTGGACTGGGCAGTGGTGGTACAGAAGCCGCGCGATGAGGCCTACCGTGCGGTCTACGAAATGCAGAGCAGCGCTCGCATCCTGGCAGTGATGGCGGTCCTGGTCAGCATCGGTATCAGTTTCTACGCCACTCGCCGGATCACAAATCCACTGGAAGTCCTGACCGAGTCCAGCCGCGCCATTGCCCGCGGAGACTTCTCGCAACGGGTGAAACTCAAGAGCCGCACCGAAATCGGGGAACTGGCAGTCACGTTTAACACCATGTCGGAGGAGCTCGAACAGTTCGTCCTTGACCTGAAACGGGCTGCCAAGGAGAACCGCGATCTGTTCATGGCCTCCATTCAGATGCTGGCCGGCGCGGTCGACGAAAAGGACCCCTACACCCGAGGCCACTCCGACCGCGTGACGCGCTATTCCGTATTGATCGCGCGCGAAATAGGCCTGAAGGACGACTTTATCGAAATTGTCCGCATCTCCGCCCAGCTGCATGACGTAGGCAAGATTGGTATTGAAGATCGAATCCTCAAGAAACCTGGGGCGCTTACGCCGGAAGAGTTCGAAATCATGAAGACCCATACCACCAAGGGGGCGAACATTCTGCGCCCCGTGCCGCAGTTGAAGGAGATGATCCCGGGGATCGAGCTGCACCACGAGTCGCTCGATGGACGCGGCTATCCGCACGGCCTCAAAGAGGACCAGATCCCCTTGTTGCCCCGCATCATTGCGGTGGCTGATACGTTTGACGCCCTCACCACCAACCGGCCGTATCAGCAAGCGCACGATGTGCACGAAGCCCTGCGCATCATTCACTCGCTCTCCGGAAAGCGTCTGGATCCCGTCCCGGTGTTTGCTTTGAACGCCGTGTACCAGCGGGGCGATATCCGGATTCAGCGTCCCGGCATGGGAGTCGCACCGACGCCGCCCGCCGCTGCTCCCGCACCGGTCGTGGCAAAACCGGCCGTCGTCGAACGTGCTGCCAGCGCCGCTGCGGGGGAGCCCGGCCCCTTCTAAATCGCTGGCCCTTCCGCAAGAAACTCTTCCTTGGCGGACGAAGAACCGCAATCCCGACCGCTATAATCAGAACTGGCATTCCTATGATTCAAACTCTGTTTGGCAGCCTGGACGAAGAGCAGAGGCCCAGTTTTCTCGAGCGCATGAAAGAGGCGGTCACGCGCACACGCGAGAACCTGAGCGAACGCATCGAGGAAGTGGTCTCCTTCAGCAAGGAAATCGATCGCGCCACCTTGGACGACCTCGAAGCTACGCTCATTGGCGCTGACCTCGGTACCACCACCACCCATGAGGTGCTGAACAAGCTGCGCGAGAAGGCCGACCGCAAGCAGATCAAGGACGTGGGAGAACTCAAGCGCCTGCTGAAAGAAGAATTGCTGGCGATCCTCACCGCCGCCAACACCCAGCCGGTGCAGAAGGTCGATGGCACGCCGGAAGTCATCCTGGTGGTCGGGGTGAACGGCACCGGCAAAACTACTACTATCGGCAAGCTGGCGCAGGTTTTCCGTTCCGGCGGCAAGACTGTCCTGCTATGCGCAGCCGATACCTTCCGCGCCGCTGCCATTGAACAATTGGACATCTGGGGCCAACGGACCGGGACGGAGGTCATCAAAACCAAGGCTGGAGGCGATCCGGCGGCGGTGCTCTTCGACGCTCTGCAGGCGGCGTCGGCCCGCCACACGGACTACGTCATCGTGGACACGGCCGGGCGTCTGCACACCAAGGCCAACCTGATGGCGGAACTGGAAAAGATGCGGCGCACGGCGCAGCGCATCATCCCCGGCGCGCCCCACGAGACCTTGCTGGTGATGGACGCTACTACCGGGCAGAATGGGCTGCAGCAGGCCCGGCTGTTCACCGAGTCGGCCGGAGTGACCGGAATTGTTTTGACCAAGCTAGACGGCACTGCCAAGGGTGGAGTGGTGGTAGCCATCTCCCGCGAACTGGGCGTGCCCGTGCGCTATGTGGGTGTGGGCGAGAAGGCTGGGGATCTGCTGCCGTTCGATCCCCGTGAGTTTGTGGATTCACTCTTCTCTTAGCGCCTTTTCGCCACGGAGGCACAGAGATACGGAGAAGAAGCAGGTCTTAAAGTTAAACTTTAAGCTCTCAGCGATTTTGTAGCGGGAATTCTGCGTTGCCGCTTCTTAAGGGCTTTGCGTGATTCGGAGTTGCGGCTCTCCGTTTCACAGTGTCTCGGTGGTGAAATAATGTCTTCCCGTGAACGCATCGCGCCAAACCGATGAAGGCTTCCTCCGCCGGGCAATGGAACTGGCGCGGCAGGGGGTGGGACTGGCTTCGCCCAACCCATGTGTGGGCGCGATTGTCGCGGATGATGCCGGCACCATTGTCGGCAATGGCTTTCACACCTACGACGGGGTGAAGCACGCCGAAGTTCTCGCCCTAGAGCAGGCCGGATCCAAAGCACGCGGGGCGACCCTCTACATCAATCTGGAGCCCTGCTCCCACCAGGGCCGGACCGGGTCTTGTGCGGACGCCGTAATTGCCGCTGGAATCCGGCGCGTGGTGGCTTGCATAGCCGACCCCAACCCGCTGGTCAGTGGACGTGGCTTCGCGCGGCTGCGCGACGCAGGGATCGAGGTCGCCAGCGGCATCCTCGAAGAGGACGCGAAGTCGCTGAACGAGTCATTCGCGAAGTACATCCGCCACCACACTCCGTTGGTCACGCTCAAAGCCGCTATGACGCTCGACGGCAAAATCGCTCCGCCGCCCAGCGAGTCGCAAAATCCCACCGCGCTCGGCGCTGGAGGTGCGACTGGTGGATACATCACCAGCGAACCTGCGCGGGCGCACGTACAAGAACTGCGCCACCAGCATGACGCGATCATGGTCGGCGTGGGCACGGTGATTGCCGACGACCCGCTGCTCACGGACCGCAGCGGCCATCCACGCCGGCGGCCGCTGCTGCGGGTCATCCTCGATTCCCTGCTCCGGCTGCCCCTAGAGTCACGCCTGGTCAAAACCGCCAAGGACGATGTGCTGGTGCTCTGCTCCCTGGCAGAGGAGAAGAAAAAAGAGCGGTTGCAGGCCCACGGCATTCGCGTGGTGCAGGTGCCTTACTCTACTCCGGACGGCCGCCCCGACATGACCGCCGTGGCCCGCTCCCTGGGCGAGATGGAAATCACTGGTCTGCTGATCGAAGGCGGAGCCATGGTTAATTGGGCGGCGCTGGCGTCCGGCATCGTGGACAAAGTGTTCCTCTACTACGCCCCCAAGATCCTCGCGGGTACAGGGTCCGTGCCGTTCGCCGCCGGCCCCGGCTTCCGCCACATGCGCGACGCTGCCCACGTGAAGTCGTTACGGCTACACCGCTTCGGGGAAGACTTCGCGGTGGAGGGATATCTGCGGGATCCGTATCAGGGCTGAGAAGGGCCGTTCAACCGAGACACAGAGACACAGAGAAGAGGCCTGCGGCGTCCCGCCCAGCGCTACCGCCGAAGGAGCCTTCCTTGTGGACTATGATGAAGAGTTTCCCGGGAGGTTTTCATGTTCACCGGCATCATTGAAGAAGTTGGAAAAGTAGTCGGCATCAAGCAGGACGGCGGCAACCGCCGCCTGACTGTTTCGTCTTCGCAACTCGCACAGGAACTCAAGAAGGGCGCCAGCATTGCAGTCAGTGGTGTTTGCCTGACCGCAGTGGAGATTACGCCCAAATCCTTCGCTGCCGACTTGGCGGAAGAGACATGGCACCGCACGTCTTTCTCGCGCATCAAGGAAGGCGCGCTGGTCAACCTGGAACTTCCCATGCGTGCCGATGGGCGCTTTGGCGGACACATCGTGCAGGGCCACGTGGACGGCGCCGGCACATTTCGTGCTCTGGATCGGATCCCCGGGGCGGACGACTACTGGCTGCACGTCGAGATTCCTCCGGAACTGGCGCGTTACGTGATCTTCAAGGGATCGCTTTCGATTGAAGGCATCAGCCTGACCGTCGCCAAAATCGAAGGGACTGAAGTGACCGTAGCCATCATCCCTCACACGGTAGCGATGACGAATCTGGCATCGCTCAAGCCGGGCGATCCGGTCAACCTGGAAGTGGACATGATCGCGAAGTATGTGGAAAAGATGATGCATGGGGACTCAGCGAACAGCCCGCTGACGCTGGAGAGGCTGGTGGCGCAAGGGTTCTGAAAAGAGGTTCGGGACCGCTTCCTGCAGCTCAGTGTCCCGCTCACGGTTAGGTGGCCGGCGGGACGCCGGCGCTACCTAGGAGCGATGGTCCAGCAGGCTTTAGCGATGGCCCAGTCTTCCTGGGCGCGAATGATGAGCACGCGGACAGTTGATTCGGGAGTTGAGATCTCCTGGTCGGCGGGTGACTGCGAATTCTTCTCCCGGTCCAGCTGCACTCCAAGAAACCCGAGCTTCTCACACGTGGCCGCGCGAACCTCGGGCGAGTGCTCTCCTACTCCGGCGGTAAAGATCAGGGCGTCCATTCCCCCAAGCACGGTGGCCATCGCGCCGATGCCAGCTTGCAGACGGCGCACATACATGTCGAAGGCCAACTGGGCGCGTTGATTCCCGCTCTTGATGGCAGCAAGAATCTGCCTCATGTCGCCGGAAACTCCTGAAATTCCCAGCAGGCCTGATTTCTGGTTCAGGGTCGCGTCGAGTTGCTCTCCGGTGACCGGGCTCTGGCGCATGAGATAGGTGAGGATTCCGGGATCGACCGCGCCGGAGCGGGTGCCCATCATCAGGCCATCCAGCGGCGTGAAGCCCATGGTGGTATCCACGCTCACTCCTCCGCGAATCGCCGCCAGCGAGCAGCCATTGCCCAGGTGGCAGCTCACCAGCTTGAGCGAACCCGGATCGCGGCCCAGCAGGTGGGCGGAGCGTTGCGCGCAATACTGGTGGTTGATGCCGTGGAAGCCATAGCGCCGGATGCCCTGCTCGAGCCACTCGTAGGGACCCGGGTAAACCGCCGCGGGCAGCGGCAGCGTGCGATGGAACCCGGTATCGAAGACAACCACCTGGCGTACGCCACCCACCAGCCTCTCAACGATTTCGATCCCCTCGAGTTCGGCGCGGTTGTGCAGCGGCGCAAACACGGCCACGCTGGCGATGATGCTCTTCACTTCCGGCGTGACCACCGTGGCGTCCTCCAGTTTGTGCCCGCCGTGAACCACGCGGTGGCCTACCACATCGATCTCAGACGCGCTGGCGATGACCCGCGTGCTGCCGCTCCAGAGCGTGTCCAGCATTCGCTCGATGGCGGTTTGCCGGTCTTCAACTCGCACCTGCTCCCGAACCGTGGCGCCGTGCGAATTGCTGACCTGAAGATCGGCCGTGCCGCCGTCCCACTCAATCCTGGCTTCCCACACGGCAACTGGGGGATCCTGCGGAAGCGAATCCCCCAGTTCATGCAGGGAGCTCTTCTGGCTGCTCGAGCCGGAATTGAGCACGAGAACTTTCATGCGCTAGTGAGACCACTTCCAATTCTGGATCTCAGGCATGTCCTCGCCGTGCTCGGAGATGTACTGCTTGTGCTCGACCAGCTTATTGCGCAGAAATTGTTTGAAGTGGCCTCCCGTGCGCTGCAGCCGGGGGACACGGTCCACCACATCTCCGGCGAGATGGTAGCGGTCCAGGTCGTTCAGCACGGTCATGTCGAACGGGGTGGTCGTGGTGCCTTCTTCCTTGTAGCCGCGTACATGCAGGTTGTCGTGATTGCGGCGGCGATAGGTGAGGCGATGAATGAGCCAGGGATACCCGTGATAGGCGAAGATGATCGGCTTGTCCACGGTGAACAGTGAGTCGAAATCGTGATCGGAGAGCCCGTGCGGATGCTCCGAAGAGGGCTGGATGGTCATCAGGTCCACGACGTTGACCACGCGGATCTTGATGTCGGGGAAATTCTGCCTCAACAAGTCGACTGCCGCCAGCGTCTCCAGCGTTGGGACGTCACCAGCGCAGGCCATCACGACATCGGGTTCGCCCTGATTGTCGTTGCTGGCCCAGTCCCAGATGCCGATCCCGTTGGTGCAGTGCTCGATGGCGGCCTCCATGTTCAGATACTGCAAGGCAGGTTGCTTGCCGGCGACGATCACGTTGACGTAGTGCCGGCTGCGCAGGCAATGATCGGCCACCGAGAGCAGGCAGTTCGCATCCGGTGGCAGATATACCCGTACCACATCGGCTTTCTTGTTGATCACGTGATCGATGAATCCTGGGTCCTGATGGCTGAAGCCGTTGTGGTCCTGCCGCCACACGTGCGAGGTCAGCAGATAATTGAGCGACGCAATCGGACGGCGCCACTCGATATGACGTGTGACCTTGAGCCACTTGGCGTGCTGGTTGAACATGGAATCGATGATGTGGATGAAAGCCTCGTAGCAGGAGAAGAATCCGTGACGACCGGTCAGCAGGTAGCCCTCGAGCCAGCCCTGACACATGTGTTCGCTCAGCATTTCCACCACGCGGCCGTCGCGCACCAGGTGCTCATCTACCTGCAAAATCGGCTCCATCCACTCTTTGCCCGTGACCTCGAAAAGCGCTTCCAGGCGGTTCGAAGCGGTTTCATCCGGGCCGAAGACCCGGAAGTTCCTCGACTCCAGATTTAGCTTCATCACATCGCGCAGGAAGTTACCCATAACGCGAGTGGCTTCGGCAATCTCCGCACCTGGTTTTGCCACGCTAACGGCGTAGTTCCGGAAATCTGGCATGACCAGGTCGCGCAGCAAAACGCCGCCGTTGGCGTGCGGGTTCGCGCCCATGCGGCGGTTGCCTTTCGGGGCCAGGTCGGCTAGCTCGGGGATCAGCTTCCCGTTGTGATCGAAGAGTTCCTCGGGACGATAACTCTTCATCCAGTCTTCGAGAATCTTCACGTGCTCCGGCTTCGACTGAAGGTCCGCCACCGGTACCTGGTGGGCGCGCCATGTGCCCTCGACGGGCTTGCCGTCGACCATCTTGGGCCCGGTCCAGCCCTTGGGGCTGCGCAGGACGATCATCGGCCACGCTGGGCGTCCGGTTTTTCCGTTGCTGCGAGCTTCACTCTGAATGGAGCGAATTTCACCAACAATGGTGTCGAGGGTTGCGGCCATGAGCTGATGCATGAGTTCGGGCTCGTGGCCTTCAACGAAGTACGGCTTCCATCCGTAACCGATAAAGAATTGGGTGAGTTCCTCGTCGCTCATCCGAGCCAAGACGGTGGGATTGGCGATCTTGTAGCCATTCAGGTGAAGAATCGGCAGCACCGCGCCGTCGCGCGCCGGGTTCAGGAATTTGTTGATGTGCCAACTGGTGGCCAGCGGCCCAGTCTCCGCTTCCCCGTCTCCCACCACGCAGCACACCAGCAGGTCGGGGTTGTCGAAAGCGGCGCCACCCGCGTGCGAAAGCGAGTAGCCCAGTTCTCCGCCTTCATGAATGGAGCCGGGAGTTTCAGGTGCCACGTGGCTGGGGATTCCTCCCGGAAACGAGAACTGCTTAAACAGTCGTTGCATGCCCTCTTCGTTCTGGGCAATGTTGGGATAGAACTCGCTGTAGGTGCCTTCCAGGTAGGTGTTGGCGACCAGGCCCGGACCGCCGTGCCCGGGACCCGCAATGTAGACCACGTTCAGATCATGCTGTTTGATGATGCGGTTGAAGTGGACATAAATGAAGTTCAGGCCCGGCGTGGTGCCCCAATGTCCCAACAACCGGGGCTTGATGTGCTCCAGCTTCAGAGGCTCTCGCAGCAGCGGATTGGCGTAGAGATAAATCTGCCCGACCGAAAGGTAGTTAGCGGCACGCCAGTAGGCGTCGATCTTGCGTAGCTCTTCGCTGGACAAAGGCGTATGAGGGGCTGAGATACCGGAAAGAGTATCCGAATGCAGGCTGCTCATGGCGAACTCCCCTAGAAGATCAGTAGATCCGGCGTTGGAAACAGGTTACCGGTTTACGGGTTACAGCGGGCGCAAAATTCCCAAGAAGTCGACACGGCATGCCACCCCACAGTTCGCTAGGCCTCCAGCTTCAGCTCATCCAATTCCAAGAATTCCTCGACAATGGGTTGCCCGCACTTCTCCATTTCCGGATAGGTGCCAAAGAAGAGCACCTTGCCTTCGTGCAAAAACACGACCCGGTCCGCGAGCTTCTTGGCCAACCGCATGTCATGGGTCACCACCACGCTGGTGAGATGCAACTGAATCTTCAGGCGTTTGATCAAGTCACCTAACAATTGGGCCATCAGCGGATCGACCATCGTCGTCGGCTCGTCATACAGGACGCACTCCGGCTGGGCGGACAAGGCCCGCGCAATGGCGACTGAGCGCTTCATGCCGGTGGACAAGTCCGAGGGCAACTGCTCGCGCATTTCCCTCACCCCGACCATTTCGAGCAGACCGTCAACGATCTGGTAGATCTGCTCCTCCGACAAATCGCGGCGCTCGCGCAGGGGAAAGGCAACGTTTTCGCCTACGGTGAGCGAGTCGAACAGGGCGCCGTTCTGGAACACCATGGTGACTTTCTTGCGGATGCGCTCCAACTCCTGCTCGGGATAGTCGGTGGTGTCCTCGCAAGCGACGATGACGCGTCCGGAGTCCGGCTTCAGGAAACCCATGAGGAGATGCAGGGAGACCGACTTGCCGACGCCACTGCGTCCCAGGATGCACACCGTTTCCCCGGACACGACGTCGAAGTTGGCATGTTTGAGCACGTGGTTGTCGCCAAACGACTTGGAAACATCCTTGAACTCGATGTACGGCCCGGGCTTGCTATTGCTGCTCATGCTTCGGCTCTCGATGGTTCGCTCTGGTCCCCAGTCCCCCAACAATCGCTGACCTTAATAATAAACTTTTCGGCGGGCGCGAACAGCTTGCTTACTTTGGCTGAGTTCGCTGGGTGTTTTGATTCGCCTGCGCAAAGTCCTCGGGCGTATTCAGGTTGCGAAAGATCTCGGCAGAGAAGCCCAGACGCGCTAATTCCGCTTCCTCCAGAACTCGCGTCTCAACCTGGGTGAAGAGGGGATCAATCTTGTTTCTTCCCGCGCGCAGCGACTGCTCAGCCAGGGAGGCAAACTCCCGGCGGTAAAGTGCACAGAGCGGCTGGAATCCTCCGGCTGCGCGCGGCACGGTGACCACTGCTCCGGTTGCCCGCGCCTGACTGACTAGATACGCCAGGAAGCGGGCTTCCATGAAAGGGAGATCGACCGCCAGCATCAGGTTCAGTTCCGTGCTCGTGGTACTAAGAGCGGCGTGGATGCCGCCCAGGGGACCGCGTTCCGGGTACACATCCTCGACCGCTCGGCCGAAGTTCGCGAACTTGGCCGGGTCTCCCACGACCCGCACTTCCCCCGCTACCGCGCGCGCCATCTCCGTCGCACGCTCCAGCAAAGTATGGCCCTCCAGTTGGAGAAACGCCTTGTCGGTGCCCATGCGCGTGCTCTTGCCGCCGGCAAGGATGAAAGCGGTCAGATCGCCCACCGGATGATGATACAAGACCGATGACGGGCTTCAGAAATCACCATGAAACCGATACAAACGACGGACAGCGGTCCGGTTGCGCCCAGATTAGCAACCCCACCACACGAAAGTAACCTACCCAAGTTCGCCGCGCCGTTAGATGATGGGTCTTCCGGTGTTGGCACCGGGAAAGCACGAACATGGCTCAGAAGCTACTGGACGTTCTCATGCTAGGGCGCTGCTCGCACGAGTTTTCCTGGCCGCGGCGCGCGGCCGATGGCCACTACTACCAGGTTTGCCTGCTTTGCGCGGCGCAGTACAAGTACGACTGGAAGACCATGCGGCGCATCGAACGCGTGGATCACAGCGCGCCTGAGACTACGACCACGCGGCGCAGTAGCCGCAGCCACAACAAGAAACCAACCTGGGTTCCCCGGGCGCGCCGCCTCAAGCTGGACGTTCCGGTGCGCTATCGCGTCAAGAACCTGGGCAGTTGGTTGGAAGGCACGATCGAGAACCTGAGCCAATCTGGGGTGCTTTTTCAAGGGCCGCAAGAGTTGCCCGAGAACACGCTGGTGGAGATGGTGTTCGAAATGCCGGAAGAGATTTCCGGGCAAAAGAACAGCAATGTTCTATGCCAGGGGCGCATCATTCGCTCCAAGCAGGCCCACAATACGCCGGAATCGGTGGGACTGGCGGCTTCCATTCTCGACTACAAGTTCCTCCATCAGAACTGAGCGCGGGCAAGGGTAAACCCCGGTGTTCCAAAAGGAATCACGCCACCGGGACGTAACCGCTTTGTTCCAGACCGTTTACAGACCTGATGCACGGGACGTTGCTGTCCACAATTTTGCCTGGGGACAAACCTGATTTCGCATCTAAACTAGCAGTATCGGGTTTAGACAATTTAGGAGTGTTCTTATGAAGGTGAGAGTTTCCCCCTACCTCAGCGTACTTGCGCTGGTATTGGTCTTGGGAGTAGCCGTGGGCTGTACCAAGGCCCCGAATGACGCACAGATTACCAGCGACGTGCAGAGCAGTTTCAGTGCGGACTCCGGGTTGCAGGGCAAGCAACTGGGAGTGCAAGCCGCGAACGGAACCGTCACCCTCTCCGGCACCGTGGACAATGAGAACCAGCGTACAGCGGCGGGACGTTACGCGGCAACCGTCCCGGGCGTGAAGCAGGTCATAAACAACCTGCAGGTGGCCCCAGCGCCGGCCGAGACGGCTCAGGAGCAGCCCGCCCCGGAAGAGCAGGCCAAGCCGAGCCCGGCTCCCAAGCGGCATCGCAGCACGCCTCGGGCGCGCACCCTGCCAACTTCCGCCAGCGACAACGCCCCCGCGCCCGTAGCCGCGCCGGCAGCAACGACCACACCGGTCGCGGCATCGACGCCGGCTCCGACCACGCCTCCACCTCCACCTCCGCCACAGAAGGTGACCATTCCTTCCGGCACAACCCTGGCAGTGCGCCTGGTGGACTCGATCAATACTGAAACCAGCCAGCCTGGCCAGACCTTCCACGCCACCCTGGATTCTCCCCTGGCCTATGAGGGCGACGTGGTCATCCCCGCGGGCTATGACGTCGAGGGCCATATCGTCGACGTGAAGAGCGCCGGGAAGTTTGCCGGGAAGTCGGTGCTGGCACTGCAACTGGACCGTATCTCGGTCGGAGGCAAGTCGTACAACCTCCAGACCGACCAGTACAAGCGCGAAGGCGCTTCCCGTGGCACGAACACGGCTGAGAAGGTGGGGGCCGGCGCTGGAATCGGAGCCATCATTGGCGCGATCGCCGGTGGAGGCAAAGGTGCGGCGATTGGCGCCGCTGCTGGAGGCGGATTGGGTGGCGGCGTGCAAGCAGCCACCAAAGGCCAGCAGATCAAGCTGCCTTCGGAAACCGTGCTCAACTTCACCTTGCAGGCGCCTCTGACGGTCATTCCCGCCAAGGGCCCGAACGAAGGACGTCAGAAGATGGAAGTCAATCAGTAGCTCACATACTGGGAAAGCGGGCGCAGCCCCGGGCTGCGCCCTTTCTTTGTCCCTGATTTTCTTCCGCTTGCCGGTTCCCGCCTGGTTAGCACATCTGCTTGTGATCAACCTCACAGTCGGGCGTACAATTCACCCCTAGACTGGAGTGTTAGCAGTCATTGCGTCCAGTTCTTCGCGCAGTCCTAAGGAGAGACACATGTCCACTCGGAAACTCATTTGGATCGTAGGGGCCCTGATTGTGTTTGCGCTCACACTGGGAGCGCAGGAGCAACCGAAGACAACGATCAAGCACGTTCCCATCAAAGCCACGTCTGCGGCCTCCGGGCAGGAGATGTACAAGACGTACTGTGCGGTCTGCCACGGAACGGACGGCAAAGGCGGAGGCCCCGCAGCGGAAGCGCTGAAGACTCCGCCAACCGATCTGACTATGCTCAGCAAGAACAATGGGGGCCATTATCCAAGTATGAAAGTTGCCGCCACCCTCCGCGGTGAGGCCAATCTCCCGGCTCACGGCTCCAAGGACATGCCGGTATGGGGCAAGCTGTTCTGGAGCATGAGCGGCGGGCACGAGGCGGAGGTGCAGCAGCGGGTTACCAACCTCAACAGCTATATCGAGTCTCTGCAAGCCAAGTGAGCGAAGACAGGCACCTTGCGCCGGCAGCCTGGCCCGGAACAAAACGGCTGGGCCAGGTTGCGACGTCGGGGGACCACGACCCGAGAAAAGTCAGTTCGCCGTAGCCATTCGTGCCAGCGTGGTTGAGGACCGCACCAAACCCGTCACCATCCGTGCGGGAGTAAGTCCGGCCGCAGCAACCCCTTAGCCCACGGTGCCCATCCGTACAATGCCTTTGGTACCTTGGGTTCTGCCCGCGTATTCACCGTATAATCGAGGCCAAACCAGCAGAAATTCTGCACTCTTGAGCAAAGGGCACGGTGGACCCTGCTTTGGCATTGGCGATTTTCGCGGTGGGGCTGGCCTTCGGCAGCTTCCTGAACGTGTGTATCTACCGGCTGCCACGCGATCTTTCGGTGGTGCTTCCGAGTTCTGCGTGCCCGGCATGCCACCAACCGATTCGCTTCTACGACAATATTCCCGTGCTGAGCTGGTTGATTCTGGGCGGCCGCTGTCGCCGGTGCAAGGCGTGCATTACGCCCCGCTACCTGGTGGTGGAACTGCTGACCGGCGCCCTGTTTCTCGCCTGCTACGCCCATTTCGGCCTCACCCTGGCCACCCTCAAATACTGCACCTTCGGATTCTTACTGTTGGGCTTGATCTTCACTGACGCCGAAACCCAACTTCTGCCGGACAAAATGACGCTTCCCGGTCTGGTGCTGGGGCTGCTGTTCAGCCTGGTGGTGCCGGTGAACGATCTGGCTTCGCAGTTGCTGCCCGGCCTGATTTCCCTGCCTGTCAGCTCGGATGTTTCCGCCCACCTGCTGTCGCTGCTGGATGCGCTGCTGGGGACTGCGGCCGGGGCGTCGTTCGTTTACGGCGCCGGAGCGATTTATCTGCGGGCGCGCGGCGTGGAAGGCATGGGCTTCGGCGACGTGAAGCTGATGGCGATGATCGGGGCGTTTCTGGGATTCAAGCTTACGATCTTCACCCTGTTTGCCGCCTCCATTGCGGGATCGATCGTGGGACTGTCGACCGTATTCATCATTTGGGTCAAACGTACACGCCGGCGCGTGGCCCGTCACCATGAAACCGTTCGCGAAGCTCGCCACCGCGCCTGGGGGTCGGCTGCCATCGCGCTGCGCCGGCACCAGATGCCATTCGGTGTTTTCCTCGGCAGCATGGCGATGGTCGCTTTCTTTTTTGGCAACCAGTTCCTGCGCTGGTACTGGGGGCTGATGTGAGGCTGCTGAGCAATCCCATCCTGCTGCGCATGGGGCTGGCGTTTGTGGCCGCAGCCTTCGCCTTTGTCATGGGCACTCTGCTGATGCGCCGCATGCGCCGTTCTCTGACTGAAGAAGCGTCTCTGACCGAGGACTCTTCTTCGCCGGAAAAATTTCCCCTGCACACCTATCACGCGGTCATTCAGCAACTCAAGCAGCAGAAGCACGAGTTGCTGAGTGAGCAGCAGATGGAGCGCCGCCGCGCCAAGACCTCGGAAAACATCAGCGCCGCCGTGCTCTCGAATTTGTCGAGCGGCGTAATGTTCTTCACCCCGAACGGACTGATTCGCCAGGCCAACGCCGCGGCCAAACAGATTCTGGGATTTGCGTCGCCCATCGGAATGAACACGGCGGAGATCTTTCGGAGCGCGTCGCTGCTCTCCGGATCGGGGTCGCCGATGAGCCTGGCCGAAGCGGTTCAGGCCAGCTTGCGGGAGCAAACGCCCTCGCGACGTCTGGAAGCTCGCTATGTGACCCCGTCCGGCGGCGAACGGATGTTGGACATCACAGTAACCTCGGTGTACGCACCCAACGGCGACGTTCTGGGTGCCGCTTGTCTGATCAATGATCAGACGGAAATCGCGGAGATTCGCCGGCAGCAGGAATTGCGTGGCGAAATGTCGGCCGAGATGGCGCTGGAGCTGCGTAATTCCCTGGCTACGATCTCGGGCTATGCGCAGCAGCTGGCAGCCAACCGCGACCCGGAATTGGCGCGGCAACTGGCGGCGGATATTGCCGCGGAATCGGCACATTTAGGTCGCACGATTGGTGGCTTTCTCGCCGGCGCAGGAGCCGCGAAGGCCGCGTCGCAAGCTTGATTTGACTAAGGGCCGCTGCGCCCCGCGTTCGCGGGCGTTAACGGCACAAAGGATGGAGCAACTATGAAGCGCATCGCATACGTTTGGGTGGCTGCGGTTATTCTGGCGGCAGCGCTGGGCACGCTGGCGGTTGCCCAGTCGGGTTCGCTGGGCGATTATGCCCGCTCGGTCCGCAAGGAGAAGAAGCAACCGGCGGCCAAGCAGTTCGACAATGACAATCTACCAAAGCAAAGCAAAATCAACGTCTCGGAGAACGCACCCGCAGAGCCGGAGGCCAAGACCGCGGACACACCTGCCGACACACCGAGCAGCACCGAGGACAACCCTGAGCTCAGCAACGCGGGACGTGCCGATGGCAGCCCCGACGGTGAGGGCGACGCCCAGGCCGCACCGCCTAGCGGTGAGCAGGCGCAGGCCGCTGCTCAGCCGGAGCAGCAGTCCGACGACTCTGCGAAGGAAAAGGAAACCAGTCCTGAACAGTCTGCCGAAGATCGGCAGAAGGCCTACGACGACTGGGAGAAAAAGATTTCCGCGCAGAAAGACAAGATTGACCTGCTGAACCGCGAGTTGGACGTCGCCCAGCGCGAATACCGCCTGCGCGCCGCCGCCTTCTACGCCGATGCCGGCAACCGCCTGCGCAACTCCGGCGCCTGGGATCAGGAAGACGCCCAGTACAAGAAGCAGATTGCCGACAAGCAAAAGGCGGTAGACGACGCCAAGCAGCAACTGGATGACCTGCAGGAGCAGGCTCGCAAAGAAGGCGTCCCGTCGAGCAAGCGGGAGTAGAGCAAAGCGCGCCTTGAAGTCCAAGCCTCCGGCGCCTGCCGGAGGCTTTTTCGTTTCAATTCTGCTGGCCCAGAAATCTCTGCTGGCAGGCCTTGGCTTCCGATAGCAACTGGTCGAACCCGGGGGTTCCACGAAGCTTCGCCAGCAAGGGGTCCGATTGCAATGCAGAGTAGGCACAATAGTTATGTGCGACAGCGGTTTTCAGTAGGCGGAAAGCAATCTCGTTCTCACCACAGTAGGCCAGAATGGCTGCCTGGTTGAAGCGTCGCTCGGGATCAGCAACCTCGAGCAAACTGGTTTCGGCCTCGTGGGCGATCCGATCTAGCTCCGAGGAAGGCCGGATCTGCAGGCAAGCTTCCAGGACATCGCGGTGATATTGAGGACTGGCGGGCATCGCTCGTATGCTGTCTTTTGCTTCAGTGACCTTCCCCGCCGCTAACAATATCTGCGGAGTAATGAAGGTCGCCCATTCCGATCCAGCATCGAGCCGGACAAAATCCATGGCTCGGTCGGTTTTCCCGAGTTGCAGGAATCCCCAGGCACAGGACCGATAGCTATATTCACCGGGGTTCAAGGTCAATGCAGTCTCGCATTCGTGCATGGAATCATTGAGGAGTCCGGCATAACGTTGAACATACGACAAGGCAAAATGAGCTTGGCCACTCTCCGGGTGTCGTTTGAGTAGCGTCTGCGCCTCGGCGTAGGCCCTAGCCAAATCGCCCTGCTCCACCCGATTTATGATCATTTGTGTATTTGCAAGAAGCAAGTTGGGATCAAGAGCCAGGGCGCGTTCGTACGCCGAGGTGGAGCGCTGAAACAGTGCTTGGCCTCCGCCGTAATGCACAGACTCGTAGTAGTACCGCAGCCCGAGAGCGGCCCAGCTCGGCGCGTAGCTCGGGTCCAGCCCCACGGACCGCTCTAGCATCGCAATAGCTTCTTTGTTGGGTACGGCATCGTGCGGGACGGCGATGCTGCGCAGATAGAGATCGTACGCTTCTTCGCTCTTGGGGGGCGTGCCGTCGTCTCCCGGGCTTGTCGCCACTCCCAGCAGCGGGACTAGGCCCTGTCGGACCTTGGACGTAACCTGTCCGCGCATGGAGACTAGGTCTGCCGCTGGAACGTTCAGCGTCTCGTGCCAAAGGACGCGGTTGTTTTTCAGGTCCACAGCTTCTACGGTGATCTCCAACTGATCGCCTTCTTTCAAGTAATGGCCGGTCACGATATCGTTCACGCCCATTTCCCGGCCAGCTTGCTGCAAATCCAAATTGGCAGAGGCGTACTTGCTGGTGGTGGCGAAAGGGCGAATCGATAACGACCGCACGTAGCTCAAGGTAGTGGCGATTTCATCGGGCAAGGCGAGGCGCAGAAAGTCGGAGTCCTTGTCGGCTCCGACGTTCTGAAAGGGCAAGACCGCGACGCTCGTGGGATTTGCCGAGGTAAGGGAGAATGTGGCGTGGCGCTTGCCCTGCCAGAGGAGAACGGCCGTCGCCACCACGCCAAGAATGACTGCCAACCAGACCACGTTCCTTGAGAATCGGTGCCCCTTACTAGCAGCGATTTCGGAGCCTCGGACCTCCAACCCGGCAATGCGCGCGGAATCCGAGTCCCGCTTTGCCCGAGTGAGATCAGCCTTCATCTCGGAGGCATGCTGATATCGAACCTCCCGATCCTTCTCCAGAGCTTTGTGGATAATGTGTTCCAGTTCAAGTGGTATCCCCGGGTTAAGGCGTACCGCTGAAGTTGGAGGGCTATGCAGAATGGCGTCGAAGATGGCTCCCGAGGTCTCTCCCCGAAAGGGCAGATGTCCCGTAGCCATCTCATATAGCAGCACCCCAAAGGAGAACAGATCGGTGCGCGCATCGAGCGGTTTGCCCAGCACCTGCTCCGGCGACATGTAGGCCACAGTTCCCATGGCCGCGCCTGGGCTGGTGAGATGTTCTTCAGGGACTTTGGAAAATGAGCGCGTGTTCTCCGCGGCGACCTGGCTGGCCGACCCGAGCTGGGGCGTGACCTTGGCCAGGCCGAAGTCCAGCACCTTGGCGTGTCCGCGCTTGGTGACGAAGACATTTGCCGGCTTGATGTCGCGATGGACGATACCTTCGGCGTGGGCTGCATCAAGGGCGTCGGCAATCTCAATGCCCAAGCTGAGGAGCGTCTCTGACTCCACGGGACTCCCGGCAATGCGGTGCTTCAAGGTGACCCCGTCCAGGTACTCCATGGCAATGAAGCGCTTGCCCTCGTGCTCCGAGATTTCGTAGATGGTGCAGATGTTGGGATGGTTCAGCGAGGAGGCGGCGCGGGCCTCCCGGCGAAAACGCTCTAGGGACTGTGGATCTTGGGCAACATCCTCAGGAAGAAACTTCAAGGCGACGAAGCGGCCGAGCGACGTGTCCTCAGCCTTATAGACCACACCCATCCCGCCTCCCCCCAGCTTTTCGATGATGCGGTAATGCGAGATGGTCTGGCCGACCAGGCGAACAGGGCTCCCACTCCCGGCGCGAGAATCTTAGGAGCAGGCTCCAGGCAAGTCAATGTCATTCACGACGCAGGCCGGTGCGGAAACCTGGAACGCTTCTTACCCCGTCCTCCGCCGCTGCAGAATCTGCTTCACGTGGTGCCAGCCGTGGATCCAGTGGAACTTCCGCCACTGCTTGGCTGTGAGGGGGCCGAGCACCGGATGATCGAGTAGCCGGGTCCGCTTCCCGTGGCGCGCTTCGCATTTTAAGATTACTTCGTCCATAGCAGTGATCTGTGGACCGATGTCAGCTATCACCTTGTCTGCCGGCGTGCCCCGGGGCCGAGACAACTTCGGCGCTTCCCGACCGGCAGGAAAATAACCCGCGCCGGTCACGACTGCGATCTGGAACCGCTGCTTCATCGTGGGCGCACTGGCCAGCGGCTTCCCTTCTTGCAGGCAGCGCTCGAACCCTTTCACGGTTCCGGTGTAGGTGAGATAGAGATGCTCCAGCACCTCCGCCGCGCTCCACTTCCCTTCCGGATGGCGCGTGAGCTCTTCCATCGTCATGCCGCGGGTCGCCGAGGTAATCGCTTCGTGCAACCGTTGCAGATACGAATCCATGGTCAGCCCCCTCTCTCCATCTAGTAGAATGGGCCGCGGTATCTCCGGTTGTCAAAATTCCGTACCAGGACGGGAAGGTGGCCATGAGAAAGCGGCTGATGGCGATGCTTGCGCTCGCGTTGATGGCCGGTTGCACGTCGGAACCGACCAAGCCCTCAGAGAAACCTCAGCCCAAGCCTCCCGAGTATGTGACCGGGCGAACCGCCTTCCAGAAGCTCTATATCTCAGCCCGCGGCTGGGCCCGGGACGCGCAGCCCTATCGCCTGGAATCGCAGATCACGACCGACTCCAAGGGCAAGGATGGAAAGGCCGCGGTTTGGCGCGCCTCCTTTGGCTCTCCCGCACAACGAGGCGCCAAGCCGTACGTCTGGTCGGGTACCGATGCGCAGGACGCTCCCGCGCGCGGCATCAATCCCGGCATCGAGGACACCTACAGCCCCACTAATTCTTCCACCCAGATTTTCGACAACGCGTTCCTGAAGGTGGACTCGGACAAGGCGTTCGAAGTTGCCCAGGCACACGGCGGCGACAAACTGCTGGAGAAGAATCCGGATACGCCCGTCCTGTATTTGCTCGACTGGAGCGGCTCCACCAATGAACTCATCTGGCACGTGATCTACGGCACGAGCCGTGACGAGGCCAAGCTGAGAGTAGCCGTGAATGCCAGCAGCGGAGACTTCATACGGGTGGAGAAGTAAGCGCCCCGTCACGCCAGCCACGGCGACGCTGGAAGCAATATTCCCGACAGCATCTACTGCTTGGGTCGACCCTGCGCCTGACCCTTTTCTTCCGGGCCTTTCAACTCGGCCAGCGCTTTCCTGGCTTCTTCGGAGAACGGCCCCTCGGGCAAGATTTTCAGATACTCCTCGTAGTGCGCCCGTGCTTCCTCGGGTTTGTCCATTTTTTCCAGGCATTGGGCCATGCGGAAGTTGGCCACGGCGTCATCGTTCTTCCAGTACAGTGCTTCGCGGTAACGGTCGAGCGCTGCACGGTAGTTTTTCCGTTTGAAATAAAAGTCTCCCACTTCGACGTCCTTCGCCGCTTTGTGCGGATTCCAGGGATGAAACTCCTGCACATCCCCGGCTGCGCCGGCTTCGGCGTTGTCCACGTCCCCACCGCTGAAGGGATGATTCTTGGCGTCGTCCTTGGGTGGGCTCAAGTCGATTCTGGTATCGCGGCTGGAACTCTCCCCGGCTTCTTTGTCACGATCCGACCGTGGAGGGGCTTGACTGGGTCCCGGACTCTGGTCCGTGTGAGGCACCGTTTCCACCTGGGCCGCAGTCCATCCACCGAGACATAGCAAAACAACCAACACAGAAATCCAACGGCACATGATCGTATTCTAGCGCGGAAGGATCGCTCACAATTGCCGATTTCCAATTGTCAATTGGCAATCGACAATTGCAACTCAGACGCGGCTGATTGCCTTTGACTTCCAGCCCCGTCTATTCCTTCGGCAGACGCAGGACTCCAGGATTCCCACCATAAGGGAAGCGGAGCTTGCTAACTGCTCCTCTGCCCAGGCTCCAGGAGCCATGTCCTGGAGCCTGAGGCGGACGGCGGACCTCTGACCTCAGACTTCGGGCGCCACCCTCGCGGTTCTTCTGAAGAAAAGTCGGCTCATGGGCCGAGGTCCGACGTCCGGGCCAAAAAAAAAGGCCGTTCCATGGGGGTGGAACGGCCTGTGTTGGCGAAGTCCTCCGGGGAGGAGGGAAAAACGGACCTTATGTGGTCGGCGGAGCCGGCTGATTGGCGGCGGTCGGTTGCGCCGGGGTCTCACTGGTGGTGTTGGTCATCAGCCGCACGTCCACACGGCGGTTCTTGGCGCGGCCCGCAGACGTCGTGTTGGACTCCACCGGCTTGTCCTTGCCCAGCCCGATCAAGTAAATCTTGTGGGCGGGTATATTGTGCTGTGCAGCCAGATACTGGATCACCGCATCGGCGCGGCGCTCGCTCAGACCGTAGTTGTAGTCCTGGCTCCCCACCGAATCCGTGCCGCCTTCCACCGTAATGATGTAACCCTTGGTGTTGGGTACATCCGTAGCTAGCTGATCCAGCGCTTCCTTGGCTTGCTTGGTCAAATTGTCTTTGTTAAAGCCGAAGTGCACCGAAGTCTCGGTCACCACGCGATAGTTGTCCAGGTTGGCCACGGTGTTCTGCAGCGAGTCCACGCGATGGACCGCGTTGTCGGCCAGGGTCTGGGCCTGTGCCGCCTGCTGACCAGCGGACAGCGCCTTCTGATCAACCTCAGCCGCCTTCGCCTGCACCTGCTGAATGCCAGCCTGCGCCCGGGCATCGACATCCTTGATGTCCTTGGAATTCTTCGCGGTCATATCATCCAGCTCATTGGTCTTGTTAATGAGCGGCGTTGTCTCCTGACGGACATAGTTCTTGCTGGCACAGCCAACCGTGACCAACATGCACGCTGCCAACAGAACGGCTAAAGAAGTGCGATTCATCGTTCCTTCCTCTCTCGTCTCGGCCATCTTGGGTTCCTAAAGCTTGAGTTCCTGGGGGGAAACGCTTTCGCGTCCCACACTGTACTTCAGCACGAGGGGTGCCAATCGTACCTTCGTGCAAGAGCTGGCAAGTGACTGGATGACAATAGTTTACATCAGGTCGAGCGGGATGCGAGGGAAAAGTACGGCGAAAAGAGGATAGGGAGTGGGGAAATTTTATATGGTGAGCCAGACCTAAACGCACCCGAAGCCTGTGCGCGAGGACAAGTCGGCAGGGCCGCGCAACTTGCCGGCGTAGCGCAAGAAATCCTGCTTTCTTGAGTGAAACATGGCCCGATACAGATGTTCACGGATGAGGGAGGCTACCGACACCTTGGTCCTTCCGCTTCTTCGCGGGGCCAAGCGGCGAGATCCTCGGTTAGCCGAATTGTTGCGCGCTGACGCATGCTCGGGAATTGTAACTCAGCCCGCTGCACTGGGTCCGAAGTTCCAACTGCACTTCTAATAGAATAGAAGCACACCCCTGATGGACCTCTCGCAGAAAATCCGCACCCTGCCCACCGAACCCGGCGTGTATCTCTACAAGAACGCCGAGGGTGAGGTCATTTACATTGGCAAGGCCAAGAACTTGCGCAGCCGGGTCTCCTCCTATTTTCGCGAAGGCCGCTGGGAGGATGCCAAGACCGACACCCTGGTGCGCGAGGCGGTGGATGTTGACTACATCGTCGTCGCCAACAATAAAGAGGCGCTGGCACTCGAAAACCACCTGATTAAGCAGAAGCAGCCGCGCTTCAATATCCTCCTGCGTGACGACAAGACGTATCCCTACGTCAAGCTCACGCTGGGGGAGCGATTCCCGCGTGTCTATGTCACGCGGCGGCTGCGGAAGGATGGCAGTTCGTACTACGGCCCCTACTTCCCGGCCAACCTGGCGCATCGCCTTGTAGACCTGATCCACCGCCATTTTCTGGTCCCGTCCTGCAAGGTGGACCTGACCCGCTACCATCCGCGGCCCTGCTTGCAGTACTACATCAAACGCTGCCTAGGACCTTGCGTGGAAGGCCTGACCACGCCGGAGATCTACCAGGAGGCAGTGCGCGACGTGAAGTTGTTCCTGGAGGGGCGGCCCACTGACCTGTCTCGCTCGCTGCGTGAGCGCATGGGAGCGGCAGCGGAGGCTGAAGAATACGAGCGCGCCGCGCGCTACCGCGACCTGATTTCCACCGTCGAACAGTTGCAGGAGAAACAACGCATCGCCGCAGTCGAAGGCGACGACGCCGACGTCTTCGGATATCACTACGAGAACGGCATGCTGGCGGTGAATCTATTTCACATGCGTGGCGGGCGGGTACTGGATCGACGGGAGTTTTTCTGGGAAGACTTGCCCTTTGGTGCCGAAGTTGATGAGTTCAGTCCCGGCGAATTCTTCTCTGCCCTGCTGAAGCAGGTCTATATCGGCCAGCCGTATGTGCCACGAAATATCTATGTGCCCGTGGAGTTTGAAGATCGGGAGGAACTGGAGGAGGTGCTGAGTGACCAGTTGGCCGGTGTCCGCCCCGCACGGGTTCACATCATCGTCCCGCAACGTGGCGACAAGCGTTCGCTCATCGATTTGGCGGGCAACAATGCCAAGCAGTCTTACGACCAGCGTTTCCGCGTGATGAAGCCGAATACCAAGGCTATTCAGGAAACCTTGCAGGACGCGCTGGGCCTGCCCGAGTTGCCCCACCGCATCGAGTGCTTCGACATCTCGCACATCCAGGGCGCCGAGACGGTGGCTTCGATGGTGGTCTGGGAAGACGGCCAGATGAAAAAGTCGGACTACCGCAAATTCATTATCAGGAGCGTGGATGGCGTGGACGATTTCGCCTCCATGCGCGAGGTGGTGACGCGCCGCTACAAGCGTTTGCAGGAAGAAAAAAAGAAAATGCCCAGCCTGGTGCTGATCGACGGCGGCCTTGGCCAGTTGCACGCGGCGGCCGAGGCCCTGGAGTCGCTGGAGATCATCAACCAGCCGCTGGCCGCAATTGCCAAGCGCGAGGAGATCATTTACGTGCACGGGCAGGAGAATGAACCGGTCGTGCTCGACCACCATTCACCGGTTTTGCATCTGGTGCAGTTGATTCGCGATGAGGCCCACCGCTTCGCTGTGACCTTCCACCGCAAGCGGCGTCAGATGCGCGACCGCTCCACCGAGCTGCGCGACATTCCCGGAGTAGGGGAGCGCACGACGCGCCGCCTGCTGGAGCACTTCGGCAGTGTGCAGGCGGTAAAGCAGGCTGACGTAGGGGCGCTCTCTGCGGTAGTGACACGCAGCCAGGCGGAGGCCATTCTGGGTCACTTCAGGAAGTAGTGGCTGGTGGCGGTCTTGGGGCAAGAACCTAATCTGCTGACGCATCGGCCGCCGCGCGGAATCGTCCCTCGAGCTCGATGAGCGTAATGGCGATGTTACGCCAACTACGCCACTAAATGGTGGCCTTCAGCCTTCTGTGCGTGTCTTTTTTCCACCCAGCCGATCCATACGCACGCAAGAAACACGCCAGAACTCGGCACGATGGCATCATGCGCGACCTGCTTCCAGAAATACGAATAGGGAACAGAATCCTCAAGCCAGTCCCACCGAGTCATCTTAATTCTCCTTTTCGCGAGGGCAGCTTCCATCTCGTTTACTGTCATATTTCCCATCTGATGGAATTCGGCTTCGCTCAAAGGCGGGTCGTATTTCGTTCCACCCTGGAGTGATGCGACTTTGCTGACGAAACTAATGGCAGGGCCAGCAAGTACTGCGACGAGAAGAGAACGTAATAATAGAGCCTTCACCGTTGTACCTCGCACCCTAACAGGTTAGTTTAGCGAGCGGTCGGGGGAGCCGCAGCATAACCGTCGTAATCAGGCGATTACACTCACGACTCGGCCAACCCGGGGCGGGTCACGGTTTCAAGGAATCCCTTACCGCCGCGACGATTTTCCTCCCTGACGGCAGCACACCGAGGAATGCCGCCGCCCCGCCGTCGATGACTGTGTTGCCGTCCACGAGAACCTTGAATTCCCCGTAGTGGCCTCGAACCATTTCTACGTCGGCCTGAACCTCGCGACGAAGACGCGCCGCCACACGGACGGCGTACAGTCCTGTCATTCAATAAGCGCAGTAGTGAATAGCGATGCGTGCCATGTTGCCCTCAGTCCGAGCGCAACAGCATATACCCGTACGCGTGTAGAGCAGAAGGCCCGAGTGAGACCCTAAATCAAACTGGCGTAACCAGGCGATTACACTCATAACCCCTCTTTCCATGCGCGTGAGTGCTGTGGCGATGCCTCCCCAATTTAGCTGGGAGCCTTCGTTCATATTGAAAACTGAGAACCAGGCGCCAGCCACCAGCGACCAGCTACGGTTTCATCGGAGACGAGTTCCCCATGTCCATCACCACCTTCCAGCTTCCATCCTTCTGCTTTTTCCAGATGGTCGCGTACTTACCGTAGCTGACCGTGGGTTTGCCGTCTTTGTCCTTCGAGCGAAACTCGTACGTGCCATACGTGTAGCCCAAGTCGCCGGAGGAGGCCATATCAGCGTGCACCGGCTTCCAGGTCAGGCGGTTGTCTTTCTGGTCCAGGAACCCCATGGTTTTGGCGATGCTCTCTTTGCCGCGCAGCATGTCTGTCCCGTTGGGCAGTTCGACCGCGTCTTCGGCGTAGTAAGACATGTATCCCTCCGCGCCCTTTTCAGCCGCGGCCTTCATGAACTCGGCCTCAAGCTGGACCAGTTCGTCTGATCCGGCTTTGGCCCTCCAGGCAAACCCCGCAGTGGCCAAAGCCAGCACGACCACGATCGCAAACAGTCTGAGTTTCATCGGTTCATCCTCTTTCTGGAGATGCGGGAATTTTACCGAAGCTTGCGCAGAGACCCCAAAGAATCCCTCTGCAGCCTTGGCGGCTTTCCTTTGCGTCCTTTGCGGTTGCGCTTTTGACTTTCCTCCGCGACAAGCTACTCCGCTTCGGGTATCTTCTTAGAGTTCCGGAAACCCATCATGAAGAAATCATCTTTCCCTTTGGTGTTGCTCGGACTCTTGGCCGTCGTGCTCCTGCGCCAATCCCCTGCCCAGACCACACCGGCCACAGACGCAGGCACCGAGGAGAAGCACTTACGCAATATCCGCCAGCTCACCTTCGGGGGCCAGAATGCCGAGGCCTATTTCTCCGCCGATGGCAAGAAGCTGATCTTCCAGTCCACCCGCGACGCTCTGAAATGTGATCAGATTTTCACCATGAATATCGATGGCTCCGACGTGCGCATGGTTTCGACCGGCAAAGGGCGCACGACCTGCAGTTACATCTATCCGAATGGAAAGAAAATCCTCTACGCCTCTACTCACCTGGGCAGCGCCGAGTGTCCGCCCAAGCCCGATTACTCCAAGGGCTACGTCTGGGGTGTTTATTCCACCTTCGACATTTTCACCGCCAATCCGGACGGATCCGGCCTGCAGCAACTCACTACCACGCCGGGCTACGACGCAGAAGCCGTCATCTCCGAGGATGGCAAGAAGATCGTCTTCACCTCCCTGCGCAATGGTGACCTCGATATCTACACCATGGACGCCAACGGCAAGCACGTGAAGCAACTCACCCACGAACTGGGATACGACGGTGGGCCGTTCTTCTCGCCGGATCGCAAGTGGATCGTCTATCGCGCCCACCACCCCAAGCCTGGTCAGGAGACCGCTGACTACGAAGACTTGCTCAAACAGAACCTGATTCGCCCCACCTATCTCGAGTTGTGGCTGATGAAGGCCGACGGCAGCGAGAAGCGCCAAATCACCGATCTCGGCGCCGCTAGCTTTGCGCCCTCAATCTTCCCGGATGGCAAGCGGATTATCTTCTCTTCCAATGTGGGATCGACCGGTGGAATGGGCAATTTCGAGCTTTATGGCGTCGGCCTCGATGGCAAGAATCTGGAGCGAATTACTTACACCGAGGGCTTCGACGGCTTCCCCATGTTCAGTCCGGACGGCAAGAAACTGGTCTGGATTTCCGGCCGCAATGGCAAGGTTCCGCACGAGACCAACGTGTTCATCGCAGATTGGGTGCCGTAGAGGAAAACCTTTAACCGCAAAGGCCGCCAAGGTCGCGCGAAGTACGCGAAGGAGCCAGTGCATTGCTTTTCTTTGCGACCTCTCCGGATGTTCTCCGCGTTCTTCGCGGTTAAGAGTTTTTGCGCGAGAGCCCCAGCCAAGCAACCGTCCCGACCATCCCACACCATCCTAGCAGCCGTACGATCGCCGCGATGGTCGTGTCGTACTGCAGCACCCCCAGGCTGGAGAAGATGGTGTGCCAGTCGTGCTCCACGAAGGTCGAGTCCCCGGCCGTGACCAGCGGCAGGGCCATAGCCCGTGCATCCGCCATGTAGGTGGCGGTGTAGAGCCAGTTCTCGAAGAAGAAAAACAGACAGAAGGTGAAAGCGGTCGGCTGACGCTGGCTGAAGAAGTATCCCGCCAATAGCAGCGGCACCAGCCATTGCAGAATGGTTCCGCCCCAAATGCCCAAGGTCGGTCCAAACCAGCCGAACAACAAATGGCCGCCTTCGTGGACAATCAGATTGACAGAATCAATGAACAGAAACGCGCCGTGCATGGTGAAGGCGTAGAGCAGGAACATCGCATAAAACGCGATCCACCACGCCAGTGCCCAGCGCGAGACCGCGTGCCAGTCTTCGTCCAACACAGCCTGGAGATACTCGCGCATGCAAACTGATTGTAGGTGGGCGAGCCCGGGTCCCGGCAGGTTACGGCAGTGCTTCCTTCCGTCACACAGTGCAATGTACCGGCGAGCAACATCCCGGGCACAGCGCCTCGTATAATGAAGCTACCAATCGTTCCCACAGCTGCCGCATGCCATGGGTGATGAAAACTCGCCAGTGGGTCATCGTCTTTAGCCTGTCTGCGCTCGTTGTGTTAGCTATCGTTGGCCTGATCTTTACCCGCGACTCCGGTTCCCCGGTTGCGGGGACCAAATCCCGCCGCGCTCCGCTGGTGGATGAGCGGCCCGTGCAAACCGCCCGCAGCATGGCGGCCTTGGCTTCCACCCGTGAGGAGCAGCGATTCGCACGCCAGGCATTGCGGCTCGCTGATCATGCGGTTGACCTCGCGTTCGCCGAGGCCATGCGCGAGGCCACTCTTCATCCGCCCGAATCCACACCCGAGACAAAAGAACTCTACGCGCGGGCAAGCAGGGCCGAAGCCCAGGTCAAGTCAGACCAGGACATTATCGACGAACTGAAGAAAGAGGCTTCGAGCCGGCACGGCTCCAACACCGATCTCCAGCAGCAACTCGACCTGGTGCAGGCCCAACTGGAACTGGATAAGGACGAACTGGAGGATGCCAAAGGCGACTTGCTCCGGTCCGGGGCCGATCCCTTGAGCCGCATCCAACGCCAGTTCGCCAGGTATCAGGCCGCCCAACAGCAGAGCGACAGCGCTCAAGCGCAAGTCAGCGCGATTGGCGCAGAGGCTGGTCCACCAGCCAGCCATTTCATTGCGCACCTTACCACCTGGCGCACGGAACGCAGCAAAGTCCTGCAATTGCAGCAGGCACGCGATGAAGCGCTCGCCAAGCGCGGCCTGCTCCAGCAAAGCCATGACTCGGCGGAGCAAGCGGCGTCGGCACAACCCACCGCCGGCCAACCCCAGGAAGCGGCCCCCGCAGCGGACAACTCCCAGGCAGTGATTGCCTCGTTGCGCCGCCTTTCGGAGCGTCAAAAGAACCTTGCCGATCTTGACAAACGTATCCAGGACCATCAGGAATTGGCTGACGTCTACGGCAACTGGCTCGCGGTGGTGCAATCCCGACAGCGCGCCGCCACCCATGGCATCATCCAGTCCGCTCTGCTCATTCTGCTGATCGTGCTCGGAGTCTATCTGTGCGCGCGCTTGATTGACCGCTTCTTCACTCACGTCACCCCGGACCGCACGCGGCTGCGGACCTTGCGCGTGGTGATGCGATTCGTGGTGCAGGCGGTCGGCGTGCTGCTCATCCTGCTGGTGCTGTTTGGCATGCCCAGCCAAATGCCGACCATTCTCGGTCTGGCCGGCGCCGGGCTCACGGTGGCGCTAAAAGACTTCATCGTGGCCTTCTTTGGTTGGTTTGCTCTGATGGGACGCAACGGCATTCGCGTGGGCGACTGGGTGGAAATCAACGGTGTGGTCGGTGAAGTCGCTGAAATTGGGCTATTGCGCACAGTTCTGCTCGAAACCGGCAACTGGAACGATGCTGGGCATCCCACGGGACGCAAGGTAGCCTTCGTGAACAGCTACGCCATCGAGGGGCACTTCTTCAATTTCTCCACCAGCGGGCAGTGGTTGTGGGACGAGTTGCAGATTCTGGTGCCTTCCGCGCAGAATCCCTATCCCATCATCGACGCCATTCAGAAACTGGTCACTACTTCAACCGAGGCCAACGCGCGCATGGCGGAGGAAGAGTGGAAACGGGCCACGCAGCGCGAGCGCATGCATACCGTTTCGGCGGCACCGGCCATCAACCTGCGGCCGACCACTTTGGGCGTGGAAGTCCACGTCCGTTACATCACGCGAGCCCACGAGCGTTACGCCACGCGCACCAAGCTGTATCAGGACATCGTAGGGTTGCTGCATGAGAGGCAGGGAGAACCCGCGACGGCAGGCAAGTCGGGGTTGCCTTCTCAGAATTTGCGTGAATAGCTCCCCCAAGAACGGGCACGGCTTCAGCGGTGCCGCGAGGAGTGCCCAAGGGAGCCGGCTTTAGACCCTGCGGTCAATCTCAATCAGACACGACGGTCTTTCCTTGTGGTTGAGCCTGCACCCTTCAGTTCAGTCATGACATAAGACTTCACGTTCGCTGGCAGGCGCGACCCCGTGAGAATTTCCCGCACCAGCGATGCAGGCAGCGCGCGGGCAAATTCCAGGGCGCGCGCCAGCGGTGTCTTTTCGTTGCGCAGAAGGGCCATGCGAACTTCGCGACGTACTGACCACTTGGCGTGATGGCATACGCCTTCGACGAATGCTGCGGGGGTGTCGTAACGGGTCAGGCCCTGGACGACCGCGGCTTCGGTCAAACGCGAGTTCTCGAGCGCGGCATGAATCACGCGGGCCTCAGGATCAAGCAGCAACGCTCCGGCAACACGTCTCGAGGCACGATGTGCGAGAGATAACCTTTCCCCGATTGAGATCGTTTCCAGGCGATTGATGAGCGACTCGTCTGCGGCCCTTTTTATGTCGGCGGGGACCACGGGCGCGAGCGCCACCCGCATTAGGTCGAAAGTGAACAAGTGACGCACCATGGGGAGCGAGACATGGCGCGGCGTCTTGGGATGCTCGACCAGTGCCAGCTTCACCTTGCGGCTCTTCATCGCGCCGCCATTCTTGCTGAGCTGTTCGAGTACTTCGGGAGGAATGTCGGCGCGTTTCAGCAGGGCAAGAGCGAGATCTTCCGCAAGCGCTGGATCAGCGGCAGCCGCTTTCATAACGTCGCTGTTGGTACTGTGGACGGCCTCATCAAGAGGAATGGACAGAGCTGGTTCAGGGGTCGTTCGAGCCGGTTTGGCATCAGCGGAAGGCATGAATCTCCAGCACGGCCTGCCAGAAGTACTCCTGCAGCTACGACCGAGCGCGTCTTCGTGCCAACTCCAGCGCACCCCGTACCGGGTCAATGACGGTGGGGTTAATCGTCGCCTTGGGATACTCCGACCGCAGACTATTGTAGAAAACCTGGCGCACCAGCGCGGAACTGCGAAACACACCGCCGGACATGGCCACTGGTACGGTATCGGTCTCGGGGAAGAGCCGCCGGATAACGATTTTGGCGAGGGCTGCCAACTCGGCGCCAGCCTGGGTGAGAGCCGTGCGGGCCAACGGATCACCCGCATCGGCAGCGGACAGAACAACAGGCAGCAACGCCGCGAAGTCAGGCGGAGGCGAACTGTTGGCCCTCAAGACGAACTGCTCGCGGGTCTCCAACCGCCAGAATTTCATCATGGCTGCGACCATGGACATGCCTTCAGCTTGCCCTTCATCAAAGGCTCGCAGGACAGCAGCAATCGCCGATCGCCCGATCCAATGTCCCGAGCCCTCGTCCGAGATGGCGAATCCCCATCCGCCGGCACGCGCGGTCTGGCCCGCAGAGTCGCGACCATAGGCGATCGACCCTGTCCCCGCGATCACAACCACACCCGGGTTCCCGCCGATCGCGGCTTCCAAAGCGATCACCATGTCGCCCACGACTTCGATTTCGCCGGGAATAATTTCTGCCACAAGGCGCCGAACAATCTCGCTGACTTCTGGGCGAGCCGCCCCAGCCATGCCCACGCAGGCCCTTCGCACCTGCGCCGGAGTCACATTGGCAACGGTGCAGGCCTGGCGAATCGCAGCCGCGAGAGATTCCCGCGCTTGCCCTTCCCCCACGCGGATGACGTTACTTCCCCCGGCTGTACCGCTGCCCAGCAGTGAAGTCTCGTCTCCAACCGCGCATGAAGTCTTGCTGCCCCCGCCGTCAATCCCGAGAAAGATCGCCACGGGGTAGTTCTACCACAAGAGTCTCATTGCGCGATTCGCTGGGACGGCATGGAATCGCTGATTGTTGACTCCCAATTTCCGATTGCCGATTGAAAAAAACCCTCTGTGTCTCCGTGGTGAACTCGCTTTTCCCCGGATTAATGAGCTAGATACCCCGAGGCCCAGATCGCAGCGCCAGACACCGTGAAGCCCGATACTCTGGAGAAGCCTTCTGGCACGATTGCGGCGGTGTCTCACCATGGGCCTGGACAAGCTGGACCTCACCATCATCGGCCTGTACCTGGCGGGGATTACCCTGTTCGGGCTGCGTTTCCGCAAGCGCCAGCGCTCGTTGCGCGATTACTTCCTGGCCGACCGCAACATTCCCTGGTGGGCGATTGCGCTGTCCATCGTGGCGGCGGAGACCAGCACCCTGACGATCATCAGCATCCCGGGCCTGGCCTACGACACCAATCTCACTTTTCTTCAGGTCGTGTTTGGGTATCTCGTAGGGAGAGTCGTCATCAGTTTTGTCTTGCTGCCGCACTATTTTCGCGGCGATCTTTTCACCGCCTATGAGCTGATTGAGCGCCGCTTCGGGCCCCGGCTGCGTTCGCTGACCGCAGGATTGTTCCTGGTGACCCGTGCTGCCGCTGAAGGAGTGCGCGTGTATGCCGTCTCCATCGTGGTAGCGATTGCGTTGGGGACCGGCGAGATTGCGTCCATTGCGATCATCACCACACTGACCCTGATCTACACCTTTGAGGGCGGGCTGGCGGCTGTGATCTGGACCGACGTGGTGCAAACCTTCATCTACGTCGGCGGCACCGTAGTGGGACTGTTCACCATTCTGCACCTGGTCCCCGGTGGATGGGCCGCCATCCACAGCGTGGCCGAGACCGCTGGCAAGCTGCGCGTATTCGATTTCGCCCCGGACTTGTGGAAGCCCTACACCTTCTGGGCCGGCCTGATTGGTGGAGCCTTTCTGACCACCGCCAGCCACGGCACCGATCAACTCATCGTGCAGCGATTGCTGGCCGCCCGAAATCAGCGACAGTCGGTGACAGCGCTGCTGTCGAGTGGGGTCGCGATTCTGTTTCAGTTTGGTCTCTTCCTGATAGTCGGCGTCATGCTATTTGCCTTCTACCGGACACCCTCGGCCAACTTCGGCAAGGCCGACAGAATTTACCCCACCTTCATCGTCAGCCAGATGCCGCATGGAATTTCCGGACTGCTGATTGCGGCGATCCTGGCGGCTGCTATGTCGAACCTGAGTGCGGCCCTCAACTCTCTCTCTTCCAGTTCGATCATCGACTTCTATCTGCGCCGCAATCCGCAGGTGGATGAGCGGCGGCGCGTGCATCTCTCCCGGTTGGCAACGTTGGCTTGGGCGCTGGTGCTGTTTGGGCTGGCCGTGCTCTCGCTGCACAAAGTGGGGCGCGTAGTCGAAGTCGGACTGCAGATCGCGTCCGTAGCTTACGGCGCGTTGCTGGGCGTGTTTCTGCTGGGAGTGCTGACGAGGCGGGCGAACCAGAACGGCGCCGTGTTTGGCATGCTGTGTGGCTTTGTCACCGAGCTCTACCTGTGGTTGGGGACACGCGTGCCCTGGACATGGTGGGTAGCGATTGGGACCGTGGTGACATTCACCGTGGGATACGCAGTCAGCATTCTCTTCGCGGAGAAAACCGCAAAATCTTGAATCGCAGAGAACACGGAGAAGGCCCTGTGATTAGGCCGTGATTTTCTTCGCACAACTCTGTGGCTAGAGGTTTCGCTTGGCACGTTCCAGCACAGTCGAGACTTCACGTATACTCGACGCCTCAATGCTGCAACCAGCACAGAGGAGCGCATCCACCCGCCCCGAGCTCGCACGCGACCTAGGTGTCAGCCATGCCAGTGCTGTAGTTGTGGGCACCATCATCGGGAGCGGAATCTTCCTGGTTCCCGCCGAGATGATGCAATCGGTAGGCTCCGCCAAACTGGTGTACCTGGCATGGCTGGCGGGTGGTCTGCTCTCTTTCTTCGGTGCCCTCACCTACGCCGAACTGGGCGCGATGAAGCCGCAAGCCGGTGGCGAATATGTTTATGTTCGCGACGCCTACGGTCCCCTGGCCGGATTTCTGTACGCCTGGACGTGGTTCGTCATCGCCAAGCCTGCATCCATCGCCACCGTCACCATCGGGCTGGTCCGCATTCTAGGAACGTTTTCGGTCTTTGCATTTTTCTCGAAGGACATCTTCACCGTCCCGTTCGCGGTGAGCTATGGGCAATTGGTGGCGATCACCGCAACCGTACTCATTTCTCTTCTGAATTACATTGGCATCAAGAAAGCTGGCGAATTCCAACTCGTGTTCACGGTGCTCAAAGTAGCGATCATCCTGGGAATCGTCGTTATCGGATTCGGCTACAGCTCGGGCGCCTGGAGCAATTTCGCCGGCAGCTATAGCGCAGCCAAGGGTGGGATTGCGGGCTTCATGGCCGCACTGGTGGCGGCGCTCTGGGCCTATGACGGCTGGAATGATCTGAACATGGTGGCCGGAGAAGTCCGCCAGCCGGAACGCAACATTCCCATCGCACTGATCCTGGGCGTGGCCACGGTGGGCGCGCTCTACATGCTGGTGAATGCGGCGGTGCAATATGTCCTGCCCGCCTCTGCGATTGCGGCTTCGCCCAGGCCGGCTTCCGATGCCATCGGGCTGGTGCTCGGCAGTTTCGGCGCCAGCATTGTCTCCGCAGGCATGGCCATCTCCATGCTGGTCACGCTCAATGGCACCACCATGAGCGGGGCGCGCGTGCCTTTTGCTGTCGCGCGCGACCGCTACTTCTTCTCGGCCTTGGCCGAGGTCCATCCCCGCTTTCACACGCCTTCGATGGCGATCATCGTGCAGGCCGTGCTTGCCATCATCTTGCTGCTGCTGGGCGGGAACTTTCGCCAACTGTTTTCGCTGGCCATCTTCACTGAGTGGCTCTTCTACATGATTGCCGGCAGCACCATTTTCGTGTTCCGGACTCGCGATCCGCAGGCGGCGCGGCCCTACCGCGTGTGGGGATATCCCATCGTTCCCGTTTTGTTTGTCATCGCATCGGCGGTGCTCCTCTACTACACCTTTACCGACAATCTCCGCAACTCCGCGCTCGGCACCTTAGTGATCCTGGCAGGGGCCCCAGTTTTCTATGCCTTTGCACGGCAAAGGCGCGTGGGCGCGTCTTAGGCCGCGGATAGAGCAGCGGCCGACCTCCGGGTTTCCGCGGTTCAGGGCCTTGTGCGGTTTTCTTGTCCGTTTTTCGGGCGGATTCCCCATCAGGCACAACTTGGGTTACCAAAGTACACCGGCGGCAGGCACGTTTACCCCTGCACCTGTCTCTCGTAACGTAAAGATTCCACCCGCAGCACCTTCCCCAGGCTCGGGTCTCCTTTGGAGCTTATGCATGGCTACGTCCCGCAACTTTCAGTTGGGGCTTCTGCCGGAGCGCAAGATGGACTGGCGCACGCTCGCCACCAGCTACGGCTTCGAGATTCTCCTCCTCCTGTTTCTGATCAATATCGGGGTGATCTGGCCGGATCGGCTGCAACTGGCGCGGAAATATCACGTCACCGAGCTTATCCCTATGCCGAGCCTGCAGCCCAAGCCGTTCACACCCAAGGCTCCTCCTGTAACCCATGCCAAGTTACTGCCGCCGGCGCCCGTATTCCCCACTGCGAAGCTGACCGTTCCTCGCGATGTCCGCACGCGTCCGGAAGCTGAGGTAGCCCCTCCCAAGATCGTGGTCAACAATTTCACACCTGCCGTGCTGAAGCAGGTTTCCGGCGGAGCGCGGCCGGCCCTGGTTGTCCATACCGGAGAATTCGGCAGTTCGGCCACTCCCACGGTCAATGCACCCATCCAGAAGGTGCAGACCGGTGGCTTTGGCGATCCCAACGGTGTCCCCGGACAGGGCAAGCCCAATGCCAAGCTGACGATTGCCAGTGCAGGATCATTTGATCTGCCCCAAGGCTCCGGCCAAGGCAACGGGACCGGTGGATCCAAGGGGATTAAGGGCACGATTGCCAGCGCGGGCTTCGGCAACGGAATCGCGCAACCGGGCCAGGGCGATGGCCGCAGCAACGGCCGAGGCTACGGTGGCGGAGTGCAGACCGGTGGTTTTGGTTCCCAGCAGGTGGCGCAAGCCGTTGCCAAGCCGCAACCCCAGCTGGACAGTGGGCCGCCTACTACGCCGGTGCAGATCACCTTCAAGCCCAACCCGGTCTACACCGAGGAAGCGCGCCAGCTCAAGCTCGAGGGCGAGGTCTTATTGGAAGTCAGTTTCACCGCGAGCGGGCAATTGCACGTGAACCGCGTGGTGCGGGGCCTGGGTCATGGGCTGGATGAGGCCGCCATCGCGGCCGCGAACAAGATGCGTTTCAAACCCGCTCTGCGCAATGGCGTACCGGTGGATTCGACCGCAATCGTACATGTGGTTTTCCAGTTGGCGTACTGACATTGGGGTACTGAAAAAGAGAGGAACAGAGTTATGCGTACTTGGAAATGGATGGTCACCGCTTTCCTGCTGATCACGCTGAGCGCAATGGCACAGCAAACGGCGGGCCAATCGTCATCCCAGACCGCGGGGGAGAAACCGGCGGCGCAGGCGCCGCAACCGGCCAATCCCGCCCCGGCGCAGGAAGTTTCGGCGCAGCCCGCCGCAACCCAGCCGCAAGTGGCCGCAACCCAGCCAGCGCCGGCGCAGCCCACGGCTTCACCAACGCAGAGCGCAGCGTCCCCCACGACCATGGATCAAGTCGTGGACCGCGCCATCGTGCGCGAGCATGCGCTGATGGAGATGCTCAAGACTCGGACGCCCCTGGTCGAGACCTATCTCCAAAACCTGAAGCCCGACCCGCAGCTCGGCCCGGTTCCCAAGGAAGATCACTACTTCCTGGGCCGCCTGGATATGGGCGAGACCGTGGACCGGCGCGACTACCTCTCGAAAGATACGAGCTTCCAGAGCCGCATGTTGGGCGGCTTCAGCAAGCTGTTTAAGTTCGAATACAAGCCCATGGGCTTTTCCTGGATGATCTTCGCCGATCGCGAGGACTTCGACCGCGGCCACTACGACTTCAAGTACGTCCGCCGCGAGTTCCTGGGCGACGTACGCTGCATCGTGTTCGACGTGACCCCCAAGAAAGATGCCGGCAAAGGCCGCTTCCTGGGCCGCATCTGGGTCGAGGACCAGGACTACAACATCGTGCGGCTAAACGGCACTTATGCCCCGCGCCCCAAGAACGCCTACTTCTTCCACATGGATAGCTGGCGTCTGAACCTGATTCCCGGCTACTGGGTTCCGTCTTACATATACAGCGAAGAAGGCGACTTCAGCTACGGGGCCAAGGACAAGATGGCCTTCAAGGCGCAGAGCCGCATCTGGGGCTACGACCTGAAGAAGAACGGCAAGGAAGATGAACTCACGTCGATCACGGTGGATTCGACCGTGAAGGACGAAAGCGCCGCTGCGGCCGATGCTTCCCCGCTGCAGGCGCAACGGGAATGGCAGCAGCAGGCGGAAGACAACGTGGTCGAGCGCCTGCAGAATGCCGGCCTGTTGGCTCCCGAAGGCGAGGTCGACAAGATCCTGCTGACCGTCGTCAACAACCTGCAAGTCACCAACAACATCGAACTGCCCCGGCCGATCCGGACGCGGGTCATGCTGACTTCTCCGCTGGAGACCTTCAGCGTGGGCAACACCATCATCGTCAGCCGTGGCTTGATTGACGTGCTGCCCGACGAAGCCAGCCTGGCCATGGTGCTGTCGCACGAACTGGCGCATATCGTGCTGGGCCACAACCTGGGCAGCAAGTTTGCCTTTAACGATCGCATGCTCTTCTCCGATGAATCTACCTACAACAACTTCGGCTTCCGGCACGTGCCCGAGGAAGAGGTGGCCGCCGACAAGAAGGCCATGGAAATGCTGAAGAACTCGCCCTACAGCCAGAAGCTGGATACGGCGGGATTGTTTCTCAAGGAACTGGCCACGCGGGCGCCGCAGCTTTCCGCACTGCTCACCGCCCACCTGGGCAACAACTTCACCGACAGCAAGGGACAGATCGACCGCATGAACCTGCTGATGACGTCGGCCCCGGCCCTGGACGACAACAAACTGGACCAGATCGCGGCCCTGCCTCTAGGCGGGCGCGTGAAGCTCAACCCGTGGACGAATCAGGTCGAACTGATCAAGACGGCGCCGGTGGCGATCACGTCCGCACGCGACAAGATGCCGTTTGAAGTCACGCCCTTCTTCCCGCGGCTCACCCGCATGATGAGCGGCGGAAGCACGGCCAATCCCACAACCGCAGCCAACACGGCTTCCAGCAACTAAGAAGCCTCAACAAGTTGAAGTAAGCGAAGCCGGGCCTGGAAGCAATTCCGGGAGTCCCGGCTTTCGTATTTTCGGGAGGGCTCGGTTTCAGCCGTGCCGCCAGCACTCACCTATGAGTTTCCTCGCTTCGATAGGGCGCGCCTTCAGGCGCGCCCGTTCAAGGCCTCACAAAGCTGGGCTTTCCCCGTTGAGAAGCTGTCTTTAGACCACCGCACAGGCTGTTTATCTGCCTGGATTCGGTCACGCCGCAGCCGCCAGGCCCCCTGTAAAGGACTGGATGGGCGGGAGGCACTTCTTGATTGGGCCGAAAGGTCGCTCGTCACCCGCACCCCCGATTGTTGGTGTAATCGCTTACAACAACAACCAATCTCCTACTCAAGTAAGCCCACTACAAGCAAGGACATAACCTCCGCACCAGCGTGACTAAGGTACTTCTGCGTGTGATCAGAATCACAGCAAATTGTTCTGGCATGTCGGTATCGTGATTTAGGTGGGCGCGAAGTTCACTCTACAAAGCCTCCCGTTTGCAGGTGAGCCAAGGAGCCTAGACTAGTGGTTGCGAGCCGAATTCGTATTACGTTTGTGGTTGGTGCTGTCCTGCTTTGGGCAGTGACGCCGGTCGTGGCCTGCCTCCTGCCATGCTTGGTGACGACGCCAGTCAAGCAACAATGCTCCGATCCCATGGGGATGCGTTGTGAGTACTCAGTGATGCCCGACAGTCAGCCGTGCTGTCAGGCGGCCACCCGGCCGGAAGCGGTTCTGACCCGGGGGCAAGCAAGCCCATTGCTGGAGCATGTCCCTACGGCGGTCCCGATTGTCGCTCACATTTCCCTGCCGGACGTCCTCACAGCGTCGCTGGCATCTCTGGCTTTTTGTGAATCACCTCCCGCTGAAGCCCCTCCCTCGTCTCCTTCTGTTTTGAGAATCTAGAAAGCCTTCATTCCTCATACTCGGCGCCGGTGTCTGCGCGCGCAAATGCGCGTGGAGTTCTGCCGGAATGCCCCTGTGACCACTGATTCTTTCGTGGAGAATAGCGATGAAGGCTTTGAGAGTTTGCGTACTCATACTTTTGACTGTGGCGGTGGTAGGCGCACAGGACGTTCAGCGTCCCGCGCCCGAACCCGATCTTCTCGCCAGCGCCGAGGGCATGCTGCTGGCCTCGCAGGAACACCGTCACCAACCCACAATCCCTCTGACCCTGGCGGAACTGGAATCAGCCGCTCTCGCCAATAATTTCGAAATCGGCGCTGCTGCGCGACAGGTCGCCGTTGTCGAGGCGCGTCGAGGCAGTGCCGGATCGCTGGATGACCCCTCGTTCATGTACCGCGGCTGGGGAACCCCGCTCAGCCGTCCCTGGGATCTCAACCAGACGCAGCACATGTTCATGTACAGCCAGAGCCTTCCTGGTGGGGGCAAGCGCCAACTGCGGACGCAAGTAGCAGATGCGGACGTCGAAATCGCAAAGGCGGAAGTCGAGGCGAAAAAGCGTGATGTGCTCGCCCAGGTCCGCAGAGCCTTCTACGAGCTGCTGCAGAACCAGGAGGGACTCCGCTTCCACGACGAACAAGCCGCGCTCGCACGCCGGGGGCTGGAGTCGGCGCGAATCAAGTATGTGGTCGGCAAGGTTCCGCAGTCGGACATGCTGAAAGCGCAGATCGCGCTCACTCGCCTGGTCGAGCACCTGGTCATGCTGCAGCAGGATGGCGACCTTGCTTGCGCCCGCCTGAACACCTTGCTGGGTCGCGATCCTGGCACACCGCTCGATGTAGTGGGCGACTACTCACCGCCCTTAGCGCTTCCGGGACTCCTCGATCTGGAGAAAACGGCCCTCGAAAACCGGCCGGAACTGGCCGCCATTTCCGAGGCGATCCGGCAGAGCGAGACCCGCACGCAACTGGCAGAAAAATCCTTGAAGCCTGACTACACGCTGAGCGGCGGCTACATGCTCATGCCGGAAGGCTCCCGCTATCGCAACACCTATATGGCGGAGCTTTCCGTCACCCTGCCGTGGTTGAATCGTGGACGCCACAACGCGGAGATTGCCGAGACCAGTGCCATGGTCGCTGCGGGAAAAGCAGACTATGAAAGCCGCCGTGCCGCAGTCTTTGCCGAAATCCAAGAGTCCCTGGTGCGGGCGCGCGTGGCCCATCGGCTGGTAGACCTGTACCGTGACACTCTGCGTCCGCAAGCCCAAGCGGTGCTCAAGGCCACCGTCGCAGCCTACCAAACCGACCGCACCGACTACCTCAACCTGCTCGACAGCCAGAACACCACGCTCGACGTTGAACTCGACTATATCCGTGCGGTCTCGGATCTGGAAACACGACTAGCAGATTTGGAGCGAGCCGTCGGCACGCCGTTACCCCGGACCGTCAGAGCCAGTTCATCAAATTCCCCTGAACCGGAGACCGTTAATGTGCAAATGCGCCAGGAGGTAAAGCAATGACCACTCGTGAAAAGTATCTGATCATCGCGGGAACCGTCCTTGGTCTTCTCTTAGCCAGCGTGTTATTCGGCGCGTCCCACCTCATTCATCCCGAGGCCAGCGCGGCCAAGACCGACAAAGTTGCTTATGAACCTTCGTCCGAAAGTGAGGCGGCGCAGCACAGCGGACATGGGCAAAGTGCAGCCTCGCCGTCCGACACATCCGAGCCGGTGTCGAGTCTGCAACTTACGGAAGACGAGCAGCGCTCCATCGGACTGCAGACCACAGTGGTCGAGCGGCGTACCATCCGTCGCGAACTACTGGCTGTGGCGCGAGTGGAGGAGCCAGAAACTCAGCTCGCCAACGTCAGCGCCCGGATCGGTGGGCGCATCGACAGGCTGCATGCGGATTTCACCGGGCAACCGGTGCGGCGCGGCCAGCCGATTGCCGAAATCTACAGCCCGGAAGTGCTTACCAGTGCCGAGGAGTACAAGCTGGCACTGGAGAACCGCAGGCGCCTGGGTAGCGGCGCGGAGCCGCAAGCGCTTTCTGGCGCCGACGACCTGATCACGGCCAGCCGTCGCCGCCTGGAACTGTGGGGACTGACTCCGCAACAGATCGACACCATTGCAACTTCCGACAAGCCACAGCTCGATCTCACCATCTACTCGCCTGCCAGCGGAATCGTGAGCGAGCGCAAGGTGACGCAGGGCCAGTACGTCAATGCCGGAGATGTGCTCTACACCGTGACCGACCTGAGTACGGTGTGGATCAAGGCTGACATTTACGAGGCCGATCTGCCCCAAGTGCGGGTCGGACAAGCCGTGGACGTGACCGCAGAGTCTCTGCCCGGCACAAGATTGCGCGGGCGAATCAGCTTCCTTGAACCCATGGTCAACGCACAGACGCGCACCACGGCGGCGCGCATCCAGGTGGCGAATCCGGGCATGCGGCTGCGTCCCGGGATGTTCGTGCAAACCCGGTTTGCTGTGACCTCCGGAGAGAGCATGCTGGCTGTACCACGTTCGGCGGTTGTTAACACCGGAGAGCGCAAGCTGGTGTATATGGCCAAGAGCGATGGAGTCTTTGAAGCCCACGAAGTTCAGTTGGGGACGGTCGCAGACGGCTATTACCCGGTACTGGCTGGCCTGCGTGGCGGCGAACGCATCGTAACCGAAGGCAACTTCCTGCTCGACTCCCAGACCCGCATCACCGGCAGCATGAGCGGCATGTTCGGCGGGTCAAAGGAGTTCAATCAGCAGACCGCTCCCCAATCTGCGCAATTCAAAGTGTCGTTTCGCAGTGATCCGACGACTCCGCAGGGTGGCACGCAAGCCACGCTTCACGTCTCAGTACAGGATGCTGAGGGAAAACCCGTCCCTGATGCTCAAGTCCAAGTCACTTTGTTCATGCCGGCGATGCCGGCCATGGGTATGGCTGAAGCGCGTGAAGCGGCGGTTCTCAGCTGGAAGGGCTCTGACTACGCGGGCAGCATCAAGGTGCCGACACCCGGCACGTGGGCGGTCACGGTGGAGGTGAGCCGGGGCGGGCAACTACTCACCAGCTACCGCAGCAGCCTGAACGCAAAATAAGGAGAGGCTCCGATGATCCAACGAATGATCGAATTCTCACTCAAGAATCGAGGCCTCGTCCTGTTGGCATACCTCGTGCTCGCCGCCTGGGGTTACTGGGCGCTGCTGCGCACGCCGATTGATGCCATCCCGGACCTCAGCGAAAACCAAGTCATCGTCTTCACTGACTGGGCGGGCCGTAGTCCGCAAGAAGTCGAAGACCAGATTACCTATCCCCTCACCGTCAACCTGCAGGGGCTGGCGGGCATCAAGACGGTGCGCTCCTCCTCCGCCTTCGGCTTCTCGATGATCAACCTGATCTTCGAAGACAACGTGGACCTGTACTTTGCCCGCGCCCGCGTGCTGGAGAAGCTGAACCTTTCTTCCGGGATCCTGCCGGAAGGAGTCACACCCGTACTCGGCCCGGATGCTACGGGGGTCGGTCAGGTGTACTGGTACACCGTCGATGGCCCGTACGACCCGGGCACGCTGCACTCCCTGCAGCACTGGTTCATCCGCTACCAGCTGAACTCGGTGCCGGGAGTCGCCGAAGTGGGCACAGTGGGAGGCTTTCTGCGCGAGTACCAGGTGGATGTGGACCCGGTGAAGCTGCGGGCCTATAACGTCCCGTTGCGCACGGTGTTCGAATCCATCCAGCGGAGTAATACCAACGTCGGCGCGAAGGTTATGGAGGTCAACGACACGGAGATGGCTGTACGCGGCATCGGGCTGATCGGCTCGATTGCCGACATCGAAAGCATCGTGCTCACCGCAAACGGTGGCACCCCCGTCTATCTGCGAAATGTCGCTACCGTGCACCTCGGGCCAGACTTCAGGCGGGGTGTGCTGGATCGGGAGGGCAAGGAAGCGGTCGGCGGAGTGATTGTCATCCGCTCCGGCGAAAACGCATTACAAGTGATTGATGCCGTCAAGCAGAAGATCAAAGACCTGGAGCCGGGCCTGCCGCCGGGAGTCCACATCACATCTTTCTATGATCGCAGCACCCTCATCCACCATGCAGTGGACACGCTGAAACATGCGCTTATCGAGGAGATTCTGCTGGTGACGCTCGCCCACGTGATCTTCCTCTGGCATTTCCGCAGCATTCTCATCGTCACCCTGCCTCTGCCGCTGGCGGTGTCGGCGGCATTCCTTTTCATGCACTACTTCGGGATTTCCTCGAACATCATGTCGCTTGGGGGAATCGCCATCGCGATCGGCGTGCTGGTGGACGCAGGCATCGTCGTGACCGAAAACGTCATCCGGCATGCGGAGGCCTACGCTGCGGAACATGGCGAGTATCGCTCGAAGATCATTCAGATCACTCTGGAAGCGACCCGCTTGGTCGGGCGCCCGATCTTCTACGCCATGACCATCATCATCCTGGCCTTTATTCCTGTGTTCGCGCTCACTGGCATGGAAGGAAAGCTATTCCACCCACTGGCCTTCACCAAGACTTTTGCCATGGTGGGTTCCACCCTGATCGCAGTCACCCTGGTGCCGGTGCTGTGCACATTGCTGATCCGAGGAAAGTTGCATCGAGAAGAAGCCAATCCCGTGATGCATTTCCTGCAGCGGCTTTACAAACCCGCGTTGACCTGGGCCCTCAGGCACCGCATTGCAACCATGACCGGCGCTGCTGTGTTGTTTATCTTCGCGATGGCGCTGGCTACAACGATTGGTTCTGAGTTCATGCCGCCGCTCAACGAAGAAACCGCGATGTTTATGCCCATCACCGATCCCGCCATTTCGCTGACGAAAGCCACCGCGATCCTGCGCGAACAGGACCGCATCATCGCCCAGGACCCGGCGGTGGAGAACGTGGTGGGCAAGATCGGGCGCGCTGACACCTCCACCGATCCCGCACCGATCAACATGACCGAGACGATTATCACGCTCAAGCCACGCGATCAGTGGCCCGTTGGAACCACGAAAGAAGACATTCTGCAGCGGCTCGATACCAAACTGCGTATGCCCGGCGTGACCAACATTTGGACTCAGCCGATTCGCAATCGCATCGACATGCTCTCGACTGGCATCCGCACCCAGGTCGGCATCAAGATATTCGGCTCGGACTTGAGCACGATCGAGCGTCTCTCCGGTGAAATCGAGCAAGTGGTGCAGCGCGTGCCTGGCTCCGTTGATCTCTACGCCGAGCGCATTACCGGCGCGCCTTACCTTGAGATCAAGACCGACCGTTCAGCTGCTGCACGTTACGGAATCAGTGTGGGCGATGTACAGGACGTGATTGAGACTGCTATCGGGGGAAAGAACCTCACCACCGCGATTGACGGCCGCCAGCGACTACCCATCAGTGTGCGCTACGCTCGCGACTTCCGCGAGACTCCCGAAGCGCTGCGAAACGTGCTGGTCGCGGCCCCAAACGGCGCGCAGATTCCGCTGGCCCAATTAGCCTCGATCCGCGTCGTCATGGGCCCGTCGATGATCAGCAGCGAGAACGGCCTGCTGCGGGGCTCGGTGCTGATGAACGTAAGAGGCCGCGACGTGGGCTCATTCGTGACTGAAGCCCAGCGAGTTGTAGCCCGCCAGGTCAAACTGCCTCCTGGTTACTACATCGAGTGGAGCGGGCAATATGAGAACCAGCTCAGCGCGCGTCGCCGCTTGATGCTGGTCATCCCCGCAGTGTTCGCCATCATGTCAATCCTGCTTTATAAGATCTACGATTCGCTCAAAGAAGCGCTGCACGTCATGCTCGCGGTACCTTTCGCCCTGACGGGTGGCATCTTCCTGCTGAAAATCCTGGGCTACAACTTCTCGGTTGCGGTCTGGGTCGGCTTTATCGCGCTGTTCGGCACTGCGGTGCAGACTGGTGTGGTCATGGTGATCTACCTGGAGGAAGCTGTGGCCCGCAAGAAAGCGGCAATGGGCACGCTCACGGTGCAAGGATTGCACGAAGCGGTGATGGAAGGCGCACTGCTGCGTTTGCGTCCCAAAGTGATGACGGTATCCACAGTCGTAGCCGGCCTGCTGCCGCTGATGTGGTCTGGCCAAACCGGAGCCGAAGTCATGAAACCACTAGCCACCCCGGTGCTTGGCGGCATGGTGTCTTCGCTGTTGCACGTGCTGATCGTGACGCCAGTGATCTTCACCTGGCTACGCGAACGGGAGATCCGACGGGGATAGGTCCTGCCGACGATTCCGGACGGATGGTCGGCCACTCGTAAGCTATCCCCGCAGGTTCCTGTCGTAACATCGCCATTACACTCATTGACCGGGTTGTGAGTGTAAACGCCTTTAACAACGGTTACGCCGCGATTGAACCGAGGCCCCGAGCGGCTGAAGCCGGGATCACTTTATCCCGTTACGGCGCGGCTAGGAGCCGCGCTTTCAAAGAAGCGGCTCGACTTACGGCGTGCAATGGAAGATGCGGGCCGGCAATATGTTCCACGGCTGAAAGTTCTGTTGCACCGATCCGAAGCTCGATTCCAGGTAAGGCAACACCGTGCGGGTGAACTGGTAGATCAGCAGAGCGCCCTCGGGATCGAGCGCCTGCCTCGATTCCTCCAGGATCTGCCGCCGGACCGGATCAGGCATGGTGCTATAGGGAATTCCCGAGATGATATAGTCCGCGTGCGCCAGCCCCAGGCCAGCAAGCACATCCCGAACCTTGCATGCCGAAGCATGCGCCACGTGCAACCGCGGGTCCCGGATCTGCTCCTGCAGGAACCCGACAAACTCGTGATTCAGCTCCAGCGCCACCAGCGAGGCATCCGAACGCATCCGTTTCAGGATCTCCTGGGTGATGGTGCCCACCCCCGGCCCGTACTCCACCACTACCTCCGCCTTCTCCCAATCCACCTGCGAGAGAACGTCGTTGACCAGGAAGCGCGAACTGGGCACCAGGGACCCGAGCATGGCAGGAAACTTGAAGAAATTGCGTGCAAACAGAAACATGCGCGATGAAGCCGGGGCCACTGATCCGCGGTCTTGCGATTTTGGCATAGCTGAGTTGGTTGGTTCCAAGTGGGATACCCCTTCGCTAAACATACAGCAGATCGTCAGCGCAGTCCCCTTTGTAGCAGCAACCCAGTAAATAGGCGAAGGGTACTTTAGTCATCGCAGGACTTGGGGCTTGCCCGCCCGGTACCTTGCACGGAGAGGCCGCCCGGGCCCACAATCATGGGCATAGCTCCGACTGCAGCAACTCTGAACTCGCAAAGGATCATTCATCTTGCGGACTTGGTCGTTGACCCTATTGAAGCTGGTGTGGGGAATGTACCTCGTCCTCACCTCGCTGTATTGCTTGCTGGCGTTCCTGCCGTACACCTATTTTGCGCTGATCAAGGCCCCGGCTTACGAATGGATGCCGTGGTTCGTGCATCATCAGGGACTTCTTTACTGGCTTGGCCTGACCGCGGTGGCGATCGCGGTTTGGCCGATGAAGAAGCGCCGCGGATACCTTCTGCTCTTCGGCGCGTTGGCCGTGGCCGGAGTTTATGTCATCGCCCGGCCCTTCATGCCTACGCTGCAGAACAACTCGACCGCGTATTGGTGGAGCCTGGCGGCGCTAGCACCACTCGCCCTGACCGCTGCCCTGAACATCCGGCAACACTGGCCGGCGCAGGCTGACGAAGACGACGGCGGGTCGCTGCTCGTTTACTCCAGTGCGGTCATGGTCGCTGTCTCCGCCGCGTTGCTCTACGTCACAGGCGTCGAAGTGCGGGCCTATGTCGAAAAGCGCTCGTGGAGTTTCGATTCTGCCCGGCTGGAACTCACTACCTGGAGCGTGATTTCGCACGTTTTGGTGGCGATCATCGTGCTGTCGGCCCTGAACTTGGTCCGCATCGCCGGCCGGCAAACGCGACGTCCGAAGAGCTTGCGCCTGGCGCTCACCGGGCTGCTCGTGTTCACAATTCTCTGGACGATCCTGGTCCGCTTCCTGAACAGCGCCTTGACCTTCGAGGGTGTGCCGGCCCACGCCTACGCCGCCTCCCTGGCCGCGGCGCTGACCCTTTTCCTTGGGTCCCTGGTGTTGCCGTTCGTGAGTTCTGACCGGATGCACGGGCAAAGCGAAGGCCGCCGCATCAAGCTTTTGCCCCTGGTCACCGCCCTCGTTCTGTCCGCCTTGGCAGTGGCCCTGCCCACCCTCATCGTCGGCGGCGACTGGAACGGGGTGCTGCAACATACCTTCACCCTGTTCTTCTGGGTGATGCTGAGCATCTGCGTCTATTCTCTCCGCCCGTGCCGTGCAACCTACTCGGTCGTCACCATCGTCGGCGTCCTGTTGCTGAGTGGCTTCTTCTATAAGGGGCTGCAAGCGTCGGAAATCTTCTGGGCAAAACCTTTGGGCTCCACCGATGACGATGTCTCGCGCGCCCTGGACAAGTACGCCGCCCAGGATTCTTCTTTCCAACTGGCGCACTACGTTCTCGGCAATTCTCGCGAGATACCCTGCGGCGATCTGTGCCGCATCCTGCGGCAATACACGAATATCCGCGACGCCGAGGCAAAGACGGACGTGGACCTGGTCGATCAACTGGTTCCCACGACCCAGGAGCGCCCGAACATCTTTATCTTTGTGATCGACTCGCTCCGTCCTGATTACCTCGGCGCCTACAATCCGAAGGCGGACTTCTCGCCCAATCTGGACGCCTTTGCCCGTGACAGCATCGCGCTTCGCAACGTCTACACCCAGTACGCCGGGACGACGCTGTCGGAGCCCGCCATCTGGTCCGGTGCCATACTGTTGCACGCGCATTACATGCAGCCTTTCTCCAAAGTAAATGGCCTGGAGAAGCTGGCCAAGGCAGACGGCTATCAGATGGTGGTCAGTTACGACACCGTGTTGAGCCAGATACTGTCTCCGACCGATGACCTGATCAAGCTCGACACCGACAAGCCGCTGTGGAACCGGTTTGAAGTCTGTTCCACCATCCAGCAAACCGAGAGCACATTGGATTCACGCGCTGACAAGAGCCGCCCGGTGCTGTTTTATGCCCAACCCATGAACGTGCATCAGTTCGCCAGCAACGATATGCCGAGGATGACGTCGGAAAACTGGCGCATCCGTCCCGGCTTCAGCAACCGTATCGCCTACGAGGTCCACCAGGTGGACGAATGCATGGGAAACTTCTTCACTTATCTCAAAGCGCGCGGTTTGTATGACAAGAGCATCATCATTCTGACCTCCGACCACGGCGACGCTACCGGCGAGTTCGGTCGCTACAGCCACTCCCTCTCCATCTACCCGGAGGTCATGCGCGTGCCCCTGCTGGTGCATCTGCCGGTCAGCATGCGCAACAAGTTTGTCTACGACGACAGCGGCCTGTCGGCGCTGACCGACATTGCTCCCTCGCTCTATTACCTGCTGGGGCACCAGCCGATCCGTTCGAACCCGCTTTACGGTCACCCTTTGTTCGTCGAGGACAAGCGGGAACTGGAGCCCTACCGGCGCAGCGAACTGTTTCTCGCCTCCGACGAACGCGCGGTATATGGCCTGCTGACGGACAACGGCAGGTTCCTGTATGCGACCTACGACTCCCCGGCCCGGAGCTTCCTGTTTGACCTGAGCCGCGATCCCAACGCCGAGCACAGCCTGCTTACCGCACCGCTGAAGCAGGAATATGACGAGCGCATCATTCAGTACCTGCACTTGGTGGCGGATTTCTATGGCTACAAACCCGGCGTGGGGACCCTGCTGGCCGCCTCGCACTGAAAACCTTTGACCGCAAAAGACGTTAAGGACTCGCAAAGACCGCATAGAAAATCGAGGGCCGGTCGCATAGTCCTTCGCGACCTTTGCGTGACTTTCGCGAGCTTCGCGGTTTAAGGTTTTCTGGTTTTCCCCGGCAGTCCTGCGGGGTTCTCGTGAATGCGTTCGCGGAAGCTACCTTTCATCCCGCTCGCAAGGGCCACACTCGACTCGCCAAACTTGTCGCGCAGGCGATCGGCCGCGGAGAGCGCCTGCTTCCAGCGTTCGCGGCGTGCGCCTTCGAGCAGGTCTCCCTGATCCGGCTGCCGTTCAAACGAAGACGCGTGCACCCCCAACAGACGCACCTCCCCACCCTTGCGCCAGTTCTTGCGGAACAATGCCCGCGCCTGTTCGAAGATCTCGGTATCGAGCTGGGTGGGTGCTGGCAGGGTGTGGGCCCGGGTGATGGTCGTGAAATCTTTGTAGCGTAGCTTGAGCTGGATGGTGCGCGCGTGCAATCCGCTTTCCCGCAGGCGGCGGCCCACCATTTCGGAGAGTCGCATCAGGGTGGATTCCAGCTGCTCGGCATTGCCCGTGTCCTGGTTGTAGGTGTGCTCGTGGCTGATGGACTTGGCGTCGATGTCAGCACCCACCTCGTTGTCGAACCAGCCCCCGGCATCCTCGCCACGCGCTTTGCCCGCCAGCGCCAGCCCCCACTTCCCGAAGTGCTGCTCGAGGAAAGAATCTTCGAAGCGGCCGAGATCGCCCACTCTCTGAATGCCTAGCGCATGCAGGTTCTGCTCGGTGACCTTACCGACGCCGGGAATGTCGCGCACATCCAGCGGAGCCAGGAACCGTGCCTCCTGGCCGGGCACCACCCAGAGCACGCCGTTGGGCTTGGCCTTCGCTGAGGAAACTTTGGCGATCAGCCGCGAGCTTCCGATCCCGATGGAGCAATTCAGCCGGGTGTCCGACTTCATCCTCTGGTGAAGGTTGTGGGCGGCGCGCAAGGGTGGGCCGTGCAGCCGTTCCGTGCCGGTCATGTCAAGATAGGCTTCATCGATCGAGGCCATCTCCACCAGCGGTGAGAACGAGCTCAGCACCCGGTAGGCTCGCTCGGAATACTCGCGATACCGCTCGGGATGGCCATCCACAAAGATGGCCCGGGGACAGAGTTTGGCGGCGGTGCGCAGCGGCATGGCCGAGTGCACGCCGAACTTGCGGGCTTCATACGAGGCCGCCGACACCACGCCGCGTTCGTTCCGCTGCCCCCCGACGACGACAGCCTTCCCCTTCAGCTCAGGATCAAACAACTCTTCCACCGACACAAAGAACGCGTCCATATCAACGTGAAAGATGGTTCTGAGGAATAAGACCATGGCAGCGGGGGAGCAATGTTCGGATTCTAGCAGCCCCAGAACGAGATTACGCAGGGCAGGGGCGACTTCCCGTATAGGGAGGCGTGCCGGATCAGGAATGCGTCACCGGCATCTTGGTCGATTGACCTTGCCTGGTACTAGCTTCCCTCCCCCCAACGGGTGTATTCGGTTAGCTGTACGTGGAGGTGGACTGTCTGCCCCCGTGGACACTTGCCTGCACGAAGGAATAGCGGTGTGCGTTCGGGCCACCGCCCTTGATTTCCCCCACTTCGCTCTGCTGGCATGTCATCTTCATCTCCCGGGAGATCTCCATGCGGAAGGTTTTCTTTGCTTCCCTGGTTCTTATTCTTCTTGCGCTTTTCTGTGTGAGTTGCGGAAACGAGTCCAAACCCATCGTCCCGTCCCAGACCAGCGCTTTCGCCTTTCTGAGGGAATCGAGCACCGCTAACCAGTTTATCCCTGTGCTGGGGAAGTTCGTCACCACCGGCAACAATATCGTGTTCACCGCGACCGAGGTTAAGGATCCGTCCACCGGCGAAGTGGTGAACGCCCACATGTGGTCCATCGTCCTTTCCGCGAAGGGCGATAAGGTACTTCTTGACCTGTGGGGCGGCACCGTGGACCACCCCAGCGAGCAATGGGACATTTGGGTGGGCAACGCCGACGGCACTGGCCTGGTTCAGGTTACCAACGATAGCTACCAGGACCTGATGCCACAGTTCTCGCCCGACGGTACTAAGGTTGTGTACAACTCTTACCGCGGCTGCGATGTCTTTTGCGGCGAGTTCATTGTGGTCAGAAATGTGGACGGTACCGGCGAGCAGGTCCTGCCGCTCCTAGTGGGCACCGAGAACACCTGGGCGCCCACCTTCTCTCCCGATGGCAGCAAGATCGCGGTCGAGATCTGGGGTTACAACGAAACCCTCGGCGAATTTGACGGCATCTTTACCATGAACACCGATGGCACCAATCAACAGATGATTACCAACCCTTGGGCCGAGGCCGACGTCTGGGACGAGATGCCTTCGTTTACCAAGGATGGAAGCAAGATCGTGTTCAACCGTGTCGACTATAGCTCAGAGTCGAGGGTGGAAAACGTATTCATCATGAACGCGGATGGCAGCAACGTGACCATGCTCACCGATAACAAGGGTTACAACCTCGATCCCCTGATTCTCGGCGACATGATTCTGTTGAACTCCAACCGGGACGACACCGCAAGCGGGTCCGGCGGCTACGAGATTTACCGCATGAACCTGGACGGCAGCAACTTCACTCGCCTGACCAGCAATGCGCTCTTTGATGGCTTCTGTATAGATCGCTACGTCTCTGAACTAGCGGGTGCGGCGCAGCATCTGGAGCACCATCCCGCTAAGAGCATGCACCACCGGTAAGCAACGGGTTGTTTTCTCCGACGGCGTGGGCGCCGTGTTCTTGACCTCCTGAGCGCGGCGCCGAAACCTTAAACCGCAGAGTTCGCTAGGGCACGGAGGGATGTCCCTGGGAACAAGTGACTGTTCTCCACGTCCTTCGCGGCCTGGCTCAGCGTTCTCTGCGGTTTAAGATTTTCCTCCGCGAAGGGGCGGCTACGCTGCCCCCGCGGCCCGTGCCTGCCGCACCCGCTCGTAGATGCGCACGTATTCCTTGGCCGAGGCGTTCCAGGAGAAGTCCTTGGCCATGCCGTTGCGCATCAGCACCTGCCAGGAGGTCCGGTCGCGGAAAGCCTGCAGCGCCTGTTTGATGGTGAGCAGCAGCGCTTCGCCACTGTACTCGCTGAACTTGAAGCCGGTTCCCTTCCCGGTGCGCGGGTCCCAGGGCTCGATGGTATCGTCCAAACCGCCGGTGGCGCGCACGACCGGAACGGTGCCGTATTTCAGACTGTAGATCTGGTTCAGGCCGCAGGGTTCGTAGCGGGAGGGCATTAGGAACATGTCACTGCCGGCTTCGATCTTGTGGGCCAGAGCGTTGTCGTACGCAACCTTGACCGCGATCTTCTGCGGGAATTGTTTCTGCAGGCGCAGAAACATCTCTTCATATTGCTTGTCGCCATTGCCCAGGGCCACCACGATCATCTCCTCCCGCGCCAGCCGGTCCATCACTTGCGCGATGAGGTCGAAGCCCTTCTGCGCCGCGAAGCGCGAGACGATGCCGATCACAGGCAGGCGCAGGTCGGCATGGGTCACGCCAAAAGCCGCCAGCAGATCTTCCTTGCACTTGGCTTTGCCGCTGAGGTCCTCCGGCGAGTACCTGGCGACAGCAAATTTATCCGTTTGTGGGCTCCATTCGTCGTAGTCCACACCGTTGAGAATCCCGGTGACGGTCGCGGCCCGGTTGCGCAACACGCCTTCCAGGCCGAAGCCGAATTCCGTGGTCTGGATTTCCTGGCTGTATTTGCGGCTGACTGTGGTGATGAAATCGGAGTACGCCAGCGCGCCCTTGAGGAAGTTCACATTGCCGAAGAACTCCATCTTGGAGATGGTGAACAGGTCCCAGGGGAGCGTCAACAGGGGCAGGGTGTCGGGTGGGAAAAGACCCTGGTATCCCATGTTATGGATGGTGAACACCGTGGCCACATCGCGAAAGGCAGGGTCCTCGGCATATTGAGTGCGCAGCAGGATGGGCACCAGGGCCGACTGCCAGTCGTGGCAGTGGAAGGCATGCGGAACCCCCAGAATCTTCGTGGCCTCCAGCACTGCCCGGGAGAACAGGGCAAAGCGTTCGGCATTGTCGGGATAGTCCCCCGTGGAGGTGCCGTACAGGGCCTCGCGATCGAAGTAGGGCGGGTACTCCACAAAGTAAAAGTGCACGCCGGAAGCGTGGCTGCCGCCGCTCACCACCGAACAGAAGCGGTAGCGGTCGTCAAAGGGCACGGTGATGCTGCGCACCACCGTCTGAGGATCGCTGAGCTTGGTCTGGCGGTAGCGTGGCAGGTAGACGCTGACCTGGTGTCCCATGGCGGCCAGAGCGCGCGGCAGGGCGCCCACCACGTCCGCCAGCCCGCCAGTCTTGGAAAACGGCACACACTCCGAGGCCACGAAAGCAATATGCATCAAGACCACTCCTCCCAAGGTGCGAGGCGGCTGGTGCGCAGGCTATGATAAGGATGTGCCGAATACGGCAGCACCCCTGCACAGCAGCTCTCGCGGGATGAACTTGTCAGTTTAACTGCCGGGAAGAAAGAGGGTCAACGTGCCAAAGGTCTCTACCCCGCGTCCCAGTCGGCCGAAGCCAAAGCTGGGGCAGCACTACCTGGTTGAGGACTCGGCCGCGTTGCGCATCGTCGAAGCGCTCGGAGATATTTCGCAAAGCGCCGTGCTGGAGATCGGTCCGGGCCGGGGCGCGCTCACTTCCCTGCTGGCCAAGCGGGCGCGCCGTCTCATCGCGATCGAACTGGACCGGGTGCTGGCCGCGCAATTACGCATGAAGTTCACCCTGGCGCCGAACGTTGAGATCATCGAAGGCGATATCCTGGCCATTGATTTTGACACTCTGTTCGGGCCCAAGCCCGGAAGCACCCGCCCGGGGATGGAGTTCACACCGGAGCGTGTGCGCGTCGTCGGCAACCTTCCCTACTACATCACCTCCGACATCCTGCTGCGGCTGTTTGAGTATCGCCAATACTTCGAGACCATCGTGATCATGGTGCAGCGCGAGGTCGCTGACCGTCTGGCGGCGCCTCCGGGAGGCAGCGAGTACGGACTGCTTTCGGCGACCACCCAGCTCTACGCCAAAGTCGAGACCCTGTTTACGCTTCCGCCGGGAGCGTTTTCGCCTCCGCCCAAGGTGCAGTCCACCGTCGTTCGCCTTACCATGGCGCCGCGGGTGGAAAGCTTGCGCGTGGCGGAGGGAGACTTCGTCAACTTCCTCAAGCTCTCGTTCGGACAAAAACGCAAGACTCTTTGGAACAATCTCAAGTCGCAGTACCGGCCGGACGCTCTGCGCGTGGCGCTGGAGAAGTCCGGCGTGAAGGCCGACCTGCGCGCGGAAGCCCTATCTCTGGAAAAGAGTGCGGCCTTGTTCCGCGCCCTGACGGCGGCCAGCCCGGGCGACTAAGTCGCGGCTCGCCGGCGTCGCCGCCGAGGAAGCGAGGTGTCTGATGAGTGCGACGGTACGCCATCCGGCTGTCGCCGGACGCTTCTATCCGCAAAATGCCCATGTCCTGCTGGCCGATGTGCAGTCGTACCTCTCACCCCGGCAGGAAGCGGTTTCCGCCGTCGGCTGCGTAGTCCCGCATGCCGGCTATATGTATTCCGGTCACGTGGCCGGCGCGGTCTTTGCCCGGCTGCACATTCCACGGCGTTGCATCCTGATGTGTCCCAACCACACCGGCATGGGACATCCCGTCTCCATCATGAGCGCGGGCGCCTGGGAGACGCCGCTGGGTTCAGTGAACATCGACTCCGAGCTGGCCGACACCCTCAAGCAGCAGTTCCCGCTGCTGACCGAGGATGCGGCTGCCCACCGCAGCGAACATGCGGTCGAGGTCGAGTTGCCGTTTCTGCAAGCGCGCCGGCCGCATTTCACCTTTGTGCCGATCGCACTGGGCACCGGCCAGTTCGAAGTGCTGCAGGCGCTGGGGGAAGCCATTGGTGACGTGGTCGAAGCCCAGAGCGAAGCGGTGTTGATTATCGCCTCGAGCGACATGAACCATTACGAGAACGACAAGGTAACGCGGGAGAAGGACCACAAGGCGATTGACCGCATCCTGGCGCTGGATGCGCGCGGGCTGTTCGATGTGGTGGTGAAGGAAGACATCAGCATGTGCGGCTTTGGGCCGACGGTGGCCATGCTGACCGCCGCCGTGCAACTGGGCGCCACCCGCGCCGAACTGGTGCGCTACGCCACGTCGGGGGATGTGTCAGGCGATCGGAATATGGTGGTGGGGTATGCGGGAGTCATGGTGAAGTGAGGGCCGTAGTGACGCCCCACTCATTCGCAGAGAGCGCGAATGAGTGGGGCACCCGCCACCAGCCTGACTGCGCTATCGTTGATATTCACCGTGCCACTCCTGGAAAATGCTCTCTACCCCTCTGGGTTGTCCGCAGTACTGTGCCAGCCGTGGTTGATGGCCTTAGCAGCACCCTCGAAAGTATCTGCTTTGCTGGAAGTACCCTTCAACATGGAATCGGGATATGTGCGGCCAGCAATCTTTGGTTTTTTGTCCTGATATTTTTTCAGGAGAGGCAGCATCCTCTTGCCGCGAGCAATCACGGCATCGGTCTCTTCTTGTGACTCTCCAACATCGAAACACATTAGGACGACCAGGGCTTCGTCGGCAGTGTGCCCCTGCTTCTGAGTTACGCCGTACAGCAGTTTGCTGAGCCGACTCTCATCGTGCTGGGCACCCTTTTGTTTTTCATCCAAGATCGGACGAAGGAGCGCAGCAACTTGCGCGGGGACGGCCACGCTTTGTGCCTTGTCGTTAGATTGTGATGCTTCCTTTGGTGCTGCCGCCTGTGCCCCCGCAGCCAGAGGAAGAACCGCTGACAAGCAGCAAGAGAGAAACCACATTTTCCAGTTCATGTGCGCCTCTTCAGGTCACTCCGTGACACTTACCGTGCTTCCCGGTTCGGAATCTATGAGCTTATTCAATCGGCGGATGTCGTCAGCAGATCCCGTTACGCACACTTCCGAGCAAGGGAGAGGCGGGTGGGGCGGGTGGCCCACCTTTGTTTTTCTCGACATCACCACCACCGATGAGGGTGCCCCATCCTTGCGTTCTTTGCAAGGGTGGGAGCCTCGGATGTGTCTCCCTGGGATTTCGCGGTCAAGGTCCGTGATGCCCACCTTTCGAAAACCGCGAAAGGTGGGGCAGCCTCAGTCGTGACAGTAGCAACAGTGAAAGAATCAAAGGTGGACCAGCCCCCTTAATACCGATCACAAGGCAACAGATTATCAACGTTTGCTGACGCGGTCGGGCAGCGATTTTGGCGAAAACTGTCAGCGTGACGGATAAACAGCGCCCACCCTTCGAAAATCGAGAAGGGTTGGGCACCCGGCGGGAGTCATGGTGAAGTGAGGGCCGTAGTGACGCCCCACTTATTCGCAAAGAGCGCGAATGAGTGGGGCACCCAAAGCTTACCTGGGCCACCCGCCAAAGCGCGCTCGGTTGTTCCAGTGATACGCTGTGGGGCGGACTCGGATCGAGCATGCACATAGAAATCGGACAGGTGGAGGCGATCTTTCGGTATCCCGTGAAGTCCATGGGCGGCGAACCACTCGAGCTCGCCCAGTTGGGCTGGTACGGCCTCGAGGGTGACAGACGCCTGGCTTTCCGGCGGATGGATGACCGCAGCGGGATGCCGTGGCTGACAGCAAGCAAGCTTCCCGACCTGCTCCGGTTTGCTCCGCTCCGCCGTGACCACGGTGCTCAGGGAGACCTTCCTACGCATATTCGCACGCCGGATGGCGAAGAGCTGCCTGTCTTCGGGCAGGACTTGGCCAAAGACGTCGGACGCCGGTACGGGGCTCCCGTCGAGATGATGCAGTTGAGGCATGGCATCTTCGATGAAGCGAGCATCTCCGTGATCGCCTTGGATACGGTGCACGAGATCGGACGACTCGCAGGGCGGAGCCTGGAGGTGCGACGATTTCGCCCGAACGTTGTGGTCCGTTCCCTGCGATCGGTTCCCTTCCAGGAGGACGAGTGGGTGGGCGGAGTGCTCCAATTCGGCGAGGGGGACGACGCCCCGGCCATTGCGGTCACGATGCGCGACCTTCGCTGCTCGATGGTGAACCTTGATCCTGACACGGCGGCGCCGGCGCCAGAAGTGATGAAGGCGGTGGTGGGCGCGAACCAGAACTATGCGGGAATCTATGGCACGGTCACTCGCAGAGGACGAGTGGCGGTGGGCCAGACCATATTGCTGAGCGCGGCGAGCGGGAAAAAGGAACGCGGGTGATGGAGTGCGGGCCTGCGCCGATGATCTGCTGACCCCTGTTATAATCGCGCCTCATTGCGTGCTCGCAGCCGGAGGCCTGTGTCTTTTTTCCGCGCTCCGTGGTGGATGTACATCGTCGCGGCGTCGTTCCTGACCTTCTTCGGTCTACAGATGTACACCGCCTCGCCCTTCTTCGCCGGGCCTGGACCGCTCGGAATTCTCTGGGATGTCAGTAGCCCTTCGCTCATCGTGGGGACGGTGGAGCCTGGCAGCGTTGCGGAACGCGCGGGTCTGCATCCCGGTGACCGGGTTGTAGCAATCAACGAAGTTCCCATCCACCGGCGCGTCGAATGGGACGTGGCGGGTATGAACTTTGAGGTCGGCCGCCCTGCGCTCCTGGGCATTGAGCGGGACGGGCAGCGCGTCAACATCGAGGTCAGGTTTGAGCGCCTCGCGGGACAAGAAGGCCCCGGGTTCATCTGGTTGCTGGCCGCCGGCAACTTCATCATGCTCATTCTCGCGTGTGTGGTTGCCTTTCGACGGCCGCAGGACCCGCTGGCGCGCCTGGGAGGATGGTTCCTCGCGACCACAGCCATTACGATATTTCCCCCCGTATATGGAATGGCCCCGTTAATAAGGGCCTTACCCTTGCCGGTTCAACTGATGCTGTGGGTAACCATCGTGAGCACCAGTTTCCTTCCGGCGATGCTTTTCACATTTGTCGCCGCATTCCCACAACCGCTGTTCCGGCAGCGCTGGATATGGGGGCTGGTCTGGGGCCCCATCGTGCTGCTGGCAGTTCCACGCTGGTTTGAATCGTATGCGTCACTGTATCAACGCCCTCAGGCTTTAGCTCGTTACGCAATGAGCGTGCCCGCCTGGTTTGCGCTGTTTGGGCTTTACCTGCTTGGGGGGTTGGTGGTGATGGTGGTGAACTATCGCCGGCTGCAGGACGTCAGCCAGCGGCGACGCCTGCGGGTATTGACGCTCGGCACGATTATCGGCTGGATTGCGATTGGGTTGTTTCTCACCATCATTGTCGTCGGCGGAGGGCGGACGATCGCTTCCCTGGCTCCCTTGCTTCCTTTCCTGTTGTGCTTGTACCTGTTGTTTCCCTTGTCGTTTGCCTATGCCATCCTGCGCCACCGCGTGTTTGATGTGGGATTGCTGGTCCGCCGCGGAGTGCAATATGCGCTGGCCCGGCGCCTGCTGGTTTCTGCCGTGCCGGTTTTGGGCGCGATATTGCTGCTCGATCTGCTGGCCCATGGGAACCGGCCGATGATTGCGGTCCTGGCAACGCGAGGGTGGGTTTATGGCGGGCTGGCCGTGCTGGCGGGCATCGCATACACCCAGCGTCAGAAGTGGCTGGAGGCGCTGGACCGGCGCTTTTTTCGCGAACGGTACGATGCTCACCGCCTGCTGCGCGAAGTGGTGGAGGAAGTTCGTGGAGCGCGCGATTTTGTGCAGGTGGCGCCCCGGGCCGTCGCGCGCATTGATGCGGCAATGCATCCTGAATTTGTCAGCCTGCTGATGCGGCAACCCCACGAGCCGGCCTACCACTGCCTGGCGGCCGCTCCGCAGGGATACGAACTGGCGCCGCTGCCCGCGCAAAGCAAGTTGATGTCGCTGGTGCGGCTTCTGGGCAAGCCGCTGGAGATGCCGCAGACCGGATCGGGATGGCTGAAAGAACAACTGCCACACGATGAGACGGCGTTTCTCCGCCAAAGCCGGATCGAATTGATTGTGCCCATCGCCACCTCGGCTGAGCACACAGAGGCGCTGCTGGCCCTGGGAGTGAAGCGATCCGAAGAACCCTATACTCGCGAAGACATGGACCTGCTGGTGGCGGCAGCCTCCAGCCTGGCGCTCTTGCTGGAGAAGCCCCCGGCGCCAGCCCGGCCTCGGAGCGATGTGTTTACCGAGTGCCCGACCTGTGGTGTCTGTTACGACAGCGGGGCCACAGCCTGCGCCAGGGAAAATTCCCAACTGGTGCCGGTGATCCTGCCGCGGCTTCTGGGGGGCCGCTACCAGTTGGAGCGGCGCCTAGGCCGCGGGGGCATGGGGACGGTCTACGAGGCCTCCGACACAGCGCTCGAGCGCCGGGTGGCCGTCAAAGTGATTCGCGAAGACCTGGTGGGCAGCGCGGACGCGGCCGAGCGCTTCCGGCGGGAAGCCCGCGTGGCCGCGAGTTTTTCCCATCCCAACGTTGTCACCGTGCATGATTTTGGCGTGGTCTCAAACACTCGCGCATTTCTGGTGATGGAGTTACTCGAAGGCAGAACCGTGCGCGAAGAACTTTGGGGAAAGCGGCGCTTCTCGACCGCGCGCGTGCTTGCGGTTGTGCGTGATGCGTGCTCTGCCTTGCAGGCCGCACATCAGCGCCAGCTGGTGCACCGTGATCTCAAGCCGGAAAATATTTTTCTGGTGGCTGGGCATGGCGGGGAGGCAGCCAAGATCCTGGACTTCGGGATTGCCAAGTTTCTATCCACGGCAACCCTGCAACCCACAGCCGACACCGCCCCCGGCGCTGTGATGGGCACACTACGATATATGTCTCCGGAGCAATGGCGCGGAGGAGAACCTGCAGCTGCCTGGGACCTGTGGGCGCTGGCGGTGGTCGCATACGAAATGTTGGCCGGCGCCTACCCGTTCGACGGCCACACACCGGCGGACTGGTTCGGAGCGGGAGCGGCGGTGAAGTTCACTCCGCTGGCCGACAACCTGCCGGGAGTTTCCCCGGCGGCGCAAGGTTTTTTTGAGCGGGCATTTGCCCTCGGGTCTGGCCAGAGGCCGCAGTCGGCGGCTGAATTTCTGGCTGACCTGCAACGCGCGGTGGGCTAACGCTCTTCGGGCGCAATATCTGGGACAATTCGGGGACAGACGGAAGTGACCCTAATTGTCGCGGTCCATCATGGACCTTTCGAATTGGGTTTATGTGTCTTGGCCTCAGCATTCGGAGCCAGCATGAGTGTGCTAGAATTGCGCCCATTCAGGGTCTCTTCTTCGGAGGGACATGGCCGAACCTGATGAGGCCGGCAAGAGTGTCAAATCGAGCAGCCTGAGCGATTTAGCACCAACCCTCGGTGCGGACGCAAGCTTCGACCTCTCCTCCTCTCAGTCTGAGGCGGCGGTTCTCAACCCTCCAGGGAAATCCATTGGTGCTTACGAACTAATAAGGAAGCTGGGCGAAGGCGGCATGGGACAGGTGTGGCTGGCCCATCAGACCGCTCCACTCGACCGGGAAGTCGCGCTCAAGCTGATCAGGGTCGGAATCTTCGACGACGGCCTGCTGCAACGCTTCGCTTCCGAGCGGCAGGCTTTGGCGAGCATGAATCATCCTTCGATCGCCAAAGTGTTCGACGCCGGCGCCACTCCCGATGGTCAACCTTACTTCGTGATGGAATACGTACCCGGCTTTCCCATCACGGAATATTGCGACCGGAAAAAGCTGAGCATTCGTCAACGTCTGGAACTGTTTATCAAAGTTTGCGAGGGAGTGCAGCACGCGCATCAGAAGGCGATCATGCACCGTGATCTCAAGCCGCCCAACATCCTGGTGGTGGAACAGGATGGAGAGGCCACACCCCGCATCATTGACTTCGGATTGGCCAAGGCTGTGTCTTCCGAGGCAGACGTGGAAGCCGGCTTCACGCGAATGGGCGGATGGGTGGGGACGCCGGGGTTTGTGAGTCCGGAGCAAGCCAATCCCATGGGCCAGGACGTAGATACCCGCACGGATGTGTACGCGCTCGGCGCGGTGCTCTACATGTTGCTCACCGGGTTCCATCCCCTCGAAGCAAAACACAAGCAGACAATGGATGATTTTCTGCGCCGCTTGCGGGATGAGGATCCGGCACTGCCCAGTACCAAGATCGGGAGCGACAAGGAAACCTCGACGGACCTGGCACAGAAGCGCGGCTCGCAGTCGGTCCAGCTAGCCAGCCTGCTGCAGGGTGATCTGGATTGGATCACGATGAAGGCGCTGGAGAAGGACCGCGCTCGGCGGTATGGAACGCCTTCGGAATTCGCGGCAGATATCCGGCGCTACCTGCGGAACGAGCCGATCGTCGCCCGGCCTGCCAGCACCAGCTACCGGCTGCAGAAGTATGTGCGGCGCCATCGCGCCGGGGTCGCAGTGGCGGCGGCATTCGTAGTACTGCTGGCGGGATTTGCCGTCATGCAGGCGATTCAACTGCGGCGAATTACCCGGGAGCGCGACCGCGCGAACCGCGTCACGGAGTTCATTACGGGCATGTTCAAAGTGTCGGACCCAAGCGAGTCTCGCGGCAACACGGTTACCGCCCGCGAAATCCTGGACAAGGCGTCGAAGGATATTGATGTCAGCCTGGCCAAGGATCCCGAACTTCAGGCCAAGATGATGGATGTCATGGGAGAGGTGTACGATGACCTGGGTCTCTATCACCGAGCGGAAGCCCTGCTCGGCCGGGCGCTCGAGATTCGCCGTCATACCCTCGGTCCAAAACATCCGGACACACTTACCTCGATGGGAGACCTGGCCTGGGTTCTCAGGAATGAAGGCCGTTTTTCCGACGCCGAGAAGTTACAACGCGATACCCTGGATCTGCAGCGCAGAGTTCTCGGGGCAGACCATCCGGATACTCTAAGGACGCAAAACGATCTGGCCGCGACTCTGGAGCGGGAAGGTCAACTCGCCGAGGCAGAGAAGTTGCATCGGGAGACTCTGGAGATGCGCCGCCGCGTGCTTGGGCCAGAGCACCATGACACTCTCGCTTCGATGCACAATCTTGCCGGCACCCTGTTTGATGAGCAAAAGTTTGCCGAGGCAGAGGGTCTGGAGCGACAGGCGCTTGAGGCGGATCGCCGCATCCTGGGCGCGGAACATCCCGAGACCGTGAGAGCCATGAATCTTCTGGCGCTCATCCTATCGGAAGAAAACCGGCTGCCGGAGGCGGAGAGCCTGCTGCAGCAAACCCTCGATATTCAGCGCCGTATCCTGGGACCGGAGCATCCCGAAACCCTGAAGTCCATGGATAGCCTGGCGACGCTGATGTCCGGAGAGGGCCGTTACTCCGACGCCACAAAGCTGGAGCGCGAAACTCTTGACATCCAGCGCCGCGTCCTCGCGCCCGACAATCCTGATGCTGCCGTGGTGGAATACAATCTCGCGTGCTTTCTTGCTCACTTAGGGCAGAAAGATGAGGCGCTGACACTGCTGCGTCATGCGCTCGAGCATGGGTTGCTGGCCGCATCCATGGCGCATATTGCCGATGATCCGGATCTCACTGCACTGCGCGGGGATCCGCGCTTTGAAGCCCTGGTCGCGGAGGGCAAACACCGGGCGGCTGCGGCTCAGTGATGAATCAGGCATCCAGGGGGACCGTTCTCCGATACCTAGCAGACATCTCTGCCGGGACAAGGGACGCCAGGTCAAGCCTACTTGGTTGCGGTCCAATTCTTGGTGACGGCTGCAAGTCCCGGAAGCGCGATAGTTCCCTGGAACTTGGTCTGCGTTCCGGCCGGGACCTTAACCCCACTGGAATACGTGTAGCCTGAATAGCTAAAGCTCAGATTGGTGCCGTCCCAACCCACATTACTCACAGTTCCGTTGGCCGCACCCAGATTGCCCCCATTGGAATTTGGCACCGTACCCGGAGGCGGAGTATAGGTTGCGTTTGTGCCGAGGGGACCCGAACTCCCGCTCGCGAACGTGAACGTGATTGTGCCCGTACCGCTCACGGTGTCGACTGAGACGGTGTACGGTCCCAGGGGATGGTTCCAATTCGAATTTGGCATGCTGTCCTCCCTATGACGTTATCTTGTTGCTGAGCCTCTGTTTAGACCTTGTTCGCCAAGACCTTGTTCCCCGAGGCGCGGATGATACTCGCGGCCTTCCACGATGTCAATGAATGGTACGCAGGTGGCGGAGTGAGGCGTTGGGGCGGGTGAGGTCCGTGCTGGAAATCAGAACCAGGTGCGTTTCCGGTATTCAAGGTAGGCCTGTCCGAAATGTTCTTGTAAGATCTTGGCTTCCCGCTGCGCCTGACGAACCTGGAAGACTACGAAAATGGCAAAGATCGCAAGCAGCCAGTGCAAGTGCAGAGCGAAAATCAAGCCAATGACCATGAGGTCTACAAAAATGTACATGGGGTTGCGGACTCGTGAGTACAGGCCGTGGGTGACGAGCTCGTTGGCCTCAGGCCGGACAGAGAATGACCTTCCCAACTGTATGCGCGCAGTGATCACAAGGACGTAGGCAATGACTGCGACGATCGCGCCAGCAATGCGCAATGCTGTCCAAGGCTGCTCTTTGATACCGGGCAAGAGGAAGTAAAGCAGAAGGACGATCAGGGGGATTGCGATCGCGGGGCCCAGGACGCGCATCGGCGCGGAGTATACCACAGGTCAAGAATTCAAGAATCGTAGACAAGCACAAGGCCGAGTTCAACCCTGTCATCGCGGTCTTGAGAGTCTGTTTACAATGTTCCAATTTCTTTCTGCAAAAAACGCAGGGCAGGAACAAGGCGGGCAAGTAGTTCCTGGAACGCGTCGCCTCTGTACAGCTCGCCGAAGGCAATGTGCAACCGTGAGCCCAAGTGTCTGCTGAGAACCGACTGCCGCGGTGCACGTGTGAATAGAGGATTAAGTTTTATGACTCTTCACTCACGGCGAGGTCGAAGGCTTCACGCAAAAACGGAATGATCGTGCGCAGGTCCGCGGCGGTCCGGACAAGGGCGACGTGTGAGACGCGATTGCCGCTTGGCCCGATTTTGATGAAGCAGGGTGCGCCGGCCTTGCGACCGAGGTGAATCACCACGCGCAGCGCATCCCGCATGACCGTCAGGTCCGCAAAGATGCGTGTCGTGCGGAACAGCGCGTAGCGGTTACGCGTGACTACCTCCACGTCGCCAAAGCCCCTCGCGGTGGTCTCGAGTTTGCGGTAGAGATCGGTAAGCGCCGGTGACCTGCCTTTAAGCAAGGTAGCAGCGCTGCCGACCCCGCACGCGTGACGTTGGTTGACCTGCCGAAAAGTCCGATCACACCGCGGACATGCCCAACTCATAAAGTCTTTACCCGGCACCCGGCTACTTTTTCCGAACCGGGTATCTTCCCTCATCGTCGTAGTACAACTTGCGCTCGTAATCCGACTTCGCACCCGGCACCGGCTTCTCCCCTTGCGAGCTGAAGCTTGGCTCGCCCGCTGCCGCTGCCAGCGGATTCTTGGTCGTATACATGGCTTCGTCGAGCACGCTGCCCGACGGTGCTTTGGCCACAGCGAATACCCCGAACGCATTTCCGTTGGTGTAGGAAACGCTGATGTAATCCGCCACCATCGGTCCCAGGTCCGACACCGGAAGCCAGCTCAGTTGCATCGGTCCGGCCAGTTGGCTTCCCCCGGTCCAGGTCTTACCGCCGTCTTCGGAAGTCACAAAGCCAACGTCCAGTTGGCACGTAGAAGACGTGCACCGGGCGGTCGGATAGTAGTAATAGACCAGGGCCAGGTGGGCGGTGTCCCCCGAGGTGTCGTGGTCGACGCCGATGCCGGGAAGAAAGTGGTCCACGGTGCTGGTCGTGGGATCAATTGGAATGCGGCTGGGCGCGGTCCAGGTCTGCCCGTCGGCGGAGGTGCTCATCACAATATCGTTCGAGCTGCATCCGGTGCGAAAACGGCAATCCGCCCAGACCACGAAGACGTTTCCTGCTCCGTCAATTTCCGCGGAGGGCAGATCGAAATCGCGCAGGCCACCAGCTACCAGATGTTCGCTGATGCCGGCGACGGTGACGCTGCGTCCCCAGGTTTGCCCGCCATCGGTGGACCGAAAGGCGTTGATGCCAGAGCCTTGGAAGGGCACCACCACGGTCCCGTTGGGCTGTACCAGGGGCTCCCCGCCGAGGCCGGTGGCTTGGTCTGCGGAGGGCTTGCCCGGGCCCCAAGTCACTCCGCCGTCGCTGGAGGTGCTCATCAACACCCGGCCGCTGGTGGCCGCTGCGTCCCATTCGGTGTAGCAATTGCCGTAGAAGGGGCTGGTGGGAGTGTTATCGCACACCGTCCAGTTCTTGTCGTCGGCATGGGTCTTATCAATGACAATCGGTTTTCCCCAGTGGATGCCATCGCGGGAGCGGCTCACGGCTACGTCACCAATCGGGTTTATCAGCGGCAGAGTTGAGATCATCCACACCCCGTGTTTGGCGTCGTAAGCCACCGAGGGATCGGCAGCGCCATAATAAGGTCCATTCTTGTAGTTCACCGTCAGGCCGGGCAGATAACCAAACTTCCACGTGTTGCCGCCGTCGGTAGAAGTGGCAAAGCCGACATCGGCGCTACCCCAGCCGATGGTTCCCGGGCGGCGGCCCACGTGGAAAGCGCTCACGATGGTCGATCCCCAGGAAAAAGTGTCCGGCTCAACCTCGGTTTTGTGCACACTGTCGGAGTTAGTGAACTTGTCAATGCTGATCTTGACCAAGGGATTCTGGGCGCGAGACGGAACTGCCTGGGCGAATGAAACGGCGAAACCCAGAACAATCATGACAAATCGGGATGTATTCATTGGGATGTTTCGATGCATGGGGACATTCCTCACGCGCCGAGAAGGAGCACGGGCGCGGCGCGAGGCGCTTGCGTCCGGGCAATATACCCCGCTGGCCGGGAAGCTGTCTATGGGTACAGACGGACGGAAGGGTAGGTTGCGGAGCGACGCCACCCACCTTGCGAAAACCGCAAAAAGGCCGTGCACCCGGCCCTCAGAATCTGCTAGCATCCTGACCGCCACTGCCGCTCTCATCCGGGCAATCTCGGGTATTCCGAAAGCGGCATGACTGTTTTTCCCGGGCTCTTGCGCAATGCGTAGTGAGTGTCCAGAGTTTGGAACCGCCGGGGCAGGTTGGGGGGTTGAGGTTGTGTCCCCCAGCGCCGGAGTGACTACACACAGCAGCTCTGTGGGAGGAAATTGTGATGCGGAAAAACATCAAGATCGCGGTCGTGGTGTGCGCTCTGCTTCTGGTTGGCATCGGACCTGTCGGGTCGAGCGCGCAACGGGCTCCGGCGGCTTCGCTCCAGGATCAACTGCAAGCCCAATATACGCTGGTGAAGATGGGGGCCGATTCAAGCGGACCTGCGGTGGTGGAACCGGGCACCATTCTGGTCATTCAAAAAGGCGGAATCCTCGGAGTGCCCTATAGCGATGTGACCATCGTTCCCACCAAATATCAGGACGGAACCATCCATTCCCCCAATAACCTGGTGATGAAGGGACTCGGTTCCATGTTCAAGAAGGCCAACCTGAACAAGCAGTCGGACACGCGCCTGTTCCAGGTCGGAGAACGGGTCTACCCATCAAGGATCGAGGTCAATGCAGCCGCTGACAAAGTGACCCTGGGCATTGTGGCCTGTGACGCCTGCAACAACGTCAATCCGCCGACTTTCTACAAGTCCGACGTCGTGTTCCAGTTTGCCAAGGGCACGTTAGCCAGCGCCAGCCCATCCCAGATTGAGGACACCATCGCCCAGGTCTTCACCATTGACGACAGTGGCAATGGACAACAGCAGAATGACGCCGGCCAGCAGAACCAGGGCGGGGGCGGGCAAGAACAGGCCCAGGAGGCCCCTCAGCCGCCGCAAACCATTCAACTGGGGCAGAGCGTGGAAGAAGTAACAAATATCCTTGGCCAGCCCGGAAAAATCGTGAACCTCGGCGCTAAGCAGATCTACGTGTACAAGGACCTCAAGGTAACGTTCGTAAAAGGAAAGGTGGCTGACGTTCAGTAAGGGTAGAAAGCGCCGCGGGCGTGGCCGCTCGTGAGTGCACCTTCAGGGACATCCTCCCGCAAGCCTGGACGCTTGCGACTAAAGCAAAACGGGCGACCCTCGGGTCGCCCGTTGGCTGCCGTGGTGATTCTCACTTAGGCGGAATCGAGTGCGGCGGCGGCGCGGTGTGCGGCGCCGGAGCGCTCATGCGCGGGCCGACATGCGGAGACGGCGTTACCGTCCGCGGAGCCGACGTCGGATGCGCTCCCGTCGAGGTCGCAACCGGCGCGGTGTGCAGCGTAGTGGTCACCGCACCCTGCTGTTTCACCGTTTGCGAGACTTTCCCTAGATCGCGAATGCTGCCGCGCGGAATTCCCAGTCCGGCAGAGTCGTTGCGAATGGTCATCCGGTTCTGGGCGACTCCTGTCGCCGGGTTCGGCCCGCGGGTCACGATCACCGTCTTGTTCCCCGGAGTTGACGGAGGCTGGGGAAGCGAGAAGCGCGGCGGCGCATTGACGACCCGGGGCTTGCCGTTCCATCCCCCCCAGGAACCTTGGTTGCCCGGCTGCCACATCCAGCCGTAAGTGGGCATGTAATACCAGGAACCGTAGTAGTACGGCATCCATCCCCAGGGATATCCCGAGACCCAGGTGTAGCCAAAGCCAGGATAGTAGACCCAGGCGCCATTCATGAACGGGTCCCAGGCTGCGCTGGCAAAGTACGGCTGCCACATCATGCCGTAGCCGGGAACGTCGTAGTAGCTGCCGTAGTAATTCAGGTCGCTCACTCCATAGCCGTAAGGCGAGCTATAGGAAGAGTTGCTCATGTAGCGGTCGTGATACTGCGCCTGCTGCTTGTCCCAGGAGTCGAAGGGATCGGACTCGAGGTTTTTCGCCAGCTTGTACTTGTCACTGTCCGCCAGATCGAACGTGGCCGATTCCTTCTTTCCCACCGCCAGCGTGCCCGACGGACCTTCGACGTTCACATCGCCCTTGAACACCGCCACCGTCGCCTGGGTGTCACCCATCTCCACGCGCAGATGTGCGGCCTGGGTCAGCGTCAGCTTCTCGTGGCCGAAGTTGAGGGTGAATTCATCGTTCTTGCTGCCCAGGAAGTTGAGATACGCAGTGCCTTCATGCAGGGTTATCGCCGAAGCCCTGCCGCCAGAATCGCGCAGCGAGAGTTGCGGAAACTCGATCACCGTTTTAGGAGTGATGCGCACCGCGCTGCCGTCCTCAAACTCGACTTCGGCGCGCGCATCGGCGTCGGCCCGGAGCCGGGTGCCCTGGGTGACCGGCATGTTGAGGATTGCCTTTTCGTATCCTTGACCAGTATTGCGGTCGATTTGTACGTTGCCTTCAATGTCGCTCAGACGCACGATCCGCACCTGCGAATCGGCAAACGACGGAATCGCCAACAGTAAGCACGCCAAGCCCGCCAGCGTCGTGCCCAGCTTACCGATAGACATAGATGTCTCCTGGGACTTTTTCCCCATAACTCATTAGAACACGAACGGGTTGCGTTAGTTGCCCTGTTCAATCCCGACACCGGTTACATTCGGCCGGGTGAGGCGTTGTTCATTGGTCGGTGGCCTTGGACGGCAAGCGGCGACACGAAGGCATGGAAAATGCCGGTCTTTCTGGAACCGATTAACGTAATACATTGATTGCACATCACTTGCCGCCGTTCCAATTGGACAGGCCCCTTGCGCCTGCCTGGGCAGGTGGCTAACGACCGGAGCTGGTGCGCTCCAACAAGCGCTGCGCTCGGGCTCGTACCGGGTTGATGACTGACTGGTCAGCGGCAATCTGTTTGAGCACCGGCGCAACTGCTCCCAGTTCTTGCAGGTCGTCTTGTTTCGCCATCTCCTCCATGCGTTTCAACTCATCGTCGAGCGCCAGCTTCTGGTAGCGATGGTAGTACTGGAGGCGGCGCCCGAACTCCAGGGTGGTGGACAGTTCTTGAAACAGCTGGGTCAGCTCCTGGACCGCGCGGATGGTGGAGTAGTTGTAGGTGGTCTTCGCATCCCTCTCCGCGTCCCTGTACATCAGGGTCTTGACCCCGGTCGAGGCCAGGCCCTTTTTCCTGGAATCGACCTCTCCCGCAAAATAGTGGGCCGCTTTCGCCAAGTCGAAGATGCGGATGCGGGTAGCCTCCGAGATCGTAAAGTCCATGCGGAAATTGTCGCTCTCGGAGTCGGGGGTCAGCTTGCCATCAGAGGAGTAGGTTGCATTGCCGGTGGCAGGAATCAGGATGGTGTACTTTTCGGGCTGGGATCCCGGAAAGGCCAGATCGAATCCCACCGTGGGAACGACGGGTTCCTGCGCCGCGGCAACTAAACAAAAGGCCAGCACAAAACTCAGAAGCGAGATGGCGCGGCGCAACCAGAGTTTGGAAGACTTGCTCAAGGACATGTACAGGGAATTATGCCAAAAATAAGGTGACTGTGCGTCCCCATGCGGGCCGGACAAGCTGAGCCCGGTGCAGGGTGGCCCGGCGGGACGGCGTTACTTCCCTACGGCGCGCTGGCGCTCCAGCGTGGCAGCGGTGTGTAGGTGGCAGATAGCAATGGCTAATGCATCGGCCGCGTCGGCGGACTCGGGCGGTTCGGCCAGATTCAGCAGCCGCGTGACCATGTGCTGCACTTGCTGCTTTTCCGCCTTGCCGTATCCCACCACGGCAGACTTGATCGACAGCGGCGCGTATTCGGACACGTCGAGTCCCGCCGAAGATGCGGCCAGCATGGCCACGCCCCGAACCTGGCCTAGCTTAAGCGCCGATTTCACGTTGAGCGCGTAGAAGACGTCTTCGATGGCCACGTTGTCAGGGTGGTGCTCCTCGATGATCGCGGCGAGACGGTCGAAGATCGTAGCCAGGCGGGCCGGCATGGGGTCGCGCGCAGAGAGCTTGATGGCGCCGCAGGTGCAGCAGACCAGCGTGCCGTCGTGGCAGAGTTCGACCACGCCGTAGCCGGTGTACTCGGTGCCGCAGTCAATGCCCAGGACGCGCATTGCAGGCAGTGTAACTCAGCTGGCGGTATCCGTTGTTGGCATTCAGCATTCAGGCCCAGCAGTGAGGTGGTGCGCGCAGGGTCCTTCACCGGCTGAAGCCGGTTCAGGATGACGTCAATGAGCTGGTTTGGTGGGATGCTGAGTTCTTTAGCAGCACTTCAGGCGCTTCGCTTTGGCGGCGGCGTTTTCCCGCAAGAATTCGCCGTAGGCGGCACGGGAAGAGACGACCTGGTTGCGGGCGAGGAAGCGCGCGTAGGCGGATTCGTCGAAGATCTCGCGCAGAGTGGAAAGGAAGACTACAGCTGCTTCCCTCGCCTGCCGGGCGAGGACGCCCGGCTTCCATTGACGTTTGGCAGCTGCCTCCACGTGCTCGCCGCGAGGGTTCATGCCTGCTCCTCCGCTGCAAAGCGCGTGGCAACAAACGGGGCTTCTTTCACGCTGGCTTGTTTTCGGCCGGATAGGACGCGGGCCCATTCCAGCGTGGACTCCAACAGAATCGCCGCCACCATGGCGATTAGGACCCCGGTCACAGACGCGTCCAGGCGATCGTTGAAGATCAGGCGCGAAAGTTCGTGGCCGGGTGGGCCTGCGGTCGCAAGTTGCTGGGCGTGGGCCAGGAATCCGATGCGCGGATTGGGATCGAACATCTTGTGCCACGATGCGGTAAACGTCACCGAAACCAGCCACGCCAGCGGCACCAGCGTGACGGCGGCGTAGCGCGCTTTGCCCATCTTAATAATGATGGTGGTGGCCACGCACAGCGCGACCGTCGCCAGCAACTGGTTGGAGATGCCGAATAGCGGCCACAAAGAATTAATTCCACCTAACGGGTCTTTTACGCCCTGCCAGAGGAAGTATCCCCAGGCTCCGACGATCAGTGCGCTGGTGGTCAGAATCGAGGGATACCAACTGGTGCGGCCCAGCGGCCGCCAGATGTGGCCGAGCGCATCCTGCACCATGAAGCGGCCCACCCGGGTGCCGGCGTCCAGAATGGTAAGAATGAAAAGCGCCTCAAACATGATGGCGAAGTGATACCAGATGGCCATGACTGCCTGCCCACCCAGGCTGCTGGAGAAGATGTGGGCCATGCCGACGGCGAACGCGGGCGCGCCCCCGGTGCGGTTGTAGAGCGTCTGTTCGCCTACTGCCTGGGCCAGCGAATGCATCTCCGCGGCCGTGATCGAGAATCCCCAGCTGCTGATGGTAGCTGCTGCGGTTTCCGGTGACTGTCCAACGACTCCAGCCGGGCTGTTGATCGCAAAGTACGTTCCCGGCTGCAGCACGCATGCCGCGATGGTCGCCATGATGGCCACCATGGACTCGGCCATCATCGCCCCGTAACCCACCATGCGCGACTCCGTCTCCCGGCGAATGAGCTTCGGGGTAGTGCCGCTGGAGATCAGCGCGTGAAATCCGCTGATGGCTCCGCAGGCAATGGTGATGAAGGCAAACGGAAAGATCTTCCCCGCAAAGACTGGCCCTGTACCATCAATAAATCGGGTGAGCGGCGGCATGTGCAGGGTGGGACGGAGCACGATGATCCCCACCGCCAGCAGCGCAATCGTCCCGAGCTTCACGAAGGTGCTCAGGTAATCGCGCGGCGCAAGCAGCAGCCAGACTGGAAGTGCCGATGCCGCAAACCCATAAATAATGATGAGAATCGCCAGGGTGGGCGCAGTCAGGGTAAAGACTTGGGCGACCGACGGGGTCTGCGATGCCCACTGCCCGCCCCAGATCGCCAGCATCACCAGGATGAATCCGAGAACGGAGGTTTCCAGCACTTTGCCGGGCCGCAAGCGCCGCAGGTACACACCCATCAGCAGCGCGATGGGGATGGTCATGGCAATGGTGAACGCGCCCCAGGGGCTGGACTTGAGCGCATTGACCACGATCAAGGCCGCGACCCCGAGCAGGATGACGATGATGCTGATCACCGCGACGTAGGCGACGAACCCTCCCACGCGGCCGATTTCCTCGCGTGCCATCTCGGTGAGCGACTTGCCATCGCGGCGCACCGAGAACAGGAGGATCACGAAGTCCTGCACGCATCCGCCGAACACGGCGCCGGCCAGAATCCAGAGCGTCCCCGGAAGATAGCCGAACTGGGCCGCGAGCACCGGCCCGACCAGCGGTCCGGGACCCGCGATAGCAGCGAAGTGGTGTCCGAAGACTACCCACTTGTTGGTGGGAACAAAGTCGCGGCCATTGTCGAGGCGCTCGGCGGGGGTGGCGCGTTGGGCATCGAGGGCGAGAACTCTGGCAGCTACAAACTTGCTATAGAAGCGGTACCCGAGCGCATAGCTGCAGACCGCAGCCACCACCAGCCACATGGCGTTGATCTGCTCACCGCGGTGTAAAGCGATGGTGGCGACAGCCAGCGCGCCCAGGACCGCGACGGCTAGCCAGATCAGCATGCGGACGGGTTTGGGCATGGTTCCAGTAGGGCAGATGCCGACGCTGCAACGTCGTATTGTGTCGAATCTCAGTCCCCCGTGCAACCCGGTAGCTCCACGATCGCAACTTGTGACGGAATGGCACTGTGTTATAAATCGCACATGCCTACCGGTCGCCAGGGGTCGATCCATCTGTTCCGCTTTGCCGGGATTGATGTCTTCCTGCATTGGTCGTGGTTCGTGGTGGCAGTGTTTGAGATCAGTGGCGGCTTCAAGAGCTATTCGTCGGTGACCTGGAATGCGCTGGAATACTTGGCGCTGTTTCTGATTGTGATGATTCACGAATTCGGCCACTCGCTGGCCTGCCGTCAAGTTGGGGGAAAAGCGGATCACATTGTGTTGTGGCCTCTCGGGGGCGTGGCCTATGTCAATCCGCCACCGCGACCCGGCGCTACGCTGTGGAGCATCGCGGCGGGGCCGCTGGTGAATGTGGTGCTGCTTCCGATCCTGGCGATGATCTGCCTCTTCGGCAGATCGTTGGGGTGGGCGGCGGCCATGCCCAACGCCTACGCGTTCCTGTGGACGGTGTTGGCCATCAACGCTGGTTTGCTGGTTTTCAACATGCTGCCCATCTACCCGTTGGATGGCGGGCAGATTCTGCGGTCGCTGCTGTGGTTCGTCGTGGGACGTGCCCGCAGCCTGATGGCGGCCACGGTCATCGGTTTCATCGGCGCGGCTGGATTGATCATGTTCGCGTTGTGGAGACAGAGTATCTGGCTGGGTGTTCTCTCATTCTTCATTCTCCTGAATTGCTGGGGAGGGCTGCGACATGCGCAAGCGCTGTCACGGCTGGCAAAACTGCCTCGTCGCGACGGGTTTGCCTGTCCGTGGTGCCAGGCCGCGCCACCGGTGGGGAACTATTGGGTGTGCGGGCAGTGCAAGAACGCATTCGACACCTTCCAAACTCAGGCCGTCTGTCCTTACTGCGCGGCTCAATTTCCCGTGACGAAGTGTTTGGACTGTGGTGAACTGCGTCCCATGAGAGAGTGGGCTGCTCAGACCATCGTAGCTCCGCCGCTGTAACCGAGCGTGTTGCGCTCGCGATCGCGTGCGAAGGTTCGGACTTGCCTATTTCTTCTTCCCTGCCCTGACCCTCGCCCATCGCGCCTTCTGCGCGGCTACGATTCTCCTGCGTCCGGCAGCCGAGATGGTTCGCTTCTTGCGAGTTGCGCGTTTAGGTTTGCTCCCTTGCATGTAGACTTTCCCGAAGGCAGTCAGGGCCGCGGTTACGCGGCGCAATTCACCTTCCAGCCGCATGCGTTCCTTCTGGAGTTGAGTGACCACAGACTGCATTAGCGTTTTGGGCATGGGGCCATCCTATCATCCGTTCAGCCCTCATTACGCCACTTCTCTCCCCGAACGCAGCCTCCACACAATCTGCCGCAGCAGGCCGAGCCAGAGTTCGGCATCATCTGCGGTCACGTTGAGGTGGCGGACCAGGCGGCGCACCTTGTCTTCCGTCGAAGCTGGCGCGTCGGACTTGAAGTAGCCACTCAGGCACAGAGCTTCATTCAGCAGCGTGGTCATCCGTTCGACCTCGCCGGCCGTGGCCCGCTTTGGTTTCTTCCCCTGCCCACTGGCCTTCGCATCGCGCACCAGTTCGTAGAGGCAGACCGCGACCGCTTGGCCCAGGTTCATCGAGCTGTGCGCCTCGCGTGTCGGGATGCGCATCAGCCAGTGGCAGTGGCTGAGGTCCTGGTTCGAGAGCCCACGCTTTTCCGAACCGAACAACAGGGCCACGCGGCTGGATGCCGCTTCCTTGCGGATCACGCGTGCCCCATCCTCCAACCGCTTCAGCGGATGCCGCAATTCCCGGTGACCGACCGCGGTGGTTCCCACGACCAGCGTGCAGTCGGCCACGGCGTCGGCCACATTCTTGTACTCTTCCGCACTCGCCAGCAGCGCCGAGGCACCCACCGCCGAGCGTGCTTCGCGAAAGGCAATCTCATAGGGGTTGACCACGCGCAGGCGGAGAACGCCAAAGTTGCTCATGGCGCGGGCAACCGCGCCGATATTCAGAGGGTTGCGCGTAGCCACCAGCACCACGCACAGACCGTGGGATGCAGACAGAACCGGCAAGGCAGCCAATTTTACGACACGCACAGCACCGTATGCTCTGCGTCACACGAGTGCGCGGTTTTTAATGGTAAGCTAAATGTTCCGTCTCGCAGGCAAAAGTGGCCGGAAGTGTTTCCCTCATCGGAGTCGCTGACCGGAACCACATTCATACGTAGTAGAAGGAGCCAGCCATGAGAGTCGGCATGCTGACCGGCGGAGGCGATTGCCCCGGACTCAACGCAGTCATTCGCGCCATCGTGCGCAAAGGCTGCTTCCACTACGAAGACCAGTTTGTTGGATTCCTCGAGGGCTGGCGCGGTGTGATGGAAGACAAGACCATGCCCCTGGACCTCTCCAGTGTCGGCGGCATTCTGCCGCGCGGCGGAACCATCCTGCGCACCTCGCGCACCAACCCCGCCAAGAAGGTCGACGGACTCGACAAGTGCATAGCCGCCATCAAGAAATACGAACTCGACGCCCTGATCGCCATCGGCGGCGACGACACGCTCTCGGTCGCGCAGAAACTCTACGAGAAAAAAGTCAAAGTCGTAGGCGTGCCCAAGACCATCGACAACGACCTGGCCGGCACCGATTACTGCTTCGGCTTTGACACTGCGGTCAACGTGGCCACCAGCGCCATCGACCGCGTGCACACCACCGCTGAGGCCCACAATCGCGTCATGGTTGTGGAAGTCATGGGCCGCGACTCCGGCTGGATCGCCATGTACAGCGGCATCGCCGGCGGAGCCGACGTCATCCTGATTCCTGAAACTCCTTTCGACATCGAGAAGGTGGCGGAAACCATCCGCCTGCGGCACGCGCGCGGAAGGTACTTCAGTATTGTGGTGGCCGCCGAAGGAGCAAAGTTTTCCAGCGAAGTGGACCTGAATCACGGCGAAGCCATCGTGCAGGATCTGGGCAGGGACGAATTCGGACACGTGCGCCTGGGCGGCATCGGCAACCTGCTGGCACGCGAGATCGAAAAGCGCACCGGGTTCGAGACCCGCAGCGTGGTCCTGGGACACATTCAGCGCGGCGGTTCCCCCAGCGCCTTCGATCGCGTGCTGGCCACTCGCTACGGCATTGGCGCCATCGACATGGTGCATCGCGGAGAGTTCGGCTGCATGGCAGCGCTGCGCGGCAACAAGATCATCTCCGTGCCGCTGCTGGATGCCATTGCCAAGAACCGCACCGTCGATCAGGAGTTGATTGACGTGGCGTTCGGAATCCTCGACAAGCTGACCCGGGAAAAAGAGAAAGAGCCGGTGGTGAAGTAATTTGCCAGGGATTTACCTGGCATGCACCCGGCAAGCCGCGACGGCCACGCCATCTAGGCCCTCAAAATGTTCGAACTATACGCCCGTTTAGCGCACTTCCTCGTCTACCTCATTGAATGCATGTTGATCGTTGCTTTTTCGGCAATGATCTGGACCAAAGCACGTCGTGCCGACGCCACGAAACATCCCGGCTTCGTGGCGCTCGAGCGCCAGTTCGCCCGCCTGGCGCGAAGAAGAACGCTTGCGGTCATCACTGTCGGGTTGTTCGTTCTCACGGTACGGGCAGCGCTGATTCCCGTGATCGGTATTCCCCTGCCGCAATGGGATGACGAGTACAGCTACCTGCTGGCAGGCAAGACCTTCGCGGCAGGAAAGCTGACCAATCCTCCTCATCCGATGTGGGTACACCTTGAGACCTTCCATGTGATTCAGCATCCCACCTACATGTCGATGTACCCACCGGCGCAGGGATTGGTGCTGGCAGCGGGGTTGGTACTGGCGCGGAATGCGTGGGTCGGGGTGTGGCTGATCACGGCTGGGGCCTGCGCTGCTCTCACCTGGATGCTTCAGGGATGGATGCCGCCGGGCTGGGCGCTGTATGGAGGGCTGATCGCAGCGTTGCGGTTGGGAATTCTGAGCTATTGGACGAATAGCTATTTCACGACCGCTATCTCCGCGCTGGGAGGCGCGCTGATCCTGGGCGCGCTCCCGCGGCTAAAGCGGCGACCGAAGCTGGGGCACGCTCTCCTCATGGCCATGGGACTGGTGATTCTTGCCAACAGCCGGCCCTACGAAGGATTCGTGCTCAGTGTTCCTGTCGCCATCGCCCTGCTGGTGTGGCTGCTCGGCAAGCATCGGCCGCCAATCAAGGTGGCGGTCTTGCGCGTCGTGCTGCCCGTCGTTCTTGTTCTGGGTATCACCGGGGCCGGCATGGCCTACTACTTCTGGCGCGTCACTGGGAGCGCGTTTCGTATGCCTTATCAGGTAGACCGCGCCGCTTATGCCGTGGCCCCATATTTCATCTGGCAGAAAATGAGTCCAGCTCCGGTTTACCACCATGCGGATATCCAGGACTACTACTTGGGATACGAGGCCTACGAGTTTCGTCAGACCCAGTCGGTTCCCAGACTGGTGCTGCGCATGCTTTACAAGATGCAATCATGGTGGGTGTTCTACGTCGGGTTCGTGCTCACCATTCCTTTGCTGGCAATTCCCTGGGTGCTCCGCGACCGCAGGATGCAGTTCATTCTGTGGGCCAGCGGTATCTTTTTCCTGGGGACGATCCTGGAAACCTGGTCTTTCGCCCATTACGTTGCGCCGGCTACCGGACTCTTCTACCTGGTGCTGGTGCAGTGCATGCGCCACCTGCGCACGTGGAGGTGGAAAGGCACTCTCCTCGGGCCGCAGATCGTTCGCATGGTGTTCGCGGTATGCGTGGCCATGATCCTGGTGCGGGTCACCGCGGCCGCTGCGCACCTTCCCATCGAGCCGCACTGGCCGCGCGGCAACCTGGATCGCGGCAGGGCGGTGCAGCTACTGGAGCGGACACCCGGCTTGCACCTGGTCATCGTCCACTACGGAAACAAGCACAAGCCCGAAGGGGAATGGGTGTCCAACGAGCCCGACATTGACCGGGCCAAGATCGTCTGGGCGCGCGACATGGGCGAGAGCCAGAACCGGGAGCTGTTGGAATATTTCAAGGACCGGAAAGTGTGGACGGTTGACGCCGACACCGCGGCCCCGCGCCTGGAGCCGTATGCTGCGCCGCCGACCGGGGCGCATTAACAGCGGTGCCAGTTCTCACTCACGCGCTCTGGATCTGTTGGAGTGGAGTTCCGCGGCCAGCGTAGCGGCAAACAGCGCGATCAGGGGAAAGACCCAGTAGATGCGGCTGTTCCACCAGTAGTGGCCGCCGAGGACCAGCAGCGCGAAGGGCCACAGGAACACCGCGAGGCAGCAGAGGGCGAGCAGCTTGCGGGAGAACGTCCCTGTCCCAACTTTTACGATGTGATCCAGGGCGAGGAGCACGGGCAGCAGGAGCACCGTCATGTCGGGAAAGTGGGCGTAGGGTGCGGCGCTGAGCGCCACCGTGATGGACAGCGCCCACTGCAGCCTGCGGTCGTGCGAGCGTGCGCCTTCCGAGGCCGCAGCCAGCCCGACCAGAAGGGCGCTCGCCAGCACTGCGTAGGCGGTCGCATGGGCCGTGACCCCCATGCCTGCCAGGAAGCCGCGGCCATTGACCATCAGGGTGGGATTCAGGGCGCCGTAGCCGGAATGGGCGTTGAAGTCGCGCAGGAAGGCTACGTACTCCAGTTGTCCTGACCATCCCGTAATCCAGGCTGACACCATCGCCAGGGCGGCGCAGCCGGTGCCTATGCCGGTAGCCGTCCGCCATTTGCGCGACCACAGCAGCAGGGGCAGGAGTATGGCCAGGTATTGGAACTTGATGCTGAGCAGGCTGAGCACCAGCCCGGCGGCCAGGTCTTTCTTTCTCTGCGCCAGCGCGTAGGACGCGGCCAGCAGGACGAGCAGCAGGATCGAGTCTTGTCCCAGGGTGAGCGCGGTGAGGGCGGGCAGGAGGCAGAAGCCCGACAGGGCCAGGTACGGTCTGCGATCTACCAGCGGAATGCACCCCGTCAGCACCAGCGGCAGGAGGCTGAGCAGGCCCACGTTGATCAGCGACCAGAGCGCAAAGGCGCGCTCCATCCCCAGGTAAGTCAGGGGGACGAACGCGGCGGCCTCGAAGGCGGGGTGGAGGAAGTACTGCGGCGAAGGATGCCCGAGCGCGGCCTGAAAGGCCTGGTCCTGGACGGGGCGCTGGTAAAGCTGGGCGCCGTGGCCATCGCGCACGATGGAGGCGCCTACATAGAAGTTGACGAAGTCTGTGGTCTGCAGGCGGGCGGGGCCGATGAGCGGCAGGAGCACCACGGCCACGACAATCACGGCGATGGCCGCGCCGGCGAGGATCATCGCATTCTTCATGTCCGGGCCGGACGCATTGTAGCAGCGGTTACGGGTCACCCCGGCGGGTGACTGGTATCACAGGCGGGTGAGAGCAATGGGGCCATAATCAGACTGGAAGGCCAGGGCCCGGATGTACCGGACTCGGGAAGGAGACGACCATGAAAACCTGGTCGGTCATGTTCCTGATTTTCGCGTTGACGGTGGCGTTGGCGCCCGCGTTCGCAGCCCAGAAATCCATTCCCGGCGTGCCCAAGTACGATCCCACGACCGAAGCCGTTTTCAAGGGCACGGTCGAGGCAGTCACCGACCGGCAATGCCCGGTCAGCGGCGGCATGGGCTCGCATGTGCTGCTCAAGCTGGCCGATGGCAGCACCATTGAAGTCCACCTGGCCACCAGCAAGTTCGTGAAGATCTACGACCTGGTCATCAACAAGGGCGATGAGATTGAGGTCACCGGTTCCAAGGTGAAGTTTGAAGGCGTGGACACCATCTTTGCCCGCCAGGTGAAGGTCGGCACCGACACCTACGTCTTCCGCGACAAGGACGGCAAGCCCGTCTGGTAGCCCGTGCCAAATTACTCCCGAGGGCTCTAGGCTCTGGGCCCTCCCCCCCGATGGCGTCATCCCGAAGCCCCGCGCTTTCTCCAGCGGGGCGAGGGATCTGGCGTGCGACAGCTTACGCCGTGTTCCTCTGTCACAGACTGGAACTTACCCTGGTGGTAAGCATAAAAGGAGATCCACGCGAGATCCCTCACGCGGCTGAACTGCGCCGCGTTTCGGGATGACGTTTGGACATGGAGATCGGAGTGCGGGACGCGAGAAGACGACTACTCCCGGTCCAGATTCTCTTCCACCGATACTTTGCCGTTTTTCTCCACTGTAATCACCTTGTGGACGCCCTTGAACCCGGACAAAGTAATATCCACTTCGTAGTTTCCCGGGTTCAGGTAGAACTCCACCGGCGACATCTTGTCGAGAATGCGGTTGTTGATCGCAATCTGGGCGCCCTTGGGCTGGGTTTTGACGCTCACCGTGCCCATACCTGCGGTGTCGGAGCCGCCGAAAAGCTTCCCGAACTTATGCCCGATCTTGATCTCGTCAGTGTTGCCCAGGGGGCGCAGGGTTGCTGTCAGGTGGGAAGTCTGACCGATCTGCAGGTTGGCGGTCGTGGTTTCGTCGAGGTATCCCTGCTTCTTGAAAACGAAGGTGTGGTTTCCCGCCTTCTCGATCGGGATCTGCGCTGGTGTTACTTTCCCGGTGTTCTTGCCGTCGATCCACACCGCTGCTCCCGCAGGATCGCTGTTCGCGGACACCGTCGCCGATAGTATTCCCAATTGAACGCTGATCATGGAGCGGCTACCCGAAAGCACATCGATAGTTCTGGTCTCCGACGCGTAGCCGGGTTTGGTGATTACGATCGGATGCTGCCCGGGCGGGAGCCACGTGAGGCTGAACGGCGTAACCGACCTGGTATCTTGGCCATCGACCTGGATCTGCGCCCCCTGGGGAGTTGAGTCCACGCTCAGTCCTCCGGAAATGATGGCCGGAGCCGCGAGTGGCGGTGTTTTCTTCTTCTTGTTGTTGGCTTTGCCGTACTTGGGTGTGATGGAAACCTCTGGAGCAGTTTCTACGGGAGGTTCTGGCGTCACCTGCGCCGGAGCCGTGGGGTGTACAACTGCCGGGCTTGGACTTGACGCTGCCGCTGCCGGAGCGGGTGTGGCCGCGGGAGCCGACCGGGCCGGCGTGTTGTCATCGTCCGCGTCCTCGGAATGAATATGGTAGGTAATGCCTGCCACGATGAGGAGAATCACCACTACAGCTCCGCCGATCGCGTAAAGGAACAGCTTAGGCGGTGTGCCCTTGATTTCGTTAGCCGCTTTCTTGGCTACGTCGCTGACCGGGATTCTCGGCTTTGGGGCTCGAACCGTCCTGATCGCGGACGTCTTCACGGGTTCAACCGGCTCGGGCTCCATCTCAGCAGCAGGCGGAGCAGGCTCCGGAGCGATGTAAACCTCCTTCAGCGGCGGCAACTCATCGATCTCGGAGAAGCTCCGTGGCTTGGCGGAGGTCTGCCGGCCCTCATCCATCATCGGGTCGAATGCAATTTTGGGGGCTTCGACCTGGGGCTCTTCCAGGGTGGCGGCAGACATCCTGGCCTCTTGGTCAGTCGCGGCTTCGACCGTAGCCTTCACGCAGTTGCTGATGAACTGCGCCGTCGGATCGAGTTTGAGGGTCCTCGCCGAATTGGCTCCGGGCGAGATCGCATCCGCTCCGCCCCATCCCGCACCCGCTGCGGCCGCCTTGGTTGCAGCCGGAGGCTCGGTATCTGCTTCCTGCTGCGGAACTGGCGCGGGTACGGCAGGCGCTGCAACCCTGGCCGCCGGCGGAGCAACCTTGGCCGGCACAACCGGCTTGGGAGCGACCTTAGTCTCGGACTTGACCGCAACCCCCGGCGTTGCCAGCGTGGTCTTCGCTGGGTTTTCCTTGCACTTTTCCAGGTCGTTGACCAGTTCCTGTCCCGACTGATACCGCTCCTCCGGCGCCTTGGCCAAGGCTTTCATGATCACGGCGCTTAGCGCGGGGTGAATCTTGCGGTTGATCTGGTCCACCGCGGTAGGGGTTCGTTCGAGAATGGCTTCTCGAACCTGGGCAGGATCTTCTCCCTCAAATGCCTTACGCTCGGTAACCATCTCATAGAAAATGGCTCCCAGGCTGAACAAGTTCGAGCGTGCGTCGACCGGGTCGCCGCGCAATTGCTCGGGCGACATGTAATGTAAAACGGCGGGGGTCTTACCCGAAGCTGGAGTGACGAACGCTCCTACTCCAGAAGCTCCAAACGAGAGTATCTTCACGATGCCGTCCCACTGCACCATGATCTTGGCCGGCTCCAGACTGTAATGAACCACCTTGCGCACGTGGGCGTGGTCGAGACCCTGGCAGCTTTGACGGGCGATATCCTGGAGATCCCAGATGGAGAAGCCCTCTTTCCGGGCCAGCATGGTGGCGATCCCGTTCCCCTGGACGTATTCCATGGCAACGCAGAGCTGGCCATCCATCTCCGCCGCGCTGTGCATCACCGCGATATTGTGACTGTTGAGGACTTTGCAGGCTTCCGCTTCTTCCAGGATCCGCTTAACCATCTCCGGGGCCTGCTCCCCCAGGGGTTCCAGCCGGATCGCTTTAAGAGCTACGGTCTGGCCGCTCTCCGTATCCGTGGCTTTGTAGACGGAGATGATGGCCGCATGCGCAAGTTCGCTGACGATCTCGAAACGTCCGATTTTGTTCGACATTTCTTCCTACCCTCGCACAGGTGAAAGCACGACCTTTCCGGCCGCGTTGGATCTGGCGTGGGTTCCTGAGGGAGGA
>JAIQFP010000002.1 GCA_020073165.1 Terriglobia bacterium | reverse complement strand
TTGGTTCACGATCTACTTCGCGCAGATCCCTCTGGCCCAGTTCGACAGCTGGCACCGGCGCATTACGCCTTTGCCGAAACAAGGCAGCTTTTCCATGGATGAGGCAGGGGAAGGGGGAAAAAGCTCCCCTTCCCCTGCACCCCATCCCCTTACCGAAGTGGAGGAAAAAATGTCAGGGATGTGCCCAGTCTAAAATGTCAGGGATGTCCCCGGCCGTTCATAACTCAACGGTAAATAGCCGACCGCGGGCGCGAACAGTTGCGGTCCGATACACCCGGACCGCCGGACAGGCGAGGGCGCCTGTCCCTACATGAGACCGCCGGACGGACGAGGGCGTCCGTCCCTACGTGACCCGCGTGACCCGCTATGGCAGATACAATCCCGCCGAGCTGCCCACCCATTCCATATTTTTGTTGTGGTCCACGCCCATCATCAGGCCGCGGCCCATGCGGATGATGATCATGACCGGCTGCAACTCATCCAGCCAGATGTACATGATGCGCACTTCGGCTTTGGTGCCTCCGTGCGGCGTCTCGATGAGCGGGGCGAAGTTCATGCGCTCTTGCAGGATGTATTGCGAGCGCTTGTCCTTGGGAATCACGGCCAGGTCTTGCTTCGTCGGATTCATGATCACGCCCAGGCCGGCGAACGAGAACAGCGGCTTGACTACGTATTTCTCGAGATCGTTGGGGATCTTTTCGACCCGGTCAAGAAACTGGGTCTTGGGCACGCACTCGTGCTTCAGGAACGGCAGCGAGAACTTGCTCATGCGGAAATACCAGTTGGGATGGCCGGCCCACTCGACCTCGAGGTCGTCGGTGAAGCGGAAGGCCAGCTTGCGGTCCTTGCGCACGAGTTCGTCCACGATGGCGCGGTTATAGATGCGTTTGATCGGCGTGCGCTTGCCCTCGCGCTCGTAGAACAAGTAGTTTCCCACTTTGTGAATTTGGGCGATGTCCACGGTGGGGATGCCGAGCAGCTTCTCGGTCAGAACAAAATCCGGCCGGGTCTTCTGATGGAGCGGGTCAATCTCCATGAGGACGACGTTCTGGGGATCGTGATCGGCGACGATGGCGCGGCGCAGGAGCTTTTTGTAGGCATCCCAGTCGAGGCCGCTCAGCAGGTATTGCAGCTTCGCGTCGAGGCCGAACACTTCCATGTAAACCTGCGAGAGCATGGCCTGGTAGGCATAGAGGGAAGGGAATCCCTGGAGCTCGACCAGCTTGGGGTGCAGCTTGCCGGATTCGTCCTGGACGAGGCCGAAGTCCACCTGGATGAACATGGGATGCGGGGTCTCGTGGGGCACGCTCCAGTCGGGCGGGATGGAGTCGAAGGAAGCTTTCCGATATTCCAGGCTGTTCAACTGCTGGATCAGTTCCTTGCCATATTGCGCCATCTGGTCGATCAGCGGCTTGGGGAGGAAGCACGGGGTCTCCGACATGCGGAATTCGACTGGAGTGCCGCAGCGTTCGTTCATCAGCGCGAGGAAGCGCTGGTACTTTTCGGGAGTGAAGTTCGCGTTGAACTGCTGGCGGAGAGCAGGAATCATTTTGTGAGAGCCGGGAAAAGCGATGCCCTGATACGAATCGCTCGCGGCGCTAAAACGCAGCGCCCCCCAAAAAAAGATTAGGCCTCGAGCAGGAACTGGCCCGCGCGCATGATTTGCTGGTTGTCCACCCAGATGTCGAAGCCGCGCCCCACGACGTCGATGTGCGTGGACGAAAACCATTGCGCCCCGGTGTGCTCGCCATAGGGATTGCCAAAGGCGATGTGAATGCCGGGATATTTTTCGTCCTGCAGAATCTGGCCAATCACGTCTTTCAACTCGATGTTGGTGCCGATAGCGAACTCGCCTACGCGGTCGCTGTTTTCGTCGGTGTGAGTGTAGCGCCAGAAATCTTCTTCCAACGTTTTGTTGGGAGAGTGCGCGTCAGTCAGGCGATTGCTCTTCACGCGAATCGTGAGCGGGTTCTGCTTCAGGTCTCCGAACTTGGCGCAAAGCCAGTCTCCCACCACGCCGTCGATCACGAACGTGCCGTTGACCTCGCCTGGTGCAGTAAACACTTCTCCGCCGGGTAAGTTGCCCCATTTGTCGGGACTGATGATGCCGCTGGTTTTCAGCCAGCGGTAATTGGGGTTGAGGTCGGCGGTGAGGTCGGTTCCGGCTGCGGTCTTGGCGCGAATCTGCTTGGCGCGGCGCACCATGTCGACTACCTTGGTGCTGATGCGGTCCACTTTCAGGAAGTCGGCGCGCATGCCCTCGAGCATGATCTGGCGGTTGATGTTGACCATGTGAGCGTGGCGAATCTTGCGGCGGTTGACCACGTCGGTCATCTGCATGCGGGTGCGCAGCTCGTTAGCCTGCGCCTGCACCGCGAAGATGCTGACCTGACTGGTTTCCAGATCGTCGGTGATTTCCGGCGGGCAATTGACCAGCGGCCGCGGGGCCAGGTCTTCCAGCACCCAGGCGCGATAGGGAGCGCCGAGGGTTTCCAGTTCGTGGACGAGGCTGGCGGCGATCTCTTTGGTGGCCTCGTCGGTGATGACCGTGACCTTCTCGCTGGGCTGGATGCGCAGGCAGACGTTCACCGCGTTGCGGGCGCCGGGAGTAAGTTCAGGATCAAAGGCGAGCGTATTGAGTTGCCGGTTGGCTTGGCTGACAGGAACGTTCATTACCCTACTTTTCTGGCGGAAGTTGTGGCCTCGGTCTCAGTCAGGCCCACTTCCGTCTCTTCGATAATGTAGTCCACTACTTTCTTCAGGTCACCGGTTTCCTGGAAGACGCGCAACTGGCGGTCGGCTCCTGTGCCCGTCTCCAGGATTTTGTGCAGGTAATTCAGTTCTTCGCGCGAGTCGAGTTCGTCGGCTACGTCGTCCACGAAGTCCAGATATTCCAGCACCAGGTCGCGGGCCGGAACTTCCTTCTGCTTGCCGAAATCAATGAGCTTGCCTTCCAGCCCGTAGCGCGCGGCTCGCCACTTGTTTTCCATGATCAAGGCACGGCGGTACAAGCGGAATCCCTGGTTGGCCGCGTACAGCTTGTATAGCTTGGCAATCGTGGCCTGGATGAGCGCGGCCAGCGCGATGGTCTCATCCACCCGCATAGGAATGTCGCACACCCGGAACTCGAGCGTGTTGAAGAACGGGTGCGGGCGAATGTCCCACCAGATTTTCTTGGCGTTATCAATGCAGTTGGTCTTGATCAGCAGCTTGACGAAGTTTTCGTACTCGCCCCAACTGGGGAAGTAGTCTGGAATGTTGGTCCGCGGAAACTTGTCGAAGACCTTGCAGCGATACGATTTCAGCCCGGTGTTCATCCCCAGCCAGAAGGGGGAATTGGTGGAGAGCGCCAGAATGTGGGGCAGAAAATAGCGGGCGTGATTCATCAGGTGAATGGCAGTTTCGCGGTCCTCGACCCCCACGTGCACATGCAAGCCGAAAATCAGGTTGGCGCGGGCCACCAGTTGCATGTCTTCGACGATGTTCTTGTAACGCTCGTCGGGCGTGATCTCCTGCATGCGCCAATCGGCAAAAGGGTGGGTGGCGGCGGAGGCGAGGCGCAAACCGTTTTCCCGAGCCAGCGCGATCATGTCGCGGCGCAGCTTCTTTACCTCGGCTTTGGCTTCTTTAATGTTGGTGCATACCGAGGTCCCGACTTCCACCACCGACTGGTGCAACTCCGATTTCACCCGTTCCTGCAGGATCATCTTGCCCTTTTCCAGGATTTCGGCGTGGATATGGGAGCGCAGGTCGCGGGTTTCCGGATCTACGGTCTGATACTCCTCTTCGATCCCGATGGTAAATGTCGGTTGCATCGTCAATGCTGGAGCACTGGTCTGGCGACCTACCTCATGCTGGCCGCCCGGGAGGGCCGTAACAGTATAACAATTCGTACTATCACAGGGAGCCATGAACATAAGGTCGTCGGCTCCGCCTCGGGGTGACAGGGTAGGAGGCTCCCCAGGGTCGCGACGGGTTACGCTCTCACTCGTTTCTTGACTGCGGGTTTGGAGGCCATTTCCGTTGGCGCTCCCAACAGAAACGCCGCCCAGCGCAGCTCCTCCGCCGGGTTTTCGTCGCTCAGGGCTTTCTTGATTGCCATTTCGGCGACCGCGTTTACTACCCACTCGAAATTCTCCCGGCCGACGGAGTTAATATCCGCGTCGGGCGCGGGGTTCATGAAGTCGATGGCGTAGGGGATGCCGTCCTCGACCGCAAACTCCACCGTATTCAAGTCGTAGCCCAGGGCCCGGCACAGGGTGAGCGCGTCATTGACCACACGCTCGTAGAGCTTGGGATCAGTGGGCGGCGGATTCTTCACATAGCGCTCGTGATGGGGCGCCTTGGGGTCGTAGTGCATCACGTGCACCTTTTCTTGTCCCACCACGTAGCAGCGGAAGTATTCCTTGAACTCCACGCCGTGCTGCAGGGTCATGCAGAGATCGCCAGTCTGGTTGTAATAGTGGAAAAACTCTTCCGGGGAATGGACCTTGTAGACATGCTTCCATCCGCCGCCAGCGTAGGGCTTGAGGAAGGCAGGAAAACCCACGTACTCGAAAATCTCCTCCCAGTTGAGCGGGTAGATGAGGTTACGCATGGACTGGTCAGTGGTGCCTTCGGGATGCTTGTGATGAGGCAGGATCACGGTCGGTGGAATCGCGACACCCAGCTTGGTCGCGAGGGCGTAATTGAAGAACTTGTCGTCGGCCGTCCACCAGAATGGGTTGTTGATGACGATGGTTCCAGTGAGCGCGGCGTTCTTCAGGTAGGCGCGGTAGAAGGGGATGTCCTGCGAGATGCGGTCAATGATGACGCGATAGCCACTGGGGTCAGCCATCTTGACTCCGCCCACCTTGACGAACTCAGCGGTTATGCCAGGCACGTTCATGCTGTTGATGCGCTCTACCAGCGCGGGCGGGAAGGTATTTTCCATGCCGAAAATAATGCCGATTTTTTTCTTCATGAGATGCTCCTGATGCGCAATGTTGCTGTCGGCAACTTTCTCCACTAATAGAAGTACTTTCCCGCCATCCTCTGCCACAAGGGCCAATCGTGCCGGGAATTGTCGTTCCAGACATCCAGCCAGTGGGGGATGGCTTTGCCGTTCAGGATAGCCGACATCTTCACATTCTGGTCCAGGCACATGTCCCAATCGGCGGAGCCGAGCACGATCTTCATCTGCCGGTAGCGGCTCAGAAACCAGTCATCGCTCATGTTGGGCAGGAAATCCGGCGGACAATTGAAGTAACAATCGTCGTCGTAGTAGCCATCCAAGAACTGGTGAATGTCGTAGGCACCGCTCATGCAGATGCAGTGGGTCACCACGTCGGGATGTTTGAGCGAAAAATTCAGCGCGTGATACCCGCCGAAACTGCATCCGGTCACCCCCAGTTGCGGAGAGGGATTCTTCCACTTTAGAAAAGGAAGAAATTCGTGCAGCAGGTAGCGCTCGTACTGCAAGTGCCGCAGCACCCGGATGCGGGCGTGAACGCCCTTGTTGTACCAGCTCTCGGTGTCTACGCCGTCAGGGCAGAACACCTGCAACTCGCCACGGTCAATCTTTGATGCCAACGCACCGATCATGCCGCGGTCCTCGTATTCGAAGAACTTGCCCATGGAAGTGGGGAAGACGAGCAGCGGCGCGCCGGCGTGTCCGAAGACCAGCGCTTCCATGTCGCGGTGCAGTTCCTGACTAAAGCCTTTGTGGTATTCGCGGTTCATTGATGGTCAATCCGGGCGCGAAGTATCTTACCCGATTGCGGGATTTTTGGTAGCCGCGGCGTTCTGTCGCCCTGCGAGCGAAGCCGGTAAGGGTTTGCGCTATCCTTGCCCACTGTGATGGTTGAACTGTCCGAAGACGACGTCTTCCGCGGGCTAGACCCAACGCGCCTCATCTCCGCGATTGAGGTCGCGTTCCGCGACCGCTATCCCCATGTCTCCATCCCGGTTCGAACCCATATAGAGTTAGCTGACGGGATCTTCCTTATCATGCCCTGCTATGGCCGTGCTAGACACGCGTTGGGTATGAAGCTGGTTGTAGTGCAGGCCAATCCAGTCAGGTCGGAAGACCGCGTCCAGGCCACCTACATGCTGCTCGACCCGGCGACCGGCCGGCCGCGGCTGCTGCTGTCGGCGAAGTACCTGACGGATCTGCGAACCGCGGCAACTTCGGCGGTCGCGACCAGGTATCTGGTCGGCGAAGATGCCCGGGTGCTGGGCGTGTTCGGCACCGGCCGCCAGGCGCGCACGCATCTGAAGGTCATGCCCCTGGTGCTGCGATTTGAGCGCGTGCTGATTTGCGGGAAAGATCCCGGCCAAACCCGCGAATTCGCTAAAGAAATCTCCGCTGAGTTGCGACTGCCAGTTGACGCCACTGACGCCCGCACCTGCGCCACCGAATCGGATGTGATTTGCGCTTGCACCACTTCGCAGACGCCGTTGTTTGATGGCAATCTGCTCCACCCGGGAACTCATCTGAACCTGGTTGGTGCCTTTCAGCCACACGCGCGGGAAGTGGATTCGGCCACGATTCAACGCGCACGAGTGGTCGTGGATACTTACGACGGGGCCCTGGCCGAAGCTGGCGACTTGCTCATCCCCATGCGAGACGGCCTGATCGGACAGGATCACATCGTTTCCGATCTGCACGAACTGGTGAGCGGCAAGAGAGTGGGCCGCATCGGCGCTGCCGACATCACGGTGTTCAAGAGTGTTGGCTGTGCGCTGGAAGACCTGGTGGCGGCAGAATTGCTGGCGGCCCTTTGAGTCACTCGAATCCACCGGGACGGGCTCCTTCTTGCATAGATTGATTTAGGATGGATAACCGACCATGAACCGCGTCACTCTGGAGCCAATCACACGCCGTCCTGCGGTAGTGATCGCAGGGTTAGTCGTCTTAGCGGTCCTGGCATTCGTCGCAGTCAATCGCCTGGTTCACCGATTTCAGGAGCAGGAAAAGGCATGGGCGGGGCATTTATTTGCAAGCGGCCAGGCAGACCTGGGCGCCGGCAAACCGGAAAGAGCCCTGGAAGAGCTGCGGGCTGCGCTCACCTATAGCCGGGACAACTTCCAATATCAGCTCGCTCTCGCCCGGGCGCTCCGCGACACGGGACGAACCGAGGAATCCGAAGCCTACTTGATCAACCTTTGGGAACACTTGCCTCAGGATGGGGCGGTGAATCTGGCGCTGGGACGGTTGTACGCGCGCGAACAGGCGCTGGACAAATCCATCCAGTACTATCACAACGCGATCTACGGCGTGTGGGGAGCGGACGCCGACGCCCGACGCCGCGACGCACGGCTTGAACTGACTGAATTCCTGCTGCGGGAGCATGCCCTCCCGCAAGCGCAGGCGGAGTTGATTACTCTGGCCGCGTCAGGGCCGCTGAGTCCCGAGTTGCATTTGCAGGTCGCGCGGCTCTTCGCCCAGGCGCAGGACAACGAACACGCTCTCGCCGAATTTCAAGATGTCTTGAGCAAGGATCGCGGTAACGCGGTCGCCCTGGCCGGGGCTGGGGGCGCCGCCTTCCGGTTGGGGCGCTATCGCACCGCCGAGGGATATCTGCAGAATGCGGTAAAGGCCGACCCACAGGATGCGCAGGCCAAGCAGTTGCTCCAAACCAGCAGTCTGATTCTGCAGGCGGATCCTTTTGGCCGGCGCGTCTCCAACTCGGAACGCAACCGCCGCATCCGGATGGCGTTCGAGCAGGCAGGAAAACGTCTGGACAGTTGCGCCTCGGCTCAGGGGATTGATCTGAGCGCGCAATCCACCGCCCCGGGCTTGCCGTCGCTGAAGGCTAGCTGGAGCGCGATGAAACCCAGGCTCGCGCAGCTGAATGCGCCGCGCGAGGCGGATACACCGGATGCGGCCACGGACCTTGCATTTCGGATTGAGCAGCAGACCGAGACAATCTGTGGCCCACCCAGTGGACTCGACCAGGCCCTGCTGCTGCTTTCGCAAGACCGGGCGGGAGCGGAGCGATGAGCTCTTCCACCAACTCCCCGAGAGTCACAGCGGGCGCCCCGGTTGCGCCACCGCCAGAGGCTCCCAGGAGCATGCCCTGGGCGAGGTGGTTCGCGCTGAGCACTACCTTTCAGGAGGAGCGATTCTTCCTTCTTCTGGCGGTTTTCATCGGGCTGTTCTCGGGGCTGGCGGTGGTTTGCTTTCGCCTGGCCATCGATTGGAGCAGAATCTGGCTGCTGGGCCCTCTGCCCCAGCCGCACAGCTGGCGGCTGCTGGTAGCGCCGACCGCGGCCGGTCTGATCCTGGCCGCGCTGGTGATGCGGGTGTTCCCTTCGGTACGTGGCAGCGGGGTAAACCAGACCAAGGCTGCGCTCTACATTTACAACGGTTACATTCCCTTTCGCACGGCGATCGGGAAGTTCATCACGGCGGCGCTGGCGATCGGCTCGGGGCAGTCTCTCGGTCCGGAGGATCCGTCGTTGCAGATCGGGGCTAGTTTGGCCTCCGCGCTGGGGAGGCGGCTGGAACTCTCACGGGAAAAACTGCGGCTGCTGGCTCCGGTGGGTGCGGCAGCGGGACTAGCCGCCGCGTTTAACGCTCCCATTTCCGCCGTGTTGTTCGTCATCGAAGAGGTGATCGGACGCTGGAGTGCCGGCATTCTGGGCTCGGTTGTGCTTTCGGCCATTTCCAGCGTGGTGGTGGTGCGCTGGTTCCTGGGCTCGGAGCCGCTGTTTCGCATTCCCTCGGTATCGCTGGTGCGGCCCACAGAACTCATCGCGTATGCCGTGCTGGGCGTGGCTGGAGGTGTGGCGGCCGTGATTTTTGCCCGGGCCATTGGCTACTTACGGGCCCGCCTGAAAGCCCGGCCGCGATGGACGCAATACTTCCAGCCGGCATTGGCCGGACTGCTTATCGGGCTGATCGGCTATCTAGGCGCGCCCCAAGTGATGGGCGCGGGATACGAGTACATGGACCAGGCCATGCACGACCAGTTCACCTGGAAGATGCTGGCGATTCTGGCCGGGTTGAAGATCCTGGCTACGACGGTCTCCTTTGTCAGTGGAACGCCGGGCGGGATGTTCGCGCCCACGCTGTTCGTGGGCGCGATGTTGGGAGGTGCGGTGGGCGGGGTGGAGCGCATCTTCTATCCGCATCTCACCGGGTCCACTGGAACCTACGCGCTGGTGGGCATGGGAGTGCTGTTCGCGGGATTTCTGCGCGCGCCCATGACTTCGGTGTTCATGGTCCTCGAAGTCAGCGGCAACTACTCCATCATTGTGCCGGTGATTCTGGCCAATGGCATCGCTTACGTGATCTCTCGAAGCTTGCAGTCCACGCCGATCTTCGACCTGCTTACGCGCCAGGATGGGCTGGAACTCCCCTCTCTGGAAGAGCAGCGAGAGCAGGTGGTCCTGCGGGTGGAAGATGCCATGCAGGTCTCCAGTGAACCAGTGTTGAATTCAGAAGAATCGGTGCAGCAGGCTTATCAGAGAGTCCAGAAATCGCAGGCTGATCTTTTCCTGGTCCGCTTGCATCCCAGCGGTTGGGCCAGCGTGAGCCGGGATCTGCTGAAGCGGCTGATCAGCGAGGGCAAAGGCGAAATGACTTTGGGGCCCACGCTGCCCACCGGACGCCTGCCCTACCTCCATCCCGACCTGCCGCTGGAAGCGGCGTTGCGCCACGTGTACGAAGCGCCGCTGGTCCCCGTGGTCAGCCGGGCCGATTTCCGCGAACTGGAAGGCGTCATCTCGCGCGACGCGGTGCTCAACAAATACAAGGTAGTAAGTCGCGAGGAGCGGAGTTAGATTTCCCATTAGAATTGGCTCATGCATGCCATGGTGCTGCAGACGCCGCGGACGGTGGAAGAATCTCCGCTGGAACTAAGGGAGATGCCAACCCCGACTCCTGGTCGGGGCGAGATCCGCGTGCAGGTACGCTGCTGCGGGCTCTGCCATACCGATCTGCACACGGTGGAAGGTGACCTGCCGCTGCCCAGACTTCCCGTTGTTCCTGGCCACCAGATTGTGGGAATTGTGGATGCAGTCGGCGAGGGGGTGCACAGCCGGCGCGAAGGGGACCGGGTCGGTATTCCCTGGCTGTACTCGACTGACCGGACGTGCGGCTACTGCCGCCGGGAACTCGAGAATCTGTGCGAACAAGCCCGCTTCACTGGCTACCACGTCGACGGTGGATACGCCGAGTACACCATTGTCCACGAAGACTACAGCTACTCAATCCCCAGGATTTTTACTGATGAGAATGCAGCACCGTTGCTGTGCGCGGGCATCATTGGATACCGCTCCTATCGGCTGAGCGGCATACGCCCCGGGGAACGGCTCGGCCTGTACGGCTTCGGAGCCTCGGCGCATTTGGTGCTGCAACTGGCACGTCACCAGGGCTGTGAGGTCTACGTTTTTACCCGTGCCCAATCGCATCGTGATCTGGCGGTGAAGCTCGGCGCCGCCTGGGTGGGGGCTGCCGAGGACATCGCGCCGCAGCAACTCGATGCCGCGATCATCTTCGCGCCGGCGGGCGCACTGGTCCCGCACGCGCTCCGCGCGTTACGCAAGGGCGGCACGCTTGCCCTGGCCGGGATTACCATGAGCGCAATTCCGCAGATGGATTACTCGCTGCTTTACCAGGAGCGCGTTCTCCGCAGCGTCGCCAACAGCACCCGGCAAGACTGCCGGGAGCTCCTTCAAGTAGCAGCCGACGTTCCACTGCAAACCGAAATTGAAGTGTTCCCTCTCGAGCAGGCCAACCAAGCCCTGCAAGCACTGAAGAGAAGCGAGATCAAAGGCGCGGGCGTGCTGCGAATCTGAGTAGCGCAGGTCGTGAGACAAGGTCGGGGTAAAATCCCCACCCTGTCTCTCCAAGACCGGGAGAGACAAGGGCAGGGCACCCTCGAAAGAACCCGTGTCGCCTTATACGATCACATTCACGCCCGGGCCTGCGGCAACGTCCGTGCTCTGGGGCGGCTCCACACTTGGCGGCTCGGTTTGCCCGAGATGCATCATGTCCTGATGGAACGTGGCGAAGGCTTGCTGCGCTCCCGCCAGGTCGCCGGCCTGCAGGGCGGATTGCAGTCCCCGCAAGTCCTGCTGGATTTGAACCGGCACGTGGGTTTGAAACAGCGCGCGTCCCTGATGCGTGGCGTGGAAATCATCCTTGAAGGCCACGAACTCTTGTTGCGCTCCCTCGATGTCGCCGGAATTCAAGGCCCTCTGCACACCCTGCATATCTTGCCGCATGCTGTGCTGATAGATGGGAGGGTTACTGTTTGCTGTGATTGCACTTACTGACATGATGCGCTCCTTTCCTGTCCTCGACACAGCACACCAGTCTCCAGAGTTGGACAGTCCTGTGCCGAACATATGGGTTATCGGCAGATGCGCTTGGCCAGATGAGAGACGAAAGGACATGGCCACGGAAGCCATCCGATCTCGGAACCAAGGGCGCGAACCCAGGTTGGGGAGCTCTTTCCTTTTCAACGACTTACCTCCGTCCAATGCAGCATTCCACCGCTAAACTGCGATTTTGCCCCTTTCGTTGCCTTCTGCGTGTCATCGGCTTACGGCCTCAATAGGATAGTTCCATCGCACACAAGGGAGAGGTCTATTCGGCCGCTCCGGGTGAGGCTGGGCAGGTTTTTCCGGGTTCTACCCAGGGATGCGTGGCAAGCCGCTGCGTTGCCGCGATTTCCCAGCAATGGAAAGCGAGAGGACATGCACAAGCCAGTGAAGTACGTGGAGAAAGCTGTGACCGTGGCCGCCACGGGCGCATGGGCAATCTTCGACCGTTTGAACCGGATCCACCCCAGGGAGGCGATTACTCCCAAGTGGTCCGACAAGCCGTTGCTCAAGTCCTACGAGAAGTCGAAGCCCCCGCTGGGCTGGCCGCGTACCACGGACTCGCTTTGTCCCAAGTGTGTGCCGGAAATCCGGCAGCAGATTCTCGACGGCAAGCTGCCTTACGAAGTGCTGCTCAACGAGAAAGTCGGCGAGATCAAGGCGCAGATCATCGAGCGCGACGGCAAGATCCTCATGGTCAAGGACTGCCCCAAGCACGGGCATTTTGAAGACCTCATGTCGATTGACACCGAGTTCTCGCGCCACCTGGAAGACGTGTTCCCGGGCCGCGACATTCGCGCGCACAACGACGAGAAGCTGCACAACCACGGCACCAGCACGGTGAAATACGGCCGGGGCGCGGTGCTGACCGTGGACCTGACCAACCGCTGCAACATGATGTGCGATCCCTGCTTCATGGACGCCAACCAGGTAGGCTTCGTGCACGAGTTGAGCTGGGAAGACATCAAGACCATGCTCGACAATGCCATCACCATCAAGCCGCGTCGGCAGATGTCGGTACAGTTCTCGGGCGGCGAGCCCACGCTTTCGCCATACTTCCTGGATGCGGTGCGCTACGCGCGCAAGGTCGGCTACAACAGCGTGCAGGCCGCGACCAACGGCATCGAGTTCGCCAAGAGCTTCGAGTTCGCACAGCAGGCGGCGGAAGCCGGCATGCGTTACGCGTATCTGCAGTTTGACGGCATCGGCAATGCTGCCAACGCGCACCGCAAGGTGGGCAACCTGTTCGACGTGAAGCTGAAGGCCATCGAGAACCTGCACAACGCGGGTGTCGAGATCGTGCCCGTCATCACCATCGTCAACGGCATCAACAACGAGCAGGTCGGGCGCATCATCAAGTTCGCGCTCGACAATCCCAAGAAGATCGGGTTCCTGTCGTTCCAGCCGGTGTCTTTTACCGGCCGCGATGAGGCCATCACCGACGATCGCCGCCAGGCGCAGCGTTACACGCTGTCGCATCTGGCGCACGACGTCAAGAACCAGACCGGCATGGGCGAGCCTGCCCGCGACTGGTTCCCCATTTCGTTTATGAGCACTTTCTCCGACTGGGCCGACGTCATGCACGCCAACGACGCCGACAACAACTGGGGACAGTTGAGCTGCGGCTGCCATCCCAATTGCGGCACCGGTATGGCGGTGATGATTGACAAGGAAACCAAGGAAGCCGTCCCGGTGACCGCGTTCCTGCACGGAGACCAGTTCGCCAAGGATGTCGCGCGGGTTACCGACGCGGGCCGAGGCAAATTCCTTACCGCCTTCGGCATGGCACTGGCGCTGATGAAGAACTACGATCCTTTCCAGTCGCCCACGCATTTCAAGCTGATGGACCTGCTGCAGAAGTTCGACAAGAACTTCAACGCTACGGGGCGCAACTACGGTAAGGTCGGTCCGGACCGGACGATCGACGATGTCATGAAGCGCCGCCAGGACCGCTGGAACTTCCTGTTCATCGCCGGCATGTGGTTCCAGGACCTGTTCAATTACGATTTCCGCCGCACCGAGCAGTGCATCATTCCCTATGCCACGCAGGAAGGGGAAATCTCCTTCTGTGCCTACAACACCGGCGTGGGATGGCGCAACATCATCGAGAAGATGCACATGACCGCCACCCTGACGAAGTGGTACGAGGAACACGGGCGGCATGAGATCTTCGCCGGTGGCAAGAACGTGAAGATGGAATCCAGCGAGCACTCGCTCGTGCTGAAAGATGGAATCATCACCACGGAAGAGCAGCACGATCTGGACAAGCTGGGCATCGCCAAGAACGCGCGCGAGGAAAAGCTCCGCGCCCGCGACGCCAAGCAGCGCGGCGCCCAGAAGGACGACGCCGCGTATAACGCCCGCATGGCTGCGCTCTACCGTGAAGTTGTGCTGCAAGAGAAGCCGGTGCAGTCGGAAAACGGCTTCATCCCGCTGGGCGCGCTGAAGCCGGCCAACGGCAATGCTGCGAAGCCAGTGGGAGAGCCAGTGCTAGGAGATTAAGATTCAGGTGTCAAGAGAGAAAGGCCGCCGCGTTCGGCGGCCTTTTTTTGCTCGCGAATTGGTCAGTAGGTCGCCTTGTATCCCAGCGTCACTCCGTTGGTGTCGACGTAGGCACCCACGATGGTGCGATGGTCGTTGATCCCGTAGCCAAAGGTGCGGGTGCCGTTGGGATTGTCGAAGTTGACAAAGTGCCCGCCATGCCGCAGCGCGCCATGGTAATTGTCGCTGTCGTCCTCCCAGGAATAAACCACATCGCCCGCACTGTTAATGCCGCCGGCGGATGAGTCTTCCGCGCCGGGGACATCGATCGTCTTGTACTGGGAGCCTTTGTGCAGCGAGGATTCAGAACTGCTGGCGGAGTCAATCCATACCTCGGTCTGGAGGCCAGCCTTGTTGATACCACCCCCTAGGGTGAAGGCGGCGCCCGGTACATCCTGGGTGGTGTAGGTGGTACCGTCCCAGAGAAATCCATGCACGCCGGCGGAGTCGGCGAAGTTGCCGCTGATTTCTCCCTGGTCATTGATTCCCAGGGCTTGCGAACCCGTCGAGCCGGCCGGGCCGATATCGGTGAAGGTTCCGCCCTGGTACATGAATGCCTGGGCGGCAAAGCTGGAAGTAGTGTAGTTGCCCACGATCACTCCCGCCTGGTTGATGGCGAAACAGTAGGTGTTGGTGCCGTTCGGATCGTCGATGTCGGTAAGCTTGCCGCCCGCGAGCATGAAACCATGACGCGTCCCATGGCGGTCGACATACGAGCCGACCATCACACCGGAATTATTGATGCCGAATACTTGCGTACTCTGGGCGCCGGCGATGGCAATGGTCTTGAAGGTAAAGGTTACCGGTGGCTCCGCCGCACTGGCGGAAAGTACCAGTACCAGAACGGCCATCAAGAGGCACAACGCGGACCAGTAATTCTTCATGGGTATTCTCCCGAGACAAGACGTGACTGCGCCCATAAAACCGGGCAGACTGCGGAAGACGGAGGGCCCAGGAAATCTGACGGGGAGGAACTATATAAAAATGAGGGCCGGTGTCAATAGGGAACAAAGTGTCAAGCGCTGCTGCGCCGGCACGCGGGGCTTTGTCGGGGGGCTGGTGCTGCGGCTGCAGGTACCTGATTGATGAACGGCGCATCCTTCTTCGCACTTGTTCCGGCGCAGGTCCGCCATACTCTGGCGTTATGCCTCGACAGGAAAACATTGACATCCTGCAGCGTGCCGGGCTGCGATTTAAGGTGCGGGACCTGGACGGGTACCTCGAGATGTACAGCAGTTCAGTCATCCACCACGGCTTCTCCAGCCGCATCCGGCCGGGCGTGCCGGGGCTGAAGGACCACTATGAGCGCCTGCTCAAAGGCTTTCCCGACATGCGGGTGGAGATCAACGACATCCTGGGCGACGGGGAGAAGCTGGCACACCGCTTCACCTTCTATGGCACCCACAAGGGTGAGTTTCTGGGAAAGGCGGCTACGGGGAAACTGGTGACAGCGGGCGGCATCCACATTCAGGTGTTTGATGCCGGCAAGTGCATTGAAGTGTGGCAAGTGCTGGACACCTTCGGCTTTCTGACACAGATTGGCGCCGTGCCACAGCTGCGGGACATGCGGTGACTCCCTCCTTCGCGCATCCCGGGCTGTTTGGGCCGGGAAACCAGCGCCTTGTCCGGCTGCTGGGCATGGATTTTGGCCGGAACCCAGGTGCCGGGGCGGTGGTAACCCGTTGAGGCGGCGAGAATCGTGCTATGATAAGCGCGCCCTGTTGGACCTCAAGTGCGCTTGGATGGCGGCCTTGCGGTCCTCTGGAGTTCCTCCCTCCTGATCCATTCGCAAACGCGCCCATGTCAGACACCTCGAGCCTACGCCCACCCCTTTGTGAGCCCGCCGAGTCCGCCCCGAACGGCAAGGCGGCGGTCGAGATCCGGCAACTCAGCCGCAGCTTCGGGTCCCGGAAAGCAGTGGACAACCTGAGCCTCCACCTGCCGGCGGGGCAGATCTTCGGACTGCTGGGGCCGAACGGGGCGGGCAAGAGCACCACCATCAAGATGCTTACCACGCTGCTGCCACCCACCTCGGGGAGCGCGACGGTGGCGGGTTTCGACATTGCCCGGCAGCCGGGATGCGTGCGGCGCAGCATCGGGTATGTTCCCCAGGTCATCTCCGCTGAGGGCAGCCTGACCGGCTACGAGAACCTGCTGGTATTTGCCAAGCTGTATGGCATCCGGCGCTCGCTGCGCAAGAAGCGCATCCAGCAGATCCTGGAGTTCATGGGGCTGGCGGAGGTGCAGAACGTGCTGGTGCAGAAGTACTCCGGCGGGATGATTCGGCGGCTGGAGATTGCCCTGGCGCTGTTGCATCAGCCGCCCATTCTGTTTCTGGACGAACCCACGGTGGGGTTGGACCCTACGGCGCGGCAGCTTGTTTGGGAGCACATCGAGCAGCTGCGCCGCGATGTGGGCACCACCATTCTGATGACCACGCACCAGATGGGGGAGGCGGACGCACTCTGCGACGTGGTGGCCATCATGCACGAGGGGCAGATTCGCGCGGTGGGCTCGCCGGCCGAGCTCAAATCCAGCGTGGGCGATGGGGCCACGCTGGACGATGTGTTTGCCTTTTATACCGCGGAACAGACCGATCAGCGAGGAGGCTTCACGGATGTCATCCGGGCCCGCCGTACCGCACGCCGTCTGGGTTGAGGAGCATCCGCTCTTCGACTTCGCGCGGCAGACGCTGGCCGTCGCCGAAGCGGAAGTGCGGAAGCTCCGCCACGACAACCTCGAGGTGCTGTCGCGCATGGTGCAGCCGGCGGTGTGGCTGCTGGTGTTCGGGCGCGTGTTCTCGCGGTTGCGCGAGGTGCCCACTGGCGGCGTGCCTTACCTGGATTTCATCACGCCGGGGATTCTGGCCCAAAGCGTGTTGTTCGTGGCGGTGTTTTTCGGGGTGACGCTGATCTGGGAACGCGACCTGGGTATTCTGCAAAAGTTCCTGGTCAGTCCGGCAAGCCGGCTGGCGCTGGTGCTGGGGAAGTCGGTCTCGGCGGGGATGCGGTCGGTGCCGCAGGGGGCGGCGATTTATGTGCTGGCGCTGCTGATGGGGGTCCACCTCTGGTTCAACCCCTGGGCGATGCTGGCGGCGCTGGGCTTCGTCGGGGTGGGGGGCGCGCTGTTCTCCACCCTATCGCTGATTGTTGCTTGCGTGGCCAAGACGCGGCAGCGCTTTATCGGCATCAACCAGGTCCTTCTGATGCCGCTGTTCTTTGGCAGCAACGCGATTTATCCGCTGCAAATGATGCCGCGCTGGCTGCAACTCATCAGCACCATGAATCCGCTCACGTACCTGGTGGACGGACTGCGGGCCGTGATGCTGCGCGATGCCCACAGCCTGTACGGGGTTGGGTTTGACGCGCTGGTGCTTTCGGTCCTGCTGGCGGTGCTGCTGATGGTGGCGACCGAGCTGTATCCCAAGGTGATTTGCTGAAATCGGGGGAGCGCGATGGACAAGCGCCTCATCTCCGCCCGCATCCCAGCGGGGCATAGATCAAAAGAAAAAAAATCCCGAGCGAACTCAGGAAAACTAAGTCGAATGGGTGTTGGGGAACATCCCGTCTGTCACCGAATTTCCCTGGATTTAGGATCCAGCAGAATTCGATGGAGGGAGGATGCGAGCGTGGTGGGGTCCATGTCGCCGTGGTCGGCGCGCTCGGCTAAGGCGTGAAGTTGTTTGACCTTTTTCCATTGAGTGGCTTGACGCTCGGTTAGGGGAAAAGCGGGCATCGCCGGGAGGGTGGGGGTTGGAGCGGAGGATGCAGGGGTGGGTTTCCCTGGGGGAGGCGGTTGGGGTGAGGCGGAGGCTTGAATTGCTGGTTGGGAGCTGGGCTGGGGAAGGGGAGGCTCGGATTTCACTTGTGGTTTAGGAGAGTTGCCGTTCAAGGGAGGGATGACGGGTTTGATTGAGGATATGACGGGTGGTTGGGGGCTGGGCGGACTCGGCGGTTGCTGTGGTTTCGGGTCGGAGGTGGTGGGGGCGGGGGTGGGGCCCACTTTCACTTTCAGGTGGAACTGTTGGCGGAGGAGCTGCAGTTCGGCTTGCTGTTCGGGGGAACAGTGTTCGGGATGTTCGGCGAGGTATTGGCGGTTGTAGTCGGGGAGTTCGCGGACGATCTGGGAGGCGGGAACGCTGAACTGAACGCGGCGGGAGTTGATGACGGCGATGTGCAAGGCGCGGAGCAGAACGTTGGCGCGGCGAAGATCGAGTTTGCCGGAGAGGACCTGGTCGTAGATTTCCATGAGGGTGTACTGAATGTGTTCGGGACTTTCGAACATGGCTTCGAGATCGAGGCGGGAGTCCACGCGGGCGCGGACGCCCTTGATGAGCTGGGCGTGGAAGTAGCAGAAGAACTCGCCGCGGAGGGCGGGGGAGCCGCAGCGGCGTCCGTTGATCTTGATGTGAGTGCAGCGGGGCGCGTGCTTTGCCGCCATGTCGAGTCTCCTTGGTGTCAGTTGCGAGTACCGGCAGCGGACAAACGCATGCCGAAGCGGCATTTTTCAAGGTGCGGCGTCTTCCGATTTGCAACCCGGGGTAGATCAACAATTTTCCCGTCGTCTAAATTCCGTCGCATGTTGCAGTTACGTTTGCATGATCTCGTAAAATCCGTCATTCATTGGAGTTACCCGCAAGATCCGTCTTCTACAGGAGTTAGCGGCGCGGGAGCGGGAAATCGCGCCCCAAAATGCGCCGGCCCACGCGAAATAGCGTGGGCGCACGGGTAACTCATCGAGCTATTCCTCTTTCTTGACTATCTAGTTTCAGAATAGCAGGCGGGAGAGGGTAAATGGGACATGGGGGCGGAATTTATATTTTGTTTGCGGTGAGAGGGTTGGGAGGAATTGGGAGGCTTTGGGGGCTTGACAGGCAGTGCCCACCCTTCGAAACCTTCGAAGGGAAGGGCAACCGAGGTTATGAACTTCGCGGGGGAAAGGATGGGCCAGCCCCCTGGCCATCCCTGGGGCAGCATCGTAACTCCACTCATTCGCAAAGAACGCGAATGAGTGCGCCACCCGCCGGATCGTATCTGAGGGGAACGTCCCGTCTGTCCCCACATTTCCCCCCACATTTCCCCGTCCCCACATTTCCCCACATTTCTTAGTCCCCGATTTCCCCCCTCGGGACAGTCGCCAAATGAAATTCTTGTTGATTTGGGTAGCGAAGGTACTTCACGATTGGGTTACTTCATTGGAGCGGAAGACTGCCTGAGCCTTTAGAGCACCGGATGTTATTGTCCATTCACAATTTAGGGTGTTAGAGTTCATGTCGAGCCCATGGCAACAAACGCCCGCAAGATGACGGAAGGCAAGCCGCTGAACCGAAGCCTGGACACCGCCAAGGCGTCCAAGCAGGACGAGTTCTACACCCAGTACATCGACATCCAGAAAGAGGTCGAGGCCTACCTCGAGTTCGACCCCGACACCTTTCGCGGCAAGGTCGTCTACTGCAACTGCGACGACCCATTCGAGAGCAACTTCTTCAAGTACTTCGCCGCCAACTTCAACAAGCTCGGCCTCAAAAAACTCGTCACCACCAGCTACGACGGCTCCCCCATCGCCGGGCAGGGCACCTTGTTCCCGGAATACAACGAGGGGAATGGCAAGCGCCAGAAACCGAAGGCTCTCGCCGTCATCCTCGACCACGTGAAAGACGAGGACGGAGACGGGGCGGCGAACATAGACGACGTGAAGCTCTTCCTCAAGCGCAACAAGGCCGCACGGATAGCCTTGAAAGGAGACGACAAGTACGCCGGAGGCGATTTCCGCAGCCCCGAGTGCATCGCGCTCCTGAAACAGTCGGACATCGTCGCCACCAACCCGCCCTTCTCCCTCTTCCGCGAGTACGTCGCCCAGCTCGTGGAGTTCAGCAAGAAGTTTCTGATCATCGGGAACCAAAACGCGATCACTTATAAGGAGATATTCCCACTCATCAAGGGCAACAAGGTGTGGCTAGGAGTTGACAACGGCGGAACGAAGTGGTTCGAAGTGCAGGAGGACTACGACATCAAGACTTGTAGTGCACCCCTCCAAACTAGACACATGGGGCCATGTTTGAAGTAAGGGTTAGGGCGAACCGGGCACGAACGTCGTGCGGGGTTTGTCCGTGGAGTCCGCGATGCGGACGGTCGTGATTGTACTCCTGGATCCAGCGAGCGATGCTCGACTCGGCCTGGTCAAAGTTTTGGTACTCGTTGAGCCACACCTCCTCTTCTTTCAAACTGCGATGGAACCGTTCGATGTAGCTGTTGCCCTCGGGGTGGTTATAGGCCGTGCGCCGGTGCGTGATGCCCAACTGGTTCAAGGTTTCGACATAACGGGCGGACGTAAACTGGGTGCCGTTGTCGGTGGTCAAAGTCAAACCCATTCCACGAGGACCGAAAGGCAAAACCTCCAGCACGGCGCGGTTGAGCGCTGCCAGAGCTTCCTCCGTGCGACAACGCAGACTCAGGTCCCAGCCGACGATCTCCCGCGTGCAGCAATCGATGACCGAGACCAGATACGCCCAACCTACACTGGGGCCGGCCCAGACCTTGGTCATGTCCGACTGCCAGACGTGATTGGGATACAGCGCTTCCACCTTGGCCCAGTCCTTTCTGCGCGAAACCTGAAAGCGGTGCTGACGTACCAACAGACCGCGCTCTCGCATCACGCGCAGCGCCCGCTTGCCGTTGATCACCAACCCGTGATGCCGCCCCAACCACCAGACCACGCGGCGATAACCGTACGCTGGTTTTTCGCCGCAGGCCAGGATGATTTCCTGATCGTGCGAGCGATCCGCATGGCTGGTGCGCGGTTGCGGGCGATAGTAGAGGCTCGACCGGCTGATCTCGAGCGTCTCGGCCACTAACTTCGCTTCATTGCCTTGGGCCACGAACTCCCGTGCCGACGAATGCGCTTGGCCGCAGCTCACTCGCCCAGCACGTTTTTTAAGATCTCGATCTGCAAGTGCGAACGGCCCAGAGCCCGCTCCAGTTGCTTGATGCGCTTCTCCTGCTCAAGGTCGGGCCGCGCGGCTGCGCTTCTCCCCCCAAGCGCAGCCTTGGCTCCCTCTTCGACTTCGTCTTTCCAGCGGTAATACAGCGTGGGTGCGATCTCGTACTTGCGGCACGTCTCAGCCACGTTGCCGCTCTTCAGTCCTTCCAACACAATCTGCCACTTCTCTTCCGGAGTTCTCTGAACTTTCGGCTTTCTCGGCATTCTCGCCTCCTGGCGGAGGCCCCAAGCCTAACTAACTTCTGTGTCCAGTTCTAGCGGGGTGCACTACAGACTGAGTCGCGCAAGAGGATCGTGAACGGCAAGAAATATTTCAGCATGGGAAGCATCATGTGGTTCACAAACCTGGACCATGGCCGCCGCCACCAGAACCTGCCTCTGATGACGATGGCTGAGAACTTGAAGTTCAGCAAGAACCTGAGGGGCAAGGCCGCCTACGACCGGTACGACAACTACGACGCGATCGATGTGAGCACCTACAAGGAAATCCCCAGCGACTACGACGGCGTCATGGGCGTTCCGGTCACCTTCCTCGACAAGTACAACCCTGACCAGTTCAGGATTTTAGGATTAAGCAGGTACACAAAGACAAAAGGAATGTCGAAAGAGTTTGTTGATGCGTACTACAAATCTGGACAAACAGGGACGATCAGCGAAGGACATCCAGACTTATGTTATTACGACCACAACAAGAGACCAGTTGTCCCTTATATGAGAGTTCTCATTCAGATAAATAAAGGGACAAAGAAATGAGAACCACTCTCAATACTGACATAACAGTCAAAGATATTTGCGACGGGTTTGTGTACAACGAGTTGGAGGGTAAAGGGCTGTTCGGGCTTAGCGGAAAACTGACGATTCAGCCGGAGTACCAGCGGAACTACATCTATGCCCAAAGTGGCGGCAAAAAAGAGCAGGATGTGATCCACTCCCTGCTGAAGGAGTATCCGCTCGGGCTGATCTACTTCAACAAGGTCGGCGAGGACAAGTTCGAGGTGTTGGACGGCCAGCAACGGATCACCAGCATTGGACGATTTGTTACCAACAAGTTCGCGATCATGGACGGCGGCAATCCGAAGTACTTCGACAGCCTGCCCGCCGACCAACGAGCCGTGATTCAAAACTCAACGCTTCTGATTTACGAATGCGAAGGGCTCGAAAAGGAGATCAAAGATTGGTTCGAGACTATTAACATCGCGGGCGTTCCGCTCAAAGATCAAGAGAAGTTGAACGCGATTTTCTCCGGACCGTTCGTGACGCTTGCGAAGGCTGAGTTCAGCAATAGCCAAAACGCCAACATCCAGAAGTGGAGCGCGTACATCAAGGGCAGCGCGAATCGGCAGGACTTCTTGGAGCGGGCGCTGGACTGGGTGAGCAAAGACAATATCGGCGGCTACATGAGCGCTCACCGCTACGACAAGAACATCAATGAGCTGAAGACCTACTTCAATAGCGTGATCGACTGGGTTTCAACGGTTTTCAAAGATGTCAAAAAAGAGATGCAGGGTCTGGAATGGGGCAAGTTCTACGAGCAATATCACTCCCAGTCCTACGATCCAGAAAAGGTGTCTGCCGACGTGAAGCGGCTATACGGGGACCCCTACATTAAGAAAAAACGCGGGATATTCGAATTCATCCTCGGCGGCCAGCAGGATTTGAGGCTGCTGGAAGTGCGCGTGTTCGACGATGCCACCAAGCACTCAGTCTACGAGAAGCAAACGAGCGCGGCAGAGGCGAAGAGCAAATCCAACTGCCCGCTCTGCGCCATGGGGCACGACGCGAACAAGAGCAGAATCTATGAGCTCGACGAAATGGACGCGGACCACGTTTCCGCATGGAGCAAGGGCGGCGGAAGCTCGGCCGACAACTGCCAAATGCTCTGCATTACCCACAATCGAGCTAAAGGTAATCGATGACGAAAACCGGGGACAGATGACGAAAACCGGGGACAGACGGGACGTTCCCCAATTCTAAGCAGCAACCCCTCCACTCCTGACGGAAATTCGGGAAATTCCGGGAAATTCGGGGACAGACGGAACTGACCCCAATAACTGACTAGGGGAAACTTGGGGAGAGACGGGACGTTTCCCGCTCTTGAGGTGTTCCCCGAGTGTCCCCGCCCGCACTATCGCCCCGTCTTCCTCCGCACCCGCTCATACCGTAGCCCGACCGATCCATTCGCGTAGGACTTGCACTCGGTCAACTTGAAGTTGCGCTGCGGGAACCTGGGCGGGAAGGCGGGGATGCCATCCCCTAAAAGAACCGGACCAAGACCGAGGTAGAGTTCGTCCACCAAATCCTCTTGCAGGAAACTGCGGCACAACTGGCCTCCGCCGCCCAGGTAGATGTCTTTCCCGGGACGGCGTTTCAGCTTTCTCACAAAAGCTGTCAGAGAGCCGCGCACCACTTCGAACCCGTCGCGTTTGCCCGGCTTCCAGCGTCGCGAGAATACGTAGGTGGACATGCCGGGCATGTCCGGGATCTCGCCACTTTTGCGCATTTCCGCCGTGGCTGCGGCTGTCTTGCGGCCCATGAGAGTGGTATCGATCCCGGCGAAGAAGTCCGCCATCAGCGCTTCGCCTTCTTTGTCGATCACCAGGTAATCCATGGCGCCGTTGCGTCGCGCGATGTAACCGTCAATGCTGATTCCGAATCCCAGGATGACTTTCCGTGGCATGCCGCGATTGTAATTGGGTCGTTTAATTTACCGTCAAGGGAAAACGAACAGCCTGTCAATCTCTGCCTCATAGCTGGCCTCTCGACTCAACGGGCTCAGCATCGCCAACGTCGCCGCCTCCTCGCACTCCTACGACCTAAACCGGCGGCGGTGCGCGGTCAGGCGCCCGCGTGGCCTGCAGGCGGTGGCAGAAGAAGTACGAGAGCCCCCAGAGCACGCCGGTGGCCGCCGCCCAGCCCCTCGCCTCCGGGCCAAGGCGTGGTTCATCTGACGGAAGTCAAAATCCCCACCCAAGCAAAACCGGCTTGGGTGGGGCACCCGCGGGCAAGAAAAAATCCACGAATTCATGGCCTCAGGCGCCCACGCTTTGAAAACCGAGGCTGTTACGAAACTCGTGCCGTCCGCTAAAGCGGACTCGGTTTGTTCCACTTCCAATTCCCGGCACTTCCGTGCCGGGCTTTCACATCCCGCCGCTACGCGGCTCGAGTGTTGCTTGTCCCACCGCTAGTGTTCGACGCTGAGTTTCGTAACGGCCTCAAACCGCAAAGCGTGGGGCAGCCGGTGTTTTGCTGTCAACGAAAACCAATTTCAAGAGCAGCAAGGCGAACTGCCCCACTCAAGCCAAAACCGGGCTTGAATGGGCCACCCGTCCAAGGGTGGGCCAGCCCCCGAAAAGCCCCGCCCTGTCTCTCCAAAGAACGGAGAGACAAGGGCGGGCCACCCAGTGAGGCTGGGCGCTACTTCTTCGCGGCGTCCTGGATCAGGACCACGTCGGAGGGGGAGTCTCCGCGCACCAGAGCCAGGCGTTTGCCGTCCAGCGACCATTGGTAGGAATAGATCTTGAGGGAATCGAAGTTGGTGAGTTGCCGGCCGGGGCCGCCGTCCAGCGGTTGCAGCCAGAGATTGTCCACGCCCTTCTCGCGGATGGGGTAAACGATGGCCTTGCCGTCCGGGCTGAACCGGAGTTGCCCGGAGTGCCGCGGATCATACTCAAAAGTCCTCAACACCTGACCCGAATCGGTGGACAACAGGGAAATGTTCGGCCTCTGGACCTTGAAGTCATAGGTCCCCAGAACAAGGGTTTTTCCGTCAGGGGCGAAGTCGTACAACCCGCCGAATTCTACGAAGGACTGGGTTGCGCTTTGCGGTGTGCCTCCGTCGATGGGTACCTTCATCAACGCCCGCGTCAGAAGATTCACGTAGACAACCCACTTGGCATCGGGTGAGCATGCGGGGTACTCGTCATCTCTGCCCTCACTCAGTTGCCGCAAGCCGGTCCCATCCGCTTCGCTGCGCCAGATGTTACGCGAGATCGTTTTCAGGTCGCCCCGCGAGAACACGAAGCGCCCATCGGAACAACCATCAGGCTCCCCGGCGATCGCAGCCGCGGTGCTGGCGGTCTTGCCGTCTCCGCTCATCAGTTCGATGGCGGGACCTTGTTCCACGAGCAGTTTGCCATCCTTGGTCCAGGCGACGGACTCGTGGAGGTCATCGGAGGGGATGCGCTTGGCATCAGAGTAGTCTATTTTTTCTCCCAGGCTCACATACAGGTCACGCTCGGACTGGCCCATGATGGTGGCGATGGTGGACCCATCGGAGGAGACGCTCAGCGTGACGTAATCGTTTGTATCAGCCGTAATGGCGCGGAACTGGCCGTCGGGATAAGTGACGAGCCCAACCTGGCGGCGCCGGAACTGGAGATCCAGGTTGGTAAAGATGACCACCAGGGCCTTTCCATCAGGTAACCAGGCCGCAGCGGAAAGAAACATATCTTTGGATGAGTACAGCGGCCTGCGGTTGCCACTGGCGGGATCGATCAAGACAACCTTACCCGGAGTGCCGCCACTCTGAATCTGGTAGGCGGCGATTGTCTTACCATCGGGCGACCAGAGGGGCTCCGCCAGAGTTTCGCTAGTGGGACCACTGGCCAGCAACTTTTCGTTGCTACCGTCCGCATTGGCGATGAGCACATTAAACTTTCCCGGCTCGGGATCGTTGGAGCGCTGGAATACGAAACGCTGTCCGTCAGGAGAGAAGCTGGGATCGCTGTCAATGTCCTTCACCAGCAGCTGAGCGCTTCCGCCCAGCACCGGAGTGCGGTACAGGTCAAATTCCAGAGATTGAGGTCCGTTGGCCGGTTCGGTGTGGGAGTAGTAGATGGAACTGCCGTCGGGCGCGAAGCGGAGCGCATTGTACTGGACATGCGCGGGTGGAACGATCTGAACGTTGCTCTCGCTGGCCAGGTGACGAAGCCACAAGGATTCGGAACCTTCCTCATTGAGCACGTAGGCCATGTATTTTCCGTCGGGGGACATGGCGGCGATGCGGGCGTTGTGAGTGCCGCTAATCTTCGTCACCTTGATGTTCTGGAAGGGCACGGTGTGGCCGGAAAAGAACAAGGAGTAGATTCCGAAACCGGCGGCCGCGACCAACAGCAATGCGGTGGCGAGTATCAAACCCATGCCGGTCTTGTGCTGCCGAGCTGCGGACAGCAGGACGGAGCTGCTGGAGGTGTGGCCGGCGGCGGGTGCTGGCTGGGCGCTGCTGCTGGCGGGGACGGCGCCTGACTCCGCAATCGGTTGCCGCCCGGATTCCGTGTCGCGCTTCAGCCGCTTCAGTTCGCTTTTCAACTCGGCAGCCGACTGATAGCGCAAGTCGCGGTCCTTCTCCAGCGACCGGTTGATCACGTCTTCCAGCTTCGGCGGAAGCTTGGGGTTCAAGCGGAGCGGAGGCACCGGCGCGCGATTCAGAATGCCGTCGAAGATAGTGGCGGAAGTGTCGCCCTGGAAGGGCACTGTCCCCGTTGCCATTTCGTATAACACCGCCCCGAAGGAGAAGAGGTCGGAGCGCGCATCCAGTTCCTTGCCCTTGGCCTGCTCCGGGGACATGTAGGCCACGGTGCCCAGCGCGGTTCCGGGGCTGGTGAGGTGCTCGGCGCTAACCGGGGAGGTGACCTCGGCCAATACGGCGCTGGCGAGGGTACCGCTTTCCCGGGTTACTTTGGCCAGCCCGAAATCGAGGATTTTGGCGTGGCCTCGTTTAGTGACAAAGATGTTGGCGGGCTTGATGTCGCGATGGATGATGCCTTCACCGTGGGCAGCGTCGAGAGCATCGGCGACTTCAATCGCCAAAGAAAGCAGAGTCTCGATCTCGAGGGCTCGTCCCGCGATCAGGTGCTTGAGCGTGATCCCGTCCAGGAATTCCATGACGATGAACGCCTGGCCGTCCTGCTCGCCAATGTCGTAAATGGTACAGATTCCAGGGTGATTGAGGGCGGAGGCGGCCTGGGCCTCGCGCTGGAAGCGGCTCAGCGCCTGGGCATCGCGGGCGACGGCATCGGGCAGGAACTTGAGGGCGACAAAGCGGTGCAGGCGGGTGTCCTCAGCCTTGTAAACCACGCCCATGCCGCCGCCGCCGAGCTTGTCCACAATGCGGTAATGGGAGATGGTTTGGCCGATCATGCAGTGGGGTTATGTTAGGCGGGTGGTGAGAGCAAGTCAACGACGGCTGCCCGGGTTGGTGCCGGGTTGGCCGCGGAACTTTCTCCGTGCTCCTTCCGTACCCTAGATTGACAGCAGCTTGAGAGGCGCGCAAACGGCGCAGCAGAGGAGAGGCCATATGAATGGAGATCTGATTGGTTTGGTGGCCGTAATCATGGTTTTTGGGATTCCAATTGCAGCGATGTATACCTTTTATCGGGTACGCCGGCTGCGTACCGAAGAGCGGCTGGCAGCGATTGCCCGGGGCGTGAATGTGCCCATGCAGCCAGAGCTTCCTGAGGCGGCGCGTTCGCGGCGGGCAGGCATCCTGCTGGTGACGGCGGCGCTGGGCTATATGGCCACCTTTGCGCTGATCGCGCGGGTGGAATCCGACGCATGGGTGGCAGCGGCATTCGGCGTGATTCCGCTGGCCGTCGGGTTGGGATTCTTCCTGGATTCGGCGCTGATCCGGCGGGATCTGCGGGCTTCGTAAGGGCGGCGGGTCGCTCGAAGCCTCTCCAATGCGGTTCTATCTGGAAGGTGTCCGGGAAAGGTCTTTTCCGAGCCCAGCAGCTTACCTCAGCGGCTGAAGCCGAATTAAGTGTAGGGATGGTACGGCGCGCCTGAAGGCGCGCCCTTTCAAATCGGCGGCTCGACGCGAGTTTTGCCGCGGCCTTGGACGCCTGGGTCCGCGTAGCTATCGCAGCGCTGAGGCGCTGCGCCACCCAAAATCGGATCAGTTTCCATCACAGGTGCAGATTGAAAAGTAACACTACTTGGCGCGGGGATGAGTCTGGTCGTAGACGTGGAGCACGTGCTTGATGGAGAGCTGGGTGTAGCGCTGCGTGGTGGAGAGGCGCTCGTGGCCGAGCATTTCCTGGATGGCGCGCAGGTCGGCGCCTTCTTCGAGCATGTGAGTACCGAAGGCGTGGCGCAGGGTATGGGGATGGACGTCGGGGGAGAGTCCTTTGGCAACGGCAATTTTCTTGATGATGCGGCCCACGCTGCGGGTGGTGAGGCGGCCGCCGCGGCGGTTGATGAGCAGGGATAATGAGTTCTTCCTGCATTCGGACAGCATCTGCTGGCGTGCCGGCAAGTAGGCTGCAAGGGCGGTCTTGACCGAGTCGCCGAAAGGTACGTAACGTTCCTTTTTTCCCTTGCCGCGGATGAGGATGGCTTCGCTGCTCAGGCGGATGTCGTCGAGGTTGATCCCGATCAGTTCGGAATTGCGGATGCCGCAGCCGTAAAGCAACTCGAGCATGAGGCGGTCACGCTCGGGGAAGGCGGCAACCTCGGGCATCTGGCCGTCGAGGACGGCGTTCATTTCCTCGATGGTAGGGACGCGCGGCAGTTTCTTCGGCAGCTTGGGGGTGGAGACCAGCGCGGCAGGATTCTGTTCCACTACACTCTCCTGGGCCAGCCAGCGGTAGAGCGAGCGCACCGCCGCCAGCGAGCGCGCCACCGATGTCTTGCCCAGCCCCTTTTCGTAGAGATGGGAGAGAAATCCCCGGATGGCGACATGATCAATGGCGCGCCAGGGGCGTGATCCGACATAGGCCGCGAAATTGTCCAGGTCCCCGGTGTAGGCCTTGATGGTGTGCGGCGAGGCATTACGCTCGCGCAGGGCGCGCAGGAATTGGGCGACGGACTTCTCGACTGCGGTGCGCGCGCGTCTGGGAGGTTCGGGCTTCATGAGTTGCGATCTGATCATCGTGCCTTGGCGCGGGGATGGTGCTTCTGGTACACGTTCTTCAGCCGATCGAGCGCCAGGTGGGTGTAGACCTGGGTAGTGCCAATGTCGGCGTGGCCGAGGATGGTCTGCACGGTGCGCAGGTCGGCGCCGTTCTCCACCATGTGGGTGGCGCAACTATGGCGCAGCATGTGCGGGCTGGCGTTGCGTCCCGCAGCCACCGAAACCTGGCGCACCATCTGCCAGACCCGCTGCCGGGTTAGTTTGCGGCCTCCGCGGGCGAAGAACAGCAGCGGGGAAGTCTTTCCCGCCGCCAGCGCTACGCGCGAGTGGGACATGTAGGAAGTTAGTGCGTCCTGGGCCGATCGCCCCAAGGGTACGATTCTTTCTTTGTCACCTTTGCCTCGCACCAGCACGTAGCCGAGGTCGAGTTTCAGATCCTCCAGCTTGATTCCGATAATTTCCGAAACACGCAAAGCCCCAGCGTAGAAAACCTCCAGCATGGCGCGATCGCGGGCGGCGAGGACCTCGGCTTCCTTCCGGTTGGAGGCAGGGTGAAGGCTGCGCAGCATGCTCTCTATTTCGTCCCGGGCTAGCGATTTGGGCAGCACCTTCCACTGCTTGGGCGTGTCGATGTTGAGCGTGGGGTCGTGCTCGATGACTTTGTCGAGCAGCAGGTAGCGGTAGAGATGGCGAAGAGCGGAGAGTTTGCGGCCGACCGATCGGCCGTCCACCTGATTGGAGAATAGCTGCTGGATGAAATCGCGGACATCGTTGCGACGGGCGTTGCTCAAGGTACGTTTGCGCTTCTCCAGAAAGCTTGCGAACTGGCCAATGTCGGTGGTGTAGGCCGAAACTGTGAGCGGGGCGAGGCCCTTCTCGATTTTCAGGTAGTCGAGGAAGCCGGCGAGCAGGCGGGAATTGGCTTCGGAGGGCACAGCGGAAGTATGCGCGTTATCGGACGCTGGGGAGAAGTGATGAGGTGGGTGCGGGGGAAGGCAAAGCTTAACCGCAGAGGTCGCAAAGAACTGCCGCAAAGAACGCGAAGGGACACTTGCTTACTTTGAGGCGCTGACCTCTTTCAGCAACTCTACCGCGTACATTGCTCCCTCGGGCGTCTCTTCGTGCTTGAAGTAGGCGTAGACATCACGGCCGGCGGTGCGGTGCTCCTGAAGGCGGTCCACCATGGCGCGGCGTTCCTCTGGCGTGTAACTGGGTTTGCGATAGCGGTAGTAGCAGAAGTCGGCGGTGACCACGTCGGGTGTCACGCGCTCCTCGGTCTCGGCTACGCAAAGGGCTCGGTTGTGTTTCTTCAGCAAGGCAAGGATTTCGTCGGTAAACCACGAGGCGTGGCGGAATTCGAACGCCGACGGGACACCGCGGGGGAGAGTGGTTAGAAATTCTTCGAGCAGAGAAGTGTCGGCCTTCAGATTGGGCGGCAGTTGAAACAACACCGGTCCCAGCTTTCCCGCCTGTGCCAGGGGCTGAATCGTGGCCAGAAATCGGGGCACGAAATCCTGCGTGTTCTTTAGCCGCTTGATGTGGGTGATCACCTGGTGGGCTTTGACGCCGAAACGGAAGGCGGCGGGTGTTTCCGCAATCCATTTCTGGATGGTGGTGTCTTTCACCAGCTGGCGAAAGGTGAAATTGACTTCGACGGTGTTCAGTTGCGTCGAGTAGTGCTGCAGAAAGTTCTTCTGCGGCAGCTTCTGTGGATAGAAGTCGGGCTTCCAACTGGGGTAGGCCCAGCCGGAGGTTCCCGCGAAGAGTTGTGCCATGGTTCACCTCAGGTGCAGAGTGCTATCCCGACCTCCAAAGCTTTGCACCCCACGCAAGATCCCTCGCCCGGCTGAACTGCGCCGGGCTTCGGGATGACGCCACTATAAATTATTCGGTTTAACGCTGACGCCTTCGGCTTGTTCGCTTCGGTTCTTTCGGCGCAGGCTGCCCGGTGCCCGATAGCTCAGGCAATCTCTGCTTAAGGTTGAGCACGGGCTCGAACAGTTCGCCCATCTTCTCGACCCGCTTGAGGACGTCGCCGGTTTCGAACACCAGCAGGCTGGCGTCTTTCTTCTTGAGACACCGCTCGACTTCTTCCCACTTCACCGGAGTGGAAACGGTGGGACGCTCGCGCGCCCGCAGAGAATACACGCCGATGGTGGTCTTGTGCTCGTCGTTCTGGCTCCAGTCCACCAGAACCCTGCCCACGCGCAGCGCCTTCTTCATGTCGGAAACCACGAGGTCGCGGTGGTCGTTTTCCAACAATCGCGCCAGGGCATTGGCGAAGGGCTTGGTCTGGTCGTAGGTCGTGGGAGTGTTCAGCGGGACATAGATCTGCAGGCCCTTGGAGCCCGAGGTCTTGGGAAAGCTCTGCAGGCCGAAGTGCTGGAAAATCTCGCGCAGCCACATCCCGACCTGGGCGCACTGCACAATGTCGGCGGGCGGGCCGGGATCGAGGTCGAACACGATCACGGTGGGGCAGAGAATGTCCTTCGCCAGCGAGAGCGAAGGATGCAATTCAAGCGAAGCCAGGTTCGCCAGCCACACCAGCGTGGGCAGATCGTTGGCCAGAACGTAGTTGACGTTGCGACGGTTGCCTTCACTCCAGACGGCGACGGTCTTCACCCAGTCCGGCTTGTGGGTGGGAGCGTTCTTCTCGTAAAAGAATTCCTGGTCCACGCCTTCGGGATAGCGTTTGCGGGTGAGCGGACGATTGGCGAAATGGGGCAGAAGCACAGGCGCGATGCGCACGTAGTAGTCGATGACCTGTCCCTTGGTGAACCCGGCTGCGGAGTATAGGACCTTGTCCAGGTTCGACAGCGACAGCTTCTTGCCGTCAACTTCGACTACGGTTGAGTTGCCCACGCCGCCTCGCTTGCAGGTGCTGCGGTAGAGTACGGGACCGGGGTCTAGTATAGCGGCGCTGCCTGGCGAGCCGAAGCCTACGGCTGCTCTACGGGATCGTCATCAGCCGTCGGGTCACGATCCTCACCGGTGCTACGGATGACGCAGGATTCATCGGTGTAGAAGCGAGCGGCCCCGCTGGGCTCCGGAGCCGCGGGGCGGGCGACGATGGAGTAAGAGCCGCCCTGTCCGCCGGCTAACAACTGGTAGACAAAAACGTAACCTGCGCTGACATAGGGCTGGGCCGCGAAGTCGGCGCTGAGTATCCCCGCGCGCTCTGGCGTCGGATCACCGCCTTCCTCAGAGGAAGTAAGCGCTGCCAGATCGCTGGGAAAGCCGATGTCAGGAAAAATCGCGGCATAGGTAACCAGTGCGGTGTTTATGGTATGCAAGGTTGCCAAGGCTGGACCTTCGGCGTCCTTCTCTTGCGATCTACGAAACTGTTCAGCAAACGCAGGCGTGTCGAGTACTATGCCGTCGTAGTAGTCTCCCCTTTGCAATTCGCTGATGCGCCACTCTCCTTCTTCCAATCTCATCCAGGCCAGAACCTTTTGGCTTCCGTGATGGGCACCGTCAACCGAGAGTTCCAGCAGCGCATCTCCGCCACTTACGATCTCGCGAGCGATCTTCACACTCATCTCCAGGCTATCCCCCTCAGCTCCTTTTCGCCAGAACTCTACAAGGGCGCTGCCGTCATCTACAGAACGCGGCTGCAGCCCTTGTTCTCGCAATTTCTCTCCGATAAGTATGGCTTTCTCTGCGGCCTGGCGATCGGGGGCAGCAAGGTGTCGGATTGCATCTACCGTTACTACAGGGAGGTGGTCTTCGACAACTTCCGGCTTGGAGGTCGTTACGATATCGAGCAGCGCTTGCTCCGGTGTACCGTCGACTGCAGCCTGGGCGACATAGCCTGCCGCGACCGCAATGAACAGGACCTGAAAGATTGCTCGACGGGTATACGTCATGGCCACACCTGCAAAGTAAAGACACCGATGGAACGTCGCCTGCTCCCAAGACTTGCAAAACAAATGTTTGGTTTGACAATCTCCCCTCCCGCCACGTAATTTCAAACTTCTGCCCCTGATACCCGTCTAATCGCTGTGGAGGCCTGATGAAATCCCGCGTACTCAATTCCCTGGCACTGGTTCTGCTGCTGTGCGCGCTGGCGGTTGCCCAGGATGTCGCATCCTTCGAGAAGCGCATTACGGTCAAGAAATTGGACAATGGGCTGACCGTGCTCATCTGTGAGCGTCCGGAAGCGCCCGTGTTCTCCTTCTTCACCCACGTGGATGCCGGCTCGGCGCAGGATCCCCTGGGTAAGACCGGCCTGGCGCACATGTTCGAGCACATGGCGTTCAAGGGCACCGACAAGATCGGAACCACGGATTACACCGCAGAGAAGGTCGCACTGGCGAAGGTGGAACAAGCCTATGCGGCTTATATCGAGGAGCGCGACAAGCGCACCGGCCGCGACGAGCAAAAGCTTAAGGATCTCGACAAACAGTGGAAAGACGCCATCAAAGCGGCCAACCAATACGTCAAACCGAACGAATTTGGCCAGATCGTGGAGAGCAATGGCGGCGAGGGCATGAACGCTTTCACCAGCGACGATGAAACTGCTTACCACTACTCCTTCCCGGAAAACCGTCTGGAATTGTGGGCGTATCTGGAATCGGAGCGCTTTCTGCATCCGGTCATGCGCCAGTTCTATGACGAGCGCAATGTGGTGATGGAGGAGCGCCGCATGCGGGTGGAGAGTAGTCCCATCGGACGCCTGCTGGAACAGTTCACCACTGCAGCGTTCCAGGCGCATCCCTACCAGCGCCCGACGGCGGGTTGGATGTCGGACCTGAATTCGTTTTCTGCCAGCGACGCGGAGAAGTTCTTCCACGAATACTACATTCCATCGAACATGGTGGTCACGGTGGTGGGCGACGTGAAGGCGGCAGAGGCGATGCCCATCATCGAGAAATATTTTGGCCGCATTCCTTCCGGTCCGGCACCGGACGAGCGCACCACGAGCGAGCCGCCGCAGGACTCGGAGCGCCGGGTGGTGCTGCACGAGATGGCGCAGCCGATCTATCTCGAGGGCTACCACCGTCCCGACTACCGCAGCCCGGATGATGCGGTGTATGACGCCATTGCCGACCTGATGTCGAATGGCCGCACCTCGCGGTTGTACCGCGCCCTGGTGCGGGACAAGAAGATTGCCTCCGACTCGGCGGGCTTTTCTGGCTTGCCCGGGACCAAGTACCCCCACCTGTTCGCTTTCTATGCTGTCCCTCTGCCCGGGCATAAGCCGGAGGAGATGGCGGATGCCATCCACGCCGAGATTGAGAAGATCAAGAATGAGGACATCAGCGACGCCGAGCTCAAGATGATCAAGACACGGGCGAAAGCCGGCCTGATTCGCGGGCTGGCAGACAACGAAGGGCTGGCTTTCCAACTGGGTGAAGCGCAGGCGGCTTACGGCGACTGGCGCGAGCTTTTTCACGAGGTGGACCGCATTGACAAGGTGACCAAGGCCGACATCCGGCGGGTGGCTAATCAGACTTTCGTTCCCACCAATCGCACGGTGGGGATCATAGAAACCGTGTCAGCCCCGGCAGCTGCCGGCACGCAGGGAGGCGCACAATGACGCGGCTGAAACGCATCTTCCCGGTGTTTGCCCTCCTGCTTCTTAGTGTCGCCACGGCATCCGCGCAGGATACGAGCCTGCAACAGATCGAAAAGAACATTTCACCGTTGCCGGCATTCAAGCCGGCGCAGCCCAAACGCATTGAACTGCCCAACGGCATGGTCATTTTCTTGCAGGAGGACCACGAGTTACCGCTGATTGACGGCGTAGCCCGTATCCGCGGCGGGTCGCGGCGGGAGCCGGCCAGCAAGATCGGGCTGGTGGATATCTACGGCGAGGTCTGGCGCACTGGGGGTACAAGAACCCAGACTGGGGACGAACTCGATGACTACCTGGAAATCCGCGCCGCCAAAGTCGAGACGGGTGGCGGCTCCGATTCCACCAACATCTCGTGGTCGTGCCTGAAGGGCGATTTCGACGATGTGTTCAAGGTTTTCCTCGACCTGCTCCAGCAACCGGAATTTCGCGACGACAAGGTCGAACTGGCACAGAAGGAAGCCTTCGACGCCATCTCGCGGCGCAACGACGACAGCTCCGAGATCACGGCACGCGAGGCGGTCAAGCTGGCCTACGGTCCGCAGAATCCCTATGCCCGCGTGCCGGAGTATGCGACGGTGGCAGCCGTTGGCCGGCAGGATCTCGTGAGCTGGTACCAGACCTACGTCCATCCCAACAACATCATTCTGGGGGTGGTGGGGGATTTCGATTCTGCCGCGATGGAAGCCAAGCTGCACGCGGCGTTTGGAGCATGGCCCAGAGGCCCCGCGTGGAAGGACGAGGAGGTCCAGTTCCAGGGCGCGAAGCCCGGCTACTACGTGGTGCCCAAGGAGGATGTGAACCAGAGCAACATCCAGATGGTGACGCTGGGCACGCGGCGTGACGATCCCGACTACTATGCCATCCGGGTGTTCAATGAGGCTTTCGGAGGCGGGTTTTCGTCGCGCCTGTTCCGCGATCTGCGCACTGGCAAAGGGCTGGCGTATGCGGTAGGCGGCGGCATCGGCACGACGTTTGACCATCCGGGTATTTTGCGGCTGGTCATGGGCACCAAGAGCCAGAGCACGGTGGAGGCGATTCAGGGGCTTTACCAGGAGATTGACGACCTGGCAACGCACCCCATTACGGATGCCGAGATCAAGCTGGCCAAGGACTCAATTTTGAACTCGTTCGTCTTCAACCTCGATTCGCCGGAGAAGGTGCTGCGCGAACGCATGGCGTACGAGTTCTACGGGTATCCGCCGGACTATTTGGAGAGGTTCCGCGCTGGCGTCGAAAAAGTCCAGAAGGCAGATGTGGAGCGGGTAGCGGCCAAGTACATGCACAAGGACAAGCTGGCAGTCCTGGTGGTGGGCAACACTAGCCAGTTCGACAAGCCGCTGGCGTCGCTGGGAGCGGTGACCACGGTGGATATCACGATTCCTCCCCCGCCTGGGGAGGGGGAGGCGAAGCCGGAGAAGTAGGATTGCTCCCGTAGTGGGGGCGAGACGCCCCCGACTACAGCTGGCGGGACGCCGGCGCGACGTCGGAGTGAACTTTCTGCCACCCCCCTGCGTATCACGAATATCACGCTCGGGAGGTGCAGTGTGCGCCATCGAATATCTTTCCTGCTCATCACGCTATTAGCCCTGTCTACTCTATCTCTCGCCGATGAATGGAAAAAGGAGTTCACCACATCGGCCAAGCCGACCATCCGGGTGGACGCCAACGACGCCAGCATCGAAGTGCAGGCGATCGACGGCAACAAGATAGAAGCCCGTGTGGTCACCAGCCACGGGAAGATTTCTCCCAATGAGGTGCGGGTCACCGACCGCCAGAGCGGCGACCGTATTGATCTGGAAATCCACCGGCCCAGCCACTACTTCTGCATCGGCATCTGCAACGAGTCGGTGCGAATCAGCCTACAAGTACCGCGCAGCTCGAACCTGGATCTGCATACCGGGGATGGCCACATTACGGTAGACGACGTAAAGGGCGAGGTGCGACTCGACTCCAGCGACGGCGAATTGATAGCGCGCTCACTGGACGGCATGCTCAACGCCGACACTCGCGACGGCAGCATTCGCGTGAGCGGGCGCTTTGACCGCCTCGATCTGCACACCAGCGACGGGAACATCAACGCACAAATCGCGTCGGCTTCGAAGATGGGTTCATCCTGGGCCCTGCGCACCGGTGATGGCACCATCACCCTGCGGCTTCCCGCGGACTTCTCCGCCGACCTGGACGCCCACACCGGGGATGGCCACGTCAGCAGCGACTTTCCGATCACCGTCTCCGGCTCGCTGAAGGAGAACAGCCTCCGTGGACGGCTAAACGGGGGCGGCGCGTTGCTGGAAGTGCGCACCGGGGATGGAGACATCCGGCTGGAGAAGTTCTAGAAGACTCGTGGCAGCAAAGACGGCACAAGGGCCGCGGGTGAAGCGGCTCAGGCAGTTAGAGCCGCTTACGGCTACGCCGGACATGGGGGGCAGTGTCAGCCGTGCCTACGGCAGGGGCTCAAAAGGGCCCAGTTCGCCCGCCACTGAAGCGGCGGGCTACTCTCACAGGTCCCTCCAGGACCGCCTGCTACTCTTCATGCGGTGAGAGCCGCTCCAGAAAATCTCGACCCGAGTTAAGCGAGTGCTGATTACCTCCGTAATTTGGAGCCGGTGACCCGACGTTCCTACTATAGGCAAGCTGGGAGCTTTGCTGATTAAGAGGGAATGCCTTGCCCAGCACGATGGCGGTTAGGGGCAGTGGGCCGCCGCCACTGGGAGACGGGCCTTGCGAAAGATAAACAAAGAGTTGTGGTTGCTGCTCTTCCTGGTGCTGATCGCGGCGATGCTCAACTTTTTGGTGGCATCGCAACGCATGGCGCTGGTGCTGTACTTCCTGCCGGTACTGTTCTCTGCGTACTACTTCGGGCGGAGCCATGCCACCATGACAGCTTTTGCCAGCGTGTTTCTGGTGGTCGCGTTGACCTTCCTGAACCCAGCCATGTTCACGCATCGCATGGATCTGCCCTTCGACAGCCGCTACTTTGATCTCACGCTTTGGGGAGGCATCCTGGTGGTGACCGGCTACACCATGGGCACGCTGTACGAAAGGAACCAGAAGAGCCTGCAGGAAATGAAGGATGGATACGATGGGATGCTGGTCATCCTGCAGAACTTCCTGGCGAATGAGAAATACAGCGAAGCGCACGCCTACCGGATTTCGCTCTACGCCACCAAGATCGCGGAGTCGCTGGGGCTGGACTCGGGGAGCATCGAGGACATCCGCACCGCGGCCCTGCTGCGCAATGTGAACGAACTGGGAATCAGCAACGAGGTGCTCTACAAGGCAGCCAATGTCTCCCAGGAAGAACTGGAGAAGGGCGTGCGCAAGCGAGGGAAAACGAACAAAGCCCAGGAAATGGGCGGATCGCTGCGGCGCGCGATTCCCATCCTGGTGATGGAGCAGAAGCTGATCAAGAGCGGTGAGAACTGCCTGGATGCTGCCATCGAAGTGCAGGTGATGGCGCTGGCCGAGGCCTACGAAGGGCTCATCAGCGAAACCGGTCAGAGGAGAATGTCCCCGCAGCAGGCCGAGGAAATCATGATCAAGAGCTCGGGGAAGAAGTATGACTCCATGGTGGTGGATGCTTTCGTAAAGGCCTTTGGGCAGCAGGCCAAGGGGGCGGGAGCGTAGGGGTTTCCCGAAACCGCTTCCTATAGAAACCGATGCGGCCCGGCAAGACCCTTCGACTTTGCCCAGGGCAGGCCGCCGGCGCTTAATCCGCGGCCTGAGCGCTGGCTTTCTCCTGCGACCGTTCCCCCCGCAACTCATTCCACATCCCCACAACACGGGTTTTCAACTCTGCAGTGAGTTTTTCGTAGGCGGCTTCCGAGGACTCCGCTTCTGGTGGGGGGTAGATCGGATCGCCAAAGGTGATCTGCAACGGAGCGAACTTCTGGAACGGCTTCCCGCGCGGCCAGGCTTCGTGAAAGCCTTCAATCGCGACCGGGAGGATGGGCACCTGCAGGTGTATCGAGAGGATGGCGGCACCTTTCCGGAAGACTTTGGGAGTGCCATCAATCGAGCGTTCGCCTTCGGGGTACAGAATGAGAATGCGGCCGTGGCGCAGGCCGAAGGCGCCGGCGCGCATCGCAGGAATGAGATTGGCGTCGGGGTCAACCACGACGACACGCAGCCAGCGGGCCAAGCGGCGCATGAAGCCGGTGCCGAAAATTTCGCTGGTCCCCACGGAAAACAGTTCGCGAAACACTGTCCAGGGCAAGAGGCTGCCCATGATGATGGGATCGAGGAAACTCTGGTGATTGGGAGAAATAATGTAGGGGCCGCAGACGGGAACGTTCTCCAGTCCAGTGACGTGCAGGGGAAAACGATCATAGGCGATGAGTTGAGCCAGGCGGCTGAGAGCAAACAAGAAAGGCTCCCTAATAGGCTGCGGCCGGGCCAGAGCAAGAATGTCGGGGTCTGTGGGCTCCTCTTGCAGCACGGATTTCCAGCCGGCAAATTGCGGACGCAAGGTGGTAGCCGGTTTCCCGCCGGTTGCACTTTCCCGCACCAGTTCGACCAGGTCGCGCACGGTATAGATTTCCGACAGACGGGACTCGTTCACGTCTGCGCCGAATTCTTGCTCGAGTTCGACCAACAGTTCGACGCGCTGCATGGAGTCGAGGCCGAGGTCGAGCTCCAAGTTGTCACTGGGCCGGATTACGTCTGGAGCAGTGCGTGCAGCGTTGCGAATGTGCTTCAAGGCACGCCGGGTGTCGGGCTGGTCCAGCCAGGCGGCTTCTTCTGTGGTGAGGGGGAGCTCGGCGGGAACGGCTGGCTCGGCCGTCTGCCCTTTGGTTTGGTTGGCCCTGGCGCGCTTCTCGATCGCGAAGCGCTTCAGCTTACGAGTAGTGGTGCGCGGCAGGTCCTCCTGCCAGATTTCGTAACTGCCGACGCGCTTGGTGGAAGGCAGCTTTGCGGAGAGACCCTCGATGTCGAAGCGAACCACCTGGGTGGCGTTGACGATCTTGCGCTGCCGCAGCACCTCGAAATTCGGCACCACCACGGCGTGCAGGCGCTCGGAAGTGGGGTCGCCGGGACGGGCTTCGAGACCCATCACGCAGATTTCCTTGATATAGGGCGACTTCAGGTAATGGGCCTCGATCTCCTCCGGATAAATGTTCTTGCCGTTGCTGAGGACGATGATTTCCTTGGCACGGCCGGTGATGAAGAGATTGCCGCGCGCATCGAAGTAGCCGAGATCACCGGTGTAAAGCCAGCCTTCCTTGAGGACCTCGGCGGTGGCGTCAGAACGATTCCAGTAGCCCTTCATGACGATGGCGCCGCGGATGGCGATTTCACCGACAGGGGGACCTTCTTCCTGCGGTTGCGGGTCGACGATGCGGGCCTCCACCCCGGGCAAGGGCGGGCCCACGGAGCCGATCACGATGTCACCCGGCGGGTTGACGAACGCGCCGCCGCTGGTCTCGGTGAGGCCGTAGGCCTGGAGGACATCGACGCCAAGAGCATGGAAGTCGCGCCCAATCTGGGGTTCGAAACGCGAACCGCCGGTCACCAGGTATCGCATGCTCTTCCCGAAGGTCTGGTGGATGGGGCGGAAGAAGACTGGCCCGGCATTGAGTCCAAATCGACGCAGCAGGCGATTTAGCGACATCAGCAGTCGCAAGGCCCACTGCGCCAGCCGGCCGCGCTGCGCGACTTCTTTGAAGATGCGTTCGTGAATCAGGTAGAAGAACTGGGGGACGACGGCAAAGGCAGTCACGTGGCGCTCGCGCAGGGCGCGCAGTAGTTCGGTAGTGTTAAGCGTCTCCAGGTACACGGCGCGCGCTCCCCTGACCAGCGGAAGCAGCAGGTTGGCCATCTGCGCCAGGGCGTGGAAGAGGGGGAGCAAGCCGAGAATGGAATCTTCCGGGCCGATGTGGAGACGTCCGAAGACGGCGGCTACTTCGCCCATCAGGTTGGCGTGGGTGAGCATGACGCCCTTGGGATCGGCGGTGGTGCCGGAGGTGTAGAGCAGGGCGGCGACCGAATCGGAAGAAGCGGACACGGGGCGGAAGTTGCCCGGGCCGGCGGCGAAGATGGAGTCGAGATCGGCTGCACGGCCGGGGGCGGCCGTCCCCACGTGAGTATCGATCAGGACGATCTTGATCTGCAAACCAGAGATTGCGGCTTGCGCGACCGCCAGATGCTTGGTGTCACAGAATAGCAGGGAACTGCCGCTGTCTTTGAGCAGTTTAGTGACCTGTTCGGCATGGAACGCCGTATCCAGGGGGACGGCTGTGCACCCGGCGGCGATAGCGCCGAGGTAAGCGGCCACCCAGCGCGGATGATTGTCGGCGAGGATGGCAATGTGGGCTCCGGGCGGAAGGCCGTTTTCCGAAAGCCAGCGGCCGACGGACTCCGACATCTGCCGTAGCTGCGCGTAGGTGTGGCTCTCGACCCCGCTACGCTGCTGGATCTCCAGGGCAACGTTGGCGGGCCAACGAGCGGCGCATTCGAGGAAACGGTCGTAGAAAGTGGCCATGACGAGTGACGAGAAAATACTACATGAAGAGGGGGCGCTCTGAGCCGCAGGTTTACCGAAATCACAGCATAGCCGCGGCGCGCGAAATCCCTCACCCGGCTGAAATACGCCGGGTTCGGGATGACGCCATCCTGATTGTGGTGAGGAAAGGGATCGCCCGGCGACCTGCCTCGTCCGTGCGCATCTAATGTGCTAGGCTTCTATCAGATAGTGTGGGGCGAGTTGCCCTCCGAAGGAATGTCGATTTGATCAACACGCTGTTAGGTAAGGTCTTTGGGACCAAGAATGAGCGCGAACTCAAGCGCCTGATGCCCCAGGTGGCGGCCATCAATGCGCTTGAGCCTGAGATGCAGAAGCTCAGTGATGAGCAGTTGCGCGCCAAGACCGACGAATTCCGCAAGCGCATTCAGGACCGTCTGAGCAGCATTGCCGATGAGCCGGAGGCCGATCCCGACCGTCTGAAGGAACTTGAGGATGAGCGGACCCGGGTGGTCAATGAAGTTCTGGATGAAATCCTGGTGGAAGCCTTCGCCGTGGTACGCGAGGCGGGCCGTCGTGTGCTCGGCATGCGGCATTTCGATGTGCAGTTGATCGGTGGCATGGTGCTGCACCAAGGCAAGATCTCGGAAATGAAGACCGGCGAAGGAAAGACGCTGGTTGCGACCTTGCCGGTATACCTGAACGCGCTGAGCGGACGTGGCGTGCACGTGGTGACGGTGAATGACTACCTAGCCAAACGCGACTCGGAGTGGATGGGCAAGCTGTACCGGTTTCTGGGGCTGAGCGTGGGCGTGATCGTCCACGAACTGGACGACGAGGAGCGCCGCGAGGCCTATGCCGCCGACGTCACCTACGGCACCAACAACGAATTCGGTTTCGACTACCTGCGCGACAACATGAAGTTCGACATGAAGGATTGCGTGCAGCGCGGGCACAACTATGGAATCGTGGACGAGGTGGACTCGATCCTGATCGACGAGGCCCGCACCCCACTCATCATTTCCGGAGCCAGCGAGGAGTCCACCGACAAGTACGAACGTGTCAATCGCATTATCCCCAAGCTGGAAAAGGGTGAAGAGATCGACGTTGCTCCCGGGGAACCCAAGCAACTCACCGGCGACTTTGTGGTGGACGAGAAGCATAAGACCATTACGGTCACCGATGAAGGCTGGGAGAAGGTAGAGGGACTTCTAGGCATCGGCAACATTGCCGATCCGGAAAACTGGGACCTGAAGCACCATGTCGAGACCGCGATTAAAGCGCATGTTCTCTATCGCCGGGACGTTGAATATGTGGTCAAGGCCAAGGCAGAGAATTCCCGCGAAAAAGAAGTCATCATCGTGGATGAGTTTACCGGGCGCATGATGCCGGGGCGGCGCTGGTCGGATGGCTTACACCAGGCAGTGGAGGCCAAGGAAAACGTCAAGATCGAGCGCGAGAACCAGACCCTGGCGACCATTACCTTCCAGAATTATTTCCGCATGTACAAGAAACTGGCAGGCATGACGGGTACGGCGGAAACCGAAGCGCCCGAGTTCGAGAAAATCTATCGGCTGGAAGTGATGGTTATCCCGACCAACAAGACGCTGCTGCGCGTCGAAAATCCGGATGTGGTGTATCGGACGGAGAAGGAGAAGTACTACGCGGCGTCGGACGAGATCCAGAGACTGCATGATTCCGAACAGCCGGTGCTGGTAGGCACCACATCGATTGAGAAGTCAGAGCGGCTTTCCGAGTTGCTGAAGAAGAAGGGCATCAAGCACGTAGTGCTCAACGCCAAGTATCACGAGCGGGAAGCCGAGATTGTGGCGCAGGCCGGGCGCAAAGGGATGGTCACCATCGCCACCAACATGGCCGGCCGCGGTACCGACATTCTGCTGGGCGGCAATCCGGAATTCATGGCCAAGCAGGAATGCGTGAAGAAGGGAATCGCGCAACTCCTGCGCGTGGCGCAAGGCAAGGTGGAAGCCCGTCCGGACGACGGCAACAGCACCGTGTGGTACTACTCCGGAAGCGAGTACGTGGTGCCGAGCGACCAGTGGAACGAGATCTTCAGCCGCTACAAAGCGCAAACCGACCTGGAGCACGCAGAAGTGGTTGCCGCGGGCGGGCTGCACATCTTCGGCACCGAGCGTCACGAGGCGCGGCGCATTGACAACCAGCTTCGTGGCCGTGCCGGGCGCCAGGGCGATCCGGGATCCTCACGCTTCTACCTCTCACTCGAAGATGATTTGATGCGCATCTTCGCCAAGGAGTGGGTCTCGACCCTGCTGCAAAGGCTGGGCATGGAGGAGGGCGTCCCCATCGAGTCGCGGCTGATCACGCGGCGCATCGAGAAAGCCCAGGAGGCGGTCGAAGCGCAAAACTTCGAAGCCCGCAAACACCTGCTCGAATACGACGACGTGATGAACAAGCAGCGCGAGGCGGTATACGGGTTACGCCGCCAGTTGCTGGAGGGCGTGGACCAGAAGGAACTGATCCTCGAGGACTATGTCGGCGGCATCCTCAGCGATTTGATGGACCAGTACTGCGCGGTCAAGGTGCATCCCGAGGATTGGGACCTGAAGGCCTTGAAGGACGCGGTGTTCACCCGCTTTGGGGTGGACATCCTGGCCGAGGGAATGAAACCGGAGATGCTGAACCGCCAGGAACTGGGCGATGCGGTCTTCGACACCCTGAAAAAGCGCTACGACGCCAAGGAAAAGCTGATCGGGCCGGATGCTATGCGCTATCACGAGCGCATGATCATGCTGAGCGTGCTCGACTCGCAGTGGAAAGACCACCTCCTCAACATGGACCACCTGAAGGAGGGCATTGGGCTGCGCGGCTATGGCCAGCATGATCCGCTAGTGGAGTACAAGCGCGAATCCTTCGACATGTTCGAAGAGATGATGCAACGCTTCCAGGAGGAGACGGTCCGGTATCTGTACCTGATGCAGATTCTGGAGCGGCAGACGCAGTATGAGGCGGCGGTGGAGCGTGGCACGCCGGAGGGCGAGGAGGCGAGGCCGGTAGCTCCGGGGGCGGATGGCAACGGCCGGCGTCCTCCGCGGGCAATTGCCACGTCTGTGGACGATCTCGAAGAGGCCTTCCAGCGCCGAAAACGCCGTGAATTGGAGCAGGCCCGCATGGCCGGGTCGGGGGATTTCCAGCCGGTGCAGCAAGTGGTTCGCAGCGGTACGAAGATCGGGCGCAATGATCCCTGCCACTGCGGATCGGGCAAGAAGTACAAGAAGTGCCACGGGGCGAACGCGTAGGCCTGCGGCAGCCAGAGACCAGCACCCCGGCTGGATCGCCGCGCCCCACCACCATTATTCTTTAGCAGCCTGGGAGATGTGCGCCGGGCTTCCGTACAGCAGAGCGGTGATCACCTCCGCCGCGCGGTCTGCGGCGTGCAGGTCTTCCCGGGTGCGATCCGGCCCGCGAAGGCGAGTTTTCACGGTGGCTAGACCCGCGATCATCTTGTCCCGCGCGGGGCCGAAAGGCAGAATCTCGTTGAGCCGGGTCACCACCTTCTCGACGGTGAAGTTCTGCTGTACGAGTTCCGGGACGATTTCCTCTCCGGCGATCAGGTTGACCATAGCGAAGTGCGAAACCTTGATGCGCGGGCGTCCGACCAGATAGGTGAGCGGGGAGACGCGGTACACCATCACAAAGGGCGTGCCCATCATGGCGGCCTCGACCGTAGCGGTGCCGCTGGCGATGATTCCCGCCCGTGAGTGGGCGAGCGCGGGAAGAGCTTCAGAGACCAGGTGAATGGGACGGCGGGTGCCAACCAAACCTTCCAGAAAGCCGCGGTCGAGTGTGGGCGCGACCGGCAGCAGGAATTCATAGCCCCAGCCGAGCTTCACGGCTGACTCCAGCATGGTGGGCACGTTCATGCGTACTTCCTTCACGCGGCTGCCGGGCATGAGCGTGATCCAGGGCTTGCTCAGATCCAGTTTGTGGCGGCCGGCGTACTCAGCGCGATCGATCAGCGGCTGAGCGAGATCGGCGAGCGGATGACCCACAAAGGTCGCATCCACTCCGCGGTCACGGTAGAACTTCTCCTCGAATGGAAAAATCACCAGGGCTTTGGTGATGTATTTCTGGAGCAAACGAACGCGGCCCTGACGCCAGGCCCAGAACTGCGGGCAGACGTAATACACGACCGGGATGCCACGCTTATGCATCTGCCGGGCGACACGCCAGTTGAAGGCAGGGGAGTCGATGACGATGGCGAGGTCGGGACGCCGCTTATCGGCCTCGGTGATGAGGGTGCGGAAACGGCCGTAGATCTTGGGAAGATGGCTGAGGATTTCGGCGATCCCGACCACCGCGAGGTCTCTTGCGTCTACCACCGTATCGCACCCGGCGGCACGCATGCGCTGCCCGCCTACGCCAAAGAAGTCGAGCGACGGGTGGCGCCGGCGCAGGGCTTGAATAAGCTGCGCACCGTACATTTCACCGGAGGCTTCACCGGCGGAGATCAGGATTCGCACGGGGAACATTGTAAAGCCAGTGCGTCATGCGAGAAGAGGATTGGGTTGTTTGCGTTCGCCGCTAACTACGGCTAGAGTTCAGCTATGCCAAACGAACGAATAGCGATGCGCAGGGTGGTCGAGCGATGCGCTAAAGCGATTCCTTTATTCTGTATCATACTCGCCACCGTGGTTGTGGCTCAGACTCAAGGCCAGGCATATCCGCCCAAGGAGCCTACCCCAACAAGAATATACCCTGACTTATTTGTCGTCGCTGATCAGGTCGTAGCGGAGCAGTGGGGGGCGACTCTGGCTCTGGTGAACCCGCCTTCGGACTTGAAACAAGTTGAACCAGGCCAGTGTGTTCGTTTTGGCGTCTTGGCGTCGGGAGATAACCGCGATCAACTACTGGCCTCGGCGAAACTTGGCTTCGAGTTAGCCTTCGCAGGTCGCAAACAGAACTTCGCAGCAGAACCACCCGAGGCTGTGAAGCAGGCAAAGCCGGAGGGTGGTGACTTCGTCACTCAGGCGCTTGGGGTGGCAGGCATCAAGAACCCGGTTTCGAGCATGGCAAGCATCGCGGCATCACGAGCCAAATGGTGCGTTCCGCTTGATGCCCAAGATGGAATTGCGACCATTCGGGCCACAGTGGCAACATCGGACGGCAAGAACTTCCCTCTGAACGCAAGGAGCATCGACGTGAAGACCTTTGAGACTTCCCGGAAGGATGCCCCGTTTAAGGACATAAGTACGTTTAGCTCGTGGTTACAGCACTATCATGCAGCACCGGATCCAGCTGAGCTACTGCCGGGGCTACGACTCGTTGCGGCTGACGAAAGAGCCAGGGCCATGCCAAACATCATGATTTTCTTTGTGGAGGCATTGAAGGCTAGCCCAGTAGCAGCAGAAGAACTTCTGCGGGTACTTCCAACCGAAGGGCGATCGGTTCGGACATACGGCACGCCCTTGTTGTCAGAGGCCGGCTACCCGACTGACAGATTGCTAAATAGGCTCAACGAGGACGAAAAGGCCGCAATACGTTCTACCCATCTACCAGATCCTTTCGACCTCAAGCCAGATCGAACGCTGCCAAACCGTATGGACATGCTATGGGCAGTTTTCTTTGCGACCGGACGTATTGAGCCACTTCGGACACTAGCATCCATGCTGGCCTGGCGTAGCGATTATGACGACTTCGTGCAAATGCAGAAATCCGGCCACAGGCCGACGGAAGTCACCGGAAGCATCATGCGAGGGGTCGTTTACACGGCCGCCGGTTGGTCACTGAACGCTTTGTCACTAAATGATGGCCTGGTTGCGGACTATATTGACGCTCTCAAGTCATCACCCGACACACCCGCCGTCGACCGCTAGTCGTCCGCGCTGGCGGTGACCTGCGGCCCGGCCGCCGCCATTTCCTGGTCTTTGTATTGCAGTTGATAGAGCTTGTAGTAGATGCCTCGCTGGGCGAGCAGTTGCTGATGGGTACCCATCTCGCGTACCTGGCCTTTGTGCATGACGATGATCTTGTCGGCGCGCTGCACGGTGGAGAGGCGGTGCGCGATGACCAGTGACGTGCGCCCTTCCACCATGCGGCTGAGGGCATCGCGTACGCGAAATTCCGTTTCTGTGTCCACGCTGGAGGTGGCTTCATCCAGGATCAGGATGCTGGGGTCGTGGGCCAGCGCGCGAGCGAAGGAAATGAGCTGCTTCTGCCCGGTGGACAGTGTGCTGCCGCGCTCGTGCACCGCTTCCTTGAAGCCGCCCGGCAGGGTGCGGATGAAATCGGCGAGGTTGACGTCCTCGGCGGCCTTTTCCACGTCTTCGTCTTCAATCCACTCCGTGCCCAGCCGAATGTTGCCCTCTACTGTGCCGGTGAACAGGAACGGGTCCTGCAGCACCACGCCAAAGCGGCGGCGAAGTTCGGCGACGTCCATGTCTTTTGCGTCCACGCCGTCGATGGTGATGGCGCCCTTTTGCACGTCGTAGAAGCGCATGAGGAGGGAGATGATCGTCGTTTTCCCGGCTCCGGTGTGGCCGACAATGGCAACCGTCTCGCCGGGTTCGATGGTGAAACTGACATCGCGAAGGACCCAGTCGGGATCGCCTGGCTGTGGAAGACGGGCGTCCCCTCCCGTCAGGGAAGTTGGTAGCAGTGAACTGGGCGAGTGCGCCGGGCCTCCATTCGCTTTTTCAATCGGAATGTTCCGGTACGCAAACCAGACATGCTCGAAGCGAATTCGACCTGGGCCCTCGGGAGTCTTGGTTACGGCGGGCGAGGTGATCTCCACCGGCGTATCCAGCAACTTGAACACGCGCTCGCTGGAAGCCATGGCCGACTGCAGAATGTTGTACTTCTCGCTGAGGTCCTGGATGGGCCGGAAGAATCGCTGCGCATACTGCATGAAGGCAACCAAAATGCCCAGGCTGGCCGTTTTCCGAATCACGTCGTTGCCGCCAAACCAGATCACGCAGGCGATGGCAATGGAGGAAAGAATTTCAACTATCGGGTAGTACACGGCATGGGCCATGATCGCGTCCTTGAACGCGTCCATGTGGGTGGCATTGACTTCTGAGAACTTGTCGAAGGCGCGCTGCTCACGGTTGAAAAGCTGCAGCACCACCATGCCGCTGACGTGCTCCTGCAGGTAGGCGTTGATGCGGGCGATGGCCACGCGAATCCTCCGGTAGGAATCGCGCACTTTGTCGCGGAAAATCTTGGTGGCTACGCCGATCAGCGGCAACACGGCAAAGGTGATCAGGGCCAGCTTCCAGTTCATGTTGAGCATGATGGCCAGGATGCCGGCCAGCACGAAGATGTCCTCAAAGATCGAGACCACGCCGGAAGTGAACATCTCATTGAGCGCGTCCACGTCGGAGGTCACACGGGTGACCAGGCGGCCTACCGGGTTCTTGTCATAGAACCCGATGTGCATACGCTGGAGGTGGCGGAAGATCTGGCTGCGCAGGTCGAACATGACCTTCTGCCCGGTCCACTGCATGAAGTAGGTCTGCAGGAACTCGAGAAAGAAGCTGATGACCAAACAGCCGATGAACAGCGCCGCCACCTGGGCGATGCCGACCAGAGGATCAGAACTGAGGAAGCGATCGAAGGCCGAGTGCTGACCGGGAGCCTTAACCAGATAGCGGTCAATGGCGATCTTGGTCAGATAGGGGCCGAGAATGTCGGCGCCCGCCTTCAGAACAATGGCGCCGAGAGCGACCGCTACCTGCCATTTGTAGGGCCGCAAATACTTGAGCAGCCGCTTCATCAGGCGGCTGTCGTAGGCTTTTCCCAGTATTTCTTCGTCCTGCATGGCTATCGGCTAGCTCAAGAGTACCCTAAATAGATGGAGGTGGAAGGGGGAAGGATGGAAAAGGTTTGGGCCTCTACCACCGCACCGGCAGCGCCTCCAGTCCGCGCAAGACCGGCGTAGCGCGCCAGCGCAGAGACTCCACCGGCACCGCAAGCCGCAGGTGCGGCAGCCGGTGCACGATCGTGTTGATGGCGATCTGTCCCTCCAAACGCGCCAGCGGCGCACCCAAACAGAAATGCGCTCCAAGCCCAAAGGCGAGATGACGGTTCGCCTGCCGGGTAATGTCGAGCCGGTCGGGATCGTCAAACTGCGTGGCGTCACGGTTGGCCGAGGCCACTGCCGCCAGCACCAATGCGCCACGCGGGATGGTCACGTCGGCGACGGTCGTTTCCTCGAGGGCATACCGCGGGGTGGTGGTCTCCAGCGGGTTCGTGTAGCGCAGGAGTTCCTCGACTGCCGATTTGATCAGCGAGGGGTCAGCCCGCAGCCGTTCCAACTGGTCGGGATACTGGAGTAGCGCCAGTGTCCCAGAAGAGATCAAGTTGACCGTGGTTTCGTGGCCGGCAATCAATAACAGGAAAGCCATGGCCAGCAGCTCATCTTCGCTCAAGCGGTCGCCCGCCTCCTCGACCTGCACCAGCGCGGTGAGCAGCCCCTCCTGGGGTGCGCTGCGCAGTTGGCGGAAGAGCTGGCGCAGATAACGCATAAACGCCATGAGGGAGGGGAGGGCGAACACCATGTTGAGCCGGGTGGGTGTCTTCACCAACGCTTTCGACCAGCGGTGAAAGCGGTCCCGATCCTGGCCGGGAATGCCCAACAATTCCACGATCACGGTCAAGGGCAGGGGCAGGGCGTAGGCGCGCACCAGATCCATCGAGCCCTTGGCTTCGACAGCATCGAGCAGATGGTCCGCAATCCTTTGGATGCGTTCCTGCAGCCGTTCCACCATGGCGGGAGTAAATGCCTTGTGTACCAAGGTGCGCAGGCGGGCGTGATCAGGTTCATCGAGGTCGAGCATGTTGCGTTGTAGCGGCTTGGCGAAAGCCGGCAGCCACGGCTGCTCCGAGGCATTCAGCGGGTTCTTGGCAAACCTGCTGTCTTTGAGGACGGCGGCTACGTCGTCATAGCGTGTGACCAGCCAGGCCTTACCCATGCCGGGCACGGTGACGCAGCAAACTGGCTTCTCGGCACGCATGAGCGCGTAGAAGGGAAAGGGATCCGCTTTGAACTCGCGGGTGATGATGTTGATGGAATGTTCCATGCTGACTGAGAACGGGGAACGGGGAACAGCTTGCCCTGTTAAATCGCTTTTCGCAAGACCAGCGCCGAATTCTTCGATCCAAACCCCACGCAATTGCAGATGGCGTGCTCAATTTGCGCGGTGCGGCCGGTATCGGGGACGTAGTCCAGGTCGCACTCGGGGTCGGGAACGTCGAGATTGATCGTCGGGGGAATCTTGCCGTGTTCCATCGCGATCAGGGTGGCAGCGATGCCGGCGGAACCGCAGGCGCCCTGGGCGTGTCCGATCTGCGACTTCAGCCCGGACATCGGAATCTTGCGGGCGTGCTCTCCGAGGGCGAGCTTGAGGGCTCGGGTTTCCACGCGGTCATTCATTTCGGTGGAGGTCCCGTGGAGGTTGACGTACTGCACGTCCTCGGGCGCGAGTTGCGCTTCCTCGAGGGCCAGGGTGACGGCGCGGGCGGGTTCCTCGGGGGAGTCACTCATACGCACGCGGTGGAAGGCCTCGCAGGTCGAGGCGTATCCGGCAATCTCGGCGTAAATGCGGGCGCCTCGGGCGCGAGCGTGGTCGTAATCTTCCAGGATGAACATCCACGAACCTTCGGCTATAACGAAGCCATCGCGGTCGGCGGAAAATGGACGCGAGGCGCGTTCCGGCGCGTGATTCCAAGAAGTCGTCAGCGCCCGCAGCAGGGAATAGCCCTTGATGATTCCGGGGGTGATGGCCGAGTCCACTCCGCCCACCAGAAACAGGGGCTGCACGCCGGCCTGGATGTGCTGGTAGGCGTAGCCAATGGCGTCGGTCGAGGAGGTACAGCCGGTGGTGACCACGTGGCTGTAGCCGCGAAAGCCGAAGCGCATGCTGACTTCGCTGGGGATGGTGCCCATGGTGCCGCTGGGGATGCAGAAGAGACTCACCTGCTTGACGTGTCCCGAGTGCCAGAGCCGGTACTGCTCCTCGGAGAATTCCTGGGCGCCGCCGCCGGTGCCGAGGATGACGCCGATCTCGCGTTTTTCGTCCATGGACATGGCAGTGGGGTCGAGGCCGGCGTCGCGGATGGCTTCGCTCGACGCTGCCAACGCCAGCGGCACGACACGGGAAACATGCTTGCGCTCACGCGCGTCCACCCAGGCCAGCTCGTCGAAGTCAGGAATCTCGCCCGCGATGTGCACGGGCAGATCGGAAGGATCGAAACGCGAAATGTGCTTCACTCCGGACTTTCCGGCGAGAATCGCGCGGCAGAACGCTTCCTTGCCCACGCCGTTCGGGCTGACCACGCCAAGGCCGGTGATGACGACGCGAGGAAGCATGAGTTTGTTGTTCAACCACGCAGCGCCTAAGAGCGCGCTTACCGGTCGCGGTCTGCGGCATGCCTGAAGGCATGCCCTGATACGAAGCCATCAGCGCATCAGGAACCTTCCCCCTGATGGGGTCGCCAATTTGCTTTCTGATGCCGTGCCTTACCCTCGGGTTACTCCGAAGTGGGATAATCCTACAGGATGCCCCTGGGCCTCTATATCTCGGTGCCGTTCTGCCGCACCAAGTGCAGCTACTGCAACTTTGCCTCCGACGTCTTTTCCCGCACGGTCTTTCAGCGCTATGTGGACCGTGTTTGCTCTGACATCGAACGTGCCAACCAGACTGTCGAGCAGATGGGCGGCCGCTTTTCCCGCGCGGTCGACTCCGTGTACCTGGGCGGAGGAACCCCCACTGTACTCGATATAACCCAACTGGAGCGGCTGTTTGTCACCATTTCGCAAAATTTTCAGGTCCAGCCAGGCGCGGAGATTACCGTCGAGTGCGCTCCCGGCACCCTCACGCCGCCCATCCTCGAAACGCTCCATCGCTGCGGCGTGAACCGCGTAAGCCTGGGCGTGCAGTCGTTCGTGGATCAGGAGGCAGCGTCGGTCGGGCGCCTGCACAAGCGGGCCACGGTGCTGGACGACATCGCGCGCCTGCGAACCGCGGGCATTAGCAACATCAACGTTGACCTGATCGCCGGCCTGCCCCATCAGACCGCGGAAAGCTGGAAATTTTCGCTTGCGGAAGTCGTTGCTTCTGGTGTCCCGCATGCCAGCGTCTATATGCTCGAGGTGGATGAAGATTCCCGCCTCGGCCGCGAACTGGTCGCAGGCGGTACAAGATATCACGCGCACTTCGTTCCTGACGAAGATCTTACCGCAGACCTGTACGGGATGGCCTGCGAGCGCCTGAATGCTGGGGGCGTGCAGCAATATGAGATCTCCAACTTCGCCCGGGAGGGTTACGAGTCCCGCCACAATCTGAAGTACTGGACCCGCCAGCCGTATCTGGGATTTGGGGTGGATGCGCACGCGATGCTTGCGCAGGAAGCAGGCCAGGCTGTGCGCTTCTCGACTCCGGATTCGCTGGAGCAATACATGGCCGGGTGCCCGCTGACCCGGACCCTCGTGTCTGGGCAGGCGGCGCTGGAGGAGACGTTCTTTCTCGGGCTTCGACTGACCCGCGGGGTGGACTTGCAAGAGGTGGCGCGCGCGTTCGGACGGGACGCCGCGACCGGGTTCTGCGGCGCGATTGCAGAGTTTGTGCGAACGGGACTGCTGGAGCACCAGGGCGAGCGAATCCGGCTCACGGAGCGGGGCAGGCTGCTGTCTAACGAGGTCTTTGAGAGATTTGTTTCCGATCCCGCGCCGCTGGCTTCCTAGCGCCGGCGGTAACTTTTCCTCCTCCTACCGCTGTGTTCTAATGACAAGTTCTGTGCCGAGGCGGATCGCAGGTCATATCGCGGTCCGGTGCGGCGGGTCATTTATGCGGAGGACTCTTGGATTTCCTGCTTAACGAGGAACAGCTTCAACTGAAGAAGAGCGTGCGCGAATTCGCCGAGCGAGAGATCGGCCCCAACGTCATGAAATGGGACGAGGCCAGCGAATTCCCCATGGCCACCATCAAAGAACTGGGCAAACTGGGTCTGCTGGGGACGATTTTTCCGCAGGAGTACAACGGCGCGGGGATGGGCTATGTCGAGTACGTTACCGCGATCGAAGAGCTTTCGCGGGTGGATGCCTCGGTGGGCATCATCGTGGCGGCGCACACTTCGCTTTGCAGCAATCATATTTTTCTAGCCGGCAATGAAGCCCAGAAGAAAAAGTATGTCAGCCGACTGGCGAGCGGCGAGTGCCTGGGCGCGTGGGGATTGACCGAACCCTCTTCCGGTTCGGACGCAGGCAGTGCCCGCATGACCGCTGTGAAGAGCAAGGGTGGCTGGGTGCTGAACGGCAGCAAGACCTTCATCACCAACGGCCACTATGCCGATTTCGCAGTAGTGATCGCAGTGACCGACCGTGCTGCCCACACTCACGGCCTTTCCGCGTTCGTGGTGGAAAAGGGAACCAAGGGATTCCGCCCAGGCAAGAAGGAAAACAAGCTTGGTCTTCGCGCCAGCGACACTTCCGAGCTCATCTTTGAAGACTGTTTCGTCCCGGCAGAGAACCTGGTTGGCAAGGAGGGTGACGGCTTCGTCGACGCCATGCGGGTGCTGGACGGAGGCCGTATCTCGATCGCTGCCTTGGCGCTGGGCATCGCCGAGGGCGCATACGAAGCCGCGTTGAAGTACTCCAAGCAGCGGCAGCAGTTCGGCAAGCCTATCAGTGAATTCCAGGGGATCCAGTGGAAGCTGGCCGACATGGCCACCGAGATCGAGGCAGCCAAGCTGCTGACCTTCCGCGCCGCATCCATGAAAGACGCCGGGCTGAAGACTACCCAGGAATCGTCAATGGCCAAGCTCTACGCCAGCGAGGTGGCGGTGCGCTGTGCCAACGAGGGCGTGCAGATTCACGGCGGCTATGGATTCATCAAGGACTATCCGGCGGAGAAGTTCTACCGCGATGTGAAGCTGTGCACCATCGGCGAAGGGACCAGCGAGATTCAGCGGCTGGTGATTGCAAGGCAGTTGCTGAAGGATTAGGTTCGCCGGGACTGCAGAGCAGGTTACGCCGACCATCCATGCTCCTACCTGACGGATCCGCATACAGATGTGACTTCCTGGGAGTCCAGGGGGAGATTCCTCGGGCTCTGCCACTCAGGAACCCCCGCGTCTGCTAGGGCAAGTAGTATCGGAATGAAGTCATGATCATATTCTCGACTCCCTTGGGTAAAGGACCGTTCGAAGCCGCCCACACATTCTTATAGGTGTAGGAGTACGACATACCGAACTGCATCGTCCCCACGGGGCCTTTGTAGAAACGGTACCAGTAGCCTGGTTGGATCTGCCACAGGGTGCGGGTTTGCGCCTGACAAGGCTGTGAAGAGGAAGGACTTTCCACGGAGCAACCGGAAACATCATTTCTTGGCGAACCGTAGCCAACCCCTTTACCGTTCGCGTCCACATAGGCGGAACGCCCATAGTATTCATCGCCGCCGTAGATGTAGAGATCCAGTTTGGGAGATGGGTGCGCTTCGATGCCGGCCATGGTCTGGAGGGTTTGAATGGGCATGATCGTGCCGGTCGGTCGCAGAGTTACGTCGGGCCCAAGTCCTGAGGCATAACGGCCGATTCCCCGGCCAGCCAACGCTTCCAGAATGACATCGACCTTTTTTGTGGCGGGAAGGATCGCGCCGAATCCCGCACCGCCCCCTCCCTGAAGGTTGTTGTTGCCGCCGATCCGGTCGCGGAAGAAGCGTCCGACAGCTTTGATCTCGTAGTGTCCAAAACCGGGCTCGAATGCCAGTTTCGCGATCAGATCGGGAGCGACGTCGGTGGAAATTCCGTTGGCGCCCGGAGTATTGTTCAGGGTGAATTGTGAGCCGGGCGAAGTTGCGTTGGGGCTGTTGTTGAATCCAAACACGCCCGGCGGCGGATTCACGACGCTGAGATTGGTCTCAGGATTCTCTACGGAAACGGCCGCCCAGATGCCATTGTTGAAGTTCTTGGTGAAGCGCGCGCCCCACTGGCGTGCCCAGTTGTAGCCGACCACGTATTGGGAGTCGATGGTAAGAGGAATGAACTCCTGGCGCACGGTCATACCTTTCCGGCTGGTGGTCAGCAAACTCCATGACTGGCCCCCGAGAAAAGAGAAGCCGCCGCTGGACTCGGCTTGTGCCCAGAGTTGGCGCTGGCGCAAGTTGAAACTGCTGCTTTCGAGTTCGTTTGCGGTAGGAGCGGCGCCCAGGAAGTCAGCCTCGTAGTAGCCAGAGAGCTTCCAGTCGCCAGCCTTTCCCTCGCCCAACAGCGCAATGCGGGACTGGCGCCCGGTGCCACGAAACTCGCTGAGCTGCGAGTTGGCCGAGCCGCCCAAAGGAATGTTGGCAAAAGTGCTGGTTACGTCCCCGTTTTCATTGTGGGTGCGGTAGATTGAGGCCGCTTCCAGAAAGCCACCGGGCGTAATGGTGATGCCTTTGTAGTGGATCGCGAGGGGGCTCTCGAGAGCTTTCGTCTCCTTCTGTTGCTCCTGCAGGCCCAGGGCGACACTGGCGGTGGCCGTCTTCAGCTGCGAAACGTCAGCCTGAAGCGCAGTGACTTCATTCCTCGCCCTGTCTTGCTCGGCAGTGCCTTCCAAGGAGGCCGCCTTTTGTTGGGCCTCCAGCGCCATTTGCTTTACCTGTCCAACGGCCTGCTGCAGTTCTTGTCTGAGATTCGTCAGCTCTTCCTGCTGGGCAGCCAGTGCCCGTTGCATTTCTTCAAAATCTTTAACGCTCACACTGGCGGCCGCCTCCGGGCGAGCATGCTTGGAGTTTGCCGCGCTCTGGGCCATCAAACCCGGCGCCAAAAGCAGTACCACCCACCACAGGTGCGTCCTCATGGATTTCGTTCTCCGTTTCTTTTTTTGGGTAGTTCTTTCCCCAAGTTGCTGCGCACTTTTGTTTGTCAGTGGATCGGCGCGTGCCGGGAAAGTCGCAATGTATCTGGGGAATCCCGTCTGCCGGTTTCTGCCAACTCAATCGCCAGCAGCGGCCGCCGGCTCTAAAGGAACATCTCGCGAGCCTTCGGCCTGCACCGGTTTCCGCTTCATCACATCCGGACAGAGCAGTTCCAGAACGGGTGAGGTCATGAAGGTCGTGATCAAGGCCATCATCACCATCATGGAAAAAAGGGCTGGCGAGATGACTTTGATATCGAGGCCAATGTTCAGGATCACCAGTTCCATCAGCCCGCGAGTGTTCATCAGCGTCCCCAGGCCGGCGGCCTCTCTTGCCGGCATACCCGTGATCCAGGATGCGAGCATCGAGCCACCCAGCTTGCCGGCGGTCGCAACCAGCAGGATCAGTGCGCAATACATCCACATCTCCGAACCTTTCACCAGGGCGATGTTGGTTCGCAGGCCGGTGAACGCAAAGAAAAGAGGCAGAAGCAGAGTGACAGTGACGGTCTCGAACCGATCGAGCAGGTACCGCACAAATCTCTGTTTCTTGGGCATGATCGCGCCCATCAGGAAAGAACCGAACAGCAGGTGAATGCCCAGCGATTCTGTACACAACGCCGACGCCAGCACCAGGATGAGCACGAAGGCAACGATGTTCTCGCTGAGGCCGCCCTGCGCCTCAAAAATGGTGGCAAAGCGTTTCAGCAGGCGCTGCACGCCATAGATCATGATCAGAGCAAACAGGACAACTCCGCCGAGCGTTACCCAGATCGACGTTTCCGAACTGGCGGAACGAATCAGCACCACGATGTACGCCAGAATGCACCAGCCGGTAACGTCATCCACGGCGGCACAGGCAATCGCCACCGTGCCCAGCCGGCTTTGCAGCATGTTCCGTTCGTTCAGAATGCGCTCCAGCACCGGGAAAGCCGTGATGCTCATGGCCGCGCCCATGAAGAGCGCGAAACTGGTGAACGCGACACTGTTATCCGAAAGCCGAGGGTACAAATACAGCGCCAGAAACGTGGCCAGCACGAACGGAGCGGTGATACTCACGTGGCTGGTCAATACCGCAGCGTGACCCTGACTCTTCAGTTCCCGCGGATTAATGCCCAATCCCACCAGGAACATGAAAATGATGACGCCAACCTGGCTCAGCGCATTCAGGAATCCCAAGCTGGATGCGGGAAACAGGTAGGCTGAAAAGTGCGGCGCCACCCAGCCCAGCAGGGACGGCCCCAGCATTATGCCGGCAAACATCTCTCCCACCACGCGTGGCTGGTGGATCTTTTGGAACAGGGTTCCAGCGACACGGCATATCACCAGAACTACCGCGATCTGCAGCACCAAAATGAAGAGGTTGGGCATTATTGGGCACCTTTCTTCTGGGTTGGGTTCTGCCTTACCGCCTGAAACTCGACTGACTCGCAGGAGGGGCAGCCAGCAACCGAGAGAATGCCGGACATCACCCGGGGATTGGTGTCGGCGTCCAAGGTGGCTGCAAGCGACACAGAACCTCCACCCGCGCAGTTTGCAAGAGGAGCGCCACCCGACGGGCGAAGCGACGCATGCAGCCTCACGCCCTCAATTACGCCAGTGCCCCCAGTTTGTCCGCTGCTGATCCCAAAGTTCGTTCCGGATTGTGAAATCGTGACCGGCGCGTCCGCGTAGAGGGCAAGCAGGCTTGGGCAGGAAGAAGGGTCCCCCGTGGCCGCGCCAGTTCGAACTTTCCACGCACCGTCCACTGAGGTCGGGGCTTTCAGGTTTCGGCCGCTTCTTAGTACACCAACCAGTCCGGTGATGGGCAGAGCTACCAAAAATACATACGCGATTGCGAAGTTCCTGTTCGAATGTGGCACCTTTGCTCCTGAATTGCTGTGTCTGATAGCAGGGGGAGTAGCGGTCACCGATGAAAGACTTGGTCCCGCTCTTGCTGGGCAAGAAGGTATCTCTGGTGAGGGGCAGGAATCTATTGCACGCTTGGACGGTTCACTAATACCTTTGGGAAGGTATGCAAAGTTTTTCAGCCATGCGGACCAGGTCTGGCAAGGACTCTGCCTGCATCTTTCGCATCACCTGCCCGCGATGGATCTTGACTGTGGTCTCGCTGGTACCAAGGTCGGCGGCGATCTGTTTATTGAGCAGACCCTGGACGACCAGGACCATTACCTCCCGCTCGCGTGGAGTCAGGTCATCATAGCGGCGGCGCAGTTCTGAGACTTCCGACTGTTGCTCGCGCTTTCCCCGATCGCGATCCAGAGCCTTGTGAATGGCATCGAGCAGCTCCTGATCGCGAAAAGGCTTGGTTAGGAAGTCCACGGCACCAGCTTTCATAGCCTGCACGGTCATGGGAATGTCACCGTGGCCGGTAATGAAGATGATCGGGATCTCGATCCTGGCCGCCGCCAGTTCCCGCTGGAAATCCAGGCCGCTGAGGCCGGGAAGACGAACGTCCAGAATCAGGCAGGAGGGGATATCGGCGCGCTGTGCCTGCAAGAACTCCTGGCCAGATGAGTAGGTCGCGGCGCGGAGTCCGACGGATTCTAGAAGATCCTTGAGGGAAACCCGGACCGCTTCGTCGTCGTCGATGACGTACACCACGGCTTCCGCAGGGGTCACGAGTCACTCCCGTCCGCAATGGGCAAGGCGAAATGGAAGGTCGCGCCGTGGTCCGGATTTGAGGTCGCCCACAACCGGCCGCCGTGCGATTCGATAATCGTTCGGCTGATGGACAGGCCCATGCCAATTCCCCCGGGCTTGGTCGTGAAGAACGCCTCGAACAGATGCTCAACCGGGCTGGCTTCCAGCCCACAGCCACAATCCCGGACACTCACCTGCACGCGATCGGGCCCAACCTTCTCCGACCTGAGCACCAGTTCGCGCCCGCGGTCGCGGATCTCGTTCATTGCCTCGATAGCGTTCACCACCAAGTTCAGGATCACTTGCTGAAGTTGTACCCGGTCTCCGTAGACCAGGGGAAGTTCGGACTCCAGATCGGTCCGCAAGCGGACCTGGTTCTTGGCCAATTCCACATTCATCAGGGCGATGACCTCATGAATGAGTTCGTTCATGTGCAGGGCAGATTTTTGCACCGTCGTCTTCTTCGACAGCGCGCGAATTCGCTTGACCACTTCACTGGCGCGATTTCCTTCGGTAATGATTCGGCCTACAGATTCTCTGGCTCTTCCCAGGTTGGGCGGATCGAGCGCAAGCCAACGGGCGCATGCATCTCCCGTGGTCACGATGGCAGCCAGAGGCTGATTTACCTCGTGCGCTATGGACGTAGCCAGTTCGCTCATCGTCATCACCCGCGTCAGGTGAGCGAGATCGGCCTGGGTTTTGTGAAACGCCTCTTCCGCGCGTTTGCGCTCCGCAATTTCCGACTGCAATTCGGCCGTGCGCTGCTGGACCTTCACGTCCAACTGGTCCCGCGCCTCCTTGAGCGCCCGCTCTGCGTCTTTTCTTTTCTTCACAAACCAACTGCTCAGTAGTGCGGGCAAGGAAAACTGTGCCAGGTACAGCAGCGCGGCGGGATGAATGGAAAACGTCCGGGTGGGAGAAACGAAGTAGTAATCCAGCAGGAGGGTGGCGAACAAAACGGCGAAAAGTCCCGTGCCGATGCCGCCAAACCATGTGCTGATTACGATGGCGGCAAAAAACAAGGGGGTCGGAAAAACCGTGGGCTGAAGCGATTGCGTGATCAGAAGCGCCAAGGCTACTGAAATGGCGGCAATTCCATATTTCAACGCGGCAAGAGCAACGCGATCGCGCACAGTATTCGGATTCTCCATCCTCGCCTCTGGAAGAAGCCAGCAGGTGGCGGCTTCAGAGTACACCAAGTGTTCGACGTGCTGCCCCACCGAGTCCGGGGCACGATTCCGCCGGTGATACCCCACGAGACGGTATAATCCACCCCACCTCTGGCGCTGACCTCCGGCCCGAAAACTGGGTGGTCCGGACGCCGGACTCGCGGAGCACAGGGAGAAGGCAATTTTTCGCAGGGTATTCAAGGCATTTCAATATCGCGATTTCCGTCTGATGTGGTTCGGCGCCTGCATGTCCAGCATTGGCACCTGGATGCAGATCGTGGCGCAGGGCTGGCTCATCTACCGGTTGAGCCATTCGGCCTTTTTGCTCGCGTTGGATCAGTTTCTCGGCGGCATTCCTATCTTTCTTTTTTCCTTGATCGGCGGCGTGGTAGCTGACCGAGCGGAGCGAAGGAAGATCCTTCTCGGCTCCCAATACGTGCAGATGGCCTGCGCGACCGTGCTCACCGTGCTCGTGGCAACCGGACACATACGGGTGTGGCACATGCTTTCCTGCTCCTTCATTTCCGGCCTGGCGCAGGCCTTTGGCGGACCGGCGTATCAGGCGCTGATTCCAAGCCTGGTTGACCGAGAGGACATGCCGAATGCGATTGCGCTGAATTCGATCCAGTTCAACACCGCGGTGACGATTGGACCCGCGCTCGCGGGACAGGCGTTAGCGAAGTTGGGCGAGCAGTGGTGCTTTGGGCTGAATGCGCTTTCCTTCCTGGCACCGATCATCTCCCTCTCCATCATCACGGCCCGATACCTGCCGGAGAAAACCACCGACTCGATCTTCGGCAGCCTGAAGCAAGGCATCAAGTTCGTGCGCCGGCAGGGGTCCATGGAGGCGCTGATCGTGCTGGCGTTCTGCATGACCGCTTTGAGCATGCCCATGCGCACCTACCTTCCGGTGTTCGTCAAAGACTTTTTCCATCGTGGCCCGGAAACCTACGGGAACCTGCTTTCCATGATGGGAATCGGTTCGATCTGCGGCTCGCTGATTGTGGCAGGGATGGGCAACATACACTACAAGGGGCGCCTCGCCCTCACGACGCTGATCACTCTGGGTGCAGGCATCGCAGTTTTCTCTCTCTCGCGATCGTTGCCCTTGAGCTATGCCATGCTGGTGCTAGTGGGTGCTTCCATGATGGCGGTCTTTGCCACGGTGAATTCGCTGGTGCAATTGATTACCACCAACGAGATGCGGGGGCGGGTGATGAGCGTTTACAACTGCGCCTTCCGCGGGGGCATGCCCATGGGGAACCTGCTGTCGGGATGGCTGGTTCCCATGTTTACGGCACCTGTGGTACTCGGGGTAAATGGACTGGCCCTGATTCTGATGGCTCTATATTTTCTGCTAGTGCAACGGCGAGTCGCCGCGCTTTGATTACAAGAGGAGGATCGCTCATATGCCTACCGAGATTGATGCGCATACGGCCACTTCTGCCAGATGAGGTGCCGCCCTACTTTTGCTCTATGTGAACGAAATGCAACAATCGCCCGAACAACCATTCAGTCCGGCAAACCTGATGGCCACTCCCATCCTGGATTGGCAAGCCCCTGGTCTCCGCTCGCTTGCATGCCAACTGCAAAGCTATCATCTCTCGACACGCGAGTTGGTACAGGCCGCGCATCGGCGGCTGACTGAAGCGATTCAACCGGTCTACGATTTGGATGAGCGACAGCCGGCGTCGGTTACGCTTGAAAAGGGGCATGGTTCTTGCAGTCAGCGAATGGCTTGCCTGGAAGCACTAGCCCGGGCTGGCGGTATCGCGACCCGGGTGCGCGCTCTTTATGTTGACGGAAGGTTTTGGTTTCCCCGTTTTCCGCTTGTTCATGTGTTCATTCCCAGGCGTGTCTTGCTCGTCTGGCCGCAGTTTCTGCTCGAAAATCACTGGGTGGATTTTGATGAACTTTATGCTTCCATGTCTCGATTGGTTGTGATGTCGGCCGGTGCCTTCACCAACGAGGGCGAATCTCTATTCGAGGCAGTGCAACATACGCCTATCGATTTCCTCGGTAAGACCTGCGGTCTGGCTTGCGCAAAATCGGAACATAATCTGTCGAGGTTTGTTGTCGCGAACGAAGGTACTTTCGACACTCGAGACGAAGTCTTCGATCGCTTCGGGTCACTACAGGACACGCTACGCGGGCGGCTGTTTGCGGTCCTGTTGAAGGGACGAAGCAGCCGCCGCCGCTGAGAGATCGGATCTGGACTCTTAGCTTCCGGCCTTTGACCATACTTGCCAGGCGAACAAGCCCAGATAGCTGCAAGCAAGCGCCACGAATAAGCAGGTCAACAGGATATGTCCGACGACAAACTTCCACCCTTTCGGCCAGTCCTCGTGGGAGAAGTAGAACGCGTCCACGAGGATGCGTGCCGTCCAGTACGTCCCGATAAAGCAAGCTAACCCCAGGGCGGCACGGTCGCCGCGAAGCAATTCCGTGTGCAACGCAAGCGTCAGTGTGCCGAATGCAACAATGGTGAGTACCGTAAAACTGCTCTGTACCCAGAGCAGCTTGCGGTTTAGGGGCATGAGCTGAGCCAAGTCCTGCTTCCAGCGCATGCGGGAGGGAACTTGAAAGCTGGCAAGGAGTATGACGAAGTGCCCGAGTCCGGCGAGCCACATGGCCAGATCGAAGAGCCGGTACAGGGGGAGGTTCGTCATAGAGCTCGAATCACGTGGAGAAACGGGACCATCACTCGCGTGACAAACGGCGGATGAAATAGCCAGAAGGCAGGGCCCGCCGTGAAGGCGGCCATGAAAACCCAGCCGGGCCACCCTCCTCGCAGACCAAGCCGTTCGCCGACCAATGATCGTTCCACGCTAACGCCGATTCCCTGCAGCACAAAATAGCCGGTCGGAAGGCCATAGCCGCCATGTGCTGGAAGGGAAATCACAAGGTCATGAATCAGACCAGAAGCTACGAACACCAGCAAGCCGGCTGCGCCGACCCCGATGCGCCTGTAGAGCGGGCGGAAGATGAGTTCGTGGGCAAGCTGCCGGAAGCCAAGGTTCCAGCGCCTTCCCCAAAACTCACTCAGTGACAGTGAAAGCAATGGAGCGTCCATGATTGGTTTCGCCACCACGCCGACGGATTGCCAAAAGAAAGCCAGCAACTGGAAGCCGCCGAAGTGCAGCAGGAAGATCAGCCCCATCATACCGACCCAACCTTGGAGTAAACCCCAATCGCCGGGCACAAGGCGAGCTAAACCCCAAATGAGAAGCGCCCCAAACGATGTTTCGATCACGGCGTAAAGCCACTGTGCCAGACTCGGCTTCGGTGGCATGCAGCGTGCGTTCAGGAAAGAGTCGGCCTCCATACCCGGCCATGCCAGCAGATATGCGGCAGAGCGCCAGGCTTTGTGGGGAACAATTGTCCGAGCTCTCCACCATGTCACCCATTTCAGACCAGAGAAGATGGCGACCGCGAGCAGCCACATGAATACCCAGGCGGGAAACTGGGAGCGAAGCGAGACAACTGCCGAAGTCAGAATGAAGAGAGGCGCCCAGCCGATGATAACGATAGGTTTCGCAGCGTCATGCGGCCTGGCTACCAAGCTGGTTTTTAGGTCTGATGGCAACTCGATCCTGCAGCTACCCGTTTAATCTACAACCCAATGGAGCAGGCGGCAATTGATGTTTTGCTATTCATCAACCAGTCCGTGCAGATCGATTCCCTTCGGTGATCTCCCGCCAAGACGGTATAATCCAGCCCACCTATGGCACTGGCCTCAGGCACCAAGATTGGCCCGTACGAAATCCTGTCCCTGCTGGGCGCGGGCGGAATGGGCGAAGTGTACAAAGCTCGCGATTCCCGCCTGCGGCGGGAAGTGGCGATCAAGATTCTGCCGCCGTCGTTTGCCCAGGACGCAGATCGCCTACGGCGTTTTGAGCAGGAAGCGCGGGCGGTGGGCGCGCTCAACCATCCCAATATCCTGGCCATCTTTGATGTTGGCACCCAGGACGGTGCGCCTTATCTCGTTTCCGAGTTGCTGGAAGGGCAGAGCCTGCGCCAGCACATGCAGGGTGGAGCCCCGTCGCAGCGCAAAGCGGTGGACTACGGGATGCAGATTGCGCGGGGGCTGGCGGCGGCGCACGAGAAAGGTGTGGTGCATCGCGATCTGAAGCCCGACAACGTCTTTGTGCTGAACGACGGCCGCATCAAGATCCTGGACTTCGGTCTGGCAAAACTGCGGCAGGACGATTTGTTCGCGTCGGGAACGCCCGACTTGCAGACGGTCGATCAACCGCATACCGCCACTACCCCCGGACAGGTGGTGGGCACGGTAGGCTACATGTCGCCGGAGCAGGTGCGGGGTCAGGCGACCGATCATCGCACCGATATCTTTGCCTTCGGCGCCATTCTGTACGAGATGCTCAGCGGGAAGCGGGCGTTCAAACGCGACTCCAGCGTGGAGACCATGAACGCCATCCTGAAGGAAGAGCCTGCGGAGCTGGAAGAAATCGCTCCGAGCCTCACGCCGGGTCTGGATCGCGTGGTGCGGCATTGCCTGGAGAAGAATCCGGCGCAGCGTTTTCAGTCGGCCAGCGACGTTGCTTTTGACCTGGAGACGATTTCCAACCAGTCGGCCACGGGTTCGCGGTTGAAGGCGGTCGCGGCCGAGCGGCGGTCGTACTGGAAACAGGCAATGGGCGCGCTGGTGGTGATAGCCGCGCTGGCCGGTACATACTTCGCAGCCAGAAGCAGCGCGCCCCCGCTCACCCCGCGTTTTCATCAGCTCACCTTCCAGCGGGGGACGATTTACGGAGCAAGGTTCGCCCCCGATGGCCAGAGCATCCTGTTCAGCGCGGCGTGGAACGGCGCTCCCAAGGAGCAGGTGTATACCACACGGACGGATGCCCTGATGTCGCGGCCGATTGACCTGATGGACAGCGAGGTCCTGAGCATCTCCTCCAAGGGAGAGATGGCCATCCGCCAGGCAACCCAGCGCGGACTGGTGCCTCGCGGGATGCTCTCGGTGGTGCCATTGACCGGGGGTGCGCCGCGCGAGTTGCTGGGCGATGTGATTGACGCAGCCTGGGGTCCGGGCGGAGATACCTTGGCCGCGGTCCACATCGTGTCCGGGGAGAACCGCCTGGAATATCCGATTGGAAAAACCATTCTCACCACGAGCACGGGCAACATCACCAATGTGGCGGTGTCGCCTGACGGCAAATGGATTGCCTACTTCGACCATCCCCAGAACGGGGACACGCGTGGCTATGTGGCGGTAACCGACCTTTCCGGCAAGGCAACAAGGCTGACCAAGGAGTGGAGTGACCTGACCGGGCTGGCGTGGTCGCGCTCCGGGGATGAGGTCTGGTTCACGGGCAGCGATGCCGGCATCAACAGCGCCTTGTACGCGGTGGACCTGAACGGCAAGCTGCGCGACCTGCTGCACATTCCTGGGCGATTGCACCTGTTTGACATCAGCAAGGATGGACAGGTGTTGATCACCAACGAGGCCACGCGTCTGGAGGCCTATGGCCGGCGCGCAGGTCAGGATAAGGACATTGACCTCTCCTGGTTCGATTGGACCATTGCACGGAGCATTTCCAAAGACGGACAGTGGGCGGTGCTGGAGGAAGACGGAGAAGGTGGGGGACCGCAGTATTCGATTTTCCTGCGCAAGACCGATGGCTCTCCCGCCATTCGCCTGGGGAGCGGGATGGGGCTGGATATTTCTCCCGACGCTCAGTGGGTGGCGTCCACCAGCGTAAGGCAACCGGCGCCCACGGTGCTATTGCCGACCGGCGCGGGTCAACCCCTGACGTTGGGCGATGGTGGGCTGTTCCATTCTCAAAACCTGCATTTTCTCCCTGATGGCAAGGGTGTCATCATGATCGCTGCAGAACCCGGGCATGCTCCCCGCACCTACATCCAGATGCTGGACGGCAGTGCCCCACGGGCCCTCGGGCCGGAGGACTTTCGCGGCATTTTGGTCTCACCTGACAGCAAGAGTGTGATCGGGCGGAAGGACAGAGCTTTCTGGATCACCCCATTTTCCGGTGAACAAGCGGGGCAACCCCTCCCGTTCGTGAAACCCGACGAGCGGGTGGCAGGGTGGGCGGCTGAGGGCAATTCGATCTACGTGGCGGATGAGGTCGCGGTGCCCGCCAAGGTTTATCTCATGAATCTGAAGACGGGACAACAAAAGCTGCACCATGAAAACGCTCCCGCAGATCTTTCAGGTGTCCCGGGTGTGGGCGGCGGAGAGATCACACCGGATGGAAGCTTCTACATTTACGACGTGGCGCGCACCCTGTCATACCTCTACGTGGTGGAGGGGTTGAGGTAGGCGGGCGGTGCTAGTGTCCGTTGTTTCCTCCAGTCGCGCCTCTGCTTTACACTGAACAGTTTGAACCCCGAAACTCACGCCTGGATGGAACGGTTGCGTGCGGGCGACCCCCGCGCGCTGGCACGCGCCATCAGCACCGTGGAGAACCGCGCGCCGGGCTGGGCGGATCTGCTCAAGTCCTTGTTCGCGCACACCGGCCACGCCCGCATTCTGGGCCTGACGGGAGCACCCGGAGCGGGGAAGAGCACGCTGGTTGACCAGCTGGCCAAGCATTACCGCAAAGAGAACCGCAGCGTTGGAATCATCGCCGTCGATCCCACCAGTCCGTACACTGGCGGTGCAATCCTGGGGGACCGCATTCGCATGCAGGATCATTTCTCCGACCCGGGGATTTACATTCGCAGCATGGCGACGCGCGGCTCGCTCGGCGGGCTGTCGCGTACCACGGCGGACGTCGCCACTGTGCTCGATGCCTCTGGTCGCGACCTGATTATGATCGAGACAGTTGGTGTGGGCCAGGATGAAGTGGACATCGTGCGGCTCGCTGACATCACCGTGGTGATCCTCGTCCCCGGGATGGGCGACGACGTGCAGACGATCAAGGCCGGGATCATGGAGATCGCCGACATTTTCGTGATCAACAAGAGCGACCGTGAAGGCGCGGAGCGGGTGGAGCGCGAGATTCGCGCCCTGCAATCGCTGGCGGTGCGCAGCGACCACTGGACGCCTCCGATCGTGAAGACCGTGGCCAGCGAGGGCGTTGGGACCGAGGATCTGGCCAAGGCGATTGCCGGGTACGAGGTGTACCTGCAAAAGGACAACCTCGCGCTAAAGCGCAGTGTCGAAAACTGGCAGCAACGGATCGTCGAGATGCTGCGGGAGGCGATGTTAGAGCAAGCGCGGGAGCACATCAGCGACGGAAATCTGAAGAAATATGCCGCCGAGGTAGCCGAGCACAAGCGCGATCCCTATTCGCTGGTCGAAGGGATTGTGGATAAACTGGGTAAGCGCTAGAGAACCCTTATGGAATTATCCGACCGGATTCTGCTGGGGCTTCTACTAACCGCTCTGGCAGCCCTTCCGGTTGCTGTCTTCTTCTACCTGCGCACCGCTTACCGAAGCGGAGGATGGTCGGGGGTAAAGACGGCTTGCATGCTCGTGGCGGTTGCGGTGTTGATGGTTGCGGGGTTCAGACTATGGGAGTATTGCGAATTCGAACTGCTAAGACGTGTCTTGGAGCACCCGTTCGGTACGACCGCACTCTCTTTGATAGTTCTTTGGTGGTTCGGACATCGCGCGCTCAAAGCCTGGACCGTGGAGACGCATGATAACGATTGATCATCTAGGTATTGCGGTGAAGTCGCTGGCAGCGGCGAAGGGCATCTACGAAAAGCTGGGTTTGACCGTCTCTCCCGAAGAGACGGTTGAAGCCGAGCAGGTACGGCTGGTCATGGTGCCGGTGGGCGAAAGCCGCCTGGAATTGCTGGTGGCGACCTCGGAAAGATCCGCGATCGCAAAGTTCATCGCCAAGCGCGGCGAGGGCCTGCACCATGTTTCGTTGCGGGTGCCCGACCTCGCGGCGGCGGTCGCGCGGCTCAAGAAAGACGGAGTGCGCCTGGTGTCGGAGGAGATCAAGGTCGGCGCCGGCGGACATCGCTACGTGTTTGTGCATCCCTCGAGCGCGGGCGGGGTGTTGCTGGAATTGGTGGAAGCGGGACGCTAGGTTGCAGGGGCTCATGCCGGGTTTCGGTCGTGCCTACGGCACTCGGTCATCTTTCAGCGGTTACCCGCCAGTGAACCAGCGGGCTATTATCAGTCGCCCCTCCGGGGCGGTGGGCGGAGTTGGCGCTCCGCCGGACAGCCGAGGGCGGCTGTCCCTACGCATGCTCAATTGAAACCATGCTTATTCTCGCCACCGACACTTCGGGGAAGCACGGCAGCATCGCGCTGGCGCGCGGCAATCCTGACGGAAGCTGTGAGGTGATCGAGGTGGTCCCGTTAAGTGGGGGAACGTTCTCCGCCCTGCTGGTACCGCAGATCGCGGCCCTCCTCGGCAAGCATGGATTTCACAAGGAAGACATCGGTGCCTTTGCGGTGGCCTCGGGGCCGGGTTCTTTCACTGGCTTGCGGGTGGGGCTGGCGGCGATCAAGGCACTGGCTGAAGTGCTGCAGAAGCCGATTGCGGCGGTGTCGTTACTGGAGGTGCTCGCCGTAGCAGCGTCGCGGCGAAGGCAGGTTTTCGCTGCACTTGACGCGGGGCGGAACGAAGTTTACCTGGGCGAATATGACGTCACCGATTCCAGCGCACGATTGATCAACGAACGGCTGGTCACCCGCCCGGAGATGGCAGCACTGGCGGGCGGCACAACCATCATGACTCCCGATAAAAGCGTAGCCGACGCGGCCCGCGTCCAGGGCTGCCAGGTGGAGGAAATCGAGCGTCCACACAGTGATGCCATCGCCCGGCTGGGATGGAAGAAGATCTTGTGTGGCGATACGGTTTCGCCCGAGGCCTTGGAAGCGAACTACATTCGCCGATCGGACGCGGAGATTTTTTCGAAAAGCGGCTCTTAGGTGCCAGCTCTGGGAGCCGGGGGGATGAGGTGTGGGAACCGTGTGAAAATCCGTCCTGCGATCGCCGCTGACATCCCCGCAATGATGGGCCTGGAGAAGCACTCCGTGACTGCTGCTCACTGGTCGCGTCAGCAGTACGACACGATCTTCAGCCAACGCAGCCCGCGCCGCCTAGCACTGTTGATCGAAGAAGAGAGCGTGGTCCAGGGCTGCCTCATTGCCAGCGCTATGGATCTTGAATGGGAAATCGAGAACATTGCGGTTGCCGGCTCGGCCCGCCGCCGCGGGCTGGGCACGCGGCTGGTCGGGGAGTTTCTCAATCTTGCCCGCACGCAGGGGGCACAAGCTGTGTTCCTGGAAGTCCGCGAGTCCAACGGAGCAGCCCGGGCACTCTATGAGAAATGGGCGTTTCTGGAGAGTGGCCGTAGGCCGCGCTACTACCGCGAGCCAGAGGAGGATGCCATTGTTTATCGCCTGTGTTTTCCTTAATTTGCAAGAATATCTTCATCCACAACAGTCATTCTGGCGGGATGACTAAAGCCATCCAATCTGTGAAAAATGGGATTGAAGCGCGGTAGGGGCTGTGGTACTTTTAGGTTGAAAATCGGGTTGGAGGTCTGATGGATGCTAACTCCTAGGGACCAACTCCTGGCCAATCACGACGAATTCCGCAAGTTGGCGCAGGAGCACACGCAGTATGCACAACGTCTCGACTCACTCACCCAGAAGCGTTACCTCACCGAAGACGAAAAATTAGAGGAAGTCAGGCTGAAGAAGCTGAAGCTGCGCCTCAAGGACCAGATGGAATCCATCGAGCGGCAGTTCCGGCAACAGGTACATCAGCACCAAGTCGCCTAATCCCCGCCCAACGTGGCGCGGCTCGCGCCGCCTACGGGTTTATACGCTTCAAAGTGTGGCGCGTGTAAGCGCCTTTTTTTATTTACGTTTAACATGAAAGGCCGGCCTGATGGCCGGGCCTGCACTATAATCCTCCTATCTCCTGATGGTTCCTGACGGCTACTATTACGCGCTTCCGCTGGTGGGCGCTGCCGTACTCGTGGGCTGGCTTGCGAGTGCGCCTTGGGCGCTTCCTGGCTTGCTCCTGGCGGGCTTTTTCCTATGGTTTTTTCGCGACCCGGAGCGAGCGATTCCGGATGCCCCGGGCGCGGTGGTTTCGCCCGCCGATGGCAAAGTCACCGACGTTTCACCGCTGACGGTCGCTGGCGTGCGGCATACTCGCGTCAGCATTTTCCTCAGCGTCTTCGACGTGCACGTCAACCGCTCGCCCGTGGCTGGCGTGATTCGCGACGTTCGATACCAGAAAGGGAAGTTCCTCAACGCCATGAACGCAGCGTCGGCCGAACAGAATGAGCAGAACGTGGTCACGGTTGAGGGCGACGGCCACAGCGTGGTCTTCAAGCAGATCGCCGGTCTGCTGGCGCGACGCATTGTGTTCAACAAGAAGGTAGGAGAAACGGTGCAACGCGGAGAGCGCATTGGGTTAATCAAGTTTGGCTCGCGAGTGGATGTGGTGCTCGACGCCTCCGCAAACCCGCAAGTCAAGATTGGCGACCGGGTGAAGGGCGGATCCAGCGTGCTGGCCTACCTGCGCCCTGAAGCGAGGCAGTTCGCAGCCGCGGGCGCCGAACCGACCCGGCAAGGAGCACTCTGATGAATCCGGACGTGCCGGACATTCCCAGGCGGCGCAAGGAAGACCAGTCTCCGCGACGGCTGCGCAAAGGCCTGTATATCCTGCCTTCGCTGTTTACCACGGCGAACATCGCGGCGGGATACTACGCCATCCTGCAAGTCACGCACGCCACCCTGGCGGAGCCCTGGCATTTTGACAACGCCGCCAAGGCGATCGGCTTTGCGGTGCTGTTCGACGGCCTGGATGGCCGCATCGCGCGCCTGACCAAGACCAGCAGCGATTTCGGCCGGGAACTGGACTCGCTGGCCGATGTCATCACCTTTGGCGTGGCCCCCGCCATGCTGGCCTGGATGTGGGGATTCCGCATGCTGCCGGCCGAGAGCCTGGGTCTGTTGTATGCCCGGCTGGTGCAGGTCGGAGCCATCATCAGCTTCCTGTTCCTGATGGCCGGAACCAGCCGCCTGGCACGCTTCAACATCACGACCAACCCGCAGCCCTCCAACCCGGGCCGTCCCGGAAAAAAGTATTTTGTCGGCATGCCCATTCCGGCGGGCGCGGGAGTGATTGCCGCGGTGGTGCACTTTTCCGGCGGCGAACCCATCGCTTTCTGGTACACCGCGGTGGTCTGGATGCTCATGATGGTCGCGGTGGGCTACCTGATGGTTAGTACCTGGCGGTTCTACAGTTTCAAGGACATTGATTTCCGCAACCGCCAACCCTTCCGGCTCATTATCCTGTTTGGTGGGCTGTTCGCCGCTATCTGGTTTTTCTCGCAGTGGGTGTTGTTTCTGATCGCGCTGCTCTACATGTTTTCGGGCGTAGTGTGGCGATTGCAATGGATGTTCCGGCGCAAGAGAAATCCTCCACCTCCGGCGTACAAAGAGGCCTCGCTGACCTCATGAGTTCCAATGTCAAGACCGTGGTCTCGCACACCGAACCGGTACGCGCAGGCAACCTGTACCGCGTTGCCATTGTCGGCGCCAGTACGCTCAAGGGGAAGGATGTCGCAGAGGTGCTCAGCGACCGGAACTTTCCGTCGGTTGACGTCAAGCTGCTCGACGACGACGAGTCCCTGGGGCAACTCGAGTCTGTGGGGGACGAGATATCGTTCATTCAGAGCGTGCGCGCGGAGCAGTTCGAGAATGTGGATTTCACCTTCTTCGCCTCCGACCAGGAGTGTACTCGCAAGAACTGGAAGGCGGCGCAGAAGTCGGGTAGCGCCATCGTGGATCTCTCCTTCGCCCTGGAGGATGAGCCCGATGCGGTAGTGCGCTCTCCTTGGGTCGAGCGGCAACTGGGCAAGGGGTTGACCCCGGAGTTGCAGCCCGGGCCGTCGGTGATCGCGCATCCTGCGTCGGTCGTGTTGGCTTTGTTGCTGTTGCGGGCGCAGAAAGCCGGCGCGGTCCGGCAGGCGGTGGCCTCGGTCTTCGAACCGGCGTCGGAGCACGGCCAGAAAGGCATGGATGAGCTCCACGAGCAAACCGTGAACCTGCTCTCCTTCCAGCAACTGCCCAAGACGGTGTTCGACACGCAGGTGGCCTTCAACATGGTGAACCGGCTAGGGGACCGGGCGGTCCCGCCGATGGCCAGCGTGGAGCAGCGGATGCTGAAACATTACCGGCTGATCTCAGGCAAAGATGCACCGGTGCCCGCGCTGTTGTTGGTGCAGGCACCCATCTTCCACGGGCACGCTTTTGCCATTCACCTGGAGATGGCTGGGGCGGCGGAGGTAGAGGCCATGTCGCAGGCGTTGGCGGGTGAACATGTCAACATCACGCATATGGCCGACGACGGTCCCAGCAATGTGAACGCTGCGGGGCAGGGGGATATCCTGGTGTCGATTGTCCCCGATGCGAATCATGTCAACGGCTTGTGGCTGTGGGCGGCAGCGGATAATCTGCGGGTGGCGGCCTCGACCGCTGTCGAGTGCGCGGAGACCATGGCGGCGACTCGTCCGCGGGGAAAGATCCAATGACCATGACGCGACCGGCCACAGCGCTGACAGCGGTGCTCTGCCTGTTCAGCGCCGCCTGCGGCTACCACACCGCGGGCAAAGCGGTTACCATTCCTGAGAACGTCCGCACCATCGCCATCCCAAGCTTCGTCAACCAGACCGAGACCTACAAAATCGAGCAGACGCTCACCGCTGCAGTGGTGCGGGAGATGGTCACGCGCACCCATTACCGCATCGTCAATCAGGCCAGCGACGCAGCCGACGCCACGCTGCACGGCACCGTGACTTCCATCTACACGTCGCCGCTAACCTATGATTCCCACACCGGGCGCGCCGCCAGTGTGCTGGTGGTGGTGGCAATGAAGGTCTCTCTCACCGACAAGCAGGGCAAGATCCTGTACGAGAACCCTTCGTATGTGTTCCGCGAGCAGTACCAGGTGTCGCGCGAACTCTCCAGCTTCTTCGAGGAGGACTCACCTGCGCTGCAGCGCCTATCCAACACGTTCGCCCGCACGCTGGTGAGCAACATCCTGGAGGGCTTCTGATGCGGGCGTTTGCGCAGGCCGACCGCTTCGTCTCCGAGGTGCAGGCGCGCAAGCTGCGTCCTGCATACGTGTTCGTCGGCGATGAGGTCTTTTTCAGGAAGCGCTGCCGCGAGGCCATCCTCGAGCACCTGGTTCCGCCCGACCTGCGTGACTTCAGCCTGTTTGACTTCGACCTCGCCGAAACCGACCTGGCGGAGATTCTCGACCGGGCGCGCACGCCTTCGCTGATGGCGCCGTTCCAGGTGTTCTTTGTCCGTGGAGTCAAGAACCTGTTTGGGCGCGGGTCGAACGACGAGAAACTCGCGGCCATCGAGGCCTACTGCAAGGATCCCAATCCCGACGCGGTGCTAATCTTCGTGGCCGACCACATCAGCATTCCCGCCGACTCGCGCCGCATGGACCTGACCGACAAAGACCGCTACGAGCGGATACGGGAAACGCTTGGCGAATATTGCGGAATTGTGGAACTAGCGCGGGTGGAAGAAGGCGAGGCGGTGCGCTGGATCGGGGAATACTGCGGCACCCGCGGCATTAAGATGGACGCGGACGCCGCGCGCGAGCTGGTGGACGCGCTCGGCGGCGACATGATGATGGTCTCCAATGAACTGGAGAAGCTCATTCTTTATGTAGGGGAGAAAAAGAAGATCACGCTGGGCGACGTGGAAACCATGGTGCTGGCGGCGAAGCAGCGGACCTTGTACGAACTGACGGACGCTATCTCCTCCAAAGACCGGGTGCGGGCCCTGGAAATGCTCGATGCGATCCTGAGCACCGGCGACGGCGACGAGGCTGCCATCGGCCACCTCTACATGCTAGCCAAGACATTTCGCCAGATGCTGGTAATTCTGGAGCGCAATGTGCACGACCAGCGCATGCTGTGGGCGGCGCTGTGGCAGGGTTTCCGCGTGCCTCCGTTTGCGGCGGACGACATCATCAAGCAAGCCCGCCGCTACAAGTCGAAGCGCGAACTGACGCGGGCCATCCGCTTGGTGGCCAAGACTGATCTCGCGCTGCGCTCCAATCCTCCGAGCAAGCGTCTGGTGCTGGAAAAGCTGGTACTGGACTTGACGGCGGAGCCCAAGCCCGAGGTGGCGGGCTGGTTGCAGGAAGAATTGCCGGTGTAGGGGTGGGCGTCGGTCTTCGGACGTCAGCGAAAGCTGTAGCGCCGGCGCTACGGTCCGGACCCCGGACAGCCGAGGCGGCCGTCCCTACGTGGTCTCGGCGGGGTAGGGCTCGCATCCGAGAGGCCGAAGACTGCATCTTGAGACTGTGAAGCCGGAGATTCTCAGCAACTATCTCGCGCGCATCGGCTGTACCGGGCCACTTGCGGTCGGGGCGGAGAGCCTGCGCGGGCTGCATCGCGCTCACTTGATGGTAGTCCCGTTTGAGAACCTTGACATTGCGCGCAAATGCGAAATCGTCTGCGCCGAGGACAAGATTCTGGAGAAAATCGTCGGGCAGAGACGCGGCGGGTTCTGCTATGAGATGAATGGGGCGTTCGCGGCGCTGCTGCGGGCTTTGGGATTCGAGGTCACGCTGCTCTCGGCGCGAGTGCCGCGCGAGGACGGCGGCAATGGGCCGGAGTTCGATCATTTGACCTTGCGCGTAGATCTCAACGAACCCTGGCTCGCCGACGTGGGTTTTGGTGACTCGTTCCTCGATCCCCTGCGGCTGGAGGTAGGCAGGGAACAGGCGCAGGATGGGCGCAGCTTCCGCATCGTGGATGAAGATGGGTCGCTGCACGTCGAAAGGATGGAGGCCGGGGGGCAGTGGAAGCGGGAGTATTCGTTCAGCCTGGTGGCGCGGAGGCTGGAAGATTTTTCTGCGATGTGCCACTACCACCAAACTTCAGCGGAGTCTCCGTTCACGCGGAAGAGCGTGTGCACCCGGGCGACGGCGGATGGGCGGATTACTTTGGCGGACAGAAAATTGATTGTGACGCGGGCCGGGCAGCGGTCGGAAAGGGTGTTGAGCGAAGAAGAGTGCGGGCGGGTATTGCGAGAGGAGTTTGGGGTGGTGTTGTAGCGGTGCGGTTCATAGCCAGCCCTTGGTGCGAGCAATACGGGCGGCTTCTACGCGGTTGCTGGCTCCCATTTTGCTGATGGCTTCAGACAAGTAATTGCGTACTGTCCCTTCGGAGAGGCCGAGTTCTCCGGCGATGTCGGTGCTGGCCATGCCGTCTCCCGCGAGGCGGAGGACCTGGCGCTCACGATCGGTGAGCGGGTCGGGTTCGACCCAGGCTTCGGCGGCGAGTTCCGGGTCGATCACGCGCAGACCTCGCTGTACGCGGCGGACGGCGTCGGCGAGTTCTTCGGCGCGCATGTCTTTTAACAAATATCCTGACGCCCCGGCTTCGAGCGCGCGGCGGAGATATCCGGCGCGGGCGAAGGTGGTCAGGATGATGACGCGGGTGGGGGTGCGGCGGCGCTTGAGTTCGGCGGCGACGTCGAGGCCAGTCATCTCCGGCATTTCGATATCGGTGATGAAGACGTCGGGCTTCTGGGCGAGCACGGCGGCCAGAGCTTCTTTTCCGTTGCGGAACTGACCGACGACGGCAATGTCGCTTTCGATCTCCAGCAGGGCGGCGAGAGCTCCGAGCACCATGCCCTGGTCCTCGGCGATCACCACGCGGATGGCTTTGCGGGCGTCTTTGACCGAGGGATTCAATGGCTGCGGTTCTCTTTGAGTGGAGTCAGCGGGAACTCGATCATCAAGCGGGTCCCGGCGCTGGTTTCGCGCACCAGGGTGCCGCCCAGGGCTTCGATGCGTTCGCGCATGCCGCGCAGGCCGTTGCCCTCAATTTGAAAGCCGCCGCGACCGTCGTCCTGAATTTCCAGCTGGCAGTTTCCGTTGCTCGGCGCCAGGCGCAGCGTGCAATTTCGAGCGTGGGCGTGGCGCACAACATTGGTGATGGCCTCGCGCACCACCAGCGCGACCACACTCTCCTGGGCTGGGGTGAGGGCTACGGCGGCGGACTCGGCCCTCACGGTGACCCCGGCGGTTTCCAGGGCGGAGCGGGCTTGCTTGAGTTCTTCTTCGAGGCTGTGAGCACGGTAGCCGCGGATGGTGCTACGCACTTCGGCCAGGGCCTCGCGGGAGGTCTGCTCCACATCGCGAATTTCCGCTTTGGCGCGGGCGGGATCGAGATCAATCAGTTTGCTGGCCAGCTCGGACTTCAGGATGATTACCGAGAGGGTGTGGCCGAGCACGTCGTGCAGGTCACGGGCGATGCGCTCGCGCTCGGCGACTTTGGCCAGGTGCTCAATTTCTTCCTGCGCCAGCCGCAGCTTTTCGTTGGCTCGATTTCTCTGGGCGAAGTAGATATTGGCGGCACCCACCGGAATCGAAATGATGATGACCGTAATCAAGGACGGGCTGGGCAGATGGAGGAGCCAGGCTTCCGCTGCTGCCAAGGCCACCAGCGCGACCAGCAGCTTGATGGCGGTGCGGGCCTCGGTAACGAAGGCGAGGAAGCTGGCGGCATAAATAAAAAAGACCGATGCGCCCTGGTTGAAGGGGGCGAATCCCATGCCCAGCAGAACGATGGCAGCGATGCTGAGAAACTTCCAGTACCGCTGGTTAGTAAAGAACACGGCGAAGTACAGAGCGACGAACACCACAGCGGCGACGGACGTCGCCGTCCATTCTTTCCAGCCGACGTGGTCGTAGATCGGATGGAAGAAAAAGAAAACCAGGTAGAACAGCCAGATAAATGGCGTCCAGCCGAAGTCTCCTTTTCGGACGCTATATGCCATTGCAGCTCCGGGCTACCCCTTTTTCAGGCCGGGGGTCAGCCTGCCCCTATTTTCGCCTAATCTTGCGATTCCGTAACCCACGACAATGGAGACGGGCACCAGAATGGCAAGCAGGGCGAGGTTACCGAAGGCCAGCAGAAGGACGAGGGCGATCACAACCAGGATCCAGCCTGCTAGTGTCTGGTTAACCATACATCTTCCCCTCGTCGCGCTGGAAGCCGAAGCGGGCCACGCCCAGGCAGAGCACGCTGAATCCAATCAGGTACTCCCAGTGGGTCCAGTTCGACTCGTGCCGCCCGGCGCCCACGATGCCCAGAGCCAGCTGGGAGAGGTGATACGGCGGGAGAAATCTGGCGAAATCACGCATCAGCTTGGGCAGAAACATCAACGGAACCCACAGGCCGGAGCAGAAAGACAGCGGCAAGTAAATCATGTTGATGGTGGCGGGCGCGGAATTTGGACCGGCGAAATAGCCAATCGCCAGACCCATGGCGCAGAAGGGAAGTGAGCCCACGACCAACGTGGCTACCAGCTGTACGGTCTGGGCCAGGCCCATGTGCACCCCGCCGAAGGTGAATCCCAGGAAGAGCAGCAACATCACGACGGCTGTGCTGAATATCATGCTCATGATGACCTTGCCGGCGAAGTAGGCAAAGGGAGGCATGGGGCTGGCACGTTTCACTTGCAGCCATCCCAGGCCGCGCTCTGCCGCCAGCGCCGCCGCTGTGCCAAAAAGCGACGCGCCCATCACTCCGAAGGTGCCGTAGGTGGCGATCAAGTAGGCGCTGGTGCTCAGGCCCCCGATGGTGTTTCTCCCCAGCACCAGGCCGAAGAGGATGTAGAACATCACCGGGAAGAAGATGGTGGAGACCGAATAGGCGCGCAGGCGCAGGTTTTTCAGGAACTCGTATTTGGCTTCCTTGAGGTAGATCTTCAGCATGTGGCCGAGCGGGCGGTGGACGGTGGCGCTTATCAATATTGTCGAAGCAGTGGCCATTGTTATCACCTTTCTAAGCGGTTGAGGGGCCGCACGGAGACGCAGCAAGCTGCGTTTCTACCGCAACGCCGTGCGGTCAGGCGGCGGTTTTACCGTTGTCGTCCCGGGTCAGGGCCAGGAACGCTTCTTCCAGGCCAGCGCTGGTGACCTCGATGCCGGATAGTTGCGGATCACGGGCCAGGAGTTCCCGGATGACGGGCTCGGCCACGGCGGTGTGAATCTCCAGAGCCTCGCGATCCCGGCGTACTTCGAGCACTCCGGTTAGGCGGCGTACCACATCCAGCTCAAGCCGGGTCACGCAGCGAATCTTCTTTCCGGCGGTCTGAGCTTTGACCTCGGAGGGGGTGCCTTCCGCGATGATGGCGCCCTGATGGATCACGACGATGCGGTCGGCCAGGGCGTCGGCTTCCTCGAGATAGTGGGTGGTGAGCAGCACGCTCTTGCCGCGGGCCACCAGCTTACGGATCTGGTCCCAGAGGACTCGTCTGGCTTCCACGTCCAGACCGACCGTGGGTTCGTCGAGGAACAGGAGGTCGGGATCACCGCAGAGCGCCAGCGCAAACAGCACCCGCTGTCTCTGGCCGCCGGAGAGGTCGCCAAAAAGACGATCTTTGATGGTTTCCAGGCCGGCGATGGCCAGGGTCTCAGAGATGGGTAACGGCGCCGGATAGTAGGTGGAGAACAGGTCAATATGCTCACGCACGCGCAGCGTCTCCGGCACGCGAGACACTTGCAGCATAGCGCCAGTCCGCACCCGCACCTCGGGGTGAACGGGGTTTCCGCCGAACACGCTGACCTTGCCCTGATTGGGGTGCGCCAGTCCGAGAAGCAGTTTGACGGCCGTGGTCTTGCCGGCGCCGTTGGGTCCCAGAAGCGCGACCAGCTCTCCCGCGTGGATGTTGAAGTCCACCTGGCGGAGGGCCTTGATGTCTCCATAGTTCTTGCTGACGCCATGCAGGCGGGCGACCACGGCTGCGCCGGCGGCGTGTTCTCTGGCTGAGCTTTCCTGCAAAGTCGCGATCATCTTCGATTCCCTCGAACTTGCCGGACAATCCCGTCCCGCAAGTGAGCCCATGATCGCGGAACCACAGTTTCTGCACCAGTGGAGATCATCACTGCGGGCGGGTGACAAATGTCACCCTATGTACCACGGCGCGGGATCCCTGACCGGGGGGAGTACGGAGGGCTCCAGAGATGATGTCATCAACGAGGCAGGCCAGCTGCACAACTAGCGTCCGGGGCGGGTAGTGAGCGAAACTGCAATGTCCGGTATAATCCAAAGCGATTGCTGTGCGCGGGGCGGCGCTCCAGCCTGGCTGCAGGTGTGTAGCTTGGCTTCTCCCGGCCAAACGGATCGGTTAGCCTCGCTCCCTGTTGTCTCTCCCCGGTTGGCAGTCAGCGGTGAGGCACAATGCTGTCCTGGAAGAAACAAGGAGAGAGTGCAAAAGGTCTGATGCGGATTCGTCACGGGATTGAACTGGGCAGCCTGAGTGATGTGGGCTGCCACCGAGAAAACAACGAGGATCGGTGCTCCTATTGGGAGCCGGCCGACGAGGGCCAGTTCCAGACCAAGGGCAGGCTGGCCATTATCGCCGACGGCATGGGCGGTTATGAGGGTGGCCAGGAAGCCAGCCGCCTGGCGGTGGAGACCGTCGAAGCGGTGTACGCCGATACTCCCGACTCCGAACCACAAGCTTTGCTGGTGAGCGCATTCCAGGCGGCGCACGAGCGCATTCAGGAACACGCAAGGGAACGCTCGGCTCTACACGGCATGGGGACGACCTGCACCGCGATCGCATTGCTCGGCCATCATCTTTATTATGCGCACGTCGGCGACAGCCGTTTGTACCTGGTACGGAATGGCAGCATCTCCCAACTAACCCACGATCACTCCTATGTCAGCCGCCTGGTTGAACATGGGGTCATCAGTTCGGAAGAAGCCGAGTCTCATCCGCAACGGCACATTCTTACCGCGGCCCTGGGAGCGGGCACGGAAATCACGCCGGATACTCCCGAGCAACCCGTGTCGCTCGACGCGGGAGATGTGCTGGTGCTGTGTACCGATGGCCTGTGGGGTGTGGTGAACGATGACGAGATCCGGGGCGTGGTCAGCACGAAAAATCCGCACGATGCTTGCCGCGAACTGGTCGAGACTGCGAGACAGCGCGGTGGCCCTGATAACATCACCATGCAGATTCTGCGCGTGGGCACTGACGGCAGCCGGTAGACACTTCCAACCCAGCAAAGAAAGAAGGTCACCGCAAAGATCGCAAAGGGACGCGAAGTACGCGAAAAGATTCTGTCCCTGTAATTCCTTTCCAGGCGGGTGCTGCCACAGCAAAACCCTGCGGCCAAGCTGCAAGTGGCTGCACATCCCCCGCCTCCGGGCGAAGTCAGGCCTTTCCCGTAACTAACTGATACAAAGGAAGTTGTGCCAACTCAGCGAGCGAATGGGGCTGGCATCGAGATTGCTAATCCCTGCTATGTCAATAAAGTCTATCGAATGAATAGACTTTATGAGAATATAGTCGTCATGAAGATCTCGCAAAAAGGACTGTACGCGCTGCAAGCCATGATGATGCTGGCCCGCCACCACAACCAGGGCGCCATCCGGATTCGCGACATCGCTTACGAAGAAGGACTGCCGGAGAAGTTTCTGGAGCTGATCCTGCTGGAAATGAAGAACGCGCGCATGGTGGAAAGTGTGCGTGGAGCCAAGGGCGGCTACCAGTTGCGGCGGCCTCCGAATGAAATTCACCTCAGCGAGATCATTCGTCTGATTGACGGGCCGCTGGCGCCGTTTGCCGACGCCGAGCAACTACGCAGCCTGATCGATCGCGACGCCGAGCACCGTGCGCTGTACAAGGTGTTCCTGGAAGTGCGCGACGCTGCCGCCAAAATCCTGGAGCACACGACGCTGGCCGACATCGTGGGCCCGAAATCATCGCAGCCGGGGAAGCGGCGCAGGAAAAAGGGGGAAGGAGCGGGGGTTTTGCCGATGGTGGTCCACGGGAACGTGAACAGGGGAAAAGATGACTAAAAGGGTCCTGGCGGCACTGGGTTTCATTCTCGTTTTTGCAATGCAAGGGTTCGCACAGACGGTGATCCACGTGGGGGCCTTTCCCAACATCACCCATGCGCAAGCCATGGTGGGCAAGGCCAACGGGTATTTCGAAAAAGCCATGGGCCCGAACGTGAAGATCGACTGGAAGAGCTTCAATGCCGGGCCATCAGCCATCGAAGCGCTGTTTGCCGGCGCGATTGACATGACGTACATCGGCCCTAATCCCACCATCAGCGGCTATGTGCGCTCCCAGGGGGAAGCCCTGCGGGTAATTGGAGGAGCGGCCAGCGGCGGGGCCGCGTTGGTAGTGCGCGCCGATTCCGGCATTGAGAAGCCGGAAGACTTTCACGGCAAGAAGGTGGCATCGCCGCAGCAGGGAAATACGCAAGACGTAGCGTTGCGGGCGTGGCTGAAAGCTCATGGCATGAAGTCCACCGACAAGGGTGGCGACGTGCAGGTCATGCCGATGGCCAATCCTGACCAGCTCACGCTCTTCCTTAAGAAGGAGCTCGATGCAGCCTGGGCTCCAGAGCCCTGGGCGACCCGCCTGATCCACGATGGCAACGGACGCTTGTTTCTGGATGAACGCGATCTGTGGCCGAAAGGGCAGTTCGTGGTCACCAATCTGATCGTAAGCAAGAAATTCCTGCAGGAGCATTCCGACCTGGTGAAGAACTGGCTGCGCGCCAATGTGGAACTGACCGATTGGATCAATGGACATCTGCCGGAAGCCAAGAAACTGCTCAACCAGCAGATTCAGAAAGAAACCGGCAAAGCGCTTTCCCAGGGCGTGCTCGACGAGGCATTCAATCGCATCGAGGTCACCTATGATCCCTTGCGCAATACCTTGCTGACCTCGGCGCGCTCGGCGTTCGAAGCCGGCTTCCTCGGCCGGCAGATGCCGGATTTGTCCGGGCTGTATGACTTGACCCTGTTGAACCAGGTGCTGGCGGAAAAGGGAAAGAAGGCCATCCAATGACAACCGCGCCGCAAGTCTTGTCCAGCGATCATGGCAGACCGCCTACGAACGGCAGGAAATCTGTGGCGACGCTGCCGCTGCATCCGCTCTCTACCAACAGTATTCCCAAGGTGTCGCTACAAGAGATTTCTCTCAGCTACAAGACGAGCAGTGGACAGCGGCTGCTGGCGCTCGACCACATTGATCTCAAGGTTAATCCTGGGGAGTTTGTCTGCATCGTGGGGCCGTCGGGCTGCGGCAAGTCCACGCTGCTGCATTTGATTGCCGGCCTGCAGCCGCCGACCTCAGGCTGTGTTCTGGTGGATGACAACCGGGTGGAGGGACCGGGTACGGACCGCATTCTCATCTTCCAGGATCTCGGCCTTTTTCCCTGGCTGAAGGTGGGGGAGAACGTTGAGTTCGGCATGAAGATGAAGGGGATGTCGAAGGCGGAGCGGAGGGAGAAGACGGAGTATTACCTGCGGCTGGTGCACTTGTCACAGTTCAAAGACAGCTACACACACCAATTGTCGGGCGGCATGCGGCAGCGTGTGGCCCTGGCCCGGGCGCTGGCCACCGAACCGGATGTCCTGCTGATGGATGAGCCCTTCGCGGCGCTGGACGCGCAGACCCGCGACCTGCTGCACGACGAACTGGAGCGCATTTGGGCCGAGACCGGCCGCACCATCATCTTTGTGACGCACAACGTGCGCGAGGCGGTCCGGCTGGGCGATCGGGTGGTGCTGTTTACTTTCCGTCCGGGACGAATCAAGCGCGAGTTTCTCATCGACCTGCCGCGCCCTCGCCACCTGGAAGATGCCACCGTGGCCCAAACGGCGGGTGAGGTCCTCAAAGAACTGCGCGAAGAAATCAACCGCTCACTTGAAGTCGAGTACAACGAAGGAGTCAGACCACACGTGGAACCGGGGGCAGAACAATGAAACGGGTTGGTCGCTACGTGATTTTCTACGGCGGATTGTTCGGACTGTGGACGCTGCTCGCCGAGCTGAAGATTTGGCCGCCGTATTTGTTCCCCACGCCGTGGGGTGTCGGCGAGGCGCTCTACGCGGGCTTCCAGGATCACAGCTTCTGGATCGCCATTGCCGTCAGCATGCGGCGGGTATTGATCGGTTACGGAATCTCTGTGGTGTTGGGCATGATTCTTGGACTGGGCGTGGCCAGCAACAAATTTCTGGAAGAAACCGTAGGTGGGCTGCTGGTGAGTCTCCAGAGCCTGCCGAGTATCTGCTGGTGGCCCCTGGCCCTGCTGTGGTTTGGCCTCAATCAGAACGCCATACTGTTTGTGGTGGTCATGGGATCGCTGCTGTCGGTCACCATCGCCATGGAAGACGGGCGCAAGCAGATGCCCAAGATCTACAGTATGGCGGGGCGCAATCTCGGCGCGAGCGGATTCCAACTGTTCTGGCACGTACTGCTGCCCGCCAGTCTCCCCTACATCGTCAGCGGCCTGAAGCAGGGTTGGGCTTTTGCCTGGCGCTCACTGATTACCGCCGAGATGCTGTACATGAGCTTGGGACTGGGGCAGGTACTGATGATGGGTCGCGACCTGAACGACATGAGCGCCGTCATCGCGGTGATGCTTCTGATCATCACCATTGGCTATATCGTAGACGGCCTGGTGTTCAAGGGCATCGAACGCCACCTGCAGCATAAGTGGGGCCTGTTGCCGGCTACCTAGAGCGGCAAGGCCCAAGTTGCTCCCATAGGTTCGGAACGCGTCAGAGGCGGATCTCCTGCAGGGAGGTCCGGGCGATAATCACAAGTGAATAGATAGGGTTACTAGAGATAAAAAATGCACACTGCAAATCTATTTGCTGCACCGGCGCGTGAGGGGGTGAAGGTGTCCCCGCGCGCACATCGCGGCCGGGTTGCCCTTGACAGGCAATTCTCTGATGGGGTAAATAAAACATCTCGGAAGAGAGTAGACAAGGGTTCACGGCGGGCCTGCTTTCGCGCAGCCTCCTGCTGGATCTCGATCCTTGCCACCGCCTGCCTCAGGCGATTTCTTTCCCCATCAGCCACAGGCCAGACGTGTGAAACAACCAATTTCCGCACTGGGGGCGAGGCATGAGATTCAAAGGTGTGTGTGCAGCTTTGCTGTTGGCATTTACGGTTGGGCGGGGCGCCGCGCAGGAGATCACGGTCGCCGCCGCTGCTGACCTGCAGTTCGCGTTTCAGGATGTTGCTGCCCGGTTCGAGAAAGAGACCGGCAAGAAGGTCAAATTGATCTTCGGATCCTCCGGCAACTTCTTTGCCCAGATTCAGAACGGAGCGCCGTTCGATGTCTTCTTTTCCGCGGACATCGAGTACCCCAGAAAACTGGAAGCGGCCGGGCTGGCGGAAGCTGGGACGCTCTATCCCTACGCCACGGGAAAAATCGTGCTGTGGGTGCCAAACGAATCGAAACTGGACCTGGGCCGTGGCCTGCAGGTTCTGCTCGAGCCGGGTATTCACAAGATTGCGATCGCCAATCCGGCCCACGCGCCCTATGGCCGCGCCGCGGTTGCCGCTTTGCAACACGAGAAACTCTACGACGCACTTGCGTCCAAGTTCGTGCTCGGCGAGAACATCTCCCAGACCGCGTCGTTTGTGGTGTCGGGCAGCGCTGATATCGGCATTGTGGCCTTGTCCCTGACTTTGGCTCCTGCCATGAAGGAGAAGGGACGGTACTTCGAAGTCCCCAAAGGCGAATATCCCCCCATCGAGCAGGCAGCGGTAATCCTCAAGTCTTCGCAGAACCGGGAGATCGCGCGCCAGTTCATGGCTTTTTTGAAGACTTCCCCGATGCTGGACCTTTTGCGCACATATGGTTTTTCAGTTCCAAGTGGTCGCGCAAGTGCGAAATAGAAGCCCCGCTGTAAGAACGACAGGAGAAGAGATGAAAACGCTTGTCTGGTTTCATGTGGTGGTGCTGGCGGCAGCTTTCGCGGCAGGGCAGACCAGTTCTAAACCCAAGGCCGCTGCCCAGAAGGTAACCAAAACCGGCGGCCCAAGTGAGATACAGCAGCTCCGCGATGCTCTGACCGCGCAGCAGGAGCAAATGGAGCAGCAGCGGCAGCAGATGGAGCAACTGAAGTCGCAGTTGCAGCAACTGCTGGATGCCACGCAGCAGGCGAATGCCGCCGCACAGAAGGGCCAAAGCAGCGCCGACCAGGCGCAGAGTACGGCCGCGCAGGCGCAACAGTCAGCGGCAGAAGCGCAGCGTCTGGCGGACCAGGCGTCCGCCAACGCGGTGGAAGCCAAGACTGCGCTGTCCTTGGTGAACAACAAATCCCAAGACGAAGCCAAGAAGATCAGTGCTCTATCCGACGCGCTGGGCCGCTTCCGCTTCAGCGGCGACGTGCGCCTGCGGGGAGAGAGCATTTTCCAGGGCGCATCCGGCTTGGCCGATCGCAACCGTGCCCGCATCCGTGCCCGGTTTGGATTTGAGAGCAAGCTGAACGAGGATTTCAGCGCCGGGGTTTTCATCGCGACTGGTTCGCTCGGTGATCTGACGTCTGCGAACGAGTCGCTCACCAACTTCTTCAATCGCAAGACCATCGGACTGGACCGGGCGTTCATCACCTACCAGCCAGTGGCCCACAACTGGCTCCAAGTGACCGGCGGAAAATTTGCCTACACCTGGAGCCGAACCTCGCTGACCTTCGACCCGGACATCAATCCGGAAGGCTTCAGCGAAAAACTCTCCTGGAATATGAACGAGGGGATCTTGAAGAACTTCAGTTTGGGCGGAGTGCAGCTCCTGTACAGCGAGATGTCGGCAGGCACCGACTCCTACTCGCTGGGGGCACATGCATCCGCCAAGCTGCAATACGGGCCGTGGACTGCCACGCCACAATTCTTCGCCATGAAGTGGAACAACCCCAGCGCCATTCTGCAAGCCAGCGCCTTCGCGGCGCAGGCGACGAAAGCGACCGACAGCGGAGGCAAGACCATCTTCCTGCCCGGCGAGGGGCCGGGCTGCGCCAGCGGGTCCGCGGGCAGCACCAAGCTGCCATCTTCGGCACCCTGCGCGCTGGCTTCGAACGGCATGACCAACGCGGTATACACGGATCCCGCCACCGGCCTGCCAAAGTTCCTGTCGGGATTCTTCTATACCGATTACATCCTCAACAACGAAATCAAAACAGGACGCGAGGACCTGCCGCTGAACGTGCTGCTGGAATTCCAGCAGAATCTGGATGCAGCTAGCCATCCCTTGGACACCAATGGCAAAGTCATCCCGGACTTGGGCAGCCAAGGTAAGGGATACATGGTGGATGTGAGCCTGGGCCAGACCAAGAACAAGAACGACCTGCAATTTGGATACGGGTTCTGGCGCCAGGAGCAGGATGCGATTCTGGCTACCTTCTCCGAGAGCGAACAGAGGGCTTCCACCAATATCGTGGAGCATCGCATCTACGCCTTGTGGAAGCTGCGCTCGAATACAATAGCCAGCTTTAACTGGTGGCGCGGGCGCACACTGAACACCGGGCTGGAAAACAATGCTGCCTTGATCCAGGGCGCGATCAAGACGGCGGGCCAGGAGGAGCCGTACCTGAACCGTTACCAGTTTGACTTGATTTACTCGTTCTGACGGCGCTCGACAAACCTGTCCGGGGCATCGTTCAGACTTGCGGGCTGGGGGTCTTGACCACGCAGCCCGCAGGAGCCTACAGTACGGAGCGGTCAGCCCTATGATCTCGCGACGCGACTTTCTCAAGCGGACATCGGCAGCGATTGCCGCGGCTGGAGCGATTCAGCCGCTGCTCGGCTGGGCCACAGAGGACAGCGGGGTGATTCCGGGCAAGGAAGGAATGATCGTGCGGTCGTTCCGCTTCCTCGATCTGGAAATGCCGCCCGAGTATGCCAACTTGTTTATCACGCCGGTGCCGCATTTTTTCGTACGCGACCACATGCACGAACCCAGCACGCTGGACGCAGCGGAGTGGCGGCTCGCTATTGGCGGAGAGGTCGAGAAGCCCATGACGCTCTCCCTCGCGGACCTGGCGAAGCTCGAGCCGCACACGGTGACCAACACGCTGGAGTGCGCCGGCAATGGCCGCGCCTTCCACACCCCGCACGTCCCCGGTGTCCAATGGCAAAGGGGAGCTGTGGGTACCGCGCGCTTCAGCGGGCCACGCCTGCGCGACCTGCTTGAGCGGGCGGGGGTGAAACCTGCAGGCAAGCACGTCATGTTTCACGGCCTCGACGAAGTTCCCGGCAAGGTGCCGCCGTTTATCCGCAGCATCCCGCTCGACAAGGCCACGGACGCCGACACGCTCATCGCCCTGCAGATGAACGGCGCTGCGCTGACCAAGCATCACGGATTCCCCGCACGAGCCTTGGTGCCGGGGTGGGTCGGCGCGGCTTCGTGCAAGTGGCTGGCTGAAGTTAAAGTGTTGGATAAGGAATTCGAGGGCAACTTCATGAATCCGGGCTACCGCATGCCCAACCAGCCAATCAAGCCCGGAGAGGCGGTCAGGCCCGAGGAGACGCATCCGGTGACGGCGCTGAACGTGAAATCACTGATTGCCAGCCCCAGCGATGGGGCCAGCCTGGAGTCGCGCTCCGTCCATATTCAGGGCGCGGCCTGGGCAGGCGAGACTGACATCGCGCGCGTCGAGATCTCCACCGATGACGGCGCCACCTGGCAATCGGCACAGTTGGGGAAAGAGCATGCCCACTACGCGTGGCGGCTGTGGAGCCACACGTGGAAAGCGCCGAAGGCCGGAACCTACACCATCCTGTCACGCGCCACCGACACTCAGGGCCGCACCCAGCCCGCAACCGCGGTCTGGAATCCCAGCGGATATCTGTACAACGCCATCGACCAGGTGAAGATCCATGTCGCAGCGTAGCCGGCTCGTCCTCGCCGTCCTTGTCCTGACCGTGCTCGCGATGACCTGTGTGCCGTTGCTTCGCGCCCAATCTCCCGAGCTGCCGCCGGGCCCGATGCAAGGCAAGGTGACGACCGCCTGCACCGAATGTCACGAGTCGCGCATCATCCTGCAGCAGCGCCTGAGCAAGGCCGCCTGGACCAAGGAAGTAGACAAGATGATCAAATGGGGCGCGGTGGTGGATGCCGCCGACCGAGATGGATTCATCGAATACCTGAGCACGAACTTTCCTACCGACAAGCCGCCCTACGAAGCCGGAAAAACGTCCGCGGAGAAAAGAAAGAAGTAGGAACTGACATCCGGGTCTAGTGATTATCCCGGTCTCTGTCCAGAAGTGGTCCGTCACCGGCGACAAGGGCATGGTCCACAGACAGCACTTCTCTGGCTGCGGCCATCCTCGAGAATCGCAGCGCTCGGTCGTTCTGCGACAAACAAAAACGGCGCTACCCGAAGGTAGCGCCGTGTCTTCCCTGAAACAGGTTCTTGCTAGGTGCCGGTACCGCTGAGTTGGACCTTCTGCGGGCTGCCTCCGCCGTCGTCGGTGATGCTAATCGAGGCCGAACGCGCACCGGTGGCTGAAGGCCTGAACGTCACCCTAATGGTACAACTGGCGCCGCCGGCGACGCTGGAGCCGCAGTTGTTGGTCTGGAAGAAGTCGGCGGCATTGACTCCGCTGAGGGTGATGCTGGTGATATTCAGAGCGGAGCTACCGATGTTGGTCAGGGTCACGCTCTTTGCCGGACTCCGAGTGCCGACTTGCTGGGCGCCGAAGTTCAAGGATGCGGGAGCAAGTACTACCACCGTCCCTGTGCCGGACAGCGCAGCCGATTGCGGGCTGTCGGGGGCGTTATCGGCGACGGAAACGGCAGCGGTGCGAGACCCTGCGGCGGTGGGGAGGAAGGTGACGTTGATGGTGCAGCTCGCGCCCGCGCCGACGCTGGAGCCACAATTATTGGTCTGAGAAAAGTCGCCGGCGCTGGCACCGGTGATTGTGATGCTGCTGATCGTCAGGGTTACGTTGCCGGTGTTGGTCAGGGTGATGGCTTTGGAAGGACTGGGGCTTCCGACGCGGCGAACCGGGAACATGAGGCTGGAAGGAGAAAGAGTCGCTGACGGGCCTTCGAGCACAGTTTGGGTAAACGGCGGCGCGGTGTTGGGATTGAAGTTGGCGTCGCCCGAATAAGCCGCGCTAATGGTGTGCACGCCGACGGACAGAGAGGAGGTAGTAACGCTGGCCTGTCCCGCACTGATGCCCGAACTGCCGATGACGGTGTTTCCATCTTTAAAGGTGATGGTGCCAGTGGGCACGCCACCGTCGCGCAATCCAGCGGCGATCGTAGTCGTAAACATGACCGGCTGGCTAGAGTTCGAGGGATTTACCGAACTGGTGGTCGCCAGGAAAGTGCCACCCGTGTTGAGCAAAGTGGAGACCGTGTTGCTGCCCAGATTAGCGGTGGTGAAATCGGGGGCGCCATCCCCATTGACGTCGGCGAGGGCGATCGCCATGGGGTTGGTCCCAGCCTGATAATTTGCCGCCGGCTGGAAGGAACCATCCCCGTTTCCGGCGAGAATACTGACGGTGGCTTCGCCTTCATTGGCGACTGCCAGGTCGAGCTTTCCGTCTCCAGTGAAGTCAGCGACTGCGACGAATTCTGGCGTAGTGCCGACGGGGTAGTTCACAGCGGGCTGCAAGCTTCCGTTTCCGTTGCCGAGCAGGACGCTGATGTTGTTGCTTCCGGAGTTGGCGACGGCAACATCGAGCGTGCCGTTGCCGTCGAAGTCCCCGGCGGTGACGGAGAAGGGCGCGGTCCCAACATTGAAGTTCAGCGGTGTCTGGAATGCGCCGTTGCCGTTGCCCAGCAGGATGCTGACGTTATTTCCGGTGTTGTTGGCCACGGCCAAGTCGAGCTTGCTGTCTCCGTTGAAGTCACCGACCACAAGGGATTGTGGATGCGATCCGGCGGGGAAGTTGGAACCAGCGCCAAAGGTGCCGTCGCCGTTGCCGCGATAGACATTGACGCCGCTGTTGCTGGCGACGGCGAGATCGATCTTGCCGTCACCGTTGAAATCGGCGGCAACGATCGCCTGGGGCCGGGTGCCAGTGTTGAGGCTGGCGGCAGCATGAAATGTGCCGTCACCATTGCCCAGCAGGACGGTGACAGAATTGCTGCTCTGATTGACCACGGCCAAGTCGGGCTTGGTATCGGCGTTGAAGTCGCCGACAGCCGCATACACCGGCAGAATGCCGGTGGAAAAGTTTGCCGGCGGCTTGAAGGTGCCATCGCCGTTGCCGAGCTCAATGCCGACGTTATTGGAAAGGGAATTAACCACGGCTTGATCGAGTTTGCCGTCTTGGTCAAAGTCGGCGAGGACCACGGACGTGGGTTGACTCCCGGCGCCGGAGGCGAAGCTGGAACGGAAGGTGCCATCTCCGAATCCCGGGAGGATTGTGATGTTGTTGCTGCCGAAATTGGCCACAGAGAGATCTAAATTGCCGTCATCATCGAAATCGGCGATGGCGATGAAGCGAGGCTGGAAGCCGGCGCCATACCTGACAGCGGGCTGGAAAGTCCCGTCTCCATTGCCGAAAAGAATGTCCACGTCGTCGCCGCCAGAGTTGGCGACAGCCAGATCAAGTTTACCGTCCTTATTAAAGTCGTCTGCGGCCACCGAGCGCGGATGGGGGTCCAGGGGGTAGTTCACCGGGAATTGAAAGGTCCCATCGCCGTTCCCAAGGAAAATGCTGACGGTGTCGCCCAGTTCGTTGGCGACGGCCAGGTCAACCTTATTGTCACCGCTAAGATCCAGGGCGACGATGGAAACCGTGCCGAAGCTGTTCGTGGCATAGGTCACAGCCGGCTGAAAGGTCCCGTCGCCGTTGCCCATGAGGACGCTGATGGTATTGGAGACGGGGGCGAAGTTGGCGACGACGAGATCGAACTTGCTGTCGTTGTTGAGGTCGGCGACGCGAGTGAAGATGGGCCCGATGCCGGTGCCGTAGTTCACGGGGATCTGGAAGGTGCCGTCCCCATTGCCGATCAGGATGCTGACGTTGTTTCCCTCATTGTTAGCGACGACGAGGTCGGGCTTGTGGTCGCCGTTGAAATCTGCGACCTGCACGTTCCAGGGTGCGCTGCCGACGGCAAAGTTGACGGGGGCTTGCAGGGTGCCGTTGCCATTGCCGAGAAGAACGCTGACGTTGTTGCTCAACTGATTGGCAATGACAACGTCAAGTTTGCCGTCGTTATTGAAGTCGCCTTCGGCAATGAACCGCGGTCCCAACCCGGCGTTGTAGTTGACCGCGGGTTGGAAGGTGCCATCGCCGTTGCCCAGGAGCATGCTCACGACTCCAGTGCCGCCGTTGTTATAGTTGACTACGCATTGGTCAAGGATTCCGTCCTGATTGAAGTCGCCGACCGCGATGGAATAGGCGTTGGTGGCGGTGCCGTACGCAGTGGCGGTGCGGAACCCCGCTGCAGACGACAACGCGGCAAAGTCGAGGAGACAGAGCACGAGCGAAGCGATTTTAACGGGGAGGCCCTGGGGCAAACGCATCACAACAACTCCTCCATCCTGTGGTGCCGGGTACCAAAAAGCAAACTGTGAGGCAAGGATTCCGCAATCCGGCTCAGAGCCCACAGCGCGTGCGGCGAGCGTGCCGGAGTTCTGCTAGAATCCACGTGCCTCGGGTCGTTTCCGCTACACCTTAGTAAGAACATCCAAGACGTCAGAGAGAGGTTCTATTGCCGGTCCTGGTCGTGGGAGGTGCGGGATACATCGGAAGTCACGCCGCTCATACGCTCAAGCGCCGAGGGTATGAGCCCATCATTTATGACAACTTGTCCACCGGACACGCTGAGCTAGCCAAAGGTTTCGAACTGGTGGTCGGCGACGTCGCGGATTCCGCGAAACTGGCGGCGGTGCTCAAGCGGGTGGACGCGGTCATGCACTTTGCCGCGCACGCGTATGTGGGCGAATCCGTAGTCGACCCGCGAAAATATTTCCACAACAACGTGCTGGGTGGAGTTGCGCTGCTGAATGCGGTGCTGGACTCCAAAGTACGAAAGTTAATTTTTTCCTCAACCTGTGCGGTGTACGGAATACCGGCGAAGCTGCCGATCAGGGAAGATACGCCGCGTTTGCCGGTGAATCCCTACGGCGATACGAAACTAGCGTTCGAACACGCACTCGAGGCGTATGGCCGGGCCTACGGGTTGCGCTTCGTGAGCTTCCGTTACTTCAATGCCGCAGGAGCGGATGAGAGCGGCGGAATTGGAGAGCTTCACTCGCCGGAGACCCACCTGATTCCGTCAGCGTTCGAAGCCATCAAGGGAGAACGTCCGGCGCTGGAGATCTTCGGTGAGGACTATCCGACGCCCGACGGCACTTGTGTTCGCGATTACATCCACGTGAACGATCTGGCTGAGGCGCACGTGCTAGGCCTAGAGTATCTCGACCGCGGAGAATCTACCGCGATGAACCTGGGGACGGGACAGGGCCATTCCGTCCGCGAAGTGATTTCAAGCATCGAGCGAATCACGGGGCGTGAGGTTCCCAAACGGATGGCGCCAAGGCGGCCGGGCGATCCGGCGGAATTGGTCGCCGACCCGAGCCGCGCAGAGGAATTGCTGCGCTGGAAGGCTCAGCGGTCCCTGAACCAGATCGTCTCGACGGCGTGGAATTGGGCGAGCCGGCAGGGCAAGCACTAGTCGCGCAGAGAGCCGAGAGATTGAGAAGTTAGCAGCGTCTTCCGCTACCGTACCCGCCTTAACGCAATTCCGGCAACGCGCACGACCAAACACTGGTTACCTTGACGCAAGAAACGAGGAGGCTCCGGGGTGGAGCCTCCCGAGCAAGACGTTGAGCGGCACAGCCCACTTCTGCGGGCTTTCGTGCCGCAGTTCAGTCTAGGTGCCGTTCCCACTCAGTGGAACAAGTTGCGGGCTTCCGCCACCATCGTCGCTGATGGAGACGTCGGCACTGCGGGCACCCTTCGCCTTGGGTGAGAAGGTAACGGCGATGGTGCAACTCTGATGAGCCCCCAGGCTGGTGCCGCAGGTGCTGGTCTGCGTGAAGTCGTCGGGGTTGGTGCCGGTGATGGTGATAGGACTGGTGAAGTTCAGCTGCACGTTGCCGACGTTGGTCAGAGTCACGGTTTGCGGTGTGCTGCTGGTGCCAACAGTCTGGTCGCCAAAGTTCAGAGCGCTGGGCGCAAGTTTCACGACGGTACCGGTGCCGGTGAGCGAGACCGTCTGCGGGCTGTTGAGAGCATCATCGGTGACGGTCAAGGTCCCGGTGAGGGTGCCGCTCGACTTAGGGGTGAAGGTCACGCCGATGTTGCACGACTGTCCGGCGCCCAAAGTGCTACCGCAGCCGTTTTGCAACTTGAAATTGAGACTGTTGTCAATGCTGACGCTGCTGATGTTGAGAGTCTCAGTGCCGGGGTTGGTGAGGACCACGGTTTGGCGCGCACTGCTGAGGTTGATCGTGGTGGTTGGGAAGGTCAGACTGGTGACCGACAACACAGCGTCGGGGCCGGCCCCGATACCGGTCAAGGCTATGTTCTGTGCTGTGCCCAGACCATTGTCGGTGAAGGTGAGATCTCCCGCCCGCGTACCACCGCCGGCAGGCGTGAAGGTCACCTGGGTGGCGCAACTGGCACCAATGTCAAGGCTGGAGCCGCAGGTGGAGGCCTGGGTATAGTCGCTTGGGCTGGAGGAAACGACCAGATTGCTCAGCAGGGCGCTGCCAGAATTGAAGAGAGTTACGGTCTGCGGCGAACTGGGTGTGCCGATGGGGACGGAGTGGAAGTCGAGGCTTCCGGGGGAAGCCGAGGGCAGGGGGGAGTTCAGGTACACGGAGATCGAGTTGGTCACCTGGTCAGCCGAGGCCACGTCAAGAGCCCCGTCGCCGTTGAAATCGGCGAAGGTGATGGCTTCACTGGGGCTTCCGGCGTTGAGCTTGGTGGCGTGATAGGTGGGAGGTTGGAAGGTTCCGTCGCCATTGCCCAGCATAACGTCAATGCGATTGATGGTGGAACTGGAAGAGCCGATGGCAAGATCCTTCTTGCCATCACCGTTGAAGTCAGCGGCGACCACCGAGAAGGGATTCTTGGCCACGGGGTAATCGACGTGGGTCGGGAAGGTACCGTTGCCCAGACCAATAAGGATGGAAACCGTGCTGCTGGTGGCGTTGGTGACCGCGAGATCGAGCTTGCCGTCACCGTTGAAATCGGCGGCAGCGACGCCCGACGGGCCGGTGCCGGCGGTGTATTGAACGGGCAAGGTGAAGGTACCGTCACCAACTCCCAGGAGCACGGCCACGGTTCCGCTCGCGGTCGCAGCTACGGCGAGATCGAGCTTGCCGTTGCCGATGAAATCGCCTACCGCGATCGCGGACGGAGACGTCCCGGCTCCGGTCACAAAGGTCTGGGCTGGCTGGAAAGTACCATCGCCGTTGCCCAGAAGGATAGAAACATTCATGGTGGCCTGGTTGAGAACCGCCAGGTCCATTTTGCCGTTGTTGTCAAAGTCGCCTGCCGCCACAGCAACCGGGCGGGCGCTGACCGAGAAGGTCAGAGGGGACTGGAACCCACCAACCTGATTGTTGACCGCGACCGTAATGGTGTTGTCGGCGGAATTGGTGGCGACGACATCGGGGAAGCCGTCCCCTGTAAGGTCAACGGCAAGCGCTGCGGAGGGCTTGTTGCCGGTAAGAACAAGGTTCGGAGACGCGGTGAAGGTACCGTCACCATTCCCCTGCAGGATGAGCAGATTGCTGTCCGAGCGATCGGCTACCACCAGATCCTTGATGCCATCATGGTTGAAGTCGGCAGCATCGAGGCCGTCAGGCATAACGCCGACCGATGTACCAAACAAGCTTTGGAAGCCGCCAGTGCCTTTGCCGGGAAGGATGATCACCGAGTTATCGAGGTCGTTGGCGGTGGCGACATCGATCTTGCCGTCGCCATTGAAGTCGCCGGTGGTTACCGATACCGGGTCGATGCCGGCGGCGAAGTCCACGTGAGGTCTGAAGGTGCCATCGCCGACACTCAGCAGGATGGATATGCCGTCCATGCCTGCGACGCTGGCTACGATGTCGTTGAACCCGTCCCCGTTAAAGTCACCTGCCGCAACCGAGAGGGGGACACCAGCAACTGAAAGGTCCAAGTGGGGCTCGAACAAGCCACCCCGCAGGACCGCGATGAGGACGGAAACGGTCGCCGAGCCATTGCTGGTGACGATATCAGCCCGGCCGTCGCCGGTGAGGTCCGCCGCGATCAGGTTGACGGGGTTGGGGCCGGTGGGAAACAGGATCACGGGTTGGAAGCTTCCCCCAGCGTTGCCCCGGAAGAGGCTGAGATCGGACTCACCGCTGTTGGCGATGAGGAGATCTTCCTGGTGATCGCGGTTGAAATCACCTTTGACAATCCCCTTGGGGTTCGAGCCGGTGACCAGGTTGCGCTTGAGCTTGAAGGCCCCGTTGCCCTTCCCCACCAGAATTGAGCAGGTGTTGTCCTGGCTGTTGGTGACCGCCAGATCCTGTTTGCCGTCCCCGTCGATATCGTGAGCCACCAGGCCATAGGGAGAGTTGCCAACCGACGTATCGACGTGGGCCTGGAAGGTCCCATCTCCGTTACCCAGCAGGACGGAAACGCTGCCCAATGCGATGCAGGGGGTGGTGGGACAATTGTTGTTGACGACGGCCAAGTCCATTTTGCCGTTGCCGTCGAAATCGGCGACAGCTATTGCGATGGGGTTGTTGCCGACCGGGTAGTCCACCCGCGGTTGGTAGCTCCCGTCCGGATTGCCGATCAACACCGAGACGGTGTTGTCGTTGTAATTGGCGGTGACCAGGTCGAGTCTGCCATCTCCGTTGAGGTCAGCGGCGACCACCGCCTGGGGGTTGTGCCCGGTGGCGAAACTTGCCGCGTTAAAGGCGTAGGTCTGGGCCATGGCTGGGGCGCTGAGGAGTCCCAGAACGCCAAACAAAACCAGGGGAAGCAGAGCTGGGCGAAATTTGCTGCAATTCATAATCAAATCTCCTACCAGAGATGGTTTGCCACTGCCATGCGCTTGCGAGCAGAGCATGGCCCGAGCCGAGAGAAGGGTTGCGCGAGAACTGCCGCGAGCGGTGCGAACCGGCTGAGCCAGCAACTTCGGGGCGGACGCGCAGGGACGCGTGTTTGCACCAGCCAGTGCCTGCCAGAGCGCGGGGCTGCCGGAGGGAGAGAGAGTGGCCCGCAGTCCCCAAACCTGGTCTACCATGCGCACAACATACGCGGATCGCCTTTTCAGGAGGCCCGCGTGGCGGCAAACACATGGTTCGTTGCCGCCTTCGACAGCAGAAAATTGTCCACTACCAGAGCATCGATACCGGAACAGAAATAACTACGCACGGCGTCCCTGGGTTTCACCACCAGAGGCTCGCCAAACAGGTTGAAAGATGTGTTCACCAACAACGGAGCGGGAGCCCGCTCGCCAAATCGCTTCAGAAGCCGCCAGAACAGGGGATTGCTTTGCTGCCGCACCACATGCAGGCGCACGCGATTGCCTGGAAGGAGAAAACCTTCCGGCAGGACGTTAGCGTGGCGGGCAGTAGCCAGCGAGTTCATCGAGTAACAGAGATGGGAAGCCTCGAAGTAGCGCTCGCAATCTTCTTCGGGGACGGCCACAGCGAAGGGACGGAACCATTCGCGATGCTTGATGAAATCGTTCAGATTTTCCCGCACATAGGGGGCCCAGGGAGAAGCCAGCAGGCTGCGGTTGCCCAAGGCGCGAGGGCCGAACTCCGCAGCGCCCTGAAACCAGCCCACGATTTTTCCGCTCTCGAGCAGTTGCAGGGCGGCATCGAGCTTGCGTTCCTCGGTGGTTTGCAGCGAGTAGCGGGCCTTGCAGTTGTCGAGCACATCCTTGATTTCGGAGCGGCTGCAAGCGGGTCCCCAGTAGGCATGAGATGCGGTGGACGTGCGCGGGTGGCGCATAGTTTGATGCCAGGCCAAAGCGGCGGCGCCCACGGCGTTGCCGGAGTCGCCGGGAGCCGGTGGTACGAACACCTGGTTGAGACCGAGACGCCGCTCCAGACTGGCGACCAGAAGCGTGTTGAGGAAGAGACCCCCGCCCAGGCAAACGTTCTCGATACCGGTGCGCTCGCGGAAGTAGGCAAGGAGAGAGGCGATCACCTCGGTGATCGCGGCCTGCAAGCTGCTGGCAAGGGCGCGGCGCTGGTCGTCGCTCAGAGAGGCCTTGCGGTCGCGTATACCCACACTCTCATAAAACTTGGCGGAGAAAGCGAGGCGGCCCGCCAGCTCACGATTCACATAGCTGTAGTTGAGCCGGGGCAGATGATTCTTGGGATTGCGCAGCATGTCGAGGAAAACATTCTGGAAGACCGGCTCGCCTTCCAGGCTCAGCCACTGGGTCTTGTGTTCGTCATGATGCGGAAGGAAGCCCAGCAGTTCGGTGACTTGCTCGTAGATCCATGCCAGAGAGTGGGGAAAGGGAATCGTGCGCAGCATGCGGACGCGGTTTTCTTCGCCTACCGCGAGCATGCCGGAACGGCCGTCGCCTTCGCGGTCAAGAGTGAGGATGAGGGCGCGATCATAGGGCGAGAGGTAGAAGGCGTTGGCAGCGTGGCAGAGGTGATGCTCGAAATGCAAGATGTTGGATTTCCCACTGTTGCGGCGCAGGGTGCGAACCTGCTGCAACTCGCGGGCAACCATGCCGAGTTCGTTGGCTTCGTGGTAGGCGGCCCCGAGCGGGGAAAACGGGGAAAGGCGCGCCCGCAGCAGGGAACGGCGAGCCCAGCCGCGGAGAGGACGGCTGGCCACCGCGATGGCATCCAAGTCGTCCCAACGCGCGCCGGCCGTGTCGAGGCAGAAGCGAATCGCATTCTCCGGCAAGCCTGTAGTGCGAGAGCGAACCAGCTTGTCATTCTCGATGGCAGCCCGGACGGCGCCGTTGTCCAGCAGGGCAGCTGCGGCGTCGTGCTTGAACGATGACAATCCCAGTATCAGCATAGGGGGCGTAACCGAGGCGCTTGAGACCGAGTTGGGTCCAGGGCGTGCGACGGCTCCAGACCGGAGACACAGTAAGCTGCGTCTCTACGGCAATAGGTTTGGAGGAGGTTAATCGTCGTCGCCACCATCGCTGGCAATGGGATCGAGTTCATGCAGCAGCAGACTTTCCTTGGCGAGAAATTCCACGTGTCCGCACTTGGGGCAGACCACCATGGCGTGGGCCCGGCTGATACCGTAGGGCAGAAAGGTAAACCGAGTGGGCCGATAGTCGGTGAGCTCGGCGTTGCAGCGCAGGCAAGAGACCGTGAGTTTGTCCTTGACCGGCCAAATGCCGGGTTGGGTTGATTCGTGATTGGCTGGTTGGGTTTTCATAGCGATCCTCGAATAGAGTCAGGACAGACCCACATTGGAGCTGCCACCCTAATGGGCAAGAATGGGGCAATTTGGCTGCCACGCAGGACGTTTAGGAGCATCAGTAACTATAAGAAAAGAAAGACACAAGCGAGGGCTTGTGCGGCCATAGTCATAAGGCGGTTGCTGATAGGGGATAAATTTGTGCCCTCGATGCCCCGCCAGGCTGCCTCTCCTATATCAGTTCCGATAACGATGCCGGGGCTACGCGGCTACGACTCTCCCGTCTCCTTTACCGGGGTAACCAGAATCATGGCCAGCGAGAGATCCTGTGACGAGCCACCCGTGTCTGGTTGAGCGTGCAGCTTGACCTGCAAGATGCACGTGCCCGCGTCATCGGTACGCAACGCGGGGGACTGCTTTTGGCTGGGGTCAACCGGCACCAGACTCATGACCGCGGGGTGGCGGGTGCGCGAGGCGAAACGGCTCAAACGCAGCAGTTCATCCATGCCGGGGACGGCAGCGGGGTCACGGTCCACGCTGACCGGACTAAGCAGGACAAAGTCGCGGTAAGGATTCACGTCCTTGTGGGCCTTGTCCTCGGGCATCTGGGCGTAGCGCATGGTGTAATAGCCGGCACGCAGTTTCTGGTCGCGAAAATCTTCCCGGATGTCCTCACTGCTTTCTGGAACATAGTGAATGACCCCGACGAACTCCCCGACCTTCAGATTGCCGTAGAGAATTCCGGGGCCTGGTGAACTCTCGTGGGTGGAAACCGTCTTGGCCAGCCAGAGTTCACAAACGGTAGTTTTCAGGCCGTTGACCGGAATGGTCAGCCGCAAGCCGTTGGGATCCAGGCCGTCCACCAGCGATTGCGGCAGGTAAACCGAAGCTTTGGCGGCGATGGGTTCGGTAGCGTAGGGTTCCTGCGCCCGGGCCGGCGACGCGATCCCCGCGAAAGCCAAGCCCAGAAGTAGCCCAGGCAGCAGCAAGACCTGCCGCCTGGGCTTTCGATTCGCCTTGGGTTCCAACATCCTTAATCCTACTAGGTGCCGTTTCCAGAGAGAGGCACAAGTTGCGGGCTGCCGCCGCCGTCGTCGCTGATGCTGACGGAAGCAGACCTGGCTCCGGTGGCTGTGGGTTTGAATGACACCTTTATTTTACAGCTTGCGCCTGCGGCCAGGGCCGTGGTGGTGCTGCAAGTCGTGCCCTTGCCGAAGTCACCACGGTTGGCACCGGTGAGATTGATGCTGGTGATGTTCAGCGGTTGGCCTCCGGTGTTCGTCAGCGTCACGCTTTGCGGAGGACTCTGGGTGCCGACCTGTTGGTTGCCGAAGCCGAGGCTGGGTGGTACCAGTTTCACCACTGTACCCGTACCGGTCAACGGCACAGCCTGCGGGCTGTTGGGGGCATTGTCCGTGAAGTTCAGGCTGGCGCTGCGAGTGCCCCGGGCCTTCGGCGCGAACGCCACGGTGACGGTGCAGCTGGCGCCCGGATTGACGGATCCTCCGCAGGTAGTGCCGGTCTGGGTGAAGTCCGCGGCGTTGGTGCCGCCAATCGCAATGCTGGTGATCAGCAGCGTCGCGGTTCCGGTGTTGGTCAGGGTGACAGTCTGGCCGGCGCTGGTTGTGTTCACGAGTTGAGTGGGGAAGTTCAGGCTGGTTGGTGACAGCGAGACTACGGGGCTGCCAGATCCAGGCTGCAGCAAGATGGAAACGGTATTCGACGCGGTGTTGGTCACAGCCAGATCGAGTCTGCCATCCTGGTTGAAGTCTCCCGCGACGATGCCAGCCGGCGTCGAGCTGGTGGGAGAATCGGCATTACTCTGGAATGTGCCGTCCCCATTCCCCAACAGGATGGAAACGGTGTTGGCAACGGAGTTGGCGGTAGCCAAATCAAGTTTGCCATCTCCGTTGAAGTCGCCAAACGTAACCGCGTTCGGTCCGGTCCCGGTGGCGAAGGAGGACTTGAGAGTGAAGGTCCCATCACCAACCCCGGTAAAGATTGAGACGTTGTTGGCGGCCTTGTTGGCAACGGCCAAATCAAGCTTGCCGTCCCCAGTGAAGTCGGCGGCTGCAAGCGCGCTCGGGCCTTGACCGGTGGCGATGTCGGCAGTCCAGGTGAAGGTTCCATCCCCGTTGCCGGGCAAGATGGAAAAGGTGTTGTCGAGATTGTTGGCGACGGCGACGTCGAGATTGCCGTCGCCGTTGAAATCGCCGACCGTAACGGCGATGGGGCCGATGCTGGTGTTGGGGCCGGTGGCATCGGTGTTGAAGGTGCCATCGCCAAGCCCTTCGAGGACGGAGCCCAGATTCTCAATATTGTTGGCGGTCACAAGGTTGAGCCGGCTGTTCATGTGGAAGTCAGCCGCAGCGACCGCCACGGGGCCGTCGCCGACCTGTGGGGCAGCTCCGGCCGCTGGCGTGAAAGTTCCATCCCCGTTACCCAGCAGGATAGAGACGGCGGGCAGGACCGGTGGAACCGAGGTTGAGCTTCCCAGGAAGGTGACCGCCAAGTCGAGCTTGCCGTCGTTGTTGAAATCGCCGGTCGCGACGGCAGTGGGGGCGATGCCGGTGGCCGGAGTGGACTTGAGGGTAAAGGTGCCAGTACCGCTGCCCGTCAAGATCGAGACGGTGTTGCTTGCGCTATTCACCACCGCCAGGTCGAGGATGCCGTCCCCGTTGAAGTCGCCTCTGGCAATCCCCAAAGGAGCGGTGCCAGTGGCAAAGTCCGTCTTGATCAGAGTGCCCGGCGTGCCACCTGAGGTGACATGGAAGAGAGCGACATTGGAGATGCCACCTCCGGGAGTCGGGTTGGTCACCGTGATGAAAGCTGTCCCTGCAGTTGCGATATCGGACGCAGGTACGGTGGCGGTCAAGGTGGAAGCACTGACGAATGTGGTTGCCAGGGGAACTGCGTTCCAGTTCACCGTAGCGCCAGAAACGAATCCAGAGCCGTTGACCGCAAGCGTGAAGCTGGCTCCTCCCGGGGCGGCACGGGTGGGCACCAACGGATCGCTGATCCAAGGTGTCGGATTGGACGAGCCTACGCCTGTTAGCGGTATGCTCTGCGGGCTGGTGCCGTCCTCGGAATCAAAGAAGACCAAGTCTCCCAGGCGAGAGCCGGTTTCGGTCGGGGTGAAGCTGACTCTGACGCTGCAGCTGGCGCCGGCTCCGAGGTTGCTGCCACAAGTGTTGGTCTGCGAGAAATCGGACTCGGTCTGCTGCAAGGTGCCTTGGGTCGTGATGTTAGTGATGGCCAGGGAAGTGCCGCCGTTGTTGGTAAGGGTCACCGTCTTGGGCGCGCTGGTGTTGCCCAGGCTGATGGTGGGGAAGCTCAGACTGGCAGGGGAGATGGTGAGTGCCGAGCCGAGGCCCGTCAAGTTGAGCACTTGCGGACTGCTGCCGTCGCTGTCCGTTATGGCCATGGTGCCGTATCGCACGCCGTCCACCGTCGGCCTGAAGGTGACCGTGAGCGTGCAACTGGCGCCGCCACCAAGGCTGCTGCCACAGTTGTTGGTCTGGGTGTAATCCCCGGATGCGGCAATGTTCGAGATGGAGAGGGTTGAGGTGCCCAGGTTCTTCAAGGTGGAGGTCATCACCTTGGTGGAAAGAATTGGCAGTGTACCGAAACTCAAGAGACTGGGGGTGATGCTGACCTTGCTGCCAACTCCCGTGAGCGCGACCAGCTGAGGGCTGGAGGCATCGGTGTCGGCGATGGTGAGTGTGGCCGCCCGGTTGCCCGTGGCGTTGGGCTTAAAGGTCACGTTGATGGTGCAGGTGTGAATCTTGCCCGTGCCGGTGAACCCCTGAAGGGGAATGGAGCAGGTGTTGGTCTGGAGGAATTCGGGGCTGCCGGTGGTAATGCTGTTGATGGTCAGAGTGGCCGCACTGAAGTTCGAGACGGTGACCGTCTTGGCCGCGCTGGTAGTTCCTACAGCCTGAGACGGGAAGTTGAGCGAGGTCTGTGACGCCGGAGAGCAAGAGTGCGTCGCCAGGGAGAGCGGCGGCAGCGGCGTCTGGCCGAAATCGAAAGCATCGGTCATGTCGCCGATTAGCGGGTTTGCATCCCGCTCATGGATCGCGGGCAGGCCGAAGATGGTCTCGGCAAACTTGAGCAACGAGGAATGTTCGTACAGGGTACTGGAGATGTGGTTGGGGAGCGCATAGGGCGAGATGATGACGAGCGGCACGCGTGGTCCAGGACCGAACTGATCAAGGACCGGCGGAGCTACGTGGTCGTAGAGACCGCCACTGTCGTCCCAAAGCAGGAAGACGGCGGTATGCAACCAATCTCCGGCCATGATGGCGTTGAGCTGCTGCACATCCCAGTTTTCTCCGTTGCAGACGCTGTTCGGGGGATGCTCGCTGAAGTTGTCGTCGGTCACCAGCCAGGTGACGGCCGGCAGATTACCCGATTGCGCATCCTGGACGAACTGGTGTTCCTCCTTGATATGCGAATTCCACTCCCCTGGGTTGTTACGAATGTGATTGATTTCCTCCAGGGGGTTGTACGAGCTGCCGCTCGGTGTGTAATAGGCCCAGGAGACCCCGGCATCATCGAGGCTGTCCACCAGGGAGGTGAAATCGAAGCAGGGGAAGGGGCCGGTGACGTCGCCATTGGCCGCGATCACGTTCACACTGGAACCGGGATCGGACATGCAACCGGCCTCGCCCGTTAGGCTGCTGCCTTGCAGGTGGGCCTGGCCGATCACGCCATTGGAAGTGGCGGCAACCGTGTAGATGTGGTTGGGATTACTGGTACCGTGAATGGAGGAGAAATACATGTCGGCCAGCGTAAAGGTGCTGGCGTAGGTGAAGTAATTGGGGATGTCCTGCTGCTGGTACTGGGAGTAGCAGGCGTAGTCGCCATTGAGATTGCAGGCGAAGGTGGCGTCGCCCACGGTAAGGTCCCACTTGTCCATGCGGCCACCATCAAAGGCCACGATGTTGCAATTCCAGGTGTGGCAAAAATCGCGCGGCGTCACATCGGGAGCGTGCTGCAACTGGAGGACTTGGCCGGTCGAGATCTTGCCGCTGGTAGCGCCGTTGGCCCCAGGGAAAGTCCCGAAAATATTGTCGAAGGACCGGTTCTCCTTAATCATGAAGACGATGTGGGTGATGGGAAAAGTCTGCTGCCTGGCGGCAGGGCGGCTCTGCTGGGCCCAGGCGGACTGGCCGAGTGCCCCCATTGCCATGGCAATGCATACGGCGAGCAGGCCGATGCGGACAACGGAATGGGCAACCCGAGAGGGAAGAAAATGGACTGGAGTCGAACACTGCATAACGACATCTCCCGTGCGTGGTCTTGGCATGATGGTTGGTTTTGTCTATTGGTTTCCGGAAACGGTGCTTAAGGACGGCTTTTCCAGGATCGAGGGCAGAAATCCGGCCACAGCTTGGCCGACGGTCTGCGTGCCCGCCTCATTCATGTGGCACTGATCGAGGAAAAACTTCTGGATCTCGGAGGTCGAGGACGGCTGGCCCATCAACAACTGGCTGCTGCGCAGCAAGGGGATTCCATGCTGCTCGGCAAAGCCACCGAACTGGACCTGGAATGGCCCCTTGTTGTCATAGACGCCGGTGCGGCCGTCAAAACCCGTAAACAGCAGGAACACGGTTTTCACATGGTGGGCGGCCAGGTCGTCGGAGAAGTCCTGCATGGATTTCTGGTAGCGGGTTTCCACATCTTCCTTTGACAGGGTGCGGAAGTTGGTGCCCGGAACCATGTACTTCTTCATGCGGTTGTAAGAAGCGCGGGCCCAGTTCTCCACGATGAGGTTGTAGAGCGCGAAGCTGCGTACCTGGTTCTTGAAGCGCACGGCGGCAGCAAATTTGTCTTTCAGTTGCGCATCGCCGCTCACTAGAGCACCGAGCCCGCCCTCGTTAAAGCTATAGCCGACGATGACGAGGTCGGGACGGACGCCGCGGTTCCACAGATAGAGGAACTTTTGCCGCATGAAAGGTATGGGATAGGCGTCGACACCGCCGTTCAGCACCGCGAAGCGGCCGGGATACGCACGGTCAAGGGCACGCTGCAGTTCGGCTGGATAGGTGTGATTGTCATCGACGCCGTACCCGTAGGTTACGGAGTCCCCCAGGCAAAGCACGATCTGCTTGCCGGTTGTGTCAACCGGCCCACCGCGCAGGCCGAGATCATTGATCTGAGAGTGGGTCAGGGAAATCTTCTCGACGTATTCCTGGTTGGGCACAGGGGTAAAGAGCAGATCTCCCTGGCGCTCATAGAGCAGGGCGCGGTTGTAGCTGACACAGCGCAAACCGAACTCGGCCGCAACCAGCAGCAGCACCATCAGCAGCATGGAACGGAAGTAGGGCGAAAAGAGAAAAGATCCGAAGGGCTTACGGACAGTCTCGTCTTCCGAGAGGCAGCGCGCGACGTAGCTGATATGGCCGCACGTTTTGTTCAATGCCACCACCGCATAGCCAATGTAAAGAGTGGCCAGCACAGGGATGAGATTCAGCCAGTCGTAGTGGATATTGCGGATGTAGGCGCGATTGAAAACCACCACCAGGATGGAGAGCACGAACAAGGCAAAGGGCAGGCGCGAGGCGGACTGCTGGGGCGGGGACACCATGGCGTGCTGTTCCGGGGCCTTCAGTTCAGTGTCAAGCATTCTGAGAAAACCTTTTCACCACGTAGGCGCAGAGGCACGGAAAAAACGAAAGAACCGGTTTCTCAGTGACTCTATGTCTCCGTGGCGAGTTACGCATTGGCGCCGGTGAGCTCGGGTTCGGCGTCTTTTCTTAGTACGGTTTTCCAACTGGGGAATCCCATGCGCGCCATGGTTTCTCCGGCGTACTGCTCGATAAGTTCCAGTTGGGGTTCGGTGAACTTCTCGCGCCAGCCCATGATGGCCCCCTTGCGGACGAAGCGGCCTTCCTCGCGAGTGCTCTTGTGCAGTTTCTGCGAGCGCTCTTCGCGGGCGCGCATTTTCTCGACCGTGTTGTCGGCGATGGCTTCGGCAATCACCCTGGATTGCACCTCAAGGCCGAGGAAGTCCACGATGCGTTCCAGGGTCTCCTGGGTGTTGCGGCGCATGTCGGCAAACTTCACCGCCAGCACGTCACCACGTTTGGCCAGGGGGGAATCGAGCCACAGCGGGATATGCTCCTGCCAGGGGCCGAAACCGTTGATGGTGCCATCCAGAAAAGCCTTGATGTAGCTGTCGAAATTCCCCCACCAGACCAGGCCAAGCTCGTTCTCACGGGAGTACTGGGAAAGCAGGACGTCACGCACATCGCGGATGAGGTAAATGGCACGCTTGTAAGTGGGACGGTAGAGTTCGTGGGTCTTGATCAGGCGGCCTTCCCCGGGCAGCAGGGGAAGCGCATCTTTGTGAATTCCGATCTCGGCGATGACGCTGTTGACGTTGTCGAAGCCGGCGGACTTGCCGGTCAGGATCCTGGTCAGCAGGAAGCGCAACCAGGTGTTGCCTGAACGGGGATAGGAGGCGACCATGACGTCATTGCGATCGATGCCGCGATGGCGCATCCAGATGATGGGGGCGCGCAAAAACGTCTTTGAAGCTTTGTGGCGAATTTTGCGATAGGTGGAAGGCATCAAAGAGCTCCGAGGCCCGGTTTCGGGTTCACTTCAGCAAGCGCCCGTGCCCCACAACACCGCGGGCAGGGTCGAGAGCAAAATCCTGATGTCGAGCCAGAGATTGAAGTTGAGCAGATATTCGATGTCGTGCGGCATCATGCCGATCACGCTGGTGTTGTTCTCACGATCGCGAATCTGCCACAGGCCGCTGATCCCCGGGCGCATCATGCAGCGTACACGCCGGACCTTGGGATAGGGCTGCATCATGTGCAAAACCAGGGGACGGGGACCGACCAGGCTCATGTCGCCTTTGAGCACATTGAAGAGCTGGGGCAATTCGTCGATGCTGGTCTTGCGGATGAAGGAGCCGATGGGAGTCAGGCGCGGATCTTTCTTTAACTTGAGCAGGACGCCGGTCTTCTGCATTTCCTGAACTTCCGCGGTGTTCATGATCTTTTGCTGATCGGTCCGCATGGAGCGGAACTTCAGGCAGATGAAGTGGCCCTGATGCAGCGCCCAGCGCTTATGGCTGAACATAATGGGGCCGGGCGAGGTCAGGCGCACCGCCAAGGAAGTAAGCAAAAACACGGGGGTGAGCAGAACGATCAGGCAAAAGCTGCCGACGATGTCGATGAGCCGCTTGATCGCCAGCTGAATGCCAGTCCAGGCGTCGTTCTCGAACTTGTGGCGCAGTTGGGCCTCGACCCGGTCGAGGTCTTGCATGAACCAGCGATAGCGGTCACTTTCAATGACCGAAGCGGTTGAGTAGAAGTACTCCGAACCGGAGTTCGCAACGGCACTGTCCGGTGCTGCGGTTTTCATCGGTTCAATGGCCATGATCCCTTGGTCCCCATCAGACAAATTTGTTCAACAGGCCTGACGTTCAGCCGCTGCTCCTGTCCTCTCACGAGAGCCGCGACCATCAAGACATCACATGCACAAATTCATACTGTGTACGCGGGGCAGACACTTCAATCGGCACAGGCGGCGCGCATCGGTTCCTGCGCGAGCAGTTGGCGTGCCAGCATCATGGCGCGTCCGATCGCCTGGTCCATGTCGTAGTAGCGGTATTCCCCGAGGCGTCCGCACACCAGTAAGCCGGGGATGGCCTCGGCCCGCGCCCGGTACTGCTGGTAGAGTTGCTGATTCTGCCGGTCCGGGAAGGGGTACTCCTGGTGGTTGGGGTTCTCCGGAGTGTAGGTGTATTCACGGGTCAGCACGGTTCCCTTGATGTGGGGAATCTCCTCGGGCGGCATCATGTGTTTCCATTCCAGGGTGCGGATGTAGGGGCCGTTGGAGACATCCGGGTTGTTGACCTGGCCGCAGGGTTGTACTAGGTCGTGGCCTGCCAGGTAAGAATGCTCACGGCGCTGACCGCGGTAACGCAGCCGGCCCATGTCGTAGCCGAAGAACTCGTCAATGGGTCCGGTGAAGACCAGCAGCTTGCGCGCCTTGATGCGGTCCCGGTGCTTCAGATAATCGAAGTGCAGCACCACAGGAATGCCGGACAAGATGCTCTTGGTGAATTCCGCGTAGCCCTCGCGGGGAATGCCCTGATACTTGTGGCGCATGAGGCGGGGCTCATCATCTTCGCGCACATCGAAGCGGCGGGCCAGATCGGCGGACAGTTCGGTGGCTTTCACGCCCCACTGTTTTTCGCTGTAGCCCTTGACGAACTTGCGATAGACCAGTTCGGGCATCATGGCCAGCGAAGCCTCTTCGAAGTTGGTGGGAGTACCGGTGAACGACGGCTTCCAATCCTTGCCCACAGAGCGGCGGATGTAGCTGGCGGCGATAGGCCAGTTTTCGATCCGGCCGTCGACCTGGGACTTAACGATAGCTTCGTACTTATAAAAGGAGGCGAAGCGGTTAACGAACTCCCAGATTTCTTCCGACCCGGTACGGAAGTAGTGCGGGCCGTAAGTGTGGATGCGGACACCACTGGGATGCTTGTGATCGTGAACGTTGCCGCCCAGGTGGGCGCGGCGTTCGAGAACGATCACATCGCGTCCGGCATCGGCCAGGAAGCGGGCGATAGTTCCGCCAGTCAGACCCGAGCCGACGATCACATAGTCGGCCCGCAGCGAAGGTCCAAGGCTTATGATCCGAGGATCAGTCGGGGGGTGGAGACCGAGGTCGGGTTCGGTCAGCAGTGCGCCAACCGGTTTCAATGTGGTGTCAGTGCTCATTTGTCCAATCAGGGCAGGGATGCGACCCTGCTTGACGGCAGCTGATACGGCAACAAATTCAGGGGAGGAGCTTTGAACTTCAGTTGAGCGACGACTTCTCGACGATGTAATTGTCGAGAACAAGGCAGTCCATCTCGCTCTTCACGAAAGTGTTGAACGCGTTTGCCGGCGTGGTGACGATGGGCTCACCTCGCAGGTTGAACGATGTGTTCAGCAGGACCGGAACGCCGGTTGCCTGGCCAAAGCGTTCGATCAGCTTGTAGTAACGCGGGCTCTGGTCCTTGAAAACGGTTTGCAGGCGGCCGGTGCCGTCCACGTGGGTGATGGCGGGCAGAAGACGATGGGCCTCCTGCTTCACCGGTACCACGTAGAGCATGAAACGCGCCGGGTAGTGACTGGTGGCGTGCGGGAGCTCGAAATACTTTTCAGCGCACTCCGCCAGGACGGAAGGAGCAAACGGACGGTAGGGTTCCCGGAACTTGATCTTGGCGTTGACGATGTCTTTCATTTCGGGATTGCCGGGATCGGCGATGATGCTGCGGTTGCCGAGGGCGCGCGGCCCCCATTCAAATCGTCCCTGATACCAACCGATCACTTTGCCGCTCCTGATGCGTTCCACGACCTGGTCGAGCATCTTGTCTTCGTCCTCGATCAGAGTGTGGGGAATGTTGTTTCCCTGCAGAAATGAGCTGATCTCGGATGCTCCGTAGTGGCGACCCCAGTAGGCGTGATCCATGCGGAAGGTACGGGGTTTGCCCAGCAGGGTGTTGTAGGCCCAGAGAGCGGCGCCGAGGGCGCCGCCACCATCACCGGCGGCGGGCTGCACGAACACCTGCTCGAACGGAGTTTCGCGAATGATGCGGCTGTTGGCTACGCTGTTCAGCCCGACGCCGCCTGCGATGCACAGGTTCTTGAGCCCGGTCTCTTTCTGGAGATTGCGGGCCATGCCGAGAATGAGCTCTTCTGTCACCTTCTGAATGCTGGCAGCGATGTCGGCATAGTGCTGGTTCAGATTGGAAATCTCATGAATATTTGCCGGCGGCTCGCCGAAATACTTGGGGAAGCCGGTGGATTCGGTGAAGAAGTGCAGTTTGGTGGGACGCGGCTCACCGAACAATTGCTCGAACTTCTTGCTGTACGTTCTCTCGGTGGAATGGTGGAACTCGAAGTAGTCCATGTCCAGCGCGAACGAGCCATCGCTGTTCTGGCGTACGAGTTTCCAAACCTTGTCCACATACTTGGGCTTGCCGTAAGGGGCCATGCCCATGACTTTGTACTCACCCTCGTTGACCTCGAAGCCAAGGAAGGCGGTAAAGGCGCTGTAGAGGAGGCCGATGGAGTGCGGGAAATCCATCTGCTTGGTCAGCTTGATGTCGTTGCCGCGGCCGATGCCGTAGGTGGCAGTCACCCACTCGCCGACGCCGTCCACGGTGAGGATGGCGGACTCGTCAAAGGGTGAACATAAGTAGGCGCTGGCGGCATGCGAAAGGTGGTGCTCGGAAAACAGCACCTTTTCTTTCTTCACACCCAGTTCGCTTTGCAGCGTGCTGGCGACCCAAAGCTTGTCGAGCACCCAGGTAATCATGGACTCGCGGAAAACCTTCCACGATTTCGGGTAGGTGCCGAGCACGCTAGCCAGAATGCGGTCCAGCTTGCGGAACGGTTTCTCGAAGAAGACGACGTAGTCGAGATCGGGCCCGCTGATCTTGCCGGCTTCCAGGCAATACTGGATGGCCTGCTTGGGGAAGCCGTAGTCGTGCTTAATGCGGGAGAAGCGTTCTTCTTCCGACGCGGCGATGAGTTGTCCGTCACGCAGCAGCACGGCCGCTGCGTCATGGTAGTAACACGAGATTCCCAGGATATCCACGATTCACTGCCTCTTGGCCCACTGCATGTCCATCACTTCATCGGGGTGGTTGAGCCACTCGGTGGGGCGCTTCTTGATTCTCAGAGGGTCGGAGAACAGGCGCACCATGAGTCCGAATGGCAGCAGCACAACCGCGTACATCACGGTCAGGATGACCCGGGCCTGAAAGTTGCCAATCTTCTTGGCCAGACGGGTCCATGCTGCCCAGAAATTCTTCAGTCCTTGCCAGACAGGATTTGCCATTACCTTCCTTTAAAACAGGGTGTAGATAAACGGAGCGATGACGGAGCTTTGCGCCAGCACCAGCACCACACCCAAAACCAGGATGATGGTGATGATAGGCAGCATCCACCAGCGCTTGTTGTTCCAGAAGAACGAGAGCAATTCCCCCGCAATTCCGAAGCGGCGAACCGCAACGTTCACAAAACCCATAAACCCTTCCCCTTTCGTGTGCTAACCGTACAGCAACTCAGAGCTGGGCGAGACGCCACGCGTATCAAACGAGCGCAGACCTAGCAATTGCAGCGTCAACAGCGTGACATACGCCGGATTCAAGTACACGTAGCGGCGCCACAAGCGACGCGGCTCCATGCACAGCCGGAAAAACCATTCCATGCCCAGGTCCTGGATCCAGCGGGGCGCCTGCCGGACTTCTCCGGCGATGAACGGGAATGCGGCGCCGACTGCGAGCGCGGGCATGGGGAGCAGATCACGAAATTCGTAGACGAAGACTTCCTGGCGCGGGCAGCCCAGCCCGACGAACACCATGGTGGCGCCGGAATCTTTGATCCTCTCCGCCAGTTGAGTCTTTTCCTGCGGAGTGAGGCGGCGAAACTTCGAAGGCTCCATACCCGCGATGACCAGCTTGGGGAAGCGCTGGCGCAGATTCCTTCGCATAGCGTCGAGGATGGAAGGGGTCGCGCCGTAAAAGAATACCGGCATGCCTTCCTTAGCCGCCCGCTCACATAAATAGAGAGTGAGGTTGGGCCCGTAGCAGCGGTCGCGAAGCGGAGCCCGGTACAGCAGGTTCAGGGCCCAGCGGACCGGTTGACCGTCGGGCAGAACTACATCCAGATTGTTCAGGCGATGCTGGTGTTCCTTATCGAGCGCACCGGTCATGACCCCGTGCACTGCAAGGGCCGAGATGGAGGCAGCCCGGCGTTCGCGCGCGGCGCGGATGACGTAGTCGATGGCGCCATCGTAGTCGATGACGTCTACCAGGATGCCGACCACGTTCTTTTTTTCGGCATGGATCACGCGATCTTCCTCCAGCGCTCGCGATTCATGCCGTAAATCTCCTGCAGGATGGCAGGGACATCGTAGTTCGGCTTCCAGGAGGGATAGTGTTCCTGGAAACGGGAGACGTCGCTGATCCACCAGATGTGGTCTCCCTGGCGATTCTGTTCCACGTACTCCCAGCGCAGCTGCTTGCCGCTGATTTTCTCGCACAGGTCGATGGCTTCGATCATGGAGCAATTGCTGTAGCGGGCGCCGCCCATGTTGTAAACCTGGGCCGAGCGGGGATTCTGGAAGAACGCATCGAAGGCGCGGATCAGATCATTGCTGTGGATGTTGTCGCGCACCTGCTTGCGCTTGTAGCCGAAAATCGTATAGGGCGTACCGGTCACCGCGCATTTCATCAGGTAAGCCAGAAAGCCGTGCAGCTGGGTGCCGGAATGATTGGGACCGGTCAGGCAGCCGCCGCGGAAGCAGGCGGTGTGCATTCCGAAGTAGCGGCCATATTCCTGCACCAGCACATCAGCCGCGACCTTGGAGGCGCCGAACAGGCTGTGCATGGTGTGGTCGATTGACATGGTTTCCGGGATGCCCTTGACGTAAGCGTGACTGGGATCGATCTCCCAGCGGGTGTCGAGCTCGACCAGAGGCAGGTAGTTGGGCGTGTCGCCGTAGACCTTGTTGGTGGAGACGAAGATGAACGCGGCGTCGGGGACGAACTGCCGGGTTGCTTCCAACAGAACCAGTGTGCCATTGGCGTTGACGGTGAAATCAACAAACGGCTTGCGGGCGGCCCAGTCATGCGAGGGCTGCGCCGCCGTATGAACGATCAACTTGATGTCTTTGCGGTATCGCTCGAAGATGCGGAAGATCTCGTCCTGATTCCGGATATCGGCGTCGTAGTGGGTGTACGACGGAATCTCCCGCTTGAGGCGGTCCCGTTGCCAAGCGGTCGAGGCCTCCTCGCCGAAGAATTCTTTGCGCATGCCGTTGTCGATGCCGACAACGTCCATGCCCTTATCTGCAAAGTAGGCGACGGTCTCCGATCCAACCAGCCCGGCCGACCCGGAAATGATGGCAACGCTCATGGTTCGTTGGTTCCTGCGACCTATTTACTGCAAGAACGCGGAATGGCTTATCCGCGAGATAGGCTGAACCCCACTTCAGCATCAGCCTGAGCAACCGCGGTTTCGGCGGCCACGGCTCGCTGATAGATTGTCATCAGCAAGGGATAGTTCTTCTCAGCCGTGTACTTGGCTTCGTACTCTCTACGGGCTGCTTTCCCCATTTCCAGCATTTGCTCAGGGTTTGACCAAGACCAGAGCACTTTGCGGGCCAGATCGACCGCATCGCCAGCTGTGAAGTGCAGTCCAGTCCGTTTGTTTTCAACGATTTCCCGCATACCCCCAAGACGGGAGCAGATGACCGGAACACCACATGAGAAAGCTTCTGCAATCCCCATGGGAAAATTCTCGTAACACTGGCTGGGAGCCACCAGAAACCTTGCTAACTTGATGATTTCCAAGGTCTTCTCACGAGGCAGGCGGCCGTGGAAGGTGATTCCGCTCAGGCCCATCCCAGTGGCCCGGTTCCGCAGCTGTTCCAGGAGCGGGCCATCGCCCACAATGGAAAGTGGGATACCATCCGGCAACTGCTTCCAGGCGTCGAGGAGGGTGTCCAAGCCTTTTTCGTCCGAAAGTCGTCCGGCAAAGACCGCATGCGCGCCATCGCCGGAACGCTCGCCCGGGTCGGGGTACACGAAGTTCGGCTTGACGCAAAGCTTCTCCGCCGGAATTCCGGCGCGGATGAACTTCTGACGGGAGAACTCGGTCAGGGCGATGAACTGATCCGGGTAAGCACGGCGCCGGCGCTGGACCGACATCATCAGGGCCACGGTGGCGGTTGCCGGACGCGATTTGCGATAGCAGCCATAACGGATGCCTCGCAGCAAGCTGTGGTCGGAGCACTCCTCGCAGATTTTGCCGTCACGCACGAAATTCGCGGCCGGACAGAAAAGCCGGTAGTTGTGCAACGTCTGCACTACCGGAACGCGGGCTTCGCGGCAGGCAGCGAACACCGACGGCGACATCATCATGAAGGTGTTGTGAACGTGCACTACATCGGGCTGGTGCTCGCGGAGCAGACAGCGAAGCTGATCCTTGGTGTCGCTGGACCAGGCGATGTTCTTGATCAGGGCCAATCGCCGCAACCCGCCGTAGTCCTCTGCCTCAAAGTTGCTCCGGCAATAGGTCAGGACTTGATGTCCGGACCGCTCCAGCAGTTGGCGCTCCTGCTCGAAAACCACTTCTTCGCCGCCATGGATCTGGTAGCGGTTATGGACCAGAAGGATTTTCATCTAGGTTGAGGCTGGGTGTGGCTCAGTTGGGGCGTCGGGTGACGTACTGCGGAAGATCGCTGTTGTTGACATAGAGCACGTCCTGGCGCCGGCAAACGTAGTCGAGCATTTGCGCAAATTCGTCCCAGAGTCCGAGCTGGTCAATCTCCCAGGAATGGCCCCAAAGGTGCCAGATTCCGCCCTCGTGGAGGACGCGGTCGAACAATTTCTTGCCGATCTCGACCCAGTCATCACCCAGGCCGAGGCGGGTCACGTAATCATGCAGGCGACCTAGCTTGCGCGCCTTGGCGATGTTCCGCAGATACTCCACGCGGGTATGCGGATACACCTGGGTGGTGGTGGGCAAGTCGAAGGGACTGTAGCGGGTGTCGGTGGCCAAGAGGCGAACCGTCCGGGCACCCTCGTAGCCTGCCCTCTTCAGTGCTTGTACGACGAGGCCGGTATAGCGCCCGCGGGGATAGCAGAACATGCGGATGCGCTGACCGAGGTTGTCCTCATGGATTGCCTTGCAGGTGCCTACGATGTAGTCAAGTTTCCCGACCGGGACTTCCGACATGATCTCGTGAGCGATCCCATGGGCACCGATCTCAAATCCCTCAGTGATGAGCGCCCGCATGTCGGTCTTGCTCAGCGACGGATTGCCGTTGAAGGGCTCGATGGGAACATAAAAGGTCCCGCGCATACTCCGGGCATGGAGCAACTCGGCGATGCGGAGATCGCGGATGTCGCCGTCATCCCAGCTGGTGGTGACGATTCTGACTTTTCCGTCTACGGACATTCTGGTTGTCGCCAAGGCTTCGCCTCTACGCGAGGGCTGCTAGTGCCTGGCTGCGGCAGCTTCCTTCAGCGCGTCCAGCACGCCGTAGTAGGCCGGCTTCTTCTGGTAATCGTCGTCGAAGAGATCGGGTTTCGCGTCGGGGATCTGGTTGGCTTTGCGGTGTACCAGCCAGGTGTCCTTGTCGGACAGGTCCCAAATCGTCAAGCCTTTGCAATTGGAGTCTGCCAGGCAAGTAGCGGCTACGTCGTGATAGATCTTGCGCTGCGCCTCCAATGGATTCTGCAACGCGCCGGGCGGGCCCTGATAGACGTCCATTTCGGTGATGTAGACGGTGACGTCCAACTCGCGGGCGCGCCGTAGGAAGTCGCGGAATTGATCCAAGTAATCGGGATCAAGTTCATGCGCGTGCAGGTGCATCTCGGTGCCGACGCCATCGATGGGGACGCCCTGAGCCTTAAGCCGCTTTACCAGGGCAAAAAACTCGTTGGCCCTGTCTTTATCGATGCCATCGTGGCCGAAGGTCTCATTGAGGACCAGGGGGACTCTGGTGGCTTCGCGGGCAAAGCGAAAGGCCTTGGCGATGTACTCATCGTCGCCCATGAGGAACTGCCAGGGGTTGTGCTTCCCACCTAATGGTTCATTGACTACACCCCACGCGTAAAAGTTGTCGCCGCCGTGCTGCACCACTGTCTGGATGTGCTTCTTCATCAGTTCATCCAGTTGGCCGGCAGGAAATGCTTGCCGGGGGTTGCGGCCTTGCATCTTCTGGCGCATCCACTCGGGAAGGGAATCGGGGCGATAGATGAGGGCGGCGCCCCAAATTTTCATGTCATGTTCTTTGGCAAACTTGATGGTGCGATCCATCTTGGAGAAGTCAAACTGTCCTTCCCCTCTTGGTTCGGTGGCGCCCATCATCCCCATGGTCATGGTGGTGTTGAACTCGCGCGCCAGAATCTGGCGCCCTTGTTCATCCTGGTCCCACGACACGGGCCGGATGCCGGCGCCGATGCGAAACCCCAGTTGGTCAGCGTAGCGCCGCAGGGTGTCGCTGGCATCGGGCGTTTTCTTGTCCGCAGCATCCGAAGGCGCAAGCAAGCAAGCAGAGAGCATGAGAGCGAGCAGGGCCGTCTTCATCTTGACATCAAACACCCGCGCTGGCGGAGAGTTGTGCCGGAGCGTAATTCTGCTCGTAGGCTTGTGGCTTTTTGAGCTTGCGACGCAGGAATTCGGCTGTTCCCAGAGCAACAAAGAAGTGGCAGGGGGGATGCAAACTGAGATCGGTCATGAAGAACATGCGGCAGAAAACCACAGCCAGCACCGCCATACCTTCGTAGGCCAACTGGCGGTCATTCATATCGAGCTTGTCATTCCTCATGCATTTGATCAGGATCCACCACGCCATAAAGATGAGGATCAGCACCGGGACGAACCCCCAGGCGCCGGTGCCAACGATGATTTCTACCCAATCGCTGTGGACGGTCGCGGTCTGGGTGTAGCCGATCTTGGCCAGCACGCCGAAGCGGGCTGCCGCCCACATGCCTAGCCCGGTGAAGGGATAGTTGGCGAATTTCTGCAAGGCCACTTCCCACCACTCCAGGCGGCTGCTGAACGATTCAAGCTGGTTCTCGCTCTGACCGCGCTTCAGATAGTCCCAGAGGTACTCGTAGAAGCCGGTGACGATGATCAGGAAACAACTGGAGATCACGATGGCAGCGCCCTGGGCGACGCGGCTGGAGAGCAGGAAGATGAGGAACACAGCGACGCAGAAGCCGCCCACCGCGGAGCGGGTCTGGCCGAAGATCATGGTAACGAAGCCAAAGAGAAACACGAACCAATACCAGGCGACATTTTCCCGCTTGCGGCTCATGGGCAGCAGCCGGCACAGCCCCACCACGGATATGCAAGCGGCATATTCGGCGAGCTGGTTGGAGGAGACGTCGGGAAATACGCCCTGCAGCCAGACACCTAACCCGCCAATGCCCTGCACGCCGTACGCGCCGCCTTTCAAGAGCGCGTCGTTGGGGTCCCAAATGCATCCCAGCCAGACGTTGACCAGCATGATGCCGTACAAGATCCAGGTCCAATCGGCGAACACCTTGAACGCTTTGGAGCTGCGGATGACGTAGATGATGGTGCCGAGCAGGCATACGTCTACGCCATACTCCACCGCCTTGTAAAAGGTCCATTCCCAGTACACCGACCAGATGGTAGAAAGCAGCGCCATCAGGTCAAACCAAATGAGCAGGCCGATGAGTCCGGTGAAGACCGACCGGAGCCACTCGATCTTTCGCAGGAACATCTGGCATAACAACGTGGCACCCACGCTCCCGACAGCGCAAATGCGGAACAGGGCGGCATTGTCCACAGGTGCGTCCATGCCCTCGGCGGCGGTCCGTTTGCGGAAGACCAGTCCGCTGATGAAGATGACCGTCCACAGCCAGTGGTACCAGCGCAGGCTGCGGATGGTCTCAAGGGCGGCGGGCCAGGCCTCGCGGAAGGTCTTGTAGAAGTAGATCAAGCCCAGCGCACCGCCTGCCATCAGTGCGATGAGAACGAGCTCCTTGTAGCCGTGGTATTTGTACTTGTACGAGTGCTTCTCCACGATATCTGCCAGTTTGAGAATGGCGAGAAATCCCAATGAGCCCAACGTCACAAACAGCAGTACCTGCCATGGCGAAGAGGATGCGCCTCGCCCGGACCCGTTTTCGAATTTTTGGTTGCTAGTTTCCACTACGAGTACTCCTGACTCCCTACCGGCTAACCTGCTCTTCGACAATGGTGCGGCCCGGCGCTGCCCTGAAGGCAGAAGGCGGTGAAAGCTGCGCCGCATCCGTATTGCGCACGCCGGTCGGATATCCCATCTGGGCCAGGACCTTTCCAGCGCGCTGCTCGATCTTTTCCACTTGAACCGGGGTGAGGCGGTTGCGCCACCCGCCTACCGAACCACTGCGAATGAAACGGCTTTCTTCTGACGCGGTGGGCCTGGGAGCGGTGTCCGAGAGTTGCGGGGAGCGCTGCTCCTTCTCCTGCATTCTTTCCACGGTGTTATTGGCGATGGCCTGGCGCACGATTTGCGGATCGACTACCACCCCCAAGAAGTCCAATGAGCGATTCACCACCTGCTCGGTGTTGCGGCGCAGCTCCTCGAACTTGATCAACAGGAAGTTCGGGGTGCGGGCCAGCGGTGAGTTGACCCAGCCCGGCACGTGCTCATGCCACGGGCTGAACGGGTTGACTTGTCCGTCCAGGAAGCGGCTCAGGAAATCCTCGAAGTCGTCGGGCACCCATCCCAGGGCCTTCTGATAAGCAAATTCGGAAAGCACCACATCGCGAACATCGCGCACCAGGTAAATGGCTTTCTGATACGGCTTGCGATAGGCCTCGTGGGTCTTGATGAGGCGGCCTTGTCCGGGAAGTAACGGAATCGCAGGCTGGTGCAGTCCGACCTCGGCGATGATGTGGTTGACCTCATCGAAACCGGAGATTTGCCCGCTGACCAGGATGTCGAAGAGCACAAAACGCAACCAGGTGTTGCCGGAGCGAGGATAGGAGGCGATGAAGGCATCGTTACGATCCAAACCCCAATGCCGGACCCGGTTCAGGGGCACACGCAGTCCTGACTTCGCCGCCAGGTACCAGATTCGCTTTGCGCTGATCAAGGTCAATGGCCTCTGCCTGTCAGTAGCGCCACCAACTAGCCAGGTAGGCGATTGTGCCGCCGATGGAGCGGCGCAGCCGCCGGAAAAACGACGGTGGAGCGATGTTCAGCCCCGGTTTAGGTTGCGGTGCGCGAAACAAAGCCGATGAACCCGATGATGGAACAGTACGGTTTAGCTCTCCTGCCATGTTGCACGTCCCTCGAATCTAGACTTCCTGGCGGGCGCGAGCCAGAGCCGGTTGCAGGCGCGCCTGGATCATTTGGATAAACTTGCGATCTTCGGTGTCCAGTCCCAAAAGAATGAGCGTTCCCCCAAACACTGCACAGGTCAGAACGGTGTTAATGGCGACTGTGATCAGAGCCGTGCCGATGTGCAGGTTCCGCAGAAACAACAACGGCAACCCAGCCAGCGCGGTGGCCAGCGCCCCTTTCAGGTAACGTCTGTCGTAAGGGACCATGCCCAGGACATAGCGGGCAAGAACGATTGCCAGGATAAACATTCCGCTGAGGGCGATGCCGGTCGCGACGGCCGCTCCGGTCATGCCGTAGCGGGGGATTAGGACAAGTCCGAGAACCACGGCCACGACGAACATGCTGCCCGAAATCTGGAACATGCGTTTCTGATATCCCGCCATCACCAGCAGGTATCCCACGGGCCCGGTTCCGGCATTGATAACCTGGGCAAAGGTCAGAATCAACAATACCGGCCAACCCGCGACATAGGCCTTTCCAAACAGCACGCCCATGATGAGCTTGGGGGCGAAACAAGTGACGAGGAAAGGCGGCAGGCTCAAATACAGGCCCCACTTGGTGCTGATCCGATACAGTTCTTCCAGCCGTCCCAGTTCACCGTGGTGATAAAGGTCGGCGGCCATGGGCGAGAAAATCGCGGCGAAGCCGCCCAAGATGATAGAGAAGGTCACCGAGAGCTGGGAAGCGGCCGAATAGATCCCGACTTCGGCGGCGGGCCGAAAGAAGCCAACGAACAGGCGATCTACCCAGATCAACAGGACGCCAAACACCCCGGTCAACGAAGCAGGCAGGGAGAACGCGAGCAGTTCCTTGCCTGGGTAGATGGCCTTGACCCTGGGGTTGACGACGTCGCGGAACAGGCGATGCACGTACTGCAGTCCCAGCACAGTGGCAATCACAAAGGAGAGCAGGCAGGCCAGCACCGCACCGCCCAGCCGCCACCCGATCAGGTAGAAAGTTACGAACATCATCAAGTCGGTAATCGGCTGGCTCATGTCTTCGGTGATGGTGCCAAACTTCATGCGATGGGAAATGCGCGTGGCGGCGGCCGCCACGGTGACACAGGTCATGAAGGGAAACGCGAGAGCGAACCAGCGGATGATAGGAGTCGACTCCGGCTTATCGAAAAGTCGGCTTCCGATCCAAGGGGCGCCGAAGTAGAACACCGCGGTAAACACGGCGCCGGCCGCGAAGGACAGCGCGAGCGACTGCAGGACCACGCCTTTGAGCCGTGCCGCGTCCTTTTTCCAATAACGGGCGCCGTAGCGGATGACACCGATGTTCAACCCCAGCGGGGTGATGAGAGTGACGATGCGCGAAATCGTCCAGCCGATGGCGTACAACCCGAAGCCGAGAGGTCCCAGCAGACGGGCCATGGCGATGTCGCCGAGCAGGCGAATCCCGCGTCCGGCGATCTTGCCTCCCAAGGCAACGCCGGCGCCCGCCGCGAGCTTGTTGAGATCACCGTCATGAGCGGGACGGTCGGCCACTGCCGCCACCGGACCGGCTGCTTCGGGTGATCTCACCGGAGGGGCGGGGTTGACGGGCCAGGCGGCTTCTGCGCTCACATGGCCTCCCGGCAGCGCGCCAACGTCAAAGTTAGGTTCGAGATCAAAGGATTGAGCGGTTGAGAGCGCCGGTCGAGGCGCAGGTGGGCGCGCACGGTAACGGGCGATGCGCCGTGGTCCTCGCTGGTGCGCGGAACCAAGGCCGGCTTGGCGCAGTTGCGGATCATCGCGGAAGGACGAAATAGGGGTGCCAGGAAGGAATCTCTCAATTAACAACCGCCCGAAGTTTGGAGGCCGCCCTCTCCGCCTTGCTGAGGGGGGCTGCCTGCTTGCGCCTGGGGGCGTGTTTCATGGTGGTCACGACAGGGAAGTGATGACCGGCGCTGTCCCGGCCCATGGAGTGGTACTCGAACCCAGCCTGGCGAGCCTTGGCGGGATCGTAGAGATTGCGGCCATCGACGAGAATGGGCACTTCCATGAGTTCGCCGACGCGATGCAGATCCAATTCCTTGAATTCGCTCCACTCCGTGAGCAACAGCAATGCGTGAGCTCCGGCGGCGGTCTCATAGGCCGTGCGGCAGTAGGTCACGCGGCCGGGTTCTTCCGGCAGAATTTTCTGCGCATTGGGCATGGCCTCGGGGTCGTAGAGACGAACCGACGCACCTTCCTTCAGAAGGGACTTGATGATTTTGAGGGCTGGAGCTTCGCGAATGTCGTCGGTGCGCGGCTTGAAGGCCAGTCCGAGCACGGCGATGGTCTTACCCTGCGGTACCCAGAGTGCCTTGCGCACTTTCTTGAGGAAAATATCAGTTCTTCTAAGGTTGATGCGCTCAACTTCCTTCAAAAGCGAGCAGTCTGCGCCGTGCTCTTCTCCGAGGTGCAAGAAAGCGCGCAGGTCTTTGGGGAAGCAGTAGCCGCCGAAACCGATGCCGGCGGAAAGGAATCCAGTTCCGATCCGGGGATCAAGGCCGATGCCCCGCGCCACGTTCACTACGTCGGCGCCCACGGTCTCGCAGATGTCCGAGACCATGTTGATGAAGGAAATCTTGGTGGAGAGAAAAGCGTTGGCCGCGTGCTTGATAAGTTCGGAGGTGGTGATGTTGGTGACCACGATGGGGCAATTCAAAGGGCGATAGATGGTCTCCAACAGCTCGCGCGCCCGTTCGGACTCGACTCCGATTACGATGCGATCCGGCTTGAAGAAATTTTCAATGGCACGGCCTTCCTGTAGAAATTCCGGGTTGGATGCGACGTCGAAGTGGGGAAGCAAGGAAGCGGCGCGATTGCGCTTGGCGGGCTTGGCGGTGCCGCTGCCGTTCCCGTGGCCATTGCCCTTGCCGGCGATCCCAGGTGCCAAGCGGGAATAGCGGGCAATCGTCTTTTTCACCCATTGGGCGGTGATAGCGGGTACCGTGCTTTTCTCCACGATCAGCTTGTAGCCGTTTAGATTGCGGGCCACCATGCGGGCGATGCTTTCAATCTGGGTGAGGTCGGCCTTGCCGTCGTCTCCTTGTGGCGTACCCACGCAAACGAAAAGAACGGTTGCGGCCGCGATGGCGCCATCGACGTCTTCCGTCGGCGTGAAGCGGCCGGAGCCGAGGTGCTTCTGCAAAAGAGGTTCGAGATCCGGTTCGTAGAACCACGACTTGCCAGTCTTCAGAGTGGCGATCGTCTGCGGATTCGAGTCTGCACCGATTACGTCCCAGCCCAGTTCGGCGAGTCCCAGCGCGGTGGGAAGTCCCACGTGGCCCATACCCAATACGGCAATTCTCGTTTTCTCAATGCTCGTCTTTTCTATGCGCCCAAGGTCAGCCATTCGCAGGATCCTCCAAGTGCTCGGTCACTTCGCTTAGCGAAACCCACCTCAGGAGACAAACAGAGATGCAGTTCGCGAAAAGGGGGAACAGAAGACTGAATTCTCAGATTCTTTCCAATTCGTAGCCGGTCACACGGACCAGCAGGGAACGCTGAATCAGGCCGATGGAGACCACCAGGCTCTGGTCCGTGTTCTTGGCGGTCAGGACGCCCTCGACCCCGTCCAGGGCGCCACCGCGGATGCGAACGCGCTGGTTAATCTCCAAGAACGGATAGAGCTCAAAGGGGACATTACGGTCGAGAATGACCCGGATATCATCGATCTGTTTGTCGGGGATGGGTGTTCCCCGACCTTGACTGCCCACGAAGCTGGCCACACCCGGGGTACGCAACACGGAAATGCGCGTCTCCGGAGCAGCCGTGGTGTGCACGAACACGTAGCCGGGAAAGAGCGGAAGCTGTACTTCTTTGCGCCGGTCGCTCCAGCGATGGACCCGAGTAACCAAGGGAAGAAAGGCGCTGATCCCCTTTTCGTGGATCTCGTCCGCGACCTTCTTCTCGTGCCGCGAGCGGGTCTGAATGGCATACCAACTCAGCGTGTGCGCCGTGTCCGTCCCGTGGTTTTGGCCCGAATCGAGCATAGCTCCGCCCCGTCAGTCCCAGGTGGTTGTCCCCGGTCCCTGTCAGAAGTCTGTTCTGGCGCCTTACTTAACTCCCCAGGCCCCACACAGCGAGCGTGAGAAACCTAGAGCTTTGGGGAGGTCGGTTGTTTAAAGCCGTCTTACCGCTGGCGATAAAACTCATGCTGCCCTGCCGCTCTCTACAGAAGATCGTAGAGATTCTGAGGAATGGGGAAGGTGCGTTTATTGAGCACTGCCCCCAGCAGGCGGACCTGCGCAATCTCGCAACTCTCCTTGGCTTTCATGGCGGCATCGCGTTTGGTCGCATTCGACTGCAGCACCAGAATGATTCCGTCAGACAAACGGCCCAAGCTGATGGCATCGGCGTACAGGTTCGTGGGCGGGGTATCGATGAGAACATAATCGAATTCCGCGCGAAGGTCCGCCATGCGCGCCCGTAGCCCCTCCGAACTGAGGGGAGCCGCGGGAGACTGCGGCGCCAGCGAGCCACACGTAAGTACCCACAGGTTGCTGCCAGAGATCTGCTTGGCGAAATTGCGCAGGGCCCCGGGTTGGGCGATGGACTCGACCAGCCCGAAGTGGTTTTCGATGCCGAACGAGCGGTGAAGCGAGGGGGTACGCAGATTGGCGTCCACCAGGCAGATGGAAGAAGTAGTTTGCGCGGCCAGGGTCAGTGCAGTGTTGGCCGTGATCCAGCTGCATCCTTCGCCATGTCCCACCCCGGAGAAAACGACCACGTGGGGTGCATCGGGGCTGGTGGAGCGGAACACGCGCTGCACCAGCTTGAGCACCTCCTCTTCGCCGACCCGCACCATCTTGGCGGCCGGGCGATCAGCGGCCAAGGGAGGTGCCAGGGTGGGTCGCAACGGTGACGTTGAGGTGGGTGCTAGCTGCTGCTCCTTTTCGATCTGCTGCAGGGCCTCAAAAGTTCTACTCAAGATCGTGTCCTCGCTTCCTTGTCCACAGAGCCGTTGATGGTTTTGGTCTTAGTGACCATTCTTAGGAACTGAGCTGGTCGAACCGGCCGGCACTTCGAAGCCGTTCTCGGGAATCGACGCGAATACGGGAACTTCCAGGAACTCCCGAACCTCGTCCGGAGTGCGGAAGGAAGGATCGAGATAATCTGCAATCAAAGCCGCGCCGGCGGCGATGAAGGCGCCGAAAAGCAGAGCCAGCGAGACGAGGAGCACGGGCGAGTACAACATTTGCTCCGGATTCGTGGGCGGTTCGGCGATGATGACGTTCAGGACCCGGCGCTCATCGAGCATGTCCTGAATGCGAGCCTGCTCGCGCTTGCCGAGATAGAGCAGGTAATTGGCCTCAGCGGCGGACACTTCGCGGGCCAGGTCATTCTGGGTGATGCCTTTCTGGTCGAAGACCACGGCCTGGTCGTGGTAGGTCTTGACGATGGTGCCGTCGGCGGAGACCTGGGCGGAGTACGTGGCCAAGTCCGCCTGCGCTGAAGCGATCTGACTGTCGGCCCATTCGTAGACGGGGTTCTGGTCGGTGGTGTCGTCGGTCAGCGGCAGTTTCTCTTCCTTAGCGATGGCGTCCCTGGTCTGCGTAATCTTGGTGTCCACTTCCTGGACCAGACGGTAGCTCGGGTCATACTTGGACACCAGATCAGTGCGCTGCAGTTCGAGGGAGTTCAAGGTCTGCTTCAAATTGGCGAGCAGAGCGGCATTGTCAACTTTGCGCAATTGGGTCTGCTGGCGCACCGGCAAAGCAGCTTTCAAGGTACGTAGTTCGCTCAAGCGCTGTTGCGTACTCTTGAGGTTCTTCTCGGCGGTGTGCAGGTCGGCTTCAAACTGGCTGCCCTTGTCCACGGCCAGAGTCACCTGATTGGTGGCAGCAACGGCGTCCTGGGTCTTGGCGAAATTCAGCATGGCGGCTTCCGCGTCCGCCAGTTTCTTGCGCGCGTCTTCGGTCTGCTGGGCAAAAAAGTCGAATACCTTGGGCAGGCGATTCACCGCCAGGTGCTTTTGCATGTAGTACTTGGTCAAGTTGTTGGTGACGCACTGCGACTGGACGGGATCATAGGAGGTGTACTGGATCTGCATCAAGCCGGTGCTGCTGATCACGTTGGGGCTGACATCAGAAGCCAGTTTGGACAGCGCTTTGGGGTAGCGCGACTCGTTGTAGCCGGGGATCAGGCCGGTGAGTTTGAGCAGGTAGGGAGTGTAGAACTTGGGTTCGCCGTACAACAACATCGGGCAATGGTCCACCACCTTGCGAAGCAAATCCTCACTCTGCAGGATCTCCGACTCGTTGGTGATGTCGATGGTGGTGGCGGAGGCGTCGGTGGGCAACTGCGGCCGCGGACTGGTGTCCGGGGTGACGGCGGGCTCGACGCGGTCGTGTTTGACCAGGATCTCGAAGTCGGATTCCCACGTCATCCCGTAGATGTAGATCGCCAGCAGGCCAGCCAGGGTGCTCCACAGGAAGGCGGCGCGCAGCAGGTTGCGGTGGCGAAATCCGATGGCGACAAATTGTTTTAACGTCGAGGAAATCGTTTTCGACGTCTCGAAGCCGCTACCGTTGCTATTCTTTTGCATAATGAGTCTCCTGTGCTGATCGAATACCGCGTCCGGCCTATTGCAAGGGATTGAAGGTCACCCGGAACTGGTTCCACGGCATCAGCGGTTCAATCTGAAGCATCTTGGATACAGTGCTCTTGGGTACCCACAACATGTCGCCGGGCTGCATGTGGAGGTCCTCGGCCAGATTGCCGCTCTTCAACATGCTCTTGACATTGAGCTTCTGGGACGAAACCCACTGGTCCGACACACGCCGGAACAGGTACACATCGGAGTGCTTCGCGTCCTTGGTGAAGCCGCCGGCGATGCCAATCGCCTGGGTGACGGTGGTGTCGCCGGACAGTTCGAACTTGCCCGGCTTATTCAATTCGCCGTAAGCGATGAAATAAGGATTGACGAAGGTCTGGAGGACCACGGTGATGACGGGATCGTGCAGCAGCTTGGAGTAAGCCTGCTTAAGGTCGGCGGTCAGGTCCGGCGTAGTCATGCCTGCGACCTTCATGTCGGGCAGCTGGCGCAAGTTGATAAATCCGTCGGGCTGCACCGTGACCGTTTCGTTGTATTCGGGAGTGAAGGGGAACTCGATGACGAGAACGTCATTCTGGGTCAGCTTGTAGCGGGGGTCGCGCTGCTGGAGTTGCGGCCGGTCAACCGGTTGCTGGCTGGTGGCCGTGGGCTGCGGTTGTGCGGACGAAGCCGCGGAGTCATCCAGCTTGGCGCCTGTGGCCGGGCCGTTTCCCGCGTAAGCCGCTTCGGCAAAGGCGAGCAGAATCAAAATCGCAAAGCGCAATAGCCTGCTACTCATCAGAATCTCCCCTCGTACGATCGAAACCTTCGCAACACAAACAGCGGTAGCGTCAGCTGCATTCTGCAGTGCGCGTCCCGCAGACTAATGAACGCTAGATGAATTTCTGTTGAATCTCCCCACGTGCCTCACAGCGTCCAAACTCTAAATGCCTTGTCGAATGCCCCACATCCACTGCTTCGGAGCCCCACTACTACGAAGCCAAGGCGGAAACTACGCTTAACCCTGCGGCCGCCCTGAGCGGCCAACCGCGCCAGAACCATTAAGGTGGAATCGCGACGTTGCGAGCCATCCGCCGGTCAGGTTCTGGACGCGCCATAAGCTAAAGCAACCACGCTGCCAACCGCCACCCGCAAGTGTCTGTCGGCAAAGCACCTGCAAACCATTGCTAACATTGACGGTCTCATCCTGCACCGGGGCCCAGGGCATCCTCCAGACATTGCCCACAGGGCACTAATGTTCAAAGTTTTGCATACCTTGGAAACGATTCTTTTCGACTCCCACAGCACTGTTGACCCGGGGGAAACCGCAAGTCTCGGCGGCGTGGACAACGGTTTCGGAGGCCACCGCCATCCGATTGAGGCGGAAAGCTTAACCCCGCGGGTAGGCTGTCGTCCATCGTGGAAGAAAGTTATCTTCAGGCGGTGAGAAGAAAGTCCACGGCACGAGTGTGTGGGTTAACCAGTAAGCAAACCGGGAACTCAGGTGGGATGCGGGACCTCGCCGGTGAAAAGGGCAGGGTCGCCCTTGCTGCCTCGTGAACTCGTGGGCTGCACGGCGCGGCGCCGCAGCGGATGTCCAAAGTTTTTCCTTTGCGAGTGCAAATTATTGACTCTTGACAGGATAGGTGTGTTGGCCGAACAATGACCCGGCTCGTCAAGTATCGCTGGTGGCTAGGGTTTGGTGAAGCTGCCGTCCTCTGGATCTGGCCTCCTAGCTGCTTCGGCAGAGTAAGTGCACAGGGAGAGGTGTGGGGTGTTTGGTGTCGGCTCTACCCGGCGAGATCGCATCCCGACCAAGAGCCGGATCTCATTGTGTAAGTTCTTTCAGTCTTGGCGGATAAACAGAATGTTGCTTCACTATGTGGCACGCCCTGGCTCAAGCTGTACGTTTCCTCCTCCAAAGTTGCACTGACGCCTTTTTGCTGGCGGCTTAGACAGCGGTACCAGGCTTAATGAAAGGGAAGATATCGACCATGAATCATTCCGTACCTGATTTTGAAGTGGGGATCATCGGGGGCGGACCGGCGGGCTCGAGCATGGCAGCTTACCTGGCAAAAGCAGGGGTTAGCTGCGTGGTTTTCGAGCGCGAGCTCATGCCCCGTCCCCACGTGGGCGAGTCGCTGGTTCCATCCTCGACCCGGGTCTTCAAGGAGCTGGACTTTCTGCACAAGATGGAGGAAGCCAAGTTTCCCCACAAGCTGGGCGCGGCTTGGACAGCTGCATCGGATGCCAAGCTGTACGACGTGGACTTCGGAGGTGTTTCGGCCGACGATCACGTGGACATTCGCTTCGAAGAACGCGACCAGCCCGGCGTCGGGCAGAAGTACACCTATCACGTGGACCGCGGCAAGTTTGACCTGATGCTGCTGCAGCACGCCAACGGACTTGGGGCCAAGGTTTACGAGGGCGTGAGTGTCAGCGGTGTGGACTTCACCGATCCCAATCAGGCCGCCATCAAGTACGCCATCGGCAAGAAGCAAATGAGCACAAGCTGCCGCATCGTGGTAGATGCCAGTGGCCGCAAGACCCTGGTGGGCAACCAACTCAAGTGGCGCATCCAGGACACGGTCTTCGATCAGTACGCCATTCATACCTGGTTCGACGGCTACGACCGCCGCTGCATGGCGAAGAAGAAAGACACGATGGGAGACTACATCTTCATTCACTTCCTTCCCATCACCAACACCTGGGTCTGGCAGATCCCGATCACCGAGACCACCACCAGTATTGGCGTGGTCACCCAAAAGAAGAACTTCGCGAAGAGCAAAGAGTCGCGTGAGCAGTTCTTCTGGGAATGCATCAAGAGCCGGCCGGAGCTGTACGAGGGGCTGAAAGCGCAGGGGTCGCAACAGGTTCGCCCCTTCAAGGAAGAAGGCGATTACAGCTACGCGATGAAGCAACTGGCGGGAGATCGAGTGGTCCTGGTAGGGGATGCGGGACGTTTCGTGGATCCGATTTTCTCCACGGGCGTGAGCATCGCGCTGAATTGTTCGCGCTTTGCCCACCGGGACATCATCGGGGCGCTGGAAAGCGGTGACTTCCGCCGCGAAGCGTTTCACGCCTATGAGTCCACCATCCGCCGCGGCACCAGGAACTGGTACAACTTCATCACCGTCTACTACCGGCTGAACGTGCTGTTCACAGCGTTTGTGCAGGATCCGCGCTACCGTCTCGACGTGCTCAAGCTGTTGCAGGGAGATGTCTATGATGATGCCGAGCCGGAAGTATTGACGCGGATGCGCAACATTGTGACGGAGGTCGAGAAGAATCCGAAGCATTCTCTGCATGGCTTCCTCGGAGACCTTACAGCGAATGCCTTTGCCCAAGCCCATGCAGATTGAAGGTAGGGCGGAGCCTGGCTTGGTTCGGCTCCGCCTCGAACTGCCATCCCCCGGATGTGGCCCCCTGTCAGCCTCGTTAGCTACGGCGGTGAAGGTCTACCATGCTTGACAATCTGCGCGGCGATTTCGCAAAGAACAGGGCAGATCGCAAATTCACGCTGGAATCGGGGGGATGGAGTCGATCGGTTTGGCTATCCAACCTACGGATCCTGGCGGCGATGAATACCTGGACGATTATTACCTATCGCTTTGCGCATTGGGTGGTGAAGCTTCGCATTCCGGTCGTGAAGCAGTTGCTGATGATCGTGGCGGTTGTGCTGGAACGATGGGTAAGACTATGGACCGGAATCATCATTGATCGTGACGCCGAGATTGGTCCGGGCTTGGTGGTGCACACGCCATACGCGGTTTTTGTGGGTGCAACCAGGATTGGCGCCAACTGTACCGTGTGCAGCGGGGTGGTGATTTCTGCTGGTTCCAGAGGGATTGGGGACAACGTGTTCTTCGGTCCGGGCGCGAAGTTGCTGGGAACTGCCAAAGTTGGCAACAACGTCGTGATTATGGCGAACAGCCTGGTGCTGACCGATGTTCCCGATGACACCACGATTGTGGGAGTACCCGCGCGGATTCGCCTGCGCGGAGGCAAGCCGCAGCGTTTCGCGAAGACGACCGTAGGCTAAGCCGCGGTCAAGGCCGCCGGGCCAGACGAAAGGGTGAGATTTGGACTTTGCCTGGAATGAGGAACAGCAAGCTTTTCGACGCGAGGTGATTCGCTTCGCGCAGGAGGAGCTGAACGACAACCTCATCGAACGCGATCTCCATGAAGAGTTTTCCTGGGACGCGTGGCGGAAGTGTGCCAAGTTCGGCATCCAGGGATTGCCCGTGCCGCAGGAGTATGGCGGCGGCGACGCCGACATCCTGACCACGGTGTGCGGGCTGGAGGCACTGGGCTATGGCTGCCGGGACAACGGCCTGATTTTTTCGATCAATGCCCACATGTGGACTTCGGAAATCCCCATTCTGCACTTCGGGACCGAAGCGCAGAAGAAGAAATATCTCCCGAAGCTGGTCAGCGGCGAATGGATCGGGCTGCACGCCATGACGGAGCCGATGTCGGGCTCGGATGCGTTCAGCATGCTCAGCCGTGCCGAGCGCAAGGGCGATCGCTATGTGATCAACGGTTCGAAGACCTTCATCACCAACGCGCAGAATGCCGAGGTGATCATCATCTTCGCCAACCTTGATCCCGAGAAAGGCGCCGGCGGTATTACTGCCTTTCTGGTGGACAAGGATACGCCGGGTTTCAGTATCAGCAAGAAGCTCCACAAGATGGGGCTGCGCACTTCTCCCATGGCAGAACTGTCGTTGGTTGATGTGGAAGTGCCGGTGGAGAACCTATTGGGCAGGGAAGGCGGCGGCCAGGTCATCTTCACGGTTTCGATGGAGTGGGAGCGCATCTGCATCATGGCCAGCCATCTGGGCGCGATGCAGCGGATGCTGGAGACTTCTGTGAAGTACGCCAAAGAGCGCCGGCAGTTCGGTCAGCCAATCGGCAATTTCGCCCCCATCTCCACCAAGATTGCGGACATGGACATCCGGTTGGAAACGGCGCGCCTGGTGCTCTACAAAGCCGCCTGGCTGAAGAGCCAGGGAAGGCACGCGCTGCGGGAAGGTTCGATTGCCAAGGCGTACGTAGCGGATGCCTGCATCCAGAGTTGCCTGGACGCGATTCAGATTCACGGTGGGTATGGGTACATGACCGAGTATCAGATCGAACGCGAGTTGCGCGATGCGATCTCAGGCAAGATTTATTCCGGTACGACGGAGATTCAGAAGAAGATCATCGCCGGTTTTCACGGAGTCTCTGACGTAGCGCCGGCGGCGCCACCGGCAATCCCCGCGCGGCGAGAACAGGGATGAACCACAGGAGCCATCGATGCCTTACATCCTTCAGCAGCTTTTGACGGAAAGCGCCAAGGGACGGGCCGAACACCCCGCCGTCTGGGCCCGGGGAAGGACCCTGAGTTATCGCGAACTGGACCAGCGCTCGAACCAACTGGCGCATCTGTTGCGGCAGCGCGGGTTGAAAAAAGGCGACCGTATCGGGATTTTCTTTCCCAAAGCGGTGGAATCGCTGGTGGCCATGTTTGGCGCGTTGAAAGCAGGAGTGGTGTATGTGCCGCTGGATCCCAATCAGCCCGCCGACCGCATCAGCTACATCATCGGCAATTGCGGGATCAGGGCCCTGGTGACGATCGCAGACCGGTACAAACTGCTCGATCCGGCGGCGATTCCATCGGTGGAGTTCGTGGTGTTTGCGCATGAACTGAGCGAAGCCTTCCAAGCGAACATGATTCCGTGGAGCGCGCTCGACGGTTTTCCCGCCACGCACGCGCCCGAGTTGCAGGCCACCACGACCGACCTGGCCTACATTCTGTACACCTCAGGCTCGACGGGACGGCCCAAAGGTGTGATGCTTTCGCATCAGAACGCCTTGACGTTCGTGGAATGGTGCGCGGAGACGTTCGACATCCGCCAAGACGACCACGTATCCAACCACGCCCCGCTGCACTTCGATCTGTCGGTATTCGATGTGTACAACAGCATCAAGGCGGGCGCGACCGTGTACATGGTGCCGGACGAGATCGCGGTGTTTCCCGCCAGCCTGACCAACTGGATTGTGCAGCAGCAAATCACGGTGTGGTATTCAGTGCCGTCCGCGCTGGTGTACCTGGTGCTTCACGGCAGGATCAGCGCGGAGCGGCTGCCACAGCTGCGGCTGATCCTGTTTGCGGGCGAAGTCTTTCCGCAGAAGTACCTCAAGCAGCTGGCCGAGATCCTGCCGCATGTGGAGCTCTATAACCTGTACGGGCCGACGGAAACCAACGTGTGCACGTACTACCGCGTGGACCGCGCCATTCTGCCGGGCATGGACAAGCTGCCGATTGGCCGGGCGTGCGCCAACACCGAGGTGTTGGCGGTGGACGAGCAGGACCGCGTGGTGGGAGTGGGCGAAGTGGGTGAGCTCTATGTGCGTGGGCCGGCGGTGACGCCGGGCTACTGGGGGGATCCGGAAAAGACGGCGAAGATGTGCGTGCCTAACCGCTTCCAGGCCAACTTCGAGGAGAAGATGTATCGCACCGGCGACCTGGTGCAGCCCGATGAGAATGGAGATTACTATTTTCTGGGGCGGCGTGATAACCAGATCAAGAGCCGCGGCTACCGCATCGAGCTGGGCGAGATCGAGGCGGCGCTGCTCAGTCACACTGGGGTATGCGAGGCGGCGGTGATCGCGGTGCCGGACGACGAAGTCGGGAACCGCATCAAGGCGTTCGTGGCGCCACACCAGCCGGGCTCGATGACAGCAGTGGATATGCAGCAGCACTGTGCCACCAAGGTTCCGAAGTATATGATTCCGGAAGTAATCGAATTGTGGGAGGCGCTTCCCAAGACTTCCACCGGCAAGATCGACCGGGTGCGGCTGAAACAACCCCGGTCGTTGGCGGCTGACTAGCAGTGCGGGGAGCATCGTATAGAAGTTATCTTTTTTAAATTGTCGGCCGCGGCCGAACAGAGGGGACTATGACCGAAGCAGGCTCAATCAAAGCAAGACTTATGCCGTTTGTGATGGAGAACGCCCAGAGTAAGGGCATCACGAAAGTGGACGACGACGATTCCCTCACCGAGAGCGGCATTGTCGATTCGCTGGGTATCTTCCGGCTGGTGTCGTTTCTGGAAGAGACGTTCGGGATCCGCATCGGCGACGAAGAGATCACCAATCAGAATTTTGAGAGCCTTCGTACCATCGAAAACTTCGTGACCGGCAAGCTGGCCGCGAAGGGCGAGAAAGCCGCTTCCCGGTAGCTGGCGGCCTTGGGATCCCGTCTTGCTGAGCCAGGTCGGCCGTCGGTGGCTGTTGGACTCAACTCTCGAAGGGCGGGTGCCGGTCTCCCAGTGCCCCACCGGAGTGTCCGCGGGGAATAAGAGCGTTTCGATCGTGTGCCGCCCGAGCCTACCCTAAGAACCACGAAAGCTCGCGCACCCCGGTGTTACTTCCGTCGGGAAAAGTCGGTTAGCCCCCCAGCACCAGACACGTTGTTGTGTATGTCACGGGCGCCAGATTACAAACGCTAACCGGCCGCAGCCTCCAGCGTCTAATCTCGCTCAGGAAGAGCCCGACAGGCCCTGGGCTCGCGTCCGGAGGCAAAGCATGCGGGTGATCCTCCCGGTTGCGTTTTTTCTTGCTGGAAGCCTGATGATGTTCTCCCAGGCGGACATGCCGAAACCAGCTTATGATTTTTCCCTGCCGCGCGAGGACAGGATCAAGCTCGCAGAGAGTGCGGCGCCAACTGAAATCTCAGGCAAAGCCACGGTCTACCTGCTGGAGCGCAGCGGTTATGTCAAAGTCCGCGAAGGGACCAATGGGTTCTCTTGCTTTGTAGACCGGCAGACTCCCTGGAATTGCGAGCCCACCTGTTTCGACGCGGAAGGAACTGCGACTACTCTTCCAGCCCGACTCTTTGTGGAAGAGGAGCGGGCCAAGGGCAAGAGTGAGGACCAGATCAAGGCGGAACTGGACCAGGGCTACACGAGCGGGAGGTTCAAGGCGCCGAGCAAGCCTGGGATCGTGTACATGATGTCCGACAGCGTCTTTCTCCTGGTTTCCGGAAATCGAATCGTTCACGGGCCGCCGCATCTCATGTTCTACGCGCCGTACGCCACAGATCAGGACATTGGTTCACCACCGCCAGGTCTAAGTATGCCGCGCGTGATCCGGGCGGGCCAGCCCGATGCGTACATCGTCGTCATACCCGGCCGGGCCCACCACCCCCATTAACGTCGAGCAGCACGGCGTTCGAAGGGTGGCCGCAATTTCCTCGGCCGCGTACCGGGACGTCGAAACCACGGAAGTGGCCCTGCCGCGTGCCGGCAGGCGGTATAATCGCGCGCATCCGAAGTGGCTGCTCTTACCAACCTTCTCGAAAGGACCTCTCTGCGATGAGAATTGGCTTTGCGCTTCCCAACATCGGGCCGGTCGCGACCGCCGAAGCAGTGTCGAAAGTGGCGCAGCGGGCTGAAGCGCTGGGCTACGACAGCCTTTGGACGATAGAGCGGCTGCTGTGGCCGGTCAAACCTCAGTCGCCCTATCCGGGGACGCCGGATGGATCGCTGCCGGAGCCCTACAAACACGCGCTCGACCCGCTGGACACGCTGACCTTTGCCGCCGCGCAGACGCGCAAGATTGCGCTGGGTACAAGCGTGCTCGACATTCCCTACCACAACCCGGTCACGCTGGCGCGCCGCTTGACCACGCTCGATGTGCTTTCCGGTGGGCGGGTGCGGCTGGGGCTGGGACTGGGCTGGTCGAAGGACGAGATGGATGCAACGGGCGCCGACATCAAGAAACGCGGCGCGATGGCCGACGAATTTCTGCAAGCGCTCAAGGCGATCTGGACCACCAACCCGGTGGAGTTTCATGGGAAGTTCTACCAGATCCCCAAGTCCTACATCGGGCCAAAGCCAACGCAGAAGCCGCATCCGCCCATCTACATGGCGGCTTTTGCTCCCGCGGCGTTGAAGCGGCTGGCGACGATGGCGGATGGATGGAATCCAGTGGGGATTCCGGTGGAAGGGATGGCGCAGATGTTCGGCGCGATCAAGCAAATGACCAAGGAAGCGGGACGGGATCCGTCGGCGCTGGCCCTGGTGGTGCGGGCCAACCTGGAGATCAATGCCAAGGCGCTGGGGAAAGAACGCATGATCTTCAACGGGTCGGTCGAACAGATCAAAGAAGATATTGCCGGATGCCGGCGCATTGGAGCGCACGAGCTTTTCTTCGATCCAACGTTCGCGGCGGGCGGGCAGTCATTGGACCAGTGGCTGGGCCTGATGGAGCAGTTGCGAAAATTGGCGTAGGGGCAAGTTGGAAAGCGAGTCCGGCGGGACGCCGGCGCTTCCTGCTGCTGGTTGTCCAATGGGACACCCGCACAATTGGGGTAGCGGGAACAAACGGATAGCGGGGTGGCAGTCCACCGGGGAAAGTTCTTCCGCCCGCATGCTAAATACTTCCCCAGGAGATGATGCGCTTCGGCGTGATGCGAACGATGGGTGCGTCCTCGGGCAGCATCCTTTTGGCATACTGCGGATATTTTCTGCGCAGCCTGCGAATTGCCCGGGCGCGCTCCTCGCGCGCCGACTTTGGAAGCAGCTTTGCCTTGCCACGCACCAGGATGAACCAGAGTTGTGTCCAATCTTCGTCGTAGTGGTCGATGAGGAGGGCCACCTGGGGAGTGGCGCGAATATTTCGCAGGCGCGCCAGTCTTTGGGGGGCGACGCGCTTGGGCTTGCGATCCACGGCGGTGTAGAAAACCGGGCCATCGCAAGCGAAACAGACTGGTACGATGTGCGGTCGACACTTCTCATCTAGGGTCGCAAGCCGCGCCACCCTGGCCCTTTGCAGCTTGGTTTGAATGGCTTGCGAAAAGGGTGGTGGCTTGCGAGGCATAAGACCCTTTCTCCGGGGCATCCGGATTCAGCCTTGAACATCTACCACAACTAAGCGTAACTTGCAGGCGATTCTCGGGTTTAATTCGATACCGCATTCCCAACCACCGATTGTGGCGTTGTCTGGAGGGTTCATGGCGAGGAGAGTGCTGCGGCAAACACTCGTTCTCATCGGCGCAGCCTGGATCCTTTTCCTGCTGGGAGTGGTTCAGCCCGCGAATGGCCAGAGGGCGGCCGACTTCTATGTCGCTGCCAGCGGCAACGACAGTTGGAGTGGGACCCTGGAAGCTGCTAACGCGGAGCGGACGGATGGTCCGTTCGCCACGTTGGAGCGGGCGCGGCGGGCCGTGCAGGGGCTGAAGAAATCGCGACGCAACGCACCGATCGTGGTCATGGTACGGCAGGGCACGTATTTCCTGAGTGAACCGTTCAAGCTGGGTGCGGGGGACTCAGGGTCTCCCAATGCGCCAATTGTGTACCAGGCTTATCCGGGGGAAAAACCTGTGATCAGTGGCGGCAAGCCGGTCACAGGGTGGAAGACATCAGGTGGGCGGTGGACGGCAAGCTTGGAAGACTACAAATTTTTCGAGGCGCTTTTTGTAAACGATGAGAGGCGATACCGCCCTCGTCTCCCCAAAGAAGGATACTTTCACAACGCCGGCCCGGTAGTCGTGGATTCTCAGTCCGAGGACTGCCGCGTGTTCGTTCAAAAGGAAGGCGGTTACATCTGTTTTGACCGTTTCCGTTTTCGGTCGGGCGATCTGCAGGGGAACTACGCCAACATCAATGATGTGGAAGTCGACGATTTCGAGAAGTGGACGATGTCCAAACTGCGGCTGAAAGAGGTGGACACCTCAGCGAAGGTCGCCTATTTGACCGGGCCGACGTACCGCGACATGAACAACGGATTCATTCGAGGCCATCGCTACCTGCTGGAAAACGTAAAGGAAGCCTTGAGCCAGCCGGGAGAGTGGTACCTGGATCGGTCGAGTTCCCCGTGGCAACTGATCTACCTGGCGCGTCCGGGAGAGAGCCCGGACAAAGACGTGGTCATCGTTCCGCAACTGCCGGAACTGGTGGTGGGCGATCGCTTGAGCTATGTGACGTTCAAGGGAATCACGTTTGCGCACGACAACTGGGTCGTCCCGCCCGAGGGGCATGGCTCTCTGCAGAGCGAGCCGCACGTGCCCGCTGCGCTGAGTTTCCGGGGCTCGAACAACATCATCTTCGACGGCTGCACTATCGCACACACCGGGGGCTGGGGCGTGGAGTTCGTAACCGGCGACGGCGAGCCGTCACACCACAACCAGGTGGTGAACAGTGTGCTGTGGGACCTGGGCACGGGCGGCATTCGTGTGGGAGCTTACTACCAGCGCGATGACACCGAGGACAGCGTCTCGCATGACAATCTCTTCCAGAATAATCTGATTACCGCGGGAGGACGAGTTTTGCCGTCGGGAATTGGTATGGGTATATGGATTGGCAACTCGCCGGGCAACACCATTACCCACAATGAAATTTACGACATTTATGGCGGTGGCATCGGAGTGTGCGTTCCCACGCCGCGTGGTTGCCCGTTCCCGCACGACAACACGATTTCCTACAACCACGTGTACAAGCAGGGGCAGGGGCTGATCAGCGATTTTGCCGGCATCTACGTGGCGACGTACCAGACCACGGGCAACAAGGTCCTGAACAACTGGGTGCATGACGTCACTCATGCCTTTGGGGACGAGGACGGGTACAACGGGATCGGGATTTACCTGGACAACATCACGAGCAACGTCCTGGTGCAGAACAACCTGGTGTATCGGGCGTCGCAAAGCGTGATCTTCAACAACCGCGGGGCGAACAATACCTGGACCAACAACATCCTCGCCTACGGGCACCAGGGAGTCGTGCAACTTGGAGGGATGGATGTGGCCATGCGGCGCCTGCGGCAGCAGCAAGGCGGCCGACAGGGCGGGGGACAGCAGGGTGGGCCGTTTGGCGGCGGCCCGTTCGGGAGGAACCAAGGTCCCTTCGGAGGACAGCGTCGACAGCAGCGTCCGGGGAATCGTCCGGAAGGCGGCGGTCCACAAGGACCGCAAATGCAAGCTGACCCCAACCAGCCGGCTTTGATCTTCACGCACAATATCGTGCTGTGGGACAAGGGGGCAATCCAGCGGACCCCGGGTTACTGGGTGTGCCGTCACCCCACGAGCCAGGAAGACGTTCCCTGTTCGGAGAGGTTCCAGTTCGACTACAACTTGTACTGGAACCCGGAGGGCAAGGCACCGAATTTCGTCACCTCCGACCCGGAAGATCCCCGGGAAGCGCGATCGCATTCGCTCAACGATTGGCGCAAGCTGGGAGAAGATGTGCACTCGATCAACGAAGACCCGCGCTTGGCGGATCCGAGGTATCCAGCCGACAATTTCACGCTGCTATCGAACTCTGCAGCGGGAAAGATTGGATTCGTCCCATTTGATCCGAAGCAGGCCGGGCTGAGCTCGCCGCTGCCGCGGCCGCCGGCGCAGCCACCGGCGTTCCCTCTGGAAGTGATGGATCCGGCAGAGTACTAACGGCTAAAAACAGAACGCCCCAGAAACTCTCATGAGTTTCCGGGGCGCGTTGTACCGAATGTCAGAGCGAGCTTATGAAGGCGATCAAATCGGTCTGGTCCTGAGGCGAGAGTGCATTGAAGTTGCTGATGACCGTGGAGGCCTCGCCACCATGTCTCACGAGGGCCGAGGGCACGTCCGGCGCGCTGCCATCATGCAGAAGGCCGATGCCATGGCTGAGCTTGATTGAGAGTCCCCACAGGGGAGCGGTGCGCCACTGGGTGCCGGTGGCCAAGCTCATGACAATGCCGTCGCCATCCGCCCCACCCATGTCGTGCAAGAGCAGATCGGAATAGAGGTTGACGGGTTGGCTGGAGAGCGCTCTGCTGACGATCGTTCTTCCGTTGTACACAACGGGCACGATGGCGCTGGGGGACGTGGTGTAAGAAGAGGGTGTTCCCGGCGGAATGTGGCAGTGGTCGCAACCCACGGAGATGAACTTAGCTTGCCCGTTGGCATTCGGCAGTCCGGGAGGATTTGGAGCCAGGTAGACCACGAAGTGATAAATGGCGACCATCTGGGTGCCGTTGTCGTTGGGTTCGGTGTCCTTGGAACAAGCCGGGGGAAAGGGCTTACCTTGGGGCAGATCTTCATTTGGAGAAATGGGATTGGTGATGCCCATCTCATGCTGCATGGCCAAAGCGCTGAACTGCAAAAGATCCGCAGCCTGGGCCTTGAGCCCGAAGTGTCCCACTCGCGGATTGCCGTTTTCGTCGGTGACCTGGTTAGCGACGCCGCGGATGCCCAGGCCTTTGTCTACGGCGTTGGCCAGGATTTGAGAATCGGGAATGTTGTCGATCAAGCCAGCGCCAAAAAGCGGGGGAGCCTGGTGCTTAGCGACGATGGTGGCATCGGGAGGAACCACCTCTCCTTTTAGCTTGCAATTGGCAATGAAATGCTGGTTCGTACCTGGTTGCAGCACGATCCCACCTTCATTGGTCAACGGATTAAAACTGCCATCGGTGTTGATCTTGCCGAAGAGCGTGGAAATGGTCGCCGCAGTGCCAGCGCCGCCATTGACGGGAGTTGCGTGACACATCTGACAGCCCAGCTGGGTGAAGACCGGGCCCAGTCCGCCGAGCGCGTCCCAGTCCTTGCCAAACGTGAGCGCACCCTGTCCAAACATCTGGGTCTCGAGAGCAGTGAGATTGGGCAGAGGGTCGCCCAACGCCGTCGTCGCATCGGTTCCGGCCTTGGCGACGTGGGACGCGGGCTGCACCAACACCCAGAAGCCCACAGTCATCAGGCCGACAAGGGCGAGAACCACCCCAACACTGCGGAGCGATGCCAAACGTAAACAGTTCTTCATAGGCATCCTCAACTTTCCAGAACCGGAGTCCCCACAAGAAACAGGATTGGACACGAGCACCCGGGATTCCCGTCGGTCAACCTGTGCAATTGATCAGTCACAGCCTGAGACGCGTAGACACAAAGAAAGCTGCTTTAACCAATTGCACATGCGAAAGCCGCTGTGCAAAAGAGAAGGCTGAACGACGCGCTAGTTTGTATCACATTTTGTCCCATTCGTCGCATCATTTTTCACTTTTCTTGGAGAGCCAGCTTGTGGGTGCGCGCCGCAGGGCAGAATCGGTAGGCCAGGGCGGCAGAGCCCGCGACGGCGAGGTCTGCCCATGGGCAAGGCTGGGCAGCGCGTGGCTGCTGGCACCTCCCCGGCATCACAGTCGTGAAATTGGGTTTATACCGAGAGTGGGGGGATTCAGCGATCCCCGGCAGATGTGTGCAACTTTTTGCACTCGCCCGGATCAGGCAACGCCGCCAGCAGGCGCAAGCCCGCGAGTTGAGTGGAGAAAAGCTCGCTGATCTTGGAATGTGAATTGCCGTCAACCCAGTACCGCAGTGTGCCCCTCCCGTGGTGGTGATGGCCGACTGCAAGCGAAAACGAGGAAAACTGAAAGGAAAGCCCGTGCGATCCAAACTGTGGGGGTGTTTGCTGAGCGTTGCAGTGTCAGTGCTGTGGAGCGGGTGTACCGCGGTATCGCTCGGGGGCTCGGGCGGTCCCGGAGTACATCTCACGGGGATCTCAGTAACTCCCACGAGCGCGGACATTCCGGTGGGAGCCAGCCGACAGTTCACCGCCAACGGCATGTTCAGCGACGGGGGAACGTCAAACGTCAGCGCGAAGGCGACATGGAAGTCCTCTGATCTCGCGGTGGCCACAGTCGACAATGTGGGCCTGGTAAAGGCAGTGTCCCAGGGAAAGGCGACGATCAGCGCAACGCTGGACTCTTTTAGCAGCTCGGGTGCGGCGACTGTGGACCCCGCGGCGGTGGTTTCCATCAGCGTGACCCCGCTGGGCCCGGGCATCACGATTGGAGCGGCACAACCGCTCGCGGCCACCGCCATCTACAGCGACGGCAGCACCGTAGACGTGACGGCGACGGCGAGTTGGCGGTCGTCCAATGGCGCAGTAGCGAGCGTGGACAACACTGGTTCTGTGACCGGGGTTGCCAGCGGGCAATCGGCGATCAGCGCCACGTTCGACGTCGTGACGGGTGCAACGGCCATCAATGTAATTACTCCTCCCCTCATCGTGCCAACACTGAATGGCGATTACGCGTTCAGCTTTACCTCGGATAACGCCAGCGGGCCCGAGTTTTTTGTGGGCAGCTTCACGGCGGACGGCGCCGGCAACCTGAGCGGGATGGAAGACGCGAACCTGGACAGCGGGGTGCAGCAGGAAGTTCCCCTGGCAGGCACGTACTTTATTTATCCCGATGGGCGCGGCCAGATTACGTTCAACCAGAACACAATTCACACCCTGGCCTCAGGAATCACGTTCCGGTTCGTACTGACATCCAGTGGCTCGACGGGATCAGCGATTCAGTTTGACGGCCACGGCTCGGCCGCAGGTGTTTTCGAGAAACAGGATTCCTCCGCGGCGGTGACAGGCAACTATGTCTTCCGTCTTAATGGAGCGGACAGCGTGTTTAATCCGATGGGACAAACCGGTCTGTTCACCGCCGACGGGGCTGGCAACATCACGGCGGGGATCGAGGACCAGAGCGACAACGGCGTGGTACCTGCCAATCCGACGACCTTGACCGGTGGCACGTATGTGATCGGGACCAACGGCCGAGGCACCCTGACGCTCACGTCTGCGACCGGGACTTCCAACTTCGTGTTCTACGTGGTCTCGGCCAACAAGCTCGACCTGATGGCGACGGATGCTACGCCGGTATTGGCGGGTTTTGCGGAGAAACAGGCGAACCAGACCTTCGCGCAGAGCAACTTCCTGGGCGGCTTCGCATTTCTGCTGAACCGTGCGCCGGCCGGGAGCCGCAGCCGGTTCGACGTGATCGGGCGGGTGAGCCTGGACGGCGCGGGCACTGTCGCCGGCGGGGTAGAGGAAGAGGTGGCGTCCAGCATCGTGCAGAACATCGTCAACTCGGGCACCTACGACGTTGCCGGCAATGGCCGAGGAACCGTTCAGTTGACCACCGACAATGGAAGCCGCAGTTACATCTTCTATGCGGTGGCGCCGCACCGGCTGTTCATGCTCGATACCTTTAGCCCCTTCGCCGGAACCGGCGTGGTGGACGTGCAGTTGGGCACATTGGACAATTCCACGCTGGCGGGCGCTTATGGCATGGCGGGCGCATCCATTGGGCAGGACAGTACGGAGGTGTCAGCGTGGTTCACCGCCAATGGTGCGTCGCCGACAGGAAGTATCCAGGGGATCGAAGACCTGATCGCGCAAGGCAGTCCCTCCAGCGTGCTGCTGACCGCCACCTATGTGGTGACTGCCAACGGCCGGACGTTTGTGACGCCGGTTCCGCCGGGCAATCTTCTGGGAGTCACGGATTATATCTTCTATGTAGTCTCGAACACGCAAGCGGACATGCTGGGGATGCAACCCGCTCTGGACGGAAGTGCTCTGCTGCAATAAAAACAGAATGCAGGCTAGATTGTCAGTGAAAAAGGCACAGCGCCACCGACCCAGCTCCCAAGGAGGCCCGGGGACGCTACGGTAGCGCTGCCTACGAATGAGCCCGAAAACTGAGGGTGAGTGTAGGTGACGACATGCACCACTGATAGTGCATTGTCGGATACCGGGAATACACCTTGTTACCCCACCTTCCATCAGGTCTCAGGTGTCAGGTCTCGGGTCTCAGGCCGACAGCTTACCTGTCTTCAGTTTCGTCGCCGCGTTTGCCAAGGCTAATTGCAAATCCCGCAGGTGGCGCTCCTCGGTGAGATAGCTGATCACCATCATGCGCAGCACACTGTGACCGTTCGCCAGAGTTTCAGAGATCCAGCGTTGACCGTCGCGAGTGACCTCTTCCACAAGGGCAGCGTGAGCGGCGGCTGATTCTGCGGTCCTTTCACGCGTGGACTTCAGCCGAAATATCACGATCGGCAAGGTGGGCGGGACGGCGAGTTCGAAATCGTCCGAAGCCTTCACCCATGCGGCGAAATTGCCGGCGAGTTGCAGCTGGCGGTGGATCAGATCCTCATAGGCTTGGCGGCCATGCACCCGCAGAGTGAGCCAGAGCTTGAGGGAGTTCATGCGGCGCGTCCACTGCGTGCTGATGCGGGAATTGTCGGGCAAGGTGGCGCCTGCGGCCTTCGGCATGTAGGGGGCGGCGACGGAGAAGGCACGCTCCAGGGTCTCCGGATGGCAGGTGAGGATCACGCCTGCGGCAAAGGGCATGGCGAGCCACTTGTGGGGATCGATGGTGAGCGAATCGGCACGCTCGATGCCGCAGATCAGGTTGCGATGGCGATCGGAAAAGATCGCAGAAGCCCCGTAGGCGCCGTCCACGTGCAGCCAGAGGTCGTGACGGCGGCAGACTTCTGAGAGTGCGACCAGGTCATCCACCGTGCCCGAGTTGGTGGTGCCGGCAGTGGCCACGACGCAGAAGGGCTTCTTGCCGGCAGCGCGATCCTCCGCGATGGCCTGTTCCAGGGCTTGCGGGTCGAGTTGCAGATCTCTGTTTACCGCGATGCGGCGCAGCGCCTTGCGTCCAATGCCCAGGAGGCCGGTAGATTTGTCGAGCGAGTGATGGGATTCGGCGGAGGCGTAGGCGATGGGCTGGGCGCCAATAGTGGCCACGCCATCTTCGACGGAATCCGGAAACTTTGCCGCGAGCGCGAGCGCCAGGCCGCTGAAGTTGGCTTCGTTGCCTCCGCTGGTGAAGGTGCCGTTAAAGTCGCCGGGCCAACCGACACGCTCACCGATCCAGCGGATGGTTTCAAGTTCGATTTTCGAGGCTAGCTGGGAACGGGCCAGGGTCGCTAATTGCGGGTTCAACGCCGCCACTAACATCTCGGCGAGGACTCCCATGTAGGTGGGAGTGGGGTTCATCAAACCGAAATAATTTGCGCTGGGGACGTGGAAACCCTGGTCGGTCATTCCACGGTAGATTTCATCCAGAACCTTGCCGGCGTCTTCGCCGAGTTCAGGCAGCACGTCGTGCAGCGGGCCGTAGGTGCGCTGGTCGGCCGGGAGTTGCACGGGGCGGTCGGGCAGGGAAGAGAAGAATTCGTTGATGTGGTCAATGAGGCGGTAGCCAAGCTCGCGACGAGTGGCGGGATCGAGATCGAAAGGCATAACTACATTCGATTACAGTTTCCGAAAAAAAGGCAGAAAGAATCTATCCGGAACTTGCGGTCAAGAACCGGATTCACCACAGAGGACACGAAGGGACACGAGGGCGAACCAATGGCAGTCGAAAACTATTTTTCCTCTGCGTCCTTTGTGTCCTCTACGGTGGAGGACTTTTCCGGACGCAGAAGCGGAAACAAAATCACATCGCGGATGGTGTGCGAGTCTGTCAGCAGCATCGCCAGGCGGTCCACGCCAACGCCAACCCCGCCTGCCGGCGGCATGCCGTAGGAGAGGGCGCGGATGTAGTCTTCGTCCATCTGGTGGGCTTCTTCGTCGCCGCGGGCGCGCTCTTTTAACTGTTGTTCGAAGCGGCGGCGCTGGTCTTCAGGATCGTTGAGCTCGCTGAAACCGTTGGCGATTTCCATCTGGCCGACAAAAATCTCCCAGCGCTCAGTCCAGTCGGGCTCATCCGGTTTCTGTTTGGAGAGCGGGGACACGGCGGTCGGGAACTCGTAGATGATCGTCGGCTGGATGAGGTGCTCTTCGGCGACGGCCTCAAAAAGATTCGCGATCGTTTTTCCAACGGGCTCACTGGGGTCGTAGGCAATGTGGGTGTGCACGGCGTTGAAGCGCTGTACTACCGCCTGGACCGAGTCATGCGTGGCGAAGTCGGACATCTGTGGCTTCGCGCCAGCTTTTTCGGGCCAGTAGTGAATGATGGCTTCGCGCATGGTCATGCGGCGCCAGTTTGCCCAGTCGAGTTCGTGTTCACCCCACTTGGTCTTGGTTCCGCCCGTTACGTCTTTCGCAGCCTGCTCGATCAACTGCTGGGTCAGGTCCATGACATCGCGATAGTTGGCGTAAGCCTGGTAGAACTCGAGCATGGTGAACTCGGGGTTCCAGCGCCAGCCCAGGCCTTCATTGCGGAAGTTGCGATTGATCTCGTAGACGCGGTCGAGTCCACCCACGGTGAGGCGCTTGAGGTAGAGCTCGGGCGCGATGCGCAGGAAAAGATCCATGTCGAGCGTGTTGTGGTGGGTGACGAAGGGGCGGGCGACGGCGCCTCCGGCGATGGGCTGCATCATCGGAGTTTCGACCTCGATGAAGCCATGCGCGTCCATAAAGCGGCGCAGCGATTGCACCAGCTTGCTGCGCTTGAGAAAAACCTCGCGTACCTCGGGATTCATCACCAGATCAACGTAGCGCTGGCGGTAACGCAACTCGACGTCGGTCAGACCATGCCACTTTTCCGGCAGGGGCAGCAGGTCTTTGGAGAGAAAAGTGAGCTCCTCGACGTGGATGGTGAGTTCGCCGGTGCGGGTACGGAACAGGTATCCGCTGGCGCCGACGTGGTCGCCGAGGTCGAGCAGTTTGTAGAGTTCAAACCCCTTGTCGCCGACCGCGTCTTTCTTGACGTAGATCTGGAGGCGCTGTCCGTCCTGCTGCAAGTGGGCGAAGCCGGCCTTGCCCATGAGGCGGATCGCCATGATGCGTCCGGCAATGCGGACGTTGACGCGCGGGTTCTCCAGTTGCTCGGCGGGCTTGTCCGAGTAGCCTGTGAGGATCTGCGGAATGGTGTGGGTGAAGTCGTACTTGCGGGGATACGACTCCTGGCCGAGAGCTTCAATCTGCTTGAGCTTGTCGCGGCGCAGTTCGTAAATTTTGTCGTCGAGGGCCAAGGGATCCTTTGATCGGGTGAACAGCGATTATAACCAAGGAACAGTGAGCTAGCAGGTAGCGGCTAGTAGCTAGCTCTGAGCCCCTCGTCCCAGTGAGTGCGCTTGTGAGCGGGCTGCTTAAGTCGGGAGGTCAGGCTCCTTGCCAAGCAAGTGGCCTACGCCGTACATGGCCGATGCCAGAAATGGCAATGTGAACTCGAATTGCGCATGCAGGGAATCTGGGTCTTGACTCCAGAAGAAGTGCCGCCAACGGTTTTCCGCAAGAGCCGAAGCCTGATGATAGGAGAGCATGTGCAAAAGCAGCCAGAGGGCCGGGAATATCCAGACGACCTCCGCAGTCCAATGAGTCCAGAATCGACCACGTCTTCGGCTGAGCAGGTAGCCGTTAAGCAGCGCCACGGCCATCACAAATAGAAAGTAAGGCGGAGGGACGGCCAGAGCAGCAAATTTAGTGCGAGAGACAAACGGGGAGAGAGTGGATCGAAGCGTGTTGAAAAGCAGAGCCGCAACAACACTGACGCCCAAGGCCGCAATTGCGAACTGACCGGCTCCATAGCTGATCGTCCTCAGAGTGCGTGACAGGTATGAAGGGATCATGAACGCTGGTTTGCGTTTAGCCATTGCAAGACCTACCGCGTAAGCACGAACATCAGAATCACCGAGCCCTCGGCGCTCCATTTCCGCGTAGGCCAGCACACTCGCCTCGCGAGTGAGTTGACTGGAGTCCTGCACAACCTTCAGCAGTTCGTCGTCGCTGAGTTGCGCGTACTGTTCGGCGATGGGGTCGCGTCTCTCCACAGGAAGGCATTCTAACTGGCCGGGCACGAGATGCGGATTCTTGAGCGGTGAGCTTGTCAAACTAGGTGGTACCATGGTACATTGGTACCATGATTGACGACAGCAAACTTCTCGTGCAACGCGTCCAGACCGGGGTACGCATTGAAAAGCGCCTGCTCAAGGTGCTGAAGGCCTTCGCGGAATACCATGACCTCACGCTGGGTGACCTGCTGGAGGGCATCGTCCTGCATGCCTTCGACGGTAAGGTTCCATTCGGCCAACCGTCGCTGGAAAAGATTGACGGGCTGAAGAAATTCTACGGACTCGACCTCGATTCGTCGGCCAGCCACCGCCTGAAAGAGATCAAGGGGTCTTCTGAAGCGAAACGCAAACGCGGAAAGGCGTGATATGACGGACACCGAAATTATCGCGCAGTTCGAACAGAGCCGTGCACCCGGGGGATCGTTTCATCACACCGACCATGTACGCGTGGCGTTCGCGTATCTGATGAGCTATCCGTTCCTGGAGGCCGTAGAGAAGTTTTCTGCCGCGTTGAAACGCTTTGCGTTGGCGCAGGGAAAGCCAGGGCTCTACCACCAAACCATCACCTGGGCGTATCTGTTCCTGATTCGCGAGCGCATGGCACGAGCCGGGGAGTCGATGAGCTGGGAGGAATTCGCAGAGCGGAATCCTGATCTGCTGATCTGGAACGGCGGCGCGGTGCAGCGCGCCTACCGGGAAGAAACATTGTCGTCCGAACTGGCGCGCAGGGTTTTTGTTTTGCCCGACCGGCGTTTCTAGCATTTCTTCAAGCTCAATAAGGTTGTCATCCTGAGCGCAGCTTGGTCACGCGCTCCGCGTGGACAAGCGGAGTCGAAGGACCCCTATGGCACTCAACCCTCCACGATGCGGCAAGGAATTCTCCCTTGCTGGCGGGAGTGCGGGACACGCCTGCGGGGAGAATGCCTTGGGGCGCACACGGTGGACCGGGCAGAGTAGGGGTCCTTCGACTTCGTAGCAGCTTCGCCATGCGAAGCTGCTACTGCGCTCAGGATGACAATCAAGGCACACTGAGCTAAAGACACTAGCCGTGTGCCCTCATCCTTGAAGCCGAAGCCCTTCGGCGTTACTATTAACCGCTTCTCCTTTTCTCGTATTGCGCGAGGCTTGATGCCGCAAAACTACGTTCCTATATTCATATTTATCGCGGTGGTAGGAGTTCTGATTCCGGTCACGCTGCTGGCGGCCAAGTTGGTGCGGCCGGACAATCCGCATAGAGAAAAACTGCTGCCCTACGAGTGCGGGATTGATCCCGTGGATCGCGCCCGGGGACGTTACACCGTCAGGTTTTACATCATTGCCATCCTGTTCGTGGTCTTCGACGTGGAGACCATCTTCCTGTTTCCCTGGGCGGTGAAGTTCAAGGCGCTAGGCATGTTCGGACTGCTGGAGATGCTGATTTTCCTTGCGATCCTGATCGTGGGCTACATCTGGATCTGGAAAAAGGGCGCATTGGAGTGGGTGTAGATCTGCTTTGACATGGTAGACACCGTTTCCCAGGGCGAGAGCTTTGCTGCCAGCCGTTGGACCCGCGGCAATCACTTCTTTCCGACGCGCATTGTGGTCAGCCCCGAGCACGTGTTGCGGATCAAGCCACGGCTGTTGGGCAGCACACAGGAGAGCATCGCGATTCCGTTGGTGGCGTCGGTGCAGATTTCGACCGGGGTGTTCTGGTCCGAGATCCGGATCGATTCGGCAGGGGGCACCAACCCGATCCTCAGTCACGGACACCGCAAGCGCGATGCGGAGCGGATTCGGGATCTGGTCGAACGTTTTCAGGCGGCGCGAAAGTGAGTGCGCGCCATCACCACCCACGGGTCGGGTAGAGCGGCATGATTTACGTTAAAAGCATACTTGTAGGGCTTGTATGCGTCTGTGTCGCATCTTTTTTGATGCTGGAAGGCATAAGCGCCTACCTGTCGGTTGTGTACCACGTGGAAACCGGGCCTATAGGATGGAACTCAAGTTTCCTTGCGAGTCCGTCGAATTGGTTCTTAACTGCTGCGATGTTTTTGGGCGGCTTCTTTTGGGAATTCCGTCGCTCTCGCCCAAAGTAGCCCACTACCCACGGGTCGCTGGTCGTTGACAGAGCAGAACCGAGCTGTTAGAAGTTAACGTTCCCTGCAAGCGCTGCAACGGCACAGGTTTGCACGTTCCTGATGACAGAGGAAACCAAGTCGCCTTCATCGCCGTCGCCGGGAGGTGAGCAGAAACCGGCGGCGGCTACGCCTTCCGCTCCTAAACCTGCTGCTCCCCTCAAACCCGCTGGCCCGGCTCCAATTCCGTGGGATTCGCCCATGGTGACTCGGCTCAAGCAACAGTATGGTTCGGGAATCCGCGAAGCCAGCACCTATCTCGGCCAGGCCTACATGGTGGTGGAGTCATCCATCATTTACGAATTGCTGCAGGTGCTGCGCGATCAGGAGGAGTTCGATTACTGCGTGGACGTGACCGCATTGCACTATCCGCAGCGGGAGAAGCAGTTCGACGTTATCTGGATTCTGTACTCTTTCCCGCGCAACGAACGCATTCGGGTGAAGACCATGATCGCCGACGGGGAATCGCTGCCGAGTTCGACGGCGATCTGGGGGACTGCCAACTGGTTAGAGCGCGAAGTGTTTGACATGTTCGGGATCAAGTTCGATGGGCACCCGGACCTGAAGCGCATCCTCCTGCCCGACGGCTGGAAGGGCCATCCCTTGCGCAAGGACTACGGGATCATTCAGCAGGACAACGAGTGGGTGCAGATCAACCTGGGGATTGAGAGCGGCCAATGACCGACGCCACCAAGTACCTCTCTCACCTCGAACTGGGCGAACCCGACCAGACCTTTCTCGATTCCAACGAACTCATTATTAATATGGGCCCGCAGCACCCGGCGACCCATGGCGTGCTGCGCGTGATCCTGAAGCTGGACGGCGAGAAGGTCCTGGGGACAGAGTGTGTGATCGGGTATCTCCACCGCGGGGTGGAGAAGATCGCGGAACACCGCACCTACACCATGTTCAATCCCTACGTGGACCGCATGGACTATGTAGCCGCGGTCTCGAATGGGCTGGGATACTGCGAAGCGGTAGAGAAGTTGATGAATGTGGAAGCCCCTCCGCGGGCCAACTACATTCGCGTGATTCTCACCGAACTGAACCGGCTGGCAAGCCACATGCTTTGGCTGGGGACGCATGCGCTCGATATCGGGGCGATGACGCCGCTCTTCTATACCTTCCGCGACCGGGAAGAAATCCTCAAGATCTTTGAGAAATATTGTGGAGCGCGGCTGACCACGCATGCCTTCCGCATCGGCGGGTGCCAGTACGAGACCTACGAGGGTTTCGAGCGCGACGTGAAGAACTTTCTTGCCTTCGTGCCCCCAAAGATCGACGAGTACGAGGAACTGCTCACTACCAACCGCATCTGGCTGGAGCGGACGCGTGGCGTGGGGGTGATTTCCGGCAAAGACTGCATCGCGCTGGGCGTGACCGGGCCGGTGCTGCGGGCGAGCGGGGTGAAGTGGGATCTCCGCAAGGCGAAGCCCTATGCCGCCTATTCCGATTTCGATTTCGAAGTTCCTACCGGGCAGAACGGCGACACGTATGACCGGTACCTGGTGCGCATGCGGGAGATGCGGCAATCGCTGCGGATTATCGAGCAGGCGGTGGGGAAGATTCCCGAAGGGCCGATCATGGCGAAAATCCCCAAGGTGCTCAAGCCGCCGGTGGGGGAGATTTACCACTCCATCGAGGCGCCCAAGGGCGAGCTGGGGTACTTCGTGGTGAGCGATGGCTCGACTCAGCCGTACCGGGTGCGGGTGCGGCCACCTTCGTTCGTCAATCTGCAGGCGCTGGACGTGATGGTGCGGGGTGCATTGATTGCCGACGTCATCGCCGTGATTGGCACGCTCGATATCGTCCTGGGCGAGGTGGACCGCTGATGCTGGATTACATCCAGGGCTATCTCAGCAGTAATGTGACACCGGGGCAGGCGGGCAATGTCTTCTGGGCGACGGTCTACATTCTCATTGTTTTTGGCGCGATCTCAGTGGCGGTGATGGCGATGAACTGGCTGGAGCGCAAGGCGCTGGCGCATTTCCAGATCCGGTTGGGACCGATGCGGGTGGGGCCGCACGGGCTGCTGCAGCCGATCGCGGACGCCATCAAGCTGTTGACCAAGGAAGACATCATCCCCTCCGGGGCCGACAAGTTCGTGTTCTGGATTGCGCCACTCATCATTCTTTGTGCTGCGTTCACGGTGTACATCGTAGTGCCGTTTGGTCCCACGCACGCTATTACGGACCTGAATATCGGCATCCTCTTTATGCTCGGGGTCGCGTCGCTTAGCGTGCTGGGGGTGGTGATGGCGGGATGGGCGTCGAACTCCCACTACCCGCTGATCGGGGCGCTACGCTCCAGCGCGCAGATGGTTTCCTACGAAGTAGCGATGGGCATGGCGGTGGTGTCGGCCATCCTGATGACCAGCCTGCATGGCCTTGGCATGTACGGGGTGGCGGCCAACAGTACGGGAACCGGCACGCTGAGCATGATTGACATTGTGAAAGCGCAGCAGGAGCAGCACGTTTGGTTCTTCTTCAAGTTCTTCCCGCTGGGGCTGGTTGCGTTCGGGATTTTTGCCATCGCCATGGTGGCGGAGACCAACCGCGCGCCGTTTGACTTGCCGGAAGCAGAGTCGGAGTTGACCGCGGGGTTCCACACCGAGTACAGCGGATTGCGCTGGTCGCTGTTCATGTTGGGTGAGTACGCAGCCATGATCGCGGTGTCGTCGATTGCGGTGACGCTGTGGCTGGGTGGATGGATGCGGCCGTTTCCGCATACGTTGGGGGGCGAGACGTGGGACCTGGTGTTCTCGCTCTTTCCCGGGCTGACGTTCATCGGGCTGGCGGCGATCGCATTCATTGGCGTGGTCCGCATGCCCAAGCATCCATACTTCAAGATTCAGACTGCTGGGCTGGCCGGATTCGGCGTGGCGTTGGGATTGATCGGATTGATCCTGTTTGTGCCCCCGGTGCGCGACCGCATCCAGGACATCTACTGGTTTGCCGCCAAGGTGGCGGTGTTCATGTATCTGTACATCTGGTATCGCGCGACCTGGCCGCGCTATCGCTTTGACCAGTTGATGAAGGTGGGATGGAAAGTATTGTTGCCGATCGCGATTGGGGTGCTGATCCTGACGGCCATCATGGGAGTGTTGCTCTGACATGCAGCCTGTAGCTACAACCTTTTTCTTTTACTTGCTGTCGGGCGCGGCGATCCTGGGCGGGGTACTCGTGATCACGCGCAAGAATCCGGTGCATTCGGCGCTGGCGCTCATCATGACGCTGCTGGCGCAGGCCGGGCTGTACCTGATGCTGTACGCACCGTTCGTAGCCGGCGTGCAGATCATCCTGTACGCGGGCGGCATCATGGTGCTGTTCCTCTTTGTGATCATGCTGGTGAACATTGAGAAGGTCCAGAAGCAGGAGCAGTTCAACAAGCAGTGGCTGGTCGGGATTGTAGCCGCAGCAGCGCTGGGCGTGCTGTTTGTGTTGGTGTACATGAAGGGCGAGTCGCTCTTCCCCAAGCATGTGGTCCGACTGGCCGAGGAATCCAACACACAGGAGATTGCGGTCCTGCTGTACGGTCAATACATGTTCGCCTTCGAGATTGCCTCGCTGTTGCTGCTGGTGGCGATTATCGGGGCGGTGGTGATGGCGAAGAAGAGAATCTAGAGCAGCAATTAGCAGTTAGCACTTAGGCAATCGAGGTTTCTGCCGGGTTGAGCGAGGCGCTACAGGGGCTAATTGCTACACAGATCATGGCACCTATAACGACACTTCATTATCTGGTAGCGGCGGCGGCGCTTTTTGTTCTGGGCGTCATTGGCGTGCTGACGCGGCGCAATGTGGTCATCATTTTGATGTCCATTGAGCTGATTCTGAATGCGGTGAACCTGAACCTGGTGGCTTTCTCACGGCTGTACGGGTTGCATGGGCAGATTTTTTCGATTTTTGTGATTACCGATGCGGCGGCGGAAGCGGCCGTCGGGCTGGGAATTCTGATCGCCTTCTTCCGGAATAAGGAGACGGTCAATGTGGATGAAGTGGATTTGCTGAAGTGGTAGGAAAGCAGCAGTTAGCAATTAGCAGTTAGCATCTAGCCAATTAAGATTCTTGCCCGCATCGGCCAACACGGCTCAGGGGCTAAATTGCTAAGTGCTGAAGCTGACGACCGACGACTGAAGACTGACGACATGTTCTTCTTAGAGCACATCTGGCTGATTCCTTTGCTGCCGGCGTTTGGGGCGGCGATGATGTTCTTTTTTGGCCGCAAGCTCCAGAAGTCGGCGGTCAGCGCGGTTTGCGTCGGCGTGGTAGTCCTGGCGTTCCTGTGGGCCTGCGGGGCGGTGTGGGAGTACACCGAGTGGGCCGCGGCGCACGATCATCAGCCTTATCAGCAAGTCATTTACACCTGGCTGGGGAGCGATACCGGCCATCTTGCCTATTCGACACAGGGCGGATCGCCCGCCGAATTCAAAGCCGACGTCGGTTTCCTGCTCGATCCCTTGTCCAGCATCTGGCTTTTGTTTGTGACCGGCGTCGGGATGCTGATCCACATTTACTCGATCGGCTACATGGGGCATGAAGGCGGGTATTACCGTTTCTTTGGGTACCTGAACCTGTTCATGTTTTCCATGCTGACGCTGGTGTTGGGGAACAACTACGCGCTCATGTTTGTGGGATGGGAAGGCGTCGGTCTGTGTTCGTACCTGCTGATCGGGTTCTACTTTCATCGCAAGTCGGCGAGTGACGCGGCCAACAAGGCCTTCATCGTCAACCGTATCGGCGATGCGGGGTTCCTGCTGGGGATGTTCACGATTGCGTGGTACTTCGGGTCGTTTCGCTTTACCGAAGTCACCGAGATGGCGCGCAGCGGACATTTTGCGATGGGTGATCCCATCATCACCGCAGCGACGCTTTTGCTCTTTGTTGGCGCCTGCGGCAAGTCGGCACAGCTTCCTCTTTATGTCTGGCTGCCGGATGCCATGGAAGGTCCCACACCAGTTTCAGCCCTGATCCATGCGGCGACGATGGTGACTGCGGGTGTGTACATGGTGGCGAGGTCAAATGCGCTGTTTGTGCTGGCGCCAACCTCGATGAAGACGGTGGCGATCGTCGGCGTGCTGACCGCCGTTTTCGCGGCTTCGATTGGGCTGGTGCAGAACGACATCAAGCGGGTGCTGGCGTACTCCACAGTCTCGCAGTTGGGGTACATGTTCCTGGCGCTGGGCGTGGGGGCGTTTTCAGCGGGTGTGTTCCATGTGTTCACCCACGCCTTCTTCAAGGCGCTGCTGTTCCTTGGCGCGGGTTCGGTGATCCACGCGCTCAGTGGCGAGCAGGACTTGCGCAATATGGGCGGATTGGCACAGAAGATCCCAACCACCTTTGGGACCATGCTGGCGGCCACGTTGGCGATTGCGGGAATCCCGCCGCTGGCGGGGTTTTTCTCCAAAGACGAAATCCTGTGGAAGAGCTGGGTGGCGAACCCGATTCTGTGGGCCATTGGTTTTGCGACCGCGCTGATGACGGCGTTCTACATGTTCCGGCTGGTGTACCTGACTTTCTGGAGCCCGTCACGGGTAGATCATGAGGTGGAGCACCACATCCACGAATCGCCGACATCCATGACCATGCCGTTGGTGGTGCTGGCGTTCTTCTCGATTACGGCGGGATTCCTGGGTGTGCCGCGCAGCCTGGGCGGAAGCAACCGCTTTGAGGCATTCTTGGCGCCGGTGTTCGCGCGTGAAGCTACGGTGGCCGGCGCTGAGCGGGGAACTCCGACTCCCGCCAAAGAAGAGAAGACCGAGCCGACGGAGTACGTTCTGATGTTGCTCTCGGTGGGCGCGGCGATTGCGGGCTGGGGCATGGCGGGCAGAGCGTATCGCCAGGCGGGCAAGGGATACACCGAGCCCATCGCTGCGGCGGCGCCACCGATTTATGACGTGCTGCTCAACAAGTATTACGTGGACGAAGCCTATGACTACGCCTTCACCGGGCGCCGCAAGCTGGGTGGAGTGCGCCTGGGGACGATGGGATTGGGCGAGGCTTCGACCTGGTTCGACGTGAACATCATTGACGGTACAGTGAACGGGGCGGGCTGGATCACGCGCCTGACCGGAACGCTTTCCAAGTGGTGGGACACCTGGATCATTGACGGGTTGTTGGTCAACGGGCCCGCCCTTCTGGCTCGAGTGATGTCCTACCCCACGCGCTTGCTGCAGTGGGGATTGGTGCAGTGGTATGCGCTGGTGATGGTGGCCGGGTTGGTGGGATTTGTTTTTTATTATACGTACCGGTGAACCGGCTTCTGGCTACTAGCTGCGAGCGACTGGCAAGACGGAACTGCTTTTATGCAAAGTCACATACTCTCGATCATTCTTTTCACGCCGCTGGTGGGGGCGCTGCTTCTCCTCTTTGTTCCGAAGGAGAACAAGGACGCCATCCGCTGGATTGCGAATATTTTCGCGCTGGCCGGTTTCCTGGTGTCGCTGCCGCTGGTGCCCTGGTTCTGGGCGCAAATCCAGAGTCCCGAGCGCTTCAAGTTCTTGGAAGGCGCGACCAATAACTGGATTCCCTCCATCGGCGCGGGCTACGTGCTGGGCATCGACGGGATTTCGTTCCTGCTCATCATGCTAACCACGCTACTGGGCTGGGTCTCGATCCTCTCCTCGTGGACGGCGATCGAGAACCGGGTGAAGGAATACTACATCTGGTTCCTGGTGCTGCAGACCGGCATGTTGGGCGTGTTCATGTCGCTGGATTTCTTCCTGTTCTTCGTGTTCTGGGAAGCCATGCTGGTGCCGATGTACCTGCTGATCGGCATCTGGGGCGGGCCCAACAAGCTTTATGCGGCAATCAAGTTCTTCCTGTACACGCTGTTCGGTTCGGTGCTGATGCTGCTGGGCATTCTGTTCCTGTATTTCCATCACCACACAGTCACCGGCATCTACACCTTTAGTATTCCGGAGCTATACAAGACGGCGCCTCAGATTCCGTTCCACTACGCGGTCTGGTTGTTCCTGGCGTTCTTCCTGGGATTCGCCATCAAGGTGCCGATGTTCCCGTTCCACACCTGGCTGCCGGATGCGCACGTGGAGGCGCCGACGGCGGGTTCGGTTATCCTGGCCGGCGTCCTGCTGAAGATGGGGACGTATGGATTTGTCCGCTTCTCGCTGCCGTTCTTTCCGCAGGTACTGACCAGTTCGGAAACCTTCCTGAGCGTGACGGTGCGCGGCTGGATGATTGGCCTCTCCATTGTGGCCATCATCTATGGCGCGCTCGTCTCCCTGATGCAGAAGGACATGAAGAAGCTGGTGGCCTACTCGTCGGTCAGCCACCTGGGGTTCTGCACGCTGGGAATCTTCGTGCTCACGCCGCTGGGGTTGAGCGGGTCGGTGCTGCAGCAGGTCAACCACGGCATTTCGACCGGCGCGCTGTTCTTGATCGTCGGCATCCTCTACGAGCGACGGCATACACGCGAGATTTCCGAGTATGGCGGCATTTCCAACGTGATGCCGGTGTACGCCACCATCACCATGATCATGTTCCTGTCGTCCATGGGGTTGCCGCTGCTGAACGGCTTTGTCGGCGAGTTCACGATTCTGCAGGGAACGTTCATGGCGAACTGGAGGTGGGCGGCATGGGCGGCTCCCGGCGTAATTTTGGCTGCGGCTTATCTGCTGTGGCTCTACCAGCGGGTCTTCTTCGGGACGGTGACCAACCCCAAGAACGAGAAACTGCACGACCTGACGCCGCGTGAGGTGCTGACTTTCGCGCCACTCATAATCATGGCGTTCTGGATTGGGCTGTATCCCAAGCCGTTCTTCCAGATTCTCGACCAGCCGGTGAACCAGATCATGGCTGATTACAACGCGGCGCAGGGGAATGCGGTGAATGCTGCGGTTCAGCCTGAGATCCTGCCGGCCGTGGCTGCTCCTGTAGCGGTTGCTGCCAACGATACCAAGGGGAAGAAATAAGTGGGCGGGGTCTCACAGTTCTTCACGGTCACCGACTACCTGATGTCGCTGCCCATCATCCTGCTCACGCTGTTCGCGCTGGGCATTCTGCTGATTGACCTGATGGTGCCGGCGGAGTGGAAGTGGGCCAACGCGGTGACGGCGTTCGTTGGGATCGGCTTCTCGGCCGCGGGAGTGGTCAAGATCCAGTTTGCACTGGACCGAGCCGGGCTCAGTGGCCAGGCGGCCTTCATGAACTCGATGGGGGTGGACCACTTCGCCATTTATTTCTGGTACCTGTTCCTGGCGGGGGCGGCGATTGCCATTCTGATGTCGGTGCGATATCTGGAGATCGAGCGTGAGCACCACGGCGAGTTCTATTCGCTGATGCTGTTTGCGGTAGTGGGCATGATGTGCATGGCGGCCGGATTCGACATCGTGCTCATCTTCATCGGCCTGGAACTTATGGCGATCTCGACCTACGTCCTGGTGGGTTTCTTGCGCACGGACCGCCGGTCGAACGAAGCGGCGCTGAAATACCTGCTGCTAGGGGCGTTTTCCTCCGGCATTTTCGCCTACGGACTGTCGCTATTCTACGGGCTGACTGGGAGCACCAACCTGGTGCTGATTCAGCAACGGCTGGCGGCGCAGGTCGAGAGCAACCAGGGGCACGTGCCTCCGGTAGCGATTTTGGCGCTGCTGACTACGGCGACCGGCCTGCTGTTTAAGATTGCGGCCATCCCCTTCCACCAGTGGTTGCCGGACGCGTACGAGGGCGCGCCCACCAGCATCACGGGATTCATGTCGGTGGCGGTGAAGGCGGCGGCTTGGGCCATGCTGCTGCGCGTTCTGCTCTGGGGACTCTACCCGCTGCGCACGGTGTGGGTGCCGTTAATGGTGTTTGTCTCGATCGCGACCATGACGGGCGCGAACCTGGCGGCGCTTACGCAGAGCAATCTCAAGCGGCTGCTGGCCTATTCTTCGATCGCCCACGTCGGCTACATGCTGCTGGGCCTGGTCGCGCTGGGTTCGGTGGACATTCCGGCGCCGGCATTTTTTGATGGCTTCAAGGGCATTCTGCTCTACCTGCTGGTGTACACGTTCATGAACCTGGGCGCGTTTGCGGTGATTACTTCGCTGCGCCAGCGGGACGTGATCGGCGACGAGATTGACGACATTGCAGGGCTGTTCCAGCGCGCCCCGACCGAAGCCGTCCTGATGCTGGTGTTCCTGCTTTCGCTGGCGGGAATTCCGCCCCTGGCAGGCTTCTACGGAAAGTATTTCATCTTCCTCAGCCTGATCGAAAGCAGTCACTACGTGCTGGCGTCGCTGGCAGTGCTGTACGCGCTGTTCGGGCTGTACTACTACATGAAGATTGCGAATGCCATGTTCATGCGCGACGCGACGGACAAGACACGGCTTCCCATCAGCCCAGGCATGCGGGTGGCGCTGGGGGTAACGGCGTTCGCGACCATCTTCATCGGAATCCTGCCGGAGTATTTCATCAGGGCAGTGACGTGGTCTTTGCCGATCGCTCAACCCACGGTGGCGCGGCTGCTAAGGTAGAGCGGACCTCGGACGTCGGACCTCAGTTTCGTGGCCTGAGATTTGGACTCCTCTAGGCCAATCGTGAATCCAATGCCGTCCCCTGGCGAGAATCCCGAAAGTAAGAGCGTCTGGGTACAGATTGCCAGGTACAGCCAGTTGGCCTTCATTTTTCCGGCGGCAACGGTCGCGGGCTGGCTGATCGGCGAGGGGCTGGATCGCTGGCTGCACACGACGTGGCTGTACCTAGTGGGACTGATTCTGGGGATTGTGGCTGGATTTGTGGAGTTGATCCGGATGGTCAGTGGGTCGGATTCGGAATGAGTGGGGCTGCGGTGTCACGGGTCGGAATCAAAGGCCAACCTCAGGGGCTAGAGCCCAAGTCTCAGGGGGCCTCGTATTGGCACGACTGAAGTCGTGCCCTTCCCGGTGGCGCCGACATTCAGTCATGAGATGTCGTCATCTTCCTCAAGCTTGGAACCTGAAGCGGCCAACGCGGAGTCGGAAGCAAGTGTCGCCGGAGAGTTTTATTCGGGTGCGCTTCGCCGTATTTCGCGCTCCATGATGGTGCTGGGGGCGATCGGCAGCGGGGCTGCATGGCTGGGTTTTGGCTGGCGGGTTGCTTTGGGATTTGCTTGCGGATGCGCCATCGCCTACCTTAACTTTCACTGGTTGGAGCGGGTGGTAGCGGCACTGGCGGATCGCATCACAGCGAGCGGGCGGCGGCAATCGAGCAAGGGAATCGTGCTGCGTTTTCTGCTGCGCTACTTTTTGATGGGTCTGGGGGCTTATGTTATCTTTACTGTTTCCCCCGCGAGTCTCTACGGGTTGTTTGCGGGCCTGTTCCTGCCCGTAGCAGGGATCGCGTGCGAAGCCGCCTACGAGGTGTACGTAGCCGTAGCGCGCGGACTGTAGGAAGAATCCCAGTCTGGACAATGAGAGCGGATCGCTGATCCATGCCGGAACAACTCTGGTTTACGGAATTTCTGAACCATCTCTTCGCCGGCCCGGTCACCGGGTTGCTGCGGGCGCTGCACATTGAGCCAAGCTATCCACAGGCTCCCATCACCAACGCCGTGTCCATGCAGGTGCTGGTGTTTCTCTTCCTGGTAGTCCTGTTTGCTCTGGTCAGATCCCGGCTCTCGGTGGACAAACCGGGCGCCCTGCAACACGTGTTCGAAGGTGTACACGGCTTTATCGTGAGGCAGAGCGAGGAAATCATTGGCCACCACAGCGAAGGCTTCACACCGTTCCTGGTAGCGCTGGCCTTTTTTATTCTGATCTGCAACCTGATTGGGCTGATCCCAGGGTTCGAATCGCCCACCGCCGTGCCGATGGTTCCGCTGGGCTGCGCGGTCACGGCTTTCATCTACTATCAGACCCAGGGCTTCAAGCACCATGGCATCGCGTACCTGAAGCATTTCATGGGGCCGATGTGGTGGCTGGCCCCGATCATGCTGCCGATTGAAATTATCAGCCACGTGGCCCGCATGCTCTCGCTCACGGTGCGCTTATTTGCCAACATGTTCGCCGGGGACATGGTCACGCTGGTGTTTTTTTCACTGGTGCCGGTGGGCGTGCCAATTCTGTTTCTCGGGCTGCACATCGGCGTGTCATTCCTGCAGACATACATTTTCATTCTGCTGACGACGGTGTACCTGGCCGGGGCAGTGGCGGAAGAGCACTAAGCGAGTCAGAAGTCAGGAGTCAGGAGTCGGCAGGTTCGGCTGACTCCTGACTCCTGACTACTGACTACCACCGCAAGCGTGAGGGCGTCTGCACGAGGATGACGTCAACCACCCACTGGCGGGAATTCGTGGTCACAAGGAGAAACACCAATGCGTAAATTGAGTTATCTGTTCATGGCGTTGTCTGCAATGTGTTTCGCGGTGCCAGCGTTCGCGCAGGGCGGGGCAGCCGGCGAAACCAACTGGGTGGCGATTACCGCGGGATTCTCGATGGCGATCGCCTCGGCGGTCTGCGGACTGGCACAGGCCAAAGCCACAGCGGCTGCGGCCGAAGGCCTGGCGCGCAATCCCGCGGCCCGGCCCGGTATCCAGTTGGCGCTGATTCTCGGTTTGGCGCTGATCGAATCGCTGGCGTTGTACACCCTGGTCATCATCTTCGCCAAGGTGAAGTAAGGGAGTTTCGCGACAAGTCAGAGCCTCTGCTCGAGTCCGGGCAGAGGCTTTTCTGTTGTGAGTGGCGTCAGCAATCAGCAATTACCTACTTGTTCCAAGCGATACTAGCGGTCCGGGCGAGAACGGTTTGCCCTGAAGGGTGAATGCTGAGTGCTTGGTAGTTGCCGGGTTCTTACACCTTGCGGTTGCCGTCCCACTCGGTACTTCGTACCTCAGGGGCGCGCTCCAAGGACTCCGTGAGCACGTGGCGCAGGCGGTAGCGGCTTTCCAGGTCAGTGTTGACGATTTCAAAGCCGACTTCGTTGACGCGGGTGCGGCGCAGCAGGACCTGGGCGCGAATGCTGCGGACACCTAAGGAAATCTGCAGGTTGGCTTCCGATCCCACACGGAGATTGTCTTCCTTGGTGCCCATGCCGCCGCCCAGACTCAACTCTCGAATCAGGAGGCCGGATTTTCCCCACGAACTGCTGATGGTGGCTGAAAGTGTGCGCGGCAGAACAATGCGCTCGTAGCGTCGCTGCCGTACCCAGGGGCAGGCCGGCGCAGCGTCCAGCGGAGCGACTGCCAGTTCCGCAGGCTCCAAGCCGCTGTCCGCCAACACCTGGCTACCGTAACGGGGATCAATCTTGGCCAGGGCCTGGGCCGCGGCAATGCGCAATTCGCGGTGATGGGCCCACTTCCACATCTTCTTGGTTTCCAGAAGATTGCGCAGCACGGGAATGGATTCCTGCTCGCGCAGGCGGCCGAGGGACTCGACGGCTTTGAGTTGCACCAAGGGGGAACGTCCCTGGGCTTCGCCGGCTTCGGCCATGACGACCAGAGGCGGAACGGCGGTGCGGTCGCCGCTCATGCCGATTTCATCGATGGCCTGCGGCAACACCAGGGGATCGAGCAGTTCCAGAAGCTCCAGCAGAGAACGACCACGGTCGTGGGCTGCGCCGTAGGCCACCTGGCGCACCACCAGGTCATGATAAAAGCGGTTCCACTCGGGCAGCCGGACGGCCAGCAACTCCAACATGCCAGGCACATCCAGGCGGCTCATCAGACCGACGGCTGAGACCGCTTGGCGGGGCTGGCTGGTGCGTAGAATCTCGCGCAGCTGTTGCATCCCGGTGGCATCCAGTTCGCGTACTACCTCGACCATGCGGTCACATTCATCGCGCCGCATGCAGCGGAAGAAGCGGTCGGCAAGATGTTCCACGGCTGCCTGCGAAGTCCGGCGCAGGACCTGCATCAGATCCGCAGGCACCTGCGGCATACGCAGGGCCTCTTCGATGAATTCGGGAAGGCGATTTTCCACGCCGATGCGGGGACGAAGTTCGTTGGCCAACACGGGCCGCTGCTTGGCCACCAGGGCCATGCCATCGCAAACCTCACTTAGCGCCGCATACTGCTTGCGGTTGCTGGCTTCCGCGCTCAGCCGCACGAAGGCAGCGCTGAGCATGCTTTGCAGGTCAGGATCGGGCTCCTTGGCCAGCACCTCACTCACCCTACGAACAGTGGCGGCGATCAGGTCGTTCCCCGACGCCGCGAAAAGATCCGCCAACTGGCTGATTCCGGTTGCGGTCTTGCGTCGCACTTCAGGGTCAGGCGCGTCCAGGCATCCAAAATAGTTTCGCAGGATGGCGCATGCGGTTTCTTTGTCGTCGCGTTCCAGCAGAACTTCGATGAACTGGCGCACGTTGCGGGGCGGAACGCAGGGGGCCTCATTGGAGAGCAATACGCTCTTCTTGCCTGCCTCCGGCACTTCGGCCCAGAACATGCGATCCAGAATGTCGGCGTGGGACTCCACCAGGATCCCGGCCTTGCTCATCTTGTCTTCCTGGATTTTCAGGATCTGGCGCAAAGTGTCCATCTGCCGGCTCATGTGCTCCAGCATCTGGTGCACGGCGTTGACCTTGACTTCGCCTTTCTGGAAGCGTTCCAGGGCGAAGCGGATGGCCATGTGCTCGGCCGCCTTCATCAGCAGCGGGGTATCAGTCTCGGCGTCGGAAACATTGGAGGCCAGGGATTGCAGCAACTGCTGCAGGTTGAGCTTGGTATTGGGGTCGACGGTGCTGAGTTCTTTCTGCAGAAATTCCGGCTTGATACTCGGATCGGTGGTTGCTTCGCCGAAGCGAGTGAGCAGGCGGATCGCCTGGATCACTTCTTCCTCCTGGAGTGGCACGACGCCGCCCTCCCAGGCGCCACCACCGCCACCGCCGCCACCTTGACCATCACCGCCGCCGGAACCATCACCACCTCCGGTGCCCGTTCCGGTCCCGCCACCGCCGCCACCACCTCCGGTCCTGACGTTGGGGACACTACCGATGGGCGCGCCGCCTGGGACACTGCCAGTATGGGCGCCCTCCGCCGCAGCAATCAGTTGCAGCAGTTTTTGGGGATCATTCAGCCAATCTCTGAATTCGGGACCCAGGCTCTGGGCAGCGATTTGCGCTGCCACGGTGACGTCGCTGGTAGCCGGGTCCGCAGCCACGAACTTCACCTCGTTAATGCGGATGCTGCTGTGCTTGCTGTCCCCGAAAGTTTCCTTGATCTGCTTGACGACGTCCTGGGCCTTGGAACCACCGACGGCGAAGGCGCGCACCAGGCGGGCGAACTCGTCTACGGTTACTTTGTTGGAGAAGTGAATGCTGGCCAGACCCGCTGTGGTGAGCAACTGAGCGAAGCTGCGCTCGGCCTGGCCGGTCTCGAGCGGGATGCCGTCGAGCAGCAGTTTGTTCCCTGAGACTCCCAGCAGGAAGCTGCCATCGGCGCCCTTGGGCAAGCCCGTCTGTAACTCTGCCCATGTGGTCTCGAACTGTCCTTCGGTCCGCTTGTGCTCAAAGCCGTAGAGGCGGACGTACTTCACCAGGATGTTGAGACTGTGGACAAAGGCGCGAGCGGAGGCTGCTCGCGTTTCCTTGGTTGTGTCGGTCGTGGAAATACGCCGCTCCTGGACTCGGGCTACCCGCTAAGGGTAATGCGGAAGGGTAAGTCATTGCACATTACGGAGGTAACGGGTTTAGCCAGTGGTGAAGGAGTCGGGTTTTCGCCATTGACCGGTTGGTGAGGCCGCGTTTCGCCGGGGAAATCGCCTGATTCGCCAGGCACAGGGCTGTTCGCCGGTGCCCGGTCGCCATTGGCACTGGAATAAGTTTCTGACTACGGCGACAATAGAGTGTTGTCCGAGGATCAGGGAACTCTCTTGCACGCCGCCGCTACCGCAGGTAAGAAACCCGAACAGCAGGCCGGCCTCGCTTTCTGGATGCAGAGGGTGCTGGAAGAGTGTGACCGGGCCAGCGTGGATTTCGCGCCCGATCCGGTTCACGACTTGCGGGTTGCTCTGCGCCGGTGCCGCTCCATGGCCGATGGGCTGATGGCTATCCATCCCGATCCAGCCTGGAAAGAGATGAAGAAGGCGGGCAAGCGTGTGTTCAGCAGCCTGGGCGAGCTGCGCGACGTGCAGGTGATCGAGGAATGGGTGGGCAAGCTGGGCGATGTCTCCGACCCAGCAGCCAGCGTCCTGCTGCGCTATCTGGCGAGCCGCGAGGTGCAGCTGAAGGCGGAGGCGGCGCAGGCCCTCAAGGCTTTCGACCGCAAGCAGTGGGTGCGCTGGAGCAGCCATCTGCCGCGGCGGGCGGCGAGGGTGAAGCAGGGAAACGCGATCTTTAAGCACCTTGCCCTAGAGCGCTGGGTGGAGGCCCACGAGCTGCATCGCCGCGCACTGCGCAACCGCTCCCAGGTTTCGTTTCACCGTCTGCGCATCGGGCTGAAGCGGTTCCGCTACATCGTGGAGAATTTCCTGCCCCAGCAGCACCATGCCTGGCGTGACGACCTCAAAGAATTGCAGGACATTCTGGGCGAGGTGCATGATCTCGACGTGCTTTGGGCGACCGCGTTGCAGATTCATGCTTTTCCCGACGCGGAGGCGCGGGCGCGCTGGCAGGCTCGCGTCCGCGAGGAACGCGACCGCAGAATTGCGAAGTATCGGGAAAAAATGGTGGGGAAAGGCTCGCTGTGGAGCGGTTGGCGGGCGGAGTTGCCGCAGGGGGAAGAGATCAAGTCAGTCGCCTTGCAGCGGCTGATGCTGTGGGCGTCGAACCTGGATCCCGACTTCAAGCACTCCAATCATGTGGCGCGGCTGGCGCTGCAGCTCTATGACGGATTGGCAGGGAACGGGGTGCCGCCGGAGCCAGCGGGTGCAGATCTGCGGGGTATTTTGCGGGTGGCGGCGCTGTTGCACGATGTGGGCCGCTCCAAGCACGAAAAGGGACGCCACAAGGCGAGCTATCGCCTAATCCGCCGCCTGGCGTCCCCGCTGGGCTGGAATAAGGAAAGCCTCCGCATCGCGGGGATTATCGCTCGCTATCATCGTGGGGCGTTGCCCCGACCGGGACAGAAGGCCCTGCGCGGACTGTCTCCCGGGCAGCGGCAGAGCGTGTTGCAACTGGCGGGGATGTTGCGCCTGGCGGACGCTTTCGACATCCCGCGCGATGGCCGCATCCAGCGGCTCGACGTGCGCCATGAGAATGGATTCGTGGTCATCGGCGCCCGCGGCTATTCTCCACGCGACCGCCGGGCGGAGGCGATCGCGGGGGCACGGCATCTGCTGGAAGTGGTTTGCCGGCGTCCGGTGATCGTGCAACCTCTGCGACCGCCTCGAAAACCGGTGGCCAGCAACTAGCGACCGGCAACTCGAAGCTACTCCGTCACTCCCCTGCACAGCCGTCCCTAGGGTACGTTCAAATTCATGACTCACCCTCAACTGGTGCAGAAGGCGGTGGAGTGGCTGCGGCATTACCGCTGTGGCGTCGTGCTCTCCGAACAGGCCTGCGTCAGCGGCGAGATGCCCGACGCCATCGGATGGAAACGCGCCTGCCACTCGGTGCTCGTCGAGTGCAAGATCTCCCGCGCTGATTTTCTGGCGGATCGCGAAAAGCCATTTCGGCGTAAGCCGGAGATGGGTGTGGGATGCGAGCGATTCTATCTGGCGCCGAAGGGGTTGATTGGTGTGGACGAATTGCCGGGTGGCTGGGGACTGATCGAGTGCCGCAACCGGAAAGTGGAGATGGCTCGTGCTTCGGCGAAGAACTTGCGCACCGCGGTCGGCTTCCGCTACGAGATGAATTTGCTGCTGGCCAGTTTGCGGCGGGTGGAAATCCGCATTGAGCCGCAAACCATCACCGAGTTTCTCAAATGGAAGAACCGCATGGCGGAGTACAACCGGGGAGTGATGCCGGAAGGGATTGTCGTCGAGGAAGAGAATGTCTTTCTGGATGGTCTCAAGGTTTCAGAGTTTCAAGGTTTCAATGACGAGACTTTGAAACTTTGAAGCCTTGAAACTCTGAAACCTGCTTCTATAAGAAAACCGGGCTGGTTGGCCCGGTTTTTCGTCGCGTCGAGTTGAGATGCGGTTACATCACAGCGCGGCGCAAAAGCTAACGCCGAGGGTGCATCCGGCCCATATGTGGCCGCTTCGGTTGCCCGATCTGCACATCCCCGCGCCAGCATGAAAATCAGAGGAGCGAGGAAGCGGACGGTGAGATTAGAGCAACCACCATGCCAAGCCAGGTGCTTATCTGCTGCTCGAAGGAGTGTTTGCAACTGATTGTAAGATAATGTGTTATTGGATATGGATTGGCGAGCAGAGGACGGTTTAGTTTCGGGGGCGGGAGGCTAGGGCAAAATCTTGCACAAGTTGGCAAGGTTGGTTGTGTGGTGCGGAACGATTTGGCAGGTGCCGGTCTAATCCCTGGGCCATTCCGGCTAAGCATGTTGCAGGCTTCTCCCGGTTAGTCGAATATAACCTGTGCCACGCCTCTGAATCGGAGCAGCGACTTGTCTATCAGAAAACAGATGGCACGCGAGTAGTATGTCACGCCAGCCCATCCCCCCGCGTCCAGCTTTATGTGCGCGACGCCGCCGTCCATCCGCACGTTTGTCACATGCCACGTTGCCTGGCCAGGCATAGCCTGCAAGACGGCCTCGGCGGTGGTACCCATCAGGTCACCTCTGGCGACCTTCATGACTATCACTGATTGCGGGACAAGCGGAGTCTTCGGCTCAAAGCGAGCGGAGAAATCGCCCTCAACAGAACTGGCAACCTCGGCTTGATATTTGTCGGGATCCGCCGGCAAAAGGATGGTCAGCTTTGTCGTCGCAATATTCAGCCGAATAGGGATCTCGAGCTTTGGCAAGTCAGTTTTACCCGATGAAACATCAAAGCGGCTTGGAGTCAGCACAAGCATTCCCACGGCTGATTTCGAAGGTTTAAGCAGGTATTGCTTGATATGCAAGGTCTTTGATGAAGACGTAGTGGTAAACGGAGGGTCAACGTAATCGTAGCTCGATCCTGACACTAAGGCTTGACCCGCAGCGTCATCGACTTCCCAATCTACTTGGATGTCTTCAGAGGAACTCACTTGCACTGCAATCTGCAAAGGACTGGAAATCAGAGAGTGTTCCAGTGACTTGGCAACACAGAGTATCCCGCCTGCGCTGCATAAGGAATCTGCCGCCTTTGTGGGCCCTGAAGCGGCTGCTGGTTTTGGCGATTGCTGGCAGACTGATGCGCTGGCGAGTACAGTAACCAGAAAGGTTTGCAGGGTCGATTTACGCAAGCTCATCGATACTCCAGGCCCGAATATGAGCTGTGAAGGGCCGTCGAGTCCGATTTTACAACTCCCGCCGCCCTTCCATCGCCTTCAGCATGGTGATCTCATCCGCGTATTCGATGTCACTGCCCACGGGAATCCCCATGGCGATGCGCGTGACTTTGAGCCCGGGGCGGCGCAGTTGGCCGGAGAGATAAACTGCCGTGGCTTCGCCTTCCACGGTGGGATTGGTGGCGATGATGACTTCGTCCACCTGTTCGCCCTCGACGCGCCGCATCAGGTTGGCGATGCGCAACTGCTCGGGACCGATTCCGTGCAGCGGGGAAATGGAGCCGTGCAGCACGTGATAGACGCCGTTGAAGTGTTTGGTCTTCTCGATCGCGGCGATGTTAGTGGGCTCCTCCACCACGCACACCAGTCGCTGGTTGCGGGTGGCACTGCTGCAGTAGACGCAGGGATCGACGTCGGTGATGTTGTTGCAGGTGGAGCACAGCCGCAGGTTGGCTTTGACGTCGCGGACCGCGGCGGCCAGCGCTTCGGCATCTTCGTCGCTGGAGCGCAAAATGTAGAAGGCGAGCCGCTGCGCACTCTTGCTGCCAATGCCCGGCAGCTTCTTCAGCTCATCGATCAGTCGCGACATTGGCTCAGCGAATTTGGACAATGCATTCACCTGTTTGGAAAAGGCTCTAGGCCTTAGGCTCTGGGCTCTAGGTCGCTGCAACCCGGATGTCGGGCTCAGAGCCTAGCGCCCAGAGCCTGGCGACTAGAGCCCCGGTATTCCCAGTCCGCCCAGCATGCCGCCCATGGTGGACTGCATGGTCTGGTCGATTTTCTGGCCAGCGCCGTTGATGGCGGCCGTGATCAGATCCTGAAGCATCTCGATATCGCCGGCCTTGACCGCTTCCGGATCGATCTGAATGGCGAGCACCTGCTTGCGGCCATTCATTTTGACGGTGACGCTGCCACCGCCGGAAGAGAAGTCGACAACGGTCTCTTCCATCTTCTTTTGCAGGATTTCGTACTGCTGCTTGGCCTGCGACATCAGCTGCTGGAGGTTGAAGCTGCCCATAAAGGCTTCAAAGTTTCAAGGTTTCAGAGTTTCAATGTCTCGGGGCCGACCGCGGTTGGTCCTTGCAACCTTGAACCTTGAAACCTGAACTTACTTCCTTTCCTTGTAATCAATAATCGTCCTGATCTCCGCCCCGAACTTTTCTTTCATGCGGCGGACAATCGGATCTTGTTCGGCGCGGCTTCGGCCGCCACCATTCGAAGCAGGCCGGGCCGGCGCGTTCTCCGCCTGGCCGCCCGAAACTACTTTCACCTTCACTGCGCGTCCCAGGACTCGGCTGGCGGTTGCGATGGCCAGCCGTTTGGCATCGGCGCCCAGCGACATATCAATGACCGTTGCGGACGCAGTTACCTTGATCACCAGTTCGTTTCCTTCGACGCGCCAATCGCCACTTTCCAGCATTGACGCCAGCGTGGGGTGGCCAGAGAGGGCGCGCAACACGGCCTCGCGCAAATCTTCCGGCTCGGCGGGTTCGGGCTCCGGGGAGCTGCCATTGGGCTCGGGGGAAAGTTCCGGGGCGCGCTGCGGCATTGCTGCGGGCGCCGTCGATCCCATCACGACCGGGGTGGTTGCGGCCACGGACGGCACAATGCGTGGACCTCCGGCGGGAGTCTCCTCCGTGGAAAGCTCCGGCTTCGATCCACTCTTGCGCGCGGAGTCGGCAGCAAACGGCGAGACGGAACTGGAACGCGCGGCGGGAGCGGCTTCTGCTCGCCTGTCGGGAACCATCGCTGGTTTGCCGGGGCTGCGCGGAACGCTCGCCGAGGCGGCTCCCGCCTCGCTCAACAACTGCTCCAGCGGCAGCAGGCGTTGGGCGTGGGCCATCTTCAGAAGGCCGAGCTCCAGGTGGAAGCGTTGCTCCTGCCGGTAACCGAGTTCGCCGTGAGTGCGCAGCATGATCTGCAAATGCCGCGCCAGGTCTTCTTCGCTGAACAGCTCTGCGACACGGGCAACACGCTGGCGCTCGTCGCCAGAAATCTGCAGCAGGGAAGAGTCACCGCCCGCCACTTTCGCGACCACGGTGTTACGCAGAAATCTCACCATCTGGCGGGCGAAGTGGGTAGGGTTGTGGCCTTCGCTGAGCAGCCGGTCTACCAGCCGCAGCACTGCTTCGCTCGATCCCTGGGCGACGGCCTGCATCACTTCTTCCAGCGTCCCCGAAGGCGCAGCGCCCACCAGTTGCCGCACCGCTTCGGCAGTCAGACGGCCGCCACACGAAGCAATGGCCTGGTCGAGGATGGAGAGCGCATCGCGCATGGAGCCATCACCGGCTTCGGCCAGCAGGGCGAGAGCATCTTCGTCGGCCTGGATTTTTTCGCGGCCGGCGAGGTCTTTCAGTTGCCCGAGAATCTCCTCAAACCTAACAGCGCGGAAGCTGAAGTGCTGGCAGCGCGAGCGGATGGTCTGCGGGATATCTTCCGGCTGCGTGGTAGCCAGCATGAACACCACGTGCCCGGGCGGCTCCTCCAGCGTCTTCAGCAGGGCATTGAAGGCGGCGTCGGTGATCTGGTGGGCTTCGTCGAGGATGTAGATCTTGAAACGGTCGCGGGCCGGACGGTAACGGGCGGCCTCGCGGAGTTCGCGGATTTCGTCGATGCCGCGGTTGGTGGCAGCGTCGATTTCGATCACATCCACCGAGTTGCCGGCGCGGATTTCGGTGCAGGACTCGCATACCCCGCAGGGCTCGGCCAGGGGCTTGTCGGACGACCGGCAGTTCAGACACATGGCCAGAATACGGGCGACGGTGGTCTTGCCGATGCCCCGGTGCCCGCTGAAGATGTAGCCGTGGGCGGTGCGGCCCTGCTCCAGGGCATTCGTCAGGGTCCGGGTAACGTGTTCCTGCCCGATGACTTCGGAGAACTTCTGCGGACGGTACTTGCGCGCCAGGACCTGGTAGCTCATGGTGAGGAAACTCTGATTATACGTGATGGGCGGGGACACCGCGGCCCGCGCCAGCACGGCATACTACCCCATTTTTCCTGGGTCGGCGGTTCAATTTGGGCGCTGAAACGCGGATTTTCCGCGAAATTCTGCCACCAGACTCTTGCGCGAAACGCACTCCAGGGATACGCTTAGCGTGGGTTGGCATGCGCGCCAGCCAAAGGAGGGCCCCGTGCAACTCAGACTCAGTACCCGAACCATTGCGGGCGTGCTCATTGTGGATTGCCATGGTCGAATCGTGTTTGGCGAGGAATCCGCCATGCTGCGCGACACGGTGCGGAAGCTGATCGCGGAGAACAACCGCATCGTGCTCAACCTGGGGGGTGTGAATTACATCGATAGCGGCGGGCTGGGGACGCTGGTGTCCCTCTACACCACCGCACACAACGCCGGCGGCGCCGTAAAGCTGGCCAATCTTACGCAGCGCGTAGGCGACTTGCTGCAGGTGACCAAGCTGCTCACGGTTTTTGAAGTTTACGACAACGAAGAGCGCGCGGTTGAAGCGTTCGGCAAGAGCGTAGCCGCGTAGTGCCGCTTCTGCGAGAAGCATTTCGAAACTTGGCGGGCGGGCGCCTTGCCCGCCCGTTTGTTGTTGTAGTATCCGGAAAATCCTGACCGCATGATCTCCAAGTTAGTTTTCATCATTGGCCTGGTTGCAGCTGCCAGCGGATTGGTGTCGCCGCCCCTGGCCCTGGCGTTAGGGCTCGCCTTTGGGTTGACGCTCACCCATCCTTTCCAGCGGGAGTCGAAAAGGTTTACCAGATATCTGCTACAAGCGTCGGTGGTGGGACTCGGATTCGGGATGAACCTGCACGAAGTCATTCATGCCGGACGTAGCGGCTTTCTCTATACGCTGCTCAGCATCAGCTTTGCCATGGCCGTGGGGATGTCACTGGGCGCGCTGCTCAAGGTGCAGCACAAATCAGCGTTCCTGATCTCCACGGGGACGGCCATCTGCGGCGGCAGTGCTATCGCGGCAGTCGGCCCGATCACCGAGGCCAGCGAAGAGCAGATGGCGGTCGCACTGGGCACGGTGTTCGTGCTCAACTCGATTGCTCTGCTGATCTTTCCGCCCATCGGATCCGCGCTGGGAATGACGCAGACGCAATTCGGGCTGTGGGCGGCGCTGGCGATTCACGACACCAGTTCGGTGGTGGGAGCGGCAGCTAAGTACGGGGCCGTCGCCCTGGCCGTGGGCACGACTGTGAAACTGGCCCGCGCCTTGTGGATCGTGCCCATGTCGGTGGGGACGGCGGTGTATCGCGGGGCGAAAGCGAAGATCCAGTGGCCTTGGTTCATTGCTTTTTTCTGCCTGGCGGCGGTATGCAACACGTATTGGCCGGCGGGCGCGCCAGCCTACGGAATGCTCAGCAAGATTGCCAAGATCGGACTTACGGTGACGCTCTATCTGATCGGTGCAGGGATCTCTGTGGCGACTCTAAAGCGGGTCGGGCATCGCCCCCTCCTCCAAGGTGTGTTGTTGTGGCTGCTGGTCTCAGTGGGAGCGCTGTGGCTGATCCGGGTGGGATGGATTGCGCTGTAAGGACGCGCCAACCCAGCTTTGGTGAATCCCGCGAAGTCGCCTTCGAATCTATCAACCTTCAATGTCAGACATGCGCCAGAGGATTGTGGCCACCATCCGCAAGATTCCACGAGGTAAGGTCTCTACCTACGGAGCCGTCGCCCGGGCCGCGGGCTATCCTGGAGCCTCACGGCAGGTGGCCTGGACGCTGCATCGCTCCTTCGGTCTGCCCTGGCAACGGGTGCTGGGCGCTGGGGGAGAGATCAAATTGCGCGGAGATTCGGCAATCGAACAGCGCCTGCGGCTGGAAGCGGAAGGCATAGTTTTTCGCGGACGCCGGGTGAACATGGCGCAGCACGAATTCAAATTCCCGCTATCCAAGATGCCAAGGCCTCGTCCAAAGAAGAAGCTGCGAGCCTGAAGGCGGGTTCCTGGAATTGTCTCCCGGCAAATTCACAAGATCACGGAGGGTCCCATGAAGAACTTTTTTCTGGGGGTGCTCGCCACCCTGCTGCTTCTGGTCCTCGGGGGTTTCGGATGCCTGCGGCTGGGGCTGGCCGAGGTGCGCGGTGACGTGCCGGCATCGCGATTGGAGGACTACCTCATGCGGGCTGCGGTGCATGCTGCCGTCCGGCGAAACGCGCCCGAGCTCTCCAATCCCGTCCAGCCCACGGACGAGAACCTCATCGCTGGGGGAAAGCAATATCGCGGCGAATGCGCTGGCTGCCACGGAGCACCAGGAAAGCAAAACAAGTTTCCCCATGCCTTGAATCCATCCGCTCCCCAACTAGCGGTCGTGGGGACCGAGTACACCGAGGCGCAGGTATTCTGGGTGGCAAAACATGGCATCCGCAGAACCGGGATGTTCGCGAACGGTGCCTGGGATTCCGACCAGGAACTGTGGACCCTTGCCGCCTTCATCAAACGGATGAACAACCTGCCTCAGCACGTGAAGGACGAGCTCGAAAACAAGCCCAAGAGCGGCGAATGATTGACGGAGCACTGACCTGATACTTGAGGTCTGATACCTGACTCCCGACTAACTAGTCTTGAACTGCTCATCAATCTCCACCTGGTATCCCGCTGCCAAGCGGTTGCTTTCGTTAGCCATGCCGACCACCGCCATCAGCTCGTGGAACATGGCGTCGGTCATGCCCTTTTTTCTGGCAGCGGCGGTGTGCGAGGCGATGCAATAGCCGCACTGGTTGCTGACGCTCACCGCGACGTAGATCATCTCCTTGATGAGTGGGTCGAGCGCTCCCGGCGCCATGATCTGCTTGATGTCTTCCCAGGTGCGCTTGAGGGTAGCGGGATCGTGGGCGAGCGCTTTCCAGAAATTATTGATCCAGTCGGTCTTGCGCGTGGCCATGATGTCGTCGTACACGGCGCGGACTTCCGGGCTGGCGTCTTTGTATTCGATGAGTCCAAGGGGCATTTTTTTCTCCAGGGCTGGAAGACTTGTAACGGAATTTGTTCGGAAGGTCCGCCAAATTTGCCTTGGGGAGACGCAGCAAGCTGTGTCTCTACGGCAGGTTGTTACTTTGGTAGCTCGCCGCGCAACAGCGTGCCTAGACCTGCGGCGGGGCAACGGACGCCTACGTAGAACGTTCCGAAGAGCGCGTATACGGCACTTACTTCGTCGAAGCGCATTTCGTAAATCAGCTTCTTGAAGACCAGGGGATCGTCGGCGAACAGGTCCACGCCCCATTCCCAGTCGTCGAAGCCGATTGAGCCGGTGATGATTTGCCGGACTTCTCCGGCATAGCGCCGGCCGACGAGGCCGTGTTCGTTCATCTGCCGGGCACGTTCTTCGATAGGCAGGGTGTACCAGTTCTTGTCTTCGCCGCGGCGGCGGTCCATGGGGTAGAAGCAGAGGTAGCGGTGCTTGGGCAGGTCGGGATAGAGCCGCGGGTGCATGGCCTCTTTTTGACGCGCGACCGTGTCAGCAATCTCGCGCTTCCACTCTTCGGAATGTGTTTCGACACCGCGCTCCGCCAGAGCCTTGTAGGCTTTGATGGTCGACTCGTACAGCCCGAGTTCGATCACCGACAGGTAAGAAGTGGTGGGCTCGAGATAGTCGCTCAACCGCAGGCGCGCCCAATGCAATTCCGCCTGGTTCAGCTCATCAAAGGATTGGCGGAAGTGGACGAACATCAGGTCGCCCTTGTGTCCGATGAGGGAGTAAAGCGCCGACTGGCCGGCGGGATTCTGCTCCATCTTGGCCAGGACGCTGGTGGCTTCATGGATGATCGCGTTCTTTTGCGCGGGACGCAGTTGGCGCCAAGCCGGCCAGCGAAAGCGCATCATCTGATGCAGCACGCTGTAGCCTTCGATGGTCAATGGAACCGGAGGGATCTCCGCTGCAGCGGTTTCCGGGCGAGCAGTACGGGTGGATGACATGGTTACATCTTATTGTAAACGCGAATCTGGGCTTGGGGGCTGGACAAGGGTGGCAGCGAATGCCCACGAGAGTGTGCGATTCATTCAGGTCCCTCTTTGTCGGGTTCAGCTCTCGGTTCACAGTTCCCGGTTCTGAGCGCAGCGGGGAAAGCAGGTTGAATCAGCAGCCTGGACCTTGCGTGCACGTTTCTGTTGCGGAATGCGGGTGTGAACCGGGAGTTCGCGCGCGGCCGTTCATTGGCCACCTGGGCAGGTTACTGTCCTTCTGAAGTGCAACTGCATAGGCCCTCCTGTGGCCCTTCGTGACCTGCCCCGGAGACAACATTGGCGCTACCCTCGATTTTTGACCACGACCGTCCGCGAGCAGCTCTGGAGGCCCCTCGTGCGAAACCGGCTGATAGTAGCCTGGCTGGTGCTGTTTCTCCTCGTTCTCGTCGGCTGCGGGGGCAAGAACGGTCCCACCCTCAATGATGGGCAGGGCCAGGGTGGTTCTGGGAACGGCTGTGGCACCGGTTTGGCTGATTTCTACGTGGCCACGGACGGCAACGACAACTGGAGCGGAACTCTCGACGCACCTAACAGTGATAACAGCGATGGTCCTTTTGCCAGCCCCGATCGTGCGCGGCGCGCGGTGCAGGGCGAACCCGGCGGCAAGCATGTGGTCATGATCCGCGGCGGAAATTATTTCCTTAGCGCACCCTTGGTTTTCTCCGCGAGTGATTCCGGCAGCGCAACCTCCCCCATCAGTTATGAAAACTATCCCTGCGAAACTCCAGTGATCAGTGGCGGAACACCGATCACCGGATGGAAGAACACCTCGGGCAATGTGTGGACGGCGCAGCTCAGTTCCAGCAGCTTCCAGAATTTCGAGGCGCTGTTCTACAACGGCGAGCGGCGCTACCGGCCGCGCACGACGCTCGCTGGAAATCTCTACAACGCCGGACCGGTGTACCAGTCATCCTCGTCGGCCAATTGCGCCTTCGAGACCGGCGGACAGTGGCAATGTTTTGATCGTTTCCACTTCAACAGCAATGACGTTGCCACCAATTACCACAGCCTGGCACTGGGTGACGTGGAGATCCTGGACTTTGAAGTTTGGACGATGAGCCGCATGCGTCTGCAGTCGGTGGATGCAGGGAACCGCATCGCTTATCTGACCGGCCCCACGATTCAAGGTCCCGTCAATGGCTTCATCACCGGACATCGTTATCTGATCGAGAATGTCAAGGAAGCACTGACCCAACCGGGGCAATGGTACCTGGACCGCTGCACCAATCCTCCGGCGTGCACCAGCAGCAGCGGGATGTGGACACTGACGTACCTTGCGAAGGAGAACGAAACCCCGGCTAAGGACTCGGTCATTGTTCCACAGCAGGCGCAGTTGATCCTGGCGACGAATCTGCAGTATGTGACATTCACCGGCATCGTGTTTTCCCACGACAACTGGATGCCGCCGGTCACCGGCTATGGCGATGCGCAGGGCATTCCCACGGTGACGGCGGCGTTGAGCTTCACGGGATCGAGCAACATCACTCTCGACGGTTGCACCATTTCGCATACGCAGGGCTGGGGTGTTGAGTTTGAGGGCAACGGATCGGCGAGCACAACCGACAACCAGGTACTTAACAGCGCTCTGTTCGACCTGGGAGCGGGCGGCATCCGAATCGGGTCCTGGCCGAACGGAAACACCACCGATGCGAGTGTGGCCCAGCACACGCTGGTACAGAATAATGTGATAGCGGGTGGCGGCCGAGTCCAGCCGACCGGGATCGGCACCGGCATTTGGGTGGGAGATTCTCACCACAACACCATCACCCACAACGAGGTTTACGATTTCTACAGCGGAGCGATCGGAGTGGGTTTCCAGTATGGCATCGCGGGGGGTGCCGGCCTGGCACACGACAACATGGTTTCGTACAACCTGGTGCACGACCTGGGGCAAGGCGTAACCAGCGACATGGGAGGAATCTATTTTGCTTCGTCAGCAACCACCGGAAACCAGGTTCTGAATAACGTGGTCCACGACGTCACGCACAACTGGCAGGACAGCGATGGCTATGGTGGCCACGGGATCTACTTCGATCAGGGAACGTCCAACGTGGTGGCTCGCAATAACCTGGTGTACCGGACTTCCTCCGCCGGCTTTTTCAACAATCTTTCCGACAATACTAACGATATTTACCCGCAGAACAACCTGGTGGACAACAACATCTTTGCCTTGGGCGATCCCCACACCATCCAGCGGGGCGGCGACAATCCGTCTTCCTTCAGCTTTACCCGCAATATTTCGTATTTCGATCTAGGCAAGCCGCAAGGCGGCAACTGGTCGTGCTACGACGTGGGTGGCAGCGGCCAGCCGGTGCCATGCTCAACGCGATTTGTGCTGGACCACAATCTTTACTGGAACACAACGGGCAAGGCTCCCACGTTCATCACCACCGATCCCACCACTCACGAGGAAACCAGCTATACGTTGGCACAATGGCAGGTGTTGGGGGAGGACATGCATTCGCAGAACCTGGACCCCATGTTTGCCAATCCCAGCGGAGACGACTATACGCTGTCGCCCGGATCGCCGGCGCTGAACCTGGGCTTTGTGCCTTTTGATCCCAGCCTGGCGGGAAGGACTACGCAGACTCTTACCGTGCCCGCGGTGCCGGCGGCATTTCCGCTGCAATTGATGGATCCCACCGCCTTCTAGAGGCAGTCGACAAGCAGTGCTTCAGGAAGTTGCTGTCGACCCGCTCCGCGGGGCATATCGGGCCATTGCCAAATCCACGATTTCGCCGATCAGCTGCGTATAGGAACGGCCGGAAGCTTTGGCGGCCATGGCGAACTCGTGCTTGCTGGACAACCAGGGATTGGGATTGGCTTCGATCACGTACACGTCGCCCTTGGGGGAGAGGCGCATGTCAATGCGGCCGTAATCGCGCAACTTGACAGCGCGGTAAGCAGCCAGCGCGGTGTCTGACAGACGGGCAGCGGTCTCCTCATCAAGATCCTCAGCGACGGCGGACTTGGTGAGCTTGTGTACTTCTGTATCCTTCTCAAACTTGACGTCCCAGCTGGCAATCTTGGGCGTGCCTTTGGGCAGGCGGGAGAGGTCAAGTTCGACTAGTGGCAGCGCGTGCGCGTGCTCGTAGCTGCCGAGGATTGCGGCGTAAATCTCGCGACCTTCGATGTATTCCTCGATCAGCGCCGGCGAATCGAATTCGTTCTGAAGATATTCCACCCGTTCCATGAGTTCCTTGACGCCGCTGACCACCGATTCCGAGTCGATACCGATGGAGCCGTCTTCCAGCAGGGGCTTCACGATGAGGGGGAAGGAAATGTCATGGGCGTGGTCGATGCGGCCGCGATAGGCAGTAGCGAAGTACGGGGTGCGAATGCCATGGAAGGCGAACATCTTCTTGGCAGTGGCCTTGTCCTGGGCCAGGAACGTGGCGTGCGGGCCGGCGCCGGTGAAGGGCAGACCCAGCAGGTCGAGATAGGCGGCGACATTCATCTCCTTGGTGTCGTCGCCGGCAAAGGCTTCGGTCAGGTTGAAGATCAGATCGGCTCCGCACTTGGCCACCGCGTGCAGGGACTGGAGGCCGCCGTCGAGCACGTGATAGAAGGGCTGGTGGCCAAGTTTCTCCAGCGCTTCGAAAATCTCTTCCCGGTCTTCTTTCTCGTGCTTGGTCTTCTTGCGCGGCTTGGTGGTGCGGGCGGGCTTTTCAACCGGCTCTGGGGCCGTTCCGTCGTCCCACAGGTCGTAGAGAACAGCAATTTTCAGCTTGGCGCCGATCATGCGGGCCTCCGGCCGACAGCCGCGTCTCCAATTATATGCATCTCAGCGATGATACTCATGGCTGAATAAACTTTCCTCGGGTCAGATAGTTCGTGGCGAGAGCCGTGGCATAGACGGTGATTTCCGTCAGGTGTTCGGACTCGCGGGTTCGGTCCGCGACCAGGCCCAGCTCGCCGATCCTTTTCTCAATCGCTTCCACCAATTGTTTGATCAGCGGGCGCTGCACTCCCGACCAGTAGGCGATTTTATCGATCACCTCTTTGCGGTGCTCATGCAGGAAGTCCCGCGCCGGACGGCCGGTCTTGCGCCTCTTGGAGACTTTGAAAATGTCCAGCAGATCGGTGTCCAGCGCCAGGTCGGCAACGGGAGTCTGTTGCGCGGTGGACTGGCGGTAGAAGTCGGCGACGGTGGACTCCATCTCATCCACCGTGATGTCCGTGCGGCCACGCGGGCGAAGCGGATCCGTTTTGGCCAGGTCGCGCGTAATCCGGTCCACATAGCGCAGCTTGGCCATTGCGCCCCAGCCGCGGTAACGCTTGCGCCATCCCGAACGCGGGGTAAGCCACACCGCAAAGGTTTCGGCAAAGTCTTCGTCCGGATGTTTCTGCGCATACCAGCCCGCCAGATGCCGCACGAACTTGCGCGAGAAGGGCACGGGCCGGTATTGGTCCCGGTAGTGACGGCGATACGAGCCAAACATCTGTTTCCATTCCGGAGTACGGTAGAGCCTGTAGGCGTAATTGAAGGCGTGCCCAGCCTCATGCCGCAGGTACATCATGATCTCGTGCGCATCCTCGAGATCGTTCATTTCCTTTTCCAGCGAAGCCAGATCAGGGTTGGCGAGATAGAAGGGAATGCCAATCACCGGCTCGCCCGAGGGACACCCCCACTCGTCGGTCAGGTAGCAAAGCGGACGAAACTTGCTCAGCTTCTTGCGTTCCAGTTCGCGGTACAACTGTTGCACGAAGCGGTCCAGGGGAGACCCATCGAGCTTCAAACCCAGATCGCGAATGGGCTTGTTCAGGATTTCCTGAAAACGCGTCGGTGATTTTTCGACCTGGTGCACAAGAATCTCGTAATGGGAGTGAATGCAAAACTATATCGCGACACCTTGGGAGAGCGAGGCTGAGTTCGCGACAGGTAGACATTAACAAACCCAGCCGAAGGGGTCGAAGAGCACCGGAGAACAAAGACCAAAGGTCCAGTTGGGATGAGGGCAGACAAAGTCCGGACACCCTAAGTGGTTTGTTATGACTAATTTACTGATTGGCGAGACCGGCTTGCTCGGGCGCTGAGGCGGTGGGCTGATGACTGAGCACAGGTTTTTATGGTGGAGGCGGCGGGAGTCGAACCCGCGTCCGAAAATGTTACTGGTCAAGAGCCTACATGCGTAGTCCAGTTCATGCCCTGGGCATTACCCCAGGACGTTCGCGACCGGCGCTCAGAACGGACAAGAAACGCAAGCCGCTAGCCTGAGATCTTAGCTTCCCGGCCCAGACGTAGCCGGGAAGAGCAGCCCGCTGTGCGACGTCCTTCGGAGGCCCACGGGCGAAGCCTCCGAGAACGGCTACTTAACTAAATTAAGCAGCGTATGCCATCTGTTGATTGGCAATTGTTGTTTTGCACGCGATTACGGGTGTGTGCACCCCGGCATGCCTCTTGGCCGCAAGCATCTCCGTCGAAGCCGTGACGCCCCCACTGGTGGGATGGGCCCTGTAAAGAGCTGCTTTTAATCTAGGGCGCAATGGACGGGAAGTCAAACCGAGCTAGTAACCAGTACCGGGTACCGAGTACCGAGCAATTCAAGAAGGGTGTAAGGCATAGAGCTGTGGGTCTTTGGCCCAACGCGGCGGCGAAGGTCGGTCATCGCTAGCGCGGAGCGGTCTTGGGACGGGGCTCGTGAATGCCGGCCACCACCTGCTTCATCTGCTGGAACTGCCCGGTTTGGTAGCTGTAGGTCCGCTTGGGCAAATGGCTGGCCTCCTCGGCGATGGCGCGCTCGCGGTTGTCAGGGTTGGGGTGGTCCGACATGAACTGGGGTGCGCGTTGGCCGCCTTGAGCGGAGAGTTTCTTGAAGAGCCGCGCCATCTCCATCGGGTTATACCCGGCCTCCGCCATCAGGTGAGTTCCCGTGAGGTCGGCTTGGGTTTCGGCGGTGCGGGAGAACTTGAGCAGGACGCTGTTGGCGCCCAACCCGATGCCGAGCTGTGCAAGTTGTCCGACCAGGGAGCCGCCGGCCATCCGCGATCCGAGAATCGCGGGCAGCTGGATGAGTTCACTCTTGGACGCCTGGTTGGTGCCGTGGCGCAAGATCACGTGGGACATCTCATGGCCCATGACGCCGGCCAACTGGGCTTCGCTGTCCACTGCTTTCAAAAGGCCGGTGTTGATGAACATGGGGCCGCCGGGCAGGGCGAAGGCGTTAATCGAGGGATCGGCCACCACCTCAAAGGTGAAAGGGAATTCGCTCTCCTGGGCTTCCCGGGAATTGGCCAGGCGCTTGCCCACCAGATTTACGTACTGGTTGAGGAAGGGATCTTTCACGATGGTCATTTGCTTGCGTACCTGGGCGGCCGATTCCTGGCCGAGTTGTACGTCTTGCTGCTTGGAAAACAGGTTGAATCCGGGCTGGAATTTCTTCGGGCCTTGAGCAGCCCCCAGGGTCACGAACAGAATGAGTGCCAGCAACGCGCGGCTTGGCTTACGCATGAGTTCCTCCCGCCAGGAAAAAGCCTTATGGAGACGAGAATAGCACGTGGAATTTCGGCTGGTGAGGCGGTGGCGCAAGAACCGGTCCCGTCATAATTCGGTTCTGTCTGACATCCCTGTTGACATCCCACAGGAGCGGGTGCATTCTCTCCTGTGGGGGAGCAACAGGAGTATGGGAAAAACGAAGTCGGAAATCCTGCAGGGGACGCTCGATCTCATGGTGCTTAAGACCCTGCACGCGATGGGGCCTTTGCACGGCTACGGAATGGCACGCCGCATCGAGCAGATCAGTGAAGAGGTGCTGGAGCTCAACCAGGGCACGATTTACGCCTCGCTGGTGCGCCTGCTGCAGAAGGGCTGGATCACGGCGGCGTGGGGCACGTCGGAAAACAACCGCAAGGCGAGGTTCTACTCCATCACCGCTCGTGGCTTGAGGCAGCTGCGCGAACAAACAGAAAACTGGGAACGCATTGCAGGCGTGATCGGGCGGGTGCTGCAGCTCTAAAGGAGGGAGCGCATGTGGGAGCGGCTAAGGACGTGGGGTTCGCGGGTATGGTGCTGGGCGCGCATGCGCCGCCTCGACCAGGACTTTGCCGAAGAACTCGAGTCGCACACCACCATGCTCATCGAGGAGAACCTCCACCGCGGAATGACCCCAGAGGAAGCTCGTCGCCAAGCGCTTTTGCGCCTGGGCGGAACGGCCCGATTGCGCGAATCCTACCGCGAGCAGCGCGGACTGCCACGGCTGGACCAGGTGGCGCAGGACCTTCGCTACGCCACCCGCATGTTTCGCAAGTCCCCGGGCTTCACGCTGTTCGCGGGCGCAGCGCTGGCGCTTGGCATCGCCGCTACCACCGCGGTTTTCAGCATCGCTAATGCCGTGCTATTGCGCCCGTTGCCGTATCGTGATCCTTCACGGCTGGTGATGGTGTGGCAGGACGACACCCCCTACGGCTTTCCTCGCAACAATGGCAGCCCCTGGGCGTTCCAGCAGTGGAAGCAGAGCAATCACGTCTTCGACGACATGGCCGCTTTGACCCACGATTCGCTCAACCTGACCGGTCATGGGAATCCGGAATACCTGCATACGGACACGGTCACTCCCAACTTCTTCTCCGTGCTAGGCGTTAACGCCGCAGTCGGCCGCACATTTACCGCCGACGACGGGCGTCCGGGAGCGCCGCTCGCGCTCGTCATGGGTTACGGACTTTGGGTGCGCCGTTTCGGCGCCGATCCGCAGCTGATCGGCCAGGACCTGCTGCTGAACGGAGCGAAATACACCGTGGTCGGCGTAATGCCCCGAGGGTTCCAGTTCCTCGACCCCGCGGTCGATCTCTGGGTGCCGGCGCAGTGGACACCTGAATTCATCGAATCAAGGAAGACGGACCACTTCCTTACCATGGTGGCGCGCATGCGTAGCGGGATTAGCGTGCCGCTCGCTAGCGCCGAGATGGCGGTGTTAGGCAAACAACTGGCGACCGGCGACGTGTCGGACTTGACCGCGGTCGTGGTACCGCTGCGCGAACAACTCGCCGGGGACACGAAACCAGCCCTCTTGGTCCTTCTGGGCGCAGTCGCATTCGTGCTGCTGATCGCCTGCGCAAACCTCGCCAACCTGCTGCTGGCCCGGGGTAGCGCGCGCCAGCGCGAGATGGCGGTCCGGCTTGCGCTGGGCGCGAGCCGAAAGCGCATAGTGCAGCAAATGCTCGCGGAGAGCCTGTTGCTGGCATGTGTGGCGGGTGTGGTTGGGCTCGGCTTGGCCGCACGGGTAACGCGCTTCCTCGGCGGGATGATTCCTCCGGGTATGGCGGTTGACGGCCAGCCTGGCGTGAACGGTACGCTTCTTGCCTTCACAGCGGCAGTCTCGATTGCGACGGGTGTGCTGTTCGGCATCTTGCCGGCCATGCGCAGTTCGCAGGTGGAACTTGTCGGATCGCTCAAGCAGGGTGGCGGCAAAGCGGGCGTCGGCGCCGGCGGACAGCGGCTGAGGCACGTGCTGGTGGTGAGCGAAGTGGCGCTTGCCATGGTGCTGCTGGCCGGTGCGGCGCTGATGATCCGCAGCTTCGAAAAGCTTTATCGCCAGGATCCAGGTTTTCGCGCCGAACACGTGCTGACCCTGCAGACTTCGCTGCCGCGTCCCAAGTATCAGGACATGGCGAGGCGCAGCGAGTTTTATCGCGAGGTGCTGCAGCGGGTCGAGAGCTTGCCCCGCGTCATCTCCGCCGGGTACACCACCTACCTGCCGCTGGCGGATGAGGGCGGAGGCAGTGTGGTCACAGTGGAGAACCACCCGCAGGATCCCGACCATATGTTGGTTGCTAACGTGCGCGTCGTCAGCACCGACTACTTCCGCGCCATTGGCATGACGCTGCGCCAGGGCAGGCTGCTGGATCGGAAAGACGGTCCGGACAGCCCCAAGGTGGCGGTGATCAACGAATCCATGGCGCGCACCTACTGGCAGGCGGAAAACCCGGTCGGGCAGAGGTTCAGGCGCGGCCTACTGCAATCGAAGACGCCGTGGGTGACCGTCGTCGGTATCGTCGGCGACATGCGGCAGGGCGGGATGAACGTTCCGGTGCGGCCCGAGGCCTACTTCCCCTTTGAGCAGGCCGACTTTTTCGCGCCCGACTCGCTTGCGGTGCGCACCGCCGGCGATCCAACAGTATTGACCGAAGAAGTGCGGCAGCAGATCTGGGCGGTTGACAAAGAAGAGCCGGTGGCCGCCGTCATGCCGCTCCAGCAAATGGTGGAAGACAGCGTTTCTCCAGCGCGGCTGCAGGCGTCGCTGCTGGGCGGGTTCGCGGCGATGGCGTTGCTGCTGGCTTCGCTCGGAATCTACGCGGTGCTTTCCTTCGCGGTCACCCAGCGGACGCAGGAGATCGGCGTTCGGCTGGCGCTGGGCGCGCGGCCCGCAGATGTGCTGCGCATGGTCGTGGCACACGGGCTCAGGTTGTTTCTGCTTGGCTTGGCAATCGGGGTCGCGGCTGCACTGGCGCTGTCGCGGTTGCTGGCACACCTGCTGTTCGGTGTAAGCGCAGGCGACCCGCTCTCGTACGTGAGCGTTACCCTCCTGCTGGCCGCCGTCACTCTGCTGGCGTGCTACGTGCCGGCGCGCCGCGCTATGCGCCTCGAGCCAATGGCGGCACTGCGTTACGAGTAATGACCAGCAACCCTTGGCGGGAATCCGCAAGGGATCCAGAGATGCTCTTGCCTTACGAACGGCAGGCTGCGCGGTGACAGGCTCTGGCCGCCTCCCAGGCGGCGCTCGAAAGCGGGCGCGGGCAACTCCCCTCTTGACACTCTATCCATAGATGGTCTATATATGCGGCCCATGGAAAAGAGATCCGAGTTGCTGCCGGGAACGCTCGACATGCTCATCCTGAAGACGCTGGCCCGGGCGCCGTTGCACGGCTATGGCATTGCGCTCTCCATCAAGCGTATCTCCGAGGATGTTCTGACGGTGGAAGAAGGCTCCCTCTACCCCGCGCTTCAGCGACTCTTGCTCAAAGGCTGGGTCAAAGCGGAGTGGAAGAAGACGGAAACCAACCGGCGCGCCCGCTATTACTCCTTGACGGCGGCGGGCCGCAAGCAGCTTGGCATTGAGCTTTCACAGTTTGAGCAGATGATGGCGGCCATCGGCCGCGTGCTGCAGGAAACCTAGGAGGCTAGGATGGACGCGGTCGCACGCTTCTTCAAGAAGCTATGGATGCTGGTCACACGGGAGCGCTTCCACAGCGAACTGGAAGAGGAGATCGCCTTCCACCGCGAACAGCAAGAGAAAGCGCTGCAAGCCGAAGGCATGACTCCGGAAGAGGCGCAATACGCGGCCAAGCGCCAATTTGGAAACGCAGCACGCCTCAAAGAAGAGAGCCTCGATACGGTCGGATTCCGATTCGAGAGTGTTTTTCAGGATTTTCGTTATGGCCTTCGCCAGTTGCGAAGCAATCCAGGCTTCGCCTTAACGGCCATCGTGATCCTGGGTCTGGGCATCGGGGCCAGCACGGCGATCTTCAGCGCGGTAAGCCCCATTCTGTTCGAGCCTTTGCCGTATCCGCAGGCCAGCCGGATCATGATGATCTGGTACGCGGGCGACGACGGCTCCAGCGTCCCGCAGACCTTCCACACCTATAGGGAAGTAGCGGAGCGGAGTCGTTCCTTCGACGCGCTCGCGGTGATGAAACCTTGGCAGCCGACCGTGGTCGGCGCGGATCAGCCCGAAAGAATCGAGGGCCAGCAGGTAAGCGCCAATTACTTTCGTGCGCTGGGAGTGTCGCCCGCGTTGGGACGAGACTTCCAGGCCGCCGACGATGTGTTCCACGGACCCAAGGTGGTGATCCTCAGCAATGGGTTGTGGCGCCGGCGCTACGGCGGCGACAGCAGCATCATCGGACAGCCGGTCAGGCTCGACGATAGCAGCTATACCGTCATCGGCGTGATGCCGCGCACCTTCGACAACATCTTGGCTCCCACGGCGGAGGCCTGGTCGCCTTTGCAATACGACACGGGAAATATCACTTCTATCGAGACGAGAGAGTGGGGTCATCACCTGCGGATGGTCGGCCGGCTGCGGGCAGGCGTCAGCATAGAGCAAGCCCGGAGCGATCTCGACCTGATCGCGCACGCTCCAGTAGCGGAATTTCCCCGGCCCTCCTGGGTGTCTCTAGAGCACGGGTTCATCACGAACGCGCTGCAGGACGACGTCACGCGGGGCGTCAAGCCGGCGTTACTGTCGGTTCTCGGGGCAGTCCTCCTGGTGCTCCTGATCGCCTGCGTCAACGTGACGAACTTGCTTCTCGCCCGGGGCGCACAGCGGCGGGGCGAATTTGCCATGCGGGCCGCGCTGGGCGCCGCACCGCCACGACTGATCCGGCAACTGCTCACGGAAAGTCTGTTGCTGGCCATCCTCGGCGGCGCGGTCGGGATGGTAGTGGCCCAGTTTGGCGTGCGCGCCCTGGTGGCGCTCAGTCCACCGGAGTTGCCGCGAGTGAATGCGATCGGGGTCGACAGGACGGTATTTGCTTTCGCACTCGGGGTGACGGCGCTGGTTGGCCTGGTGGTGGGGCTGATTCCGGCGCTGCACGTATCCCGCAGCGAACCGCACATCGGACTGCAAGAAAGCTCACGGCGTGCCGCCGGTGGCCACCAATGGACACGCCGTACCCTCGTGGTTGCCGAGGTCGCGCTCGCGCTGGTACTGCTGGTGAGCGCGGGATTGCTGTTGCACAGCCTGCGGCGTCTGTTCGCAATCCCTCCGGGCTTTAATTCATCGCACCTGCTCACCATGCAGGTGCAGACCTACGGACGGCGCTACGACGACGACCGCGTCTGCCACCAGTTTTTTGCGCAAGCCCAGGACGCGGTGCGCCAGGTCCCCGGGGTCGCCGCGGCGGCGTTCACCAGCCAGTTGCCGCTGAGCGGCGACTCCGACGCGTATGGCGTGCAGTTTGAGGGCGACAATCCGCAGGCTGCGTACCCTGCATTCCGGTACTCGGTGACCCCGGACTACTTTGAAACCATGAGCATCCCGCTTCGTCGCGGCCGTCTGCTCGACGCTCATGACGGGACGGATGCCCCGCCGGTGACCTTGATTAGCGAGTCGTTGGCGAAGCGCCGGTTCCCCGATCAAGACCCGATTGGAAAGCGGGTTCACATCGGCGGCAAAGTCGGCGGCCCGATGTACACCGTTGTGGGCGTGGTCGGTGACGTGAAGCAGATGTCGCTGGCGCTGAGCGAATCCGAAGCGGTGTACACCACAACCGAGCAGTGGCATTGGGCGGACGGAACGCTGTCGCTGGTGGTGCGCACACGCGGGGACGCGGCGCTTACGACCGCCATCAAAAGCGCGATCTGGTCGGTGGACAAGGATCAGCCCGTGGTGCGGGTCGCCACCATGGACGACTTGCTGGCGGCTTCTGCCGCGCAGCGCCGTTTTGTGCTGATCCTGTTCGAGGCCTTTGGACTGGTGGCGCTGGTGCTCGCGGCGACGGGTATCTACGGCGTCCTGGCCGGCAGCGTCACCGAGCGAACGCGCGAGATCGGTGTACGGACGGCACTGGGCGCGTCACGCGGCGACATCGTTGCCCTGGTGGTTCGCCAAGGAATGACACTCACCGGGTTTGGTGTCGTGATCGGGTTGAGTGGCGCGGTGGCCGCGAGCCAGGCCCTGGTCACGCTGCTGTTCGGCGTGTCACAGCTCGACCCGGTTACTTATCTCGGGGTGATTGCGTTGCTGGGGGGCGTGTCGGTGGTCGCATGCTGGGCGCCGGCTTGGCGCGCGGCACGGGTCGATCCGGCGATTACGTTGCGGGCGGAATAGGCGGGACTGGGGGCTCTGCTGCGTCAGGCCACCTGGGCTGCAAGAACTACTTCAATCCCGTCACCACGTACGCCTGCGACAGCACCCGCACGTAGATGTATGCGTAGGCACTTCCGTCGCGGGAGAAATGTGGCGCAGCTACCGTCGAGACTCCCGCGGCCGCATCTGCTCCGAAGGTCTTCCACAACTCCATTTTCCCGGTCACGGCATTCACCTGGTAGAGCTGGGCAATCTTCCGGTTCCCGCCTCTGCGAACCACGTACAAAGATCCCCCATCCGGCGACCAGCCCGTCACGTTATAGTGCGAATCAAGTCCGGGAATCCCCCGAATACTGCCACCCGCGAGTAGCCAAAGTCCCCAATTTCCATCGGGTCCCCGCACTGCGATACTGCTGCCGTCCGGTGCGATGTTAGTGCCGGCGACGCCCTCCGGAGTGATGGGCTTGGAATCGCCATTGCTCAGATCAATCACGTAGTCACGGGCGCCGTGCCCGGCTTCGATTCCCGCGGCCAGCAACCGCTTGCCGTCGGGCAACCAGCGAACCTCACTGTAGCTGACAGCATCGTGCGTAAGCTGTTGGGATTCACCCGCTCCGGTCGGCACCAGGCTGAGGGGACCGCCCTTCGATGGTCGGGTGATCGCCCATTTTGCATCGGGCGAGATGCCCATAGCGTTTCCCTCACCGAGGCGGGACGGAGGCGATCCGTCCGTATCGCGAAGAAAGACGGTATAGTTCGGTCCACCGCCATCGCCTTCTTCATCGAACAGTATCTTCCGGCCGTCCCGGCTGATATCGCGGAGCTCCGACCATCCGAACCACCCCAGTTCGTGCTCTTCTTTTCCTCCCGGCGCCACCCCTCGAATCCCGATCCGCGTCTGATTCGTGACTGCCAGGACGACTCCGTTCCGCACATCCTCCACCCACATGCCGCCGGGCACATTCGTAATGGTGCGCAGCTTGCCGGACAGGGTGACGGCGCGCGGGTTCGAGGCGCTGCCACTATTGCTTGACGTGAACCAGATCTCATCGCCCTGTGGAGACCAGAGAATCCCCTGCACGGACGTCCATCCGGAAGAAAGTTTCTTCTCTTTGCCGCTGCCATCCGAGGGAATCACCGCGACCGAGCCCTCGTCGTCGCCTTCCGGGACCTCATGGTCGGCAAAGGCGACCCACTTGCCATCCGGCGAAATCTTGGGATGGCTGATCCAGTTGATGCTGTCGAACAGCACCTTGCCAATGGGATATTCCAAGCGCCAGTGGTTGTTTTCCGGAACGTAACGGACCACTGCCATACTCTCGCCGTTGGCGGCCCAATCCGCGTCCTGCACATTGTCCAGCACTTCTCGTGGCGATCCCCCACTGATGGGCACACGCGCTAACGTCCCAGCGCGTGAGTAGCCACCGAAACCTACCGTGTTGAGCCGCACCGCCAGTTCTCCGCCTTTGGAGATCGAAAGTAACTCCGCATCCTTCAGCCCCAGTTCGCGCGCGCCGGGATCATCGGTGCGCGCCATGTATAGCTGGCGGTCGCCGCCCTCCCACGAAGCGCTGTAAACAATGCTGCCATCGGGGGTGAACCGGGCATTCCCGATGGAACCCATGCGAAAGGTGATTTGCTGGTACTCGGCCACGGACGCGGGACCGCCGGCTTTGCCAAGCCACCAGCCCAGACCGACCATCAGCACTGCGACACCGAGACCACCTGCGAGGCCGGCCAACAACCTGCGACTCGGGCCTCCAGCCGCAACCGGAGCTGCTTTTGCAGTGGTGCCGGAAACTCCGGAAAGATGTTCGAGATCAAATGCAATGTCGCTGGCGGAGTGGAAGCGCGCCTCGGGATTCTTCTCCAGGCAGTGATGCACGATGCGCTCCAGTGCCGGAGAAACATTGCGATTGGTTTCGGCCAGCTCCGGAGGCTCTTCCTTCAGTATCGAGCTCATCGTGTCCGCGGGAGTGTCTCCGTGGAATGCCCGTTTGCCCGAGAGCATCTCGTAGAGAATTGCGCCAAAGCTGAATATGTCAGAGCGGGTGTCGAGGGCCATGCCACGCACCTGCTCGGGCGACATGTACCCCGCCGTTCCCAGCACGACGCCTGCTTCCGTGCCGTGGGTCGCGGTGGGCATCGAAGTATGGGCGCCGGATTCGGGCTGCGTTACTTTGGCCAGTCCGAAGTCAAGGATCTTGACCCGCCCATCTTTTGTCAGAAACAGATTCTCCGGCTTGAGGTCGCGATGAATGATCCCTTTTTCGTGGGCGGCGGCCAGCCCGTGCGCAATTTGCAGGGCGTAGTCCAGAGCCTTACGCATCGCGATCGATCCGCTGCGCAGGCGCTCCCGCAGGGTCTCGCCCTCAAGTAGTTCGGACACCACATAAGGCGCACCTTCGCTGGTGCCAATGTCGAATACCGCCAGAATATTGGGATGGTTCAGGGCCGCGGTGGCAAGCGCCTCTTGCTCAAAACGGCGCAGCCGGTCGGCGTCGAGCGAAAGCGCTCGCGGCAAGACCTTGATTGCCACTTCGCGCTTGAGACGGGAGTCACGGGCACGATAAACCTCGCCCATGCCGCCCGCGCCCAGCGGGGATTGGATCTCATAAGGGCCAAGCTTGGTGCCAGAGGTAAGGGCCATTGGTGCGCAACATTATAGCCCGACGCAGCACTTGCAGGCGGTTCGGCGATTCTTGCTGTGTTGTGGGTTACTCGGAAACAACTCAATCCCCATGACCACTAACTTTGCATCCTGCAACCTCGTCTAACATCTGATCTAGCTGCACGCCTGTACAATATGGGACCAGTTGCCAACCATGAGCTCGAGCGCCCAACGGTGTCAGGAGAACTGCCGGTGAAGTCGGAATGTCTGCCGTTCAGCCAGATTCCGCACACCACGCAGCTGTTCTCCGACTTCCTGTTTGATTTCCCCAAGGTGCAAGCGTTTTACTCCCGCCCGCCACGGTTTGTCGAGTGGGTGCAGGCGGAGAGCGGCCAGATTCGGTATGACTCGGCGCGGCGGGATCGAGTCGCGGGAATCCTGGAACGCCAGAACAAGAGTTGGGGAGCCTCGCCGAAGACACTGGAAAACATTGGCCGCCTGCGCGCCGGCGCCTCGGTTGCGGTGACCGGCCAGCAAGTGGGGCTGTTTGGCGGACCCGCCTTTTCGATCTTCAAAGCGCTGACCACGGTCAAGCTTGCCGACCAGGCTACAAACAGCGGGGTTGATTGCGTTCCAGTGTTCTGGCTGGCGACCGAAGATCACGATCTGGCCGAGGTCAACCACGTCTCCATTCCGGGAGCGAACGGGCTTCCGCAGGAAATTGTGACGCCGACCGAAGGCCTACCGGATGCTCCGGTGAGCACGATCAAGTTGGGTGCGGAGATCGGGCCGGTAGTCGAAGCCGCAGCTGCGCTGCTGGGTGACTCCGAAGTCGCGGGGTGGCTGCGCCAGTGTTATCAGCCGGGAGAAACGTTGGGCAGCGCCTTTGCGCGCCTGTTTGCCAAGCTGTTTGCGGACTGGGGCGTGATTCTGCTGGATGCATCCGACCCTGAACTTCATGCTATTGCCGCGCCCATATACGGTTCTGCGGTCGAACGCGCGGAGGAACTCGATGAGGCCCTGCTGGTGCGCGGCAAAGCGCTGGAGAGCGCCGGCTACCACCAGCAGGTGAAGGTCACGCCGTCGTCAACATTGCTATTCACTCTTCGCGATGGCGGGCGCATTCCGGTGCACCGCCGCACCAACGGCAGCCCGCAACCGGACTTTCTCATCGGGGAAGAGAAGATTCCGCAGGCGGAATTGCTGCGGAGGATTGCCGCGGCGCCGCACCATTTCAGCCCGAACGTCCTGCTGCGCCCGGTGGTGCAGGACTACCTGCTGCCCACGCTGACTTACACCGGCGGGGCTGCGGAAGTTGCCTATTTCGCGCAGGCAGCGGTGGCGTACGAGGCTCTGCTGGGCAGGATCACGCCGATCGTGCCGCGCTTTTCCGCCACCATCGTGGAGCCGAAGCCGCAGACCTTACTGCAACGTTACCGGCTGGGATTGACGGATTTGTTCCCCGGGCCAGAATCCCTGCGCGAGCAGCTCGCGGCGCATACGCTCTCGCAGGAGGTGCAGGCGGCCTTCGAGAATGCCGGTACGAACCTGGAGAAATCTCTGTCCGTGCTCCGTGAGTCGCTAGCTCGCCTGGACAAGACCTTGGTGGAAGCTGCCAACAACGCCGGGTCGAAGATGCAGCATCAGCTGGAACAACTGCGCTCGCGGGCGGCCCGCGCCGAGCTGCGCCATAGTGAAGTCCTGGCCCGGCACGCAGAATTCCTGAGCAACACGCTCTATCCCAACAAGACCCTGCAAGAGCGCGAAATCGGCGGCATCTATTTTGTGGCGCGCCGCGGCCTCGATCTGCTGCGCCAACTCTACGAAACCATCCATACCGATTGCCTGGATCACCAGGTGATCACGCTAGATTGAATCATTGAGAGATTGAATCATCGGATCATCCCGAACACGCTAGCTGGTGTGCAGTCTCTCCTCGAGCTCACCCAGGGATTCCACGCGCGGCAGTCCGGTTTCGCAATAGGCCCCAGAGACGTCGAACAGCATGGCCTGCATGCCTGTTCCGGTGGCGCCCAGGTAATCAACCGAATAAACGTCGCCAACGTACAGGCTTTCGCTGGGCGAGGCTTTCATCTCACGCAAGGCGGCCTGGAAGATGGCGGGATGGGGCTTCTCATGCCCGACGAGGCCGGAATCGGTGATGTTCAGAAAGCAGTTGGCAATATTATTGCGCTCAAGCAGGGTGGCGATTTTGCCGTCGGCGTTGGAAATTACGCCAATGTGATAGCTCTTCCCGATGCGCTGTAAGGACTCGCGGGTGCCTGGACGCATCTCGCCCCAGTTGGCGGAGTTCCGGGTGGCTGCGACCAGGATGTCACGAAGGGAGTCATCCAGGGTGCCAAGATCGTCGAGCAGATGGGTGTAATACAGGTACCAGAAGCCGTGATCGGCCTTGCCGCTTTGCTGCAAAGCGTCGAATTCCTTCTTGGTTCTGCGTTCTACGGAGTGCAGTTGCTGCTGGCTGGGGACGATCTTTCGCTCATGCAGCGGGGCATGGATGACCTGCCGGTTAGGGAAAAGAAGAGTATTGCCGACATCAAAAAAAACAGTCTTCGGCTTGAGGGGCATGAAAACAATTGTATTGCAGTGAGAGCCCCTGGGGGACGCGAGACCCTCTGAGACCGGGGTTGCGACTCGGCGGCTGACTTCGCCCGCAGAAAAGGGTAATATCCTAATTCTTCTGGTAGATGTGACGTTTGTCGTTCCGGACGGTGGAACACCGCGCCCATGGCTCTATCCCTTAGTTCGATCTCGGCTGGCTGTATCGGCTTGGCATGCTGGGCACTCTCGGCGGCTCCCGTGCAGGCGTATTTCTTGTTCTTGCTGGACTTCGACGACAAGCGGGGGAACGTTTACAACATTCTCTGGGTGCTGGTCTTCGGTTTTGCCACGATCAATATTCTTAGCCTGGTGACCAGACGGTTCGAGCCTTCGCGGAGGAACCTCAACTTCGGCGAAATGCTGGCCATCCTGGTGGTGGTGGTGTCGTTCATTCTGCTGGGTTGGGAAATGCTCTACGTCTTCAACATCCTGCCCATCAAGCTGGCACCCCGCTGACGCTGGTTTGCGGTATCATTCCATGCATGGTGAAGAGCGCTCCCGCGTTTGAAGTGACTTGCCCGTGCTGCAGTGCGGTGCTGAAGGTGGATCCCGCGGAGAAGGCGGTGATCGCCCATACCGCCGCGGTCAAACCGCGCACCTTCAACGATATGGAGGAGGCGGCCCGGGCCATGAAGGAGCAAGACAGCCGGCGCGAGTCGATTTTTCGCCAGTCGGTGGAAGCCCAGAAGCACGCCGCCGACCTACTGGAGAAAAAGTTCCAGGAAGCGGTCAAGAAAGCCAAAGAATCTCCTGACACCGGGAAACCCATCCGCGACTTCGATTTGGATTAACTTCCGGTTAATTCTTTCCGAGTAATTCACAGGACACACATGCGTGCAGTTTCGGGTACAATGGCGCGCGATGTCCGCTCCCCCCCTGCTGCTCGGCCATCGCGGAGCGCGTGTGTGCCGCTGTGCTCCTGAGAACACCTTTACCTCTTTTGATCTTGCGCTGAAGCAGGGCTGCGATGGGTTCGAGTTCGATGTAAGGGGCGCGGCAGACCGCAGCCTGGTGGTTTGCCACGATCCGAAGGTAGGGCGCGTGACCATTTCCCGCGCCACCCGCCGGCAGTTGCCTTCTCTGCCATGCTTGGAAGACGTTCTGGCGGGCTATGGCGGTCGCGTTTTCCTCGACATTGAACTCAAGGTAAAAGGCCTGGAGTCGGCTGTGCTGGCGGCGCTGCGCAAGCAGCCGCCAGAAAGGGGATATGTGGTTTCTTCTTTCTTGCCGCCGGTCCTGCTGGAGCTGAAAGCCCGTAGCGCGCGGGTCCCGCTGGGAATAATCTGCGAGAAGAAATCACAACTCCGCAAGTGGAGCGAATTGCCCATCGACTGCGTGATGGCGCACAAGTCGCTGGTTGACCAGAAACTAGTGGATGAGGTCCACGCCGCCGGGAAGAAACTTTTCGTGTGGACGGTGAACGACACGAAATCCATGCGGCGCTTCGCTGACTGGGGAGCGGATGCAATCATCGCGGATGATCCGGGATTGCTGGTAAGCACGCTGCGTCCTGCCATGCGGGGGCAAAGCTCGGCATCGGACTAAAGGGTGCTGGGTTGGAGCGGGTGCGGGGCGACTGGCGACTTCAGTCCGCGGCCGCTTTCAACATCAGGTCAATGCGGGCTGGCTTACGGAGAAACGCGGTGCGCTCCATCTCGAGACCTTCCAGTTCGACAGCTGCCTCGTGTTCGCTCCATCCCATCACTGTTCCGACGCGCATGGCCGCATCCCGGCTGCAGGTCTCTGACCAACAGCCGCCGAGCGCGACCGGAACCCGGCGCAGGAGGACATCGGCCAGGGAGACGGCGCACTGGTGGGTGAAGGCATCGACCGCCTCGGCCACGATATGCTGAGTGTGGGGACACAAGGGAGCGCGCATTTTCGCGCTGCTGGCAGCGGTGGCAGCAATGGCAAGCGAGCGTCCGCCGTGCCACTCCACAATGGCTTGCGCCGAACCGGCGCCGATTCCACCGGCATCGGCGATCTCAGCCACCCAGCCATCCAGCAGCGCGTCGAGATTTTCCTCGGGTGCGGTGGCCAACCCCGCTGAGGTCCTGGGCCGCAGCCCGAGTTTGTCCACGCACTGCCGGGCCAACTCTGCCGCCGTGGTCAGCTTGCCGCCAATCACAGAAATCATGTGGGCTGCCCCTTCGCTGGTGTGGTCGTGCAGGTAGTGTTTCCGGCTTACTTCGGAGGGCCGGCTTTTGGGCGAGAAGGGCAGCGGACGCACCCCGGCAAAGGAATAACGTATATCGTGCAGTGAAACCCGGGCTCGGGGAAACAGGTGCAACAGCGAGCGCAGGAGGTACTCCGTCTCTTGGGTTGAGGGCTCGACTTTGGCAGGGTCGCCATTGTCAGGAATTTCCGTGGTCCCGACCAGCACCTGGTCGTTCCAGGGAATAACGAAGATGGGGCGTCCGTCGGTCGCTTCGGTGTAGACCGCCGAATCGGGTGCGCCGGCGAAGCGTGGCAGTACGAGGTGTGAGCCGCGAACTCCGCCCAGCATGGGGCGGCCGGTGTTGATCCGGGAGCGCTGGCAGACGCGGTCCACCCACGGCCCGGTGGCGTTGATAATCCAGTTGGCCTCGACCCGGTCCTCTTTCCCACTCAGCCGGTCGTGCAGCAATACCCCCTTGGCGCGCCCATGGAAAACATCCACCGCCAGCACCTGGGTGTGATTGCGCACCACCGCACCCGCTGCGACGGCTTCCATCAGCCATTCGGCCACCAGGCGCTCGGGAAATTCACATTGCGCGTCTTCAAAGCTGAACAGCGACCAGCGACGTCCTGAATCGAGCACGCGCTCCAGCTTGTACTCGTCTGCTTTCGAACCGTTTGCTCCCAGCGGCTTGCCGCCCAGGCCGCGGTACAGCCACAGTCCGGCGCGTATGCTCAGCGCGCTGCGCCGACTCCTGGAATCGAGGGCGAGCAGGAAATTCACGGGGTGAACCAGGTGCGGCCGCTGACGTAGAAGCCGCTGGCGTTCGCGCAAGGACTCCCGAACCAGCCCGATCTCGCCATGTTCGAGATAACGCAGGCCGCCGTGGATCATACGGGTCGAGCGGCTGGTGCTGCCGGCGGCAAAGTCGTGCTGCTCCACCAGCAACGTGCGCCGCCCAGCCCGGGCACACTCGCGGGCAATGGCCACACCGTTGATTCCACCGCCGATTACGACCACCTGAAAGTGTTCGCCTTCCAGCGGCCGCCGGGTTGTGACGGGGAAGTTCATGCATTTGATTTAGATGCGAGCGCCGCAAACACGTGGGCGCCCGCGGGGCACCACAGCTTTAAGTCTGCTCCAATCAAGCGTTCTGAGGAAGATAACCTTAGTCCACCGGAAGGTTACCCCCGGATCCAAGATTGCTCGGAAGCGGAACCCAGGGGCCATGAACTTTGCTCTGATCTGGTCCGAAGCTATAACAGATGCGTGTAAGTGACTGAAATTAGGGTTGATAGTTCCATGCCGTTTGCCCTGGGACATTCTTGCCGACTCCACTCTCGCGTAATCATGGTTTGTTTTTCGTTCCATTGGTCACCTGTCATTGCCCCTGATTGCGCTGCTCGTTTACAGTGTTTGGGCTGATGCCCACCACGGGAGAGCGTTTCGAACGAGCGGTTGCCATCATGGCGCGCCTACGCGCCCCAGGCGGCTGCCCCTGGGACCGCGAGCAGACGTTTGACTCCATCAAGCCCTACACCCTGGAAGAGACCTATGAAGTCTTGGAAGCCATCGACAACCGTGACTGGTTGGAGCTGACGGGTGAGCTGGGCGACCTGCTCTTGCAGGTGCTGTTCTACGCGCAGATGGCCAAGGAAGAGGGCACATTTTCGATCGACGAAGTGCTGGATCGTCTCTCCAACAAACTCGTGGATCGCCATCCGCACGTTTTCGGGGACGTGAAGGCGGAGACTCCTGCCGATGTTCTGCGGAATTGGGAGGCCCTGAAAGCAGAAGAAAAGAAGAAGCGACTGGAGGCAGGCGGGGGCAAGGTTGCGAAAGAGAAGGGCAATCCTGAGTCGGTTCTGGCCGGCGTTTCCGGCGCCATCCCAGCTCTGCTGGAAGCCCACAAGCTGAGCTCGCGCGCGGCGCATGTGGGCTTTGACTGGCCCCACGTGGAGGGATTGTTCGAGAAACTTCACGAAGAAACCGAGGAGCTGCGAGAGCAACTCCGGGAATTTCCCGCGCCCGGCCCGCAACCCCAGGCGCGGGGCGTGGCCGGTTCCGGAGGGCAGCTGGTGCCGCAGGACTTGCGCAATCGCCTTGAAGACGAGGTGGGAGACCTGTTCTTCGTGCTGGTCAACATCGCCCGCTATCTTTCGCTCGACCCGGAGTCAGCGCTGAAAAAGACGAACCGAAAATTCAAACGGCGCTTCCAATGGATGGAGGAGCAACTGCGTGCCTCCGGCCGCGGCCCGCAACAGGCTTCCATGGACGAGCTGGAATCTCTATGGCAACAGGCCAAGCAGCAGGAGCAGGGAAACGGGTGAAGCCGGATTCGATCGTGCTCCGCAAGTGTCACGAACTTGCCGAAATGCGGGCTTGCGTGGCCCTGCAGAAGGAAGTCTGGGGCTTTGTTGATATTGAGTTAGTTCCTCTGCGCCTGTTCGTGGTGGCCGAACGGGTAGGTGGCCAGGTGATGGGGGCGTTCGAGGGCAGCGAACTGGTGGGTTTTGCCTTTGCCATCCCCGGTTTTCGCGCCGGGCATTCTTATCTCTATTCGCACATGCTGGCGGTGCGCCAGGATCATCGCAATGCGGGGCTGGGCCGGCGGCTGAAACTCTTTCAGCGAGAAGACGCCCTGGCGCGCGGGTTTGAGCTGATGGAGTGGACCTTCGATCCCCTGGAGATCAAGAACGCTTATCTCAATATCGAAAGGCTGGGTGCCATTGCGCGCCGCTATAACATTAACCAGTACGGAATCACCTCTTCACCCTTGCAAGGTGGTTTGCCCACCGACCGCCTGGTGGCGGAGTGGTGGCTGAAATCAAAGCGGGTGGAGAACCTATTGCGCGGGCAAAGCAACCCGGCGTTCAAGACGCTGCAGACCATTTCAGTTCCGGCGCAGGTCTATGAATGGAAAGCCTCGCAGGCGACGCGAGTCCGGGCCCAGGAAGTGCAGGACCGCAACCGCCCGGCATTTCAGAAAGCCTTTGCAGAGGGTTTAGCGGTGCTGGGTTATGAGCGCGACCGGGCAGGAAACGGTGCGTTTCTTCTAGGAAGGTGGGACGAGCCATGGGCGTACTAGGTAACTGCTGATTGTGGATTACAGGCAAGGATGTACTGTCATTCGGCAATCAGCAAGCAAGAATCACGGTTCGTTACGATGAAGATAGAAGCCATCACCCTGCGAGAGATTCAGATGCCGCTCGTCCACTTCTTTGAGACGAGCTTCGGCCGTACCTACAGCCGCCGCATTCTACTGGTCACGGCCCACTGCGAAGGAGTCGAGGGCTGGGGTGAGTGTGTGGCGGGCGAGGATCCCTTCTACAGCGCCGAGTGGGCCGAAACCGCCTGGCCGACTATCAAGCATTATCTGGCGCCGTCGGTGCTTGGCCGCAGCTTGACCGCGGCCCGGGAAAGCGCAGCCTTGATGGCGAGGATACGCGGCCACCGCATGGCCAAGACAGCGGTGGAGAACGCTCTCTGGGATGCCGAGGCCCGGCAGAAACAGCAAGCCTTGTGGAAGCTGCTGGGAGGCACGCAGCGCGAGATTCCGTGTGGCGTTTCCATCGGGATCCAAGACTCGATCGAGCAACTGCTGGAGAAGATTCAAGTCGAAGTGGAGGCGGGATACCGACGCGTCAAGGTGAAGGTCAAGCCCGGCTGGGATGTGAACGTGCTGGAGCGAATTCGCGCGCGCTGGCCGGAGATCGTGCTCAGTTGTGACGCCAACTCCGCGTACCGACTGGATGAAGTCGAGCACCTGCGCAAGTTCGACCAGTTCAATCTGCTCATGATCGAGCAGCCGCTGTGGAACGACGATATCTATTACCATGCCCGCCTGCAACGGGAGTTGCGGACAGCCATTTGCCTGGACGAATCCATCCGGCACGCACGCGATGCCGCGTTCGCAGTCGAGACCGGGGCATGCCGAATCATCAATATTAAAGTAGGGCGTGTGGGCGGCTTCACCGAGGCCAAGAAGGTCCATGATGTCTGCCAGGGGACCAAAATCCCGGTGTGGTGCGGGGGCATGCTGGAATCCGGGATCGGGCGGGCACACAACATCGCGCTATCCACGCTGGAGAACTTTCGCTTGCCGGGAGATGTATCGGCTTCCAAGCGCTATTGGAAGGAAGACATCATTGAGCCTGAGGTGGAAGTCACGCCAAAAGGCACCATCGTGATTCGCGACGAACCGGGCACGGGATACCGCCTGCGCGAAGACCTGATCGAAAAGCTCACGGTGCGGAAGGAAACCATTCGCGCGGGTAGCGGATAGGAGCATTTGACTTGACAGTCGCTCCAAGGCGGTGGCAGACTTCTCAGCCCGACCTGCTTCCCCGCGCTGGTCGCCAAGCAAGTCCTGCCCGCGTTTGTTGTCCGCCCACGGAGGCGTCGCCATGAAGTCTGTCCGCTTTGCCGGCCTGTTCGTGTTTCTCGTCGGCACAGTCCTGTACGCACAAACCAACCCGGTTCCTCTCATCAATCAGCCGCTCGTGCCGGCGAGTGCGGCCTCAGGTGGGGCGAGCTTTACGCTGACCGTAAACGGCGCGGGATTCGTTTCCAGTTCCGCGATCGAGTGGAATGGCGTGCCGTTGCTCACCAGTGTGGTGTCTGACAAGAAACTGACAGCGAAGATCACAGCAACACAGATTGCCCATGCGGGAACGGCGTCGGTGACGGTGGTGAATCCAGGCGCGGCCGCGTCGAATGTTGCGTTCTTTCCGATCGCACCTCCCGAGTCTGTGGTGAAGTTCAACGGAGTGCCGCTGACGGGAACCTACAACGGCACCAATGTTTTCAGCGGTGATTTCAATGGCGACGGGATCCAAGACTTGGTTTTGAGCAGCAATAACGAACTGGGACTTTCCGTTTTGCCCGGTATGGGACACGGGACTTTTGGCGCGGCGATTTATTCTACTTGTCAAGGCGCGCTGCAAACTGTAGGTGACTTCAACGGTGACGGCAAGCTGGACATCATGGCGAGCTATTACTCGGATTACTACAATTACTACGCGTATGGTCAAGTCTGCCTGGGAAACGGCGACGGAACGTTCACGGCGCTGCCCCAGTTCTCGGTAGATGAATATCCGATGGCGTTTTTCGTGGGTGACTTTAATCGAGACGGCAAGCTGGACCTTATCCTCACGGAGTTTGCCGGCTACAGCTGCTCAGGCACCGTGTCGGTTCGAGTCTTGTCCGGCAACGGCGACGGCACATTCCAGGACGGGGCCCTTTACACCGTGGGCAATGTGCCCAATGAGTGTGTCGTTACCGGTTCGTCGGCCGTTGGCGACTTCAATGGTGATGGTGTTCTGGATCTTGCCATCCTTAGCGTGGGAACGGCGCAGGTGGCCCTTTTTCTCGGCAATGGCGACGGCACGTTCCAGCCCCCAGCCTACTACGCAACGGGTACTTATCCCTTTTGGATGACGGCTGCAGACTTCAACGGCGATGGCAGGCTGGACTTGGCGGTGACTGCTCTCGGGAACACCGTCTCCATCCTGTTGGGAGGCAGCGGCGGAACATTCGGGGCGAAGAGTGACTACGCAACAGGAACCGGGCCAGCACAGATCGTGGCTGGCGATTTCAATGGTGACGGCATACTGGATCTCGCCGTCACAAATGATAACAGCTGCCAATCCAACTGCGTGCTGGGAGATTTCTCCCTGCTGCTGGGGAATGGCGACGGCACCTTCCAGAGCCACACGGACTACCTGACTGGATTCAATCCTTACGGGCTGGTGGTGGCAGACTTCAACAACGACGGTCGTTTGGACGCAGCTACGTTGGGCAATGGCGGAAGTTCCGTTTACGTGGTCCTGCAGGGCAGGCCGCTGCCTGACCCAGCACTCGCGCCAACGAGCCTCATGTTCGGTCCGCAGACCGTGGGCACGACGAGTCCGGCACAGGTAGTAACGCTGACCAACGTCGGCAGCGGGCGGTTGGTTATCGATAGCATCACTTTCGCAGGAACCAACCCTGACGACTTCGCTGAAACCAACACCTGCAAAAACAACAACGTCCCTCCGGGTGGGAGTTGCACGATTTCCGTCACATTCACTCCTGGTGGAACAGGGACCCGCATCGCTACACTCGACCTGAACGATAGTGCATCGGGCAGCCCCCAGACCGTTGATCTCACCGGCACAGGTGTGGCCCCGGTCGTGTCCCTGTCTACCACCAGCCTCACGTTTCCGGTACAGCTATTGAACACTTCCAGCACGCCGCAACTGGTCACAATGACCAACACGGGTACAGGACCTCTGACCATCACCGCAATTAAGGCGACTGGCGATTTCACCGAGCAGAATAGTTGCGGAACGAACCTGAACCCGGGGGACAGTTGCACCATCACGGTCCAATTCGACCCCCAGCACCCCGGCGCACGCACCGGTCAGCTTGCGATTCAAGATAACGCACCAGGCAGCCCGCAGACCGTCTCTCTGAGTGGCGTAGGAACAGTGGTCGAGCTTTCAGTCATTGGGCTGAACTTTGGAAACCAAAGAGTAGGGACTACCAGTCTCGCCGCCACCATTACCCTGACCAACACGGCCAGCCTGAGCTTGAGTATCAGCGGAATCAGCATCGGCGGAACAGATTCCGGTGACTTTGCCGAGACCAATACCTGCGGGAGCAGTGTGCCCGCGCATGGAAGCTGCAAGATCAAAGTGACCTTCACACCCACAATGCAAGGTTCTCGGAGCGCCACGCTTTCCATCTCCGACAATGGGGGCGGCAGTCCACAAACCGTAGCACTGTCGGGAACTGGTACTTAGGGACAGGTCGTCATCCGTGGCAACCTTCGTGAGATCTTTGCGACCTGTGCGGTTGGCAGGTTTTCGTTCCGCCCAAAAAGCTACTTCTGGCTTCCGTTGTGCCGCTGGTTCTCGGCTAGCTCGGCTTCCTGCTTTTTCAGCAACTCGACGCCTTGCGCGAAAGTGAGGTCGGCCGGCGCGGGCCGAAAATCGCTGTAGACGTCGTTCGACTTGATGTTCAGGCTTTTGAACAGCAGGATCTTGCCGGTGAAGTCGAGGCTCATGTGGCTGATTTCCCAGTGGTCGCCACCTACATCCGCCTGCTCAACCAAGAAGTGGCCACCCTTGTCCAAGTGGCCCAGGATTCCCCAGCCGAAGCTGACATCCTTAAAGAGTGTGCCGTCGATCTTGGCGATCCGGCACTTGTTGGCGTCAATCAGCAGGTAGCCCTGCATGCCGGCGAGCACCTGCTCGGTGCGGGAGGGCGGATCGTAGTTGGGATTGGGGCGGAACTTCAGCCGCACCAGTCCGTCGCCCGGCTTGCCGATCCCTGGCACGCCCAACTGGTCACCATCCGGTTCGTAAATGAAAGCATCGGGCAAGGCTTTCACGATGCGGTTGACGCGGGCCTCATCTTCCTTTTCCTGCTTGCGCTTGTGCCGCAGGGCATCGGGATCTTGAGCGAGATGGTTGAGCCGTCCTAACTCCGCTTGCCGTATTCCCGGGCCGAGCGGCTTGCCATTGAGGGCAATGAGCATACCTGCCATGGCATCACGAGTCTCCACCATGAGCTTGGTGGACGAGCCGTGTGGGGTTTCCCGGGTCTCGCGAAACATGAACTTTGGGCTGTCGCCGGAGTGCTTCAGTTCATTGTCCACGGTCTGGCGGACGAGGTCGGCGGAGGAAACGGAGGGCGCTTGAGAAGCCACGGCCCCGGCACCCGCTATCACGAGCGCAGCCAGCACTGCCCAGAACGATCGGCTTGGGGTGAACTTCATGCCCGTTGCTTTACTCCGCCTCTAGTTTAGACGAGAATCAGGTGCCCCGCTGTTATCCGTGCCAGCCCGGTCCGTCGACGTCCGGGAAGTGCAGGCCTCCCGCTCGGCTTGGCTCGGAGCCCGCGCAATTCGCCAAGATGATTTAGAATTCATTATTCTCGCTTGGCTGTCCCGCGGTAAGCACGGACAAGGAGGCTCATCCATGGACGCAACCAGAACGCCGGAGTTTGCACATATCGGAAGGTCGGTCATCATCAAGGGAGAGCTTTCCGGCAGCGAGGACCTCTACGTGGATGGCCAGGTCGAGGGCACCATCGAGCTGCATGGAAACCGCCTGATCATCGGTCCCAATGGGCAGGTGCGAGCGAACGTCAACGCCAAGGGCGTGGTGGTGGAAGGCAAGCTGGATGGTAACATTCGTGCCAGCGAGCGGGCTGAGTTAAAGAAATCAGCCGTCGCCGTGGGCGACATTGTCACCCAACGGATCTCGATCGAAGATGGCGCTTACTTCAAGGGCAAGGTGGATATCCAGAGAGAAAGCGCCAAGCCGGAAGCTAAGGCAGAGGTGAAGAGCGCATCCACCCCGGCCAGTAATCCCGTGGCCCCATCCGGCATGGGGGTGTCGGCGGGTGGCGTTTCCCACGTCAGCCCGGCGGAGAAAACTCCGGTAACCGAGGTAAAGAAGTTTTGACCGGCTTCACTAGGCACGCCGCGCTATAGTTAACATGCGGAACTTTGTGGAGCCGGACGCCAGGAAATTGCGATGGCATCCGTAACCAACAGCTTCATGAAATTATTTCGTGGATCATCGGCCGACGTCGGCCCGGCTAGCCGGGCGGCTGCCGGGGCGCAAAGGCTCACGCGCCGCTCCAGCGGGCTGGCCGAACTGGCGCGCTCTTTAGCGTCGGAGGAGCCCCTGTGTGTTCTCGACCTGGGTTCGACCTCGCCCAGCAATATCCGCTACATGACCGAACGCGGACACAAGATCTACAGCGAAGACCTGCTGGTAGCGTCGACCGATCCCTCGCTGGTCACCAAGGATGAGCAGGGCAACGTCATTCTCGACAGCAAGAAGTTCCTGGCCGATAACCTGGTCTATCCCGCGGCGCATTTCGACGTGGTGCTGTGTTGGAACTTAGCTGACTACCTGGACGAGAGCCTGGTGAAGCCAGTGGTAGGACGTCTGTGGACGATGCTCAAACCCCAGGGGATGTTGCTGGCTTTCTTCCACACCAAAGAGGCAGGACCGGATGCGCCTTGCTACCGCTACCACATTGTCGGTAGCGATACGCTGGAGATGCAGCACATCCAGGCCCGCCGCGAAGTGCGCAAAGGGCCCACCGGCGTCGCGCACACTGCCGTGGGCAGCGGCTTCCGCCTGCAGCGGGTATTCAACAACCGGCACATCGAAAACCTGTTCCGCGACTTCGCCTCCATCAAGTTCTTTTTGGCCCGGGACAATGTGAGAGAAGTGCTGGTGGTTCGCTAGCATCTGTTGCGAGTACCGAGGAAACCGCGGAATTTCGCTAGCGGGTTTTGCTTACAACGTATCGCGTGAGCGCTGGATTGTTCTGGAGCAGAAACAACAAGGGGCCCCGTAAAACTCGAGGCAGAACCAGCATCCGGCGGATTCTCGACGAGGCCCGGAATATAGGGGCCAGCCGCTCCTGATAGCTCTGCCTGTAACTCGCCACAGCTTCCCTCAGAGTGACTTCTGCACGAAAGAATGGGATGAGGCACTGCGCTGCCATGGTTCCGCTGCGGAGGGCCAAGGAGATCCCATCTCCCACGAAGGGATCCACAAACCCCGCCGCATCTCCAACCATCAGTGCCCCCTCCCGCTCGGGCCGGGGATCACGGAAGATGAGTGGCGAGGTGGTCACAGGCTCGCTGAGCTGTTGCCAATGGCGGCTGCGCTGGTGCAGTTCAGGATGCCGGGCGAAGATATCAGGCAGGGTGCTGGCAACCTCGGCGCGCACCATGGCGCAGGCATTCACACGCCCGCTGGAACCTGCCTTCTCCAGCTTGACCGGCTGAACGCCGCAGTAACCTCCATCGAAAAAATACAGGTCCACCGAGGGGTTGGGCGAGGCTTCGGCAAAGTGCGCTTTCACGCCGAGCCACTTCTTGCGCTGGGTGCCGTTCGGCGATGCGTTCAGGTTCGACCAGCGTCCGGAGGCGTCGATCACGGTGCGGGCCTCGAATTCACCGGCTGAAGTTGCTAACTGGAACGGGCCGGAGCCTGCCAGGCTTTGCACTGTGGTTTGCTGGCGGGCCTCGACGCCGGCGCTGATCGCCGCATCCCACAGGGCGGCATCCAGGTCGAGCCGGGCTATGCTCGCGGCAGGCGGTTGGATGACGGTCCTAAGAACACGGCCGTCGAGAAACAGGCGGGCCTGAAGAATGCGCGTCGCGTCGCGCAGCAGCGCTGAGTGTCCCGAATCCAAGAGCGCGGCCAGTAGCTCGAGAGATTCTGACGACACGAATTCGCCGCAGACCTTATGACGGGGAAATCGCCCGCGTTCCAACAGGACCACGCGCGCGCCAGCGCGTGCCGCAGTGATGGCGGCGGACGCACCCGCGGGGCCGCCACCGATGATGAGAAGGTCGCAGGTCACGGTTTCCACGCAATTACGGCCATGCGAAAAAGATAGTGCCGACGAATCTCCACCTGCGCCGCGCGTGTCCGCTGTAGCAAGTTCCGCATCTCTTCAGGGGTGTAGGCAGCGCGCACCGAGGCGGGGGCGTCATGGCGGGTCAGCCGACTGCGGTACAGGGGATAACCGGCGTACACCAGAGCTGCATGTAAGGGATGCCGTACCAGGTCATTGATCAGAACGGCGACTCGGCTGACTCGCAGGGCCTCATTGACGAAGGCCTTGAGCTGGTCAGGCGACAGATGGTGCGCAAACAGGCCACAACCCACCAGGTCAAAACTCCCGTCAGCAAAGGGGAGCGCTAGAGCGTCGCCGACCACCGCCTGCTTTCCATTGATCAGATGAGAGCGGGCGCGGTCGAGCAGGGTGGTCTGTAACTGCACGCCCTTGGACTGAAGGCGTTGGCGGACAAGCTCAGGCACGTCGCCGGATCCGGCTGCGACTTCAAGAAAGGAGAGCGCGGTGGCATCCAGCTTGCGGGCCACATGCTCCACCATCGAGCAGGTGGTGGCGACGCCGCCGAACCAGCGGTTAATACGGCGGAGATCGGCCAGGGAAGAGACCACCTCGGCGGGCGTGCCGGCATCGCTGTCCAGCAATTCGGGAGTGACCACTCTTCCCATCAGAGGAAATGAAAACCGTCGAGAACGCTGGCAGGAACTTTCGATTTTCGATTGTCAATCGGCAATTGAAAATCGGCAATTACACCTCGGCCAGCTCCTCTTCCAGCAGTTGCTTGTTATACAGGTCGGTATAGTACCCGTTCTGGGCGATGAGTTCGTCGTGGGTGCCTAATTCAACGATGCGGCCGCCGTGCAGCACCGCGATCTGGTCGGCGTTGCGGACGGTGGAGACGCGGTGCGAGATGAAGATCGTCGTCCGGTCGCGCATGATCTCGCGCAGGTGGTTGAGGATCTTGTCTTCGGTGTGGGTATCCACGCTGGAGAGAGCATCGTCGAGGATCAGAATCCGCGGGTTGCGGAGAATGGCGCGTGCAATTGCGGTGCGCTGCTTCTGCCCCCCGGAGAGTGTGATGCCGCGTTCGCCGACCATGGTCTGGTATTGCTCGGGAAAGCCCTCAATGTCCGCCGCAATGCTGGCGGCCTCGGCCGCTGAGCGTATCTCGTCTTCGCTGGCATCTTCCTTGCCGAAAGCAATGTTCTCGCGCACCGTTTCGCTGAACAGGAAGGTTTCCTGGGGAACAAACCCGATGTCGTGACGCAAAGACGCGAGCGGAAATTCGCGAATAGGCCGGCCGTCAATCAGAACGGTTCCAAGCGCGGCGTCGTAGATGCGGGGAATCAGGCTGACCAGGGTTGTCTTCCCCGAGCCGGTCGGTCCCACCACTGCCAGGCTGCTGCCCGCCGGGATGCGGAGGTTGACATCGTGCAGCACCGGGGTGCCGTTGTAAGCGAAGTTCAAACCGTGGAACTCAATCTCTCCCCGAATCTGTTCCCGTGTGGCGCGGGCACTCTCGCCCGCGTTTCCATGGGTCGAAGCCGCGACCTCGGGGGTATCCACAATCTCCGCCTTTTCAGTCAGAATCTCATTGATCCTCGCCATGGACGCTGTGCCGCGCTGGAAAATGTTAATCACCCAGCCCAGGGCGATCACCGGCCAGGTTAGTTGCACCATGTAGGTATTAAACGCGACGAAGTCGCCCACTGTGATGCGCCCGTAGAGTACCTCCCGTCCGCCCAGCCAGAGTACCAGCACAATAGCCAAGCCGAGCATGACTTCCAGCGTCGGCCACAGCATCCCCATCAGGCGAACCAGTTTCAGGCTGCGCGCGATGTACTCCTGGTTGGCCTTCTCAAAGCCCGCGATCTCAGCTTCTTCCTGCACGTACGCACGAATCACGCGGGCACCAGAAAAATTCTCCTGCGCGCGTGCCGAGATGTCAGAAAACATGGCCTGGATCTTTTCGAACCGCTCGTGAATCCGCGTTCCGAAGTACTGGATCACAATGCTCACAATTGGCAGCGGCAGAAAGGCGTAAAGCGTGAGCTTGGGACTGATCGCCAGCATGAAGGCCAGCGCGCCGGTGGTGAACACGATGGTGTTCGCCGAATACATGATCGCCGGACCCAGCAGCATGCGCACCGCGTTCAGGTCGTTGGTGGCGCGGGCCATGATGTCGCCGGTGCGGGTGCGCTGATAGTAGGAATACGAAAGGCTTTCCAGGTGGCGGAAAAGGTCGTTGCGCAGGTCGAACTCAATCTCACGCGAGATGCCGATCACGATCCAGCGGGTGAGGAATTGGAAGATTGCCTTTGTACCGGCCACTGCCAGCAGGAGCAGGGCGTAGGTCAGAAGCTTCTGGCGGGTTACGCCCAGGTGGAGATCGTCGATAGCACGGCGGATCACCTGAGGGAACAGGATCCAGATGCCGTTGTTGAAGAAGACGCACAGCGTCCCCACCGTGTAGCTACGGCGATACTTCTTCAGGTAAGGGAAGAGCGGACGCAGGCTCTTGAGCATCTGCTAGTAGATGCGATTCTACCAGCACCGGCTTCAGTTTACGTCGAGAGATCACGCCGCGGCAGCGACTTACCGACATCTCCGGCAATCAGCCTCGCCGGCATGCCAGCTGGGTTTTACCGGTCAAGCGTTTGTAATTGGCGAGAATCTCCTGGACGGTGCTCATCCGCCCCAGCGTGGTCAGGCGGGTGTCCTGTAGCGCCCGGTCGATCTGCGCCATCCAGCACTCGACGGCCGCGTCCACCCCCAGGGCCATCTCTTCCACGATTGCGCTGACGAATTCGGTTGGAACCGTTGAACTGGACACGACCCTACCCCTTTCTAAAGAAAAATGCCACAGAAACGCAGAGTCGGGGAGAACGCGTGCTCCGTGCTTCTGTGGCCAAAAGGTGTTGGCGCGGCATGCCGGCTACTGGTTCTGGGTCGGCGGTTCCTGCATGTGCTTCATGAATCGCTGCTGCCGCTTGTTCATGAACTCCACCATCTTGGACTGCTGGTCCGGAGTGAGCACCTGGAACATCGCGGACTCCATCTTCGCCTTCTGGACTTCCAACTCGATCATGGTCTGCGCCTGCTGGGTGGCGATCGTACGGGCCTTGGCCTCGTCGAAGCTGCCACTCTGCACCAGTTGCCGCATAGCCTGGTGGCTTTGCCCCATCTGCTGGAACAAGGGCCTGACCGTGGATTTCTGGTTGTCCATGATCTGTTTGATCTGGGCCTGCTGCGCGTCCGTGAGGTTCAGGTAGTCCGCAAAGAAACCCAACATGTGTTCGCCAAACATCCCGTGGTCGTGCATGTGTACCGGCTTGACCGTCTGGGACAAAGCCAGCGCTGCCACTAGAGTGATAGCCAGCACGGCACCTACTACCGCAATCCGACTCGACTTCATAAACCCTCCCGGGAGCTTTCCCTTTCCCCCGCGTGAATTTGCCTTCATAGATAAGAACACCTTCCGGGGAAAAGCGCGGTAAAGAGTCGGTCAAGCGGGGTAAAGTTTTGTAAACCACCCCGTGCCCGAGGGTGACAATTCTTTACGTGCCACCCCGACTGGCTGTTGTAAAACATTAGGGTAGGGCTATGGACCGCATCCTGGTCGTCGACGATGACGTGGAATTGTGCAGCCTGGTGGGCGAGTACCTCGCAGCCGAGGGCTTTCAGGTGGAATCCGTCCACAACGGGGAGCGCGGCTTGCAAAGCGCACTGGGGGGGAGCTATGTCCTGGTGGTGCTGGACGTAATGTTGCCCGGCATCAACGGCTTCGAAGTGCTGCGCAGGATCCGCAACAGCTCGCGGATTCCGGTGCTGCTGCTCACGGCCCGGGGAGAAGATGTGGATCGCATCGTGGGCCTGGAGATCGGCGCCGACGACTACCTTCCCAAGCCCTTTAACCCGCGGGAACTAGTGGCTCGCATTCACGCCATCCTACGGCGGACCCAGTTGGCGCAGAAACCCGAGGTGCAACCTGGCGAGATCCTGCGGGTCGGCGACGTCGAACTCGATCCGGCCACACGCACGGTGCGCCAGGCCGGGAGGCCGGTCGAGCTCACTTCGGTGGAGTTTAACCTCTTGCAGGTCCTACTCAGCGAGGCCGGGCGCGTGGTAACCCGCGAGCGCCTGGCGGATTCCGTGTTGAGCCGGAAGTTTTCTCCCTTTGACCGCAGCATCGATATGCACGTCAGCAAAGTGCGGAAGAAACTGGGCGATTCCGAAGGTGAGACAGAGCACATCAAGACGGTTCGTGGGGTTGGGTATATCTTCGCGCGTCCCCGTGAGAAGGCAAGGAGCGGGGCGCCATGAGAAGCCTGTTTGTCAGGATTTTCCTTTCCTACTGGATGGCGCAGGCGCTGTTCCTGGTGCTGGCCATCCTGGTGACCATGGCGATGCGTCCCACCCGGGAGCTGGCAACGGTAGAGGCGCTGGCGCCCAGTTTTCTGAGCGACGCCGTGCAAGCTTACCGGAGTGGCGGCGAGGAGGGGGCGCGCCGCTACCTGCGCAGTCTTCACGACAGCCAGCACCTTCATTTTTTTCTGCTCGACAGCCAGGGAAAAGACCTGAGCGGGCGCAAGCCACCGGAGTGGATTGAGCAGGTGCGGCGCGGGCAGGTGCGCACGGCTGACAGCTTCTGGGGGAGGTTCGGTCCGAGGCAGTTTCTGCGGCAATCGCTGACCACGCCCGAGGGGCAGAACTACACGCTGGTCATCGAACTACCCCCGGAAGAGCATGCCTTCTTCGGCCCGCACGGCGTGCCCGAGTTGGGCATTCTTATCGCCATCATTTCTTCGGGACTGGTGTGTTACCTCCTGGCACGATACTTGACGGCGCCGGTGGTACGACTGCGAGCCGCCACGCAGCGTTTGGCGGCGGGCGACCTGACTGCGCGAGCGGGCGCATCGCGCACCCGCCATGATGAGATTGCGGAACTGGTGCGTGACTTCGACGCCATGGCCGAGCGCCTGGAAAGCCTGGTGAACGCACAGAGCCGGCTCCTGAAGGATATTTCGCACGAGCTCCGCTCCCCGCTCGCCCGCCTGAATGTGGCCCTTGGCTTGGTGCGCCAGCGGACAGGACCCGAAGCCCAGAGCACCCTGGACCGCATTGAGCTGGAAGCTGAGCGCTTGAATGAACTCATTGGCAGATTGCTCACCATCGCGCGGCTCGAGGGCGGGGCCGAGGCCATGGACGCAATTCCTGTCGACCTGGGAGAACTGGTGGCGGAAGTCGCGGCCGACGCGGACTTCGAGGCGCAAAACCGCCATTGCCACGTGGGCTGTGTGATCGCCGACGATTGCGTGGTCACCGGAGATCCAAGCTTGCTGCGCAGCGCCATCGAAAATGTGGTGCGCAATGCGACGCGCTACACTCATGAGGGCACGGAGGTGCAGGTTCACGTCGAGTGTGCAGCGGATGTGGATCGTACCGAGGCCGTCATTCGGGTGACCGACTCGGGCCCGGGCGTGCCCGAGGACGCGCTGGACAAGCTGTTCCGGCCCTTCTACCGGCTTGACGACGCCCGCGGCCGCCAGACCGGCGGTGTGGGCTTGGGCCTGGCCATTACCCAGCGGGCGGTTCACCTGCACGGTGGCAAGGTGCGGGTGGCCAACCGCCCCGAGGGTGGATTGATGGTGGAGATTCGCCTGCCTGCGAAGGTGAAGTCTCTATCCGCCGACGCGGAACTCGCCAGCAACCGCACCGAGTCGCAAAACCTTTCGCGTTGACCAATTGCCGGGACCAGGGCAGACGCTCCCGTGCTTGGGCTTGGGCAGGGCGCGCCGGCCGGCGGGATCTTCAGACTGCGCTCAGGACACGCTGCGGCGCGGCCGGGGCAACCTTCTCAATTCGGGCGGGTTCCAACCACTACGGCGTTTGCGCTTCCGGTGCATTCCTGATACACAAATGGGTACACTGAACAGCCTCAGTCCCGGTCTGGCGTGGGGTTTAGCTTTGCGTTACAGGTGCTGAGGCGCAACAGGGAGAAAGAATGCTGATGAGGTTCCGTGTGTGGGTCAGTCTGGTAGCAGTGGCTTCACTGGGCGTCTTGACCGCCTGCAGCAGCAGTAGCTCGCCGGGTGGCGGCGGGGGGACGGGGGATCTGCTGGTTGCCAGTCAGGGTGACATGACGGTGTCGTCCTTTCAGGTCGACCTGAGCACTGGCAAGCTGAGCGCGCAAGGAGCCGGAGTCACGACCGGCCCGGCCAGCGTGCCCACAGCCATGGTGATTACGCCGGACGGCAACACGGCATTCGTGGCCAACAGCAGTTTCGACACCTCGGTGCAGCCGCCAACGCCGCTCGCGGGTTTCATCGCGGGGTTCAGTCTCAGTTCCGATGGGACGGTAAGCGCATCGGGCATGACGGTACTGCCGCCTGTAAACCTCGTGAACCAGGAACCGGTGAGCCTGGCGGTCGATGGCGGCGGGAAATTTCTGTTCGTCGCCGACCCGGTCACGGATACCATCTCGGTGTTCACGATCTCTGGCACCACGTTGACCCCGGCGGGAGCGATCCAGACCGGTCCCACGCCCGTCGCGCTGGCGGTGCCACCGGCCAATAACCTTCTGTACGCGGCCAACAACATCAACGGAACCGTGTCGGCATACACGTTCGATTCCACTACGGGAGCGCTGGCGCCGGTCGCAGGATCGCCGTACGTGACCGGGGGAATCACGCCCTCCGGGCTGGCCACCGCCGCCACTGCCAATGGAACCTTCTTGTATGCAGCCAATTCTGGTTCCAACAACGTCAGTGCCTTCGCCATCTGCGCGGCGGTCACCACCACTTGCCCCGTGGCGGATGGCAGCCTCATCTCGGTTGGTACACCAGTTTCTGCTCAACTCGGCCCTGTGGCGTTGGCGGTGACCCCCGGGGGTGAATTTCTGTATGTGGTGGACAAGGGATCGAACCAGGTCTCGTCCTACACGATCAGTGCCGCCACGGGCGCCTTGACGGCCACTACCCCGGCCACCATTTCCACGGGGTTGACTCCGGTGGCGGTTGGTATTCCTTCGACCGGGCAGTATGTTTACGTGGCCAACTTCGGGGCAGCTTCGATCTCCTCCTATCGCATCACCAAGAACTCGGCAGGGGTCCTAACCGGAACCCTGCAACTAGTGGACAAACCGACGATCGCCGCAGGCCAGCCCTCGGCGGTGGCGCTGAAGTGACACACGCGGTCGAACTGGGGCGAGTCTAGGTTGGGACTTTCAGGATCAGGTATCCGCCCACCATCGCGAAGATCAGGTCGGGCGACCAGGCAGCTAATACCGGCGGCAACTGGCTGACGTTTCCCATCGCTTCGAACAGACCTGATACGGTCCAGTAGACGACCGCAATTCCCACCGCCACGGCGACGCCGGCGATGGCGCCACGTTTGCCCGCCGACAGCGAAAACGGAACGGCCAGCACTGCCATGACCAAGGTGATGGTGGGAAAGGCAAACTTCTTCTGCAACTGCACCCGCAGGCGCACTACGTCAAACCCACTCTGTTGCAGGTCGCGAATGTAACGCCGCAGTTCGTCGTAGCTCATCTCGGAGGATTGCTTCACTTCCTTCTTGAAGTAGGTGGGTTCTTCGCTGAGTGCGGCAAAGGTGGAGACATCGAAGGTGCGGTAGTTTTCGATGGCAGAGCGGCGGAAGACACGCTCCCATCCCTGCTCGCAAACCCAGCGGTCCATCGCCTCGGCCCAATGCGCGCGCTCCGCATAGACGCGGTGAGTCAGTTCAAAGCTCTTAGGATCAAACTGAAAAGCGGCCAGGTTGCCGAACTGGGCGCGGTCGGAGTCAAACAACTGGTAGTAGTAGATGGTAGAGTGCTCTCCGAAAATCCACTTGCGATCGGGATTGAGGTAGGTTTGGGCGGGTTTGCCTTTGATCTGATTGCGCAGCGCGTCCTGGCGCTTGTTGGCATGGGGCAGATAATACTGGTCGAAGAAGAACAGTCCGGCTGCCAGCAGAGCCGAAGCCAACAGAACCGGCACGATGATGCGATAGATGCTGATCCCGGTGGCCTTGACCGCAGTGATTTCGTTGGAGCGCTGCATCAGCCCAAAGGTGATGAGTACGGCCAGCAATATGCTAAGCGGGGTGATGTTGTACAGGAAATACGGCGCTACGTTCAGCAGGTATTCGCCCACGACCAGCGGCGAGACCTGGTTGCGCAGGACGTCTCCCAGGAGCTCGAACAGGGTGAACACCAGCAACAGCATAAGGAACGTAGACAGGATCATGGCCAGGTAGGCCAGAAAGTCGCGCAGGACGTAGTCGTCCAGAATCATGGGGAAGCGCGCACTGAACACGCGTAGCCGGCTGGCCGCTCTGGCGAACGCATCCTCCTGCGGGCTGCGGCGCAGCACGATCCCGCCAGTTTCTTCAAACCGCCTTTTGAACGGGTGCCAAAGGTTTCGGATGGGGCCAATTTCGAACGGCCGGCGTTCCACCCGCCAAAGCAGGAACGCGCCTCCCAGGAAAAACACGACATTGGCCAGCCAAACGCCGACCGCGGGCGAAACCTTGCCCTGCCGCGCCAGTGACACGCCCACCAGCGAAGCAGTGTAGTAGGCAAACACCAGCAGGATGGTGAGCACGAATCCGGTGGACTTGCCGCCCTTTTTTGAGGACAGTCCGAGGGGGATGCCCACCAGCGCCAGCACCAGGCAGGCGGTAGGCAGAGCAAAGCGGCGGTGGAACTCGATGTAGTACCAACGGGCGGTCACTCGTTTCATCCGGGGCGCGTCCTGCAGCAGTTGCCTTGTGCCCAGTTCCGCCAAAGGCGCCGGTTCCTGGTCCGGCTTGTTCTCGGTGTGCGGAACCTGAATGGGGATGTCGGTCTGTTCAAAAGTAGAAATCTGGTAATGGTCAGGGAACTTGGGATCGGTCTCGTGCGTGGACCCGTTGGTCAGGTGCAGGTGGAGCGTGTCGGGTCCCTGACTGACCAGGATACCTTCCTGGGCCAGCGTGATGCGGGGGGAGGAAGGCGTAGTGATGTCGGCCAGGAAAACGCCCTTCCAGATGGCTGCCCCCTGCGCGCTTTTCACGTCCTGGACATAGAGAACAATCTGCGGGAAGCCTTCGTAAAAGACGCGCGGCTGGACTTCAAACGAGGCTTGCGAAGTTTTCAACCGGTCCTGCAGCCGCCCCAAGGCGGCCTGGGACTCCGGCGCCACATAAACGCCGTTGACTAGGGCGAGAACCCAGGCAACTGCGACAAAAATCAAGATGATGCGCAGGAAAGTCCACACCCCGAGGCCACTGGCGCGCATGGCCGTGATCTCGCTGTCGGCGGCCAGGCGGCTCAGGCCGATCAGAATGCCGACCAGCACGCCTGCAGGAATGGTGAAGGTGAGTGCGACCGGTACGGTGAAGAAGAAAATTTCGGCCACGCTGGGCAGAGGCGCACTGTTGCGCACCACCAGTTCGAGGATTCGTCCCAGGTCGCGGGTGAACAGGACGAAGGTAAACACCGCCGCCCCGATGAGGGCATGGGACGTGACTTCGCGCAGAATGTAGCGGGTGAGAATCCGCATGGGCGACGACGATAAGGGGAGTCTAGCACGGGGCCAAGCCCTGGAGCGCTCGTCGCCGCAAGAGGATGCTACCCCAGCTTAGCCTGACCCGGTTGGCGGGTTTCGGTGATTCCACCGACTTGCGTCCCCGCCCCCGTTCGTAGCACAATCTCCGGCCCACCTCATCGCGGGTTGGTCCAATGAAATAATCGGGGACTCCATGAAAATCAGCCTTCGTCGCTCGTTGCCCTTCTCGGTTGTGTTGGCCCTGGTGCTCGCCTGCGCGGCCGAGCCTGCGGGTGATGTCCAGCAGACCGCAGACCATCTGGTGGGATCGATTCTCACAGGTCCCTCGATGAACACGCTGCACGAACTGGCAGACGGTTTTGGCCCGCGTGTCAGCGGGTCTCCAAGCTACGAGCACGCTGCCGAGTGGGCGGCTGACCGGTTTCGCAGCTACGGCATCCAGAACGTGCGCCTGGAAGCGTTCACTCTGCCCAATGGCTGGCAGCGCGGATGGGCACAGGGCGAGATGACCTCACCGGTGGAGCGCCCGCTGCACGTCGCATCCCTGGGTTGGTCGCCCTCGACGCAACAAGGCGGAGTGCAAGGGGATGTGATCGTGATCGGCGATCTTTCCGCCGACAGCATCAAGGCGCAAGCTGCCCAGATCAAAGACCACATTGTCCTGTTCGACGCGGCTAAAGCCTTTGCTGACGGCTATCGCAAAGTTCTACCGTTGTTGCGTCCCGCCTACGGGCTGCTGCGGGATGAAGGAGCGCTGGCCGTCCTGTTTCCGGACCGTGAAAAAGACAACGTGTTGAACGCGCATGCCGCCGGCTATCACGCCACGCTCGGTCCCTTGCCCGTGGTGCAGACCGGCATGGAAGATGCCCAGATGATGCTCCGTCTGCTGCAAGAGCCCAAGGGCAGAGTCACGGTAAAGCTCGAGGTACAGAACGCCACCTCCGGGACGACCCAGGTGCACAACGTGGTGGCGGAGATTCGCGGCCGCGAGCATCCCGATGAATGGATTCTGATTGGAGCCCACCTGGATTCCTGGGACTTTGGCACCGGAGCGCAGGACAACGGCACCGGAAGCGCCATGGTACTGGAGGCGGCGCGCGCCATTGCCAGCCTGGCCCAGCCGCCACGACGGTCCATTCGCTTCGCGCTTTGGGGCGGGGAAGAGGAGGGTATCCTCGGTTCCCTGGCCTACACCCAGGCGCACCGGGCGGAATTGGACAAGTGCGTCGCAGTCCTGAACACTGACAATGGCGCCGGTCATCCTCGCGGGTGGAAGGTAGAAGGCCGCAAGGACCTGAAGGCCGCCATGGAGCCAATCAGTGAGTCTCTACTCAAGGGCTTGAGCGGGGACGATTTGTCGATGGATGTGACCTATGACACCGACCACGGGCCTTTCCTGCTGCAGGGGATTCCGGCGCTGGATCTGGAAGTGGATATGGCGCACTACATGGAGATCCACCACAAGTCCAGCGACACCTTCGACAAGGTGGACCCACTGAACTTCAAAGCGGATGCCGCCATAGTGGCGGTCACGGCCTGGGCCGTGGCGCAGGATCCGCAGCCGATCTCCGCCCACATTGACCATGCGGCGGTAGGAGAAATCATCCGCAAGGCGGGGTTAGAAGACTTCCTGAAAGAGCTGGGGGTGTGGAACCCGTAGCATTCTGTAGCAAAGCCCTGATATTACAGTGCAGCGCCTGAAGGCGCGCTTCTTGGGCCGCGTTTGTGGCAAGCCTGAAGGCATGCCCTGATACGAAGCGCCACGTCTGCCGCAGCCTGCCAGGTAGTCGCCTCCGCAAAGCAAGTAGCAATCCCGTTATTCCCCTCGGACGCGCGGCCCCGCCCACGATTCCAGTTTGGCGATTGCCTTGCAACCGTCAAGGCGCGTGTCAGCGATGTGGTGGGAGCGTCCTCTTCTTGATGAAACGGCCTACGTTGCTGTGCGTGGACGATGATCGCGCGACGCGTAGGTTCTACGAGACGCTGTTCGACAGGTACGGCTATGGAGTGATTGTGGCCAGCAGTGGTCATCAGGCCTTGGAGTTGCTTCACGCCGAAGGGGCTGATATTGATGCGGTCATCTCCGACTACCACATGCCTGGAATGAACGGCGCGGAGCTGGCTGCCGAGATAAAGCGTTGCCAACCAACGCTTCCCGTGATCATGATTACGGGCCGGCAGCCGGTTCCGGAGGCAGCGTCCCATGTCGTAGATGCTGCCCTGGTCAAAGGTGGGCCGGTGGACAGGATCCTGGATCAAGTTGCGATCCTGCTTGGCATGGCATGCAAAACCCTGACCCCTGTCGCGGTCACGATGCGTGCCAATGGGGGACCCCGGAACGGACCAGCGTAGCCATGGCTGTGTTCCTGATAGCGAAGGTCTGGCACTAGCCCCCTGCCGATAGGACGGCAGTGGTGACGACTATTCGGCTTTCAGGAACACAGCCGCCAAGGGCGGCAGCACCAGATTCAACGAATAAGGACGCCCGTGGGCCGGCTGGGCTTCGGCGAGCAGCCCTCCCAGATTCCCCAGCCCACTGCCGCCATATTCCCGGGCATCGCTGTTGAGCAGTTCCCGCCAGAATCCACCGGAAGGAACGCCCACCCGGTAGGAGGGCCGCGGCACGGGAGTGAAGTTGCAAACGATCAACACCGTTTCTTGCGGGGACTTCGCCTTGCGCAGCAAAGACAGCACGCTGGTGGCGCTGTCGTTGCAGTCCACCCACTCGAACCCGGCAGGGTCGGAATCGAGTTGGTGCAAGGCGGACTCGCTGCGGTAGACCCGATTCAACTGCTCTACCCAACTCTGCACTCCGCGGTGTAGTGGATACTGCAGCACGTGCCACTCCAGGCTGGTGTCGTGGGTCCACTCGCGAACCTGCCCGAACTCGTCTCCCATGAACAGCAGTTTTTTCCCCGGCTGGGCGAACATGTAGCCGAACAGCAGCCGCAGGTTGGCGAATCTCTGCCACTCGTCGCCCGGCATTTTGCCGATCAGTGATCCCTTGCCATGCACCACTTCGTCATGCGACAGCGGCAGGACGAAGTTCTCGGTGAAGCCGTAGAGCATGCGGAAGGTGAGTTGGTTGTGGTGGAACTGGCGATGAATGGGGTCATGGGAGAAATACTGAAGTGTGTCATGCATCCAACCCATGTCCCATTTCATGCCGAAACCCAAGCCGCCGACGTAGGTTGGTTTCGAGACCATGGGCCAGGCTGTGGACTCTTCCGCGAAAGTCTGGATACCAGGGTGTTCCTTGTAGGCTTCCTGGTTGAACTGGCGCAGGAAGTCGATGGCTTCCAGGTTTTCCCGTCCGCCGTACTTGTTGGGAATCCACTCGCCATGTTTGCGGGAATAATCGAGATACAGCATGGAGGCCACGGCATCTACACGCAGCCCGTCGGCGTGATATTTGTCCAGCCAGAACATGGCGCTCGACAGCAGGAAGCTGCGCACTTCGTTGCGGCCATAATTAAAGATGTGCGTCTTCCAGTCGGGATGGAAGCCCTTGCGGGAGTCGGCGTGCTCGAACAAGTGGGTACCGTCGAAGTAGGCCAGCCCATGGCCGTCGGAAGGGAAGTGCGACGGCACCCAGTCCAGGATCACGCCGATGCCGCGCTGGTGGAGGTAGTCCACCAGGTACATGAGATCCTGGGGCGTGCCGTAGCGCGCGGTGGGAGCAAAGTAACCCGTGGTCTGGTATCCCCACGAGCCGTAAAACGGATGCTCCATAATGGGCAGCAATTGAACGTGGGTGAAGGACATGCGCTGCACGTAATCGGCGAGGCGGGGCGCCATTTCCCGGTAGGTCAGAGGACGGTTATGTTCTTCCGGCACGCGCATCCAGGAACCGAAATGAACCTCGTAGATGGAAATCGGAGCTTGCAGGGAATTGCTCTGAGCGCGCTTTTCCATCCATTTCTCGTCGGCCCACTGATATTCCAGGTCCCACACTACCGAGGCCGTACGCGGCGGTTTCTCGTTCAGCAAAGCGATGGGATCGGCTTTGTCCGCGACATGTCCGTGGTGCTGGGAGGCGATGTGAAACTTGTACAGCGTGCCCTTGCCGACGCCGGGCACAAAACCTTCCCAGATGCCGGAACTTCCGCGTGGCCGCAGCGGATGCGAATGCGGGTTCCAGCCATTGAAGGTGCCCATCAGGGAGACCTCGCGGGCGCTCGGCGCCCACACGCTGAAGCAGGTGCCAGGCTCATCCCCGGCCGTCGCGACGTGGGCCCCCATCTTGTCGTAAATACGGTAGTGGTTGCCTTCGTTGAACAGGTAGAGATCTTCCTCACTAAGAAGACTGATGTCGTGGCGGACGGGAGCTAGGGTTTGCGTCGCGGTTTTCATGATGAGCTGTGACTAGTGTACCGGAATGGCCGAGCCAGCCGGCCCCCTCCGGGGCAAGCATCGTAAATTTTGATTGCACCCATTAAAACTATGAATTTCTCCTGGGGAGGGAACGCTCCTATGCTGCGGACAGTAGGAGGGCGCCATGCACTGCGTCTATTGTGGTGTGGACTACAACCCCGAAGATCACTGTTTGTGTTTGCCTCCAGCGCGAAAGGAAGTGACCGCAAGTTTGCCCAAGGTGGAAGGGCCGTGGGGAGAGGCGGGGCGGGATTGGTCGGCTCGCCCGTCAGGGGATGCATCCGTGGGAATGGTTGCCAAGTCCTGATGGGGTTTGCTCAAAACCCCTGAGAATCGCGGTGAGTCGCCGGTGCTCTCCTGCGGGTACCGGGCGGCTAGATTTGCGGGCATTGCGAATCCCATTTTCCACAGTGCAACCGATTGAAACGAAAACCCTTCTGGTAGATAACGCCCGCTTATCTCCGCCATAAAAACAATCAATTTCCTTGCACAGCCTGCCAGCTTCTAGACTAAAGCCCGACCTGCAGCACACAAACCGATTGCGGCAGGCGCACAACATCCCCCTAATTTACTGATGACAAGTTTGATTGCGCTTCCGGCAAGGCTCACGGTGTGTTCCGCCGAAGCGCCACTTTCACGCCCGGGAGAGGCCCGGCGGCACAAAGGAGCAATGCATGGCTGAAGCGAAAACTGATCCAAAGACCGTTATGGAGTTCGTGAAGAAGAACGGGGTCAAGCTGCTGGACCTGCGTTTCACGGACTTGCCGGGATTGTGGCACCACGTTTCCTATCCCATTGACCAGTTGACGGAGTCCTCGTTCGAAGAGGGCTTTGGCATGGACGGCTCGTCCATTCGCGGCTGGGCGGCGATTCACGAGAGCGACATGCTGCTCATCCCCGACCCGAATACCTACATGCTGGATCCGTTCACCGAGGCGTCCACCCTGGTCATGACCTGCGATGTGATCGATCCGGTCACCAAGCAGCGCTACGACCGCGACCCCCGTTATATCGCCCGCAAGGCGGAGATGTACCTGGCTTCGACGGGCTTGGCCGACACCGCCTATTTCGGCGCTGAAGCCGAATTCTTCATCTTCGATAACGTGCGCTTCGATCAGCGCGAGCAGCACGGTTTCTACTTCATCGATGCGGAAGAAGGCCGCTGGAACTCGGGCCGCGTCGAGAACAATCTGGGATACCGTCCACGCTACAAGGAAGGCTACTTTCCGGTACCTCCCACCGACCACTACCAGGACCTGCGCAGCGAGATGGTGATGACCATGCAGGGCTGCGGGCTGGAAGTGGAGTGCCACCATCACGAAGTCGCGACGGGCGGCCAGACCGAGATTGACCTGAAGTTCGATTCGCTGGTGCGCTCCGCGGACCACATGATGCTCTACAAGTACATCGTAAAGAACGTGGCCAACCAGTACGGCAAGACCGTGACCTTCATGCCCAAGCCGATTTTCCAGGATAACGGCAGCGGCATGCATACCCACCAGTCGCTGTGGAAGGGCGGCAAGCCGCTGTTTGCCGGCGACGGCTACGCCGGCATGTCGCAAATGGCGCTGTGGTATATCGGCGGGCTGATCAAGCACGGGCCGGCACTGTCGGCGATCATCGCGCCCACCACCAACTCCTACAAGCGTCTGGTGCCGGGCTTTGAAGCGCCCGTCAACCTGGCGTACTCGCGGCGCAACCGCTCGGCGGCGTGCCGTATCCCGATGTACTCGGCGTCGCCCAAGGCGAAGCGCGTGGAGTTCCGCCCGCCCGATCCGAGCTGCAATCCTTACATGGCATTCGCGGCCATGATGATGGCAGGACTCGACGGAGTGGAGAACAAGATAGATCCCGGTCAGCCGCTCGACAAGGACATCTACGATCTGGGCCCGGAGGAGCTGGCGAAGGTTCCGTCCATGCCCGGCTCGCTCGAAGATGCCCTCGACTGCCTGGAAAAGGATCACGCCTTCCTGCTCAAGGGCGACGTGTTCACCGAGGAGTTGCTGAAGACCTACATCGACTACAAGCGCGAGAAGGAAGTGGACGCAGTCCGGCTGCGGCCGCATCCGTTTGAGTTCGCGCTGTACTACGACATCTAGGATTGGGTCTCAGTTCTCGGGTGTCAGGTCTCGGAAAGGCCCGGCCGCATGTGCCGGGCCTTTTTGTGCATTGACCGGTGGGTGCGGAAAGAGTAGTTTGCCTGAGCTTGTTGGTGTTGGGAACAATGGAGAGAACAGAATGGGTTATTGGGGCCGCCTGGGGATTAGTTTCCTGATGCTGCTTCCCACCGCGATGTTTGTTGAAGCTGCTGGGAATTCTCCTTTGCCACAGCTGGTGGCGAACGATAACCGGACACCCGGCGGGCAACTCAAAGACGGCGTCCTGAACCTGCGGCTTGAACTGAGCGAGGGCCGATGGTGTCCCGAGGACGAAGGTGGCGACCATGTGCAGGTCTACGCTTTCGCGGAGGAGGGTCGCGCTCCACAGAATCCCGGCCCGCTGATTCGGGTGCCGCAAGGGACCGAGATCCACGCGACGGTGCGCAACACCCTGCCTCTGGCGGCCAGAGTCTATGGGCTGCACCGCCACCCGGGAGATTCCAAGGACGCGCTGACGCTCGCACCGGGCGAAGCGCGCGAGCTGAAATTTATCGCCGGCGAGCCGGGCACGTACATGTATTGGGCGACCACGTCGGCCCAGCCGTTGCGGCATCGCGATGAAGCGGAGACTGTGCTGGCGGGAGCGTTTGTAGTTGACCCGCCCGGAGCCAGGCCGGATGACCGTATCTTTGTTATCGGCATGTGGACAAAGTTTCTCGAGACTCCCAAGCGAGAGGAGATTCCATTCGTCAATGGCAAGTCATGGCCGTATTCCGAGCATGTGACCTATGACGCAGGAGAGACGATCCACTGGCGAGTATTGAACTCGACATTCGCGGATCACGCCATGCATCTTCATGGCTTTTATTTCACGGTGGATGGGGCAGGAGACGGGGAAAACTATGATCGCTACAGCCCGGAGCAGCGGCGCACGGTGGTCACGGAACACGTTGGCTCGGGCCATGTGTTCGAGATGACGTGGACGCCGGAGCGGGCGGGGAACTGGATCTTTCACTGCCACATGATGGCCCACATGACGCCCTCGGATGTTCTCCATCCTCACGAAATGCCTGCCGCCTACTCGCCTGTCAGTGATCCGAGCGCTGGGATGGGCGGGCTGGTGATCGGAATCACGGTGCGACCCGGGGCGACTCCTGCGGTGGCTTCAGTTGCCGCAAGCCCGGCGCACAAGCTGCAACTCGTGATTTCGGAAGACCCGGCGAAGGTCCCGCTGTACAAGCTCGAAGTGAATGACCCTGCACGAGCGCCGCAAGCGGACGCCAAGTACCCCGAACTGTTGGGACCGCCGATCTTGCTGACGCGAGGGGAAGCGACGGAGATCGAGGTTAAGAACCAGAGTACTCATCCGACCGCGATCCACTGGCACGGGATCGAACTGGAGAGTTACTACGATGGCGTGCCGGGCTGGACCGGATCCGGTCAGCAGACCACACCTCCGGTCGCTCCCGGTCAGTCATTTGTCGCCCGTATGATCCCGCCGAAAGCAGGGACATTTATCTACCACACGCACTGGCACGACCCGGCCCAGTTGCAGAATGGGGTGTACGGACCTCTGATCGTGCTGGAGCCGGGGCAGAAGTACGACCCGGCGCATGACCTGACCTTCCTCTTCAGTTCCGGCAAGTATGCCCCGTTCGGATACATGCTGCTGCTGAACGGCAGCCCGGAGCCGCGTCCGATAAGCCTGCAAGCCGGGACGCGATATCGTTGGCGCCTCATTAACATAACCGACAACCTGGTTAACCTGCGGGTGCGATTGACCAGCAATGACGCGCCGGTACAGTGGAAGATCATCGCGAAAGACGGAATGGATCTGCCGCCCGCCCAATTGCGGTCTTCTGTTGCCGATATGGAGATCACGGTGGGCGAGACTTACGATGTGGAGTTCCAGGCGGACAGTCCCGGCACTGCGGAGTTGCATTCGGGGGTCCGCCAGTTTCCGGTGCGAGTGACGCAAGTGCTCACGTTTGTGGCGGCCAAGTAAGAAACTGGGCGGCTGGGCCGGCATCGGATGGTATGGTGCTAAAAGAGCCCTCCGCAACTGCAGGACTTGCAGGAACTGTCCGCAGCCTTCCCGTCTTCCGATGCGCCTGCGGGCGATTCCTCACAATTCGACTCTCGAGCCCGGGGAAGCTCCCGAGCGATCGGCAACTTACTGACCGCAAAGTGAACCAGAGAGAGTACAATGCGCCGTCGCGTTTGGCGCTGGAAAGTATGGTCTGAGAACGGCGTGCAACATCGGAGCCCAGCGCAATCCTGGCTCGGTTTCATCGAGCACTGATTCTGGAGAGATCATGAAACGGCTGCTTTGGCTGTGGATCTGTGTGGTCGTGGCGACGGTGGTGCAGGGGCAGACGACTCCAGCCCCCGCATTAGGTCCCAAGGACCGGTTGTTTTTCCCCTCGGACACGTTGTGGGGGTGGGGACAGTTTGAAATCGCGCCGCCACATAACGAGATCGACCCTAACCTCTGCCGCGCGGATGCGGGAAACTTCGGGGGAAAGGAGGCGCCCTGCAATGCCTTCGGACGTTACATGATTTCCGGATATGTCGAGGTACGACCTTTCGGGCGCACCCAGCTGCGCCGCTTGTTTTTCTTTGGCGAGCCGAATTTCCTCTTTGGAAAGAACGTGCCCCAAACTCTCTACACCTGGTCGTTCGATGCGATTGGCTGGGAGCGGTCGTGGGGAGGCGGCGTTTATATCGGAAAAGGGTTCGAACTGCGGATTACACAGCATTTCCTGTTTCAACGGTTCGGAGCCCGGGATCGCGATTTGGGGGCCGCGGACCTGGGGCCCAACGGACCTTGGGGACGGTACAACGCCATCGGCGTGCGGAAGTACTTTGGGCAGAGAAGGTACTAGGACTGCGAATGCGCAGAAGTACCGAACCAACGGCGTAGTCTCGAACCTGCCGCAATTTCGGCAAGCGTTCGGCTGCAAGGCGGGGCAAGCGATGGTGCGGGAGAACCAGTGCCGGGTGTGGTGAGAAAGGCAGGCATCGGGTTCTTGGCACTGCAGGCTTCGCAGGCGGTTTTCGGCGGCGACCCCATGCTATGCTGAAAATTCGAGCCGAGAGCCTTGTCTCAAACCAGACCGCCAACCGATTCCCGGCAGCCGCTGGACGTTGTTGCAGCGGTGGCCAGCATTCCCTTCAATGATCCCGAAAGCGCCAAGCTGACGCTGGGGCGCGCGCTGGGGCGCGTGTCATCGGCGCTGGGAGGCGCACTACCTGCGCTGCTGGCTGAGACTCCCGATCCAGATTCTGCGCTGATTCTGTTCGATCGCCTGGTCAGCGAGTCCTCGGCGGAGATCGTCCGCCTGCTCGATCGCCACAATTTTCTGGCCCACTATGCCATCGTCGTCTTCGGGCATAGCCGTTTTCTGGGTGAGACCCTGATCCAGAACCCTGATCTACTGCAGGCCTTCCTGCGGGAAAAGAATCTGGACCGCAGTTTCTCCAAAGAAGAGTTCCACGAGAGCCTGGCGCGTTTTCGCTCGCGTTCGTTTGAGACCGATGTCTCGCTGCTGTTGGCGCGGTTCAAGCGGCGGGAGTACGTACGCATCATGCTGCGCGACGTGCTCAACATCGCCCCGCTGGCGGAGACCACTGCCGAGATTTCCGCTCTCGCGGATGTGCTCATTGAGGAAGCGCTGCGCGAGGCCGATAGCCAGTTGCAGCGACGCTATGGCACACCTCAGCACCTGGACCTTGAAGGCCGTTTAGTGGACACGTCGTTTGCGGTGCTGTCTTTGGGCAAGCTGGGCGGGAACGAGCTGAATTACAGCTCCGACGTGGACCTGATGTACATCTTCGGCAGCGGGGCAGAATCGTCCGAGGCGCCGTTTTCCAACCGCGAGTATTTCATTCGTCTGGCGCAGCAGGTCACGGAGATCCTCTCGCGGATGACCCGCGAGGGAGCGGTGTTTCGCATTGACATGCGCCTGCGCCCGCAAGGTGGTGAGGGCGAGCTGGCCATCAGCCTGGAACATGCCCTGCGCTACTACGTTGCCAGTGCCCACGACTGGGAACGACAGGCGCTCATCAAAGTCCGGCATTCCGCGGGGTCCGCTACCCTGGCGCGCGAGTTCATGCGGGCGGTGCAGCCGCACGTTTACACCGAGCGGGTGAATTTCGAAGCGATCGAGACCGCTCTGGAAGCGCGCGAGCGGATGCAAACCCGGCGGCACTTCCGGATGGTACTGGAGCACCCCGACCAGAGCATCGATGTGAAGCTGGATCGCGGGGGCATCCGCGATATCGAGTTCCTGGTGCAATGCCTGCAACGCGTGTACGGTGGAGCGGAGCCGTGGTTGCGCTCCGGCGGCACGTTGTTCTCCCTGCAGAAACTTCACGACAAGCGGCACATCAGCGGCCATGAGTTCCACGAATTAACCAGCGCCTACGAATTTCTCCGCCATCTGGAGCACCGCCTGCAATTGCGCCAGGGCCAGCAGACCCATCGCCTGCCCACGCACGCCAGCGAGGCGCTGGTGTTGCAGCACGCCATGGAGAGCCGCGCTACCGGTGAACCCCGAATTGGCGATTTGGCGACCGTGGTGCGGCATCGGATGGTTGCCGTAGCGGAAATCTATTACCGCATCATCCATCACCAGCAGATCCGCAGACATCACGAAGCGCCGGACGCAGGGTTCGAACTGCGCAGTACGCTCGAGCCGGGCACGGCCGAGCAATCCAACCAGCAGATTCTGGAACGGCTGGCGGGGGATGCGCCGCCTCTGTTCAAGATTACCAACCGTCCCGGCCTCGGCCCGACGGCGCGAAAGAATCTCTTTCGTTTCTTCAGCGCAGCTCTTACCAGCTCCGAGCGCTATGCCGCGCTGGTGCGATATCCGGAAGCCGTCAGCCGGGCCCTGGTGCTGTTCGAGGCCAGCGACTACCTCACTGACCTTCTGATCCGGCATCCCGAAGAGATTGCCTCTCTAGCGGAGTTGGGCGAAATGCATTCGCGCGTCGGCAGCGGATACTTGTTTGAAAGCACCTTGGGGCAGGGCGCAGCGTTGGGAGATCCAGTGTTTGCCTACTTGGCGAAAGCGCCGGTTTCCTACGGCGAAAAGCTGGCGCTGCTGCGGCAGCACTACCGCCATTGTATCTTTGCCTCGGGTGCCCGGGACATCACAGAGTTGCGGGACGTATACGAGTCGCTGGCGATCACCACGGCTGCGGCCGAAGATGCCATCGCGGCAGCTCTTGGCATCGCCGGGGACCCGGGCGGTCTGGCGGTGATGGCCATGGGCAGGTTGGGGAGTGGCGAGTTCGACGTGCTCTCCGATGCTGACGTGCTGTTTGTATGTGACGAATCGGGAGACCGCCAGCTCTTGACCAGGGCTGCCGAACAATTCATGCAGGCCCTGGCTGCCTACACGCGCGACGGCATGGTATTTCCAGTGGATGCGCGTTTGCGTCCGCGGGGCGGGGAAGGCGAGCTGCTCGTGACTCCCGCCCAACTCGCCGCCTACTTCGCGCAGGAGGCCCAGGCGTGGGAAGCGCTGATGTACACCAAGTTACGTTTTCTGGCGGGCTCGCGAGCCTTGGCGGAACGTGCCCTCCAGGCCACGCGGACTCTTTTCGAACGCTTTGCTGCCGATGCCAACTTTCTTCATGAGGTGCGTCAGATGCGAGCCAAACTGGAAACCGCCGAACCCGGGGAGCCGAGCTTCAAGAGTTCCCCGGGGGCGATCTACGACATCGACTTTCTATCCAGCTTTCTTCTGGTCAAGCACGCGGTGAACGACAAACAGGGAAGCTTGCGGGACCGGTTGTGGCGCTGCGTGGCGTTTGGCGCGCTGGACAAAGCGGATGCCGCTGCGCTGGATCATGCTGCCGAACTGCTGCGCACAGTAGAGCACGTAGTGCGGTTGGCGGTGGGACGGGCCCGCAAATGGCTGCCGGCAACCGAGCATGCCCGGCAGGTGACGGAGGCGCTAACCGCTCAGATTTTGCGGCGGGAGTTCCCGGATGGGCTGGAAGCCGAGCTCATGCGTAGCTGCAGCACGGTGCGTACGATTTACGACCGGATTCTGGCCTGATTTCTGGGGGCCACATGCTTCCACAAAGGCCCTCTGGCCGCAGGAACGCGACGGCTGTCACACGTGCTTGTGATCTCCGTCATTTCTCGATGGTTGTCGCCCCGCCGTATAATTGAGCGCGTTCTTCATTTGATCACGGAGGTGGTGTAATGGCGGCTTCATACAACGGTCTGCCGGTGCCCAAGGACGGTGCCCGGATCACGTACAGCAATGGGCGCTACCAGGTACCCGATAACCCGATCATCCCCTTTATTGAGGGCGATGGCACGGGCCGTGACATCTGGAAGGCATCGGTGCGCGTCTTCGACGCCGCCGTGGAGAAGGCTTACAAAGGCAAGCGCCATGTCGCTTGGTACGAGATATTCGCCGGTGAGAAAGCCATGGCGAAGTTCGGCACCTGGCTGCCAGACGACAGCGTGAACGCCCTCCGTGAATTCCGCGTCGCCATCAAGGGCCCACTGACTACCCCCGTCGGTGGCGGTATTCGCTCGCTCAATGTGGCACTGCGCCAGATTCTCGACCTATACGCCTGCGTGCGTCCCGTGAAGTACTACAAGGGCACGCCATCGCCGGTCAAGCACCCCGAGCGCATGAATGTGGTCATCTACCGCGAGAACACGGAAGACGTGTATGCCGGGATCGAGTGGGAACAGGGCACGCCGGAAGTAGCCAAGCTCATCGACTTCCTGAACAAAGAAATGCTGAAGGGTGGCAAGAAGCAGATCCGTTTGGATTCGGGCATTGGCATCAAGCCAATGTCAGTCACCGGCACCAAGCGGTTGGTGCGCATGGCAATCAAGTTCGCGCTGGAGCACGGCAAGAAATCCGTTACGCTGGTACACAAAGGCAACATCCAGAAGTTCACCGAGGGCGCCTTCCGCAAGTGGGGTTACGAGCTGGCTACGGAGGAGTTCCGCGACAAAGTGGTTACCGAGCGCGAGAGCTGGATTCTCGACAACAAGGACAGGAATCCCAATATCAGCATCGAGCAAAACGCGCATCTGGTCGAGCCCGGATTGGAGTTTGCCACCAAAGACTTCCAGGAGTCGGTCTACAAGGAAGTGAAAGATGTGCTGGATGCGATTTACGCCACTCACGGCAAGGGCGTGTGGAAGCAGAAGCTGATGGTCAACGACCGCATCGCGGACTCGATTTTCCAGCAAGTGGTGACGCGAGCCGATGAGTACGCAGTACTGGCCACACCCAACCTGAACGGCGACTACATCTCCGACGCCTGTGCAGCGCAGATTGGCGGGCTGGGCATCGCGCCCGGAGCCAACATCGGTGACGGCTACGCTTGCTTCGAGGCTACCCACGGCACCGCCCCCAAGTATGCCGACAAGGATGTCATCAACCCGGGTTCGGTGATCCTCTCGGGTGTGATGATGTTCCGTTTCCTGGGTTGGAACGAGGCCGCCGACCTGATCGAGCAGGGTCTGGAGCGCACCATCGAGCAGAAGAAAGTCACTTATGACTTTGAGCGGCTGATGGAAGGCGCGACCAAGGTGAAGACCAGCGAGTTCGGCAGTTACATCATCGAGAACATGACCGCGCCGGAACTGGCCACCGTCTGATTCGAAGGAGTTAGGGCAGAAGATCCTTTTCACCGCAAAGGGCTCACAAAGTGCGCAAAGATTTTCTTCGCGACCTTCGCGCTGCTTTGCGGACTTTGCGGTTCGCTTTTTCCGGTCGCGGGTCCGCCTGGCACGGCCCTTTGACTCCTGGATAATTTACAATTGCAGGTTTTGCAGCAGACTACAGTTCTGCCTGAGAAAGGAAATCCATGCGGAAGAAAGTAAGCATCGTAGGCTCCGGGAATGTGGGGGCGACCGCAGCTCACTGGATGGCGTCCAAAGAACTGGCGGATGTAGTCCTGATCGACATCATCGATGGCGTGCCGCAGGGTAAGGGGCTCGACCTGCTGGAAGCGATGCCCATCGAGAAACGCGACTCGCAGGTGCTCGGCACCCAGGACTACGCCGACACGGCGAACTCCGATATCGTCGTGGTCACCGCCGGCATCCCGCGCAAGCCGGGCATGAGCCGCGATGACCTGCTCCACACCAATCACAAGATCATGAAAGATGTTGTGAGCAAGGTGGTGCAGCATTCCCCCAACTGCATTCTGATCATTGTGTCGAACCCGCTGGATGCCATGGCACAGGCGGCGTACAAGATGAGCGGTTTTCCGCGCCACCGCGTGGTCGGCATGGCAGGTGTGCTGGATTCTTCACGATTCCGCACTTTTATTGCAGCAGAACTGAAGGTTAGCGTGGAGAACGTGACCGCGTTCGTGCTGGGCGGGCATGGCGATACTATGGTGCCGCTACCACGGTACTCGACGGTCGCGGGCATTCCGATTACGGAACTGATGGATGCGGCGACGATTGAACGGCTGGTGCAGCGCACGCGAGACGGCGGAGCGGAAATCGTGAAGTATCTGAAGACCGGCAGCGCGTACTACGCCCCGTCGGCCGCGGTAACCGAGATGGTCGAGGCAATTCTGAAAGACAAGAAGAAGATTCTCCCTTGTGCCGCGTATCTGGAAGGCGAGTACGGCATAAGGGGACTGTTCGTGGGTGTCCCAGTGAAATTGGGCGCGAAGGGAATTGAGCAGATCATCGAAATCAAGCTTACCCACGAAGAGCAGGCTGCTCTGAACAGGAGCGCGGAGGCAGTGAAGGAGTTGGTGGGGGTGATTGGGGTTTAGTGGTCGGCCATTCCTGTCCTGGTCAGCCTATTCCGCCCCCGAGGGGGGAACTGCTTGTCCGCCCAAACGCAAAGAAACCACCTGAGCGGCTAGCGCCGATCTCTCAATGGCACCTGGGTGGCACGACTGGAAGTCGTGCCCTTCCCGGTTTCTTCAGCGGACCAACCTACACCCGCTCGATCGCCACCGACTGCAGCACCACATCTTTGTTGGGTTTGTCTTGGCGGCCTCGGGGAACGTTGGCGATTTTGTCGACGATGTCCTGGCCTTCTACTACCTCGCCGAAAATTGTGTGGTTCCCAGTGAGCCACGTCGTGGGTGCCACCGTTATGAAGAACTGCGAGCCGTTGGTGTTGGGCCCGGCGTTGGCCATGGCCAGCTTGCCGGCCTTGTCGAACTTGTACGGAGAGCCCTTAGTTTCGTCTTCAAACTGATATCCGGGGCCGCCCATGCCATTGCCTGCCGGATCTCCACCCTGGATCATGAAATTGGGAATTACCCTGTGGAAGATGGTGCCGTCGTACAAGCGATCCTTACCTTTCTTGCGGCTGACCGGATGGGTCCACTCGCGCTTGCCTTCGGCGAGTTCCGTGAAGTTCAGCACGGTCTTGGGCGCTTCCTTCTCGAACAGGCGGCAAACGACAGTTCCTTCGGACGTGGTGAACGTTGCGTATAAACCGGGTTGGCGGGCCATCAGAGTCCTTTCCTTGATGAGTAGGGCGGGGGCGGGAAGCCCCCGCCACAACCGGCGCTGCTGGGCCTTGCTACTTGAGGGACTTCGGCTTGGCCGCTCCGCCCTTCTCGATGGTGATGTGGTTGATCTTGACAGGCTGGTAGGGACGGTCGTTGGAATCGCGTCCCATGCGGGCGATCTGCTTCACCAAAGCCACGCTGGCATCGTCGCACTGGCCGAAGATGGTGTACCCGCCGTTCAAACTGGCATACGGAACCTCGGTGATAAAGAACTGCGAACCATTGGTATCCGGGCCGGCATTAGCGTAGGCCAGGCGTCCGGGACGATCAAACTTCAGGTCGGGCGAGGTCTCGTTCTTGAACTGGAACCCTATCTCCCCGCTGCCACTGCCTGCGGGATCGCCACCCTGAATCATGAAGTTGGGGATGACGCGGTGAAAGATGGTCCCATCGTACAATGGCACGCCGTGTTTCTTGGCCCCGCTGGTAGGGTTGGTCCAATCCTTGGTGCCTTCGGCCAAGCCAATGAAGTTGGCTACGCCAATGGGGGCCTTATCGGGAAACAGCTTGCAGGTCATCTTGCCGGCCGTGGTGTCAATGATGGCGGTTTGCGACCACGCGGCCAGGGAGAACAGGCAGAACAATGCAATCAGGGCAAATTTGCGCATCAGCGACTCCTTTGTTTCCATGCACTGGACGATAACAAATTGTACGACAAACGATCGACTATTGGACGGATGAGGCACTCCCCACAGCTTGCAGTTCGTGGCTAACTCGCTCTACCTCGCGAAAGACGCGCAGCGTATTGCCGCCCAGGATCTTGCGAATGTCGTCGGCGCTATAACCGCGATCCAGCAGGGCTTGCGTGATCTTGGGCAAGTCAGCCGCCGAGTCGATTCCCTGGGGAGTGGCGCCGCTGACGCCATCAAAATCCGAACCCAATCCGACGTGGTCCACGCCGGCCACTTTAGCGATGTGGTCAATGTGGTCGATGAGTGATTTCAGCGGCGGCCGCGGAATCTTTTCCGTCCATTCCCGCTCGATGCGATCCACCTCGATGTAGGTCGGCTGTCTGCCTGCCGCTCGTTGCTGGTCGATGTATGCCTTGACCGCGGAATCCGCCTCTTTCGCCTGGGCTTGCGACGCCTTCCAGTAGTTCTCGTCATCGAAACCAGAGAAGAAGTTCACCTGCACCACGCCGCCGTTCTTGGTCATGGCCCGCAGCATGTCGTCGGTCATGTTGCGCGGCGCGTCGGTAAGGGCACGGGCGGAGGAATGCGAAGCAATAATCGGAGCCTTGGTCGTAGCGATGGTGTCCCAGAAAGTCTTGTCGGCCACATGCGAGATGTCCACGATCATGCCCAGCCGGTTCATCTCCAGCACGACCTGCTTACCGAAGTCAGTGAGGCCGTCGTGGTGCTGGACTTTGGGATCGTTGATATCACCGGAGGAGTCAGCCCACTCGTTGGTGTTGGACCAGCTCAGGGTCATGTAGCGCACGCCTAGCCGGTAATAGGCGCGCAGCAGGTGGATATCGTTTTCGATGGAATGGCCGCCCTCAATACCCATCAGCGCGGCGAGCTTCTTCTGCTTGTGGGCGCGCTCGATGTCGGCGACGCTGAAAGCCATCATCATGCGATCGGGATGGTGCGCAGCCTGCTGATAAACGGAGTCGATGAGATCGAAGGTGTGGCGGGCGAAATGGTCCGGCGGAACTGTACCCGGATCCACCCAGATGGAGAAGAACTCGGCCCCCAGATTGCCGGCACGGGCCTTGTCTAGGCTGATGTGGCCGACGTCCTTGGGATCGGTGTTGCCGATATCAAAGTTTTCGTCCAGGAAACGCTGGGGCGTGTCGGCGTGCGTGTCCACGATAATTGCCGAATCGTGGATCGCACGGGCGCGGGCGCTGACTGATGGGCTGTTTTGCCCCACCGCAACAACCGAGGCCAGAACCAGGAGGAGAGAAAGAAGGCAGCAGGCGCGATTTCTTGGCATGGGATGGTTTGTCGGCTGCAAGGCAACAATTCTATACGAATCGGCCTTTCTTCCACAGGCGGCCGCTCATGGGTGCGCAACTTTCCTGGGCGATGCAAGTCCGGCTCCGTCATTCATCAGAAATTCACTACTTTGTAACTCTGCTGTAACACTTCACAGGTAGAAAGCGTAGCTGTAATCCAAAGAAGGAGGAACCGTCGAGTGATCCGTCGAATTGTGCTTTTGTGTCTTGTTCTGTCCTTACCCGCTTTGGGGCAGACCACGTTGAACGGGGCGGGCGCAACTTTCCCTTATCCGATTTACTCGAAATGGTTCAACGAGTACCACAAGGCTCATCCGGACATTGAGATCAACTACCAATCGATCGGCAGCGGCGGCGGGATTCGCCAAGTTGTAGCCCAGACGGTGGATTTTGGGGCAAGCGACGGTCCGATGTCTGACGAGCAACTGGCGGAGGCCAAGGTCAAGCTGCTGCACATCCCCACGGTGCTGGGTGCGGTGGTGCCGGCGTACAACGTGACGGGAGCGGGCGAACTGCGGTTCTCTCCCCAGACCATAGCCGGAATCTGTCTGGGCAAAATCACGAACTGGAACGACAAGGCAATCGCCAAGGACAATCCAGGAGTAAAACTGCCGGACAAGAGCATCATCGTGGTGCACCGCTCCGACGGCAGCGGCACAAATTACATCTTTACCGACTATCTCTCCAAGGTGAGCGATGAATGGAAGAGCCAGGTTGGCAAGGGAACGTCGGTAAAATGGCCGGTGGGGCTGGGCGCGAAAGGGAACGAGGGGGTGGCGGGGATGATCCGCCAGATGGACGGAGCCTTCGGCTACGTGGAACTGATTTACGCGCTACAGAACAAAATTGCCTACGGCGCCATCCAGAACGCCGCGGGAACCTGGTTGAAAGGGAGCTTGGAAGGGGCCACGGCGGCGGCTGGGTCAGTCAAGCAGATGCCCGCGGATTTCCGAGTGTCCATCACCAATGCGCCCGGCAAGGATGCCTATCCCATCGCCAGCTTCACCTGGTTGTTGATCCCGGTGCAGTCCAAAGATCAGGCCAAGGGGAAGATCCTGGTCGATTTCCTGAACTGGATGCTGGACCAGGGAGAAACGATGACTGCCCAGTTGGATTACGCCCCCCTACCCGACAGTGTGGCAGCCAAGGTCCGAGACGCTATTAAGCAGGTCCACTAGCCGGTCAGCGGATTGTGGATGGTCAAGCGTCCGCAACTGAGCGGCACCTGCGGAACCAGCCCAAAACGGGCGCCAAGCCAGCGAGCGGGCGCCCGTTTTGCTTGCCTTTTCAAGGGCGAGAGGTGGATGCTTTATACTGATTTGCGGTAACGAAACAATAGCTGGTTTTACTCTTTAGTCAGTCTTTATTGGCGATTCCTTGCTCTTGGGCAGAGGTTGAGCTTCCGGCGAATTCTAACCAACACTTGGGTTTATGGCGCGCACCTCTCTCGATAGTCCGGCCTACTACATCAACCGTGAGGCCTCCTGGCTGAGGTTCAATCGCCGCGTGCTCGAAGAAGCCGAAGACGAAAACAATCCACTCCTGGAACGGCTGAAGTTTCTCTCCATCACGGCCAGCAATCTGGATGAATTTTTCGAGGTGCGAGTCGCCGGGTTGGTGCAGCAGATTGAGGACGGCTATACCGAGGCCGGGGCCGACGGTCTGACCCTGCTGCAGGAACGCGACGCCGTTTCCCGCTACACGCATGACTTCGTGGACGACCAGTACCTCTGCTGGAACGAGAAGCTGCGGCCGGCGATGGCACAACATGGCATCCGAGTGCTCAGTCTGCACGAGTTGGACTCGCAGGCCCGGGCCTTCGTGGATGAATTCTGCGAGCGCGAACTCGACCTACTGTTGACTCCGGTGACAGTGGATCCGGCGCACCCGTTTCCGCGGGTTATTAACAAAGCATTGTGCGTAGCCTTCTTGCTGCGCCGCCGCCGGCGTTCCTCGCTCACCTATACCGGTGTGGTCACGGTTCCACGCTCGTTGCCGCGCCTGGTGCGGCTGCCTTCGGACGGAACCGACGACTTCATCTTTCTCGCCGACCTGGTCGCCTTCCATGCTTCGCGCATGTACCACGGGTACGACATTGTTTCCTCGGCAGCTTTCCGCGTGACCCGCAACAGCAATCTCTACCTGGCGGAGGAAGAGTCCCGCAGCCTGCTGGAATCGGTGCGCACCGAACTCCACAACCGGCGCAAGGGCGATGCGGTGCGCATGGAGATCGAATCCGACGCCGATCCGGAAATCATCGAACGTTTGCGCACCAACTTCGAACTGGAACCCTGGCAGGTGTTTCCGGTGAACGGCCCGGTAAACCTATCGCGCCTGTTCAACGTCTACGAGCAGACCGAGCATCCGGAACTCAAGTTCAAGCCGTTTGCGTCACGGGAACTCCGTCTTACTGCCAAATCGCAGGACCTGTTTGAAGAGCTTCGCCGCCACGATGTCTTGCTGCACCACCCCTTTGATTCCTACGATGCGGTGGTGTCGTTTATCGAGGCGGCGGCAGAAGATCCAAGGGTACTCTCCATCAAGCAGACGCTGTATCGCACCAGCGAACACTCGCTTATCGTTCCCGCACTCATTTCCGCGGCAGCACGGAAAGAAGTCACTGCAGTGGTGGAGTTGAAGGCACGCTTCGACGAAGCTTCCAACATCCGCTGGGCGCGCGATCTGGAGGATGCCGGAGTGCAGGTCTTTCACGGCCTGGTCGGCCTGAAAACCCACTGCAAGCTGTCCCTGCTGGTGCGCCGTGATCCCGATGGAGTAACGCGGCGCTACGCCCACCTCGGCACCGGCAACTACAACACCACCACGGCGCGCATCTACACCGATCTCAGCCTGCTCACCGCCGATCCGGAAATCACCGGGGCGGTGCACGATGTCTTCAGTTTCCTGACGGCGTACGCGGAGCATCCCAATTACGATCCCCTGCTGGTCTCTCCGCTCGACCTGGCCGAGCACTGCCTGGCGCTGATCGGGCGCGAAGCGGAACACGCCAAGCACGGGCGTCCGGCCCACATCATCGCCAAGATGAATGCGCTGCTGGATAAGAACATCATCATGGCGCTGTACCACGCCTCGCAGGCGGGAGTCCGGATTGATCTGCTGGTCCGCGGGATGTGCGCTCTGCGGCCGGGCATTCGGGGCGTCAGCGACCACATCCGGGTGCGCAGCATCGTGGGCCGCTTCCTGGAACATAGCCGCATCTTCTACTTCGCCAACGGGGGTGAGGAGGAAATCTATCTGGGCAGCGCGGACTGGATGCCGCGCAATCTCTATGAACGCGTAGAAGTCCTATTCCCGCTCAAGGACACCTTTTTGCGGGAACGGGTGCGGCACGAGATCCTCGACGTCTACCTCGCCGACAACGTGAAATCGCGCTTGCTGCAGAAGGACGGCACGTACATCCGTGCTTGGCAGGCAAAGGGCAAACGTAAGCCGCCGACTGGGCCCGGCGCCTTTAATGCGCAGGATTTCCTGATTGGACTGGCGGAAGGGAAGCAACCGATCGATTCCATCCCGGTTCCGCCCGAGCCCAAGATTCGCCGAGTTTCAGTCCGGAAGGAGCGATAACCGCAGATGATCGTTTATTTTCTACGTCACGCGAGCGCTGGCGAACGTATGAACAATCCCGCCAAAGACGACAAGCGCGCTCTCGACCGCGCCGGGATCGAGCAATGCGGAGACGTAGGCCGGGCTTTGCTGGCGCTGGATGTGCAGGTGGATATGATCATATCCAGCCCACTGAAGCGCAGCGCCCAGACTGCCTCTCTGGTGGGAAATGAGATCGGCTACGAAGGCAAGCTGCAGTTCGAGGATGGTCTGCGTCCCGGGGCGACATTCGTCGAGTTCCGTAAACTGCTGGACAAATACTCCAGGTACGAGACCATCATGGTGGTCGGCCACAACCCCAATCTGAGCGAGTTCCTGGGGCGCGCCATCAGCGAAGCCGGCTGCGAAGCGAGTGTTGAGCTCAAGAAGGGGGCTGTAGCCAGAGTGGAAATGGGGCGCAGCTCGGCAGCCCTGCACTGGTGCGTCACGCCCAAAGTTCTGCGCACGCTCTACGCTGCGGCGGCGGAGAGCTCGCGTCCGAAGACTTCGCGGAAATAACTCCTTTCTTTCTCCACCGCCCACAGTTCAAGGTCCACGCTGGTTCGCGGCTTGGCCAGCAGGGCCAGGCTGACTTCGCCGTTGCGCACCCGCGCGCGCGCTGTTCGCACCGCGCCGCTGCGGCCCAGGTTGAGGGCGCGAGCCAGACGGAGCAGGAGGGATGTCTTGCGCACGAACTCCCGGTCGGCCGGCAGCAGCACTTTCATGGGACCGTCTCCTGGCACGGGCTGCGACTTGCCCAGATAACGTGCGATGGCGGCGATCTTTCGCCGTTCCTGCGGGGCATAACCCAGAATCTCCGAGTGCGAAATGATGTAATAGGTATGCCGGTGCCGCCCATTGCGGTTCACGTAGTCGCCCACCTCATACAGCATGGCCGCGGCCGAGAGCCACTCGCGGTACTCGGGGGGAAGGCGGTGCACCGAGCGCAGCGCGGTAAACAGATCCATGGCCGACTGCCGCACCTGCAGCGCGTGGCCCATGTCCACCCGGTAATGCGCCACCGCAGCCCGGATCGAATCCCAGCGTTCCGACTCGAGCTGTTTGCCGGAGCGCGTGCTGCGGTCGTACTCCGCCGCCATCTGTGCCAGCAGGCCATCGCGCAAGCCGAGCGGGGAATAGCGGAACCCGCTCAACTGGCAACGTTCCAGGATCTCGGAGTAAACCGCAGCCCCGGCGGCAATGATTTCCGCCCGGCGTGGGCCAACCCCGGAAAGCTTCTGGCGCTCCGCGATGGGCAAGCGAGCGAGCATCTTGCCGATGCGCCGCATCTGGGGCCGGGAAACTACCGTCGCGCGCGAGCCCTTGGTTTTGTAGAGGCCATGGCAAACGGCCGCCAAGGAGGCGGCGGTGCCGGAGGTTGCGATCACAACCTTCGGACGGGCTCGCGAGATGCGGTCCGTAATCCGTCCGATTTCCCGCTCGACGAATCTTCGTAAACGTTGCAATTCCAACTTGCGTGGAGGATCGTGATGCAGAAACTCGTTGGTCAGCCGTACTGCGCCCAAGGGCAAGCTCACGGTGTCGCGAATGTGACTCTTGACCGAGACGGTAAGCTCGCAGCTTCCGCCACCGAGGTCCATCATGAGTACCGGCGCCGCGTTGACGCGCAAACTGGAGACCAGTCCGAGGTGGATCAGCCGCGCTTCCTCCAGTCCGGAAATAATCTCCACTTTCCAGCCGGTGGCCGAACGCACCCACTCGAGAAACGCTTTGGCATTGCGCGCGTCCCGCAAAGCGCTGGTGCCGACGGCTCGCACCGTATCCGCACCCGCCTCCTGCACAGCGCGGTGAAAGCGCCGCAGCACCTTCACGGTGTCAGCCATGGCCTCTGGAGAAAGAATGTTGCCGCGATAGACGGATTCGCCCAGGCGCGTGACCTCGCGATCCTCATGGACCTGGCGCAGGCGGCGTCCGGTGAGCCGCGCGATCTTCAAGCGCACGGAGTTGGAGCCGATGTCGACGGCGGCAAAAGTCGGCATGGTGGGAGCGGAATAGTTTACCGCTTTGGCGGGAAGGCTCCGGGGAAAATGTCACGCGGAAAGAGAAGGGCAGGGCTTTCCGCTGGACCGAAAGCTTCCAGGGGTTACGCCGCCGCCTCGGTTTTGGGGCTCGGTTGCGCAGGCGTCCTGCGGCCGAGTGCAGCCTCAGCCACCGGCTTCTTGGCAGACAGTGCGGCCCGGGTTTCGCTGAGCACGTCCACCCCTTGCCGGAATTTGGCACCGGTCACGTTACGGAGGGCGGCTACCAATGCCGAGTCCTGAATTCCGCCAAAGAGTTCCTCCGCCCGCTGGGTGAGCTTCAGCCAGTCATGCCAGTCGCCCAGCACATCCTGCATGCGCTTGAGTTGGCTTACAAAACGTTCGGCCTCCGGGTCCTTGCCGGCTAACTCCGCCAGGTAACGGGCCCGTTTACCCACAATCCGGTACTGATGCAGGGTCTTTTCGGTTAACGGAGCGTGGTCGCGGCCCAGTTGGGCCAACTGGCGCATCGCCAGGCCGAGTGGGTCAGCATTTTTCGAGATCTCCGCGTTGCTGGCCGCGCGCTTCAACCGCCGGTGCAATTCGCTGATGGTCTCCGGATCGAAGGCTTTGGCTAGCTTCTTTTCCCTCCAGTTGCGCTCTTCGGCGAGCGTGCGTAGCAATTGCGCCTTGCGGTTCGATTCCGATGGAATTTTCAGATTCCGCAGCGAAACGATCTGCACGTCCAGGTCGCGCACTCTCCCCGCCTTCTTGCGCAGGCGAGACAGCAGCTTGAGCAACTTCTTATCATTGCGACTCGGTTGTGAGACCAGTTCGTCCAGCCATGTCTCCACCCGCCGGCCATAGGTGCGGAACTTGTGGACGCTTTCCGGGGCTGGCTTCCGCGCCAGTTTGGTCAACTGGCGATTCAATCGTTGAATAGCGAGACGGCTTTGTTCCTCATCGACAGGCATAGAATGAACCAGGGCTACTGAGGGTACTGAAAAATACAAGGGAATCCGGCGAAATGCAAACCGAAAGCGTCTGTCCCAGTTGCGGGACGTTCCTGATCGAAACCCGGTGCCAAAACCGCTAAAGCGAACGGCTATTTTAACACTCCTGTAACACGACTCTGCTAGCTTGCTCTCGATGGCCAATCACGCTTTAGGAGCACCTCGCCTGACTGGACCGCAACCTGTTCCAAAATCAGAAGTTGCGAGCGGGGCGAAGACCCAGGCTGAGCCGCTGGTGAAGGCGGGCAGCAGCCTGGTGGCCGATCGTGTTTTCTTTCTTGCCATGCTCGGGTGTGGGCTGTGCGTGCTGGCCCTGGTCGCCCTCATTGTTTACGAACTGGTTACCAAGTCCGGCTTGTCGTGGCATGCTTTTGGCTGGAAGTTCTTCTTCCGCAGCGAATGGGATCCGGTCAGCGAGCAATTCGGTGCCTGGCCCTTCGTTTACGGCACCGTAGTTTCCTCCATTCTCGCTCTCATCCTGGCCGTGCCGTTGGCCATCGGCGTCGCGGTCTTCATCACCGAGATGTCGCCGCGCTGGTTGCGCGGGACACTGGCCTTCACGACGGAGTTGTTGGCCGCCATCCCCAGCGTGATTTATGGGCTGTGGGCGATCTTCGTGCTGGTCCCACTGCTGCGGCAATACGTAGAGCCGTTTCTTGCCAGGTATTTTGGCTGGACCGGACTGTTTGAGGGTGCGCCGTACGGCATCGGCATGCTGGCGGCTGGAATCATTCTTGCCATCATGGTGGTCCCCATCGTTTCCGCCATCACGCGCGAAGTGATGACTGCGGTTCCCCAGCAGCAAAGAGAAGCTGTACTCGCCCTGGGTGCAACCCGCTGGGAGATGATTCGCACCGGAGTCTTGCGCAATGCCCGCGCCGGCATCCTGGGGGGCGTGATCCTCGGACTGGGGCGCGCCTTGGGTGAAACCATGGCGGTCACCATGGTGATCGGCAATCGCGCGGAGATTGCGCGTTCGCTGTTCGCTCCGGGCTACACCATGGCCAGTGTCATCGCCAACGAATTCAGCGAGGCCACGGGCGACGTCTATCTCAGCGCCCTGGTAGAAGTCGGGCTGGCCCTGTTTCTGTTGACCATTATTGTGAACATCCTGGCGCAGTTGCTGGTGTGGACGGTCACCCGCGGTATGCCGGCGAGAAGCCATGTCTAGCGGCGCGACTACAGCTACGATGGACTCGACGCTGCTGCCGAGCCTTAGCCTGCGCCGGCGGCTCACGAACTTCCTGGCCACCTGCGCGGCTGCCGGTTCGGTGATACTGGTTCTGGTGCCGCTCGGCGCGGTTTTTGGTTATCTGGTTTACCGCGGCCTTGGCTCCATCAACTGGGCGTTTCTCACCCAGACCCCGAAGCCGGTTGGGGAAGCGGGCGGCGGCATGGCCAACGCCATCGCTGGTTCCGCTCTCATTCTGCTCATCGCCAGTACGGTAGGCGTGCCAGTGGGTATCGGTGCCGGCATCTACTTGGCCGAGTACGGCCGCAACCGCCTGGGGAATCTCATCCGCTTCACCTCCGACGTGTTGAATGGCGTGCCTTCGATCATTATCGGGATCGTTGCCTACGGGCTGGTCGTCCTCACACAAGGGCACTTCTCGGCGTTGGCCGGCGGGGTGGCGCTGGCCATCATGATGATTCCCACCATCACCCGCGCCACCGAAGAGATGCTGTTGTTGGTACCCACGGCGGTGCGGGAGGCGGCCTACGGGTTGGGCGTCTCCCGCTGGCGGACCACGCTTTCTATCACCTTGCGCACCGCGACTTCCGGAGTGATCACCGGCGTGATGCTGGCTTTTGCCCGCGTGGCCGGCGAGACCGCTCCGCTGCTCTTCACCGCGTTTGGGAATCAGTTCTGGAACTGGAAACTGAACCAGCCGACCGCCGCTCTGCCGCTGCAGATCTATACCTACGCGATTTCACCCTTTGACGAATGGCATCGCCAGGCCTGGGCGGGAGCACTGATTCTGATCATACTGATCGTGGTGGCCGTGAGTGCCGTCCGCATCGCCGCCGGCCGCGGCATGCTCAAGGGAGGCAACTGACTTATGGGTGTAGGAATCCAGGTCGACAAGCTCAACGCCTGGTTTGGCAAGACGCAAGCCCTGCAAGACATCAACATGAAGGTCGAGCCCAACCACGCGACCGCGGTAATCGGCCCCTCTGGTTGCGGCAAGTCCACCTTTGTCCGTTGCCTGAACCGCATGCACGAGACCATTCCGGACGCCAGTGCCACCGGCAGAGTCCGCATCGGCGACCTCGACGTTTACAACGGGACCTCGGCAGTGCAGATTCGCCGTCGCATTGGCATGGTCTTTCAGAAGGCCAACCCATTTCCCACTATGTCGATTTATGACAATGTGGCCGCTGGGTTGAAGCTCAACGGCTTCCACGACCGCAAGCGTCTGGATGAAATCGTGGAACGTTCCCTGCACGCCGCGGCGCTCTGGGACGAAGTCAAAGACTCCCTGCGCAAGAAGTCGGGGACCAGTCTTTCGGGAGGGCAGCAGCAGCGCCTGTGCATTGCGCGTGCCCTGGCGGTGGAACCCCAAGTCCTGCTGATGGACGAACCCTGCTCGGCGCTGGACCCGATTTCTACCGGGAAGATCGAAGAGCTGATCTTCCAGCTCAAGGAACGGTTTACTATCGTCATTGTCACGCATAACATGCAGCAGGCGTCGCGCGTGGCGGAATTTACCGGATTTTTCCTGCTGGGGAAGCTGATCGAGTTCGACAAAACCGAAAAGATCTTTACCAAGCCGTCCGACAAGCGGACGGAAGACTACATCACAGGCAGGTTTGGATAATGCGCACCCGCTTTCAACAAGGACTGGACGACTTAAGAACACGGTTGCTCCGCATGAGTGGGCTGGCCGAGCAGGCCGTGGACCGGGCCTGCCAGGCCTATGTTGACCGCGACCTGTCACGCTGCCACATGGTGCTGGAGGGGGAATCCCAGATCAACGCCATCGAGCGGGAGATTGATGAACTTGCTTTCGATCTGCTCGCTCTACAGCAGCCCATGGCGGTGGACCTGCGCTTTATCCTTGCCGTTACGAAGATCAATGCCGACCTGGAGCGTGTGGGCGATCAGGCGGTGAACATCGCCGAGCGGGTGATGGACATGGTGGAGTTGCCGAAAGTTGACCTGCCGGTGGATATCCCGCGCATGGCCGCTGCCGTTTCCGCCATGGTCCGCCGATCTCTGGAGTCCTTCATCGAAGGCAAGGCTGAACTGGCGCAGGCGGTGCTGGAAATGGATAACGTGGTGGATCGCATGCGCGACGAAGCTTTCATCATGCTGGTGAAAGTCATGAACGAGCGCCCCGAAGTCACCCGCCAGGCGCTGGACGCGTTGCTGGTTGCGCGCAACCTGGAGCGCGTGGCCGACCACGCCACCAACATCGCCGAAGATGTGATCTTCTGGGTCCGGGGCGCCGACGTCCGCCACAACGTGCCCCAGGAAGCGCCAGCGCAACCGTCGGTCACCGACACCCACTGATTCAACCATCGCGCCGTCCGCTGCCTACAGACGCAAACGGGCGGAAAGGCCTCAAAAGCACACGTGCGCATGTGCGATTGATCACAACGCGCTGTGCGCGCCCGCCTTGGACGACCAATCCCGGCTCGCTAGGATGATGAATTGTCGCAGGAATCATCCGCATGCGAAAGCTTCCCGCAGTTGAGGCTGCCCGGGCCGTCATGACCGAGGCCATGGACTGGTCGGTCTGGCGATGGTTGCTGGAGAAAAGCAAGGTCCGCGAGATCGCAGATCGCGCCACTGCCGCCCTCGACCGGGCGGACAGGAAGGCCAAGGCTGCCTGGAGCGACGAACTGAAGAAAGCCTATAGCGAACTAGCCAACGGAGGCGCAGGACTGAAACGAAACGGCGGTGGGCGAGCCACGCCAGAGGATTGCGATAGTGTCCGGCCGGAGATCAGGGTTACCGCCAAGCGGATCAAGCAAGCCGACGATCGAGCCGAGCGCGTTCGGCTGGATGCGGAAGATACTTTCGATGAGGCGGAGCAGCAAATGAGCACGAGCCTCGCGCGCGAAGGCGCTCGAAAGGCCTTGCTCACGTACGACCTCCGCGAAAAGGCCATCGCCAGGTCCGAAGCCGCATCGAGTTGAGCGCCATTCAGGGCGAACTGCGTCATTCGACCCCAGCCGTTGCCGGTGCAAGTCCTCGCCAGACGCCACCCCGTCGAACGTGATAGAACTTCTTACACGTCTTTAGGAGGAAGAGTGAACCGCGCTTTCTGCCTTGCCCTCGTCCTGATCTCGCTCGCCGCCCTCATGCTGCACGCGAACCAACCGCCGGCCGGTCGCGAGATTCACCTTCCCTCCAGCAAGCTCCTCATCACTCCTTCGCCAGGTTTCATCGGCCGCCTGAACAGTTTTCCCGCCACCATCGCCCTCAGTCCCGACCATCTCTACGCCGCGCTGCTGAACGATGGCTACGGCACGCAGGCCACTCAGGCCCACCAGTCCATTTCCATCCTCGATCTGAAAACCAACCAGCTCACGGATTTTCCCGACGACCGCCTCCCCGAGAGCGCACACCAGAGTTATTTCCTGGGCCTGGCTTTCAGCTCCGACAGCACTCATCTTTACGCTTCCATTGGTTCCATCACTGACCCCACGGGCAGCAAGCCGGGTGACACGGGCAACGGGATCGCAGTGTATCGATTTCAGCAAGGCAAGGTCGTGCCCGAGGGTTTTCTTAAGATGGTCCCGCAAAAGATCACAGCGGAAAGAAAGGTCGCGTATGGTCTGCGCAAGGTCACGGCCGGGACGGCCATCCCTTATCCTGCAGGCCTGGCGGTGATTTCCGCCAAAGGCGGCGACCAACTGCTGGTGGCCAATAATCTTTCCGACAATGTGGTTTTGATCAATTCCGCAGATGGCCGCGTCCTCAAGCAGTTCGACCTGAGTACCTACAAGGTCGTGCCATCGTCGTTTCCGTACACGGTAGTTGCGAGCCGCGATGGCCGCCGCGCCTGGTGCAGTCTGTGGAACGCCTCCCGCGTGGCGGAATTGGACCTAGAAAAAGGAGCTGTCACCCGCTGGATTTCGCTGCTCGCGCCCGAGGATTCGACCACTCCCGGCTCGCATCCTACGGCGCTGCTGCTCAGCCCGGATGAGAAATACCTGTACGTGGCGCTCTCGAATGCTGACAGAGTGGCGGTGGTCCACGCTGCGACCGGCAGCGTCCTGAGCTTTTTGGATACCACCCTTTCGGCGCAGAAGTATGCGGGGACTTATCCCAGCGCCCTGGCCCAGTCTGCCGACGGGAAGCGGCTGTTCGTGACGGATTCATCCCTGAACGCGGTTGCAGTCTTCGTTATTTCGAACGTGCCGGCGGGCACCTTCGAGCCTGCCACCCAGCCAGCCCTGGGCTTCATCCCCACAGACTGGTATCCCAGCGCCCTGGCCACGATCGGTGACGATCTGCTGATTGCTACGGCAAAAGGCCAAAGCACTGGTCCCAACAACGGCCTGAGCGAACTAAAGCAGGAGCGGCGCCACCACGATCATCCCTACATTCCCACCTTGCTCTACGGATCGCTCGCTCGCCTGAATTTTCGCGACGCGGAAAAGCAGCTACCGGAGTTGACCCGCAAAGTCGAGGACAGCAACCTGTTCCACTCCGATCCGGGGCAGATCGAGTTCCAGCATGGCGGCAACCCAATTCGCCACGTCATTTACGTGATTAAGGAAAACCGTACTTACGACCAGATCCTCGGAGACTTGAAAGTGGGCGACGGGGACTCTTCGCTCACCATGTACGGCGCCGACATCACTCCCAATGAGCACAAGCTGGCCTTGCAGTTCGGTGTACTCGACAACTTCTATGACAGCGGCGAAGTCTCGGGCGATGGCCACGTCTGGTCCACCGCCGCCATCGCCAGCGACTATAACGAGAAGACCTGGCAGATCGGCTACCGCAGCCGCGAGCGCACCTACGACTACCAGGGGAACGTGGCTGATGAGCTGCCCCTGGAGAACCGCGAACCCGATGTGGATGCGCCCTCCACGGGATATCTCTGGGACAATGTCGCAGCCCACGGGGTGTCCTACCGGGACTATGGCGAGTTCATGGACGCGGTTTGGTGCGAACCTCCCAGTGACGCGCCCGCTCCTCCGCCGGGTGACGCGGAGTCGCCGTTGCACTCGCCCTGTTCGCGGCAAGCGGTGCGCAAGGGCGAAGCCTTGCCCGGTCACCTGGGTCAGCCGCATGGGTCACCCAGTCCCTGGCCGTGGGCGGTTCCGTTGCTGAAGAGCGCGCGGCCCACCAAGGCGGCCCTGGTCGATCACTTCGATCCCGACTTCCCCGATTTCAATACGGATTATCCCGACCAGCTTCGCGCCGACGAATTCCTCAATGAGTTCGAAGGTTTCGTGCGTGCGCGGAAGGAAGAGAAGGGAAGTCAACTTCCAGCCTTCGTCCTACTCTATCTGCCGGACGACCACACCGGCGGAACCCGCCCCGGAAAGCCGCACCCGGCAGCTTCGGTGGCGGACAATGATCTCGCCCTCGGGCGCGTGGTCGAAGCGGTTTCGCACAGTCCCTACTGGGACGACACCGCGATCTTTGTGGTGGAAGACGATGCCCAGGACGGCGCCGACCACGTGGATGCGCACCGCTCCATCGCCCTGGTGATCAGCAAGTATTCCCCCGGCTCGGCGGAGCATCCGTTTGTTGCCCACCAGTTCTACACCACGGTGAACATGGTCCATACGATCGAAACGTTGCTAGGTCTGCCGCCCATGAACCAGAACGACGCCTACGCTCCGGTCATGGCGCTGCTGTTCGGTGGTGCAGGAGACCAGCCAGCCTTTAGCGCCGACGCTCGCAATCGAGACAACGGGCTGATCTACCAGATCAACCCCGTCAGGGCCGGAGGAGCCGAAGAGTCGGAGAAGATGGATTTTTCCCGCCCCGATGCCGCGAATGCAGCCGTGCTGAATGCAGTCTTGTGGCGGGATCGCAAGGGCAACACACCGATGCCGGCCCCGCTTCACACGGTCTTTCCCCAGAAGGCAGTTCCGGACAAGGATTGACCTCTTGGGCTCGTGGACGGGTCTCGGGCTGGTCCTGGTTGCGTACCGGGTGAGCCCTGCGGCGAGAAGCTCCTATAATCGTCCCAGAGTCTACCCGTGTCCGAACCACTCCGCCATTCCGCCCTGCTTACTGATCTCTACGAGCTCACCATGGCCGCGGCGTACTTCGAGAACAATTTTCGAGCCACCGCAAGCTTCGAGTTGTACGTGCGCTCGCTCCCTCCGGAACGGTCCTTCCTGGTGTCTGCCGGCCTCGAACAAGCGCTTGACTACCTGGAGCGGGTTCGCTTCCAACCCGAGGGCATCGAGTACTTGCGCCGGCAGTCGGTGTTCGCCCATGTCAGTAGCGCCTTTTTCGATTACCTGAGAGACTTCCGCTTCAGCGGGGAAGTCTGGGCCATGCCGGAAGGTACGCCCGTGTTCGGCGAAGAGCCTTTGCTGCGGGTCACCGCCCCTATCATCGAAGCGCAGATCGTCGAGACCTTTCTTCTATCGACTCTGCTATTCCAAACCAGCATCGCGTCGAAAGCCGCGCGCGTGGTTGGGGCCGCCGACGGACGCGGCGTAGTCGAATTCGGTACCCGCCGCGCGCACGGACCCGAGGCCGGGGTGCTGGCGGCGCGCGCGGCATTCGTAGGCGGTTGCATCGGCACATCCAACGTAGAGGCCGGGCAGCGCTTTGGCATCCCCATTTTTGGTACGCTCGCGCATTCCTTCGTGATGGCCTATACCGACGAGGAGGAAGCCTTCCGCCGCTTCCAGCGGCTTTTTCCGGAGCATGCGGTGTTGCTGGTGGACACCTACGACACGCTTGCCGCCATCGAGAAAATCATTCATGCCGGCCTGCGCCCCAAGAGCGTTCGCCTGGACAGCGGTGACCTGGGGAAGCTCTCCCACGAGGTTCGCCGCCGCCTCGACCAGGCCGGACTGCAGGACACGCACATCTTTGCCAGCGGCGACCTTGACGAGTTTGCTATCGCGGACCTGCTGGCTGGGGGTGCGCAAGTCGACGCCTTCGGCGTGGGCACTGCCCTGGCGACGTCCAAAGACGCGCCTGCGCTGGGAGGGGTTTACAAACTCGTCGACGTCGAGTCGGACGAAGGTCCGTCTTATCGTGCCAAGTTCAGTGAAGAGAAAGTCACTTATCCGGGACGCAAGCAGGTGTTCCGTTTCCGCGACGAGGCAGGCAGCTTTCGCGAGGATGTCATCGCCTGTGAAACCGAGCGCTATCCAGACGCTGAACCTCTGCTCAGTTGCGTGATGCGGCAGGGAAAGCGGCTTGCGCCATCACCCAGTCTGCAGGGTATTCAGGAGCGTGCCCGCAAGGAGCTTGCAAAGTTGCCCGCGGGATGCCGCAGCCTGCGCAGCCCGCAGACCTATCCCGTCCGCTTTAGCGGGGATCTGGAGAGATTGCTGGAAGACGTCCGCGACCGGCTGGCGGGTGTGGTGCGGGCGCCCGCGCCTGCGAAAAGAAGCTAAAACCGCCCGGTTTCTGGCTTGCAACCCGGCAGCAGACCAGCATCTAATTCAAAAGGGGGGAACGTGGTGCCCAACCTTCTGTTCTGGGACGTCGATACGCAAGTGGACTTCATGGATCCCGAGGGGAAGCTCTACGTGCCCGGAGCGGAGAAGATCATTGCCAACATCCAGCGCCTGACTTCCTTCGCCGCAGAACATGACATTCCTATTGTTGCTTCGGTGGATGCACATCTGGAGACCGATCCGGAATTCCGCGAGTATCCGCCGCATTGCCTCGCCGGAACTCCGGGACAGCATAAAGTCGCGGGAACGATGCTATCCGACCGTTATGTGATTCCGAATCGCAGGGTCGATCTCCCGGCAGACCTCGGTCCTTATCGGCAGCTCATCATCGAAAAACAGGCCACCGACGTCTTCACCAATCCCAACATCAAAGATTTGCTTCGTCGCCTGGGCCGAGACCGCGAGATCATTCTCTACGGTGTAGTCACGGAAATCTGCGTGGACCAAGCCGCGTGCGGCCTCAGCCAGCGCGGTTACCGGGTCGACCTGGTGCGCGACGCCGTCCGGCACATTGACGCTGCTAAGAGCAGTGCCACCATTGCTGAAGTCGAGCATCATGGCGGCTGCCTCCTCACCACCGAGGAAGTGCTGGCCGGCGCTCTGGCCATAGTTGCTTGAGCTTTACCGTCCCGCCGCTGAACCCGCCCCCACGTCCGCGAATGAAAATGCCGTGGAAACGTTGGGGTACGTTTTCCCATCCACTTCCACATAGGGATACACGAAGTAATTCAGCGGCGTCCCGTCCTGTGCCGGGCTGAGCCGAAGGTCGCGGCCCAGGGTGAATTGCATACGATCGGCATCGTGCGCGCCGAAGAAGTAATCGCGCTTTTCAGGATGCTTCCAGGCCTCGGAGATATCCACGGGAATCCACCCATGTTCCGGTTCGAAGAAATCCGACCAGCAGTGATACCCGGCAATCTCGGCCGAGTGCTTGTCCGGCGGCAATGGGAACCCAATCTCAAAGCGCGCGGGAATCCCCTGTGAGCGCGCCATGGCGATGAACAAGGAGTGGAAGTCGGTGCAATTGCCTTTCTTGGCGTCGCAGGCATAGAGCACATCGCCCCGACCCCATCCGGTGCCGGTTTTGTCGTAGCGCATGGTGGTGAAGACGTAGTCGTAGATCGCTCGCGCCTTGTCGAGAGGCGATGTCTTGCCCGCTGTGACCTTCACTGCCAGTTCAGCGGGCAGGCCGGTGATCGGCACCAGCGCATCCGGCGCCAGCTCTTCCTTCCTTTCGCGGTCGTTCAGCTTCACGGTCGTCAAGTGCGGGATTGCCATGCCTAGTGTCAGTCGCTCGTGGCGCAGGACGTCGTAGACCACCTCGAAGTGCAATTCCGGCTGCTTTGCCTTGGAGGTATCGGCGTAATACATTTCGTTTCCATACTTCGATTCGTGGGTCTTCTTTAACGGCAGATCGCCCTTGGCGGAAGTCACTTTCACTTCCTGAAAAGCATCCGAGTGCGCGGCAGGAATCCACACCCGCACCTTCTCTCCGGCAGGAATGTTCTTCACCGTGAACCCATAGTGAAATGTAAAGTGGCGGATCTCTTGCGCGGGCGCCAACACGGCCAGCAACGGCAGCAACAGCAAAGCCTTCCGCACCATAGGCAGCATCCTTTCTGATCAGTGAGGAGTGGTTGTCGGAACGACACACGGGCGTTTAGGAAGAACGCCGTCAAGTAAAGCCGCGTCGTGCTACTCGCATAGGCGGGCTACCTGCATCCACATCCCGCGGGCAATCGTACAAACTAACTCAGGATTTGGGAGTTTGCAACGGCGAAGCGGCTTGGACCTGTCGGGATCTGAAGGCTCGAAAAGCCATGCGAATCTGGTTCCCAGTTTGGAATCTTCCCAGTGAAACGGCTTGACATCCTGCGACGGGCGGGATAGCGTACGCGTGCTTGCCCATTTTGCTTTTGCCGCCCCGTCTAATCGGAATTGGGGAGGTGGAATGTTGCTTCGGTTTTCTGCTGCAATTCTCTTGCTGGCCGTCAGCCTCGTTTTGGTCTCGTTCGCGTCCGACGATTTCCCCCCTGTTTCGCCCCAGGATCTGACAATGAAGGAGTACCCGGGACACCCCGGCGTAGCGGCGGTGATCCTGGACCGGAATGTGTTCACAGACGACATGAAGGCCCAGAACACCGAGTACCTGCGCGTCAAGATTCTCAGCGAGGCGGGAAAGAAGTACGCGGACATACAAATCCCTTACGTCAAGGATTTCAATCATATCTCCGACATACGAGCGCGCACCGTGCATGCCGACGGGACAGTGGTGAACTTCGATGGCAAGGTGTTCGACAAGGTAGTCGTGCGCAGTCGCGGGTGGAAGGTGTTGACCAAGGCTTTCGGGTTGCCCGATGTGCAGGTCGGCAGCGTAATTGAGTACACGTACACGCAGCGCTGGGATCCGAGATGGGTGCTCTCCGATCACTGGCTGCTGCAGCGCGAGCTGTATACCCGCCATGCCCACTTCACCTTGCGGCCATATCGTGGGTTCACGATTGCCTATGCTTGGTTTGGCCTGCCTACAAGCCAGACACTCAATCCGCAGAAGGATGGCACGGTCGAGTTGGAGCTCAACGATATACCCGCTCTCGAGGCAGAAGACTACACGTTGCCCGACGAAGAACTCGAAATGCGCCTGGATTATTTCTATCCGGGAGTTGCGGTGAAATCTGTGGAGGAATACTGGAAAAACCGTGGAAAAGCTTGGAACGAGTATTACGAAAGCATCCTGAAGCCCTCCAAAGTCATCGACCGGACGGTTGCCGAGTTAGTCTCGCCGGGAGACTCGCAGGACGTGAAGTTACGCAAGATTTACGCCCGAGTGCAGCAGGTCCGCAACTTGACCTACGAGCATGCCAAATCGGAGAAAGAGTGGGATAAGGAGCACTTGAAAGAAAACAAGAGTATCGAGGATGTTCTTCAGCATGGCTATAGCGATCGCGATAATATTAATCTGCTGTTTGTGGCAATGGCCCGCGCCGCGGGCTTGCAGTGCTCCATCGTGCGCGTGTCGGAGCGCGACGATCATCTGTTCCACGACATCGTGCTGAACGACCGTCAGTTTGACGGCACTCTGGTGCTGGTCCGGAATGGCGCGCAGCAGATCTACCTCGACCCCGGAGCCTATCACTGCCCGTATGGGCTGGTGCCCTGGGAGAAGACCGCGACGACTGTCATGATCCCGGGAGAAGACGGCGGAAGCATCGCCACCACCACGTCCCCCCCCAGTTCCGAAGCAATTAGGGAACGCAAAGCGACGATGGCATTGGCGGCCAACGGCACTCTGCAAGGGACGGTGCAAATCTTGTACCGCGGCCAGGAGGCGCGCTATCGGCGGGTCCAGGCGCGCGAGCAAGACGACGTGGCGCGCCGCAAGGATCTGGAGGACGATGTGAAGGCCTGGCTGCCCGGCGGAGGTACGGTGAAACTAGAAAAAGTGACTGGCTGGGAAGGCACTGAAGAACCCCTCGTGGCAGACCTCACGATCGAGATTCCTGGATTTGCCAGCCGTGCCGGACGCCGCCTGATCCTGCCGCTCGGGCTGTTTCAGGGCGGCGGGGCGGTATTCGAGCACGCCAATCGCGTCCATCCCATCTATTTTTCCTATCCTTACCAGGACGTCGATGACATCACAGTGAACCTACCGTCCGATCTGCAGGTGGAGAGCTTGCCGGGAGCGCAGGAAACGGATTTGGGTGACTGCTGTCGTTACGAAGTCAAGCGTGAGAAGCAGGGAAATGCGATTCATCTGCATCGTCAGTTCGCTATGAACGTTTTCTACGTGAACACCGATCAATATCAGGCAATTCGGGAGTTCTTCCGCCAGGTAAGAGCGGATGACGATGAGCAGGCAGTGCTCAGACCGGTGGAGAGCCATGCCAGCCCGTAAAGCCTGGTGGCTGGTGCTGACCCTGCTGGTATTGGGGCCCTATGCCGGCGCAGGTACGCCAGACTGGCTGCGAGACGCGGCGCGTTCCCCGGTTCCTTCCTATCCCAAGGAGACCCGTGCCGTCGTTCTGCTCTCCGAGCAAGTCACAACCGTTAAGGGCAGTGGAGAGATCACCACGCTATATCGCCACGCGGTCAAGATTCTCCGCCCGGAAGGCCGCGACGAAGGGCTGCTGGTCGTGTACTCCGACCAGGAGACCCGTCTTACCAGCCTCAAGGGCTGGGCCATTAGTGCCGACGGACAGGAGTATGAGGTCAAAGAGAAAGACGCAGTTGAAACTGGGTTGATCCGGGGTTTCTCTACAGTGACAAGCGCAAGAAGATGCTTCCCATTCCCGCCGCCGAAGTCGGGGCCGTGATCGGCTACGAATACGAGCAGAAACGCCGGCCTGCAATTCTGGAGGATTCCTGGTTTTTCCAGGAAGACATCCCTGTGTTGCGCACCCGCTTCACCTTGCGTTTGCCGGGGAACTGGGAACTCAAGTCTTACTGGTCGAACCACGCGGCGCTCGATCCTCAGTCCCAGGGACAGGGACAGTGGCTGTGGCAGTTGGAAAATCTTCCGGGGATTGAAAGCGCTCCTCTAATGCCGCCCTGGCCGGCGATCGCGGGATGGCTGTCGGTTCATTACTATCCTGGTCAGAACGCCCAGGGGACAGCAGGGTCGTGGCAACAGATTGCGGCCTGGTACAGTCAGATTTCGGCAGGGCGTCGGCAGTCCACCCCGGAAATCCAGCAGAAAGTCAGGCAACTCGCCGCCAGCGCAACGACGCGGCTCGACAAGATCCAGGCACTTACCACCTTTGTGCAGCACGACGTTCGCTACGTTGCCATCAAGATCGGCATCGGAGGTTTTCAACCCCACTCCGCTCAGGAAATCTTTTCCAACAGCTACGGCGACTGCAAAGACAAGGTGACCCTGCTTAGCACCATGCTGCACGAGGTGGGAATTGAATCGTACTATGTGCTCATCAATACCAACCGCGGCGTAATCCGGCCTGAAGCACCTTCGTTGAGCTTTGATCATGCCATCCTCGCCATTCGGTTGCCGAAGGACATCCCCGACAACAACCTGTACGCCAGTACGGAGCACCCTGTGCTTGGGCGCATCCTGTTCTTTGATCCGACTGATTCGAACACTGGCTTGGGCTATCTGCCTTCGGCGCTGCAAGCCAACTACGGTCTTCTGGTCACCGACCAGGGCGGAGAATTGGTGCAACTGCCACTGTTGCCGCCGGCTCTGAATCGCTTGTCGCGCGTTGGAAAGTTGGCGCTGAGCCAGGATGGCACTCTTTCAGGCAACGTTCAGGAAATTCGCGGAGGGCAGCAAGCTACCCTACGCCGCGCCCAGTTGCTGGCCATGCCGGTAGCTGATCGTAAGCGGCTGTTTGAAGATATTCTGGCATCTTCGCTCGGGGGTTTCAGCCTGGTGGATTATCAGGTCGAGGGCCTGGAAAACTACGGCGGTGACCTGATCCTGCGCTATCGTTTTGTTGCCGAAAGCTATGCCAAGCCCGCGGGCAATCTGTTGCTGGTGCGTCCGCGAGTGCTGGGACGGAAAAGCGACGACTTGCTGGAAGGCAAGCAGCGCATGTACCCTGTGGAGTTTGAACGCACCAGCCTGGAAAGCGACCTGTATGACATCACGCTGCCGACGGGATATCAGATCGACGAACTGCCTCAGACGGTGAACGCCAGCTACCCGTTCGGTGAATATCACAGCCAGATCAAAGTGGAAGGCAACGTCCTGCACTACCAGAGGGATTACAAGATCAGCCAGATCGAGGTTCCTACCGACCATCTTGCAGATTTGAAAGCATTCTTCGAGAAAATCGCGGAGGACGAAAGCAACACCGCCGTGCTCAAGCGAACACGATAGCCGCTTGTTGCCCGATCCGCTTCCCGAGACCAAGAGGCATTCACAGCGGTTACTACGTTAGAATCGCTGCGTGGGGACTGTCATCCAATGCCGTGATCTGCGCAAGACCTACGACGGGAGAGTCGAAGCCGTGCGCGGGCTGAGCCTCGCAATCGAGACCGGAGAATGCTTCGGCTTGCTTGGGCCGAATGGGGCAGGGAAGACCACCACCATTGAAATCCTGGAAGGATTGCTCGAGCCCACAGGCGGGCAGGTGAGCATCCTCGGCCACACCTGGCAAGAGAACGCCCGTGAATTGCGCGAGTGGCTGGGCATCTCCCTGCAGGAAACGCGGCTCTCGGAAAAACTTACGGTGCGTGAGACCATCGAGCTGTTTGCCAGTTTCTATCGGGAACCACGCTGCTCGGGTGACGTACTGGAACAAATGCAGCTCAGCGAGAAGGGCGATACCTGGGTGGGCAAACTTTCCGGCGGACAGCGGCAGCGCCTGGCGGTGGCTACGGCACTGGTAGGCAATCCCAAGATTCTGTTTCTGGACGAGCCCACGACCGGGCTTGATCCGCAAAGCCGCCGCCAGCTGTGGGACATCATTCGTGCCTTCCAGCAGAGCGGCGGTACGGTGCTGCTCACCACGCATTACATGGACGAAGCCGAGCGGCTCTGCGACCGGCTCGCCATCGTGGATTACGGCAAAATCATCGCCGAGGGCACGCCCGCTGACCTCATAGAGCGCCTGGGCGGACATCACGTGGTGGAGTTCGCCGTGAGCGGCAACTCGAACGGCACCGCGCTCGAGGTTTGGCGTGGGCTGCCGGGAGTCGAGTCCGTTCGCACCGACGACGGCCTGGTCTGTCTTCACGTGCACGAGCCGCACCTGACTATTCCCGCGCTGCTTGATGCTGTGGACAAACAACACGAGCAACTGTTGCACCTGACCACGCGCCAAGCGAGCCTGGAAGACGTGTTCGTGCGTCTGACCGGGCGACACCTGAGGGAGGAGTGAAATGGCCGTCTCCGAACAACCGGTCCACCCTGCGGAAGTCCGGAAACCTGACACTCCCGCTCCGCGCAACGGCCGCTGGTCGGGCTATACCCATTTGCTGATGGCTCGTATGAAGGAGTTGCAGCGTGAGCCCGAGGTCATCTTCTGGGTATTTGTGTTTCCGTTGCTGCTGGCGCTGGGACTGGGGATCGCCTTCCGCAACAAGCCGGCGGACGTGACCTCCATCGTGATCGTTGCCGGGCCGGGGGCGGAGGACGCTCTCGCCATGATTCGGCGTTCGCCGCAGAAAGACTCGATTCACGCCGATGTGCTCGATCAGGCAAAGGCGCTACAGGGCTTTCGGTTGGGCAAGTACGACCTCGCAGTCGAACCCGACGGCAGGGGAGGCTTCCGCTACCACTACGATCCTTCGAGGCAGGAGAGTGTCCTGTCCCGTGCGGAGGTGGATGATGCCTTGCAAATCGCCGCCGGACGCAAAGATCCCCTGCCTACCTCTGGGGTCAGCTCCAGCGAGCCCGGGTCGCGCTACATCGATTTCCTCATTCCCGGGCTGTTGGGCATGAACATCATGAACGCCGCCATGTGGGGCATTGGCTTTGCCCTGGTGGAGATGCGCCAGCGCAAGCTGCTCAAGCGTTTTGTGGCCACGCCCATGCGGCGCAGCGATTTTCTGCTGGCGCTGACCAGCAGCCGCCTGGTGCTGATGTTGACTGAAGTGGGCCTATTGCTAGGCTTTGGCGCCCTCATCTTTCAGATGCGCATCCTGGGCTCGCTCGTCAGCATCCTGCTGCTGGGCGCAGTGGGCGCGATCTCGTTTGGCGGGCTCGGCCTGCTCACCGCCAGCCGGGCACAGAAAATCGAAAGCGCCAGCGGCCTGATCAACGTGGTCATGATGCCCATGTGGGTCTTCTCCGGCGTCTTCTTCTCGTATGAGCGCTTTCCGGCCTTGCTCCAGCCGTTCATCAAAGCGCTGCCGCTGACCGCACTCAATGACGCGCTACGGGCCACGATCCTGCAGGGCGCTTCGCTGGGATCGCAGGCGGGACGATTGCTCATCCTCGTGCTTTGGGGTGGCATCTCCTTCCTGTTGGCTCTGCGCCTGTTCCGCTGGACGTAGAACCTAGCTGGGAAGATCTCCCGATCCCAGACGGCGGTGAAAAAGTTCGAACACCAAGCCCCAGCACTGCTGCGCCAGGGCCGGGTCATAGCGTGGGCCTTCATCGCGCATGAAGGCATGTGCGGCATTGAACTCGTGCCAGGTGAACCGAACCCCAGCTTCTTCCAGCCGGGCTTTGATGAGATTGCGCCCTTCGAGCGGGATGTGCGGGTCCTGCCGTCCCCAGATGTGGAGCAATTCTCCACGAATCTCGCCCGCCCGCTGCAGCGAATTGTCATGCTTGCCCTGCCCGAGGCTGCCGGAGTGAATGTCGGTTGCATAAAAACAGGCCGCGGCCAGCACATCAGGATTCATGGCCGCGCGAAAGGCCAAATGCCCGCCGATGCAGATTCCCATCACGCCCAACCGCCCCGTGCAGAATTCGTATGACTTCAGAAAATCCAGCGCGGCTCGCGCATCTGCATCGTAGGACGAAATCGCCTTGGTGATCTTGTCTGCATTGCCGCGATCTGCGCCGGCCTGGTCGTAAGCCAGCACCGTGCCCGGCGCTTCCAGTTCATGAAATATCTCCGGCACCGCCACCACGAAGCCCTGTCCGGCGAGGATGGCCGACGCGCGACGGACAGGCGCAGTGATCTGAAAGATTTCCGAATACAGCACTACTCCGGGATATTTCCCCGCGGCTACCGGTCGCAATATGCAGGTGCGCATCGGCCCCGTAGGTGTCGAGATGTCCACAAGCTCATTGTCACGGATGATCATGATTTCTCCTTGCTGCGGGACTTGATTGTGCCATGATCCGCTCTCCGTGAAAATCGCATCTGCCAGAGGTGAAATGGCATCATTCGTGTCCCATCCCCTGGGCTTGAACGAAACGCTATTTCAGGGGGTACGGTTTCGGAAGTATAGTAGAGGTATTTCGGGTGGGGAGTGATATGAGTAAGCCAGTCTTTGATGCCGGAGACCCGGGGAAGCTGCCGCAGCCGCTGAAAACCCTGGCGGAAACCCTGTTGTCGCCCAGCCTTTTGGAAGCGATTCCGGACGCCATGGTAGCTGTGAATCAGGACGGAATCGTGGTTCAGGTCAATTCGCAAACCCAGGACTTGTTCGGATACACGCGAGATGAATTGATCGGCCAGAGGATCGAGATGCTGGTCCCGGAGCGTCAGCGCCTGCAGCACCGCCAACATCGCGAGCGGTTCGCGGACCTTCCCAAGGTTCGCCGCATGGGAGCCGGCCTGGATCTCCATGGAAGACGGCGGGATGGATCGGAGTTTCCCGTGGAAATCAGCCTCAGTCCGATCGCGACCGGAGAGGGGCTGCTGGTGCTGAGCGCGATTCGCGATATCAGCGATCGTAAACGCATCGAGGAGGAGCTACGGCGGGTCCACGCCGACCTGGAGCGCAGGAAAGACCGGCAGCTTCGGGACTATGAAAACCGGCTGGCCCTGGCCGTCGATTCTTCCCAGGATGCAATCATCGGCAAGAGTCTCGACGGCATCATCACTCACTGGAACAAGGGAGCGGAGAGCATTTACGGCTACAAGCCGGAAGAGGTGATTGGCAAGTCCATCTCCATGCTGGCCCCCAAAGATCATTCCGATGAAATCCCGAATATCCTGGAGCGAATTCGCCATGGCGAGCGGGTGGAGTATTTCGAAACCGTGCGGGTCACCAGAGATGGACGGCGGCTCAATGTATCCATTTCAGTCTCGCCCGTACGCGATGGCGAGGGCACCATCGTTGGAGCATTCACCATCGCCCGCAACATCACCGCACAAAAGCGCGCCGAAGAACAACTCCTGCAGGCCCAGAAAATGGAATCGGTAGGACGACTGGCGGGCGGCATCGCCCATGACTTCAACAATCTTCTGGGTATCATTACCGCCAGCAGTGAGTTGCTGCGCGGATGCGTGGGCGAGAAGCCCGAGGCGCGGCCATATCTTGCAAACATCCGGCAGGCTTCGGAACGCGGCGCATCCCTGACCCGTCAGTTGCTCACCTTCAGCCGCAAGCAACCCTTGCAACCGCGAGTGCTGGACCTGAACCAGCAACTGAAGGAGGTAAGCAGGCTGCTGCGGCCTCTGCTGGGCGACGCTGTCCAAATGACCCTTAATTGCCGGCCAGCGTCCGCTATTGTGGAAGCGGACCCCAGCCAGCTGGACCAGATTGTCGTGAACCTGGCACTGAATGCGCGGGACGCAATGCCCGGGGGAGGCAAGCTGATCCTCGAGACGGCGGTGATGGATTTCGACCAGGAGTTTGCCGCACAGCATCCGCCCCTGAGCGCAGGCCGCTACGTGATGCTGGCAGTCAGCGACAATGGTATCGGCATGGACGATGCGACGGTGGCGCACATCTTCGAGCCTTTCTTCACCACTAAAGAAACCGGCCGCGGAACCGGCTTGGGGTTAGCGACCGTGTATGGGATTGTGAACCAGAGTCACGGCCATGTCTGGGTCTACAGCGAACCTGGCCGGGGCACGACCTTCAAGATCTATCTGCCCTGCGCCGATCACAAACTCGGCTTGGCGCCTGCGTCCGACGCGGAGACCTTGCCGCCCAGGGCGGAGGGGAAAACGGTCATGGTGGTGGAAGACGAGGATCTGATGCGAACCCTGACGCGTCAGATGCTGGAGGCACACGGCTATCGAGTCGTGGAAGCGAACGAAGGCAAAGCCGCGCTGGAACATCTGACTTCCGGCCGGGACTCGATCGACATCACGCTGACCGACGTTGTGATGCGGGGCATGAGTGGGCCGGAGCTGGCTTTACGCCTCACAGAATCCCATCCGGCGATGAAAGTTGTCTTCATGTCCGGCTACGCCGGCGACCTGATCTCGGACCAGGGCGCGTTGATTGCCGGCGTAAACCTTCTGGAAAAGCCTTTCACCCGTGCGGCCCTGTTGAAGACGATCCACCAGGCGCTCGAGTGAGTACTCGCAACTCAGGGCGGGTCATTGAACCGCGGGGGATGACGGCGGTTGGCGCGTTCTTCTTCTTCGGCACCGCCATGGCTGCCCTTGCGGGAACGACTTTGGCTTGGCCGGGTACAGGGCTTGATCGCGTGTGGTCCCTGAATCCAACTGCCTATGCCCGGCTGGCTCCCCTGGGTCGAACGGTCGGAGTTCTCTTCTTATTGCTGAGTGCCGCGCTGGCCGCCACCGGGGTGGGATGGTTCCGACGCCGAGTCTGGGGCTGGATGTTGGCGGTGGTGATCGTCATCAGCCAGGTCATCGGCGATCTCGTCAATATGTTCATGGGACAATTCATTCGCGGTGCTGTTGGAGTTGTGGTTGCGGGATTGCTGCTGTTCTACATTCTGCGGCCGCAGGTCCGAAAACCCTTTCTACGTTGAGGCCCGGACTCTTCTTCGTCCTCTCGCGTCCGCAGTGGTCGAGAAATACGATGATGCCAATGAATGCTGAAAATCTCATCTGGCAGAACCTGGCCCGAATGATTGACCACACCAACCTGCGGCCGGAAGCAACGCGGGAGCAGATCGTTCGTTTATGTGACGAAGCCCGGGAATTCGGCTTCACAGCTGCCGTGGTCAGCTCGTGTTACGTGGAGTTGGCTGTTTCCCTGTTACGGGGCGGTGCGGTCAAAGTGGCAACCGTGGCCGGTTTTCCACTCGGCGCCAATCTCACCTGCGTGAAACGCTACGAGGCGGAAGAGGCGTTGCGGCTTGGGGCGAGCGAGATCGACATGGTGCTTAACATCGGTGCGCTCAAATCGGGCGATCGGGGACTGGTTTTGTCAGACATCCGCGGAGTGGCCGAGGTGACTCACGCACGCGGCGGATTGCTCAAAGTCATCCTGGAGACCGTTCTCCTCAGCGACGAGGAAAAGAAGATGGCCTGCGAGATCAGCGTGGAGGCGACGGCGGATTTTGTAAAAACATCCACTGGCTTCCTGGGCGGGGGCGCGACCGTGGCAGACGTGGCACTCATGCGCCGCATCGTCGGCGATGCGATTGGCGTGAAAGCATCGGGGGGAATTCGGACTGCGGGCGACGCCACGGCCATGATTGCGGCAGGCGCCAACCGCATCGGCACCAGCAGCGGGGTGAGCATTATCCGCGAATTGCGCGGAGGGTCATAACAACATCCCGGCAATAGCGGCGGACATCAGGTTGGCCATGGTTCCCGCCAGCATGGCGCGCACCCCGAGTCGCGCCAGTTCACCCTTCTTGTTGGGCGCGAGCGCGCCAATCCCGCCGATCTGGATGCCAATCGAGCCCAGGTTGGCAAAACCGCACAGCGCGAACGTGGCGATGGTGAAAGAGCGTGGATCGAGCGCGGCTTTCTGTGGTCCCAGCAGGGAAAAAGCTACCAACTCGTTCAGCACCATGCGCGTTCCGAGCAGGTTGCCGATGATGGGGCAGTCGTGCCAGGGGATGCCGATGATCCACGCAATAGGGGCGAACAACGTTCCGAGAATTTTCTCCAAACTGTCCGGGAACCAGGTAAGGCCGTAATGCGCCAAGCCGTTGTGAATGCCGCCCAGGATGCCATTGGTCAATGCGATCAAGGCCAGAAAAGAGATCAGCATGGCAGCCACGTTCAGCGCCAGGTGCAAGCCGTCGGTCGTGCCGCGGGCGACGGCAGCCACCAGGTTCTCGCTCTTCTCGGTGGCGACTTCTTCTTCCGGCATGTCAACCCGGCCGGCGGTTTTCGACTGTTCGGTTTCCGGCACCAGCATCTTGGCTACCAGGATGGTCCCCGGGGCAGTCATGATGACGGCGCTGAGCAGGTGCTTGGGTTCGATCCCGAAGAAGATGTACGCGGCCATAATTCCGCCGGACACGTGTGCCATGCCGCTGGTCATCACAGTCATAAGTTCCGAGCGGGTGAGATCGGGCAAGAAGGGGCGGATGGTCAGCGGCGCCTCGGTCTGTCCCATGAAGATGCTGGCGGCAACGTTGAGCGACTCGGCGCCGCTCGCGCCCATGAAGCGGGTCATCACGCGCGCCATTTGGCGGATGATGAACTGCATAATGCCATAGTGATAGAGGACGGCGAAGAAGGCTGCAATGAAGATGATGGTGGGCAGTACCTGGAACGCCAGAACAAGACCGAAATGGGAGCCCTGTTTCCCCAGGTCGCCGAACACAAACTGTGAGCCGGCAAAGGAGTAGCTGAGCAGGCGATTGACCGCGTCGCCTGCCTTCTGGAACAGGGAGCGGCCCAGATCGCTGCGCAGCACGAACACGGCGAAGACGAACTGCAGGCCGAGTCCCCAGGCGACGGTCTTGATGCGGATGGCGCGGCGGTTGGAGGAAAAGGCAAAGGCCAGTCCCAGCATAGCCAGCAGACCGAGAACGCCGGTAAATCGGCCCATGTCGTTATGAATTGTAGTGAAAGGTGGACAGTGCCAGTTCCGCATTCGGCAGGTCTGGAACCTTCCTGTGCAATACACCGAAGGGCGGCGAGGGCAAGAGTGCGCGTATTGCGAGGGCAGGGGACTCGGTGATACTCTCGCTTTACCTACCGTTCGGCGAGCGGGAGTAGTTCAGCGGTAGAACGCCAGCTTCCCAAGCTGGATGTCGCCGGTTCGATCCCGGTCTCCCGCTCCAATCCTCCAGGCAACCGGTGAAGTTTGGTGCGGTGAGGTATCTAGCGCTGCCGGCCTTCGCCCCGGGGTCCGCGTGCTGGGGACGCTTCGGCCTCCATGGGACTCGTGGCGTGGAAATAGTCGACGAGGCTGCGGGCGGTGACGGGTTCACCGGTTCCGCTCCGCATGATGCCATCGAGGGTCTGCTCTGCTCCCCGAGAGTAGAACTGGCTCCTCAGGAAAGCGCCGGCATTCTTGTTCCATCTTGTGCCGAACTTCTGATCCAGGTTGTGACCGATCTGCCGGGCGACCATCTCCGCCACCACGTAGCTCTGCAGGTAGATGGGATCGGAACCGTAGAAGGGGTTGTAGGCCCAGACGGCGGCACCGTGCATATCTACGCCGAGATACTGGGAGTGAATGCGGTCGTAGATCTCCGTGAGATCCTGATCGGGGTCGGCATAGGCTTCAAACTCGAAGAGAGAGTCCGCCATGGTTTCGCGCAGTTGGAACATGGCCTTCAGTTTGTAGGTTTCTGCCACAACCCGAGCTTGTCCTGGCGTAAGACCGAACAGGGTGGTGTCCACCTCGGGCCGATAGAGCATGAGCGCCAGCACCTGTGCCAGACCTTCGTCGAAGGGCTCGGCAAAGTTGGCGCGCAGCAGGAAGGACGGTTCGTCGATCATGCTGTAGTGAAGGGCGTGTCCAGTGGCATGAAGCAACCGATCGTAGAAGAAGATGCCGGTGTAGCGGTTGGCCAGGATTTTGACTTCTTTCCCGTAAGTAATGGGGTAAGCGGCGCCGGCGAAACTGAGATCGGCGACCCGCATTTCCACCGGCAGCTTGTCGAGGTCATAGCCCAGGCTGGCAGCTAACTGCTTGGTTTTCGTCCAGCCGTCAGCGGGCACGAATGCCTTTTGTTCGAAGTCGTTGGTCAGGGTGGAAAAATAGAACTCCAGGTCCCAGGGCTCGACTTTATCAACATGAAGAGCGTTGCGGGCCTGATCCAGCATGGCGCGGTAGTCGGTTTCCGTCTGACTACGAATCTCCTCGAACCACTCGAACAGCTTCTCGGTCTCCACCCCCTTGCGGTGGAGCATAAATGTGGAAAACAGCCCGTCGGTGTAGCGCAGGGCGAGTTGGTTGCGCAGTTGGATGGCCTGGCGGATGCGTTCGCCGTTCGCAGCAGTAATCTGAGCGCGGGCTTTCCAAGCCTGCTGGCGAAGATCGCGATCGGGGCTGTGGGCGACGAGGTTGCTGAGTTCGGCACGGGTAAGCTGCTTGTCGCCGACCTGGTAGCGAATCGCGTTCTCCTCGCGGGTAATTTCCTCCACGATGGCGGTCAGCTTGGGATCGTTGGTAATCCTGGTGTACGTGGCCTCTTCCAGGAACAGGTCGCGGCGCCGGCGGGGCAGCGGGTCGTGGAAATGGGTGGCGGTTAGATCGTGCAGGAACCGGTCATCGCAGACCACGGCACGGATTTGGTCCTGGATGGGGCGGGAAGAAAGGCCCTCATCGCCCAGAGCGATCTTGTACTCAGTGCGCCAGTAGTCGGCGTAGAGGTCTTCCAGCTGCTTTTCCTTGGCGTCGAGCTGGGCAGCGACGGTGGGCCGAGTCTGCGCTGCCATCGGGCAGAGCAGGGCAAGCAGCCACGGGAGCGCACGCCACAGGGACATGGGCGCATTAGACCACGCCGGTGGTCAGCCTGAAACCTGACCTTGGTAACCGGGGAGAGGGTTGCGCCCACGGGGGAAATTCTCCCCGACCTTCGCTTTCTGCCTGTTCAGATTTCCAAACTGCATTTATTCTGATCGGTCGTTTTATGACTGTGAACTGCGTCCATGAGACCCCTGAGGCGTTGGAAGACCCGGATCCTGCTGTTTTTTGCGGTGGTGGGGCCGGGGTTCATTACCGCGAACGTCGACAACGATGCCAACGGCATCTGGACGTACTCGTCCGCCGGGGCGCAGTTCGGTTATCACCTGCTGTGGACCATCCTTCCCACGCTGATCGCGCTGATTGTAGTCCAGGAAATGTCCGCCCGCATGGGCGCCGTCACCGGCAAGGGGCTTAGCGACCTCATTCGTGAGGAGTTCGGGCTGCGCATCACTTTTTTCATGATGCTCGGGCTGATCCTGACCAACTTCGGGAACATTGTTGGGGAGTTTGCCGGAATTGCCGGCAGCCTGGAACTGTTCGGGCTCTCGAAATACAAGACCGTTCCCATCTGCGCTCTGATCGTGTGGCTGATCGTGGTGAAGGGGCAGTACAAGAGCGTTGAGAAGATCTTTCTGGTGGCTTCGTTTTTCTATGTTACCTACATTGCTGGTGGCTTCCTGGCGCGCCCGGAGTGGACTGAGGCGATGGTCGCCACGGTAAGGCTGCCGGAACATGGCTTGCTGCGGCAGTCGAGCTACCTCTACCTTGTAATCGGGCTGGTAGGCACAACCATCGCCCCCTGGATGCAGTTCTACCTGCAGGCCTCAATCGTCGAGAAGGGCGTCACCCGACGGCAATACCGGACCTCACGCATCGATGTAATCGCAGGTTGCATCTTTGCCGTGATTGTCGCCTGGTTCATCGTGGTAGTGTGTGCCGCCACACTATATGTGCATGGCTACCACACGGTGGCCAACGCCAAGGACGCTGCCCAGGCTCTGCGCCCACTGGCGGGGGACTATGCCTATATCCTGTTTGCCATGGGATTGTTCAACGCGTCGCTGTTCGCGGCATCCATCCTGCCGCTTTCGACGGCCTACACCGTGTGCGAAGGCCTGGGCTTTGAGTCGGGGGTGGGGAAGAAATTCGGCGAGGCGCCGCTGTTCTACTGGCTGTACACCGTGCTGATTGTCGCCGGGGCCGGGGTGATTCTTACGCCGAATCTGCCGCTGGTGAAGATTTCCATTCTCTCCCAGGTGGTCAACGGAGTGGTGCTGCCTTTCGTCCTGATTTTCATGCTGCTGCTGGTCAACAAGAAGAGCCTGATGGGCGAGCACGTCAATTCGCGGTTGTTCAATGTCATCGCGTGGGTGACGACGGTACTGATGATTGGGTTGACGGTGGCGTGGTTCTGGACATTACGAGGTGGGGGAGGCTAAGTATGTGCGGGGAACTCGAGATTGCCTTCCGAATCAAGGCCGACCCATCGGCCACCTGCGCCTCCCCGCGGACTAATCCGCCAGGCCCACCCGGCGGAGCAGCTCTTGGAAGCGCGGTTCACCACGCAACGAATCATAGGCAGGATTCACCTTCAGCGAGGTGAGTTCATTGGAATGCTGTTCAGCTGCTTTTTCGAGCCAGGTCAGGGCCTGATCCTTATCTCCTACGCCGATAGAGGCCAAAGCGATAACTTGTGGGTTGACAGGGTCGCGCCGGTTCAATTGGAGCAACTCCTTAAGCGCATGCCGGGCCTCTGCCTTCCGTCCCGACCGGCCACGAATATAGGCAATCCAGCCCCAATACCACGCAACCTCCGGCTTATGGGGCTGCTTTTCCACGTCGGCGAGCGCCTCGGCAAACATCCCTTTGTCCACGTAAGCGGCATGGATAAGGTGAGCGCGGGAAAACTCCGGGTCCACCTCGAGGACAGAACGCCACTTCTCAATCGCGCGATCGTATTGCCGTGAGAAGTACAGGATTGCGCCGTTGTCGGCGGCGATGATCAGGGAGAGCGGGTCAAGCTGGCGGGCCCGCTCACTCTCCTGCAGCGCTTCGTCGAAACGCCCGCGCCACATCAAATGCTCGGCGTACCAGTGGTGAGCTGTGGCGTAGTTGGGGTTCAGTTCGATCGCCCGGCGAAATTCCTTTTCCGCGGTTGGCCAGTCCCAATCATAGTTCTGGACAATCAGCGCGAGTGCCGTGTGTGCTTCCGGCAGGTTTTCATCAAGCTTCACCGCCTTCATGGCCGCGGCCCGGGCCCTTGAGATGAACTCGTCTCCAGGGCGAGAGTTATATCCCGGTATCAACGCATAGCAATCGGCCAATGCCGCATACGCGCGCGCGTTGGTTGGATCCTTCTCTATGGCCTGCTCAAAGTATCCAATGGCTTCTTCCAGACTGGGGCCGTCTCGCTTGTTGAAGAAGTACTGTCCCCTCAAATAGAGGTCATAGGCCTCGTACTCTTGACGGGAGAGGACGGGTTCGTCAGGCGCGGGTTTGTGGTCCCCGAGGCTAAGCTGGATTTCATTGGCCACTTCTCGCGCAATCTCGGTCTGCAAGGCTAACAAGCCCTTCAACTCACGATCGTACTGCTGCGCCCAGATGGGGGTCTGGTCCTTCGTCTGGATGAGTTGGGCGGTGACGCGGACGTGGTGTGAATCCTGTCGAACAGCGCCCTCAATCACATACTGAACCCCCAATTCCCGCCCAATCTGATCGAGCGGTGTCCTGGTGTTCTTGTAGCGCATGACCGAGGTGCGCGCGATTACTCCTAAGTGCTGAGGGTCCAGTCCCCCTACCCGGTTGATCATCTCTTCGGTTATGCCATCGCTGAAATACTCCTGCGCAGGATCGCCCGTCAGGTTGTCGAAGGGAAGTACCGCAAGCATCACTTTTCCCTGGGGTGGCCGGACCCGCGTGCGGGACCAGTGACGCCAAACACCAAGGCTGGCGATGATGACAAGGAGGGCTCCGAGACCAATCGCCCACCATCGGCGATGCAGGGCCCCCGGCGCGATCTCGCCGCCCGTCTGTTCTGCGCGACCCTGCACAAGGCTCTCCGGACCGGTAGAAGGATCGAGTCCGGGGGATTGCGGGTCTGTCCGGTCACCCTCAACCACCGGCGCGATAAAGCGATATCCCTTGCCGGTTACGGTTTGAACGAACCGCGGTTCCTCGACATCATCCCTGAGAACCTGCCGGATCCTGCTGATGGCGCCATTGATACTGTTGTCGGTGTCCAGGAAGACGCCTTTTCCCCAGATCCGTTCCACAATCTGTTCCCGGGTTACCAATTCGCCCCGGCGCTCCACCAATAAGAGCAGCAACTCCATCGGGATCGGCTTCAATTTGAGGGGAATTCCCGCAGAACGCAGTTCGTAGGCGCGTACATCCAGCTCGAAGTCGTCTCCAAGTCTGAGAGAGTCCGGCAGTTTGATTGGCTTCGATACCACGTTTGCCCCACAGCTGAACTGCTGCCGATTCTAACCCGAATCCAGTGCTTATGGAGCAAATATCTTTATTATCTGTCACTTGCGCGCTAACACAACCTTCGTCTTGATCTTCATTGCTGCTGGTCAACAAGAAGAGCCTGATGGGAGAGCATGTCAACTCGCGGTTGTTCAATGTTATCGATTGGGGCACGACGGCGCTGATGATCGGGTTGACGGTGGCGTGGTTCTGGACGCTGCACGGTTGAAGTGCCAGTGCTGCGCAATTGTGATGAGCGACTTGAGCTGGCTGGATAAGCAGCCTGTCAGTCCCGCGCATCGGGACATGGCGGTGGCACATCGACGGGTTCAGTTCCCGCCGGACGCCACTAATGATGAGATTGGCCGTTCAGCGTTGCGGTGGCTTTGTTTGCGACGAGGAGAAATCCCTTGCCCCGTGCGTTGTTTTCCAGTTGTTCCAGCCGAATACGACCCGCGGTGACGTTGCCAAATCGGAGTTCCAGCTCACCTAACTGCAAGCCCGCTTCCAGTTCATAGGCAACGAAGCCATAGTGGATGGCTTCTGATCGAACACGCTCCAGAGCCTTCATGGCCTCACGTGTCCTGCCTAGTGCTGCGTTTACACTAGCGTCGGCGGTTATGGCTTCAAAGACCGATGTGCGGTCGGTAGTCTGCTTAGAGAACTCGGCCGCACGATCGGCGGCCGCCCGGGCGTCTCTTGTTTTACCCTGCGCCAGCAGAATCCGGGTAAGAACCAACTCCGATTCACAACCCGTGCCAGCCATTTTTTCCTCAGCAAAGACCTCCAGGGCGTTGCGCACCAACGACTCGGCTTCCGCCATCTTGCCTTGGTCCAGAGCGATCTCCGAGAGCTGCAATTGACTTACTGCGAGCAGACTTTTTTCATTGTGTTGTTTACGAAGAGCAAGGGTTTGTTCCCCCATGGACCTTGCCTCGTCCAGGCGGTTTTGGTAGCGCAAGATCTCGGCCAAATCAAACAGAATGAACCCCCGATCCCGCTCGTAGCCGCTCTGCCGTTCAACAGCCATCGCTTGGTCAAGGGTTTGCTTCGCAACGACCAGTTCCCCGCGACTGATAAGTAGGTCACCCAAGGCAACAAGTGTGGTAGCCTCTCCCCGCTTGTCCCCTACCTCTCGGAACGCCTGAAGTGACTGTGCCTCCATTCGTGTAGCTTGGGCTAGCTGTCCCATGGGAAACAGGGCATTTGCGACGTTGCCAAAATCGCTGCCTAGCGCAGTCTTGGCACCGAGCTCCTGGTCGACTCGCAGCGTTTCTTCGTAGTAGTGCTTGGCCTCCTCCATCCTTCCTTCTGCGTACAAAACGTTCCCGACAGCACTGGAACAGCGAGCGGCTTCCTGCTGTGAGCCGATGTGGCGATAAATTCTCTGCGCTTCCTCGTACGACTTGCGGGCACCGTCATAATTGCCCTGGTCGTAGAAAACCGTGGCAATTCCATACAGTACAGTTGCTGAGGTATTGGGATTTCCCGCCACCGCCGATAATTCCTCCGCTTGAGAATAGGCAGCCATTGCCTTGTCCAAATCGCCGAGATGCTGCCAAGCCCACCCTTCCTGTTGCCTTGCCTGTGCCATCACCAGACGGCTACCTTGGGCTTCCGCTTTAGCTACCGCCGCCGAGGCTGCCCGTTGCATCAACTTGAAATCGCCGAGATATTCTGCTGTCTTTGCCTCCGCCAGGTCGATGCGAGCGTCCTGGTTCTGTGGTGAGGGCATGCTGCGCATGCGGGCAACGGTCTGCACGGCATCTCTGGCGGCACCGCTGCTGCTTTGGGCGTAGGCCAGACGCAGGCCATAATCCAGATCGTCGGGGAAGAAATTCCTCAAGGTGCGATAGATTTCGATGGCGGCCGGAAAATCAGGAGCGAACTCGCGGTAGCGTCCTTCCACGAGGAGACGATCCTCGCGCGACAGATCCCCGGAAAGATCGAACGCTTTCTTGGCTTCTGCCTGCGCCTTGGCGACGTAGCCCAGGATGTGCCAGCTTTCCGCCAAGGCGGAATGAGAAAGCGCATGGTTGGGATCGGCAGCAATCGCCTTTTGCAGAAGCTCGCTTGCCTCCAGCGCGTCGAAGCTATGCAGTTTGGCCAGTCCCTCGGAATAGAGGCGGGCGGCCTCAAGATTGGCCGGGATGGAAGACCGTACCTGGCGCATGTCACTGGCCGACACATCGCCGAGTCCCAGGCTGCGGCGCAAGCCGGCGCCGCCCCGGGAAACCAGGTCCGCAAGATCTGTCTCCGTTCCGTCTTGCGAGATGACAGCGACAGTTTCTCCGGCCCTGGCGTCCTGCAACTGCAGGTCAACCCGGACCTTCCCGCCTGAATCTTTTCCCACCGCCAGGTACGAGCCGATCACGATCATGTCGGTGCTCAAGTGGCTGCGGATCCTGGCCAGGGTGTCCTGGCTGTAGGTGTCGGCGGCGGGCAGCGAGAGGTCCAGCTTCATGCGCACGACGTCTTCGTTGGGAATGACTCGCAGTTGCTGCCCGGCGGCTAATTCAGCGCCCACCATCTCCGACAAAGCGGTTGAGATCCAGGCCTCGTCGTTCTTGCCTGACAGATTCTTGAACCCGAGCACCGCCACCGAAAGACGAGCCTTGAATTCTGAATGCGTAGCCGACTGGGTACCGTGAAACCATTTCTCCCTTAGGCCACCGACGTTCAGAGCTACCAGCGCCAGAAGGATCAGCGCGACACCTGAGGCAATCCAAGGCAGGAACTGCCGTCCCCGCGGGGTCACTGGCGACCACCCCACGCGCAGCCGCTCCAAGTCGGCCCGTAGCTCCCGTGCCGATTGGTATCTGCGGTCACGGTCTTTTTCGAGGGCGCGGTGGATGATTCGCTCCAGCTCCTCGGGAACCTCGGGATTCAGTTCGTGCACGGAGGTGGCCGGCAAACGCAACACCGCGTCGCGAATCACGCTCACGCTGTTGCCCGGAAAAGCCTTCTGACCGGTCGCCATCTCATAGAGGACCAGACCAAGCGAGAACAAGTCCGAGCGAGCGTCCAGTTTCTGGCCACGCACCTGTTCAGGTGACAAATAGAAAGGAGTTCCCGTCGAGACGCCAGTTCTTGTCAGGGTTGGGTTCGTAGACGGGACTGTCGCTTGCGCAGAGGTGAAGTGCTCGAGAGTGTGTTCCTGCAACTCCAGGAATTTTGCCACTCCGAAGTCCAAAATCTTCGCCTGGCCCCGGCTGGTGATGAAGATGTTCGCCGGCTTGATGTCGCGATGGATGATGCCTTTCTGGTGCGCTGCCTCCAGACCTTCGGCAACTTGAATAGCAATGTCGAGAAATTGATTAAGCCCGTCCGGCGTGCTCTGCTGTGCCGCGAATTCAATCCATTCCCGCAGTGTCTGTCCCTCCAGCAATTGCATGACGATGAATGGCTGGCCTTCATGCTCACCTAACTCATAAATGGAGCAAATGTTAGGGTGGTCCAGGGCTGAGGCGGCACGTGCTTCCTGTTGGAAGCGCTCAAAGGCTCTGGGATCAGACGCCATTTCACCAGGCAGAAACTTCATGGCCACCCGGCGGCCGAGCTTCAGATCTTCCGCCTCATACACCACTCCCATGCCGCCGCCACCCAGCAGCCGAAGGACTCTGTAATGCGAAATTTTCTTGCCGGTCAGGTTGTCCGCGGTGGGCGTTGGCGAAGGGGCAGGTTCCTCGGGGCCGGACCGTCGCGCGATCTCTTCCACCGGGGCGATGAACCGGTATCCCCTGCCGGTTACGGTATGGACGAAGCGTGGCCGCTCCGGGTCGTCACGAAGGACCTGTCGGATTCTGCTGATGGCGCCGTTGATGCTGTTGTCGGTGTCGAGGAAGACGCCCTTTCCCCAGATCCGTTCCACAATCTCATCCCGAGTTACCATCTCCCCCCGGCGCTCCACCAGGAAGAGCAGCAACTTCATAGGGATCGGCTTGAGCTTTAGGGGGATTCCGGCAGAGCGCAATTCATATGCGCGGACGTCGAGCTCGAAATCATCTCCAAATCTGAGCGCGTCCGGAAGTCCGGCAGGTTTGAATACCACGACACCCCACCTCGAAACACTGCGCGAGATTGTACCCCGACTGTCTGAGTTTAGACCAACTGCATTGTTATCTATCACTTCCGCGCTAATGCAAATTCAAGACAGCGCTAAGCTCTTGACTATTCACATGGATCGTCCCTTGACACAAGATGCGCGTCAGTTCTGCGAACGCGTCACGGCAAGTACTGGCCAGGAAATCTTCTGAGTGGGGAGCACATCGTGAAAGCTTGTTGCAACTTCGTTATCCGCTATGTCATGTCGGTGCTGTTGCTGATGGGTTGCGCTTATGCCCAAATGATCGACAACACCCAGGCGCCCAACACGGCCAAGGCCGGGATCAATAAGTCGCTGTTGGATGAGATCGGCGCGGGGCGAGGCGATGTGATGACCCCGAACTCGTCGGTTTACATCATCAATCGCGACCCGTATCGCTCCGTCCGCCGCGGCCGCCAGCTTTTCCAGCGCAAGTTTACGCATTTGCAGGGGCAGGGGCCGAACGAGAAGGACGGCGTCGGCGACATCAACACCGATATCGCCATTGGCGCCGGGCTCTCCGACAGCTGCGCCTTGTGTCACGGCCGTCCGCGGGGATCGGCTGGTGCGGGCGGCAACGTCGCCACAAGGCCGGATAGCCGCGACGCTGGTCATCTCTTCGGCCTGGGACTGAAGGAGATGCTCGCGGATGAGATCACCACCGACCTGCGCGCGACCCGCGACCTGGCGATTGCCAAGGCGCAGCAGAGCAAGCATTCGGTAACCATGAAGCTGGCGAGCAAGGGAATCAACTACGGGAGCATTACCGCCAACCCCGATGGCTCGCTGGATACTTCCGCGGTTGCCGGGGTTGATCCCGATCTGCGAGTGAAACCCTTCTTCGCAGAGGGATCCACCATCTCCATGCGCGAGTTCATTGTAGGAGCCCTGCACGGAGAAATGGGGATGGAGGATTCCGCCGACCCCGACCTGCTGGCGGCCAGCGCCGGCGGACGGGTGGTTACTCCCTCAGGCATGGTGCTGGACGGCTCCAAAGACAAGATCAGCCCGCCACCGCCGCCGGATGATGCCAACGGAAATGAGATTGATCCCGCCATCGTGGACCATCTCGAGTTCTACCTGCTGAACTATTTCAAGCCGGGGCACTACATCCAGAACAGCACCACCGACCGTGGCCGGGCAGCGTTCAATAAAGTCGGCTGCTCGTCCTGCCACATGCCGAATCTCACCATCAATCACGACCGCCGGGTGGCTGACGTGGAAACCGTCTACGATCCCACGCATGCCGGGTGCACGGTGGACAACCTCTGCTTCTTCAACAACATGTTTGCCACCGCGACCACGCTTTACTGGGACGAGAACGACGGCAGCGGGTACCCCGACCTCAAGCTGCCGCTGGAAAATTCGTTTGTGGTCAAGGACATTTTTACCGACTTCAAGCGTCACGACGTGGGGGCGAACTTCTTTGAGCGCAACTGGGACGGAACCATGCAGACCATGTTTCTGACCCGGCCGCTCTGGGGAGTCGGATCGACGGCTCCCTATGGCCACGATGGGCGCAGCAATTCTCTGAATGACGTCATTCTGCGTCATGGCGGAGAGGCGTTGACGGCGCGCAACGGCTTCGCCGCGCTCAGTGCGAGTGATCAGAATGCGCTGATTACTTTTCTCAACTCGCTGGTGCTGTTTCCGCCGGACGACACGCCGTCGAACCTGGATCCGGGAGACCCCAGTACACCCAACTTCCCGCAGTTTGGACACGGCAGCATCAAGTTGGGGGTGCTGTTCAACGATCCGAGCGATCCGGAGTAGAACAACGGCGAAGGCGGCCGCCCAGCGCGTTTAGGTGGGTGGCGTTCTTGCGGATGAGTTCTGCGAATAGCCTATCTTCTTCACCAACTCCTGGAAGCGAGGGTCGGACCGCAGCGGGTCCAGTTCCGGATCGACGAGCAGCCACAGCAGTTCACTATCTCGGTTCTCGTAGGACTTGTTCAGCGCTGCCAGGGCGGTCTCCCGATCTCCCAGGTCTGCATAGTCACGCGCAAGATAAAGCCAAGGCCTTCCATAATGTTCCTGAATCTTAATGCACTGCCGCAGATAGCCGGTCTTCCCTCCCTTGTTGTACGCCGCCGGAAGTCCGTCAACGAGTGCCACCAAATCACCTTTCTTGTCCCACAACTGCACCGCTATTCGCATAGGTGGGATCGATTCCATGAACTTGCCTTGGCGGCGGTATACCCAATGGATCGCATCAAACGGGGGAGCAAACTTCGGGTCAATCTTCAGAGCTTCGTGATACTGCTCCAGAGCCTGGTCATACTGCCGTGCCTGTTGCAACGTATTGCCAAACTGCAGATGGACCACGGCCGAGAGCGGATCCAGTGTCACCGCCGCCTGGAGCTCGCGGATCGCCTCCTGGTGCCGGGCCATGAGCGAAAGAAATTCCCCATACCATTGGTGTCCGGTGGAGTAATTAGGATTAAGCGCGAGGGTCTTCTTAAATTCCGTCTCCGCCCCGGCAAAGTCCCAGTCCTGGTAGAGCCGGACCTCCGCGATCGAGAGATGCGCTTCCGCCAGGGAATCGTCCAGGGTCACGGCTTTAGCGGCTGCGTCTCGCGCTTTCGGGAACGCCTCGGCTTGCGAAACCTTGGTCAACAAGGGGAGCACGATGTAGCACTGCGCCAGCCCGGCATAGCCGCGCGCATCGTTGGGATCCTCCTGGATGGCTCGGTTGAAGTACTCAATCGCAGTCGTCAGGCTTTCGTTGGTGCGCATGGCCCAATAGTGACGGCCTTGCAGATAATCCTCAAAAGCCTGCGGATTCAAGGTGCGGTTGTGGGCAAGATTCTCCTGCTGCTGCGGTGTGAGCCGAAGCTCGATCTGCCGGGCGATGTCTTGTGCCAGCTCTGCTTCGAGGAGCAGAACGTCGCTCAGTTGCCGATCATAGACCTCAGCCCACAGGTGTTCATCGGTGGATGCCTCGATCAATTGCACGCGCACTCGGATCCGGTCACCGGAGCGCTCCACTGAGCCTTCCAACACAGCCCCAACGTGCAGTTCGCGGGCAATTTCCGGAATCGTCTTGCGCGTCCCTTTGTACTGCATGGCTGAAGTGCGTGAGATCACCCTCGGCCCGGCCAGCTTTGCCAGGTCGGTGATGATCTCATCGGTCATCCCGTCGGCAAAATATTCCTGGGCTGAGTCGGCCGAGACGTTCAGCAAGGGCAGCACGGCGATTGCCTGAATTGGGCCCGGTCGCGCCGCTGAAGCCGCCGCCTTAAACCGTATTCTGATCGCGAAGCCAATGGTTAGCAGGACCAGTGCCAGCGCTACCCATGCAAGGAGGCCGGGCCGGCGGTGAGAACCCGGCACAACATCGGTGGGCGGGAATCCGGGTTGTGGAGTTGCGCCTGATGCGGGGACAGCCGCAATCATGGAATCGGCAGATTCTTCGCCTGCCGGGGCCGCGACAGCTTGCCCCACAGTAGACGCCATTGAGACTCTTGACACCGACACCGGGGCCACGAACCGGTACCCGATGCGCGGCACGGTTTCCACAAAGCGAGGGTTGTCGGCGAGGTCACCCAGGGCCGAGCGCAGTTTCTTGATGGCAGTATTTAATCCGTCATCGAACTCAACGAATGTGTTGCCGGGCCACAGTCTTTCTTTCAGCTCTTCCCGGCTGACGACCATGCCTTGTCGCTCCACCAGCAGCGCAAGGAGTTGGAAAGGCTGGTCTTGCAGCCGAATTCGAAGCCCGCTCTTGGTCAGTTGGCGGTTATCGAAATCGGCCTCGAAGACACCGAAGCGCGCAATCCGGCGCTGTGCAGTCGGTTCCAGCACTCGACACCTGCTTTTGACGACCGTCATCATATCACGGTCCAGTTCAGGAGGAAGCATAAGTCATGTATTAACAATGTGTTACGTGTTCAGCTGAAAGTCCGGGATAGTTCCTTTGACGGCGGAGTGCGCTTGGGCCAGATTGCCAACTGCGTTCTAGCGGGATGGCCCGGAGCGGGGATGACCATGACGGAGGAATTTCGATGAGCAGCAAGATTCTGAGGTTCACGAGCAAAAAGGCTGGGTTTGCGCTCTGCATGATTTTGCTGGCTTGTGCCCGGTGGGCCCATGCACAACCGCGCCAAGATGCCCGTACCGACACTGACACGGCGACCACAAACGTTATCTACCGCTTCCAATACGACGGGCTAGTGCCCAGCGGGTTCTCGCACGGCGAAACTGTTTTCGACGAACTGGTGCAAGGCGCAGACGGCAATTTCTATGGGACCACCACGCTTGGCGGTTCCGGCACCTGCCTGGGACCGTTCGGCGTGCAGGGATGCGGCACCGTGTTCAAGATAACGCCCTCCGGGACACAGACGGTCCTGTTTAACTTCCCGTACGACCCGAATACCAATACCGCGGTCGATGGCATCTATCCATACGGTGGCCTGGTGCAGGGCAAGGATGGGAATTTCTACGGCACCACCAGTGGCGGAGGCAATGCTGGCGGCGTCTGCAACGGAACCTTGGGTTGTGGCGTGATCTTCAAGATCACGCCGGCCGGAACGTTCACTGTGCTGCACACCCTCAATGGCGCTTTCGCCACTCCGGCCGAAGGGGGAGTCCCTACCGGCAGGCTGATCCTGGGCAACGACGGAAATTTTTACGGAACGACGAATGAAGGTGGCTTCACTGCCGACAAGGTCGCCAACCAGGGAACGATCTTCAGGATTTCGCCCAATGGGGCGTTCACCACGCTGCTTTCATTTGAGGGTGATAACAACGGTTTCACTGACCCTTCCCATCCCTACGCCGGACTGATCCAGGGCAGAGATGGGAAGTTCTACGGCACGAGCGAATTTGGCGGTACGTCCGGGGTAGGCACTGTTTTCAGCTACTCCAATTCAGCGGGCCTGAAAGTGCTGCACTCGTTTCCGGAGCAGGCTGGCCAAGTATTCCCCGACGGGGAACTCCCGCTGGCGGCCTTGGTGCAAGCGAGCAACGGAAAATTGTACGGCACGACATCCGATGGTGGCGCTCTTAGTACATTTTTCCAGCGCGGCACGCTGTTCCGGATCACAACCCAAGGGGTCTTTACCAAGCTCTGGGACTTCAACTCGACTGGAACTCCGCTGAATGGTTTTATCCCCTACGGGGGGCTGATCCAGGCCAGCGACGGAAACCTTTACGGTACGACGCAAGCGGGCGGCGGCACGGCAAACAGCGGCACGGTCTATGAGCTTACGTTGGGCGGAGTGCTCTCGCAGGTCATGAGCTTCGACTCCACAACCAGCGGAGCGCTTCCCGAAGGCGTGCCCCTGCAGGCGGCGGACGGAACTCTGTACATCACCGCCAGCGCGGACGGCGGGAGCAACCTGAACCAGAATGACGGGGGCACCATTGTGCAGATTGTCGGTGGTCTGCCCCAGCCAAAGCCGGTTGTTCTGCGGTTTGCTCCGGCGAGCGGGATGGTGGGCCAGAAGGTGACCATCAGCGGCAGCAGTTTTGTTGGCACGACCTCGGTCACATTCAACGGGACCGCAGCGACCTTCAAGGTGAAATCGACCAATACCGTGACTGCCACTGTGCCCGGCGGCGCGACGAGTGGGCGAATCACCGTAACCAATGCAGGCGGATCCACGACTAGCGCGCAGAGCTTTACAGTCGTGCCTTAGGCGGTGACCACTACATTGCTTACGGCCGCCGGCAGGCGAGGCTCGCCGGCGGCTGTCCACATTTCGCACGTCGAAAAATGCCTTCTTGCAAGCACACCGTCACCAGATAACTTCTGCCGCCACGTGCGAATCGAACTATAATAGAACCGCTGTCCCGGGGTGTGGGTGATGAGAGCTCCTGTTGCGTTCCTCGTGCTTGCCGGCAGCTCCCTCCTCTTCGTTGTTCTCAGCTTCGCACAGGACCAGGCGGCAAGCTCCCTCGGTGATGCCTCCCATCCCGTCAGGAGCTATCATGACGGCAGCATCCGTGACATTGACGCGGTGGGCAACCGCAACGTGGGCTGCGGACGCGGTCTGGGCAACTGGTACAGCCTGGAAAAGCAGATCGAGATGGGCAAAGCCTATGCCCAGCAGGTGGAAGCCAGCAGCAAGCTGGTCGCCGATCCCGTAGTCACCGAGTACATCAACCGCCTGGGGCAAAACCTTGTCCGGAACTCCGATTCCCTGGTGCCGTTCACGATCAAGGTCGTCGACTCCGACGACATCAACGCATTTGCCCTGCCGGGCGGCTTCTTCTTCGTGGATTCGGGTTTGGTCCTGGCCGCCGACAACGAAGCGGAACTGGCGGGGGTGATGGCGCATGAGATCGCCCACGTCGCCGCCTGCCACTATGCCCGGGAGAACACGCGCAACCAACTCATGAACCTGGCGTCGATCCCTTTGATCTTTGTTGGCGGCGGCATCGGATACGCGGCTCAGAGTGTCGCCGGGTTGGCGCTACCGGTAACCTTCTTCAAGTTCTCGCGCGGGTTTGAGTCACAGGCCGATTACCTGGGCGTGCAATACCTGTACAAGGCAGGATACGATCCCCAGGCGTTTACCGCGTTTTTCGAGAAGGTGAAGAACCTGGAGAAGCAGAAGCCGGGGATCATTGCCAAGGCGTTTGCCACCCATCCCCAGACTCCAGACCGCATTGCGAAATCCCAGAACGAGATCAACACACTGTTGCCGGCGCGTGACGAATACAAAGTGGATACGTCGGAATTCGAGGACGTCAAAGCCCGGTTGTCAGCGCTGGAAAACCGCCACAAAATCAATCTCGGCCACGAAGACCGGCCCGCGCTACGACGGCGGTCCAATACCAACCCGGACGACACCGGCAACGGCAAAGGCGATGAGGATCGCCCGACGCTGAAGCGGCGCGATGGGACGACACCCAACTAGTCTGCCGGGAGCACTCCGCTGCGAGCTTCCCGGCGGGCCCGTGCGCTGGCGCGCACCCAGGAAATCACCGCAATCGCAATCCAGACCAGATTGACAAAGGTGGACGGGTAGGCGCGGTAGTAGAAAGTGTTCAAGATCAACAGCAGTCCGCCCAGAGCGTTGAGCAGTTGATAGGGGATTGAGTCGGGGCGCAGTTTCTTGAACGACACCGCAGCATACGCGAGCAGAAGCGCGAAAGCCCCGATCCAGCCTGCCACGTCGGCCATTCCTTGCGTCAATGAATTATCCTCTTAGAGAGCTACGCGAGTTAGACGACCTTGCCTTTCGCCAGGTCGCGTACCAGTTCCAGGTCAGCCTCCAGAAAATCGTAGGACGGCAGTTCCGAACGCCTGGCCCAACGTATGTCGCGAAAAATCCGGTTCTCGATTTCTCCCTTGTACTGATGCACGACGTAGAAGCGTAACTCCACCGCGCCGCCGTTCTTGTACTTGTGACAGATGCGGGCGACCTCTTCGCCGATGCGGGCGTCGATGCCGAGTTCCTCCTCCAGTTCGCGGCGCAAGGCGTCGCGGGGTTGCTCACCTGCTTCAATTTTCCCGCCGGGGAACTCCCACTTGAGAGGCATAGTCTGATGGCGGGTACGCTGGCACACCAGGACTTTGCCATCCTTCATGATCAACGCTGCGACGACACGCTTCATCATGGATGACTTATGCCGGCGGGAATGGCGCCGCCAATCCGGCGGGAGCGACTTGGACTGCTTCGACGCTCACGGCCGGGAAGTTTCCAGGTGTTTGCCTACCAGGTTCGCGCAGTATTCGACGAGTTCGCGGTCTCCCGCGGTGAAGGCAGCAGGGAAGTGGCTGTCAATGTCCAGCTCCCCGACCACTTTGCCGCGGACGAACACGGGCACGACGATTTCCGACTTGGTCTCCAGCGAGCAGGCCAAATATCGGGAATCCTTGCTCACATCATCGACCACGACGGTCTTTCCCGTGGAGGCCGCCGCGCCGCAGATTCCCTGGTTGAGCGGGATGCGGGTGTGGGGCGTCATGGCGCCTTGAAACGCACCCAGCACCAGCATCGGTTGCTGTTTGCCGGCGGACGATTCCTCCAGCATGTAAAAGCCGACCCAGTTGTATTTCAGCATGCGCTCGTGCAGTAGTTTGGTGACCTCGGACATGAGATGGTCAGCCGAGGTTGCTGCCAGGGCCAGCTGGTGCAGTTCCTTCTTAATGTCTTCGTTCTTGGCGGTCGTGGGCATAAGCGTTCGGGTTATCGCGGCCGATGCTCGCACACCTGGCCTCCCACCTCGGCTATACATCTTAGACCCGGCACTTGTGGAAAACGCTCAGGATGAATGGCTGCGGCAAGGGCGCGCAGACCGTGGACCAGTGTCGGTGCGGGGGTGTTCAGGAACTCGTCACGAACGCAGTACACACGGCCTTCGCGAACCGCCCGCATTTCTCCCCAACCGCGGTCACGGACGATCTTCTCCAAGGGAACCCGGTCGCCAGCGCCACACCAGGCGGCGATCAATACTTCGGGATCTTCGGCCAACACGGCTTGGGCATCGCGTTTGGCGCCGGGTTCTCCGACGAACTCGCCTCCTGCCGCGTGCACCAGTTCCGCCACCCAGGGCTGCGATGCGATCAGCGGCTTGCCCCATTCTTCGCAGAAGACGCGGGGGCGGCTTGCCCCGTTGCTGCGCGCGCCGACGGCTTGGATTTGTGCCTGCATATCGGCGATGACCCGCTGTCCACGCTCCGAGACGCCCATGATTCCGGCGATGGAGGCGATGTCGGTGTAAATGTCAGCCAGGGTTCTTGGCGCGAGGCCCAGGAAGCGCGCACCGGCCTTGAGAATCTCGGCGACGGCTTTGTCCTGATAGGGGACGGCCGCGATGACCAAGTCCGGATGTACGGCGACGATTTCGTTTGCCTGGGCCGTCCAGGAATCGGCCAGGACGGCTCGATAGCCGTCTGCTACCTCTGGGCAGACATCAGCGCAATATCTTGTGCAAGCGACAATCCGCTCAAGCTCACCGAGGGCAGCGAGGATGACAGTCGCGCTGGGCTGCAGGCAGACGACACGTTGCGGAGTGTAGTCGGAGGGCATTTAATGGCTCCATGTTACCGCACGCGGGCGCGAGCGCCCGCGCCACACCCGCAGGGCACGTTACAATCTGGTCGCATGTACTCTCCCCAGGTTCTCGATCATTTCGAGCATCCGCGCAATGCGGGCGAAATCGACAATCCAGACGCGTCGGTTCAGGTCGAAAATCCAGCGTGCGGGGACATTCTGAAATTGACTCTGAGAATCGAAGCTGGGCGCATTACGGAGATTCGGTTTCGCGCCAAAGGATGCGTGCCGGCCATGGCTTGCGGGTCGCTGCTGACCGAATTGGTGCAGGGAAAGACTGTGCCCGAGGCTCGCCGGCTGCGGCGGGAAGAATTGGTGCAGGCCATCGGGGGTATGCCGGAAGCCTCTACTCACGCCAGTCACCTGGCGATGGACGCGCTGGCGGCGGCGCTCAAGCAGTTGTAAGGACGCGTTCGGGACGGCGCACGCGGAGCGTCAGTGTTAAGAGACCAGCAGCCACTAGCGCCGCTACCAGGCAAGCAAACCCGGATCGGAAAGAATTGGATCGCGTCGCCAGATAGCCGAGAAGAGCCGGCCCGGCGAAGCCTCCGAGGCCCACGGCGAAGCAGTTGATCGCGCCGGTAGAAACCGCCGCTGCGGTGTCACTGAGGAACGCGGAAGGCATGGCCCAGAAGCTGGGAACAAAGGCCAGCAGGCCCGCATGGGCCATGGCGAACAGCACCACGGAAGGTATCGTCCCCAACTCGGCGAGGCTCAGTGGGAGCAGGGCGGCAGCCGCGATCAAGAGCGGGATGGCGGTATGCCAGCGCCGTTCCGCCGTTCGATCCGAGTGCCAGCCGTTCAGTTGCATGGCAAGCACCGCGACAATGTAGGGCACAGCCACCAGTAAGGCCACGGGGAAGTTCGCCAGTCCCGAGACGCGCTTGATCATGGTGGGCATCCAGAAACTCAAGGCGAAGCCCGCAAGATTGTCGACGAAGTACGCCGCCGTCAGAATGAGCACGTCGCGATGGCAGAGCGCCTGCCAGATGGTGTACGAGTGGGCGGCCTTCTTTGCTTGCCTCTCCTGTTCCAATTGGCGGGCAATCCAGTCTCGCTCGTCCGGGGACAGCCACTTTGCTTCGCGCGGCCGATCGGTCAGGTAGAACCAGGTAACCACGCCGAAGACCAGAGCCGGGATTCCTTCCACGATAAACAGCCAGCGCCAGCCGCGAATCCCCATCCAGTTGACCCCCAGCAGCCATCCCGATATCGGGGAGCCGAGAACGTAGGACAAGGGGATGGCCGCCATGAAATTGGCGACGGCTTTGGCGCGGTCCTCATAGATAAACCAGTGCGTCAGGTAGACGATTACACCGGGAAAGAACCCAGCCTCGGCCAATCCCAGGAGAAACCGCACGGTATAGAACTGGTGCGGGGTGCGGATAAACGCCATGGTGATAGTGACCAGCCCCCAGGAGAACATGATGCGGGCAATCCAGCGGCGCGCGCTCCAGCGCTCCACAATCAGGCTGCCCGGAATCTCCAGAAGGATATAGCCGAGGAAGAAAATGCCTGACCCCAGCCCCAGCACGCGATCGCTGAACCCGAGATCGTGGGGCATCTCCAGCGCCGCGGTGGAAATATTCATCCGGTCGAGAAACGCAATGACGTAAAGGGAAAAAAGATAAGGCAGCAGGCGCAGGGCGATGCGGTGTCGGGTACGGTCACCGAGATGGGTCGAGATGACGGTAGTGGCCATGCTGCTTCGGTCGTGCAATCTGCCCAGCTATGTGGTCGGGAACAGCGATGAGGAGGCCCGAGATTGGGCGAGAGTATACATGGGGGCGACGGTTGCCCAAAGGCAAATCTGGTCGATCAACGGCAGAGGTCAGAGTCGTATGCTGTCGGGGAAATAGACTGGCCAGCGGTGCTTCTGGGCAATCTTCTGCAACTCGGAGTTGGGATTCACCGCAAAGGCACACCGGGCGATTTCCAGCATCTCCGTGTCCCAGCGCGAATTTCCGAAGGCTACATCGGGATCGCGCCGGATGACCTCGCGGATAGCCCTCGGTTTGCCCTCGCCTGTGGGGACGCGAACTAAGCGGTCGCCGACGTGGCCGTTCTCGATCGCGACCGCGGCGGCCAGGATTCGGTTCTCTGGGATCTCGCAGTGTCTCATTCCCGCGCGGATCACCCACTCGTTGGTCGACGATACTGCCCAAACGTCGCAGCCTGATTCCCGCAGCCGCCGCACCAGTTCGCGCATCTCGGGAAAAATCTGTCCGACGAAATTCTCGTCAAAGTACCGGTTGGCGGCGTGTTGGACGTCGGCTGCAGCCAGGCCGCGATGCATGGTCACCATCTCGCCGCACATGGTGTCTTCGTCGACCTTGCCGGCCTTGTAATCGGCGTAGCGCGGGCGGGCCCAGCGGACGATTTCATCCGAAACCAGATGCTGCCGCAACTCCCAATCGAAGAAGCCTTCTCCGGCATCGCCCGCCCAGAGCGTGCCATCGCAGTCGAAGGTTGCGAGGCGCGGCTGAAGTCGGAGAACGGCGTCAACAAACTCGGCAGACTTGAACGGAGAGATTACGGTCACGTAAGCGGCATCCCTTTCGTGGAGATCATCTCGGTTGCGCGACGGTTGGGGTGGAAAGCGCCGCGTAGTCTGCCGGTGTGTCCACGTTCATGGCGACGAAGGGATCGGCCACGGATACATACTCGATGTGCGCCTGATTTCGGTGCTCGATGTCGCGTGCGGTGGCGGTGGGCGGCGCCTTCAGGAACTCTTCAATCATCTCGCGGCTGACCAGGATGGGGTGGCCGTGCTTACCGCCGTATTCAGGCACGACCGCCCATTGCCTGCGCGCGAGAGCCATCTCAAACGCGGCATGCAGCTGTTGCAGGGTGGCCGCTGTCACCGGGGGCCGGTCCACCAGCGTGACCATGGCCGCATCGCGGCCACGGCTCAAGACCTCCTGCAAACCAAGCTGCAAAGAACTGAATTGGCCACGCTCCGGGGCTGGGTTTTGAATGACAAATGCGCCGTTGGCGTAAGCCACAGGAGCGAGGTTCTCCTCATTCTTTCCAGCGACGACGATCACCATGTCGTTGAACGAACTGAGCGCTTGAATGGCTGCCGAGAGAAACGTCTGGCCCGTGGCTGCCGACCCAGGTGCGACCGGTGGCCAGGGGAGCAGGGCCTTGTCTGTCCCCATGCGGGTCGACTCGCCCGCAGCAAGAATCACCCCGCAGAGACTAGGAGCACGGCCCATGAGTGAAAAGATAGCAGAAAGACGGGGGGAAAGCAGTGATGGGAATCAGCCCTTCGGCTCGCTCTCGCGCAGAGCTTCGGCCGCGGCGTCCGCACTATCCAGCGAATCGAGCTTCTTGGTATGGAACCAACTCATATGCGGCAGGGTCCGTTCCGCATGGCGGCGGACGGCGATCAGCTCGGCGGTGATGGCGACCGCGATTTCCTCCGGGGTGACAGCTCCGATGTCGAGGCCAACTGGGGCGTGCGCGCGCTCAAACAGTTCCGCGGGGATGCCCTCATTGGTCAACTCGCGGAAGATGGCAATCGTTTTGCGTTTGGAACCGATCATTCCGATATAGCGGGCCTGGGTCCGCACCGCCCAGCGCAGCACCCGCATATCGTCGCGGTGGCCGCGGGTGACGATCACGATGTAAGAAGACTCATTCGGTGTCAGGCGTGCTGTAGCCTGGTCGAAATCTTCGGCAATGACCTCACTGGCTTCGGGAAAGCGCTCGCGGTTGGCGTAGGCTTCGCGGTCATCTATTACAGTAACATCAAAGCCGGCATTTCTTGCCACCTTGTAAAGACTTACAGAAACGTGGCCTGCACCGAAAATATAAAGTGATGCTGGAGGTAGTACCGGCTCGATGAAAATGTCGAGCGTGCCGCCGCAGACCAGGCCGGTATCGTACTTCGGGTCCTGATTCAGGTTGAAGGTCAGGGTGCGGGGCTTCTCGCTTTCCATCACCTCACGGGCGGCTTGCCAGACCTCAGCCTCGACGCAACCCCCACCGATGGTACCCAGGATGGAGCCGTCATCGCGGACGAGCATCTTGGCGGTTTTGAAGGAAGGGATCGAGCCCCGGACGTTGACGATGGTGGCCACGGCACCCCGGCGGCCTTCTTTCCGCAGCTTGACGATCTCCTCGTAGAGGTCCATGCCAGCATGATTATTGGGGTTTGGAGCCAGTGAAGTCAAACCAGGCGTCGCTTACACGTTGCTGTGTGTTCGACAAGAAAAACCGGCTTCAGGAACTGGAGGGGCGACGAGCTAAAAGCCCGGCTTTTCCCACGTCCGGTCCGCCAGAATCTGCCGCACCTGCAACTCGTACGGTTGTCCCGGTGACCAGTCGCCGGAAAAATGGGCGCCGACGCAGGTCCAAAAGACGTAGTCCCATCCGTGCTGCGCCGCGATCTGGTCCACCGTTTGCCCATCGTAGAGCCAGGGCCCGCCGTCATAGAAGTCGCCGTCGTAGCAGGCGCGGATATGGGCCCCGTACCAGTCCACGTTCAACGCGGTTGACTGCGTCGTGTGCGGATACCCGCCGTGAACGACCGCACCGGAGCAGTCCTCGTTCTTGATCTGGAGCAGGCCGTAGGAGCCTTCCCCTTCTGGCCCGCATACATCTCCCACCGTGCTCATATGCCAGTACGACTCGATCACTGCCTGGGCCCGGATGGTGTCTTCATCAATGCCCCACTTGCAGGCTGCCCACTGGATGATCTCCGTGGTTGTACCGGTGAAATTGCCCGTCACCTTGTCGCGTTTGTCGCGCCACTTCGTCCAATAGTTCTCGGGCGCCCAGTTGTGTGGCGGAGAGACAACGGTGTGGTTCGCCTGGTTATTGTCCGGCCTCGGCTCCCAGGAATTGGGAGTGACAGCCGAGGCGCAGTAGGAATCAGAGCGAGGAATGTCCTTGGAGTGGGAGGGTGCAGTAGAGAAGTAACCGGGCCTGTCCACCAGGGAAGTTCCGGGCTGGCCGCCACATCCAGTCATCGTCAACAGCGCCAGGGCGCAAGCGATGGCAACAGGCCTTATCAGGGGCATGGTATCCCTCCCTTCGACCACAATCTCCGCTTAGGGTATGTCAATCCCAGGCGAAAAGAAGGTTCCGGAAGGACAGTCACGCTCAGTCCTAAAGTCCACCCCTGCCATGGGACGAATTCAACAGAATCAGAATTCCTTTATGCTAGTTTGATGTGCTGCCAGGGAGCGCCCCTATGAAAGCTGTCCGCATGCACCAATACGGTGGACCCGAGGTCCTTCGCTACGAAGATGTGCCCGACCCCAAGCCGCGCAAAGATGAGGTACTGGTGCGGGTGAAAGCCTGTGCCATGAACCACCTGGACATCTGGGCGCGCAAGGGCACGACGAAATCTCCGTTGCCACATATTCCCGGAAGCGATGTTGCGGGCGAGATCGTCGAGGTGGGCGAATACATCACGGGGCTAAGGACAGGGCAGCGCGTGCTGCTGGCTCCCATGACGTTTTGCAATCGCTGCGAAGCCTGCACCGCCGGGCGCCAGAACCAGTGTCCTGAATACAGCGTACTCGGCAATCGCACCGACGGCGGTGACTGCGAGTTGATGGCCGTGCCCGCGGTCAACGTCATTCCCATCCCGGACGGCCTGGGGTTCAACGAAGCCGCCAGCGTGCCGCTGGTGTTCCTGACGGCGTGGCACATGCTGCTGGGACGCGCGGCGCTGCGGCCCGGCCAGATCGTGCTCATTCTCGGGGCAAATTCCGGCGTGGGCATCGCGGCGGTGCAGGTCGCCAAGCTCTTCAACACGACCGTCATCGCTACCGCCGGAGACGACCGCAAGATGCAGGGCGCGCGCCAACTCGGCGCTGACCACGTCATCAATCATTACACCCAGAAGATTTCCGACGAAGTGCGGCGCATCACCAACAAGCAGGGGGTGGACATCGTCTTCGAGCACGTGGGCAAGGCAACCTGGGAAGAGAGCATCAAGTCACTCAAGCCGGCGGGCACCCTGGTGACCTGCGGCGCCACCACCGGGCCGGATGTGGGGATTGACCTACGCTTCGTCTACTCGCGCCAGCTTTCGATTCTGGGCTCGTACATGGGAACCATGGGCGAGCTGCACGAGGTCCTGAAGCACGTCTTCAGCGGGAAGTTGAAGCCGGTGGTGGACCGGGCCTTTCCGCTGAAGGAGGCGCGCGTGGCGCATGAGTACATGGAGAAGAGCCAGATGTTCGGGAAAATTGTGCTGAACCCCTAGGTTGCTTACCTTCGTGAACCTTGGTGTCTTTTGTGGTTTAAAATAAGCAAATGGCCAGCGAAGTCAGCTTCGGCAGCTACGTCACCACCGAGAACGGCAAGAGGGTCGTCAAGGAACTGACCTACGGCAACCCGGCGCCGGAGCATGTGGTGCTCACCACACTGGATTCGGCCATCAACTGGATGCGCAAGAGTTCCATCTGGCCCATGACGTTCGGGCTGGCGTGCTGCGCGATCGAGATGATGTCGATGGGCGCTTCCCGCTTTGACATTGCCCGCTTCGGCGCCGAAGTGTTTCGGCCTTCGCCGCGGCAATCCGACCTGATCATCATTGCCGGGCGCGTGTCCAACAAAATGGCTCCGGTGATTCGTCAGCTCTGGGAGCAGATGCCCGAACCGAAATGGGTGATCTCGATGGGTGCATGCGCCACCTCCGGCGGGGTGTTCAACAACTACGCGCTGGTGCAGAGCGTGAACCAGGTCATTCCGGTGGACGTTTATGTTCCGGGATGCCCACCGCGTCCCGAGCAGTTGATTTACGCCATCACCCTGCTGCAGGAAAAGATCCAGAAGCAGCGTGGGTCATTCAAGCAGGCGTTGAACCTTTCCTAGTTGCGAAGACGCTGCAAGCAGCGTCTCTCCAGCAGGATTTCTACGGCTGCCCCCTTTACAACCAAGCGTATAGAATCCCACACCATGCATCCTCTCGAGATTTCACCCGAGGAGTTTCGCCGCCTGGCAGAACAGGTGGTGGGCGTCGCTGCCCAGTACCTTAAAGAAATGGATTCGCGGGCTACGTTCCCGGCCACGAGCGGCGCGCAGACGGAGCAGTTATTTAACACAGCGCCACCGGAAAAAGGCTTGGGAGCGGAGGCGGTGCTGGCTCTGCGTGAGATAGTTGCGCACACCCGAGTGCAAAATGGACGCTTCTTCGGCTACGTGCTGGGTTCTGGGGAACCGGTGGCCGCGATCGCTGACCTGCTGGCCAGCGTGCTCAACCAGAATGTGACGGCATGGCGCTCAGCTCCGGCCGCGGTGACTCTGGAGCGCACCGTGGTGGGGTGGATAGCGCAAGCGATCGGGTGCGCCGGCCTTAGCGGGAGTCTCACCGGTGGCGGTTCCTCGGCCAACCTCATGGCCCTGGCCATGGCGCGGGAGGCCACGGTCACTGCCAATGAACGTGGACTGACCGGTGCGCCCCAGGGCATGGTGTATGCCTCGGACGAAGTTCACATGTCGATTGCGAAGAGTGTCGCGCTGCTCGGGATCGGAAGGGAGAATCTTCGATTGATCGGAAGCGACAATGGCTTCCGCATGATCCCACACGAACTGGAGCAGGCCATCGAGCGCGATCAAGCGGCGGGCAAGGTTCCGATTGCGATCGTGGCTTCGGCGGGCACGGTGAATACAGGAGCGATTGATCCGATACCCGAAATCGCCGCTGTTGCGCGCCGCCACCATGTCTGGCTGCACGTGGATGGGGCCTACGGTGCATTGGCGGCCATGGCAACACCCGAGAAATTCGCCGGGCTCGACCGGGCGGATTCGGTGTCGCTCGATCCGCACAAGTGGCTCTATCAGCCACTCGACTGCGGATGCCTGCTGTATCGCGACGCGACCGCGGCGCAGAGAGCATTTGCCCACACCGGAGATTATGCAAAATCGCTTACCGGTGACCCGATTGAGGGCTTCGCCTTCTTTGAAGAATCGCTGGAGCTCTCGCGACGGTTTCGCGCGTTGAAACTGTGGTTGTCGCTACGTTATCACGGGTTGGCAGCCTTCCGGGCGGCGATGTTGAAAGATCTGGAACTGGCACAGCAGCTGGCAGCCACCGTTGCCGCTCATTCGGAACTGGAGTTGTGCGCGCCGGTGGGACTCAGCGCCGTTTGCTTCCGCTACAAGGGAACTTATCCTGAGGATCAATGGAATCGGCTCAACGGGGAGATTCTCAAGCGCGTGGTACAGCGCGGTCGTGTGTATGTTTCGAATGCAACGATACGGGGCCAGTTCTGCCTGCGGGCCTGCCTCGTGAATCACCGCACCACCGAAGAGGACGTGGCCGGCGTCGTAACGGAAGTGCTAGCGGCGGCGGCGGAAGTGCAGGCGGAAAAAGGGAGGCTGTGGGCCGGATAGTAGGCGTATCCATTGCCGTGAGGCTGGAATCTCTGTAAAATCCACCAGCCCCAAGGCAGCATCTAATAGGGCAGGGAAACTCACGATGCCGAGCGATGAAATGCGGACGTGCAACTTTGAGGCTGACAAGTTGATCTTGCAACTCAGGGTCACGCTGACTGCTGACAAGAATGCAGTAGACCCGCTGGTTCAGGGCGTGATGCAGATCGTGCGGCAGATGCAGTGCGCCTTGGGCAAGGAAGACGCCATCGAACTGGCGCTGGCGGAAGCCCTGGCGAACGCGGTGGTGCACGGCTGCGGGTCGGATCCATCCAAGATTATCGAGTGCGACGTGGCCTGCGACGAAGTCCGCGGCATGCTGATTGTGGTGCGCGACCCCGGAAAAGGGTTCGACCCCGCCGGCCTTCCCAGCCCGGTCAACGGCCAGCAGGTCTTCTCCGACCACGGACGGGGCATTTACCTGATCAACCAGTTGATGGACGAAGTGAAGTTCCTCAAGAACGGCACTGAGATCCACATGCTCAAGCGGTAAGGCAGTCAGCCGTCAGTCCCCAGCCATCAGGTCTGGCATTCTTCCTGGCATCTCGGTGGGCTTGTATTGGCACTGTACCTGGTGCGAAGCAGGTTTGCCTGACGGCTGATGGCTGCCGGCTGTCAGATCAGCTTCATCTGCCGCGGCTGGACGGCCGAAATTCGCACCCGCTCCACGCGGCGCTCAGTCGATTCCAGCACCTCGAAGCGCAGTCCATCTTCCTCGACGATCTCGCCCTTCTTGGGAATGCGACCTGCAAGCTCGCTCACCAAGCCGGCAATCGTGGCTGATTCCTTGCCTTCGGGCCGCACTCCGAACAGTTCGTCCAGGCGGTCGACGTCCATGTTGCCGGGAACGATATAGCTGCGGTCACTCTCGCGCACGACCTCGGCCTTCTCGTGCTCGTCGCGGATCTCGCCCACGATCTCTTCCACCAGGTCCTCGATGGTGACCAGCCCGGCCACGCCGCCGTACTCGTCTACCACGATCGCCATACGGACGTTGTGCTTCTGCATTTCCCGCAGCAGATCGCTGCCCAGCTTGCTCTCGGGGACGAAGTACACATCCTTGCGCATGAGCGTGTCCACGGTGCGGGTGTGGGCTTCGCTGTCGGGGACCTGCAACACGTCCTGGGCGTACACAATGCCCTTGATGTTGTGGATGGTTCCCTCGTACACCGGCACCCGCGAAAACGGCTTGCCGCGCAGCAGTTCGATGAACTGCTCGACCGTGGTATTGGTGGGCACGGCGACGATCTCCGGCCGGGGCTTCATGGCCTCGCGCACGGTTTTCTCGCTGAACTCCACCACCGACTGAATCAAGTCGCGGTTGCTTTCGTCGAGGATGCCCTCTTCTTGGCCGGCCTCGATCAGCGCGTCCACCGCTTCCGCCTGGGTTTCGGGCGGTTCGTCGGAGTGCTCCTTGGTCAGCGAAGTCACTGACTGCAGAAAGCCCAGCACCAGCGTGACCGGCAGCACCAGGTAGATGAGAGCGCGCAAGAGCAGCGTCCAGCGCGCGAGCCACAGACCCTTGGTCCGGGAAAAGAAAACAAAGGGCAAGAACCGGTTACAGACGATGATGATGAGAACCAGGCTGAGGGTGGCTTGGAAAATTTCATGCGCGCTCCAGGCCCGGTCGCGGAATACGCTGAAGCCCACCAGCATGGCGATCGCCGCAGTAGTCAACTGGGTGAGCACGGCCATCGAGAGCAAAGCGCGGGCCCGGCTCATGCCCAGCCTGGGCTCCACCTTCTGCTCAAAGTTATCGATGTTGTCCTGGAACTCGCGCGACAGGAACTTGCCGATCTCGGTATACAGGCGGTCGACGTAGGACACCACGGTCAGCAACACCAGCAGCAGCAGGAGGACGGCCGCGATGGCGTAGTTCATCGTGATCCTCGGGCGGCGCGAGGGGATCTTGCGGGCCGACTGTTTCTCCGCGTCCTCCGCCTGCCCTTCGCGCACTCTGGGGTCGAAGTTTTTCCTTTTCTGCTTGCCGCCGGTCCATTGCGCTCGATCAGTCCGACCGGCAAGCCCAAAGTCTTCCGCAGGCCTTGTTCCTTGCGCGCCATCTGGCCCTGGTCGCGCTCGTGGTCGAGCCCCGCCAGGTGAAGCACACCATGCAAGGCCAAAATCTTGACTTCATCGGCCGGCGAGTGTCCCAGACGGCGCGCATTCTGCGCCGCAATTTCGGCCGAAATGGCCACGTCGCCGGCAAAATCATGTGACAGCCCAAGCACCGGAGGAAACGATAGCACATCGGTGGGTTTGTCCCTGCCGCGAAAACGGTTGTTCAGCGCGCGCAATTCGCGGCTGCCGGTGACCACCACGTTGACCGCGCCACGCAACCTGGCGGCGCGGCAGGCCCGGCGCAGAAATTTCGCCAGCGCCACCTCGCTCAGCCCCGGCACGCGTTTTCGAAAGATGACCAAACCGTTCTCCGCGTGCAAAACAAACAGGAGGGCCACATGGCGGCACCCTCCTGCGCAATTCCACCTGCTCTACTCTTTAGTTTCTGCTTCCACGGGCAGCCCAGCGGGCTTCTCCGGCGAAGCTTCCGCCCCATTGGTCTTGCCGTTCGCACTACTCTTGGCTTCCAGCAGCGATATCTGCTCTTCTGCGATCCTGGCCTTGTGCTCATCGTAGGCACGGATGATGCGCTGCACCAGGTGATGGCGTACCACGTCGCCCTCGTCAAAGTACACGAACGTCAGTCCCTCGACGTTCTTCAGGATGTCCACCGCCTCCAGCAACCCGCTACGCCGAGCAGTGGGCAAGTCAATCTGAGTCACGTCCCCGGTAATCACCGCTTTGGAGTTGAATCCCAGGCGGGTGACGAACATCTTCATCTGCTCGGAGGTGGTGTTCTGCGCCTCATCGAGAATCACGAAGGAATCGTTGAGCGTGCGCCCGCGCATGAAGGCGATGGGCGCGATCTCGATGACGTTCTTCTCCAAGTACCGGTCCACCTTTTCCGGATCGAGCATGTCGTAGAGCGCGTCGTAGAGAGGCCGGAGGTAGGGATCAATCTTCTCCTGCAAAGTGCCGGGTAGAAAGCCCAGGCGTTCGCCCGCTTCTACCGCGGGGCGTGCCAGGATGATGCGGTTGACGCGCTTGGCGAGCAGTGCGGAGATGGCCATGGCCACAGCCAGATAGGTCTTGCCGGTTCCAGCCGGTCCGATGCCAAACACCATGTCGTGCTTCTCGATGGCTTCCAGGTAGCGCCGCTGGTTCAGGCTCTTGGGCTGCACCGTACGCCGCCCGAACGAACGCTGGCGCCCAGCGTCCGCCAAGCCACGCAAGGTGGTTTTGGGGTCGGCCATCAGCACCCGCAGCATGCTGTTGAGGTCGCCATTGTTGAAGGTGAATCCGGCGCGCTGCAGGTGCTCGTAGTCGGTGAAGACCTGCTCCGCCCGGGCCACGTCGCGCGTGGCGCCTTCCAGTTCGATAGAGTCGGAGCGCAGGTCGATGGTGATATTCAGACCGTCTTCCAGCACGTGCAGGTTCTCATCACGCGTACCGAAAAGCGTCTCAATGTTGGGACTGATTTCGATGCTCTTCTTCATTCACTCCTGTGTGGGACGGGCACTCCTGCCCGCCCGGCTGAGTCGCTTCCCACCGCGAGCGGGAACACCGCTCCCTCGCCTCGCGCACAAACCATTCTTCTGTCTGGAGATGGAACCAGCCGAGGTGCTCGCCACCGAGGTGCAAGCAACTACCATTGAGCTAAGGGTACCGCCGCTGTTGGACACGAGTCAATGGTACCTCGATGCCCTCCAAAGTGCCTTTGGACGAAGGACTTACGTTTTGTGCGCTACGAAGGCGATGTGACCGGTGGAAAAGGATTGTCGCCCATAGCTGCTGAGCACGCGCACCTTGAACCCGGCGCTCTCCAATTGCCGGATGATTTGAAATCGTGGATAAAGCCGCACCCGATGGACTTCTTCACTGCGCCGGTAGAGCTTCCCGATCTTGCGGAAGACGGTCATCCGCCGCGTTAGCACACGCCGTTTACGATCCTCTTTGACCTGAAGCAGGAGCGCCCAATCACGGCCTTGGAAAGACTTGAGGGGCCCTCCAGATCCACCACGTCCCGGTTCGGCGACATCGAAGACAAACACACCGCCGGGTGCGAGAGCCCGGTAGAGGCGCCGGAAAAACCTGCTGAGTTCCTTACGGTTGTTCGTGCGGTCGAAACGGTAATTAACGCACTCGCCGATGGCGGTTACAGCTACGCAAGGTGGCAGCTTCATCTGAAACAGCGATGAGTGGACGAACCTGGCTTTGGGCGCTCGCTTGCGCGCCAGCTTGAGCATAGCATCGGAGATGTCGACGCCCAACACATCGTATCCCGCACGGGTCAGTTCGCGGGCCCAGATACCGCTTCCGCAACCGAGATCGATTACCAGGCCGCCGGTGATGCGCTTGTGGTGCAGAATGCGCAGCAAACCGGGAATGGCAGCGCGGATAAAATCCGTGAAGGCGACGTCGTGGATGTAGGTGAGATCGTCCTGATAAGAAGGAGGCATTCTGTAGCGCCGTTCCGCCCTCACAGCGGGCCTTGCAAGTTCTAAGCCCCTTCTCCCTTAGCCGCCGCGGACGACGCCGGCACGGCTCTTTGCTGCGCCCACTCCCGCAGCGCCTGGACTTCCTCGGCGCGCGTGGTGGAAAGTGGCACAGTCGCCTTGAGGGCATCGAGCAGCGTCTGTGTGCTCAGCGGCTGCTTGCCGGAGTAAGACGCATACATCGCCGTCTGCACTGCTGCGTCGATCTCCGCGCCCGAGTATCCTTGGGCTGCCGCGGCCACCTGGTCCAGGCTGAACTCGGCTGGATTTCGCTTCCGCCGCGCCAATTGGATAGCAAAGATCTGTTTCCGCTCCGCCTGGTTGGGCAAGTCCACGAAGAAGAGTTCGTCAAACCTCCCCTTGCGAATTAGCTCCGGCGGTAGTGCCGTAACGTTGTTGCAGGTGGCTGCTACGAATACCGGCGCCTTGCGATCTTGCATCCAGGAGAGGAATGCTGCCAGCAGCCGCGATGCCGTCCCGGCGTCCGACGACGCCGAATCCGGGCCGCTCCCGGCGAAGACCTTTTCCAACTCATCGATCCACAGCACACACGGCGCCAGCCCTCCAGCCACCTGAAAGACCTTCTGAATGCGTTTCTCGGTCTCGCCGATGTATTTGTCGAAGACCGCTGCTGTATCGAACTTAACCAGCGGCAGCTTCCATTCGCCGGCGACGGCGCGGGCACACATGCTCTTGCCACAGCCCTGCACGCCGAGGATGATCACCCCACGCGGCGGTTCGAGGCCGAACTCCCGGGCGGCATCATCCCACGCCCCTTGCCGCTGCGCCAGCCAGTGTTTCAGGTTGTCGAGGCCACCGACGCTCTTCAGGTTCTCCGATGCATCAATGAACTCCAGCATGCCGGAGTGCCGCAAAAGATCCTTTTTGGCCTCAAGCACGTCAGTCACTGTCTCCGGGCAGAGCGCGTAGCGTTGGACGAGGGCCTGCGACACCGCGCGGTCGGCCTCCTCCTCAGTCAGGCCGCGCAGGTTATTGGCCATCGCGTCCACACCCGCGCCGTCCAGTTTGAGATGCAGGGTGTAGGTCTTGGACAGCCGCGTGTACGTTTCCTGGATGATTTGCCGAAGACGTTGCCAGTCCGGCAAGGGCAGGTCGAGAAACTCGACCAGGCTAGCCAGTTCGGGCGGCATGGTAATCGTCGGTGCGGTGATAATGACCGTACGACGGTTCGCGGAAAACTTCTGGCCCACATCGCGCAGCCGCCGCACCACCACCGGATCATCCATGTGGCGGTGAAAGTCCTTAAGGATGAAGACCGCTTCCAGGGTCATCGCCTCCATATTGGCCAGCGCCTGCACCGGTTCGCGGCTGTGATAGATCGGCGTCTTGCCCCCGGCATCGGGTCCCAGCGCGGATAGGACAGCGTTCGCCCGCTCGTCCTGATCCTTCCCCCCCGCGACCGGCGTGTTGCTGCCGGAACGCACCAACCCGTCGGCAATGCTCCATTCGAAAGCGGCCATGTTGAGCTCGCTGCAAGCAGCGCGCACCAGGCCGACGGCGCGCATTTCTTCCACCGTCTCCATGACCACGATGGGAGTGGAGGAATTGATCAGGACTTTGAGGCGCTCGAGTGGATCCGACATGGGTTTGACCGCTTGTGAGCTACTCCCGTAAAATAGCGTATTCGGCAGCCAGCCGAACATCACTTTCTGAAGAAATCAAGAGAAACGAAGGTAATCAAGCAGATATGGCGAATCATTTTTCCGCGCTGAAACGCGCCCGACAGACAGAAAAGCGCACTGCCCGCAACCGGGCCAACCGCTCCCGCCTGCGCACTGCCCTGCGCGACCTGCGCGAGGCACTAGCCAAGGGCGACAAGCCCGCCGCCGAGCAAGTGTACCGGCAAACCGCTTCTGCGCTAGACAAGGCCATCCAGAAGGGCGTCATTCACGAGAATACCGCGTCGCGCTACAAGTCCCGCCTCTCGGCCCGCCTGAACGCGCTGACGAAATAACAAGCTGGCTAGGGTCTTCAACCTTCCGTAAGAGCTGCCGTCGGATGTGCAAGGACGGGGACTGCCTGCCGCGTCGCGATTGTGGAGTCGACGATCACGCGTTTGCGGGCGGGGTGGGGTGGGTGCAAGCGGACCGAGAGGATGTTAGAAACGCCAGTGGCACTCGGACACTTTCTTGCCTGGCGGCTGAAGTCTTAGTCTAGTTCTCCACGACTCGGTTGGCCTTCTTCGCCGTGGCATGCTCTTTCCTCAGCACACGGGCCACATCACCGAGTGGTATTTCCTGCTTCTCTGGCATTACTTCCCAGAGCGGCCGCTCACCCTGAGCATAGACAAGGCCGGGCTTGTGCAGCAGGGACTGCTCCTGTGCCATCGCGCGCTCGGAAGCACGTCGGGGATGACTGCTAAACGCATACACCACGGGCTGGGCACTCAGCGAGGAACCACCAGCAGCGGTTTGTCCAAGTGCCGCGGTGGCGCACAAAAAGCACAACACAAGAACTGTGGTCTTCATGGTATTCACCTCCGGCCAGCCAGTTCGAGCCTGGTGGGCTGCCCGGTAGCTTCAGAAACCAGGGATAGCCGCGAAAACCCTTGTCTGAAGCGGGTTTTCGTGACTCCGCAGAGATTACGTGCAACCCCGGTACCAAACCCGGGGCGGGGGAAATATCGGTTTGCGCGGGGCAGGAGGTGGCAAGTGGCAATTGTTTGCACAAATGTGGAGGGGAGACGCCTTGCAGCCCGCGTTATAGCTGGCATCGACTTACAACACAGCGGAAAGTCGGGCCCGTCCGTCGCCCGACCAATTTCAAGCTTTGCCGGGAAACGCTAGGTGATCCATCCACCGCCGACCACGGTGTCTCCGTCGTAGAAGACGGCGGCCTGACCCGGAGTTATGGCGCGCTGCGGCTGGTCGAATGTGACCAGCACCTCATCGTCGCCTGACGCTTCTAGGATGGCGGGACCAGGCTCGTGGCGATGGCGGATCTTGACCGCTACCCGCATGGGCTCGCGAAGTTCTTCCACCGCGATGAGGTTCACCCGGCGGGCACGCAGCGTGCGCGAGTAAAGCTCATCCTGGTTACCGACGACAACTTCGCGTGTGTCTCCCTTGATCTGGAGGACGTAAAGCGGGGAGCCCGTGGCGATACCCAGGCCCTTGCGCTGGCCCACCGTGAAGTTGTGAATGCCGGCGTGTTCCCCGATCACCTGCCCATCGCTGGTGACCAGTTCGCCCGCGGTGTCAGGCAGGGATTCTCCCTGCTCGGCGAGGTAAGCGTCGAGGAAGTGTTTGTAGTCTCCGCCGGGGACGAAACAGATTTCCTGTGAATCAGGCTTTTCGGCGAGGGCCAGCCCGTGCCGACGGGCGAGTTCGCGGACCTCGGGCTTGGTCAGGCCACCGAGCGGAAACAGGGTGCGGCTGAGCTGCTCCTGGGTCAAGCCAAAAAGAAAATAAGTCTGATCCTTCGACAAGTCGGCGGGACGCTTAAGCAGCCAGCGGCCACGCTGCTCATCGAATTCCACACGGGCGTAGTGCCCGGTGGCGAGGGCATCCGCGCCGATCTGCCGGGCAACGACCAAGAGCTCATCAAACTTCAGGTGGTTATTGCACAAGCTGCAGGGAATCGGCGTGCGGCCGGAAAGGTACTCTTCGACAAAGGGACGCACCACGTCGCGCTCAAAGCTCTCCTCGTGATTGACGACGTAGTAGGGAAAGCCGAGAGTCTCGGCGACGCGGCGGGCGTCGTAAACATCATCGAGCGAACAGCAGCGTCCCTGCACCGCCTCGGGCATGCCCGGATGTCCGGCCAGTCGGCGCTGGTTCCAGAGCTGCATGGTCAGGCCGACAACCGTGTGCCCTTCGGCGCGCAGCATGGCCGCGACAGTGGAGGAGTCGACTCCACCCGACATGGCAACGGCGATGGTGTGGGAATCCAGCATTTGGCGCTTAGCAACTAGCACTTAGCCGTGACTGTTCATCGCCCCGTTCACAAACTTCATCGGCGCTAGAGGGCCAGGAAGAAGCAGAGGGGCCAAATGCTAACCGCTAATGGCTAACCGCTGTCTTATTGTAAACCGGCGACAGCTCGCGCAGACGGGCTACAGTGCTGGGAACCACGCCTAGAGCAAATTCCACATCCTCTGGTGTGTTCTGCTTGCCCAGGCTGAAGCGCAGGCTGGCCCGGGCACGGTCGGGGCGCAAGCCCATGGCAGTGAGCACGTGCGATGGCTCGATTGCTCCCGAGGAGCAGGCAGCGCCGGTGGAGACGGCCAGCCCTTTCAGGTCGAGGGCGATCACCAGCGCCTCGCCCTCGATGTAATCAAAATACATATTCGTGGTGTTCGGCACGCGGGGAGCGCCGTCCCCATTCACCCCAGTGGCTTCTACCGCGCCGAGGAGGGTCTGCTGGATGCGGTCGCGCACGGCACCCATCTTCGCAAGATCTCCTCGCTCTAAAGCCTCCCGGGCCAGTTCCGCGGCTTTACCCAATCCCACGATCCCGGGAACATTCTCAGTGCCGGCTCGCCGCGATCGCTCGTGACTTCCGCCGTAGAGCATGGGCTGAAGGATTGTCCCCTTGCGTACGTAGAGCGCCCCCACGCCCTGCGGCGCGTGCATCTTGTGGCCGGAGATGGAAAGCAAATCGCAACCGATGCGCATGACATCAATCGGTACCTTGCCTGCGGCTTGCACTCCGTCGCTGTGGAAGTACACATCGGCTTCAGCGGCAACTTTGGCGATCTCCTCGACGGGCTGCAACACCCCGGTCTCGTTGTTGGCCATCATGATGGTGATGAGCTTGGTATTGGGACGCAACGCGCGGCGCACGTCGTCCGGGTCCACCAGGCAGCGGTCATCTACTGGAACATAGGTGACCTCGCAGCCTGCCGCTTCCAGATGCTTGCAGGAGTTCAGCACCGCGTGGTGTTCGATGGTTGAGGTGACGACGTGGTCGCCGGCCTGGGCCAAGCCGAAGATGGCCAGATTGTCGCCCTCGGTGCCGCCGCTGGTGAAGACGACCTCGGAAGGCCGGCACCCAAGCAGAGCTGCGACCGACTCGCGCGCGCGCTCCACCGCCGCCCGCGTCTCCTGCCCATGATGGTGGATGGACGAGGCGTTCCCGAAATACTCCCCGAAGTAGGGCTGCATGGCCTCAAACACCTCGGGTAGCACGGGAGTGGTGGCGTTGTTGTCGAAATAGACGCGGCGCATAGAGCTTCTGCTTATTTTACGCCCAAGGAGTGCGGCACCGAGCCTTCATGGAAGGCAGAAGGCCACATGGGCTGCGACGCCGGAGGGTAGCCCTTCCCCTACCGCTTTTCCATCGCCACCCAGTGCTGGGGATAGCTCGGCCCGACATAGTCCGCACGTGGCCGGATCAAACGGTTATCATCCAGTTGCTCGATGACGTGGGCAGTCCAGCCGCTGATGCGCGAGACGGCAAACACCGGGGTGAACAAGTCCACATCAATGCCCAGGGTGTGGTAGGTGGACGCGGAGTAGAAATCCACGTTAGCGTTCAGCTTCTTGTCAGCTCTAATGAACTCTTCGATCTTCCGCGAATACTCGAACCACTTGGGATTTCCACTCGAATTGCCCAGATCGCGCGACATGGTTCGCAAGTGCGTCGCACGCGGGTCTTCGGTGTGATACACGCGATGTCCGAACCCGGGCACTTTTTTCTTTTGCCCCAGCATGCCCTTCACGTATTCGACCGGGTCGGCGCCGTCGCGGTCAATCTCCATCAGAATCTTGAAGACCGCTTCGTTGGCGCCGCCATGCAGCGGTCCCTTTAACGCCCCAATGGCTGAGGTCACCGCGGAGTGCATGTCCGACAGTGTGGCCGCGGTCACGCGCGCGGCAAAGGTGGAGGCGTTGAGCTCGTGGTCTGCGTGCAAGATCAAGGCGATGTCCAGCGCCCGCTCCGCCGTCTTCGAGGGTGGCGTGCCGTTGAGCATCAGCAGAAAATTGGCGGCATGGGAGAGCGTGCGGTCCGGCTCAACCACAGGCTTTCCCTTGCGAATGCGGTCGTAGGCGGCTACCACCATGGCGATCTGCGAAGTGAGCCGAATGGCCTTGTGGAGGTTGGCCGCGCGGTCGTTGTTCTTTTCCTCGGGATCGTAGAAAGACAGCGCGGAGACGATGGTACGCAGCACGTCCATGGGCAGGGCATGCTTGGGCGCGAGCTGCAAGCGATGAATGATGGAGGCGTCGAGCTTGCGCTCCTCGCCTAGACGCTCGCGCAGGTCTTTCAGTTCGGCGCGGGACGGCAGCTTGCCGAACCACAGCAGGTAGCAGGTTTCCTCGAAGGTGGAGTTGTCGGCCAATTCGTGAATGTCAATGCCACGATAGGCCAAAACCCCCCGCTCCCCGTCGATGAAACAGATGCTGGAGGTGGTGGCGACTACGCCTTCCAGCCCCTTGGGGGCGTTGGTGGTGGTCAGGCTGGACATGATGCCTCGCTCGCACTGTGAGATGTGCGTCGCAACTCACTTTTATACGCTAAGAGCGCTCAAGTTTCCAACCTGCCGGTTTGCTTGCGTCCGCAGCCGCGGCGTATATTAAAGAGTTTCGTTCATACCTACGGAGCCGACTGTAGCGGCCCCGCCAATCTCATCTGCGGAGTCATATATGAAGCGGGTGTCCCTGCTTATGGCCTGTCTGGCCTGCATTCTGGCCAGTTCCTTCGCCTCGGCCGACGAGGGCATGTGGTTGTACAACGCGTTTCCCAAAGACAAGGTCAAAGCCCAGTACGGGTTCGAACCCACCCAGGATTGGCTGGACCACTTGCGGCTCTCCTCGGTGCGGTTCAATAATGGCGGGTCTGGATCTTTCGTCTCGCCCGACGGCCTTACCTTCACCAACCACCATGTAGGTGCGGTCTGCATCCATGAGCTTTCCAGGGACGGCAAGGATTACATGGAAACCGGCTTCTACGCCCGCAGTCAGGCGGAAGAAGCCAAGTGTCCCGACCTCGAATTGAATCAACTGTTGGGCATCGAGGACGTCACCGCCAAGGTGAACGCGGCGGTCACGGCGGAGTTGTCAACGGCGGAAACCGGACAGGCGCAACGTGCTGCCATGTCGGAAATTGAAAAGGATTGCGCCACTTCCACCGGGCTGCGCTGCGACGTGATCACGTTCTATTCCGGCAAGGTTTATCACCTTTATAAATACAAGAAATACACCGACGTGCGCCTGGTGTTCGCCCCGGAGTTCGATAGCGCGTTTTTCGGAGGCGATCCGGACAATTTCACCTATCCCCGCTACGATCTCGACATAACCTTCTTCCGCGTCTACGAGAACGGGAAGCCGGCGCACATCGGCAACTATCTGCAGTGGTCGGCCACGGGCGTGAGGGACGGTGAGCCGATTTTTGTTTCCGGCAATCCCGGCAGCACAGGCCGGCTGCGGACCATGGCGCAGCTGGAGTTCCTGCGCAAGATCGATTATCCCGCGCGGCTCGACACCTACAAGCGGCGCATCGCCGCGCTGCAGAAGTTCAGCGCCGAGTCGAAGGAGAACGCTCGCATCGCCAAGGAAGCCCTTTTCGGATACCAGAACTCCCAGAAGGCCGTGCTCGGCTACCTGGGAGCATTGAACGACGCCCAACTCATGGCGAAGAGGGCGGAGGTAGAGGCTGGGCTGAAGGCGGCGGCCGCGGGGCAACCGGCTGAGATCGGCGATCCCTGGAAAGCTATTGCCAACGCTATGCAGGTGTACAACGAAACCTACCTGCTCCTCTCTTACATCGAGCGCTTGCGCGGGTTCGATTGCGATCTGGCGCGGATAGCGCGTGACCTGGTGCGCGTGGCCGAGGAAAAGGCCAAGCCCAATGCCCATCGCCTGCGGGAGTACCGCGATTCCAACCTGCCCTCCCTGGAGCAGAGACTGTTCTCGACGGCGCCGATTTACAAGTCTTTGGAGGTCGCGAGACTTACCGATTCCCTGGCGCAGATGGATGCGGACATCAGCAGCGATACCGAGGTGGGGATGAAGGTGCTCAACTTCCGGCCCCCGTGGGAAGTCGCCGAGGAGCTGATTGACTATACCAAGCTGCAGGATGTGGAGGTGCGCAAGCAACTCTATGAAGGGGGCAAGGCAGCCATTGAAGCGTCAAAGGACCCGCTGATCGTGCTGATGCGCAATATCGACGGCGATGCCCGCGATGTTCGCAAACGCTATGATGACGAGGTGGATGCGGTGGAGCGGCGGGAAGGCGCAAGAATCACCGGCGTACGCTTTGCGCGAAGCGGGTTCACCGAGCCGCCCGACGCCACCTTTACCCTCCGGCTGAGCTATGGAGCGGTGCGAGGCTACACCGAAAAGGGCAGGGAAATTCCTTATTTCACCACCCTGGGTGGCGCTTACCAGCACGCCACTGCTGGCGGTAACAAGCCGCCTTACAAGTTGCCCCTCAGCTGGACGAAGGCGAAAGCCAAACTGAATCTGAGCACGCCCCTGAACTTTGTTTCCACGGCGGACATCATCGGCGGCAACTCTGGCAGCCCCACCGTGAACCAGGCAGGTGAGGTCGTGGGTATCATCTTCGACGGCAACTTGCAGTCGCTGCCCTGGAACTTTGCTTACAGCGACCAGGTTGGGCGCGCCGTCAGCGTGGACGCACGCGGCATCCTGGAGGCGCTGCGGAAGATCTACGGTGCGACTGCCTTGGCTAAGGAACTGGTGGGCGGAGGGAACGCCACAGCAAGCCCATCGTCAAAATAATAGGCTGCGAAGAGGCGCACTGAAGACAGCCCGTGCTGCGGCACGGGCTTTCTTGTGGCGCAAGGCAGGCCCTGAATCGCGTTCTAACCGTGGTGTGCTCGAAGGTACAAGGGCGCGGGAAACTGCTCTGCCACGGCGAAGTTCCCGGTTACAATCGGGAGGCATGCGTTTGGTGAGACCCATTCTTGTCGTTCTTGGGCTGACGTTAGCAGCTTTCTGTGCCGATGAGCCGGCGAACGTCGCGCTGCTGCCGTGTGGCCAAGGCGGGCCGGGAGGGCCCAACTGCAATCCGTCCAAGAAAGAATTGAAAGAAGCCAAAGCTGCCTATGTCAGAGCTCTGAAGCTGCAGCAAGAAAAGCGTGGGGACGAAGCTCTCGAAGAGTTTAGCCATGCGGCACAACTCAGTCCCAGAGATGTCGACTATGTTACAGCCCGCGAGATGGCGCGTCAGCAGTTGGTGTACGAGCATTTGGAGCGCGGCAACACGGAGTTACTGAAAGGGCAGCAGGTGGAGGCGTTGGCAGAATTCCGCAACGCCCTGCAACTTGACCCCGAGAACCAATTCGCCCAGCAGCGCTTGCGCGACGCAATTGGAGAGTGGACGCCCAGAGCCGAGGCCATGCCGCAAGTGCTGGCGGATGCGGGCGAGCTGCGAGTGGTCCCGAGCCCGGCTCGGGCCGACTTTCACTACCGGGGCGATTCCCGTGGGCTCCTGACCCAGGTCGCGGCGGCATTCGGCGTGGTGGCGACGCTCGACGATTCGGTGCCGTCGCGCCGGGTCGGTTTCGACATTCAGGGCGTGGACTTTTATGCCGCCATGGACGCGGCATGCAATGTGACCAAGACGTTCTGGACGCCGCTGGAGGAAAAGCAAGTCCTGCTGGCCGCGCAGTCGGCCGAGAACCATCGCCAGTACGACCGGATGGCGCTGCGCACGTTCTTCATTCCCGGAATCACTACGCCGCAGGAACTGCAGGAGATCGTCAACGTGCTGCGCACGGTCTTTGAGATTCGTTTCATCACCCCGCAACCGCAAACCGGAACTCTGGTGGTGCGGGCCCCGCAGGCGATGCTGGATGCAGCAACGCAAATGCTGGCGACGCTGGGGGACGGACGTGCGCAAGTCATACTCGACGTGCATGTATACGAGGTTACCCGCACGCTGGTTCATAATCTCGGGTTGCACATCCCCAACCAGTTTCAGTTGTTCAACATTCCCGCCGGGGCACTGGCTGCCCTGGGCGGGCAGAATATCCAGGACCTGATCAATCAATTGATCGCCGGCGGCGGCATCAACCAGGCGGGCTCGCAGGCGTTGTCGGCGCTCCTGGCACAGTTGAGCAGCCAGCAGAATTCCATCTTCAGCCAGCCTCTGGCCACCTTTGGCGGAGGCCTCACGCTTATGGGCCTGAGCCTGGGAACTGCCAGCGCGCAATTGTCTGTGAATGAGAGCTCGGTGAAAAACCTGGAGCACGCCACGCTGCGGGTGGCGGACGGCAACGAGGCGAATTTTAAAGTCGGATCGCGCTTTCCCATTCTCAACGCCAGCTTCGCTCCCATCTTTAATACTCCGGCGATTGCGCAGAACATCCAGAACAATACGTTCCAGGCGGCATTTCCTTCTTTCAGCTACGAAGACCTCGGGCTCACCATGAAGGCCAAGCCCCAGGTCAACGGCAATCTCGACGTTAGCCTGGCGCTTGAAATGCAGTTCCGCTCGCTGACCGGTGGGGCAGTGAATGGTGTCCCCGTCATCTCCAATCGCGAATATAAAGGCAGCATGATGCTGCGAGACGGCGAGCCGGCAGTGGTCGCCGGGTCGGTCTCACACACCGAACAGCGCAGTCTGGCTGGCATCCCGGGGCTGGGACAAGTGCCCGGCCTGAACCAGGTCATGACCACGAACACAAAGGAAGAGGACGACGACGAATTGCTGGTCGTGATCACACCCCACGTGGTCAGGCAGGTTACGGGGATAAACTCGGAAGTGTGGCTGAAGAAATAGTAGCGAGTGTGAGGGGCTAGCCCACGCTGGCTCGATGGTCACTACTCTTTAGTTGCCGGCTTGGCGGCGAAGTCTACGAGTGCCTTGATGACTTCATAGGGCACACCGCCGGGGAGTTTACGCCCATTGATGAACATCGTGGGCGTGGAATTCACATCGAGGGACTTGCCCAGGGCCACGGAGTGTTCCACCCGGGAGGTGGTATCGGGCTTGGCAGCACAATCTGCAATGTCGGTGCCCTTTACCCCGGTCGTGTCAGCAATGCCCTTCAACTTCTCGTCGGCGTTGGCTGAGGTGATCTCGGTTTGGGCGGCGTAAACGCCCTCCACAAATTTCCAGAAGGCATCGTTCGAGGAGCGCCCCACACAATCGGCGTAGGCGGCCGCTTTCGTCGCCCAGTCGTGTGACGGCAGGGGAAAGTGCTGGAACACCAGGCGAACGCCGGTGTCCTCAGCAAGCAGCTTGTCAATGACCGGCTGCTCCTCCTTGCAATGCGGACATTGCAGATCGCTGAACTCGACCAGGGTGACCGGCGCAGCTGCCGGGCCGCGTGCGGGTCCAGTGACCGCCTTCTCCAGGCGCGCGCGGTCGGCATCGAACGGATGAGTTCCAAAGGGAATGATTTCCCCGGTCACCGCATGCCGGCCGTCGGCCGTGACGTAAAGCTTTTGACCTTGGGCTCCCTGGGGACCGCTGATCAACACGTTCACCTCGGCCAGTCCTTCCGCTACCGATGGTTTGATCGCCACGATCTTCCAGGTCACTGAGGGTTGATAGCCAATCATCTGCTGCATGAAGGCGTTGACCGTCTCCTCGGAGGGCAGGCTCGGCTTTGCGCTTGCCGTGGCGGCAGGTTTGGTGACGGGATGTGGTGCTGGACTCGAGGGCTTCTGCTGCGCTATGGCTACACCGGCAAGCAGCAACGTGAAAGCGACGACGGACTGACGAAGCATGCGGTCCTTTCTGGTATTCGCGACGATGTTCTGCGGTTCCTAGGGGAACTCGAACTCAACCGGACCATCTATCCTACACGTCGGGCTTGGCGGCGATGGGGAAGCGGCGGCCATAACCGAAGGCCTTCGCCGAAGCCTTGATTCCCGGGGCAGCCTGCTGGCGCTTGTACTCGCTGCGCTCCACCATGCGAATGACCCGCCGCACCAGTTCGAGGTCGAACCCGCGGTCGCGGGCGATCTGCTCCGCCTGGTGGCATTCTTCGACATAATCCTCGAGGATAGCGTCGAGGGTCTCGTAGGGCGGCAGGGTATCGCTGTCCTTCTGATCGGGGCGCAACTCGGCCGAGGGCGGCTTTTCCAGGGTCGCCCGGGGAATCACCGGGCGCCGCGAATTCACATAATGGCTCAGGCGATAGACCATGGTTTTGGGCACGTCGGAAATCACGGCCAGGCCGCCCACCATGTCGCCATACAGGGTGCAATAGCCCACGCCCAGTTCGCTCTTGTTGCCGGTACTGAGCACGATGGCGCCGAACTTGTTGGAAAGCGCCATCAGCAGGGTGCCGCGGGCCCGCGATTGAATGTTTTCTTCGGTGACGTCTTCCTTGCGCCCGGCGAAGACCTTCTGCAGGGTCTTCTTGTAGCTCTCGAAGACTTCGGTGATGCAGAGCAGTTCGAAGCGGATACCCAGATTCTCGGCGAGAGCGCGGGCGTCGTCGATGGAGCCCTGAGACGAATAGGGTCCAGGCATGCCGACCCCAATCACGTTCTCCGGGCCCACGGCGTCAGCGGCAATCACCGCAGTCAGCGCCGAGTCGATGCCTCCGCTGAGGCCAACGATGGTTTGCCGGAAGCCGCACTTGCGCACGTAATCGCGGGTGCCCAGCACCAGGGCGGCGTAGGCGCTGGCCTCTTCACCCTCCATCTGTTCGTGGACTTCTCCGCTGAGCTGATCGGAATCGAAATAGACGAGGTCTTCTTCAAACGACTTGCCCTGTGCGATCACCTCGCCTGCGGGATCGAGCACCAGGCTGGAGCCGTCGAACACCAGGCTGTCGTTGCCCCCGACCTGGTTGACCATGGCGACCGGCACTTTGTGATTGCGGGCGATGGTCGCCAGCATGTTCTGGCGCAATTCCCGCTTGCCCAGCCAGAACGGGGACGCCGAAATGTTCAGAAGAAAATTGCCGCCGGCATGGATGAGAGCTTCCACCGGATCGAAGGTATAGAGGCGCTTGTTCCAGAAATGCTTGTCGTTCCAAGCGTCTTCGCAAATGGTGAGCGCCATCTGCTTCCCGCAAAATGGAAACAAGGCCTGGCTCTTCGCAGGCGCGAAGTTGCGCATTTCGTCGAAGACGTCATAGGTGGGCAGCAGCATCTTGGATTGCAGGAAGACGACCTTACCGTCCTTCAGCAGCGCGGCGGAGTTCATCACCGACTTGCCGGTCTCAGCCTGGGCCGGCGTCACCAGCCCGCAGATGACGGCAATGCTGCGCGTCTCGGCCGCAATGCGTTCGACGGTTTCACGGTTATGAACGACGAAGGAGGCGCGTTCCACCAAGTCGCGAGGTGGGTAACCGCATACCGAGAGTTCAGGAAACAGGATGAGCCCCGCGCCCGCAGCTTGCGCACGATGCGCAAAGGCCACAATCTTGGCCGCGTTGCCCGCGAAGTCTCCCACCGTGGGATTGATCTGTCCCAGTGCGATCCTCACAGTTCCAGTGTAAAGGCGGGGGTGCGTGGCAGTCGAGTCGGGGGCAGTAATCAGTGCGGGATCTGCCCAGTACCGGGGTCTGGTGTAGGCACGGACGGCGGAGCCTGCGATGGAGGCGATGAAAGCGGCGGCTGGGGCGTAGCCGAAGGGACCTTCGTCGGCACCGAGGTGTCAACCGGTTCTCCCGGACGCCGCAGGCTGGGGGCATTGGGCGGACGGGGTTCCTCACTCTTGGCCGTACTGGGTTGCGGTTCAAGACTTACTTCCTTCTCGGTGCGCACGATCTTTTCGCCACCGACCTTCATGGTCTCAACCCGCACCACTTCATCGCCAACGAAGCGCACGAACTCCACGTCCTGGGGCGGCTGGCCGTAAATCCATTCTTCATACTCAACGTCGCCGTCTTTCTCGCGTTCCTTCCCGGGCGGACGGCCTTTGGCGTAGATCACCATGTCGCGATTCATTCCCACCAGCACCTGATGGTTCTTGATCGCCTCCTTCACCTTGAGCGGGACAGTGTCGAGATAGGCTTCCAGCGGCGACTTGGAGTCAAAGTCGAACACCGGGCGTAGCAGGTCCTTGAGTTGCTGCGCGGTCAAGTCCGGGACATAGCGGTCAAACATCAGGTCCACATAGGAGCCCCGCGGGTTAGCATCGGAATCGCTGGGAGTGAGCGGAGCTGACCGATCACTGCCCCCGGAAATCTGGATGCGCTGGTACCACTTCTTCTTCCTGACCGGGCCACCGTTGATCTCGAAATGGATGCGGTCGTCCTTAATGACGACGGCGCTGATCATGGCCTGATCGCCCGGCTTCACCGCCGGCCCCCACATGGCGATCAAGTGCTGCAAGTCCTCGCCAGAAGGAGAAATCTTGCCATCCTTCAGCGTAAGACCCTTTTTCCCCATAGGGAATACGGAGCGGATGTAGACGAGTTCGGAATTGAAGGAGCCGATCAGCTCCATGCGGGTTTGCTTCGACATGGCGGACTGAGTGGCAGGGGAAGACTTCTGATCGCCGGCGCCAGCCAGCGCTACGAGGCCAAGCAGCAGGAAAGCGAGAGCCGATACGTAGCGTGACTTCATGGAACACCCCAGGGCCGGAACTAGGCTGATTATAGCGCCGTTTGCTGCCGGTAGAAGCGGGGTTTTGCGATGTTTGATCGCGCTACTCCGGCTCCACGGGCTAGGTCTGGCCAGACACCCGCAAGCCGTCCCGCGCTACCTGCAGCGGCAGGACGCGTCCGCCGTTGTCACCGATGGCAGTGGCCACCCGGCTGGCGGCGCCCTTTTCCACCAGGAAGATCACACAGCCTCCGCCGCCGGCGCCGCAGGCCTTGGCGGCCCGGCCGCCGCTCTTGGCGGCGACAGCGATCAGCTTGTCGATCAGGGGAGTCGTGATTCCGGGGGCATTGGTGCGGCGCAGCTTCCATTCTTCGCGCAGCAGGCGGGCGACGGCGTCCCAATCGGCGCGCACCAGTGCCTGGTGCATGGCGCGAGCGATGGCGGCGATGCGCTCGAAGTTCCGGAAGACGTGCTTGTCGCCGCTGATGTGGGCCTTGAAGACTTCCCAGTTATTGATGCCCGATTGGCGTGGCGCTCCGGTATAGGCGAGCACAAAGCGGGACTCGATTTCCTCGAGCGCAACCGGCACGGCTTCGCGATGGATGCCATCGGCATCGAGGTGAATGGCGCTGACTCCGCCGTACAAGGCCGGATAATAGTCCTGGCAGCCGGTGGGAACGGCGATAATCTGCGCCTCCACGTTCTGGGCGATCACCCGCATCTGCTCGTGGGTGAGGTTGCGGTCGGTAAAGCGGGCCAGCGCGGCTGTCGTGGCAATCATCAGCGCCGACGATCCCGAAATTCCAGCGCCGGCTGGCGATTCGGAGTTGGTCTCAACCAGCAGTCCTTCTTTGGGCGCGAAGAAGCGAACCAGATAGGCGGCCAGGGGATGGCGGAAGCGGCGCGCCCGGCGCAGCGCCTCCAGGCTGGCGAACCGCTCTTCGCGCTTGGTATCCAGGGAGCGGAAGTGGATGTCGCGGCCCTTCAGGGGCGTGATGCGGCAGGTGGTCAGAATATTCACCGCAAAATTCAGCGTGAGCGCGCCGGGGTGAAAGAGGTACAGGGGCCAGAGATCCATGGTCCCGCCGGCCAGATCGGCGCGGCACGGTGCCTGGGCAACGATGCTGGGGCCTGCGGTCGTATGGGTTTGCTTCGGCATACGCGGTTCAGCGTTTCTCGGTTCCGGCCAGATGCTCCAATTGGCGGCGCCAGTCCAGTTCCTCCACGAAGTGGTGCGACTCCCGCCATCCCGGCTGCACCTTGACGAAGAGCTCCAGAAAGACGCGGGTGCCGACCATCTTCTCAATCTGCAAACGGGCGGCGGTGCCGATCTTTTTCAGCATGGCCCCGTGCTTTCCCACGAGGATGCCTTTCTGCCCTTCGCGCTCACAATAGATGGCGGCGGCAATGCGGGTAAGCCTCGTCCCTTCTTCGAACTGCTCGATCACGACGGTCGTGGCGTACGGGACCTCTTCCTTAGTCTCAAGCAGCACTTGCTCACGAATGACCTCTGCCACCATGAAGCGTACAGGCTGGTCGGTGACCTGATCCTCGGGGAAGTAGCGCGGGCCTTCGGGCAGCGCCTCGATCACCTTTTCGAGCAGCACCTCCAGCCCCTCACCGTTGCGAGCTGACAGGGGGATGATTTCCTTGAAGTCGTGCAGGCGGCGGTATTCGTCGATGATGGGCAGGAGCTTTTCTTTCTCGTGGCGCAGCAGGTCGATCTTGTTCAGCAGCAGTAGCGCTGGGGTGTGGGATCTCTTGACCAGGTCGAGGACGAACTGGTCGCCGGGGCCGAACTTGCCCGCCACGTCAGCAATCATCAGGATGAGGTTGCATCCTTCCAGCGCTTCGCGGACTTCGCCCATCATCTTGCGGCCCAGGGAACTGTCGGGCTTGTGCACGCCGGGCGTATCGATGAGGACGACCTGTCCGCCGGGGCGGCCTTTCTGCTTGGGAACGTGGATGATGCCCAGGATGCGGTTGCGGGTGGTCTGCGGCTTAGGGCTGATGATGGCCAGCTTCTGGCCGACCAGGGCGTTCAGCAGGGTGGATTTGCCGGCGTTGGGGCGGCCAAGGATGCAGACGAATCCGGAGTGAAAGGCCATGTCTGTGGACACGATAGGGATTTCGGCCCGCGAGGTCAAACCTGTCATCATTCCGGACACCGGCGGGTTGTAAAAGGTTTGTTAAAACCGGAGCGGGGAGCTGCTTTGTGGGGCTTTCGGTGCTATAGTTCCGAGCCGCCAGGTGTCCCCGGAACACGGGGAAATGGAGGGAAGATGCGAGCATTCTTGCATTCAGTAGCTATTTTTGCGGTGGCTGCGATACTGGCGGTGGGCGCCAGGGCGGCCAGCAGCGCGAGTGTTGGCCTTATGGTTGACTCGTCAAGTCGGCCAGCTTCCGTAACTTAACGGCCGCGTCATTGGCGATGTCCTGCCGCAACCATGCGAGGTGGCCGGCCCCATAGATGACGAGAATCCTGTCGTTCGGCGATTCGATCAGCGTGACGATATTGTGATAGATGCGAATATTTCTCTGGTACCAGAGTGCCAGCAGATCAGGTCCAGCATAATCGCCGGGCTCTCCGTAGGGCACGGTGGCCCAATACCCGAGGGTTCACCAGCCGACATGCGCAGCCGGCGCGCGATCAGCCCCGGCCTATTTCTTCTGCTGTCCTACCTGGGATCCCGGCTCGCCTGCGCAACCGGATCCCGGGGTGCGACCGTTCCGGTCGATCTGCATCAGGCATTCGGCTTCGATTCCGGCGGTGCCACACGCCCCCAGCGACCATAAAACTGCTGGCGGCATATTTCCCGCTCCTCGGGCGTCATCTTCTCCCAGCGCTCCGCCATGCGCTGGCGAATCCTTGAGCGAGGAGAGCTGTGACCAGCCAGACGAAAACCTCCGAACAGGATCCGGCAGAGAGCCAATAGTCCGAGAGCCTGCCAGAAGGTGATCTGCCGCCATCCGAACAACCCCGGCAGCAGCCAGTTCCACAACAGCATCACCAGTTCGCCGCCGATCCAGGCGAAGATCACCATCCCCAGGATCGCCAGTGGAGCTATCCAAATCAGTCTCTTTCTCATGTTGTGTGCCTCACCTCTTCGTAAACTCGTCGTGAATCCTCTGCAATCGTTCGCGCAGATGCAGCACCGCGTAGCGCTTGCGCGAGAGTAAGGTGTTGACGTTGACTCCGCTTTCTGCCGACAACTCTTTAAAGCTGCGTCCCTCCAGTTCGTGAGCCACGAATACTTCACGCTGCTCGTCGGGCAGTTCGTCGAGCGCCAGTTCCAGCTCATCCAGAAGCACATTGCGGATGTAGAGCGCTTCCGGCCCAGGATCAGGCGATGGCAACAGATCTTCGATCTGCAGCAGCTCGCCGTCTTCGTCCTCCACCGCTGCGTCGCTGAAGCGCTCCGGCTTCTTCTTGCGCAAGAGGTCGATGATGCGGTTGCGCGCGACCCGAAAAAGCCAGGCGGTCACGTGCCCGATGGGCATCAGCAGGCGATTGGCTTCTACCAGCTCGTAGAAGACCTCCTGGAGGATGTCCTCGGCATCGCCGGGGTCAGCCACGCGGCTCCGAATGAAGCTACGGAGCCGCGACTGCTCTCGCGAGATGGCCTCGGAGATGGGTTGGTTTTGCTCCACCATCAGCCACTGTTTTCTCAGTGCCTCGTCCGTCTAATGGTGTAGACGAGCGACTGAGTGAAATATTGTCTGGGAGGTTGCCACGGTGTCCCGGGTCAACGGCGGGTGGCACGCCGTGGGGTATGCTTCTGCGCCCGGAGCGTGGCACCGACAAAATCAACTACTCTACCCTAACGTCGAGAAGCACGACGTTAGGGTGGAGCGGCCGCGGAGTTCGCGCTGAAATCACAGTCGCTGCTGGCTCGACGAGTTTCGGTCGAGCAGTCCCAATTCACTCCTTCGCGGCAATTCCCAGGGTTTTCATCTTGCGATACAGATGGCTGCGCTCCAGCCCCAGGACTTCGGCGGTGCGGCTGACGTTGCCGTGGTGCTCGTCGAGCTTCTTGAGAATGTAGTCGCGCTCGTAGGCGGCGCGGGCCTGGTGCAGGGTGGAGAAGTCGCCGGCGGCGGTGCGGCGGCTGCCGTCGCGGTGGACGAGCGGGGGCAGGTGTTTGCGGTCGAAGCGGGTGGTGGTGGGATTCATGATCACGATGCGCTCGATCACGTTACGCAACTCGCGCACGTTGCCCGGCCAGGAATAGTGCATGAGGGCTTCGATGGCTTCGTCGGTGATCTCGCGGGGGCGACGACCGTAGGCGGCGGAGAACTCCTTGAGGAAGTGGTTGGCCAGCAGGGGAACGTCTTCCTTGCGCTCGCGCAGCGGGGGAACAGAGAAGGGAATCACGTTGAGGCGGTAGAAAAGGTCCTCGCGAAAATTGCCGCGGGAGATTTCCTCTTCCAGATCCTTATTCGTGGAGGCGATGAGGCGAGCGTCTACGGTGACCGGCTCGTCACTGCCGACGGGGGTGAAGCGCTGCTCGTCGAGAGTGCGCAGGACTTTGGCCTGGGTCTTGAGGCTCATGTCGCCGATTTCGTCGAGGAAGAGGGTGCCGCCGTGGGCCTTCTGAAACTTGCCTTCCTTGTCAGTGGTGGCGCCGGGGAACGATCCCTTGTGGTGGCCGAAGAGTTCGCTCTCGATTAGATCCTCAGGAATGGCGGCGCAATTTACTTCCACAAAAGTTTCGTCCTTGCGCAGGCTCTGGGCGTGGATGGCGTGGGCGACCAGCTCTTTGCCGGTGCCGGACTCACCATAAATAAGGACGCGGCCATTGGTCGGGGCCATGAGCTGGATCTGCTGGCGCAGGGCCTTCATGGGGATACTGTTGCCGACGATGACGCTTTTGGGGGTGAGCTGCTTCTTGAGGTCGCGGTTCTCCTGGCGCATGCGCTTGGCGGCGATGGCGTTCTTGACCAGGATGAGGGTCTTGTCGAGGGAGAGGGGTTTTTCCAGGAAGTCGTAGGCGCCGAGCTTGGTGGCACGGACCGCGGTCTCGATGGTGCCGTGACCGGAGATCATGATGACCTCGGGGGCGTTTTCCAGGTCGCGGACTTGTTGCAGAGTTTCCAGGCCGTCGATGCCGGGGAGCCAAACGTCGAGCAAGATGACGTCGAAGGCGCGCTTCTGAAGGAGGTCGAGGCAGGCCTCGCCGCTTTCGGCAGAAGCAGTCTTGTAGCCTTCGTCCTCGAGCACGCCCTTGAGCGACTGGCGGATGCCGGATTCGTCGTCGACGATGAGGATGGTGGGCATGCTAGCTGGCGGCGGGGGTACTGAGTACCTCGGAGGCGACCGGCAACTCGACGACAAATTTGGCGCCCACGGGTTCGTTCTCCTCGACACGGATGGAGCCGTGGTGATCCTCGATGATGCGGTTGACGATGGCCAGGCCCAGGCCGGTGCCGCGCTTCTTGGTGGAGAAATAAGGCAGGAAGAGACGCTCCTTTAGTTCCTGGGTGACGCCATGGCCAGTGTCGGCAACGGTAATCTCGACGGCGTCACGGCTGCCCACCAGCGCGGTGGAGATGTGAATCTCACGCACCAGGGAACCCTGCATGGCTTCGGCGGCGTTATCCACGAGGTTGGCGAGCACGCGCTTGATGGCCTCAGGGTCGGCCATCACCTTGGGCAAATCGGGGGAGAGAAAGGTGCGCACCCGGATATTGTCCAAGCGGCCGTTGAACATGGCCAGAGCATTTTCCACGATGGAGTTGATGTTGGCGGGCTGGGGCTGGGCGGTGGGGAAGCGGGCGAGAGTGGAGAACTCATCGACCAGGGAACGCACGGTCTCGACGGCTCCGGCGATGGTTTCGGCGCAGTTATGGATGACGTCCAGCGAGGCTGGGTCGGGCTTGGCGCCGCGCTCCAGGTGACGGCGGATGCGCTCGGCAGAGAGAGCGATGGGAGTGAGCGGATTCTTGATCTCGTGAGCGACGCGGCGAGCGACTTCGCGCCAGGCGGCCTGCTTCTGGGCCCTGAGCAGGTCGGAGAGATCCTCGAAAACCAGCACGTAGCCCCAACCCTGGCCTTCGTGTTCGAGTGTGGCTACGGTAACGGCCACGTTGAGCTTGGCATGGGCGAGGATCATTTCCATCTGGGTAGTGGTGGTGCCCATGCGATCAGCGCGGCGCAGCAGGGGCTCGAGATCCTCAAGGACGTCTGGCGAGAAAACCTCGCCCAGGGTGGCGTTGACGAGTTCGCGCGGAGCGCCTGAGTCCCCTCCGATGGGATGGAGGAGGCGCAGCAGGGAGTGGTTGACGTGGGTAATGCGGCGGGCGGCGTCGAGGGAGAGTACGCCAGTAGGGATGCTCTCCAGAATGGTCTCAATGTGGCGGCGGCGCTGCTCCAGGGCGACGTTGGCGGCGCTGAGGTCGCGGCTGGAGGCATCAATCTGACGGCGGCTGCCTTCCAGTTCCTCGGCCATGCGGTTGAAGGAGCGCACCAGGTCGCCGATTTCGTCGGCGGCACGGATTTCCACGCGATAGTCGAGGCGGCCGCGGGATATTTCCTGTGTGGCTTCGGCCAGCGCTACTACCGGGCGGGTGACCAGCTTGGAGAGGAACAGCGCGAGCCAGGTGGTGGCGAAGAGCACCAGGACAGTGAGCAACAGCAGCAACCCCATGTAGGTGCCGCGGATGAGCCGGCGTTCGCGGGCGAGTTCAAAATAACGGCGCTCACTAGCCTTCACCTGCCGTACCGTCTCGGAGAACTTTTGGGGCAGGGGCATCGCAACCAGAATCAATCCGTGATCCCCGACCGCAGCGCTTCCCAGGATGTACTCGGTCTGGTCCCACAAGAAACGGGTGGGAGTCTCGGGCAGGGGGAGCAGGGTCTGCGGCAGCTTGGCCTTGAGCAGCGGCCAGGGGGCGGGGGCGCCGAAACTGGCTTCGGCATTGCCATCGAGGATGGCCAGGGCGAATCCGCCCTGCAAGGTGCGCTCGTGGCGGCGGAACTCATTCACCGCGGAGGAGAAGCTGTGGCCGGCAAAGGCGCGCTCGGTGTCTGGGGAGGCAGCGATGGAGGCAGCCTCGGAAGAGGCATTCTGGGCGGCATAGTTGGAGAGCAGGGAGGTCATCGCGGCCGTGTCTTCGCGAACCTCTTCGATGGGCCGCGAAAACCACTTGTCGATCGAGCGGTTCATCAGTCCGTAGGCGAAGAAGAACATCACGATCGTCGGCAGAAACGACAGCAGTAGCCCAGCTACGACCAGACGGGTACGGAACTTCGAGCCCAGGACGCCGAGCCGGCGTTCGGCAAGAAGCTTCAGCAGATTGCGGGCAAGAACGAAGGTCAGGAAGACGAACAGAACGAAAATAAGGGCGGAAAGCACGACGAACAGCGCGAGTTGCTGGTTGGTGTCGGGGCGGATAAAAGGCAGGTCGAAGGAAGTCTGAGAAACGATGATGGCCAGCAGCAAGACCACGCTGGCCACCAGAAAGATGGCTTGGTTGCGGCTGCGGGTCTCTTCCGGCGAGCGAGTTGGTTTGCGAGAAGGCACGTCATTACCAGCCCTGGACACCCCGACGAATGCATCGGCGAACAGCCGGGCTGCGCGGCTTCATTATAAGCCGGACTTGAGAAATAGAAGGGCAGGTTCGGGAAGCGGGACCCACGAAAACACTAAGGAAGATACTTTTGCAGGGGACAGTTTTCGCAGTGCGGTTTCGACTTGAGGCAATAGTTCTTGCCAACGGCTACCAGCAAACCGTGCATGTCGTTGTAGAGCTGAGCGAGAGGAGCGCGGTTGGCTCGGCTCATGGGAGAGGGGTCGTGAGCCGTCGGTTGGAAATCAGTTCCCGGTTGCCAGTTCTCAGTTCTCAGTTGGGCTGCTATGGGGGCCAGCGATCGTTCGCAGAAAGAGCGGATTTCGTCATATTTCGTGTTGGCCGGCAGGATGTGGTGGCGATCGAGAATGCGGCGGGTGTAGGCATCGACCACGAAGATGGGATGCTGGCCGGCGTAAAGGAGGATGGAGTCAGCGGTTTCGGGGCCAACGCCGTTGAGTGCGAGTAGCTGGGGGCGCAATGTCGCGGTGGGTTGGCTGAACATTCGACTTAGCGAACCGCCGTAGTGCTGGTCGAGGAATGCAACAAAAGTCTTCAGGCTGCGGGCTTTCTGGCGGAAGTAACCGGCAGGGCGAAGAACCGACTGGAGCCGTCTCAGTGGGGTGCGGCGGATGCCTTGGGGAGTCAGCAATGCGGAAGCGCGCAGGCGGCGCAAAGTTTTCTCTACGTTGGTCCAGGCCGTGTTCTGGACGAGGTAGGCGCCAACGATGACCTCGAAGCGGGTACGAGCCGGCCACCAGTGTTGCGGCCCCCAGACGCGGATGAGGGTGCGGGAGTAGTTGCGGAACTCGTGTTCTTGCGAGAGTTTCAAGGTTTCAGTCTAAGACATTGGACTTACTTTTGGTCATGTACTCTCGCGAACCCCGAGGATGGAGCATTCGGAAATGCGCGTCTGGCGCGCTTCGCAGGGCAGTAAAGGATTTGCGGGGCTTTGGGCGCGCAGTACAAGTACCAAAGTTACTGGTGCAGTAACGCAGTTGCGTTGACAATTTGTGTCAACGCGATACGCTGCAATTTCTCCCCCCGCAAAGCAGCGCACTTCGCGCCGATAACAGCAACTTAGCGGTATCTCTCTGCCGCGCAGATAGGAGATCGAGGTATGTCTCAACGGCTGGGCGACCTTCTGGTGAAAGAGAAGGTCATCACCCCAGAGCAGTTGGATCAGGCGATGAAGGTCCAGAAGGAGACCAACTGCCGCCTGGGCTCAGCGCTGGTGAAGCTGGGCTTTCTGACCGATGAAGACGTAACCAATTTCCTTTCCCGGCAGTATGGCGTACCTGCCATTAATCTTTCTTATTTTGAAATTGATGCATCGGTCGTAAAGCTGATTCCGTTTGAGACCGCGAAGCGTTACCAGATTCTGCCGTTGAGCCGGGTGGGCGCGTCGCTCACCATCGCGATGGTGGATCCGACGAACGTTTTCGCCATGGACGACATCAAGTTCATGACCGGCTTCAACATCGAGCCGGTGGTGGCGTCGGAAAGCTCGATCATTGCGGGGATCGAGAAGGCGTACGGAACCAGCAACGAAGAAGACCTCGAGCAAGTGATGCAGTCGATGTCGGACCTGGGAGACGCCGACGTCGAATTGCAGTCGGAAGAGACGGAAATGGAGCTGGCCGACCTGGAGAAGGCGGCCGATGAAGCTCCAATCGTAAAACTGGTGAACCTGGTGCTGACCGACGCAGTCAAACGCGGAGCGAGCGACATCCACATGGAACCCTACGAGAAGGAGTTCCGGGTGCGGTTCCGTATTGACGGCGTGTTGCAGTCCATTATGTCCCCGCCGCTGAAGTTGAAGGATGCGATCACGTCGCGCGTGAAGATCATGTCGAAGCTGGACATCAGCGAGAAGCGGCTGCCGCAAGACGGGCGCATCATGCTGAAGATGAATATCGGCGGGCGCAAGAAGCAGCTCGACTTCCGCGTCAGCACGCTGCCCACCCTGTGGGGCGAAAAGATCGTGCTCCGGTTGCTGGACAAGGAAAACCTGCGGCTGGACATGACCAAGTTGGGTTTCGAGTCGGAGTCGCTGGTCAAGTTCGAGAAGGCGATTTTGAAGCCTTACGGAATGGTGCTGGTGACGGGGCCGACGGGATCGGGCAAAACCAACACTCTGTATTCCTCCATATCGCGGCTGAACACACCTGACACCAACATCATGACGGCGGAAGATCCGGTCGAGTTCCAGCTGCAGGGCGTGAACCAGGTGCAGATGAAGGAGCAGATCGGGTTGAACTTCGCGGCAGCATTGCGCGCCTTCCTGCGGCAGGACCCGAACATCATCCTGGTCGGCGAGATCCGCGACTTCGAGACGGCAGAAATTGCCATCAAAGCGGCGCTCACCGGACACCTGGTGCTCTCGACGCTGCACACCAACGGCGCGCCGGAAACGATCACGCGCCTGATGAACATGGGCATTGAGCCCTTCCTGGTGGCAACTTCAGTCCACTTGATCTGCGCGCAGCGGCTGGTGCGTCGTATTTGCAAGGAGTGCACGGAAGTGGTGGACATGCCGGTGCAGGCCCTGATCGAAGAGGGCTACGCGCCGGAGGAAGCCAAGACGGTGAAGATCCAGAAAGGCAAGGGTTGCGGCACCTGCAATAACACCGGGTACAAGGGCCGCACCGGTTTGTACGAAGTAATGGAAGTGGACGACGAGATCAAGGAACTGGTGCTGGTGGGGGCTTCGGCGGTGGAACTGAAGAAGAAGGCCATCGAACGGGGGATGATCACGCTGCGCCGGAGCGGGCTGATCAAGGTGGCTGCGGGCATGACCACGCTGGAAGAAGTGGCCCGCGAGACCATTCACTAGGTTTAGGGGAAGAGGGAAGGGAATAGAACACTATGGCGCTCTCGTTAAGCGATCTCTTGAAGCGAATGCTGGAGATGAGCGGCAGCGATCTCCACATCACCACCAACTCGCCGCCGCAGATCAGGGTGCACGGACACCTGGTGCCGCTGGACCTGCCGCAGCTGACCCCGGCCGAGACCAAGCAATTGGCCTACAGCGTCATGACCGATTCGCAGAAGCACCGCTTCGAAGAAAACTTCGAACTGGACTTCTCTTTCGGCTTGAAGGGCCTGGCCCGCTTCCGCGCCAACACCTTCAACCAGCGCGGCGCCACGGCGGCCGTGTTCCGCTTGATCCCCTTCGAGATCAAGTCGTTCAACCAGTTGGGACTGCCGGCGGTGGTGAGCAAACTGTGCGATAAGCCGCGCGGGCTGGTGCTGGTGACGGGGCCAACCGGATCGGGCAAATCCACCACGCTGGCGGCCATGATCGACAAGATCAACAGCGAGCGGCACGATCACATCCTCACCATCGAGGATCCGATCGAATTCGTGCACATGAACAAGAACTGCGTGGTCAACCAGCGCGAGTTGCACGCCGACACCAAGAGTTTCTCCGACGCGTTGCGGGCGGCGCTCCGCGAAGACCCGGACGTGGTGCTGATCGGCGAAATGCGCGACCTGGAGACGATTGAGTCGGCGCTGCGCATCGCCGAAACCGGCCACCTGACCTTCGGCACGCTGCACACCAACAACGCATCGTCCACCATCAACCGAATCATTGACGTGTTTCCGGCACACCAGCAGCCGCAGATCCGGGCGCAGTTGTCGCTGGTGCTGGAGGGCATCATGTGCCAAAGCCTGCTGCCCAAGGCGGACAACAAGGGCCGGGCCATGTGCATGGAAATCATGGTGCCCAATGCGGCCATCCGCAACCTGATCCGCGAAGACAAGATCCACCAGATTTACTCGGCCATGCAGTCGGGCCAGGAGAAGTTCGGGATGCAGACGTTCAACCAGGCGCTGGCGTCGGCGTATTTCCAGAAGCAGATCACGCTGGAAACGGCGATGGCGCGCTCCAGCAACCAGGACGAACTAAACGAAATGATTGCCCGTGGCGCAGGGCTGCTGAATCGCAACCAGAGTGCAGGAATGGCCAAAGCTGCAGCGCCGGGAAAGCGCTGAGCGAGCAAGAAAGATCGTCCGGCCCGCGCGGGATGCGCGGCGGCGGAACAGGGAAGTGGAGATCCGGAGCGCGCACGAGCCGGCGTTCCGGAAGTAAGGTAGCGTAGCAAGGAGAGGGTCACCATGCCAGTTTTCACGTTTTCGGGTAAGAATGCGGCCGGTGAGAAAGTCAGCGGCGAACGGACGGCACCCAGCAAGCAGATGTTGGCCACGGCACTGCGCCGTGAACATATTACAGCGGGGGCGATCCGCCAGAAGGGCAAGGAATTCGCCATGCCTACGTTTGGCACGGGCAAGGTGAAGACCAAGGAGATCGCGATCTTTTTCCGCCAGTTCTCGGTGATGATCGACGCCGGTCTGCCGCTGGTGCAGTGTCTGGAGATCCTGGCAGCCAACCAGGAGAACCCGACCTTCCAGAAGACGCTGACGGGAGTGCGGACCACGGTAGAAGGCGGCGCCACGCTGGCCAATGCCATGCGGCAATACCCCAAGGTGTTCGACGACCTGACCACCAACATGATGGATGCGGGCGAAACCGGCGGTATTCTCGACATCATCCTGCAGCGTCTGGCCACCTACGTGGAAAAGGCGGTCAAACTGCGGGCGGCGGTGAAGTCGGCGTTGATCTACCCGGTTTCGGTGGTCTCGCTGGCGTTCCTGATCGTGGGTGCACTGCTCAAGTGGGTGGTGCCGATCTTCGCCAACCTGTTCATCGGCCTGGGGGTGGCGCTGCCGCTGCCTACCCGCGTGGTGATGGGGCTGAGCGCCTTCGTGGGCCAGTTCTGGTGGTTCGTCATCGTGGGTGTGGCTGGGGTCTTTTTCGGCCTCAAGCAGATCCGCAAGGACCCCCGGGGCCGTTACTACCTGGATTGGATCATGCTGAAGCTGCCGGTGCTGGGTGTCCTGCTGCGCAAGATTGCGGTGGCACGGTTTACCCGAACCCTGGGCACGCTGATCACCTCGGGGGTGCCGATTCTGGAAGGTCTCAGCATCACGGCCAAGACCTCCGGCAATGCGGTGCTGGAAGAAGCCTTAATGAAGGTGCGCAAGGCCATTGAAGAGGGCCGCACTATCGTCGATCCCCTGCGCGAGTCCGGCGTGTTTCCCAACATGGTGACGCAGATGATCGGCGTGGGCGAGGCCACCGGCGCCATGGACGCCATGCTGCAGAAGATCGCCGACTTCTACGAGGACGAAGTGGACTCGGCCACCAAAGACATGCTGGCTATGCTGGAGCCGATCATCATCGGTCTGTTGGGCGTCATGATCGGCGGCATCGTGATTTCGCTGTACATGCCGCTGTTCTCGATGATCGCCAAGCTGGCGGGATAAGGGCGAGAAGGGTGGCTGGTGGCGGGTCGCGGGTAGCGGGGCTAAGGCCCCCTGTGACCAACCATCAGCCGCCAGCTACCAGGAACACAAATGCATTCCATGTTCGATGATCGCCTGTGGCTGGCCTGGCTGGTCAAGGTCCGCATCATCATCCTGACATTTCTGCTGGGAATCGAGCTGGCGGTGGCGCGGCTTACGACCAGCACGCTGCCGCTGGGGCTGTTCCTTAGCACGATCTTGCTGTGGTACACGATTTCGGTTTTTTACCTGCTGTTGCTTTCCTTCTGGGAGGAGTATCGCATCCAGTCGCTGCTGCAGGTGCTCACGGACCTGCTGCTGGTGACACTGGTGGTGTATATCACCGGAGGTGTGGACAGTTCGCTGAACTTCCTCTACCCGCTGGTCATCATCGTGGCCTGCATCCTGCTGCCGCGGGCCTGGGCCTACCTGGCGGCGGCGCTGGCCTTCCTGCTGTACGGAGCGGCTCTGGAGCTGACCTACTTCGGGGTCGTGCCATCGTTCTCAACCACCCATCCGGGATGGGGAGCTTTGCAAGCGATCATTCTGGTCAACCTGATTGCGTACCTGGCAGTGGCCTATCTGACGGAACTATTGGCGGCCAAGTTGCGCCAGGTGGATGTCAAACTGAAAGACACCAGCGGGGCGCTGGAGAACCTGCAGGCGCTGCACCAGAACATTATTCAAGCCATCAGCGGCGGGCTGATCACCACCGGGCTCGACGGGCACATCACACTGGTCAACACCGCGGCCCAGCAGTTGCTGGAGCGCAAGGAGAGCGAACTGCTGGGCCAGCCCGTCCACCGCCTGTTCCTCGATCCTTTGCCCCAGGTGGGAGGAGAGCGGGCCCACAGCGAAGTGCGATTCGTGGCTGGGAACAGCTATCGCAAGACCTTCCGGGTGATGGTTTCCGCGCTCACAGTGGCGGAACGCGAGACACAAGGTTATGTGTACACCTTCGATGATCTGACAGAGATCCGGCGGCTGGAGCGGGAAGTGCGCATGCAGGACCGCCTGGCGGCGGTCGGACGGCTGGCCGCGGCGATTGCCCATGAAATCCGCAATCCCCTGACCTCGATTGCCGGTTCGGTGAGCATGCTATCGGAAGTTTCCAACTTGAGCGACGAGCACCGGCAGCTTTTGCAGATTGTGACCCGGGAGTCGGAGCGGCTGAACGGCATCATTACCGATTTTCTGGCGTATTCGCGAGGCAAGCAATACAAGTTTGCCAAAGTGGACCTTTTGCCGCTGCTGGAAGATACCTTGACGTTGCTGCAGCACAGGTTGGTCGCCCAGAGCACAGGCATTAGGATTGAGCGGCGGTACGCGGTAAGAGAAGCTTTCGCGCTGGCGGATGGCGACCGGATCAAGCAGGTGTTCTGGAACTTCTGCGAAAACGCGGTACGGGCCATGCGGGATGGGGGGACGCTGAGCATCTCGGTGGAAGCGGTGGGGGAGGACTGGCAGATCAACTTTGCCGACACCGGGCCGGGCATGAACCCGCAGCTCATTGAGAAGGTCTTCGAACCCTTCCAGTCGAATTTTGAAGGAGGAACCGGGCTAGGACTGGCGATCGTGTACCAGATTGTGCAGGCGCACGAAGGCAAGGTGTGGGCGCGGTCGAAGCTGGGGCAGGGCAGCGTGTTCGTGTTGCGCCTGCGGCGTCTGGAAGTGGCAGAGAACGCAAGCCATCTGCTGCGCGCGTCCCATGCGGGGGAGAGCGCTACTGCGGCGGCAGGAGGGAGGGCGCATGGGTAACATCCTGGTTTGCGATGATGAGCGCTCAATCTGCGAAATGATGGACATCGCCCTGCGCCGCGAGGGACACAAGGTTGAGACCGTGAACTCGGGCGAGGCCGCGAAGAAGAAGCTCGAGGGCGCGCTGTATGACGTGGTGGTCACCGACATCAAGATGCCGAACACCAATGGCATCGAAGTGCTGCGTTATGCGCACCAGGTATCGCCGGACTCGGCGGTCATCCTGATCACCGCGGTGGACGACTACGAGGCGGCAGTGCAGGCGGTGAAGGCGGGCGGAGCGACGGATTACATTCGCAAGTCTCCGGGGCTGGTGGATGAGATCAAAATTGCCATCAACCGGGCGTTGGAGAAAGTTACGCTCAGCCGCCAGAATTTTGCTTTCAAGCGCGATGCTGCTACGCGTAACTCGCTGGATAACATTGTGGGCGCCAGCCCGGCAATGGAGAAGCTGAAGCAGACGGTGCGCACCGTGGCTTCCACCCAAAGCACGGTCCTGATTTACGGCGAAAGCGGCACGGGCAAGGAACTGGTGGCCCGGGCGGTGCATGTGTGCTCGCCGCGCGCGGCCGAGCCGTTCGTTTCCATCAACTGCGGAGCCTTTCCGGAGACCCTGCTGGAGAGCGAGTTGTTCGGCTACGTCAAGGGCGCGTTCACCGGAGCGAACCAGAACAAGCGCGGGCTGTTTGAGGTGGCGGACCAGGGCACGATTTTCCTGGATGAGATCAGCGAAATGACGCTCACCATGCAGGTCAAGCTCTTGCGCGTGCTGCAGGAGCGCTCGGTGCGGCCGGTGGGCGGGACCAACGAGATTTCGATCGACGTGCGGGTGATTGCCGCAACCAACCGCGATCTCGACAAACAAGTGGCGGAAGAGACCTTTCGGGAAGACCTGTATTACCGGTTGAGCGTGATTCCGGTCCAGGTGCCGCCTCTGCGCGATCGCCGCGAGGACATTCCGCTGCTGGTAAACCATTTTCTGAAGAAGTACGCGCCGGCGGCAGGGAAGAGCATTCTGCGGGTGAATCCGCGGTCGCTGGAAGCGCTGTGCGGCTATGACTGGCCGGGCAATGTGCGGCAACTGGAAAACACGATTGAGCGGGCCGTAGCCCTGGAGACGGCGGAGGAGCTGCGGGTTGAGCTTCCGGCGGAACGGCCCAAGGCGCGCGCGGCGGCGGCGGGAGTGGGAGCCGGCGGAGGAGTTGGGATCTCACCAGGGTCGGTCTTGCCCGAGGGACTCGACATGGAGAAATATGTTGCGGACATCGAGCGCTCGCTGCTGCTGAGCGCGCTGGCCCAGTCAAACGGCGTGCAGACCAAAGCAGCCGACCTGCTGAAGATCTCCTACCGGTCGTTCCGGCATTTGATGAAGAAGTATGAACTTTAGCCGCTGGCTACCAGCTACTGGCTTCCAGCGACTGGTTGCGCCAGCAGCTAGAAGCTAGTAGCGGAGGTCTTCTCAGCTACTTCCCCTTCAATTGCTGTTTCCATCCCAGCACCCTGGCCTTGTTTCCTTCGGCTTCCGCTTCGGGGATCATGCCCTTCTTCTGATACAGCACGGACAGGCTGGTGTGGGCGAGGACATCGTCGGGATCGAGTTCGGCGATGCGGTTGGCGATGGCGATGGCTTCATCCAGGCGGTTGAGGTCCTGCAAGGCGCGGGCCATGCCGTGCATGGCCTCGGTGAAGCTGGGATCGGCGTCGAGGGACTTCTGGTATTCGGCGAGAGCGCGTTCGTGCTCGCCGTCGGCGACCAGGTCGAGCGCGGCGTAGTAATGATCTTCGGCTTTCTGGCGGGGGCTATCGTCGGGCATCGGGCTAGCGGCGCTGCGAGAGACGCAGCGAGCTGCGTCTCTACAGGGACGGATTCGATTCTAGCATCTGGTAAACAGGTTCCTGCGGGAACGCAGCTATACTACAAATAGATGCGCTACATGCTCAGATTTCTGTGGAATGCCACCCGCGGACACCACCTCGCTCCGTGGCGCAGCCCCTACCTGCTGTGGCGCATTGAGACCTACTGCGGAGTAAAGATGACGCAGATCGGGTTTCTGGAATTCTGGGAGTTCGCCTGGCGGGAGCGCAGCAACCTGTGGCGGTTCCTGAAATGGACGGGGGAGATGGAGCGCTACGCGCACCCCGCGCCGAAGGCTTAGGATGGTTATTTCGCTGTTGATTCCGAAACCTTGCTGGTAAGTACCCAGAGGTCGGGATCGAGCAAGACTTTCTTGGGTTCTGCTGGCAATCCAATCTTCACAGTACTCATTGGACCTCGCGCGCATATCGTTCCCCGCGCTCCCTTACCGTCGCCGAAGTCGAACAGGATCGGCAGAGGCATGACCCAGTCAACCGGCACGCCTTCCTGATACAACGTGCCGGAGAATAGGGTACCGCCTCCGGGACGCGGTTCCAAGTGGTATTCCAGGCGGTAACTGGGGATTTCTGTCCGGTACACCCACTGTTGCAGAAACCAGTCCAAGTCGGTAAAGCCGTATTTCTGGCCAATCGGAGTTTGTACGAAACGCTGGGAAGCAAGAGCAAAGAAACTCTCGGTGGTTGCGGCGCCGTTGCGATTCGCCTGTACAAAGTCTTTCATCATCTGGTAAAAACGATCGTCGTTTCCGCCGGTGGGATCGCTGAAGAGAAAGTGCAGCATGCGCAGGGTGAGGGCCCCTTTGCTGTATACAAGTGCCGTGTAAGCGCCGCCCGAGCGGCGTGATGACAGCCGGTGGCCCATGATCAGCGGGCCCACTTCGTATAGCTTGCCACTGCCAACTCCGGTGTCGGTGGCGGGCGGCGCTTGCAATTCACGGCGCATGTCCTTGACCAGGTCAAGGGCCCTTTTCGGGTTGTCTCGCCGGGAGGCGTAAAGTGCCGCCGAGTACTCCGCAAATCCTTCGCTGAGCCACTGATCCCGGTAGGATCGCCACGCCACCAGGTCTCCCCACCATTGGTGCGAGATTTCATGTGAAATAAATGAAAAGTGCCGCAAACTGGCGCGCCCTTCCTCAGGCAGCAGAATTAGCGTAGGGAATCCCTGACCGAAGTTGGAGGGAAAATAGGCTGCTCCGAGCCGGGAATAAGGGTAGCCTCCGAAGAGCTGGCTAAAGAAGTTGACGCCGTTCGTCAACTCGGCGAGCACAAAGCCTTCATCAACCGCGCCATAACTGGAGGGCACGGAGTAAAACTCGACAGGAATCTTCTTGTCGCCCACCGTCACGGTATCAGTGTGACGTTCAAATCGGCCTACTGCGAAGGTGACCAACGCGACCGGATCCGGCGTTACCCACTCAGTGAGCAAGTCTTTGGCGCCGCTGGCTTCTTCCCGGACTCGTTGTCCGCAGGATACGACTAACGTGTTTTGCTTGTGCAGGAACTTGAGGTCGAATCGAGAACGCGACAGATACCCATGACGCGGGTACCAGGTTTCGGTGGACAGTGGATAATGAAAATCGCTTTGCCAGGTCGCAAAGGAGTGCTCTCCCTGTAACTCAAGCTTGACGGTGACCTTTTGGCCTTTGTTCAGAGGCTGAGGGAGTACGAGGCTGACGCCAGTGTCCCATTCGTCCTGAATCACACCGACCGCTCCACCGTCGCTTAAAGAAGCTCCGGTTACTCGCACGCCCTTCTTGAGCCGCTGGTCATAGTTTTCACCAAGGTTTTCGTTGAGAGCCATGGGAATGATCTGAGGCCCGTCGCGCAGGACGATCATGTCCAATTCGGCGTTGTTTCTGATCCAATGGTCCGCGTCCCGCAAATCGACCTGCATGCGATATTCGGGGATGCTCACGAGGTCGAAGGCGTCGGCATACAACACACGACCATTGCGAAAATCCTGCTCGTCGTAGAACGCGGTCCAGACATCGGTGCCGGTAAGTACGCTGGCATGCTGGAAAAGCAGCCCTTTTTCGCCTGCGTTGATCCCAAAGGCGGTCTGTAGCGCTTGGGTTTGGTGGTCGAGTAAGGCGTCGAAACGTCCGCGCTTTCCGCCATTGAATTCGCCAAAGAACACTCCCGGCTGATCACCATTCACGATGGCGGAGAGAATGCGTGCGCTGAGGTTGAGGCCGGTTTCGCGGACAAGGCGGGGGTCGAGCTCCGCCGCAAGCTTTTGTGCTTCCGGTGGAACTCCTCCGTTCGCACGCCCGAGCTTGGCAAGAAGGTCATAAGTGTCGTCCGTGAAACGCAGGACAGCTGTGGTGAAATTGAGATCTACGCGGTCGGACTTCAAGAAACGCTGAACGCTCTCTTTCTCGAAAGAGCTGTAAGGTTCAACCATTACACGACCCTGACCGATGAATACGGCGCCGTACACCTTTCCGGCGATTGGGGCTGCGGGATAGAAATCGCCGCTCCATTCCAGGCTGATCCGATCCCTCTTTGTGGCGAGATGATCGACGGAAACACGCTCTCCACTTAGCGGGAATGCGCGGAGCTGTGTGTAAAGCAGCATCGGCGCTGGATGGTCCTCCGCTTGCAGAGTGCCCGAGGAGCAGGATGTCGCCAGGGTCAAGGCGAATGCGAATAGCCAGCGCCATTTCATCGGTCTAACTCATTTCTTCGATTTGCAAATAGGGTCCTTTCACACGAGGTGGGTCCGCCCTTGGCCTAAGTTAGCTGAAGCGGGGAGTTTGCCTCTTCCTGTTACAAGAGTCAATGGTATTCAGGGGTCTTCATCGAATCACAAAGGGGGCGTGAGGATATGCCGCCTGGGAGGAATAGGAATGAGTACACGGGGGAAAGCTGCTGGCCAGGACGGTGTTGGTCAAGGCGGCTGCCTAATTCCCGTTGCTGGCGGCGGCTGCGGTCTCGACCACCACGTTGACATCCGTGCCCTTAGCCACCCCGAGGAGCTGGGCGGCGGCGCCGCGGTTGGCGGCGATTTCGAGGTAGCCCATGCTGCCCAGGATTCCGAAGACTTCTCCGGGGGCTCCCAGGGCGTAGGCGGTTTTGATCTCGGTGATTTCGCGTTTGCCCACGACGATCTTGAAAGGCGGTGGCTCCGGCTGGAACAGCATGGGCGCGTCTTGTGGAGTGATGTTGGTGACGAGATTGCCGAAGCGGTCGACCTTCAGCACCACGCCGCGCAGAGTCTGGGCATCCACGGGCTTGGGCTTGGGGGCAGTGAAGCGCACATAATCGTCGATCTTCTCGCCGAATTTCTCACTATCAATGCCCTTGGCCAGATAAGCCACCACTGGCGCAAAGATGTCGCGCGCATGAAAGGTGTTGCTTACGGGTTGCATGAAGTAATGTTCGGAAGTGACATGGCGGACCTGCATGCGCTCCTCGCGGGCGTAGATAAGCGACAGGACGCCGTTGTCGGGAGCGACGAAATAGTGGCGCTCGCTGCTGGCAATGATAGGGCGGCGCGCGGTGCCGACGCCGGGATCGACCACGACCAGATGGACGGTGGCCGCCGGGAAATAGGAGTAGGCCTGCGCAATCGTCAAGGCGCCGTCGAGAACGTCGAAGGGCTGCACCGAGTGGCAGATGTCAATGATCTCGGCCTCGGGAACGATGCCCAAAATCACGCCTTTAATGGTGCCGATGAAATGGTCGTTGAGTCCGAAATCGGTGGTCAGGGTGATGATGGGACGCTGCTCCAAGATTTCCTCGCTTTAGAAGACAGGATTTTCCCCGGAAACCCCGAAAGTAAACTGCGGGTCTGGGTGGCGTCAAGGCACGGAGGTAATCCGGTATTGGTGCGGCGCAGGACACCCAGACCTTTGCCACGACTCGCCAGATCCCTCGCCCGGCTGGAGAAAGCGCCGGGCTTCGGGATGACGCCATCTCACGCTACACACAAACTGCGGGGTCTCTGCGATTGCAGAAAGCGGGCGCAAGATGCCCCCGCGACAGCCGGCGGGACCCTTCGACTTCGCTCAGGGCGGGCTACCGGCGCTATTGGGGGTTAGTGAATCTCGATGTTGCCTGATCCGGTTGCCACCTCTACCGGAACTCCGCCGCCGCGAACTTTGCCGCGGACGTCTTTGCGTCCCAGCGAGCCCTGCACGGTGACGGGGTGATCGACGGTAACCGAGCCCGAACTGGTGTGGGCGTCCAGGTCGAACCTGGCGTCCGAGGGGAAGCGCAGTTGCACGCCGCCTGATCCAGTGTGCACTGTCCACGCGCCCGTGGGGTCGCCTTCAGCGTGAATGTTACCGCTGCCGGCTTTCGCATCCAACGATCCTCTTACCCCGCGCAGTTCCATCCCACCGGAACCGGTGCCCACGCGCACCGCGCCGGGCGCGGTTTGTTCCAGGGTGACGCGTCCGCTACCAGTCTCGGCTTCGAATCCGCCGCCGATGTCGGTAGCGTCAATCGAGCCACTGCCAGCCTTGGCGCGTACGTTGCCCTTAATGTGGTCGAGGGTGATGTTGCCCGAGCCGGTGTCGGCGCGCACGGTGTTTCCGATATTGGAGATGCTAAGACCCCCGGAACCTGCGGTGCAGTCCAGTGTTCCCTGGATGCCTTCGATCTTCTGGTTGCCGGACCCGGTGTGAGAGCGCAACTGGGTCTGAGCGGGAACCACCAGTTCGTAGCTGATAGAAATATTGCGGAACAGTTCGTGATCCTCCAGATGCCCAATATCAATGTTGTTGCCGTTCTGCACGATTGGCGGATTGGACTCGATGCGCTTGATGCGCTCCTCGGGGTCGCCTCCGAACCAGCTTGTACTCCTGATATGGCCGGTGACCTGTACTTCACTGGAGCCACCGGTGCGGACCTGAATGCTGCCCGAGCCGGTGGTGACCTCGAGATTGACAGGGCCGGTCACGTGCAGGGTGCGCTGGAAGCCGCCTTCGGCGGCCGCCGCGGGCAGGAGCGGGATGCAGATCACGGTCACCAGGACAACGGCCAGGAACAGTGAAGCAAGTCTTGTTTGCATGGCACCTCCCTCGCAGCGCCTCTCAGTTGATGCGCACATCACCCGATCCGGTGTGAACCGTCAAGAGTGGGCCACCGCCATTGACCTTGCCGTGGACCGAGCGGTTGGCCCGCTGCAAGTCGCCTTGGATCGTCATCGTGACCGGGCGGGTAGTGTCGACTTTTCCGGAACTGGTGGATGCCTCCAGGTCGAAGGCGGCATCGGCAGGCAGGCGGAGATCGACGTTCCCGGAGCCCGTTCTTAGTTCCCAGGCACCCGTTTGAATGCCTTCGACGCTGACATCACCGCTGCCGGCTTCGACGCCCAGGGTGCCATGCACACCGCGCAATTCGATGTTGCCCGAGCCGGTGTGGACTTGCACGTTACCCGCGCCTTTGGAATCGAGGCGGATGTCGCCGCTGCCGGCTTCAGCGCTGAAAGGACCACTGAAATCGCGAGCTTCCACATCTCCCGAGCCAGTATGCAGGCGGGTTTCGCCGGTCATGTTGGTCAGCTGCATATCGCCGGAGCCACTTTCAAGGTCGAAGGTGCCGTGCAGGCCTTCGATTCTCTGGTCGCCGGAGCCGGTGTGGCTGCGTACGTTGGTGTCCGGCGGAGCGGTGATCTCGTAATCGATGGAGATGTTGTGGACGTTGGGGTAATCAATGAAGATGGAGTTGCCAGATTGGCGGATGGGCGGGTTCTTCTCCACTTCGCTGACGTCCGCCTGGCGATCGCTTGAGAACCAGCGGTCACCGACGTGAATTTTTCCGCTGATGGAGACGGTGCCGGCGGGGCCGTTGTGCACGGTGATGTCGCCGGAATGGGTGAGAGCCTCGAGCTGCACGGGGCCGGTCACCTGAAATGTGCGCTGAAATGAACCCTGGTAGGAGCTGGCGGCTGCGGGCAATGTGCACACCGCGAGCAGCAGGGTCAGAGACAGGAACAGGGATCGTTTCATGGGTTCTCCTCTCGACCGCGTGGGCTGAAGTCCACAGCGGGTGGATCCGTCTCCGTAAAGACGCACTCGCCAGCGAAAGGCAACCAACAATCACAGCACTAACTGAAAGGAGTCGGGAGTCAGTAGTCAGGAGTCAGCGCCCCGGAAGCTGATGCGACCCCGAACCCTTTGGATACTGACTCCCGACTCCTGCTTTACTGCAGCACGACCTGGTCGCCTTCCTTCAGGCCGCTGAGCAGCTCGGTCTTGGCTCCGTTGGAAATTCCGATGTTGACCGCCAGCTTTTTCTTACCGTCTTTGGCGCTGGGATCGGGGATCTCTACTGAGGCTTTCTTGTCCTTGTCGTACAGGATGGCGCCTTCGGGAATCTGCAGCACGTTCTTGTGCTCTTCCAGGATGATTTCCGCGTTGGCGGTCATCTCGGCCTTCAGTTCGCCACCGGGGTTGTTGATGGACACGCGTACTTCGAAGGTGGTGACGTTGTCCTTCTCAACGCCCATGGGGGAGATCTTGGTGACCTTGCCGTTGAAGGTCTTATCCTTGAAGGACTCGACCTTGATGCGGGCAGGCTGTCCGAGATAGACCTTACCGATATCGCTCTCATCCACCTTGCCCTTGACGTAAACTTCGCTGGTGTCGCCCAGAGTCATCACCAGCGTGGCGCCGGAACCAAGAACAAGGATGGAACTGACCGCGTCGCCAATCTCGACGTCGCGCGAAAGCACGATGCCGTCAATCGGCGACTCAATGTCGGTATAGCTGAGCTGCTCTTCGAGCTGATTCAGATGGGCGCGATCCTGCGCCACTTGCGCCTGGGACTGGGCAATCTTGGCCTTCATCACAGTGAGCTGCGCTTTGGCAACATTCTGCTTGTTCAAAGCCAGCTCGTAGTTCTTCTGGGCTTCTTCCAGAGCGGAGGTGGAAACCACGCCTTCCTTCGCCATCCCTATGGCGCGTTCATAGGCGCGCTTGAGCAATGGGACGTCAGGTCCCTCGGCATCGATCTTGGAGCGCTCGTGATCAGCCTCGGAACTCTTCAAGTTGGCTTCTGACGCCGCCAGACCCGCCCGGGTCTGCTCTACCTGCGCCTGAATCTCTTCCTTATCCAACTGCGCCAGCAGCTGCCCCTTCTTCACGTTGTCGCCATACTCCACGAACAGCTTCTTGACGATCCCGCTGGCCTTGGATTTGACTTCGACCTTGGTGATGGGGGTGACCTTGCCGGTAGCCACAACGCTCTTGGCCAGATCGCCCTTCTCGACCTTGGCTAACTTGGAGGGATCAATCTTGGTGCCACCACGCGTGGCCGCAATCAGCCCGCCCGCGATGACCAAAATGCCCACGAGTGCTATGCCACCATAGATTAGCCGTTTGCGACGTTTCCTCTTGCCGTTACCATTGCCGTTCACATCCGCCTCCAAATAAGTAAGGTCAACCCTCGGTCATAATTACGAAAGTGATATGGGTTTTGTTCCGGAGATTCCGACCGGCTTCGCTTTTCATGCTGCCCACAGTTCACAATCGGCACCTGTGGCTTTAGACCGCGCACGGGTCGAAAGGGAAGCAGGAAAACCATTGACGCCCGGCGGCGGGCGAATGGATTGGGCGGGACTGCGGCGGCGCCTCGGGCAAGCTTGATTTTACAAGCTCGGTGCGGCGGAACGAAATGCAGTAGCGCCTTTGGAATGTTAGAATTAGCAATCCATGCTTGCCTTTGTGCTGCTGCGCGTGTTTCTGATTGTGCTCCTGGTGGCAGCCAACGCCTTCTTTGCCGCCGCCGAATTCTCCCTGGTAAGCGTGCGGGATACCCGCATCCAGCAGCTCATTGAGGCGCACCGTATCGGGGCGCGTATCGTGCAGAGGCTGCACCGGAACCTGGACGAGGTCGTCAACGGGGTGCAATTGGGGATCACCATCACCAGCCTTAGCCTGGGCTGGGTGGGTGAGCCTATGCTGGCGCACATCGTAGAGGGGTTTACCGGTGAGGTTCCCCATGCCAACGTCTATGCGCACGGCATTGCCATCGTACTGGCGTTTGGCCTGATTACCTGCATGCACGTGATCCTGGGGGAACTGGTCCCCAAGTCGCTGGCCTTGCAGCGGTCGGAACAGGTAGCGCTGGCGGTGGCAGCGCCCATGGACGTGTTTCTGACCCTAACCCGTCCTCTTATTTATGTGATGAGCCGGGCGGCGGGGTCGGTCCTGCGGGTGTTCGGGTCGCCCAGAATGCGGCAGGGCACGGTGCATTCGCCGGATGAGCTGAAGCTGATTGTGACCGCCAGCCGGCAATTCGGTCAGATTCCGCCGTTCCAGGAAGAGATGATTCACAACGCGCTGGAGCTGGAGAACATCACGGTGCGCGAGGTGATGGTGCCGCGTCCTGACATTTTCTCGCTGCCGGGCGATCTGACGCTAGACGAAGCCCTGGCCCGGGTGGTCGAGGAGCAACATTCGCGCATCCCTATCTACGATTCGCAGCGCGGCCCGGAACATATTATTGGCGTGCTTTACTCCAAGGATCTGATGCGCTGGACGCGCTTGCGGCTGACTGCCAACCCGGTACAGCCGGTCGCGGCCCGCGTCGCCGGCATGAAGATCAGCCAGATCATGCGCGACGTACTGGTGGTTCCCGAGACCAAGGTGTTAATGGAACTGCTGGAGGAGTTCAAACAGCGCAAGCGCCACCTGGCGGTGGTGGTGGATGAATTTGGTTCGACCGCAGGGGTGATTACCGCCGAGGACATCCTGGAACAGCTGGTGGGTGAGATCGAGGATGAATTCGACGTTGCGCCGGCCCAGCCGCCTTCCCTGGAAGAGGCGTCCACGCTGGTGCTCGAAGGAGCGGTGAGCATTCGCGACCTGGAAGCGCAGTACGAGCTGGTGCTGCCCCATGATGCCGGTTTCGAGACCCTCGCCGGATTTGTGCTGGCCCGCTTGCAGAGAATTCCTGCAGCTGGGGAGGGGTTCGACTACGAAGGGCACCGTTTTGTGGTGGTGGAAATGGAAGGCCACCGCATCGCCAAGGTCAAGATCGAGAAGGTAGAACCGGCAGCCATGGGACACGCCGGGGACTAGAGGGTGATTGTGTAATTTGGTAATTGGGGAATTGCGTAATTTACAACGGCACCCAAATTACGAAATTCCCCAATTACACAATTACTCAATCAACCGTGCTGCGCTACCTCTCCCTTCGCGTGCTGTACACGCTGCCCGTGGTCTGGCTGGTGGTGTCGCTGGTTTTCCTCCTCATTCACCTGGTGCCGGGAGATCCTATCCTGCAAATGCTGGGGGAAGGGGCGCCGGCGGCGGATGTGCAAGCGGTTCGCCATCAGTATGGGCTCGATGCTCCCCTGGGGCAGCAGTATCTGCATTACTGGAAAGGCGTGCTGCACGGGGACTTGGGTGCTTCGCTGCGCTTCAATCAGAACGTGGGTAGCCTGATCGCGCAACGCTATCCCTATACCCTGCAGTTGACGATGGCGGCGTTGCTGGTGGCGGTGTTGCTGTCGATTCCCGCCGGGGTGCGTTCGGCACAACGGCGCAACCGCTGGGACGACCGCGCGCTCAGCGTGGTGAGCCTGTTCGGATTGTCGTTCCCGAATTTCGCCCTGGGCCCAATCCTGATTCTGCTGTTTTCTATCAAGCTGGGATGGCTGCCCGTGTCCGGCTCGGGAACCGTGGCGCACCTGGTGCTTCCAGCGATCACCATGGGCGGGGCGCTGGCGGCGATTCTCACGCGGATGGTCCGTACCTCGATGCTGGAAGAGTTGGGACAGGACTACATTCGCACCGCGCGGGCAAAGGGGCTTTCCGAGCGCACCGTGGTTTACCGCCACGCGCTACGCAATGCCTTGATTCCGGTAATCACGGTTTTGGGATTGCAATTCGGGGCACTGCTGGCGGGCGCGATTGTGACGGAGACAATTTTCTCCTGGCCGGGGATCGGGCGGTTGACCATCCAGGCGATTGGCAATCGCGATTATTACCTGGTGCAGGGCTGCATTCTGGCGATTGGATTGACGTATGTGGCGGTGAATTTTCTGACGGACTTGCTGTACTCGGTGGCAAATCCGAGGATACGGCAGTAACAGCATGAACCGCAAAGAAGCCTCGCAAAGAAAAGTGTGGCTTTTCTCCGCGCGCTTTGCGGTAGAGTTTTTATGACCACTGCAGCCATTTCGTTCCAGCGTGTAGCCCGCCACAACCCCCTGGCGGCGATTGGCGTCGTGCTGGTGGTGATCTTTGTGGCGTTTGCCATCTTCTCTCCCTGGATTGCGCCGCAGGATCCCGCTTACATTGATTTGCCGAACCGGTTGGCGGGGCCGTCGGCGGCGCACTGGTGCGGCACCGACGAACTAGGGCGGGACATCACCTCGCGGTTGATTTACGGTTCACGGATTTCGATGCTGGTGGGCAGTTGCGTGGTGGCGGCGTCGCTGGCGCTGGGGCTGATCATTGGTTCGATTGCCGGCTACTATGGCGGGCGCATCGATCGCTTCGTCAACATCGTGCCGATGAATGCGTTTCTTTCTTTCCCTGGAATCTTGCTGGCCATCGCGTTTGTCGCCTTCCGTGGGCCGGGAATCTTCAATCTGGTATTTGCGCTTGCGCTCGGCGGCTGGGTGGGATACGCGCGGCTGGTGCGGGGACAGGTGCTGGCGGCCCGGGAGCGCGAATATGTCGAGGCGGCACGGGCATTGGGCGCCAGCGATCTCCGGGTGATTGTGCGGCACATTCTGCCCAACATTGTTCAACCCATCATTGTGCAAGCGGCGATCGGCATGGCTGGCGCCATCCTGGCCGAGGCGACCATGAGTTTTCTGGGCCTGGGTGTGCCTCCGCCGACGGCGAGTTGGGGCACCATGTTGAATGATGGCCGGGCACATCTGTTCGACGCTCCGCATCTGGTCATCTTTCCGGCGCTGGCGGTGATGCTGGCGGTGCTGGCGTTTAATTTTATCGGCGACGCGCTGCGGGATTATCTCGACCCGAGGTCGCGGATCGAGGCCGGGCTGTAGGATACGCGGCCGCCCTGCCGACGTAGTCCTTTGGTAACCACTAGAAAAGAGGGACGGTCTTGCGGCTCGGCCTTCTCTGCCGCAACATTTCTGGAGCCTCCGGGTTTGCAATCAGTGACCGCCGGAACCAACGAATTCCGGCGGAATGATGTAGGGCAGATCCGAGGAGTGAGGAGAAATTATGATCATGCAAGTGAAGAGCCTTTTTTTGAGCGCGGCCCTGGCCGCCATGATTCTGCCGGCGGCGGCCCAGAGCAATAGCCCGGCCGCAACCACGCCGACCACCGAGCCGCCGGTGAAGCAGGACAAGGCGACCATCGGAGAACGCAAGGAGAACCAGCAGGACCGCATTGGCAATGGCGTGAAGAGCGGGGAGTTGACCTCTGGCGAAGCTTCCAGGCTGGAAAAGGAAGAGTCCAAGCTGAATGCGGAAACCCGCGACATGCGCGAGGACAACGGCGGCAAGCTGACTCCGGCGGAGAAGGCGAGAGTGACGAGACAGCAGAACCGGCTGTCGCACCAGATCTACCGCCAGAAGCATGATGCCCAAGTCCAGCCGGGTACGAACGCCGCACCGGGGACCAAGGCGCCCACGGAAGTCGGCCGGCGGGAAGAGAAGCAGCAGGACCGCATCGCGCAGGGCGTGAACAGCGGACAACTGACCGCGGGCGAAGCTTCCAGGCTCGAGGGCCGGGAAGGTCGCATCAACAATGAAATCAAGACTGACCGTGCTGCCAACGGGGGCGCCCTGACGCCGGCCGAGAGGGCCCAGGTCAACCGCCAGCAAAACCATGTCTCCAAGCATATCTACCGCGACAAGCACAACGGCCGGCACCAGTAACACGGCCATCGCTGGATCGAAGCGCCCCCGGAAACGGGGGCGTTTTCTTTTTCGCCTTGAAAAGACTGGTTGCGCACGCCGGCCACGGTTCCTGCTGGAATTGGAACCGGAAGTGGTCCATTACGAAGCGCTGAGCCGCCCGGAGCGCTGAAAACAGGGCCGCTGCCGGGTTTGTGAGCGGGCAGCGTTTCCTCGATCCGATCAAACCTTCCCACTTAAGACCAACGCCAAGTCACTGAGAGGGCTGCTCTTATTGTTGTTGACAGTAATCACAAATTGCGATATTAATATCTCTATTAGTGATATGACGCTGGGCGAGAAAATCCGCTACCTGCGCGAGGTGGAAGGCACGCTGCGCGGCCTGGGGCGGCCGCTGACCCAGTTGGAACTGGTCAAGGCCGTGCGCAAGGAGCAGGGCAAGAGCATCAGCCAGTCCTACATCTCGCAGATGGAGAGCGGAACGCGCCCGCACATGACGCAAGCGACGCGCACGCTGCTGGCCAGGTTTTTCAAAGTGCATCCCGGATTCCTGGTGGATGACCCCGAGGGCTACCACACGGAGCTGGTATCGGATTTGCGGACTACGGAAGGCAAGCTGGATGTGTGGCTGTTGCAGGGCTCGGAGCGTTTTGCCAGCGACCCGGAAGTGAGTGAGGTCTTGATCAAGCTGGCGCGGGAGAAGGATTCGCGGCAAGGTTTGATCTTGCTGGGCGCGATCCTGGATACACCGGGGCTGGCCGAGCGTCTGCTGGAGGCGCTCCGGCCCGGGGCGGCGCCTGCCAGTCGCGTGGGAGAGAGGAGGCGATCGCAATGACCTGGGCGGATTTTTATCTTATCTGTTTTGCGCTGGGATTTGCTTTCAGCCTGCTGTCGTACTTGCTGGGCGGGCTGCACTGGCACCTGCCGCATGGCTGGGGCGGGCCTCACGTCCATGCCGGGCACGGAGCCGGCCATGGCGCGGGCCACGCGGGGGAGGTGTCGTTCTTCAACCCGGTGACCCTGGCAGCTTTTCTGGCCTGGTTTGGTGGCATGGGATATCTGCTGACCCGTTTCTCCACGGTCTGGTTGACGTTGGGGCTCATGCTGGCATTGGCCAGCGGGCTGCTGGGGGCGGGCATTGTGTTTCTGTTCCTCAGCCGGGTGCTGACATCAGAAGAAGAAAACCTCGATTCCGCGGATTTTGACATGGTAGGCGTGCTAGGGAAGCTTTCCATGCCCATACGCGAGGGCGGTACGGGCGAAATGATCTACTCGCAAGCCGGGACCCGGCGCAGCTGTGGAGCGCGGGCGGAGGATGGCAGCGCCATCGCCAAGGGCACAGAGGTTGTAGTGACCCGGTACGAGAAGGGAATTGCCTACGTTCGTCTGTGGACGGAGATGGCGGGCGAGGAACCGGCTTCGGAAGCAGGGAAGGCGAGTTCGTAGGGCAGTCGAAGGGGAGAGGACTTATGAACCGCAAGCTGTGGCCATGGCTGGTGGCGCTGCCTTGGGTCGCATTGCCGGCGACGGCGTTGCGCTACTGGCAGGTGTGGGACCAGTTGCCTATGCGGCTGGCGACCCATTTCGACGCCAGCGGTCGAGCCAACGGCTGGATGTCGCGTGAAGCGTCGCTGGGATTCGCGCTGGGACTGACCGCATTTGTATTGGTGATCTTCACCATAGTCGTGTACGTCATTCACCGCAAGTACACGACAGATGCGTCGTCCTGGGCAATGCTGGGATTCTTCTATCTGATCATCGGAGTGATTTACTACGTCAACAGCAGCGTGGTGGAGCACAGCCTGAGCGGCGGTCCCGTGGGTGTAGGGCCGGTGCTGATCGTGGTGCCGCTGGCGATTGTGGCGCTGACCGTGGTCTATCTGGGGAGCCGGCGCGGGCAGTCCCTGCCAGCAGGGCCCGTGATCGCGCAGGAAGTCCATGCCTCGCGCTGGTGGACGATCGTATTTGTGGTCCCGATGGCATTGGAGTTGTGGACCCTGGCCGCAGTTCCTTTGGCGGGCATGCGGGTAGGAGCGGCTTTGCTGTTCTTGCTGTTTGCCGCTTTCGCCGGGTTGACCTGGAGCGGATTTCAATACCGCTTCAGTCCGGCGGGAATCGAGATCCGCACCCTGGGCTTCCGCCTGCGCTCCATCCCGGTGAGGCAGGTTCAAAGCTACGAAGCCGGGCGCTGGAACCTGCTGCGCGGCTATGGCATTCGCGGCGTAGGCAACTGCCGCGCCTACGTGTGGGGCAATCGTGGGGTCCGGATTCACACGCTTGAGGGAGAAGTTTTCCTCGGCCACAGCGAGCCCGAACGAATTTTGCGCGACTTGGACGCGATCAAGCAGTTCGCGCATTGAAGACTGCAAGTTTTGAGGAGGCGATATGTTTGGCTTGGGATGGATGGAAATCTGGATTATTGCAGGGCTGGCCGTCATGGCCATCCTGCTGCTGATGAGCATGCTGGCGAGGCTCTATCGTAAGGCCGGGCCGCACGAGGCCCTGGTGGTGTATGGCTTCCGCGGCACGCGCGTGGTGAAGGGACACGGCACGATCATTTTTCCCATGATCGAGAACTGCCGCGACCTTTCGCTGGAACTGATGTCCTTCGATGTGGCGCCCCAACAGGACCTGTACACCAAGCAGGGCGTGGCGGTGACGGTCGAGGCCGTGGCGCAGATCAAGGTGAAGTCGGACACCGAGTCCATCCTGACGGCGTCGGAGCAGTTCCTGACCAAGACCGACCAGGAGCGGGAAGGGCTGATCCGGCTGGTGATGGAAGGGCATCTGCGCGGCATCATCGGGCAGCTCACGGTAGAAGAGATCGTGAAGCAGCCGGAGATGGTGGGCGACCGCATGCGCTCCACCTGCGCCGATGACATGAACAAGATGGGGCTGGAGGTGATCTCGTTCACCATCAAAGAAGTCCGCGACAAGAACGAGTACATCACCAACATGGGCAAGCCGGATGTGGCACGCATCCGGCGCGACGCTGATGTGGCGACCGCGGAAGCGGAACGTGATACCGCGATCCGGCGGGCGCTGGCGACGCGGGAAGCGGCCGTGGCCAGGGCGCAAGCCGATCAGGACCGAGTGCAGGCGGAAACCGCATCGCTGGCCAAGCAGGCGGAAGCGACGCGCGACCTGGAAGTCAAGAAGGCCCAATATCTGGAGGTCACCAAGCGGCAACAGGCGCAGGCGGACAAGGCTTACGACATCCAGACCAACATTATGCAGCAGCAGGTCATCGCGGAGAGCGTGAAAGTGCAGCAGGTGGAGAAAGAGCAGCAGGTCAAGGTGCAGGAAGCCGAGATCAATCGCCGCGAGAAAGAGCTGATCGCGACCGTGCTGAAGCAGGCCGAGATCGAGCGGCAGCGGATTGAGACGCTGGCGGCCGCGGAGAAGGCCCGGCTGATGGTGGAGGCCGAGGGGCATGCCTCGTCCATTCGCCAGCAGGGTGAGGCCGAAGCCGAGATCATCTTCAAGAAAGGCGACGCGGAAGCCAGGGCGATGAACGTGAAAGCCGCAGCCTTCCAGGAGTACAACCAGGCCGCGGTCATCGACAAGCTGCTGACGGGATTGCCGGAGGTGGTGAGGGCGCTGGCTAGCCCGTTGTCCAACGTGGACAAGATCACCATCGTCTCCACCGGCAACGGCGACTCTGCCGGCTTGAACAAAGTCACCGGCGACCTCACCAAGATGGCGGCGCAGGTGCCGGCGCTGTTCGAGACGCTGTCGGGAATGAACCTTGGCGAGTTGCTGGGCAAAGTAAGGCAGATCGGGGACAAGGCGCCCAAGCCGCCGGAGCCGGGGAAAGGGAAGTGAGCGGTTGTGGGCATGAAAGTAGCGCCGGCGTCTCGCCGGCCACATGGAGGATCGAGTTATGAAGAACAAGTCGCAGTGGATCGGCCTGGGCGTCGCAGTGGGAGCAGGCGTGGGGGCAGCGCTGGGCGCTGCTACCCACCAGATGGGACCCTGGCTGGCCATCGGGATTGGCGTGGGTCTGGCCATCGCAAGCGCGGTGGCCGACCGAAGAAGTGCATCAGCCTGCGCAACGGATCCGCAGCCAAGAGCTAAAGGCTAACTGAGAAGGGAGTACACCATGGCATTACTAGAGAGAGTCTCGACACTGGTTCGGGCGAACCTCAATGACCTGATTGATAAGGCCGAGGACCCGGAAAAGATGATCAAGCAGGTTATTCTCGACATGCAGAACCAGCTTCTGCAGGTCAAGACGCAGGTGGCGATCGCCATCGCCGACCAGCACCTGCTGGACAAGAAACGCAAGGAAAACGAAGACAAGGTGGCGGAGTGGATGCGTAAAGCCGAATTGGCGGTAGACAAGAAGCAAGACGACCTAGCGCGGGTTGCGTTGACGCGCGTGGAGAGCTATCGCGATCTGACGGAGAGCTTCGCGCAGCAGCTTACCGACCAGCAGGCGCAGGTGGAGAACCTGAAGATTGCGCTGCGCCAACTGGAGCAGAAGCTGGCAGAGGCTGAGGGCAAGGCCGACTTGCTGATCGCGCAGCAGCGGCGGGCACGCGCCGTGGGCAAAGCGAGTGATGCGAAGCTGGCGGCTGGCAACGGATCCAAAGCCGGGGCCTTCGATCGCATGAAGCGGAAGGTGGCGCGGAACGAGGCCATCAGCCAGGCCAAGTCGGAGCTTGCCGCCGAGGACGTGGAGGACCGCTTGGCCGCGCTGGAGAAGGAAGATCGCATCGAGCAGCTGCTGGCGGACCTGAAGACGAAGCGGGGAGCGGAGCGGACGACGTAGGGACAGCCGCCTCGGCTGTCCGCCCGGGTTTGGGTGTGGGGCGGGCACCCTTGCCCGCCTGTCGGTTCCGTAGTGATGCAAGCAGCGCGGACAGGAGTGTCCACGCCACACGGATCAAGCTGAAGTCGATGGAGGGTTGCGCGTGCAGAAGGTATTTCACTTTGATTCACCCCCGGAGCAATATGTTGCCGATGCAGCGGTCCTGTGCTGCTTCGATCAGCGCATACGCCAGGTGGTCAACAAGTTTCTCCGCCGCCGGGGAATCCTGCGTCCGGACATGATTGTTGTGGCCGGCGGCGCCAAGACACTGGCCTCGCCGCGCAACGATTTTGAGCGTGACTTCATCCTCGAGCAGGTTCGCATGTCGATCCGCCTTCATCAGACCAAGATGGTGATGCTCACCTGCCATTCCGACTGCGCGACTTACGGAGGCCTCGCCGCCTACGACGGCAACCTGCAGGCGGAGGCGGAAAATCACGTGAGAGAACTCTGGCGTGCGGCCGATCTGGTTCGGGCGTCGTTCCCGCAAGTGGAAGTCGAACCATACTTCATTAACTTCGAAGGCGTATGGGAGGCCAACTGCCGTCCCGGGGATCGCGGGTGCTGACTAAGAGCTTTTACGCGCAAAGTTAGCCGAGGACTCGCAAAGTACGCGAAGGAAAAGACCGATGAAGAAAGCATTGTTCGCTTTTACCCTAGCCATGCTAACGGCGTTCAGCGCCCACGCTCAAGACCTGGTGGGCGATTGGCAAGGCACGCTCAAAGTTGGTCCGGCAGAACTGCGCCTCATACTGCACATCGCCAAGAACGCCGATGGCAGCCTTCACGCCACTATGGACAGCATTGACCAAGGGTCCTACGGCCTGCCGGTGAGTTCCATGTCCCTAAAGGATTCAAAACTCAACTTTGCGGTAGACGTGGTCCATGGCACCTACGAGGGCAAGGTCAACGCCGACGGCTCGGACATCTCCGGCACGTGGTCGCAGGGCCAACCGCTGCCTTTGGACTTCAAGAAAGAGGCCGCGCCTATCAAGGCGGAACACAAGCCTGCCAAACCGTCAGACGTTGACGGCAGCTGGTGGGGCACGCTCGATACTGGAGTATCCAAGCTGCGACTGGTGTTCCACATTACCAACACCGAAGACGGCCTGGTGGCCACGCTCGACAGCCTGGACCAGAACGTGAAGGGACTGCCGGTGACGGCGGTGACCCGCGATGATTCGTCGATCAAGATGGAGCTCAAACAAATCGCCGGCGCGTTTGCGGGCAAGATCGATAAAGACCTCGCGTCCATGAATGGCACCTGGACGCAAGCCGGCCAGAGTTGGCCGCTAGTGCTCAAGCGCGCCAAGGATGCGGCCGAGATGGAGCGTCGCCGTCCGCAGAATCCAACAAAGCCGTATCCTTATCGCGAAGAAGAAGTGCGGTACGAGAACAAGGCTGCCGGCGTCTCGCTGGCGGCCACGCTGACCATTCCTTCAGGGAAAGGGCCGTTTCCCGCCGTAGTCTTGATCACCGGTTCGGGGCCGCAGGATCGCGACGAGAGCATCATGGGGCACCGCCCATTTCTGGTGCTGTCGGACTATCTGACCCGCAAGGGAATCGCGGTGCTGCGCGCCGACGACCGCGGTGTCGGGAAATCTACTGGGAACTTTCTCACCTCCACCACACTTGATTTCGCCAGCGATGCCGAAGCTGGAGTTGCCTACCTGAAGACGCGCCCGGAGGTCGACTCCCACAAGATCGGCCTCATCGGCCACAGCGAGGGCGGGATGATTGCGCCCATGGTCGCGGCCCGCAACCACGATGTGGCGTTCATCGTCATGATGGCGGGGATCGGTGTTCCGGGAGACGAGATTCTTGCGGAACAGGCACTGTTAATCACCGAGGCCAGCGGCAAGAGTGCCGACGAGGCCAAGCAAGCACAAGCCCAGCAACGCGAGATGATTGAACTGGTTAAGCAGGAAAAAGATGACGCCACGCTGGAGAGAAAGCTGCGGGAGAAGCTGGCTGGCCAGGTCCCGGAGGCGCAGTTGGGCGCAAGCATCCTGCAGTTGCGCTCCCCGTGGTTCCGCTATTTCATTGACTACGATCCGGCGCCGACGCTCAGGAAGGTTCGCTGTCCGGTGCTCGCGATCAACGGCGAAAAGGACCTGCAAGTGCCACCCAAAAAGAATCTGCCGGCCATCCGCAAGGCGCTCGAGGAGGGCGGCAACCAGAACGTCGAAGTGGTCGAGCTGCCGGGCTTGAACCATCTGTTCCAAACCGCGAAAACCGGCGCCGTCAGTGAATACGCGGAGATTGAGGAGACCATGTCGCCGGGCGCGCTGGAGAAGATCGCCGGTTGGGTACTGCATCAGTAAGGAGCAAGGCCAACGCGAGCCAGGAAATCGAACTGGGAGAGCCAAACCGAGCGGTGTTGAGGAGCCCACAGTCATGACTCAGAAGGCCAATCGAGCGCGGTTGATCGCAATGGCTGTCGGCATTGTCGTCCTTGTCTTGGCGTTGCTGTGGAAGCGGATTCTGCGCTGAGATCTGCTACGCTAATCGACCGGCAAGAAAAACGCTCGTTGCTTACGCAACGAGCGTAGTGAGCTGCAGATATTGGGCCGCTAGTTGACCGTGATGCTCACGGGCTGGGACGGAATGCCGTTGGCAACGACCTCGAGCGAACTGGCCCCGGTTTCCATTCCTGCAGGAACATCAAAGTTGGTGGATACGATCTTGCCCCCGGTCGCCACCGCCATGGTGCTGTGGTCGTGGGTGCGGGCGTAAAACACGTGGCCGGTGGCATTGTTCGTGATGCGTACCAACGGGTAATTGGTCGCGGTCTCGTACTCGTCACCAAACGCAGCGGCTTGCGACAAGCCGTTGAACTGGGTTCCCGAGATCTTGAAGGTTGAGCCCCGGGTGAGTGTGCTGGGAACGTTGGTGATGGTCGGAGCCCACGCGGGATCATATGTTCCCGTGGACGTGTAAAGATCGGTACCACCCACAATCACCTCTCCAGTAGGAAGCACCATCAGGCTGCCAAAACCCGCTGGTCCGCGGTTCAAATTCGTTCCATCGAACTCATAGAGGCGGCCGCTCAGGCCCTCGACCAGCACATTGCCGTTGGGTAGAAGAGCGGCGAATGAGTCGCCCGCTTCGTCACCCGCGGGGAAATCGGGGCCAACCGTCCAGGTGCCAGGATCGCTGGGGGTGGGTCCGGGTGTGTAGATGGCGGTGTGGGCCGTGTTCTGGTTCTTGGGCGTGGAGCCGGTGGCAAAGACCGTGCCATCGGGGCGCAGGATGGCCGGCCCCACCTCGCCCGGTGGCTGATAGCAGTGCAGCCCTCCGTAGTCGAGGCAACCGAATGGGGAAGGCGAGTGCAGATCGACAATGGTACTGCCCGCCGTTACCCATTGCCTCATCGCCAGGACATACTTTTCCGAGTTGGGAGCGTCCTTGACATCGAAGGTCAGGATGGTACCGTCCGGCATCAGCGTCCAGCCCTCTTCGGCGTTGAAGTCGCTCTTTCCGGCCGAACTCACTTTGCTCCAGGTAAGGGTGGCGGGATCCAGGACCGCCATCTGCTTCACGAGTTTGTTTCCCACCAGGAACTTTCCGTTCGGCAGCACCACGGACGGCGAATCTCCGATATAGGGCCAGAAGCTCGGCGGCGTGAGTGAGGTCCAGGTATTGGCCTTGGGATCGTAAATCGCGCCCTGGTTGGTGAGCACAAAGGCGCCGTTGTTGTATTCACCGCCGACAATGACCAAACGGCCATCGGCGAGCACGGCGGAGGCGAAGGCGTCGGGCACATATCCGGCGGGCAGATTAGCGAGCCGCGACCAGGTTCCATTGAGGTAGCTGCCGGTGTTGTCGGGCGTGAGCTTCCACCAATCGGACTCGCCGCCTCCTTGAAACATCGCGGTACCATCGGTCAACACAAAGCCGATCCCGGCGCCGCCGGGCGACTGGTTCTTGAGCCGCTTCAGCGTCTGTGCCAGCGAGAGGCTGGCGAGAGTGAGCAGTATTAGGGCTATGGCAAACAATCTTCTGGGCAATCGAGGCCACCTTTCTTGAGTGCACAACTGGCAGGAACTGCGGACATCCCCCACAAAAACGGGATGATCTTATCACCGAAACGCTTGTGGAGATGCGGATTGTGGTGACGAATCAGAGGGCCCAAATGCTAACAACCAGCAACGATAGTAGGTAAGAAGCAAGGATGGGCGCAGCAAGCTGCAAAGACAGGCCCGTATGGAGCGGATGCCATCCTGTGCTAGGCGCTCGCTTTGTCGGACAATGGCAACTGTTCCTCGCCATTCTTCGGGGCGTCCAGCTCGAGCTGCTCTTGCCCGCTGAGCACGGTGACCCGGCCGCGGTAGGTCTTGAGGTGGCGTTGGGCGGTTTCGAAGGCTTCCTGGGCCTTATTCAAATTCTTTCCGACGTTTTCAAACTGGCTCTGGAAGAAGTCGAAGGACTTTTGCGCCTTGGCCAGTTCAAGGCGGCTCTTCTCGAAACGGCTGGCGACTTCGTACCACTTGTGCACCAGGGCGATGGTCTGCAATGTCATCAGCAGCGTGTTGGGGGAGACGGGGAAGACGTGCTGCTGGTTGAGCCAGTCGGCCAGGTCGCGGTTGCGGACGGCTTCCATGTAGAGCGTCTCGCTGGGCAGGTACATCAGCGCAATGTCGGTGGTGCCATATTCCGGCTGGATGTAAGCCTTGATGCGCTTGGCTTCGGCTTTCATGACACGCACGAATTCGTGACGGGCCTCTTCGATTTCGGCTTCGTCATTGCTCTCGAACAATGCCAGCACCGACTCGCGGGGAAACTTGGCGTCAATCGGCAGTCGCCGGTCGGGGAACTGAATGATGGCGTCGGCGCGCCCACCGCCCTCGCCGGGGGAAGATTGCATCTCGAACATGTTGGCGGGCAGGAAGTCGGCGAGCAAACGCTCCAGGCTGGCCTCACCGAACTGACCGCGCAGGTGTGGCAGCTTGAGCAGGTTGTTCAGGTCGTTGATGGAGTGACCGAGAGTGCTCACCTCGCGTAACTGTTCTTCAGCGGCCTTCAAATGTTGCTGTACTTTTTCGAACTGGGCAAAGCCTTCTTTGATGTTTTGGTCGAGCTTTTGCTGCACCTGGTCGGTGATGGCGAGCAGCTTCTCGTCCACCCGGTCGCGGATGGTGTCGAGTTTCTGTGCGGTTTGCTGGTTGAGGGCGTCAAACTCGGTCTTGAGCTGGCCCGTGGTCAGGGCGAGGGCGCCGGTTAGTTCGGTGCGAGCATCCCGCAGGTCCTGGGCTTGCTCGCGCCGGCCACTCGAAAGTTGGGCTTCGACCGCGGAGTGGATTTGTTTGAAGCCGTCGCCCAGGCGGTCGGCTACCTCCTGGCGCAGGTCTCCCTTGGTGCTTTCCAGCCGCATCGCCATGTCAGCCGTGGCGGAAGTGAACCTTTGCGAGAGGGAGTCATGGGCCTTGGTGGACTGCTCAGCAAGGGCGGCGATCTGGGCAGCTTGCGAGGAAGACTTGAGGTGTCGGAACAAACCGACGGCGAGGCCCAGAAGGATCAGATTCAGAGCGAGAAGTGCGCCCAGCAGTAGTGTTCCCATAAAGAAGGTCTTGCGCTCGATTCTAAGCTCAGGCGAAAGAAAAGCAAAGCGGAACTTTGGCGGCTACTTCCGCCTACATGGCGATGCGGCGCCCGTTGGCGGCGTAGCGGATGGGTACCGGGTCGCGAGAGGAGCGTTCCAAGCTGGACTTGATGTAGTCTTCCCCCGCCTGCATCATGTGCTTCCACATGGCGTAGGCGCGGCCCTCCTGGTTGAGAAAGGCGATGGCTTCTTCCTGGTTCAGGGAGTGCCCGTTTTCCAGGGCGAGCTGGATCAGATGAGCAAGCGTAATTTCGGCGACGACTTTCTCCCTCTTCTTCTTTTCGGTCATGCTTCTCCCCAACCGTGTACTAAACCATAACGCGGCGGGTAACCTGGGGGCCGTGACCGAGGTCATGGCCGGATGTGATGTATGTCACAGGCGGGCTGGGCGGCTTCGCGGCGGTTCCCCTGTGCTACCCTGCAGGCAAGGAAGCGCGGATGGAAGCAGCCCGGCAGATTCGAGTCGGTACCGCCGGCTGGTCCTATAAGGACTGGGAAGGAATCTTCTACCCGCCGGGGATGCAGCGCCGCAAAGAGCACCCGCTGGAATACCTGGCGCAGTGCTTCGACATGGTGGAGATCAACACTTCGTTTTACGGGCACATCAAGCCGGAGTTGGGCAAGCTGTGGGTGCGCAAAGCCGCGGCGGTTAATCCAGACTTTTTGTTTACGGCCAAACTGCACCGGTCGTTTACCCACTCGCCGCTGGCGGTAATGGAGCCCACTTCGGCGGCAACCATTAGACCTAATGACGAAGATGAACGGCTGGCGCGGGAAGGGCTGGATGCGCTGGCCGGTGAGGGAAAACTGGGCGCGCTGCTGATCCAGTTTCCCGTTTCCTACAAGAACACCAGCTTGAACCGTGAGTACCTGGAGAACCTGCTGCGCCAGTTCATCGAATACCCCCGGGTGGTGGAGGTGCGGCATGCGAGCTGGGACAATCCGGAGACGCTGGCGTACTTCGAGGAGAAACATGTCGCCTTCTGCAACATTGACCAGCCGCTGATTGGACGCTCAATCGCTCCCACCGAGCACGTGACCTCGCCGGTGGGCTACGTGCGGCTGCACGGGCGCAACTACGATCAGTGGTTCGAAGCGGAGAAGGGCGAAGACCGGTACAACTATCTGTACCGTGAGGCGGAGCTCTCCGGGTGGAAGGACAAAATCGAGCGCATGGCCCACCAGACCGAGGTCACCTACGTTGTGACCAACAATCACTTTGAGGCGAAGGCGGGAGTGAATGCCCTGCAACTGAAACACATGCTCACAGGGCAGCGTGTGAAGGCGCCCGCAACCCTGTTACAGAGTTATCCGGAGCTGAAGAAGATTGCAGATGCGCTTCCGGAGAGCGAACCCAACCTGCCGCTGCTGGCGTAGCATTCCGAAATACCTCCGGCTTCAAGGAACTTTCTCAACCGCTGCACCGTATCTATAGGCGAACGAAGAAAGTGGGGCTCGCCTAACGTTCGGACGGGTGGTACGTCCAATAGGCAGAGACGAGGAGAATGGTCATGGACGCGAAATACAATTACATCATCGACAGCATGAAGTGGCGGATTGCGTTGAATCTGGCGGGCTTTGCGCTGTGGTTGGCGACGGCCATCGTGCTACTGCATCTGGCGGCGTAGGGCATGGCTGTACTGCGCCGCCATCCTGTCCGGCGACGCGCTAAGGGGTTTCGGGGAGCGTGTACTCGAAGTCGTAGGAATGTTTTCCTTCGCTGATCTTGATGTCCATCCTGCCCGCAAGACCTACCAGTTGACCTGTGCCCGAATCCGGAACCACGGTAATGGTCAATTGCGGGACGCCGTGCGTCATGGTTCCACTGTGCTGGAGCACAAAGGTGCCGCTGCGACCACGCAGCGTTCCGCTGACCATCTCGATGGCTACGTAAGCTCCCGACCCTTTGACGGGAGTACCGGCAGTCAGCATCTCGCCCTTGCTGATACCTTCCAGGTCGCCGTGGAACTGCTTGTCAAGAGACATTCTGCCGAGGGTCGAGCCCTCGGTTTTGTCGTCCGTCGGCTGGGGCTTCACCGTCACCTCAAACGTTCCGTTGGCGTGCAAGGACATGGCTGGCTTCTTCTGGGTTGGATTTGATTCCGAGGGATGTTCCTGGGGATGCGCCAAGGGAGTAACGCCGATCGAGAGGCAGAGGGCGACAATCACACCGAGCAGGACACGGGATCGCTGGTTCATCGATTTTCCTTATTTCTCGGCGGCAGCGGCGTGCCCAGGGCAACGCTTTGCCACCACACGCCCGATCCCTCGCCCGGCTGAACTGCGTCGGGCCTCGGGATGACCCCGTCAAGAAGTGAAGACTGCTCCAACCGCCGGGAACTGGGAGCGTCCAAAGCGCAGCCCTACTTACTCGTGGTGACTTCCAGTTTGACAGCGTAGTGGGAATCGACGTACTCGTCGAGGATCTTGATGAACTCGGCGACGATGTGGTCACCCTTGAGCGTGGTGAACAGGCGTCCGTCAACATAGACGGGCGCTTTGGGTTCTTCGAAAGTTCCGGGAAGCGAGATGCCTAGGCTGGCGTGCTTGGACTCGCCAGGGCCGTTGACTACACAACCCATCACCGCAACCTTCATCTCTTCCACGCCGGTGTAACGGCCTTTCCAGACCGGCATCTGCTCGCGCAGGTAGGACTGAATCTGTTCGGCCATTTCCTGGAAGAAGGTGCTGGTGGTGCGGCCGCATCCGGGACAAGCGGTGACTTGCGGGGTAAAGCTGCGGATGCCGAGGGACTGTAGGATCTGCTGCGCGACGCGAACTTCTTCGGTGCGATCGCCCCCGGGCGCCGGAGTGAGAGAAACACGAATGGTATCGCCGATGCCTTCCTGCAAGAGCACGCCCAGCGCGGCGCTGGAGGCCACAATTCCTTTTGCTCCCATGCCGGCTTCGGTCAATCCCAGATGCAGTGGGTAAGTGCAGCGCGCGGCCAGGGCGCGATAGACGTCAATCAGGTCCTGCACGCCGCTGACTTTCGCGCTCAAGATAATCTGATCGGGACGCAGTCCGTACTTCTCAGCCAAGCCGGCGGAATTCAGGGCGCTCACGACCATTGCTTCCATGGTCACTTCGCGGGCATCTTTGGGTTCGGGCAGGCGGGAGTTCTCGTCCATCATGCGGGTGAGCAGGGCCTGATCGAGCGATCCCCAGTTCACTCCGATGCGGACAGGCTTCTGATTCTCGACCGCGACTTCAATCATGGTGCGGAAGTTGGAGTCATCCTTGCGGCCGATGCCGACGTTGCCGGGATTGATGCGGTACTTCGCGAGATCGCGGGCACAACCGGGATACTTCTTGAGCAGGATGTGCCCGTTGTAGTGAAAGTCGCCGATGATGGGAACTCGGATGCCTTGTTTGTCGAGTTGTTCGACGATGTACGGAACGGCGGCAGCAGCTTCTTCATTGTTGACCGTGACCCGGACCAGTTCGGAGCCGGCGCGAGCCAGCGCGGCGGTCTGCTGCACCGTGGAGGCGATATCGGCGGTGTCGGTGTTGGTCATGGACTGCACCACCACCGGCGCATCGCTGCCCACGCGGATGCCGCCAATCGAGGCCGTAACAGTCTTCCGGCGCTGAATTTCAGCCATAGGGAAATACTAGTCTAGCATGCGGAAAGACGGGTTCTGCCATCGGACAATTTGATCTCAGAGCACCCGCTAAGGCAATCGCTGCGCCAGCCCCGGCAGCGTCTTCAACAGGTCGTTGTAGATGACCATCACGGCAAAGAGCACAAGGAACACGAACGCCGCCTGGTAGATGCGTTCCTTGATGCGCAGGCTGATGTCGCGGCGCATGAGGCTTTCGACGAACAGCAGCAGGATGACACCGCCGTCGAGGATAGGAATGGGCAGCAGATTGAAGATGCCCAGGTTGAGGCTGATGGCGGAGGTCAGCGCCAGCAGCGGAGTCCAGCCCTTCTCGCTGGCAGCCTGACCGGCGGCACGGCCAATTCCAATCGGGCCCTCGACGGTACGCAGAGAAACCTGACGACGCACCAGCTTCTGCACCAGCTCCAGGATCAGCAGCGAGCCCTTCTTGTTTTCATCCAACGAGCGGGTGAACGCTTCCCCGAAAGGCAGCTTGCCGATTTTCATTTCCGGCGCATTCTGGAAACCGATGCGATAGCGGCTTTCGCTCGCGTCTTCGGTCTTGGCCAGCACCGGCTGTACCCGAAACTGAAGCTTCTGGCCGTCACGCTCGACGGTGAAATCGACCGGCTTATCTTTCGTTTCCTGGAGGCTTTCAATCATGGCGTCGATGGACGGCAGCGGTTTTCCATCCATGGCGATGATTTTGTCACCCTCTTTGATGCCGGCCTTGGCGGCTGGCATATCGGGTTCCATGTCGCCCACGATGACGGACTGTTCGGCATACCATCCCGCCGAACCAATTTCCGAAGTGGTGACCGGCTTGGGAACAATGTTCTTGTGAAGGACCTGCTCTCCGCGCTGCACGGTGATGTCCAGAGGCTGATTCGGACTGAGCATCACGGCCGGGTAGACCTGGTCCCAGGTCGGGTTGTCCACTCCGTCAATGCGCGTGATCCGGTCGCCCGGCTGCAGCCCGGCCTCCGCGGCGGCGGAATCATGTTTCACCCAGGAGATCACTGCGGGCTTGTCCAGGAACAGCGGGTATTCAAAGTGCACCATGTACACGCCGGTCAGCAGACCGATGGCGAGCAGAATGTTCATGGCGGGCCCAGCGATGGCGATGAGGAAGCGATGCCAGCGCGGGTGGGAGAGAAATTCGGCGGGGTCGCCGGTGCGCTCGTCCATCGGATTCTCGCCGCTCATCTTGACGTAGCCGCCGAGCGGAATCGCATTGATGCGATAGTCCGTTTCCCCTTTTTTGAAGCCCACCAGGCGCTTGCCGAAACCAATGGCAAACTGTTCCACGCGCACGCCCAAGAGCTTGGCTACGGCATAATGGCCAAATTCGTGAATCAGGATCATGAATCCCAGAATCACGACCACGGAGAGAACGGCGATAAGGAATCCCGACATATGTTCTGTGTTATTTCCCGGGTGACCCGGCCGAAGCCGGTTGTAGCGCTGCGGACTTGCGACCCAACTGCTCCACCCGCTGGTGAGCTACCCGGCGGGCGTGTGCATCGGCCTCGAGCACATTTGCTATAGATTCCAATTTCCCCGCTGGCGTTGCAGAAAGCACCTCTTCAATGATACGGGGTATCTCATCAAAGCGGATGTGATGGTCCAGAAATGCGGCCACGGCGACTTCATCGGCGGCATTGAGTGCAACAGATTTCGCACCCCCGGACTCCGCCGCTTCATAGGCCAGCCGCAAACAAGGGAATTTTTCCATGTCGGGCGGGGAGAAATCGAGGTGTCGTAAGTTCATGACCGGGAAGCGCATATCCGAGGGGATGCGCTCCGGATAGGTCAACGCATAGAGGATCGGCAAGCGCATATCCGTCACTGAGAACTGAGCAAGTATGCTGCCATCCACGAACTCCACCATGGAATGGATGGTGGATTGCGGATGCACCATGACTCCCACCTGGCTAGGCGGCAAGTTGAACAAACGGCAGGCTTCAATGACTTCAAAGCCTTTGTTCATGAGCGTGGCCGAATCAATGGTGATGCGGCGTCCCATCTTCCACGTGGGATGGTTCAACGCCTGCTCCACGGTGATGGAAGAAAACTGCGATTTTGGGGTATTGAGGAAGGGTCCGCCGGAGGCGGTGAGCCAGATGCTCTGGACCTCTTCCATCCGTCCCCCGCGGAGGCACTGGTGGACCGCATTGTGCTCGCTGTCGATGGGCAAAAGCGGCTTGCCCTGGCGACGGGCCTCGGCGGTGATCAACTCGCCGGCGGCAACCAGACATTCCTTGTTGGCCAGCCCGACGGTCTTGCCAGCACGAACCGCTTCGTAGGTCGCTTCGAGGCCGGCGACACCGACGATAGCGCTGACAACGAAATCCACGTCGGGCTGAGTGGCCACGCGAACGGTTCCGGCGGGACCGTGAGTGACTTCGACACCCTCGCTAGACGCAGTTTTGAGGCGGGAACGCAGAGTTGCTGCGTCCGCTTCGCTTCCCATAGAGATGAGACGTGGCTTCCACCGTTTGGCCTGTTCCACGGCCGCATCAATATTGCGACCAGCGGCGAGAGCCACGACCTGGAAGCGGTCGGGGTAGGACTCAACTACGCTGAGGGTGCTGCGACCGATGGAGCCGGTGGAACCCAGGATGGCGATACTTCTCATGAATCAAAACCTAGAACCACAAAGGACACGAAGGATCACCAAGGAGTACTACTTGTAGTTTCCTTTGTGGGCCTTTGTGTCCTTTGTGGTTAAGTGCTTTTATTGCATCACCCGCCAAGCCGCATAGTACCACAGCACCGGAGCGGCAAAGAGCAGGGCATCAATGCGGTCCAGCATGCCACCATGGCCGGGAAGAAGCGAGCCTGAGTCTTTCACGCCAGCGCCGCGCTTGATCAGCGATTCGACCAGGTCGCCGAGTTGGGCGGCGATGTTGATGGCGGCGGAGAGCAAAATCGTGGGCCAAAGCGGCGGCTTTTGCAGGGCGAAGAAGCCGTCACGCTTTTCGATGAGGTGGACGTTCAGCAACGCCGTGCTGATGGGCAGCGCGTAGTTGTAGAGCAGCATGCCTACGACCAGGCTGGCGATGAGGGAGGCCAACGCGCCTTCCCAGGTTTTCTTGGGGCTGATGCGGGGCGACATGAGGTGACGGCCAAGGGTGCGTCCGACGAAGTAGGCGAAGATGTCGCCGGCCCAGACCAGCAACAATAAATAAAGGAGGAGGAAAGCTCCCGCCCACTGCTCGCGAATCTGCACCAGGAATCCCAGGGGCAGGGCGATGTAGGTAAAGGCAAACACCGAGGCAGCGGCGGCGGGGAAGGCGCGGCTGAGTTCGACGCTGCGCATGCCGACAACAAGAAAAATGAATGGCGCAATGGCCGCAGCGAAGCCAAGGGTGTAAACCAGAACTGCTGTGGAGAGCAGGGGCTTGTCATTTCCGGGGCTAATTGCCAGCAAGAGAAAAAACAGGGCGACAAAGATGTACGTGGTGCGGCGAAAGGGATGGACTCCGTAGGCCTCGGTTAGCTTGAGCAGTTCCTGCACGGTGAGCAACGCTACCAGCGCGGCTACGGCTGCCAGCACCGGCACGGGTGCGCGCAGTACCAGCACGAGGACAGTCGGGATAAGCACGACTGCGGTGGCGACTCGTTTGAGCAGGTGCAAGCGGGCTCAGCTCCGCGCCGCTTTGGGGAGGTGATGGTCAGGTGCGTCCACCAGTCCGCCGTAGCGGCGCTCGCGCTTCTGATATTCGGCGATGGCTTCCAGCAGATGCACGCCGCGGAACTCAGGCCACAGCGTGGGGATAATGTGGATCTCGGCGTAGGCGAGTTGCCAGAGAAGGAAGTTGCTCAGACGCATCTCGCCGCTGGTGCGGATGACCAGATCGGGATCGGGCAGGTGGCGAGTGTAGAGATGACGGGAGACTTCGTCCTCGTCAAGCTGCATGTGCTCGAGGCCACCGTTGCGCGCGGCAGCTTGGGCGATGGCGCGGAAGGCGTCCACCAGTTCGGTGCGGGCGCTGTAATTGAGCGCCAGGGTGAGCACCATGCCGGTGTTGTGCGCGGTAGCTTGCCGCGCCCATTCCATCTTGGCCTGCACCGTGGCCGGCAGCTCGTGCTGGCGGCCGATGTACTCCAGGCGAATGTTGTTCTTGTTGAGCGTGGGGACTTCCTGCTTCAGGTAGCGGCAGAGCAGGCCCATGAGGAAATCCACCTCACTCCTGGGGCGTTTCTTCCAGTTCTCCTCGGAGAAGGCGTAGAGGGTGAGCGCGGGGATTTTGACCCGGGCGGCGGTTTCGACCGTGGAGCGGACGGAGGCGACTCCTGCGCGGTGTCCGGCGACACGCGGGAGGTGGCGGCGCTTGGCCCAGCGCCCGTTGCCGTCCATGATGATGGCGATGTGTTGCGGGAGCCGGGCGGGATCGAGCCGCCGATAAATTTCCGCTTCTTTACGATCCAGACCGGCAAGAATTGTTGCTTGCAAGCGTAACCTCTACTGTGAGTTGAAGGTACCACGGGGGCAGAGGTAGGCGCAATTCACCAGTTGGGAACGAGGGTGGGGTAGAGTCGGCTAGCCAAAAGAGAGAGTGGGACGAGAGCGAATTGGGGCCGGTGAGCGCAGTCCAAGCGCAAACTCTTTCACATTGATTCCAGCCTGACACCGGGGGACAATTTGCCAGGCGTGGTTTTTGCCGGGTGTCCTTGGGGGAGGATCCATGGCTCGTTGTGCCATCGTTGCGTTTGTGCTGGTTCTATTGTGCATAGCCTCTCTGCCGGCGGCTGCGCAGGTGACCTACACCACCATTGACGTGCCGGGGGCGGTGGTGACGGTCGTACAGGGCATTAACTCCGCCGGAGATCTGGTGGGTTATTACGCAAACGCGGAACCCGGAGTGACACACGGATTCCTTTTTCGTAACGGAGTCTTTACAAGTATAGATTATCCAGGCGCCGACTCGACCTCTGCATCTGGCATTAATGATTCAGGACTTATTGTCGGTTCCGCTCTGAAGGGGACTGAGGAAGTGGGCTTTACTTACGACGGAACCAAGTTCACGGCGATTCGCGTTCACCGACAGAGCGCCACTACTATTTGGGGAATTAACAACACAAGCGTGGTTGTCGGCGGTGATGGGACCCTAAGCGCAACGAGGGGTTACGCGCTGCGCGATCACCATCTGAAGGTGATATCCCCGCCCGGAAGCTTTGTTGTGGCCTATGCCACCGGGGTTAACGATTTCGGTGAGATAGTGGGGTTTGTAAGCAGCGGAGGCGACGGCCGGGGCTTCCTATACCGGCACGGTGGGTACAAGACAATTGTTGTCCCAGGGGCGCTTCAAACAGAGCTTTGGGCATCAACAACAATGGGACGATTGTGGGGTGGTATCAGGTCGGGCCCTCCTTCAGCGGTTTCGCCTTTCAAGCCGGACGGCTCCTTACCATAACATTCCCTGGAGCCAGTGATACGTTCGCAGCTGGCGTCAACGGGAGCGGGCAGGTAGTCGGAACTTATACGGACACCAACAACATCGTACACGGATTCGTCAGTACATCTGTTTCTTATCCCCTCGTGAAGCCGGCGGGACGTTAGCGTCAGCGCCCCGCCCAAGCACGGCCAGCAAGAAAGCGTCTTATGGCGCATCGAGCCAGGGGGTCCAGTCATTTCGGTGACCCTGAGGCCCGAGCCAGTTGATGATTTGGGTGGCTACCTTCTTCGCTCCTAGAGTCGTTGGATGAGTGTGATCGCCCCAGTAGTACTGGGAGAGTCCGTCGTCCACCAGATCGCCGTAGCGAAGGTCGGGCACACCTCTACAGGCAAAATTGCTGGTGTCGCTGGTATCGCACCAGAACAACCCGTCCTGCCGGGCACTTTCTCCGTCGGCCCAGAGGTAAGGTCCCCAGTCGAACCAGGGGGCGTGGCCGGTGCCGTCGCTGTTGTAGTCCAGTGGGCCCGAGTAGCCATCGTCGGCGCCGTCAATCTGCGCCACAATAGCCCTCTGTACGGCAAATCCTTCCTCGTAGCTGAAGGGCTCGGGACTGAGGCAGCCGGCGTTGCTGCCTCCGTGGCTGCCGTCCGCGTTCACGGCGTAACCGGCGTAGATGCGGGTGGTGAGGAAGACAAGTTGGGATAGCGCGCGCGCTCCCTCGCCCCGCTGGAGAAAGCGCGGGGCTTCGGGATGACGCCATGGATTCTCTGGCTGTGCCCGCTATCTCTTGGGCCGCATGCGAGTCGCCGGGGTGGGCAGGACGCAGGTATCGGAGGCCTGCGCTAACTCCCGGTCGAGTGCCGTGCCCAAGTCCGCAAGTTCCTCGGACGTCATTCGACTCTGCATCCCCTCGAAAAGCTGGCGTTCCTCTTTGCGAATGTGTGCAGAGAGAGTCTCTGCAAATGCTCTCAGGCCAGCCGCGTCCAGGGTGCGGCCAGTGGCGCGGGAAAAGAAGTCGCGCAGCGCCGTGTGCTCGGCCTTGAGTTCCTGGACGAGGCTCCTCAACTCGGTGAGGCGCGCCGCAGCCGGAAATAGCTCCTTCTCCTCGGCGGCAGAATGAATGGTGATCTCCTGCTCGAACAACTGCTGGATTTCGGCCTGCCAGGCTTCGAGATCAACCTCGCCCGCCTGAATGGCGCGGTCGAGCCGGACACAGAGGGCAAGGGCGTGCTGGTGCTGGTGGGAGAGGGGGATGAGATTCTTGTCGCGCAGCATGAGGCTATTATCGCCCAGACCTCGAAGCGGCAGGGAGCGGGGAAACATCCTCGCCTTTACTAAATTCACCCCAGCATTGAGAATAGTGGGTTCGCCTGCGAGATTCGCGCATAGTGTGCGCGCGCATACCTTCCGGCAGGCAACAGGAGCAAGATTCATCATGGCAGCTACCGGAGAACTCATTCGACTCATCAACTACGTGGACGATATTGTGACCACCCTGCGGCGCATCAGCGCTTCCATTCCCACGATCGATGCCGACGAGCGCAAGCGCCTGGCGGAACATATCCGCGAAGCTAGTTCCAGCTTGACCAACGTTCTGGTCCAACTGGAAAAGGGAGGGCAGTAGTGGCGCAGGTCAAAACCATCGCGGTGATTGGCGCCGGAACCATGGGCCGGGGAATCGCCCATGTGGCGGCGCTGGGCGGCTACCGGACGATCCTAGAAGACCTGCTGCCCAATGCTTTGCGCAAGGCGGAGCACGAGATTCGCGCCAATCTCGACAAGGCGGTGGAGCTGGGGAAGGTTTCCTCCGGCGACGCCAATGCCGCCTTCGCCCGCCTGCACTATGCAGGCAGCGTCGAGGAAGCGGCGCGCGAAGCGGATCTGGTGATCGAGGCCGTGCCCGAGGAGATGGAATCGAAGATCGAGATCTTCACCCTGCTCGACAAGATTTGCCGGCCCGGCACCATCCTGGCTTCGAACACCTCTTCGCTCAGCGTTACCGAGATTGCCAGCGTCACCTATCGCGCGCCGAAATGCGTCGGCATGCACTTCTTCAATCCGGTACACAAGATGAAGCTGCTGGAGATAGTCCGCGCACTCGAGACTGACGACGACACCCTGGCTACTGCGGCCGACGTCGGCAGGCGCATGGGAAAGGAAGTGGTGGTGATCAAGGAGTCGCCCGGCTTTATCACCAGCCGCATCAACGCCATGATCGGGAATGAGGCGTTTTACATGCTGCAGGAGGGCATTGCCTCGGCGGAAGATATCGACAAAGCCTTAAAGTTGGGGTTGAACCATCCCATGGGCCCGTTCGAGTTGGTGGATCTGGTCGGACTCGACACCCGTTTGCACATCCTCGAATACCTGCACAAGACCCTGGGAGAGAAATACCGTCCTGCACCACTTTTGGTGCAGCATGTGAAAGCGGGACGGTTGGGGCGGAAGGCGGGGCGTGGGGTGTACGAGTATCCCGCGCACAATACTGCCCCTGAAGTGAAGACTCAGGAAATGCCTTCAGGAACACTCAGCCGCAGGGGCTAGAACACTCGTCCACTCACCTCGTGACCAAAGCCACTTTGAGCGTTGTTGGTGTGATGGCAGGGAGGCTGGTACGTTTCTTGTCGATTCCCTTACGCCAATGCCCTAGAATAGGCACGTGAGGTGAGGGGAAAGGAGTCTTTCCCCCATGGCTAGCCGAGCGTTGGGCCAGGACTTCCTCGTCGGCGTCGAGCTAGGCCATTACCGTGTCGTCGAAAAGATCGGCGCCGGGGGTATGGGAGAAGTCTATCGCGCCCGCGATGAGCACCTCACCCGCGACGTTGCCATTAAGGTCCTTCCGCCCGGTACGCTGATCGACGAATCCGCGCGCAAGCATTTCCACAAAGAAGCTCTGATTCTCTCGCAGCTCAACCATCCCAACGTCGCTACCATTCACGACTTCGACACGCAGCAGGGCGTGGACTTTCTGGTGATGGAGTACATCCCCGGGATCACGCTCAGCGAGAAGGTGGCTGCCGGAGCGCTGCCGGAGAAGGAGGTAATGCGCCTGGGCGTGCAACTGGCGGAAGGCTTGGCCGCAGCCCATGACCACGGGGTCGTTCATCGTGACCTGAAGCCCGCGAACCTGCGACTGACGAGCGACGGGCGGCTGAAGATTCTGGACTTCGGGCTGGCGAAGTTGTGGCGTCCCGTCACCGACAGTACCGCGACGGAGAGTCTA
>JAIQFP010000030.1 GCA_020073165.1 Terriglobia bacterium | reverse complement strand
CCGCCGTAGCCACACATACCCGGTCTCGCGCGCGATCCCGTAGCGCTCACACAACTCCGTCATCGTCTGCTCATCCCGTTCATAGTCAACAACGAACCGGACCTTCTCTTCCATCACACTGCTCGCTCTCCATGGCATGTGCCAGGTTGTACCTCGCACCCGCCATGCGTTGCAGTGTCAGGAATGTCCCCGGTTCATTCTGTCAGGCATGTGCCCGGTCTGTACCCCCGCCGGGGTACCCCTCCCCCTCCCCCCTGTTTTCGTCCTCGATCTTTTGGAATCATCACCTTAGCGCAGGGACGGTGCCAAAATCTTTGAGTTCAAAGGACTTGCACGCAAAATCTTGCGGAACAAGGAGTTAGCCCCGAAAAATGGGGGCAAAACCGGGAGTTGGGGGCGTGATGCCCGGGCAAAATCCTGATGTCAAAGAGCTTACACGCAAAATCTAGAGCCCAAAAGGGCTTGCCGGCCCGGCGAACGGTGGGTGGCGCTGCCGCTGGGCCGGGTGATCCACAGCAGGGCGCAACGCGCGTCGCCAGTCTCCCGTTGAGCTATAGTCACAATTCAATTGTTAGCTACTAGATTATGGCTGTCAAGGACCTACATTACACATGGCAGGGACAACGGGCCGAAAGGAGATTCGGGGGTTCGATCACAAATTGAGTGGATTCCGGTGAGGGGGTTGAAAGGAAATTGAGATTGTGGGGGCTTGACAACGGGTGCCCACTCTTCGAAAACCGCGAGGGTGGGGCAACCAGCTTGCGGCCCGTGAAAGCACTCACGAAATGGTCGGAGCTGGACAATACTCATGCTTCTGTTTAGCCAATTCGACGATCTGCAATAGAACCTTATAGTGGCGCGGCCCTTGGAGAGCTCTGACATGATAGCCACGTGCCAAGCGTCGCTTCGCCGTCTCGAATATCCGCTCGTCGAGTTCCCTTGGGGATGCGAACTCTTCGATCTTCATCTTCGCCCACTCGCCAGTCCGGCCCCAATACTTGACTAGGCCGTAGTGTGAATACAGCGTCGGTTGGGTCGCGACCGTAAACCGATTGCAGGTTTTCGTGGATTCATCGATGTGTTCGAACTGAATGCAGACCTGTTCGAACTCCTCCTGAGCAGCTGCCAACGTTACGAACTCCCTGGTGCCGGGTAGAGTGAGATCGAAATCAATATCGCCTGTCCTGAACCACTGTGCATCTTGGGGCGGACCAAAAAGGAGATCTTCTTGGAGATCGCACTCGTAACAAGCCAATACAACATGCTGGAAGGCATGTTCGTATTCCCAGAGGTTTGTGTGCAGGTAAGGTAGCATCCTCCTCGGGAGAACAGTTATCCCGAGTTCCTCCCGAATTTCCCGAACGATTGCCTGCTCGGGTGTCTCTCCAAATTCAATCTTCCCTCCGGGGAGCTCCCACTTGCCATGCAAGCCTGGAACACCGGGGGCCTTTCTCATTGAAAGGAGGATTTCCTTCCCGCCCGGACGCATGATGCAAGCCGAGACAACGGTGACACTCTTTCGTGCTTTCTCCTCTTTCACCTACAAACCACCAGTCTCGGAGATCTCGATGATGCCAACGTTCATCACCTAAATCCGCCGATCAGAAACATTGCAGCCTGTGCGTTCATTAGAGAGAATAGCAGTGAGCGTGTCAATATCGCGTTTTCGGTGCAGTCGTCCTCTTCTGCGCCCGCCAAACTTTGCAGCATGAGATGAGGCACCTTGAACTATTCGCATGCTATTGCGGCCCGTATGCAACTGGACGACTATGCTCGTGTTGTTCCCACGATCTACGGCGCCCACGACAAGAACAGGTCCCTTTGGGACGTGTGGTGTCATACGCTCCACCACGGTGCAGCGGTTGCGGAGAGAATCAGAAAAGGAGTAGCCGCAGACAAGCTATCCACGGAAATCGCAGACTTTGCCCTGTGGTTGTTCACTGCGGTGCACAGGTTATCGGGCAGGCCAGGCAAACGCAAGACGCAGGACGAGACTCCGGTTGAAGCGCTAGTCCGAATCGCAAGCAGCTGCTCTGACTTGGTCTGGCACCGCTATCCGGGGGTATGCCACTTGTGCTATGCCCGTCGAATCAAGGGAAGTGAAGCGGCATTGAGAGGCGCTGGTCTCCTCGCGCCGTGCGATTGTTCAGCACATGGCCCCGACTGCAGAGACAAAAACACTAAGCGCATGGACTCCGAGGATTTGCTTAGATTTAGCGAAGCGAATCGAAGTCTCAAGCCCAAGACCATCGATGATTGGCAATCCATGTTTGCGACTATCTTCGGAGAAAATATTAGGCAGCTCTCTTCGACGGACATCGGACTTCATTTCCTGGAGGAACTCGGAGAGGTTTCGGACGCCCTTGTTCGCATGTACTCCTTCACGAAAAAGGACTTCCGATCTGGAGAACCAAATTGGCGTCAAGCTAGGCTGGAAGGACAAATTGCTGATGTTTTTTCGTGGCTTTATGCGCTTGTACAGAAGCTCAATGACGTAAAGCCAATTACTCTATCTGGAATAATCTGGCGACGTTATGGCTCGGACAGCCTCCAGTCCTTCCGTTGCCCGATCTGCGCAAAGCCAGTATGCTCTTGTCCTCTCATTTTCGTTCCCGCCACGCGCCCGACGCAAGAATGGCTGGATAAGTTCCAAACACGACGGGTCAAGAAACTTGCCAAGCGAACACGAAAACATTCGTAAGGAAGGACGAAATGAAACTATTGAAGGATGACGAACTCAAAGATCTTTACGAGGGGACAGACCCGGTAATCAAAGGCACCCCAGCTCCGAAACAGTGGACTGATGCTGCATCCCCCGTGCAGCCGTCATCAATAGATCTTCACATCGGCAAGATTTCACTGCCGGCGGATCGTCCTTCACAGAAGCCGGACGACGTGACCAGCGGACGCTACCAGCTTCTACCTGGACAAACGGCGATTGTGACGACCATCGAGCAGCTACACATGAGCTCCGACCTTGCGGCTATTGGGTTTCCTCCATCTCACGTTTCGGTGCAGGGCCTGCTCATGACCAATCCCGGTCACGTCGACCCTGGTTATGACGGACCAATGCACCTCACAGTAATCAATATGAGCCGAGACTCCATTGAACTGAGATTGCGGGATGCCATTGTAACTGTGCTCTTCTTTAAGCTCGACGGTGCGGTTGTGGCAGACTATCGCAAGCGGAATACGGGCGTCGCGCCCGACCCGGATGTGAACAGGCTCTCTCGGGATTTCCTGAACGTTTCGAACCGGGCGATGAAAATCGCGAAGCACGAAGTGAAAAGAGCGACGCTAGTGGCTGGCCTGCTGGCGGCCGTCGTAGCACTCAGCGCTCAGTTTGTTCCATACTATCTAGGAGGTGTCGAGGAGGCAAAACGCAATGAGGCAGTTTTGGAGGAGAGGGTAAAGGTCTTGCAGGAGAAAGTAAAAGTCTTAGAAGACAAGCAGTCCGGTGCTGGCTCGGCAAATGTGGGAGGTCCCAAACCGAGCAAAGGCAAAGCGGGAAAACCATGAGCCTCCGTGTCTTTAAACTCAGTTCACCTCAATTCTATGCACAGGCGTTTCTTGATTTTCTACGGCTTGAACAGAAGGTTTGGAACCGAACTCCCGGCGCGACTGGACCAGAGGAGCTCGTTGAAGCTGCCGGTCGTATTTGCTACATGTCTTTCGGAGAGAAACAGTCGCCTCGGTCAAACGAGGAGTACATCCAAAACCTCATTGCCCAGGGCCATGAAAGCGTATTGGAGCATGTGAGCTGGACATTCCTCCTGATTGGAGTAAGCCGTGCCTTCACGCACCAACTGGTACGGCACCGAATAGGATTTTCCTTCAGCCAACTATCCCAGCAATACCACGAGGAAACTGAGGCCGAATTCGTCGAGCCTGCCCATCTCAGGACATCTCCTCGTGCGTTAGAAGCCTGGCGAGAAGCAGTGGAAACATCGAAACAGGCGTACACAATTATCTTAGAGACGTTGGACGGTTCTCAGAATGGTTCAGGACTAGACCTGCAGAAGAAGGAGCTAAAAAGAGCAGTCCGCTCAGCTGCACGCAGCGTGCTGCCCAACGCCACGGAGACCAAGATCATTATTACGGCGAACGCACGCGCGCTGCGCCATTTTTTTAAGGTCAGAGGTTCGATACCAGGAGACGTGGAAATGCGGGAGGCGGCAGCCGCGATGTTTAAGGTGGTGCGAGATGATGCCCCGGCCTTATTCTCGGATTTCAGCTTGAAGGACCTTGGAGATAAGACCCCTATGTTGGTTTCAAAGTTAACTGGAGGCTGTGCAGAGGGCTAAATTTAACACGGCTTACTTCCCAGAACGGAGGAAACTGGGGGACAGCCGGGACGTTTTCTGCCGGTGCCCCATCTTTGGCGGTCCTCGAAAGGCGGGTGCAGGCAGCGGCAACCCGCTCTCCCACTCGTAAAGATCGCGCGGTCACGTCAGGCGCACGCCCGTGTCGAGGGCGGCAATCCCAGATAGCACTACGGGTTTCTGGTCAGGAAATTCTGCGACCAGGGTGAGGCGGCCTCCCATGGCTCTACGTAGCTGCGCAGCGTGGAAAGCAGAAGATCGCTGCGCTGTTCCAGGCGGGAGACCTGGGAAATGTGGGGACAGACGGGACGTTTTCTGTTCTTCACCTTAGGGAACGTCCCGTCTGTCCCTCGATTTCCCCTCGATTTCCCTCGATTTCCCAGCGGCGAAATCAGCCTCGCCGACCCCGATGGCTTACGTCATTGTGGTGGGACATTGGGGAAAGGCGGAGCAGGAAGCTTGGGAGAAACGGATCGGGGCGAAGACATAGGCAGAGCAGGCATGGGGACAAGGTTCGCCGTTGATCCCTGTCCCCGACTTGTGCGGAATCCCATGCTTCAACCAGAGAAGGGTCGGGACCTCCGACCCTTTCACGACTATGTGGAGACGTGGATCCCCCACTGTTTCACCAATTTCACTTCAAAAGACAACTTTCGCATCCGCTCCATTGCTGCTATTGAGCCCCAAGGAAAACACCGTCATCGTGCAGGTGCTGGGCACGCTGTGCGCTTTGGCCTTTCCGGACCAGCCGAAATTCCCCTTCGGACTTGTTTCAGTCAAGAGGCATCCGACGGTGTCTGAGTACTGCACCTCTGCACCGCCTCCGGTCAGAATAAATCCCGAACTGACATTGATTGTGCTTTCCGGAGATAGACTGCCGCCTGATGTCGCACTCGGGAATCGCGTTACGGGAGGAAATGGTTTTGATGTTTTCGATTTGACGCCGATTGCATAGGCAGTCACGCTGCCTGGCGACGAAACGCTGTGCGCTTTTGCGATCGTAGTCCAGCCCCTGTCACTTGAAGGATATGACGCGGTTAGAAGCAGCCCCGGTCCCCCAGTTTCTGCCTTTGCACCACCTCCGGTCATCTGATAGCTGCTATCTACGAGCACAGAGGCGCTAGGATTATCTGTTTGCCCGGAACTTTGCTGGGCGAATATTTTCACATCATAGAGTCCCTGCTGCGGATTCTTAATTGCTACAGCGTAGGCGGTAAGTACAGCAGGGGAGGAAACAGAATGATCCTTACTTGAAGCGATCCAGTGATGCTTGTCCAGGGGATACGCTGAAACCAGCAAATTTCCTGCGTCCGTTCCATTCCAGCTTGTCGTTGCTCCACCCCCTATGATTGACCAGTCCGGTGGTACCTCAACCACAACTATGGGGTGAGCCGCGAGCTGGCTTGAGTTGGCAAACAGTTTAACCTCAACTTGAGCATGCAGAGTGCCCACCAAAAAGGTTCCAAGCAGGCAAAGACGAGCAATTTGGGTCTTCATTACGAACTCCTTCTGGCGGAGTGGGCGTGTAGAAACGCGCGTCCGCTCAATATCAGATTTGGTTTTTCGAGCTAGGGCCCAAATTCCTGGGAAGCGGACCTCGCGATGGGGGCTGCAGCTTACCACGTGTTACTGATCGAGTAAAGGGTGGCGGGTGGCCCGGCCTTTGAGTCCATCCCAACTCTGAAGGGTGCCGGGTGCCCCACCTTTCGCGGTTTTCGAAAGGTGTTGATTCCGGGTGCGGGGGAATTGGCAGTTGCTGGTTGCCGGTTATCAGTTGGATTAAGCAGCCGACTGCTGATCAAATGCTCAATGAGCCGGGGGCCGCGATGGGGTCGACGCGTGAACGCAGTTCTGCATTTGCGCCAGGTACTGATTGGAGAATTCAGTCGTCACTTCCATTTGCTCCTGCGCTGTGAGGCGCATCATGGCCCGATTGGGATTCTTCGGATCTACCGGTGGGGCGTAGTCAAGTTTCTTGTCGGCGGCATCGCGGGTCGCTTTTATGTCAGCTTCGAAATCGGCGCGTTCTTTGGCGGAGAGTCCCTTGCTGCTGTTGAGCCTTTGTTGCATCTTGTCGGCCATGATGCGCAAGCGCAGCCCCTTGGCGCCCTCGGTGCACGCGCTCATCGTCTGGCCCGCGGCCTGCCGGGTGGCCTGCTGCTTCGCCCTTCTCTCTTCCTGCATCTGCTCGCGGGTCTTGGGATAGGGGCTGGGAATCGGTTCCACGGGAATGGTCGCGATGTCGGTGGCGGTCTGAATATTGTCCTTCAATTCCTTTTCGTAGCGGGCCTGGCCGGACTGGTCGGAGCCGGGCGAGTAGCGGGTCATGCCACCGTATTTTTTCTCGCAGCCCAGATGCACTTCCTGCACGTAACGGTTGTGCATGGAATTGATGGCGGATTGTTCGTCGTTGGTCAGTCCCAGAAAATAGCGCTGCGGGTTCTTGGGGTCGGGCGCCTTGAACGGCCGCGAGGGTGTGACTTGGCGAAGGGCGCGGATTTCAGCGACCCAGATGTCGCGCTCTTCGGGGGTGAGCGCGGTGGCCTTGTCGAGCTTGGCTTGCAGGCGGTCGGCGATGAGGTGTTCGTGGTGGCCGATGACCTGATTCTGGCAGTCGGTGAACTTTTGGAGACCGTCCCCGAGCTGCGTCGCTCCCAAACCTTGCGCGAAACTTGCAGGCGACGCGATGCCGAACGAAATTACCAACACAAACAGCCACAGAACGGTTGAACTCTTCATGGTTGAATCCTCCCCCGGATGTTTCAAGACCGCATGGACACTGGCGTCCGGGTGATATTAGGCCCAATTGCGTCCAGTTCAAAGAGAAAATGGGGGTGGCCGGGTGCCCCACCTTTCGCGGTTTCCCACTGTCTCCCGCTGGGCAAAGCTCACCGTGGAATCCCCACCGCGTTCAGGTGGTTGCGCATTTGACGCCTGCCCGGATGCGGCGAGCCCTCGGCGCTCTCTTCTTCTGCCCGCACTGGGCCAGGGCCAGACGACTGGCAATCAGGCTATACACCGTAGGATTAAAAGCCAGTCCGATGTGGGTGCCTGAAACCGGGAAATCCGCTTCCGGGTCATCGGTCCGGCAATAACGCCAATCCACCACTCCGTCATTCTGCGTGTATACCGCGGTTTCGCACACCGATGCCGGCAGGCTGCGCTGCAGGGAATCCACAAAATCGCAGGTGCAGTGCCCGGTGTAACAGCCGGGAAGCACCCCATCGCCGTGCTTCTTCAGGATACGGCGGCGAACGGTTTCGGCGGCGAACAGGATGCTGCCATGTGCCGCGGTCCCGCGGAACGGCGAACCCAGCGTGATCACGGAAGCGATGTCGGCTGCCCGTTGCGCCGCGATCGAACGCGCGATAATGCCTCCCAGACTGTGGCCGATCAGATGAATCCTGCGGCCGGTCTGGGCCAGCGCCTTCTCGATGGTCTCAGTCAGGCGTTGCTGAATCAGCAGGTTGGGACACTCGGCGTTGAAGCGGATGCCGGACAAAAAGGCCCGGTATCCGATCCGCTCCAGCCATTTCTGCAACGGGATCAGGTATTGATCCGGACACAGGAAGCCGGGGATGAGAACCACTCCCGAACCGTCGCCGTGCGGGGTTCCGAGTCCGTAGTAGACGGGCGCGACGTGCAACAAAGCCAACTCGACCGCAAACAGCGCTTCACTCCAGATCGGAATATGAGCTTGCAGATAATCCCGAGTCAGAATAGCGGGGCCCCGAGCCGTCGGTCCGACCTGCGTTCGTCTCATTGCGTGGCCGCCCTACTGTACGCCAGACCACCCAGTTGCACAATGAAGCCGAAGGACCCGGAGCTTCGCGTCCATCCCAAGTCTGGAGGGCGGATTCGGGGCTTCAGTGCGAAACTTCGGGGGCGATCAGGTCTTCGGCGGCGACGATCTGCCATTTCTGGTTGCGGCGGATCCAGGTATCGGTCCAGACGAAGCGTCCGCGCTTGGGTTCTCCGGTGCGGCGTTCCCAGGTCTCGCTGCCCTGGGCGACCGCGGTGTCGGGGCCGAAAAAACGCACCTTCACTTCGTTCAGGTGATTGGAGAGGTACACCTTGGGCGCATTGCGGGTGTCGGCGACCATGGTGGCCTTGTCGTACATCCGGCCTTCGGGATCTACTCCCACGAAGTCGTCGGCGAGAATGCGCTCGATGGCGCTGGGGTCGCCGCTGGCCACCGATTCCGCCCACTGCCGCTCGCTTTCGATAATGTAGCGCTCGGCCTCGGCCTGGGTGGGTTCTTCTGCCAGCAGGACGGTCGCGCATCCGAGCAACAGAACGCACAGCAACGCTGAAAGTAGTTTGGTAGTCATTAATTGTCTCGCTCTCCAGGGATGGGCCGGCGAACCTGTCCGGCCCGCTTCTGCGCGAGTGAGTGTACACCTTGGTGGCGTGGCCGGTTGCCCCGCCCCTCTCCTTTCCACCCCACTTCGCGCCTACACGGAGTGACGCATTGCCAGAGGCAAGAGGAGAGCAGTCCCATGCAGGCTAGAACCCCCACCCTTGGCGCAAAGAACGCGCGACAAGGGTGGGGCACCCGCATCCGGGCGCGGCGTGCTCACAGGATTGCCCTCCCGCGCGGGATCCCCTCACCCGGCTGAACTGCGCCGGGTGTCGGGATGACGTCATGGATAGTTGAGGCAAACTGCACCACTACCGCCTGCGTGGCGGCTTTGACGCCTTTGTTTTTCGCCTGCTAAACTGGCTGTTTGCCAGCCCACCATCGCTCTCATCAGAAGGGAAGTTCGTGCGCGCAGAAACCCGCCATCAACTGAAACAGGACCGCTTCAGCCGCGTCACCATCGATGCCGCGGAAAGAACCGCCCACTGGACGGTCGAGCACCAGTCCAAGCTGATCATCGCCGGCATCGTAGTGCTGGTGGTCGCCGCCGCCGTGTTGGCCTCCTGGTACTACTTCAACCGCCAGGACCAGAAGGCCAGCGCCGCTCTGGCCCAGGCCGTCCGCACCATGGATGCGCCGGTGCGTCCCGCGGGCGTACCCGCTGAACCCGATACTCCCAGTTACGCCTCCACCCAGGAACGCGCCACCGAAGCGCACAAGAAATTCCAGGCCATCGTGGACCAGTATCCCCACACCCGCTCCGCCGACTTCGCCGGCTACTTCCTGGGCGTGAACTCCGCCAACCTGGGGGACAACGCGGCCGCGGAGCGCGAGTTCAAGGCGGTGGCCGCCTCGCGCAACCAGGATCTGGCCGCCCTGGCCAAGTTCGCCCTGGCTTCCGTGTACCGCAACACCAATCGCAACAAGGACGCCATGGACCTCTACAAGCAACTGGCCGACAAGCCCACGCGCACCGTCAGCAAAGGCACCGCACAGCTGGAGCTGGCGGAAACCTACCAGGCGGCCGAGCAGACCGACCAGGCCCGGCAACTCTACCAGCAGATCCAAAAGGAAAATCCGTCCAGCGAAGCAGCCCAGATTGCTGCCCAGAAGCTGCAGGAGATGAAGTAGCCACTTGCGAAGTTGAGCATTCCTTTCAGCCCTGCGTGAACAGCTTCTTCCACTCTTCAGCCGCCGTGGGCGGGAACTCAGCTGGCTTGAGATTGCCTGCCACGTGTTCGCTGTGGCCCATGCCGATCAGCGCCGTGGTCAGTCCAGGTGCGGAGCGCGCGAACTGGATCGCGCTTTCCGCGTCCGTCTTCATACCCAAAGTGCGGCCTACGTAGTCGGGCAGGCCGTGCGCCAACCTTCCCTGATACAGACTGGCGCTCCCCACCACCGCAATGCCCAGCCGACCCGCAGCCGCGAGTAGCGGCATCCTCTCCTCTCCCGACCCCTGATTGGCCAGACTGTAGGCTTCGGGCATCGCCAGATTGAAGGGAAGCTGAAGGAAGCGGAAGTGGTGCGCATCGCCTCCGGCCTCGCGCGCCAGCTCCGCCACTTCGAACAGGTTGATATACTCGCGCGCCGTCTCCGGCGCACGGAAGCCGTTCCAGGTCGCCATCCCGTAGAAGCGCACCCTCCCAGACTCCACCCGTTCTTCCAGCATGGCGAAGGCGTCTTTCAGGCGGCGGCGGAACTCATCGCGAGTAACGTCCGCCAGTTGCGACTCGGGATTGTGCACATAGAAGAGGTCAATGGTCTCCAGCCCCAGGTTCCGGCGGGAACGCTCGATCTGGTTCTCGAGATACGCAGGAGCCATGCAGTGCATGCCGCCCGCAAGCTGCTTCGGATCGAGGATGCCGGGCTCGATGTACTCGCGCATGAAGTAGGCGCGGGGATCGGGCGGCAGGTTGCCGTCGAAGGAAAGATAGCCAGCCTTGGTGCAGACGAAGACTTCGTCGCGCCGACATTCTCCCGCACTGACGAGTTGCTGGAGAGCGGTGCCGATGTTGCGCTCGGAACGCTGGTGGCGGTAGTTGATGGCGGTATCGAGAATGTTCACTCCGGAGCGAACGGCGGCAGCGACGGCCTCGGTGTAGTTCTGGTCGGCGGCATCGTCGGGCTCGCCGAGGTAGGTGCCAAGTCCGATGGAAGACAGCCACAGCTCGCCTGCCCCGGGCACCTGCTCGGGACGTCGGAAGTGGGCCGCGTCGCGCAGCCTGGGGAAGCGGTCGCGGTAACGGGTGGTGCCGGCGGGCGTAGCGTAACCCTGGAGCATAGGGGAGGTAGTGTAGCAGGCGGAAAGCCAGCAGGTTGGGGCGTCAGGAAACCGATCATGGAGACCCATGTGGTACGAAGGGCGGACGCAGGTTGCCCTGTTCGGAAGTGCATGGTCATGATAAAATGACCATAGTCATTTAGGGGTGACTATGAAGACCATGCCGGCGGGGGAATTCAAGGCTCGCTGCCTCAAAGTAATGGACCAAGTGCGTTCAACCCGCGAGCCGGTCGTAATCACCAAGAAGGGACGGCCCGTGGCCAAGCTAGTACCAGCGGAGGAGCCTTCGGAGGACTTTCTGGGAAGACTGGCCGGAGTGATGAAGATCGTGGGCGATATCACACAGCCGGTGGAAGACGCCGACGCTTGGGAAGCACTGCGTTGATACTACTCGACACTCATGTCATCGTGTGGTCCGCCATCGAACCCCGACGGCTGTCGCATGCAGCCAGGAGCGCTCTACGCCGGGGGCGTTCTGGAGGCGGCCTGGCGGCGGCATCCATCAGCCTCTGGGAAATGGCGTTGCTGTTTGCTCGTGGCCGGGTACAAGGTTCCGGTACCGTGGAAGCGTCCATCCGTCGAGTTCTGGACACGGTGGGCGTCGTAGTTCGACCCATTACACCGGAGATTGCCGCACTGGCCACGCAGTTTCCGGGCGACTACCCGCGAGACCCAGCAGACCGGCTGATTGGGGCAACTGCACTGGCTGAAGGCGCGGCACTGGTCACGTCCGACGAGAGAATCCGCAGTAGCCCGCTGCTGAAGACGATCTGGTAGCCATCAAATCCTACTCAACACAAAATCTGTCGCTGGAAGGGCGTAGGGACGCCTAAGATACCGGTGTGATTGGCGTCGTCTGTGTCTACACCGGCTTCGCGCTGATTCTTGTCGGCGGGGTGTCGCTGGTGAAGCCGCTGCGCTGGATTGGAATTCGAAAGCGGTCGCGCGGCTTACTCGTCGCCATCGCCGGCTTCTGCCTCACCGCCGCAGGAATGAGTCTGCCCGCTCCCGAGTTGCGGGTGGCGGCGGTGCAGAATCAACTCGATCAGTTCATCCCGGTCTACCAGTTTTATGAATTCCACTCGATCCGTGTGGCGGCGCCGAAAGAGCGCGTCTACCGGGCGATCAAGGAAGTCCGGGTAGACGAGATTCGGCTGTTTCGCACGCTGACCTGGATCCGCCGCATGGGTCGACCGGGGCCAGAAAGCGTCCTCAACGCACCGGAGCGTCAGCCCCTGCTTGAAGTGATAACCCACACCGGCTTCCTCCTGCTGGCGGAAGAACCAAACCAGGAAATCGTCGTTGGGACGCTGGTGGCGGCACCTCCGGGATGGCGGCCGAAAGCGAATCCCACTCCGGAAGATTTCAAGACGTTGCACGCTCCCGGCTTTGCCCTAGCGGCCATGAACTTCCACTTGGAGGATGACGGGGCCGGCGGGACCCTGGTCACCACGGAAACTCGTGTGTACGCAACCGATGCGGCGACGCGCCGAAAATTCGCCCGCTACTGGCGGGTCATTTATCCCGGGAGTGCGCTCATCCGGCGCATGTGGCTGCGGGCGGTGCAACGGAGGGCGGAAACTCCAGCGAGATAAGGGGCCAGGTATCACCCAATTTTCCTTTTCCGCTTTTTCCGTTACCATGTGGCCCTACTCGAACCGGGAACAAATATGGTTGACATCTCTCTGCGTGTAAACGGCAGTGAACGTAAAGTCAATGTGTCACCGGACACGCCGCTGCTCTGGGTACTGCGCGACACCCTTGAGCTAACCGGTACCAAGTTTGGCTGTGGCGCCGGCTTGTGCGGGGCATGCACGGTGCATGTGGATGGGGCAGCCGTGCGGTCGTGTTCGACGCCGGTGTCCCAGGTTGCGGGCAAGAGCGTCACCACCATCGAAGGCCTTTCAGCGAACGGGCTGCATGCGGTGCAGAAGGCGTGGATCGCGGAAGAGGTCCCGCAATGCGGCTATTGCCAGGCGGGGCAGATCATGGAGGCGGCGGCGTTGCTTGCCAAGAATCCGCAGCCTTCGGACGAGCAGATCACCCAGGCGATGTCCGGGAACATCTGCCGCTGCGGAACTTATGAGCGCATTCGCCGGGCGATACATCGGGCCGCGGGCACGGGAGGTGCGCGATGAGTCCACTGTCCCGCCGTGAATTCATTGCCGCCGGTGTGGCTGCCGGGGCTGGGCTGGTGATTGGTTTCTACTGGCCGCACAGGTCGTCACCGAGCGGGGGCACGTTCGCTCCCAATGCCTACCTGAAGATCACTCCCGACGGGAAAATTACCGTCGCAGTGGCGCGCTCGGAGATGGGGCAGGGCGTGCGCACTTCCCTGCCGATGATTCTTGCCGAAGAGTTGGAAGCCGACTGGAAGCACGTCAACATCGAACAAATTGGCGCCAGCACGCTGTACGGTGACCAGACCACGGGTGGCAGCGCCAGCGTGCGCACTTTGTGGGACCCGATGCGCAAAGCCGGTGCGGCGGCGCGGGAAATGCTGGTCTCGGCAGCGGCACTGGAATGGGGCGTGGCGCGCACTAGCTGTAAGGCGGAAAATGGCGCGGTAGTTCACACCACCTCCAATCGCCGCCTGACCTACGGAGAGTTGGCCGGCAAGGCGGCCACGCTCCCCATTCCGACCGATCCGCCCCTGAAGCAATCCAAAGAGTACAAGATTGTGGGTACGGCAGTGCCGCGCATCGACACTCCCTCCAAGGTGGACGGGACTGCGGTGTATGGGATTGATTTCCGCCTGCCCAATATGAAGTACGCGGCGCTGGCTCGGTGTCCGGTGATCGGCGGCAAGGTGGCGGGTTTTGATGACAAGGAGTCGAAGAAGATTTCTGGCGTCAGTTACGTGGGAAAGATCAGCGACGCGGCGGTGGCGGTGGTGGCCGACAGCGTTTGGGGCGCAATGGAAGGGCGGCGCGTGCTCAACGTGCAGTGGGACGAGGGGCCTAACAAAGAACTGAGTTCGACAGGGATGATGGATGGGCTGAAGAAGTCCGCCTCGGGCAAGGCGGCAGTTCTCTACACAGCGGGAGACGTATCCAAGGCGTCCGGCCGGCGTTTCGCGGCGGAGTACCAACTCCCCTTCATGGCCCACGCGCCGATGGAACCGGGCAACTGCACTGCGCATTTTCAGGGATCGAGTTGTGAGATCTGGGCGCCGACGCAGGTGCCGCAGGATGTGCGCGACTCAGTGGCGGCGGCTGTGGGCTTGGACTCCGATCAGGTCAAGGTCAATGTCACGCTGATTGGTGGAGGCTTCGGACGTCGCCTGGAGCACGACTATGGGGTCGAGGCTGCCCTGGTCTCGAAGGCTGCCAACACTCCGGTCAAAGTCATCTGGACGCGCGAAGACGACATGCGCTTTTCCACCTACCGCCCGGCCAGCTATCACCGGCTGAGTGCAACGCTGGACGGGCAGGGTTGGCCTGTGGCGTTTTCGCACCGCGTCGTCATGCCGTCCATCAACATTCAGAAAGGATTTCCAGCCGAGGATGGGACGGATTCGGAGGTGAAAGAAGAAGCCTCGTTCGTCTATGCGATTCCCAATACGCTGATCGAGTATGTGATGACCGAGACGCCGGTGCCCTTGGGCTGGATGCGTTCGGTGAACGCGCTGCAAGTGGCTTTTGCCAGTGAGTCGTTTATGGATGAACTGGCGGCCGCGGGAGGGAAAGATCCCCTGGCGCTGCGTCTGCACCTGCTCGCCAAAGATGAAGACCTGAACGGCTGGAGCAGCGCTCGCATGCGCGGCGTGCTGCAACTGGCGGCGGAAAAAGCCGGATGGGGCAAAGCGCTGGCGCCGGGGCACTACCACGGCATCGCCTGCTTCGCCTCGTTCCACACCTACATGGCGGAGGTGGTGGAGATTTCGATGGAGAACGATCAGCCGCGGGTGCATCGTGTGGTGGGCGCGATGGACTGCGGGCAGGTCATCAATCCCAACATTCTGGAGCAGCAAATCCAGGGCGGCGTGATCTTCGCGCTGACCAACGCCTTGCGCGGGCAGATCACCATCGAAAAAGGGCGGGTGGTGCAAGGGAATTTTGATGACTACCAGCCGATTCGCATGAATGAGGCGCCGGTGGTCGAGGCGCATTTTGTACAGAGCGCGGAATCGCCGACCGGGGCAGGAGAGCCTCCCGTGCCTCCGCTGGCTCCGGCGCTGTGCAATGCGATCTTTGCGGCGACGAAGAAGCGGGTGCGGGCGTTGCCGGTGGTGAGCTAGGGCACCGCTGAAACCGGGGTTCAATTCAAGGTTGGTTGCCACAGCACTAAGCGGGTCGCCATCCAGAGCGCACCACTTGATGCCCCAGCTGATATCCACTATGGCTGGTCAGCGCTCGCGGTCCTCGCGGATCATCTCTTCTGCGCTGGGAAAGGGGCCCGGACTGAGAGGCGGAGCATCCCGCAACTCCTTTAGGCGCTCAAGCAGTTCCCATCGTCGCTTCAATTCCGCTTGGGTCGGAACGCACTGCTGCAGTATCTTCAGCACTTCAGCCGCGACGGACCTCCGGTGTTCCCGAGCCTGCTTGTGCAAGGCTTTGTAGAGGTCGTCGGGAACGTTTTCGACGTAAAGGGTGGCCATAGGGATTTCCTAGACATGTTCCTTGTCTAGCTCAATCAGGGGCTGGATATTGTGACGATGAAACCATATTGAGCATCGGCGTAGTAGGTTCCGACAATCTGCCCACGGTCGTTGACTCCAAGAACCACAGTCGAAGTAGCGGGACTAGGATAGATGAGCTGGCGAAACGTTCCCTGGAGATCGAGGAATCCCTGCTCCACCAAAGTGTGGTGTTTGTCAAATTGCCCCCACCCGACGATAAGGCCTTTGTCGGTGATTCCTGTGAGCGTTGGGTTGTCCGTGTCTGGGACAGTAATGCTGGTGAACGCACCGCCATCGTCGATGAAGCCGGACGTGCCAGACCCCGAAGAATAGCTACCGACGATCTGCCCCTTGTTATTGATCCCGTAGGCTGCTGTCCCTGACGCGCCTGGGTAGTTAATTGCCGTGAATTGTCCAGACTGGTACTCGAACCCTTGGCCATCAGATGATCCGGGATTCTGAAAAAACCCCACGATCTCATCAGCGGAGTTTATCTTGTACGGGAGAGTGTTCGCCGCGCCGGGATAGTCGATTCTTATGAAACCGACTTCGGTTCTGAGGAAGCCGTGAGTCAAGCCATCAACACCTTGGTAAATTCCTACGATTTCTCCGAGATCATTAATCCCGAGGGCGTTAGTGTTCGTGCCTTCCGGGAAATCGAAGCTTCTGTATGAATTGTTGCGATACAACAAACCGTGATTTAGACCGAGCGAATCGCCATAGTATCCGACAATCCAGCCTCGATTGTTGACCCCGTACGCCACTGTCCATCGCGCTCCGGGATATGACAAGGACGTGAAGGTGATGGTGGCCTTGCGTGAGTCTGTGGACTGTCCCGATGCGATCATGCACAACAACAGAATGCATAAACAGATAGAACTAAGACTCTTCATGCATTATCCTCCCGAATGCATTGCGGACGGTCCGATGCGGCAACTTCAAAGGACCAGTATAGTACTCTTAACGCGGTTGATGGACAAACCCGGCTAGCTTCCTTGACCCCTTTCCTTACTGCCCCTTATACTTAAACGTTGCTCCCTGAGAACTGGCGCTTCTGAGCGTGTTTCCGCGGCCTTCGCGGTATCGGGTGGGGGCGCGGAGAATCCCGATGTTCATCGAAATCCATCAGTTGGAACTCCATCCCGTGGATTGGGACCAGGAGTTTGGCCCCGGTGTGATTGATCTGGGGGCGGATTTCACACAGCGCACTCCGCTCGAAACCACGGGGCGGGCGCAACTGGTTGAGGAGCATCACGGGAGGCGTCAGAAAATAAGGGATATCCGGGTCGCCGGGAAGTTGGCTACGACGCTCGAAATGCCGTGCGCGCGCTGCCTGGAGCCGGTGATGCAGGACGTCAAACGCGAGTTTGATCTGCTCTACCGGCCGCTGGGGGCCGACGCCGGACAGGAAGAGCTTTCGGTAACCGCGGCGGATGCCGAGATCGGGTACTATCAAGGCGAGGGGTTGTTGCTGGAAGACGCGCTGCGCGAGCAGGTGCTGCTGGCGCTGCCCCTGAAAGCTATTTGCCGCGAGGACTGCAAGGGCTTGTGCCCGCATTGCGGCAAGAATTTGAACGCCGAGCAATGCTCGTGCGCGGAGCCGGTCGAGGATCCGCGCTGGTCGGCGCTGAAAGACATTCGTAACAAGCTGGAACACTGATCGCAATTCAGGCCGCGGCCGGAAATGGCCGGGCTACAAAGAGGAATCTTCATGCCAAATCCGAAACGGCGGCACTCCGCTGCGCGGCGGGGCAACCGGCGCGCACATGACGCGATGAAGGCGCATTCGCTTTCCGAGTGCCCCAATTGCCACGAACGCAAACTGCCGCATCGTGCCTGCCCGAAATGCGGGTACTATAAGGGCCGGGAAGTTCTGGACGTCGAGGAAGCCAGCTAGCACCATCACTCCATGCCAAGCGTCATAGCCCTGGACGCAATGGGTTCGGACCGCGCGCCCAAGCCTGAGATCGAAGGCGCGATCCAGGCATCACGGCACTACGGTGTGCGCGTTCTCCTGGTGGGCCCCGAGCCGGCGATCCGGGCGGAGCTGACTCGTTATCCCGCCGCTGCCGGCCTGCCCATCGACATCGTGCACGCCAGCGAAGTCATCACCATGGATGACAAGGCGGTGCAGGCGGTGCGTGCCAAGCGCGATTCGTCTCTGCGCGTGGGGGTTCGGCTGGTGCGCGATGGCCGCGCTGCCGGCTTTGTCACCGCCGGCAATACCGGCGCGGCGATGGCCACGGCCAAAATGGTGCTGGGCGCAATCCCCGGCGTGGACCGACCCGCACTGGCTGCGGTCTTTCCGACTGCGATTGGAACGGCGGCCTCCCTGCTCGATGTGGGCGCCAATGTGGACTGCAAGCCGCAGAACCTGGCGCAATTCGCGGTGATGGGCGAGATTTATTTTCGCAGCATGTTCGGCACCAAGCGCCCGCGGGTGGGATTGCTCTCCATCGGCGAAGAAGAAACCAAGGGTAACGAACTGACGCGCGAGGCCTTTCAACTCTTGAAGCAGCTCCCGCTGAATTTTGTGGGCAACGTGGAAGGACGCGACCTGTATAACGGCGAGGTGGATGTGATCGTCGCCGACGGATTCGTCGGCAATGTGGCGCTGAAGACTTCCGAGGGTGTGGCCAACCTGGTGCGCGCCACGCTGAAAGAGACGTTGAAGGCGACCATTACGCGGCAGGTGGGATATCTGCTTTCGCGCAGCGCGTTTGCCGATTTCAAGAAGCGCCTCGATCACACAGAGTACGGGGGAGCACCGCTGCTGGGGGTGAAAGGCGTGTGCTTCATCACCCACGGGTCGTCGAATGCGAATGCGATCAAGAATGCGATCCGGGTGGCGGCGGAATTTTCCGAGCATCGGATCAATGACACGATTGAAAAAGGGTTGGCGGGTATCCGCGCGGCGGCATTGCTGAGTAACCAGGCTTAGGGCAGACGCAGCAAGCTGCGTCTCTACAGGAACATTCTGTTTCATGACCGAAAACCACACTATCGCTTTTCTATTTCCCGGCCAGGGATCGCAGGCCGTAGGCATGGGCAAGGAACTGTCGGAGCATCATCCCATCGCCCGCCAGACTTTCGAAGAAGCCGACGAGGCGCTCGGCTACAAGCTGTCGCAAATTTGCTTCGAAGGGCCGGAAGAAAAACTGCGGATGACGGAGGTCACGCAGCCCGCCATCCTGACGGCTTCCATCGCGGCATGGCGCGTGCTGAACGCCAAGGGAGTGAAGCCGGAGTTCGTGGCGGGACACAGCCTGGGCGAGTACTCGGCGCACGTGGCGGCGGGCACCATCAGCTTTGCCGACGCAGTCCGCACGGTTCGCCACCGCGGCCAGTACATGCAGGAGGCCGTGCCTGTGGGCGTAGGCGCCATGGCGGCGATTCTCGGCATGGATTTGGACCTGGTGAGCGCAGCGTGTAGCGACGCGGCGGAAGGGGAAGTGTGTGAGCCCGCCAACATCAACTCGCCGGAACAGATCGTGATCTCGGGCCACGCCGGCGCGGTGGAGCGTGCCACCAAACTGGCCGACGAGCGCGGTGCCAAGCGCGCCAAAGTGCTACCGGTGAGCGCGCCGTTCCATTGTTCCTTAATGAAGCCAGCGCAGGAACGGCTGGCTGCCGACCTGCAAGGACTGAATTTTCAAAAGCCCACGGTGGATGTCGCATGCAACGTGGATGCGGCGTTGGTCAACACCGGCGAGCGCGGCCGCGATGCCCTGATCCGGCAGGTGACCGGCTCGGTAAAGTGGTATCAGTCCATGCACTTGTTGCTCGCCGAAGGGGTGCAGGTGTTCGTGGAGCTTGGTCCGGGCAAAGTGCTGTGTGGGCTGATGCGTCAGATCGACCGCTCCAAACATTGCTTCAATGTGAGCGATGAGGCGTCGCTGCACAAGACGCTGGAGCACTGCGCGGTAAAAGCCTAACCATCGGCCAGCACCCTTCTCATAAGCAAGCCGCCGAGCGTGGTTGGTGTAATGGCAATGTTTCGCCACCAGCCCTCTTGAGATAGCACCAACTCCAGAGCTTTCATTGACTTGCCTGTTTCACAGACGTAACATTCTGCGCCAGTGATTGGCCAGACCATCTCGCACTACCGTATCGTCGAGAAGCTCGGTGGTGGCGGAATGGGAGTGGTGTACAAGGCCGAGGACACCGAGCTTGGACGGTTCGTCGCCCTCAAATTCCTGCCCGATGAACTGTCGCGAGACCCGCAAGCACTAGAACGCTTTCGCCGGGAGGCGCGTGCGGCGTCCGCTCTCAATCATCCCAATATTTGCACCATCTACGAAATCGGCAAACACGGTGAGCAGTCTTTCATTGCCATGGAGTTTCTGGACGGGCTGACCCTGAAACATCGCATCGCGGGCCGACCCTTGGAGACGGATTTGCTGCTTGGTCTGGCCATCGAGATCGCCGACGCGCTGGACGCTGCTCACTCCGAAGGGATCGTCCATCGGGACATCAAACCCGGCAATCTTTTCGTCACCAAGCGGGGGCACGCCAAGATTCTTGACTTCGGGTTGGCGAAGGTCACGCCTTCTGGCCCTTCTTCGAGCAAGAATGCGGCAGCCGACACGATGACAGGGGCGATTGACGAGCAGCACCTAACCAGCCCCGGCACAGCGTTGGGGACGGTCGCCTACATGTCGCCCGAGCAGGTGCGCGGCAAGGAATTGGATGCCCGCACCGACCTGTTTTCGTTCGGAGCTGTGCTCTACGAAATGGGAACCGGAACTCTGCCGTTCCGGGGTGAGACCTCTGCGATGATTTCTCACGCCATCATCGAGCGGACCTCGGTTCCTCCGATCCGCCTCAACCCCGATCTACCACTGGAGTTGGAGCGAATCATCAATAAGGCACTGGAGAAAGACCGCAACCTTCGCTATCAGAGCGCTGCGGAGATTAGAGCCGACCTGCAACGGCTGAGGCGCGATACTGATTCCAGCCGCCAAGTCTCAGCCGTCGGTGGGGAGGCAGCAACGGCCGCACTGACAGCAACCGAGCCCGCGCATACTACCAGTAGTTCCGCCATTGTCACTGTCGCGAAGCAGCACAAATGGGGAGTTACGGCTGGCGTAGTGGCCGTCTTGATCCTGCTGGGCGCAGCAGGCTTCGGGGTTTACTCCCTCTTGCATGGTCCTGCTGCGATGCCCTTTCAGAATTTCACCATCACGCAGATCACCAATTCAGGGAAGGCGGCGTTCGCTGCAATTTCTCCGGACGGCAAGTTCGTGCTCAGCGTAAGCGACGACAACGGAATCCAGAGCCTATGGCTGCGCAACGTGCCCACCGGCAGCGACACGCAAGTCATCCCACCTTCGCCCAGCAGCTATCGTAGTCTGGCATTTTCGCCCGATGGCAACTACATCTATTTCCGCAAGGCCGAAAATGCCCTCGGGACCTTTTTCGACCTCTACCGTGCTCCGTTGCTGGGAGGCAGTCCGCAAACAATTGTGCGCAACATCGACAGCGACATCGCCTTTTCTCCGGACGGGCATCGGATCGCTTACGCTCGGGGAAATCCTGAGGTTGGCAAGTACCATTTGCTCACCGCGACGCTCGACGGCAACGATGAGAAAGCCTTGCAGATCGGCACTCTAAACGACTTGCCGTCTTACTTGGCATGGTCTCTCCGCGGCAATCAAATAGCCTATGAAGTCGTTCAACCGGGTAACGCACTTGGAGGAATTGACGTATTCGATCTTGACGCGGGCAAGGCACACCGCCTCACCGTTTTCGACGACAAGCTTGTTGCGGGGTTGAGTTGGTCTCCAGACGGAAGGGAGATTTTTGTCATCTACCAACAGAGAGGGCCGACTTTCTTTCGTGGGCAGATTGGATGGTTGTCCAGCACTGCAGGGGATTTCCACCCCATCACTCGCGATACCAACGGCTACACAACTCTAACCACCTCCGCCGACGGACGAACACTGGCCACCGTTCAGGCGAAAACCACGGATAGCGTTTACCTTCTGCCCGGAGCAGGAAGCCCAGCTGCACAAGTGGACTCTCTGCCTTCGCAAGTGCGCAACATCTACTTTATGAGCTGGACGGCTGATGGCAACCTGCTCGCCAGTGATGGGAGCCGACTGTGGAGAATGGGGCCCGACGGAAAAAACGCAACCCAGCTACTCGCCGACCCCAATACGGCAATTATTCATCCGACAGCCTGTGGTCAATTTATTATTTTCATGTGGGCGTTCCATGAGGGCACAAATTCCGTGACCATCTGGCGCGTGAATGCAGACGGTTCGAATGCGGTGCAGCTGACCAGAGGCGAGCGTGACACTCAACCAGTTTGCTCGCCCGATCAAAAATGGGTCTATTACTACGACTTGAAGACTCTACCGATTCGGCGCGTACCTCTGGACGGTTCGGGCAAGCCGGAAGCAGTTCCGGAAAGTAGTGACTTCCATGGGTTTGCATTGGGTCCGGATATGGATGTTTCGGCTGACGGCAAGACGCTGGCTTACTTGGTCGAACTAAATGCGGAGTCGGAGGAGGGTCGTACACAAAAGGTCGCCTTGTTGAATCTCGGATCGCCAACTTCGCCCCGGTTGATCGATGCCAACCCGCACGTTTCGGGCGGCGTGCAGTTCACGCCTGACGGGAAAGGCGTAGCCTATCCGATCCGCGAAAACGGAGTGGATAACCTCTGGGTCCAGCCACTCGACGGCTCTCCCGGACATCAGATTACCCATTTCGCCACTGATCAGATTGACTCGTTCAACTGGTCGCCGGATGGGAAGGACCTCGCTCTCCTGCGCCGCCACTCAGAGTCAGACGTGGTTCTCCTGCAAGAGTCGAAACCGTGACGCACCGTGGTGGGCCCAACATCCCCCATCCTGAAAGAAGCCAAGGCAGAGTACGCGAAGCTGCATAGTGAGAAACGGTACCCGTTCTGCCTAGTCGTTCACTGTTTACCGATGGTTGACGTAATCAGTGATTACACAGCTACCCTGAACGGCCATTTATGAGATAGCTTTCTATTCTGTCAGGAACCCCACCCAGTTCCCGCACTGGATTTCGTTGGGGGAGAAGGACATGGTGCGGTCGGATTTTCCTACCCACAGGTAGGCGTGCTCGGCGCGGTTGTTGACCGTGACCTGGATGATCACCCCACTGCTATCGGCGGGACTCAGCGAACAATCCACGGAGTAACTCTTCACCAGGCCCCACTCTCCGCCGGGACCCCAGTCACGATAGAAATCATTGAAGGGATACTTGGAATACTGATCCTTGTGCTGTTTCCACTCGGGATCGTGGAACCATACGCCGTAGGCAGCCTCGTAGTCCTGCTTCTGCACGGCGGCAAAGAACTGGTCCACAGCGTGGCGCTGCGGATAGTTGCGGTAGTGATACACCAGCCAGAGAGCAATCAGGCCGAGAAGGATGGCCACGATGATCCGGATACGCCGGCGGCGTTCACGAGCTACATCGAGCTGCGGAGCATCCATCAGGGTCATGGCTGTACTAAGCATAATGGATACCGAGGGGATTCAGAAAGTTCCCGCATAATGGGCGTCATCCTGAAGCGGGATTCATCCCGGCGAAGGACCCTGCGCGCATCGCTTAGAGCCTTGCCACTGCGCGCCAGCTCCTTCGCCCTCTCGGGCTCAGGATGACGCCTTACGGGAAGTACAGCGTTGGGACCGGAGGCTACAGCGTGCGCTTGAACAGCGGCGTGGCGATGCTCAGGGTGATCACGGCAAAGATGGACAGGTAGAGCATGTCGGGCCAGATGGCCGTCAGGCCGGTTTCTTTCAGGAGCAGCGACTTGAAGCCGTGGACGGCGTAGGTGAAGGGGTCGGCTTTGGCGATGGCGCGCAGCCAGAAAGGAAACGCCTGCACCGGGTAGATGGCGCCGCTGGGGAAAAACAGCAGGGTGTTGAGGATTCCGAACATGGCACGCGGCACCAGCGGGTCTTCAATGCGCACCATCAGCAGGAACATCATGGTGTTGAAGGCCAGCGAGGTCAGAAGAATCATGAGCAGCAGTCCGAACGCCGTGAACGGATTGAACAGCGTGCTCACACCCGCCAGCAGCGAGCCGATCACGGTAATCACCACGCCGGTCAGCACAGCCTTGATCGCACCTGCGGCGTTGAGTCCGAAGACCAGTTCGGTTTTCGTAATCGGCGTGACGAGGTAGCCCTCGTGCACGCCACGGGCTTTGTCGTCGATGTACAGCATGCCGCCGCCGATCATGACTGAGACAAACATGGCTAGCGTGATCGAGCCCGGCAGCAGGTACTTCATGTACTCGATGTAGGGGTACAGTTCCACAATATCAAGCGCAGTTTTCTGGAGCAGCCGCGGCTCGATGGTGGGCTGGTTCAGCGCATTGGTCAGCTCGGTGAGTTCCTGCTCCAGGGTGGAGCTCATGAAGTTGTCGCTGTTGTCCACAATCAGCGCAATGCGCGGGTGATTCTCCTCGTACACACGCCGCGAATACTGCGGAGGAATAATCACCGCGCCCTGAATCTTGCCGTTGCGCACATCCTCCATGGCCTTCTTGTCGTCGTTGTAGTAGACGGGCTCGAAGGTGCGGATGTTGGCACGCACCGAATCAAAGGCCTCTTTGATCCTCAGTGACTGAGTGCCGCCGTCCTGGTCGACCAGGCCCAGCTTGGCGTCGCGAATCTTGCCGCCGAAGGCGTTGCCCAGCACGATGAGCTGCACCAGAGGGAAAATCATGGACGCCATCATCAGCGTCGGAGAACGGAAAAACTTGCGCATCTCGCGTTCGACGATAGCCAGCATCCGGTTCATGGACGTATCCCCGGTCTGGGCGGCATGACGAAGGCGTAGGCTTTTACCAATTCATCGCGCAACTGCCGTCCGGTGTAGTGGACGAAAACATCGTCCAGCGTGGTGTTCTGCACGGAGAGGGACCTGACCGGGACTCCGGCCTGGACTGCCGCCTCCACCAATTCGGTGGTGGTGCGCGAGCCGTTGCTGGTCAACACGCGGAACATGCCGGCACCTTCGTGCTGCACCGAGGTGACGGCAGTGAGGGCATGCAGGCGCTGCTCCCAATCAGCCGGCGGATTTTCAAACTGCACCTCGATCACGTTCGATCCCGGCACGCTCGCCTTCAGCGCCGTCGGATTGTCGAGTGCCACCAGCTTGCCGTGGTCCACGATGGCGATGCGGTCGCACAGGCGGTCAGCCTCGTCCATGTAATGTGTGGTGATCAGAATCGTGAGTTGGCGGTGGGCCTTGATGTTGGTCAGCATTTCCCAGACCGCCACGCGCGAGACCGGATCCAGTCCCGTAGTGGGCTCGTCCAGGAAGAAGATTTGTGGACTGTGCACCAACCCGCGGGCGATCTCCAGCCGACGCCGCATGCCGCCGGAGAGCGTCTTGGTTTGGGCGTCGCGCCACTTGGTCAGGTCCACCGTCTCCAGTAATTCTTCGATCGCGGCTTTGCGGGTCTTCGCGGGAACGTCGTAAAGCTTGGCGTAGATGTTCAGGTTCTCCTCAATGGTGAGGTCAAGGTCGCTGGTCAGTGCCTGCGGGATAACGCCAATCACCCGCCGCACCGCATCCGGATCTTTCTCCACGTCGTGTCCGGCGATGCGGGCCTTCCCCGCCGTAAGGGGAATTAACGTGGTCATCATGCGGATGAGCGTTGACTTGCCCGCGCCGTTCGGTCCCAACAGACCGAAGATTTCTCCTTCTTTCACCGCGAACGAAACATCGTCCACCGCGGTGAAGTCGCCGTACTTCTTGACGATGTGTTCCACCTCAATCGCATTGCGTACGGCGCCGCCGCCGTTGCTTCCGCCGTTGCCAGCTTTGAGGTCAGCGATCATGGGTGCTGTTCCGTGGACGCACTCTGGTTGGTCCCAGTCAACTGTGCCGGCGAGACCAGAACCTCTGCCGTCATCCCGGGGACGTAGGCACCCTTGGGATTGTCGAGCCGCACCTTGAGCACGATGGTCTTGATGTCGCGTTTGCGCCGGCTGACGTCGCGCTGGGTGGCGAAGTCCGCCTCAGCGGACTTGAAGAACACTTTGCCGGAGGTCATCGTGCCTCCGGGCAAGCGAATGCGCAGCGTGTCGCCCAAGCCGATGTGATCGGCTTGGGTTTCGGGAATCGCGGCGCGTACCCAGGTATCGCTGAAGTCGATGATGGTCACGATCGGCTGCCCGGGAGTGAGCACTTCGCCCTGGCGAGCCGCGCGCACGGAAACGGTTCCGCTCACGGGCGCGTAGATTTGGGTGTAGCCCAACCGGACCTCGGCTTCTTTGAGCTGTGCCTCGGCATTGGCCAGTTGTGCTCGGGTGGAAGCCACCGTGCTCCGCGCTGCGTTGGCCTGGTGGGTATTGGCCATCGCCATGTTGAGGTCGGCCTCGGCAGCTCTCACCTGGTCTTTCAGCGACTGCACCACAGCATGCTGCGCCTTCAAGTTGCTCTCCGCTTGCACACGGTCCCGGTCCGAAGCGATTCCCTGTTTTGCCAGCTCAATGGTGCGGCGGCTGTCGCTCTCGGTCCATTGCAGCGTCGCCTCGGCCTGCACCAGCTGGGCGCGCACCGACTGCAACCGGGCCTGCGCATTGGCCACGCTGCTCGAGGTGGAACCCGAGGTTGCCTGCTGCGTGGACTGGGTCTCGGCGACTTTGAATTTCAAGCTGTCGATGGTGGCCGCGGCGGCGCGCTCCTGGGCCTCCAGTTCCGAGGGATCGAGGGTCGCGATCAAGTCTCCCTGCTTCACCTGCGTGCCTTCCTCCACCAGCAGCTTCGAGATGCGGCCCTCGATCTGGGGACTCACCATGACCTGGTTGGAATCCACCGTGCCAATCAGCAACAGGTCTTTGGAGCTTGGCGTCGAGAGCAGGTAGTAGGTCAACGCTACCGTGCAAACTATCGCGAGCAGGATCAGAAACTTGTTGCGCGCATTCACCGGCGTTCTCCCTCATGCCGGAACAACGCGGCGGAAATGAAGTCCAGTACCGCGGCGCGACGCTCCGCCACGCGCTCCGGCGACAGCGGATCAAAACCGGTCACGGTCTTCATCACCGGGGCGCTGGTGAAGTAGAAGACCACGAGCGCGATCATCGAAGGGACAAAGTGCAGCGGATCGACTGAGCGAAACTCTCCGGAAGCGATGCCGGCATGAATCACCTGGCCCAACCGCAGGAACAGAGGCTGAAAGTAGTTCTTGGCGATGCGTTGCAAATGGGGAGAGCCATGGCCGGCCCGCATCATCTCCCGCTGCACTAGGTCACGGTTGACCTTGTGATCCGCGAGGAAATCGAAATACGTGGCGACATAGGTGCGGACCTTCTCCCCGGGAGGCAGGTCGCGATCCAGGATCTGCATCATGTGGTCCTTCAATTGGCTGAAGGCATAGTCAAGGGCTGCGCCGTAGAGGGTTTCCTTGTCCTTGAAGTAGTAGTAGAGGAGGGCCTTGTTGACCTTGGCGGCGCGGGCGATGGCATCGGTGCGGGCGCCGGCGACTCCGTCCCGGGCAAACTCCTGGATGGCCGCCTGCAGGATGGCGGCGCGGCTTTCTTCCGGGCGGCCGCGGGAGCCCAGGCGCGACTTGGCGGGGGCAGCTTTCATGGAAACTCTCGTTAATTAACCAGTTAGTTAGATTATAGACCAGAGGCCAGGGCTGCACAAGTCTCGCCCACGGCCGATGCAAAGCAGCCGCCGGGGGCCGGCCTGGTGAAAAAAACCTTATAATTCAACGACTCACAATGCTGCCGATCAAAATCATTCTGTGCCCTACTGACTTCAGCCCGGCTTCCCTGGCGGGCGTGAAGGCTGCCACCGAACTGGCGGCCCACTTCGGCGCTGAGATCTGCCTGACCTACGTGGTCCCTACCATTCCAGTCCCATCTTCCGATCCGGTTTACGATTTCGAACTGCCGGAGTACGAGAAGGCGTTGCACGCCGACGCGGAGAAAAAGCTGCGTGAGTTGCAGGCCAAGACGGTCGCGGCCAAGGTCTCGGTACGCACTATGGTCGGTCACGGCGATGCCGCAGGCGAAATTGTGCTGATCGCCGAGAAGGAACGCGTGGACCTGATCGTGATCGCTACCCACGGCTGGACTGGTTTGCGCCACCTGGTGTTTGGCTCCGTGGCAGAGAAGGTGGTGCGGTTGGCCACGTGCCCGGTGCTGACCATCCGGGCGCCTCAGGCACAAGGCTGATCAAGCTCTGCGCCTGAGCTCTCGCTGCCCCTACTCCGCCACGCGCAACGCGATGCCCTTCCCCTTTTCCAGGCCGCTGGCTGCGATGTCGCGCAGTGAGTTTTCGACCGCGCTGCGGCAGCACGCTTGGGTCAGCACCCGCACCTGGTTCTGCGCGGATGCGTTCTTCGCCCAGACGGCGGCGGCCCGCACTATGCCAACCCCGTTTCTCTCCAGGATGTTCGTGATCGGGCCGATGGCACTGGGATCGGAAACCGGGAAGCGCAGATAGTGCCGGGCGGAGTGGTCGGGTACGGCCGTGCGCACCGCGCCGCCAAAGCTGGCGGAGAATCCACCTTTGTGGCAGGCGATATCCACAATGTCGGAGAGCACGGCGCTAGCACTGGGCAGAGAGCCGGCTCCCTTGCCGGAAAACAGCATCTCGCCCACGGCGTCGCCGCGGACCAGCACGGCGTTGTTCTCGTCGCGGACGCTGGCGAGTTGGTCGGTTGCCGGGAGCAGCACCGGATGCACCTCGAGCGCGATGGAATCGTCCGCCACTTCCGCGGTGGCGATGTGCTTGATCACATAGCCCAACTCGCGGGCGACCTGGATGTCATCCGCGGTGATGTGGCGGATGCCCTCGGTTTGCACCGCGTCAGCGGCGACGCGGGAATGGAAGGCGAGCTCGGCCAGAATCTTGAGCTTCTGGGCAGCGTCGTGGCCGTCGATGTCGAGAGTCGGGTCAGCTTCGGCGAAGCCCTTGGCTTGGGCTTCGGCTAACGCGGCGTCGAACTCGACGCGGTCTTCCGTCATGCGCGTGAGGATGTAGTTGCAGGTGCCGTTGAGAATCCCGGTCAGGCGCTGAATCTGGTTGCCGACCAGGCCGTTCCGCAGAGCGCGAATGATGGGAATCCCGCCGCAAACGCTGGCTTCAAATCCCAGGCGCACTTTCTGGAGTTCCGCAGCCTTCATCAGGCTGAACCCGTCGAGGGCAAGCAGAGCCTTGTTGGCGGTGACCACGTGCTTGCCCCGAGCCAGCGAGTGCTGGATGAAAGTGCGCGCCGGCTCGATTCCGCCCACCAGTTCGACGACCATGTCGCAGCCGTTGTCGAGAACCTTCTCCGGATGCGTGGTCAGGAGAGCGCGCTCCACGCCGGGGCGGTCTTTGAGAGGATCGCGCACCAGAATCTTGGTGATGCTCAGTTCCACGCCGGCGCGCTGGCGAATGAGTGAGCTGTTCTTGCCGACAAGTTCGACCAGGCCGCCACCCACCGTACCGCAACCCAGCAATCCGATCTTCAACTTCCTCGCAACCATGGCTGTAACCTTTCGTCGTCATCCGGCGCACCGCCTGCAATCGAGGGCACCAGCAGGACCTCATCTCCGTCCCGGAAGGCATAAGCATTCCCGCCCAGGAAACGGATGTCCTCTTCGTTGACGTACACATTCAGGAACCGGCGGACCTGACCCGCTTCATCGCGCAGGTGCGGCTTCAGGTCGGGGAACTGCTGGTCGAGCGCTGTGAACAGTTCCTCCAGGTTTGTGGCCGCGCAGGTTGTGCGGCCGGTTCCCGCGGTGTGACGGCGAAGGGCTGTCGGAATTTGGACGGTAATGGTCATCTCAAGCCTCCACGGTTGCGCCGGCGTTTTGCCGGCTTTGGATTGCGGAATCCAATACGGATTCCAGATACTTGTCGAACACTGACATCTTGGGCGCGATCGCTTCTTCGGCAACGTACTGGCCCGCGAGCGCGTCAGTGGTCTTCAAACCGTTTCCCGTAATGCACAACACCGTAGTCTCCTCCGGTGAAATCCGGCCTTCCTGATAGAGCTTGCGCGCACAGCCGACGGTGACGCCGCCGGCGGTCTCGGTGAAAATGCCTTCGCTTTCGGCTAGGAGTTGGATGGACTCGACGACTTCGGCGTCTGAGACATCCTCAGCCCAGCCACCGCTGTTCGTGATTGCCTTGATGGCATAGTGACCATCCGCAGGATTACCAATGGCCAGCGAGCGCGCTATGGTCGCCGGCCTCTGGGGTTCTATATCGGCATTTCCGGCTTTTACTGCAGTCGAAATCGGCGAGCAACCGGTGGCCTGCGCCCCGAAGAACTTAACTGGCTTGGGATCAACCAGGCCCAGTTGGATCAATTCATCGAAGGCTTTCTTGATCTTGGTGATGAGAGATCCTCCCGCCATGGGGACGACAACGTTGTCGGGCAGCCGCCAGCCGAGTTGTTCGGCGATTTCGAATCCCACGGTTTTCGATCCTTCGGCGTAATACGGTCGCAGGTTCACGTTCACAAATCCCCAGGGGCGCTCGTCGGCGATCTGCGAGCACAGCCGGTTGACCTGGTCGTAACTGCCTGCGATGCGCACCAACTTCGCTCCGTATACCTGAGTGCCCAGAATCTTCGCCGGCTCGAGGTCGGCCGGAATGAAGATCCAGGCTTTGAATCCTTCACGCGCGGCCTGGGCGGCGACCGAGTTGGCGAGATTTCCGGTGGAGGAGCACGCCACGGTGTCGAAGCCGAAGCTGCGCGCCTGGGCTAGAGCCACTGCCACCACGCGGTCCTTAAAACTCAGCGTGGGCAGGCAAACCGCATCGTTCTTGATGCAGAGCCTGTTTGCGCCTAGATGTTTAGCTAATTGGGGCGCGCTTAGCAGCGGCGTGAAGCCTACCGGCAGGTGGGGGGTGTAATCCGCCGGGAGAGGCAGCAGTTCCGCGTAGCGCCACATGTTCGGTGGGCGTTGGGCAATTCGCTCGCGTGTGAGAACAGAATGTACTGCCGCATAGTCGTAACCAACTTCCAGGGGAGAAAAGCAATCCTCGCAAATGGAGCGAGGCTGGTTTCCCCAGCTCTTACCGCATTCCCGGCACCGCAACTCGTATGTCATCGGCTACTCGCTTGGAGTAGCGGAAGGACGAGGCCTCGATCCCGGGGGAAAGGAAATAGAGGTCAACGAGATGCTGAAAATGCGGCACCCCAAATCTCATGTTCCCCGTTCGTTCCGGGCGAGAGTTGACACCGGCGACCGGGATTATCTCCCGATCCGGTTGTCGTGGCTTCACAGGGCTCGTCCCTCAGCCACTCTGCATGAAATTCAAGGTCTGCTCAAAATGAGCAAACTTGGGGGTAGATAGTAGCGGGTTGGGGAGCGTTCGTCAAGGGAAGAATCCGACCTTGCCGGATCAGTCAGGCAGGGGTTTCACGTTCGACAAAATCCATTCCAGGATTACGCCGAATCGAAACTTGCCCTTGGCGATCGCCTGGGTGATGAACCTGTGGGCGGCGCCAGAGTCTACTTTCAGATAGAAGCCGTTGACGCGCAGGAAGGTGTCGGTTACGGCAAAGCTGATCCGCTTGTTTCCATCCACGAAGGCATGGTTGTTCGCCAAGGATTCCATCAGAGCCGCGGCTTCCTCCGCCAGGCTGTTGTAATAGCCGATCTGGGGACGATACATGGCGGCTTCCAGCCGGCCCTGGTCACGGAGCCCGGGCGAACCGCCGAACTCCTCGATCAATTGCCGGTGCATCTCCAAAGCTTCTGCCAGCGTCAGGTAGATGCGCTCCGCCATTTAGCGGGCCAGAAGTCGGTGCAGTTCCCGGTTCTTGTTCGTGGAGCGGCGGAAGTGCGCCATCACCTCCGGGCGGACCGTGCGCTGCGAAGGAGCAACGAATTGAATGTAATGTTCGATCGCCTTTTCCAGCAGAAAGCGCTGGGACTGCCCATTCTCCTTGGCAATCCTGCAGAACTCGGTGTAGAGCTTGGCGTCGATGGCAGGGCCAATCTTTACGGTGGGCGGCTTGGTGGTGGACACGGAGCAGTCTCCCTCAGGAAATAATCCTAGGCTGACGGGTCTGGGTGTGTCAAGATTTATCTAGATATATCTAGATTCATCGAGCATGCCTGCCTGCCAAAGTGTGAACTGTTACACACAGCGATGTGTGGATGAATGTGTAGCGAGGACAGCTTGCGCGGACAGGAGTGTCCTCGCCGCACCGGGCTACCGGCTGTACTGGTTCTTCTTCTTTTCCTCGTGCCGCTCCAGGCCAAGCTGGATGAGCCGCTCGATCAGGCGAGGATACGACAAGCCGGTTGCCGCCCACAGCTTGGGATACATGCTGATGGCGGTAAAGCCGGGCATGGTGTTGATCTCGTTCACGTAGATTTTCCGGGTCTTGGGATCCATGAGGAAGTCCACGCGCGCCAAGCCGGAGCAGTCCACGGCTTGGAACGCAGCGATCGCCAGCTGCTGCACCTTCTTGGTTTCCGCCTTGGTCAGCTTCGCCGGGATGATCAAGCTGGAGCCCTCGTCGAGATACTTGGCGGCGTAATCGTAGAACTCTTTGCCGGGAACCACCTCTCCCGGAAGGGATGCCTCGGGCTTGTCGTTACCCAGCACCGAGCATTCGATTTCGCGCGCCTTCTGCTTCGTGCCGCCCACGCCCTGCTCGATCACAATCTTGCGGTCGAACTTGGCGGCTTCATAAATTGCTGGGCCTAGTTCTTTTTGGTTGTGGGCCTTCGAAATTCCCACCGATGATCCCAGGTTCGCGGGCTTCACAAACACCGGATACTTCAGCGCCTTCTCGACCAACTTCTCGGTCGTTTTCGGATCGGTGTCCCAGTCGCCGCGCAGGATGGTCACGTGTTTCACGATGGGCAGTCCGGCATTGCGGAACAGCGCCTTCATGACGTCTTTGTCCATGCCGGCGGCCGAGCCCAGCACGCCCGCGCCGACATAAGGAAGATTCGCCAGTTCGAGCAGGCCCTGGATGGTTCCGTCTTCGCCGAAGGTGCCATGCAGCACGGGGAAGATGATGTCCACGTTAATGGCGCGGTCGGCGGCGCGCCTGGTCAGGGCGGCGGTGCCGGCATCGGTTTGAAATGGAGTCAGGCTGCCGGGCCGCAGGGTGGGCTCGGGCGGAACGATCACCGCCTCGCCTTGGGCCAGCACGGCGGCGCCGGGGGTGGCCTCGGGATCGCCGGCGCGGAGATGACGCTCCTCGTGCTGGAGTGGCATGCCCTTCAGGAGCCGCTCAGCGTGATCGGCTGTGACCCAGTGGCCTTCTTTGGTGATGCCGATGGGAACAACCTCGTACTTGTTCTTGTCGATGGCGTCAAAGACCGAAGCCGCGGAGAGCAGTGACACCTCATGTTCGCCGCTGCGGCCGCCGAATAAAATGCCGACCCGGAGCTTCTTCATGACTCTTCAGTCTGGACGGGAGCGGGTTTTCCGTCAATCCCAGGCTTGGTTCCGGGTTGTTACAATCACCGCCTGCTTCCACCGGGCACTGGAACAGAACGGAATCGCCGCGACAGAATCCGAGTTGCCGAGCTGATGGGGGAGCAGTTTTGCACTCCCCGATAGGACAAGGCACATGCTGAGGGATGTTGCGCTACGCGCGCCGGCAGTCTATTTCTCGTGCGACCGTATGTACTCGATCGTTTGCTTGTATTCCTCGGGCGACGCGTGTGTCTGACCGCGGCGAACGGCGTCGTGCTGGCCGCGTTCCGCCGTCTCGCGGGCAGTCTCGTGGCGTTCGTTGCGGAGGGAAAGATTGGCGCCGTGGTCCACGAGGAGCTTCACAATCTGAAAATTGCCGATGTAAGCGGCGTCGTGAAGAGGTGTCCAGCCATTCACGGCCTGAACATTGATGTTGGCGCCATGTTCGATGAGATACTCGGCGATGTCGTAGTGGCCATCGAACGCCGCCGCCAGCAGTGGTGTCTTGTCGCGGGCATTATTCCGCTCGTCCACCTCCGCGCCGTGCTCGACCAGATACCTCACCACCTCCAAGGACCCATTGCGGGAAGCGGCCAGCAGGGCCGAGAATCCCCCTCTGCCCTTGGCATTGACACTCGCCCCCTGCGCCAACGCCGCCTTGACCCCTTCCAGATTGCCATCGAAGGCTGCCTGCCAGAGCTGGCCGTCGGGCCCGCTTGCGCCTCCGAAGCCGCCTTTCTGCCCGCGCCCCTGGGCGAATGCAGTGGTCATCAAGCAAACGACAAGCATCGCAGCCATGCCCGCAAAATTGAGGTGTCTCATGCAGCTACACTCCCGTTCCGCAATGAAATGTATAGCGACCGCCCGCTATGTTAACCCACAACCGGCCCTTAAGTTGTGCTCTGACAGACCGTATGGCTGCCGCCCCGGAAAACACCTAGAGGATCTTCTTTCCGAACGCCGAAAGCGCAAGTTCCACGGCCAGTTCCGCGGTGCGGTTGTGCTCGTCAATGACCGGGTTTACTTCCACGATTTCAAAGCTGAGCAGGTGGCCATCGTCGGCCATGATCTCCATGGCCAAGTGGGCCTCGCGATAGGTAGCCCCGCCGGGGACCGGCGTACCTACGCCGGGGGCGTCCTCCGGGTCTACCCAATCCATGTCGAGCGAGACGTGGTAACCCGTGGTGCCGCGTGTCGCCATGCGGACGGCTTCTTCCATGACGGCGCGCATGCCGCGCTCGTCAATGTCGCGCATGGTAAAGACTTCGACCCCGGCCTTGCGGATGTTTTCCTTCTCGATGGCATCTACGTCGCGGATGCCGACGAGCACGCAGTTCTCCGGGCTGACCTTTGGGGAAAACCCGAAGATATTGGCCAGTTCCGACGGCCACAGGCCCATGATGGCGGCCAGGGGCATGCCATGCACGTTACCGCTGGGAGAACTGTCGGGGGTGTTGATGTCGCTGTGGGCGTCAATCCAGATCAAGCCGATCTTCTGCTTCTGGCGGCGGTAGAATTCGGCGACTCCGGCGATCGTGCCCGCCGCGACCGAATGGTCTCCGCCCAGAGCCAACGGCACCTTACCGGCTTCCAGCGTCTTGAGAACGAGATCCGCGTGCTTGGTGCAGGTGGCGGTTATTTCTTTCAAGTACTTGGCGTGGGCATGGCCTTCTTTCTTCTGCTCTGGGATGGCGACGGGCACGTTGCCGCCGTCCTCCACCACGTGACCCAGCGCCTCCAGTCGGGCTTCCAGACCGGCGACTCGCACCGCAGAAGGCCCCATATCCACGCCTCGCCGGGATTGCCCGAGGTCGAGAGGCACGCCGATGACACGAATTTTCTTGCGGACGATGTTGGAGAACGAAGCGGTCGTTGGGGTCATAGGTTACTCGTGTCAAATGGGGCGATCGACAATTCTACGGGTACAGCCGGTGTAGCATCCTGGGGAACGGGATGGTTTCGCGCACATGTTCCAGCCCGCAGATCCAGGCAACGGCGCGCTCGATTCCCATGCCGAAGCCGCCGTGCGGCACGCTGCCGTACTTGCGCAGGTCCAGGTACCACTTGAATGCTTCTTCGGGCAGGCCATGCTCGTGGATGCGCTGCACCAGCAAGTCATACGAAGCCATACGCTGGGAGCCGCCGATGATCTCGCCGTAACCTTCGGGCGCGAGCACGTCCACGCACAGTGCCAGGTCGGGACGCTGCGGGTCGGGCTCCATATAGAACGCCTTCACCTTGGCCGGGTAGCGGTGGACCATGACCGGCTTGTCGAACTGCGATGAAATATAAGTTTCATCGGGCGAGCCCAGATCGCCGCCCCATTCAAAATTGTTTTCCAGCGCGCCTTTGGCATGCGCCTCTTGCAGCATCTTCACCGCCTCGTCGTAGGTCATGCGCGGGAAAGGAGCCTCGACCTTCTCCAGTTTCGCAAGATCGCGCCCGATAGTCTGCAGATCACTGCGCCGGCGCTCGAGGCACCGTTTCACGAGGAAGCAGATCAGCCCCTCGGCGAGTTCCATCACGTCATCGAGGCCGGCGTAGGCTACTTCGGGCTCGACCATCCAGAACTCGGTGAGGTGGCGCCGGGTCTTGGATTTTTCCGCGCGGAAGGTGGGACCGAAGGAGTAGACCTTGCCCAGCGCCATGGCCGTGGCTTCGATGTAGAGCTGGCCGGACTGGGTGAGGTACGCCTGCTCTTCGAAGTAATCCACGGGAAACAACGTGGTGGGGCCCTCGCATGCCGCTGGTGTGAGGATGGGCGGATCGGTCAGGGTGAAGCCGCGCTCATCGAAGAAATCGCGCGCAGATTTAATGATTTCCGCGCGGACCCGCAGAATCGCAGCCTGACGCGGTGAGCGCAGCCAGAGATGGCGGCGTTCCATGAGGAAGTCGACACCGTGCTCCTTGGGAGTGATGGGGTATGGGTCGGACTCCGATACTCGCTGCACGACCTGCACATTGCTCACGTCAAGCTCGTAGCCGCCGGGGGCGCGCTTGTCGGCGCGGACCTTGCCTTCGACGATCACGCTGGATTCCTGGGTGAGGCCTTTGACCGCGTCAAACACCTCAGCCGGGACGGCATTCTTGGCGATGACGCCTTGAATCAGGCCGCTGCCGTCACGGAAGATGGGGAACAAGAGTTTTCCGCTTTCGCGCAGGTTGTACAGCCAGCCGCGGACGGTGACGACCTGGCCCTCGTGTTTGCCGATCTCGGCGATGGTGGCGATGGGTGATGACATAAGCTGATTTAGAAATTTTGTGATCGGGTAATTGGGTAATTGAAAACTACCTTCAAATTGCTCAATTTCCTTCCGCTTCCAGCTTCCTGAACGTCTCTTTCATTTCCTCGGGCACGTTGATTTTCTCGTCGCCTTCGATCTCCAGCAATAACGGTGGCGTATGCGGCGCCGAGCGCAGCAGTTCCATGGCTTGCTTCCAGTCGATCGAGCCCTTGCCTGGCCAGAGATGGGAGTCGCGGTCCTTGTTGTTGTCATGGACATGGGTGGAGCGGATGTGATCCTTGAGGATCTCAAACGCCTGCGGCACATCGCTCATGATGTGGGCATGGCCGATGTCGAAGCAGACCCCCACATCCTGGAAGTGCGACGTGTGAATGAGTTCCACCAGACGGTCGGGCGTGGACAGCTCGTTGGGGATGTTCTCCACGATGATGCTGACACCCAAGGGCTTCGCGAAGGCGCGTAGGTGCTCGATGGAGGTCATGGCCGCCTCGAACTTGCGGTCATCGAATGACTCTCCGCTAACGCCGACGTGCTGCACCAGGAAGCGAAACGGGATCTGCTCGGCGATCTCTAAGGCGCGCTTGATCTCATCCATGGCCGTAATGCGCTGCGCCCGGTCGGTGGCAGCGATATTGACCGGCGGTGCCCCGGTTCGTCCCCAGTCGTAGTCAGCGTACATGGGCGAGTGCACCGAATTCAGCGGGATGCTGCTGGTGCGGAACCAGTCGGCAATTTCGCGCACATGCTGCTTGCGGTTCGCATAGTCGAGGTGTTGCCGCGCAGCAAAAATTTCGATGGCCTGCGCGCCACCCCGCACCAGGCTGTCCAGCAGCCCGGGATGCAGGCGCTCCTTCACGTACACGTGGGTGGACATTGCTTTGAGCATCAGTAGCCGACCGCCTTCCCGTTATTGCGCCCGTCGCTGGCGCCCAGGCGCTCGCCCGTATTCAGGTCAATGGCAATACATTCGCCGTCACTCCAGCGCGGGCTCCACTCCCCCCCATCCATGATGCCAAACTCCACCTTATGGCCCATGTGTTGGAGAGCGCTCACCGTATCGGGAGAAAACCACTGCTCGACACGCACAGTGTCCGGCAGCCACTGGTGATGAAAGCGCGGGGCGTTGACCGCCTCCTGAATGTTCATCCCATAGTCAATCACACCCATGAGGATATTGGCGACGGTGGTGATGATACGCGGCCCACCGGGCGAGCCCAGCACCAGGAAGAGCTTCCCGTCCTTCAGCACGATGGTCGGGGTCATGGCGGAGAGCGGGCGCTTTCCCGGGCCAATGGCATTCGCTGCTCCCTGGATAAGACCGTAGAGATTAGGAACTCCCGGCTTGGCGGCAAAATCATCCATCTCATCGTTGAGCAGAAAGCCCAGGCCTTCGGCGGTCACCCGCGAGCCGAAGTCGTCGTTCAGGGTGGTGGTGACGGACACCGCATTCCCCGCGGTATCTACAACCGAGTAGTGAGTGGTGTGTTCCGGTTCCCGCACCGCTGCGGGCTGAGGATGGGCCAAGGCATAGCGTTCCAGTTGGGTGAAAACCTCGGGCCGGCGCAAGTCTTGGCTCAGGCTGGCGTGGGCGGGGTCAATGGACTCGCGCCAGGCCGCGGCGTATTTCCCATCCATGAGCTGGGCCACGGGAATTTGCGCAAAATCGGGATCGCCGAGAAATTCGGCACGATCGTAAAACGCCCGCCGGAAAGCTTCCAGGGTCAGGTGCATCGCTGCAGCGGAACGGTTGCCGAGCTTGCCCAGATCATAGCCTTCGAGAATGTTCAGTATCTCGATGAGCGCGATTCCGCCCGAGGAAGGCGGGGGCGCACTGATGATCTGGTAGCCACGATACGTGCCCCGCACCGGGGCGCGTTCTTTTACTTCGTAATCGGCGAGGTCTTTGGCCGTGACCAGGCCTCCGCCACGCTGAATGGCCGCGGCCAATTCACGCGCCATCGTGCCGTGATAAAAGTCGTCGGGATTGGCAGCGATGCGCTCCAGCGTGCGCGCCAGCTCCGGTTGGCGAAAAATCTCGCCCTGCTCGTAATACTTGCCGTCGCGCTGGAAGATGTGGCGGGACTCGGGAAACGTGGCGAGGGCCTTGTCGTGGAGGTCGTAGGCGTCCTCCCAAGCTAAAGCAAAACCATCCCGCGCCAGTTTGATAGCCGGTGCCATGACCCTGTCCAGAGAAAGCTTGCCGTACTTCTTTTCGGCAAAAGCCAGGCCCGCCACTGAACCCGGCACCCCGATCGCTTTGTATCCCACCACACTGGCGTCCTCGATCACATTGCCCTGCGCATCGAGATACATGTTCGCGGTGGCTGCGGCCGGGGCCTTCTCGCGGTAATCAATGAAGTGGATTGTGCCATCGGCCATCCGGAGCAGCATGAAGCCACCACCGCCGATATTGCCTGCCTGGGGATGGACGACGGCCAAAGCGAAGCCCGTTGCCACGGCCGCATCCACGGCGTTGCCCCCCGCCTGCATCATCTCCACGCCCGCGCGCGACGCCAACTCATGCACACTCGCCACCATGGCATGCTGGCCGTGCGCTGGATGCACCGGGGCAGCTGTGCCGATGGCCGGCACAAGGACTGCTATCAGTAGGACAGTCAATAACTTGCGGTGAGTGCGCATGAGGGCGAACTTCTGAGGCTAGCCCAGGCGGTTAGGGGGAGTCAAATCGCGCGCGGGGTAGTATCTTGACGGAGCCTGGACAGGAGGGGCCGATGAGTGAAATGGGGATATTACGCCAACTGACAGGCTCGCCCTCCAGTGAGTCTCTTTGGCCAGCCCCACACATCAAGTTGTGATCTTCTTCACTGACAGCACGCGCTCAGTTGTGCGGCAATTGGGTAATGGCCAGCCGAGTGTTAGGCCAAGATTTGCGCGTCGGCCTTGAACTGGGCCACTACCGCATCGTTGAGAAGTTGGGCGCTGGCGGGATGGGTGTGGTCTATAAAGCTGAGGACACGCGACTGCATCGCTTCGTTGCCCTCAAGTTCTTGCCGGAGGAAGTTGCCCGCGACTCGCAGGCATTAGCCCGCTTTCAACGCGAAGCCCAAGCCGCATCCGCACTGAACCACCCAAACATCTGCACGATTTATGACATTGGCGAGCAGGACGGCCAAGCGTTCATCGCCATGGAATACCTAGATGGCGTGGCGCTGAAGCACCGCATTGCAGGTCGTCCGCTGGAAATTGAAACCCTGCTGTCGCTCGGAATCGAGATCGCGGACGCCCTCGACGCGGCTCATGCCGCTAGTATCGTTCACCGCGACATCAAGCCCGCCAACATCTTTGTGACAAAGCGCGGAAATGCCAAGATTCTCGACTTCGGTCTGGCGAAAGTCGTGACTCCAACGAGTTCTGCCAGCCAAATCGCAGCGGCTGGCACGCAGACCGGCTCGATGGACGAACAACACTTGACCAGTCCCGGGACGGCGTTGGGGACGGTCGCCTACATGTCCCCCGAGCAGGTGCGAGGAAAAGAACTGGACGCACGAACCGACTTGTTCTCGTTTGGAGCAGTGCTATACGAAATGGCAACCGGAACTCTACCGTTTCGCGGTGAGACCTCGGCAGTGATTTCAGAGGGCATCATGAACCGCGACCCAGTGCCTACGCTGCGGCTGAATCCCGATGTGCCGCCTGATCTGGAACGGATCATCAACAAAGCTCTGGAGAAAGACCACAATCTTCGCTATCAGCACGCAACCGATATGCGAACGGATTTGCAGCGGCTGAAGCGAGACAGTGAGAGCGGACGGAGTGCGGTGGCAAGCTCAGGCACGGCAGCCGTGCCAGAGGCTCCTGCGGCTCGGATTGCGAAGCTCTGGAAGATTGCAGTTCCCGTCCTGCTCGTCGCCTTGCTCGTGGCGGGCGGACTTTACTATTGGTCCCACCAGCAAAGCAAGCGCCTGACCGACAAGGACACCATTGTCCTCTCCGATTTCGACAACAAGACCGGTGACAGCGTGTTCGACGACACGCTGAAGCAGGGACTCTCGGTACAGCTTGAGCAATCGCCTTTTCTCTACCTGCTTTCCGAGCGCAAGGTAAACCAGACATTGAAGCTGATGGGACGTCTGGTTGGTGACCGGTTGACGCCCGAGGTCACGCATGAGGTCTGCCAACGCACCGGCAGCAAGGCCATGCTGACTGGCTCGATTGCGGGGCTGGGCAGCCAATACGTGATTGGGTTGAAGGCAGTGAACTGCAGCACGGGCGACGTGCTGGCCGAAGCGCAGGAGCAGGCGGCGGGCAAGGAAGCGGTGCTCAAGGCTCTGGACAATGCGGCGATCAATTTGCGCAGCAAGCTGGGCGAGTCGCTCAGTTCGGTGCAGAAATACGCCACGCCAGTGGAGGAAGCGACCACGCCATCGCTGGAGGCGCTGAAAGCTTACAGCCTGGGGCGGAAGATGAACCTTGCCAAAGGGAACACAGCCGCTCTGCCCTTCTACAAGCGAGCGGTGGAACTCGATCCGAATTTCGCCATGCCCTACGCCGCCATGTCGATTGCCTACGGCAACATCAACGAAGCCGGGCGAGCGGTTGAAAGTGCACGCAAGGCTTACGAGCTGCGGGAGAAGGTAAGCGAACGGGAGCGGTTCTTCATCGAGGGGAGCTACTACCTGGGAACGGGAGAACTGGAGAAGGCGGCGCAGGTCTACGAACTGTGGCAGCATACCTACCCGAGAGACGACTCGCCTCACAGAGCCCTGGGAATCGTTTCCGTCGTCCTGGGAAACTGGGAAAAGACATTGGAGGAATGGCGAACGGCGCTGCGCCTGGAGCCAAACAATCAGGTCAACTATCTCAACCTCGGCGGTGCCTACGCTAGCCTCAACTGGCTGGATGAGGCGGAGGAGGTGTACAAGCAGGCGGAGGAGCGCAAGCTGGAGAGCGAGTACCTCCTGCTGAACCGCTACCAGTTGGCTTTTCTGAAGGGCGATGCGGCCCAGATGGCGCAGTTGGTATCAGCCGTTATGGGCAAGCCGGGCACGGAAGACGTGCTGCTGGCCGCGCAGGCGGACACGGAAGGTTGGTACGGCAAGCTGAAGAACGCGCACGAGCTGACCGGACGGGCGATGGACGCAGCCCGGCACAACGACGCCAAAGATGCCGCAGCAGCATACCAAGCAGCGGCGGCGTTGCGCGAGGTGGAATCGGGCAACCGAGAGCAGGCGCGTGCCTCCGCGAATGCGGCGTTGAAGCTGGCCCCGAACCGCTTTGTGCGAGAGGTGGCGGCGCTGGCTCTGGCGCGGGCAGGCGACACGGCGGGGGCGGAGAAGCAGGCCGCCGAACTCGACAAGACCTTCCCTCTGGACATGGTGGTCCAGAGGTATTGGCTGCCCACGATCCGGGGGGCGGTCGCCTTGGAGCGCAAGGACCCGAACCGGGCAGTGGAGCTATTGAAGGTGGCGAGCCCGATCGAACTGGGCATGCCAACGAACCTCACGATATTCCTGTGCCCGGCTTATTTGCGTGGGGAAGCCTATCTCATGCTCCACGACGGCAACCGAGCGGCAGCAGAATTTCAGAAGTTCATTGACCACCGAGGACTGGTGGTGAACTTTCCATGGGGCGCGCTGGCCCGTCTCCGCCTAGCGCGCGCTTACACCATGCAAGGCGACACGGCCAAAGCCCGTGCTGCCTATCAGGATTTCCTCACGCTCTGGAAAGACGCCGATCCCGACATCCCCATCCTGAAGGAAGCCAGAGCGGAGTACGCGAAGCTGCAGTAAGGACAACTCCCATACCCTGCTTGGGTCACGTTGCTGAACAGAAATCCTAACTGTTGTAAACAGGCGTGGGTGTTGAAAAAGTCACGGATTGGACCGATCTTGTGCGGGCTGGGTCTGCGAGTCCTTTTCTCGTTTTCTAAGCGGTGACAGTTAGCGGTGCAGTTGGTTGGCTGAGGAACCGCACCAGTCGCTTGATGTTCTGCGCAGCCGCCGCCAGGAAGAACTGCTCCCGCACGAACTTTAATCTCCGCAGACGCAAGCGACGCAGTCCGATT
>JAIQFP010000008.1 GCA_020073165.1 Terriglobia bacterium | reverse complement strand
GTCACCAATCCCGTGCGCGTGCCGAACAAGCCCGAGCTGCCGATCTTCGCCGACGCCGTCCCCGGGTACGACTCGCGAGGCTGGTTCGGCTACATCGCACCGGCAGCGACGCCTCGAGAAATCATCCGGGTCCTGAACGAAGAGATCAATCGCGCGATGAAGCTGCCCGACGTCGCCGACAAGATGATCGCCTCGGGCCTGATCATCGTCACCGAGTCTCCGGAATTTTTCGGCGACATCATCCGCAGCGACTACGCCAAGTACGGCAAGCTGGTTCGCGACATCGGGTTCAAGCCGCAGTGAACGGAGGAGCGCCACGCCCCTGATGTGGCGCCTTCTGCCGGCGCTCTTCGCGCTGTCGACGCCGGCCCTCGCCTGGGGGCCCGAAGGCCATCGCGTGATAGGCGACATTGCGTCGAGGTACCTCACGGCGGGGGCGCAGGCGCAAGTCATCGAGTTGCTCAAGAACGACCGCCTCGCCGACGGCGAGCCTTCGGGCCGGCGCACCCTTGGAGAAATCGCGAACTGGGCCGACGAGATCAAGGATTTCGATTGGGGCAAGCGTCGCGGCTCCTGGCACTACGACGACATCTCGCTGTGCGGAGCGGCGGACTACGCGGGGTATTGCCGCGGCGGCCGCTGCGCGTCGGCGCAGCTCTCGCGCCAGATCGAGGTGCTCGGCGACCCGCGCGCCAGGCTGCGGGCGAGAAACGAAGCGCTGAAGTGGGTCGTGCACCTGGTTGGCGACATCCATCAGCCCCTGCACGCCGCGAACCGCGGCGACCGCGGCGGCAATCTCGTGCAGGTCTCGTTCTTCGGGGAGCGCGACAATCCGCCCTACGGCAGCCTCAACCTGCACGCCATTTGGGATGTGCACCTGCTGAGCAGGCTGACCGCGGAGCGCGGCGGCGAGCGCACCCTGGTTTCGGCGACGATTGGCGAGAGCGACCGCAGGGGTTGGGAGCAAGGGTCGATTTCCGACTGGATCGCCGAAAGCCACGCGCTCGCTCGCGACCGGGTCTATGCGCCGCTGCCGGGTTCCTGCGGAAAAAGGATCGCGGGCGTGGTAGCACTCGGCGAGGTCTACTACGCGAGCGCCGCCCCGGTGATCGATCTGCAGATCAGAAAGGCCGGCGTGCGGCTCGCACGCGTGCTCAACGACGTCCTGGGGAACGAAAAAGCGGGCCGCTAATCCTGAAGGGGAATGGCCGCGTCGCGGATCACCTTCGCGTACATGGCCATGTCCGCCGTGACCTTGGCCGCAAACTGCTCGGGTGCGTTGCCGACCGGCTCGTACCCCCAGGCGGGCCAGCGTTCGAGGAGGTCCCCATGCCCGCGAGAGCTTCCGTCGGCCGGGTAATGAACGTGTTCAAGGTCCATGCGCCGCCAATCAACACGTAGATCCCGGGCAGCCACGGATAACCGGTGCAGCGATACGGGCGCGGAACATCCGGCCGCTTCCAGCGCAACACGAACAGCCCAATCACGGTCAGCGTATAGGAGAGGACCATGCCGAAGATCACGTAGGTGTAGAGCTGGTCATAGCGCCCGCTCACGGTCAACAGCGCTGCCCAGACTCCCTGTCCGATAAGGCTGAATGCCGGCGTGCGCCACTTGGGATGCACCTCCGCCATGCGCTTGAAGAACACGCCGTCCTGCGCCATGGCGAGATACACGCGCGCGCCTGACAGCGTGCAGGTCGCGGCGGCGCTGAAGCACGAGATCGCGATGGTGGCGGACAGCCACAGCGCTGCGCCCGGCGAAAACAGGGTAGTCGCAGCCGCGTGGGCAATGGTCTCGTGTTTGGCGATCTCGGTGAGTGGCATGGCGTAGACGTACGTCATGTTCATTGCCATATAGATCACGCCCACGGCAAGCACACCCAGCACCATGGCCAGGGGTACATTCCGGCGCGGTTCTTTGACTTCTCCCGCTACCCATGTGATGTACACCCACCCGTCATAGGCCCAGAAAACGGCGATCAGGCCGACACCAAGAGCGGAGATGAATTGCCCCGGGCCCACGCCCATCGTCAGACCGACGCCATGTCCGCTGAAGTTCCCCCAGTTCCCCTTGCCGATGGCGAATCCCAGCACTACAAAGGCCGCCATGGCCGTGAACTTAGTCCAGGTGGAGACATTCTGGAGCAGCGCGCCCCAGCGCAGCCCCACCACGTTGACGTAGGTCAGCACGACGATCAGGACTAAACCGACCACATGAGCGCGGGTGAAGGTGATGCCGGCAAACGCGAACACCACATGCTCCTGCGAAATGGCGGGAATGATCTGGCCCGTATAGGCAGCCGAGGCCACCGACAGGGCCGCGATCGTGCCTCCATTGGCCACCGCGAACAGCATCCAGCCATAAAGAAAAGCCACCAGGTCGCCATAGGCTTCTCGCAGGTAGACGTACTGTCCGCCAGAGTCTGGAAACATCGAACCCAGCTCCGCAAACGCGACACAGGCGAACAGGGAGAAGACTCCGCCCAGTACCCACACGCCTAGGAAAAGCACCGGCTGGGGCAACGGGCCGGCAATGTCCTTCGCGGTCAGAAAAATCGAAGAGCCGATGATGCCGCTGACTAGCAACAGGACCGAGTCCAACAGCGAAAGGCCGCGGACCAGAGTTGGTTTGGATTCATTCTGCTTGGCAGACTGCGTGACGGCAGGAGTGTCCATGAGTTATCCGATGCCGAGTTCGTCCGGCGATTCCAGCGGCGTGCCACAGCGCCGGCAGATGACCGCGGAGCAGTCACCGCAAGTGAGCGGGTCCGTGACCTCTTCAGCGCAGTTGGGGCAGTAGAGGAGTTCGGGCTTGGGTTCCGGGCTCGGCGGAGTTTGAGCCATAAAGAGGAGAACTGTAGCATAGAAAGCAGGAGTCGGGAGTCAGGAGTCAGGGGTTGGTGCGGGCCGATTCTGCTGACTACTGACTCCCGACTCCTGACTCCCAAAATGAGGAGTGCACCATTGGCTGATCGAACTCCTGACAAGCGACTGCAGCAGGAATTCAACCGCTGGGCCCAGGCCGGGGAGGGCGAGAAGATGGAGCGCCATCATCTCGACATCACCGAGAAAACCATCCGGCTGATGGACCTCCGTCCGGGCGAGCGCGTGCTCGACCTGGGATGCGGGTCGGGCTGGGCCACGCGCCTGCTCGCGCGGCTGGTGACGGAGGGGCCGGAGGGCTTCGGCCAGGTCGTGGGCATCGATGTGTCGGATGAGATGATCCGGCAGGCGCGGGCGGCCTCGAAAGACTTCGACAATATTCTCTATGTGTGGGGATCGGCCGAGAAGGTCCCTTGGGAGGAGAACTTCTTTGACAAGGTTCTTTCTGTAGAGTCGTTTTACTACTACCCGGACCAAGACCGAGCGCTGCACGAGCTGTTTCGCGTGATGGCCCCGCACGGGCGGCTATTCATTCTGATCAATTTGTACAAAGACAATCCCTACTCGTTGCAGTGGGTGGACAAGCTAAAGGTCCCGGTGCATGTGCGCTCCGCCGCAGAGTATGTGGAGCTGCTAAAGGCGCATGCCTTCGAGAAAGTGGAAACGCGGCAGATTCCCGATGACACGCCGACCCCGGATGACTACAAGACGACCTCATTTCGCAGCCTGGAGGATTTGCGGGCGTTCAAGCGCACCGGAGCGTTATTGCTGATGGCTTCGAAGCCGGACTTGCGGACACCAGCGCCAGGGTACACGATTTATTGAAGAGAGGCAGACAGCAGAACCGCCGCCAGCAGAGACGCAGCGAGCTGCGTCTCTACAGGATTAGTCCGGTGGGCCTCAGATGTCGTCGTCATCGTCGTCGCTGTCACGATCACGGTCATGGTTCAGGTCAGTCGCGGGGCTGAGGGCGCGGTTGTCGTTAGCGTGGTGGATTTCGATTCTGCCATTGACGTTTTCCAGCCGGATGCGGGTGCCGCCTCCACCCAGTTCGCCGTGTAGATCGTGGCCAACATATTCATGATGGCGCACCCCGAGGCCGAAGTCATTGCTGATACCGCCATGCACCGTAGAGGCCTCGAGTTCCGCCCGCGAGTCGGAAGGCAGTGTCAGTTCAATGCTGCCGTTGACCGACTTCAAGGTAATGGGGGAGTTGCTAAGACGATCGAAGCGGGCATCCAGGCGGCCGTTGATAGTAGCCAGCCGGGCCGGGCCTGACAACTCACGGGCGGTGAGGCGGCCGTTGATGAGCGACACGCGGGTTTCGCCGGCAACTCCGGTGACATCGAGCGAGCCGTTGATCAGTTTGATCTCGTCCAGGCGGACATTGCGCGGCACCGTCAGCGTGTACTCCACGCTGGCTGGATTATGGCGCTCGTCGTCATCATTGAAGGTGAGGTCGCGGTCCCGGTACTCCGTACGGATCGAGAGGTAGTTGCTGTTGGCATCTACCCGGATCTGGGCGTCGTCCAGCCGCTCCTTGCTGCCGGCATACTTCACCGCATCTACCTTGACCTCATTGCGGTCCCAGACGGTGATGTGGGCCGCGCCATTGATGTTCTCCAGCGCCACTCGGCCGTCGGGCGACAGGGCATAGGTCTGGTGAAACTCCTCGGTGAAGCTCCGGTCTTCCGCATGGCCCTGGGCGACTACGAATAGCAGGGCGCAGAGAATCCCCAGAATGGCGCCCATACAGGTGGCGAGTGTGCGTTGGCGCTTCATAATTCCTCCGGTCAACACAGCTTGGACGAGGCAGGCCTGGGTTCGTGAGCGAAAAAACCGCCCCCCATATCCGTATCCAAAGTTGTGGCCTCAGGGCGCAGCCAATGCGACGAATCCCCTGGTTGGGCGGGTCACAAGGTTCTCAGTTGGGCGGCTTATGCCAAGGCGCATGACCTTGGGCCTCACAAGACGTTACCAAGGTGACCTTACACCCTCCCCACCACGCCGGGGACAATAGGGACAACGATGTGGGGTAGATGGTGGATTTCTGTCTTCATGGCTTGATTTGTGTGCATCGGCGAAGCCGCGTCCAGCTTTGGCTGGGATGCGTGTTTGTCTTTGCCGTGCTGATTTCCCAGTCCCTATTCGCGCAATCGCTGGACAGCGAGCGTCCAGTGCCCATCCTCACAGGGGCCGCAGGGTATTTCACCAAGGTGGATGGAGGCCAGAACGAGCTTGTCCCGGAAATCAATCCCGTCCTGCTGGTTCCTTTCGGTGATCACTGGCTGGTCGAGTCGCGGGCCGGGTTCGAAGGCGAATTCGAGCGGCCCGAGGGTGGGGGCCCGTACGGCGGCATGGTGGGAAAGGAAATTGACTATCTCCAATTGGACTACATTGCGAACCCGTACGTGACAGTTACGGCCGGCCGGTTCCTGACCCCGTTCGGCATCTACAACGAGCGTTTGTACCCCATCTGGATTCGTAACCTGCAACAGGAGCCGCTGATCTTTCCCATCAGCACCGGCTCCAGCGATGGCGTGATGCTGCGCGGTGGCTTCCCCCTGAACAGCAAGGTCAACCTGAATTATGCAGCGTACTTCTCCACGCTGAGCACGGTGAATAAATTTGAGTCAGACCGCACTACTGGCGCGCGCATCGGAGTCTTCCTGCCCGGACCGCGGATTGAAGCCGGGTTTTCCTGGCAGAAGAAACTGCAGGAAGAAAGGCCCAATTCGTTCGGATGCCATTTCGCCTGGCAACCAAATCCGCTTCCTCTCAACCTGCGCTCCGAATATGCCTGGTCGCCGGAGGCCAGCGGATATTGGATTGAAGCCGCCTACCGTCTGAGCCAGGTTCCTTTCTGGAAGGGAACCATGCGTCGCACCGAGATCGTGGGCCGGGCGCAACAGTACTTTGCCGGCGCAATCGAGGAAGCCGAGGCCGAAGAGTACGGCCTGCCGGACGTCAACACGCAGCAGGGAGATTTTGGCTTGAACTTCTACATTCGCGATGGACTGAGGGCATCCGCCAGCTATGGTCGCCGCTTCAGTCCCGACGGGAATTCGAACCAATGGACGGTCGGGATCGCCTACCGGTTTGCGCTCCCCCTGGGAAGGGCACAATGAAAATCAGACTCACCCTTTTGGCGGCTGTCCTGGCGCTGGCTTCGGGGGTTTATGGAGCGGCGGCGCCGCGCAACAAAGACAGTGCCAGCGAGCCCGTGGTGCGTAGCGCTGAAGACGCCGATGCCAGACGCATCGAAGGTGAGCAGCGCTTCCACGCCAATTGCGGCCGCTGCCACGCCGCGCCCCACAAGTTTCCGCCGCGCATGATGGCCACGATTGTGCGCCACATGCGAGTGCGCGCAACTATCACCGACGAGGACATGCGGCTCATCCTGTCTTACATGACGCAGTAGCGAGGGACATGGCGACTAGGACGATCCTCCGGGTGATGGCTTTGCGTACCGTGCTGGGTTTGTGCGGGCTGGTGTTTCCCGCCGCTGCCGCGGGTCAGGAGCACCTGATCGAGCTCACGGCCGACAAAGACAGCCGCTACAAGATTCAGGACCAAAGGCAGCCTGAGATTACGGTTAAGGCGGGTGAAGAGGTGTTGCTGCGCATTACGGCGAACAAGGCCAAGACGTGGAACCGCGACGGGTCGATTCACGGATTCACGCTGCTGCGCGCCAAGGACCGCTCCAAGGTTCCGGGTTGGAGCCTGCTGCTCAGGCCGGGTACACAGGAGTTCACTCTGACCGCACCGGCCGAGCCGGGCGAGTACGTCGTGGTCTGCACTGTGATTTGCAGCGAGGAGCACGAAGGCATGCACATGAAGTTCGTGGTCGTGCCGTAGTTCAACAAGGAGTTGCTGATGAGCAGGATGACTGTTTGGAGCGCCACGTGGGTGGTGGCATTGTCCCTCGCAGCCTTTGCCGGCGGCGAAGGGCCACGGACCTTTCACGGCGAGATTGCCGATTCCCAGTGCTCGATGAACGTGCACTCGCTCACCCGTTCACATCAGGAGATGTTGAAGTCCAAGTCCATGGGCGGAACTTCGCTTTCCTGCACCCTATATTGCATCAGGTATCTGGGCGGTGACCTGGTGCTGTCCTCGAAGAAAGAGGTGTATCGCCTGGACGATCAGGATTCAGCGAAGAGGTTCATTGGGCAGAAGGTCAAGATCAGCGGCACCCTCGAGCCGAAGACCAACACCATCCACGTGGTGAAGATCGAGACAGACTAGCCTCAGCTTCTCACCATTCTCCCTTATTCCAGTCGCTGCGAGCTGACCGCCTGCGCCTTACGCGGCTTCTTCTCCACTTCCGAAATCAGGTAGACGGCAAGAATTCCAATCTCCGGATCGATGGGATGACGGTAGCGGGCGTGGGGAAAGACCAGGTAGTAGACCGCCGGATACAAGAGGACGAGCCAGAAGAACAGCCAGGCGGCGGGCTTACGCCGGCGCAGGGCGCGGGCCAGTCCCCAGAAGCACAGCAGCGAGGACGCCAGGAAGAGAGAGTTCTTCACCTCCGGCGGCGGAAACTTGGAGAGTTTTGGAGCGCCGGCCCAGTAGTAGACGAACTTCTTGAAACTGACGCCGAGGAAGCGGGCCGGGTCCTGCTTGATCCACTCGATCGCCTGGCGTTTGCGTTCGGCGATGTACGCAATCTCTCCCATTCGGCGGTACTGCTCGAGCGCGTACACATTCTGGGTGGGATGGAGATAGAACATCCAAGTGCCGTCGGCGAACGGGCCGTTGCCCATGCGCAGCTCGGCGCCGAAGTTGGAGCGCAGGAAGACGAATTGCCCGAAGGTGCGGTAGTTGCGGACTAGCCAGGGTGTGATGCAGGCGAAGAAGAGGATTGAGGCCAGAGCTACTCCCGCCAGCGAGCGCTTGCCCAGTTTGGCGCGGCGATACCACGCCCACAGACCGGAAACGGGCAGGAACGCCAGCAGCACCGGACTGTTCAGCGCCGCCACGCCCCAGAGCAGGCCGAACTCCATCCAGGGCTTGAGGCCGTCTTTCTCCTCCAGGGTGAGGGCGAGCCAGAAGATGGTGGCGACCAGCAGGGCGGAGAGGCTGGTCTCCCACACCCAGTGGGTGCACCAGTAGATGACGTAGGGCATCACCACCCAGGTCCACGCCGACCACACCGCTACTTTCTCTCCGAAACATCGCTTCGCGATCAGGAAGATTGGAATGGCGGTGAGGGCGGAGAAGAAGCTGTTGATGGTCAGCAGGACGAAGGCTGAGGCGCGCGAATACACGCCGAATATCTTGAAGACACCGCCGATGAGGTAGGGATAGAGCGGCGGCTCCCAGGCGGTGGGACCGGTTTGAATGTCAAAGGGATTGCTGAAGCCGTGGCCTTCGGCGAGGGCGCGGCCGATGCGTCCCATCTCCCAGCCGAAGCCGAAGTTCTCGTCGCTGGTACGGAACTTGTAGGTGTGGGCGACGACCATCCAGCCGAAGCGGAGCAGGAAGGCGATCACCACCATCCAGAAGAAGGAAGTGCGGGCCTGCGCCCACCAGCGACGGCGGGGGCTGAGAGTGGGCGAGGGCTGAGTCGTGGTTCGGGTACTGAGCATGTCAGGGCGACAGTCATTTGTATCCGATTGGATGGGGTTGGGCAACCGGATGGTGAAAGGCTGGGCCAGCCCCCAAGAGGGATAGATGCCGATGCCAGGCAACATACCCTTACCTTTTACCGGTAGTTGCAGAAACATCAGGAAACGTCCCGTCTGTCCCCGGATTTCCCCTGGCTCACTGAAGAGGTTTACGAGCAGAGAATCCAGCCCCGGGTCGCCGGGATCGCGTACTCAACGATCGCTTCGGCCCTTGGTGTTTCCAAGCCGTACGCCGCCGATATCCGCGCTGGCCGACGCTGCCCGCACCCAAGGCATTGGTACACGCTGGCAAGAATGGTGGGAGTCACGCAGTGGCACACATAGGTGCACGAGATGTTGATCTGCGGGGGGGTAGTTTTAACAGACATCCCTCTGTGACTCTAGTGCTTGCGGCTCGGTGCCTTCCGGGTTACCTTCTACTCCGTACTTCCAGTTGTGTGAGGGGGTGCCATCTTGCCTTATCTATACCTATATAAGGGGTCCGCATTACGTTTCGGGATCGAGGTATTTCTACTCTGTACAGCGCTCGTTTCAGCCTTCGCAGCCAGTGGAAATGTGCCGGAGGAAACTCACTTTTCACCAGATGCGTCAGGCTTGTATCAGCGCGTGTCGCAGGTGCCTCCCACGGCGGGCGCCGATGTACTTTTTTTGGAAGATGAAGAAACGGTCGTATTTGATAGCGAAGGCCGGGCCGTCCATACGTGGTATTTTCTTTACAAGATCATCACGCAGAAGGGTGCCGAGGGTTGGGGCGATATCTCCTGTGGTTGGGAGCCTTGGCACGAGGAACGCCCCGGTCTGCGAGCGAGAGTGATCACGCCCGATGGGACGGTTCATGTTCTCGATGCAAAGACGATCACGGATGCCCCGGCAAAAGAGAGCGCGGATCATGTCTTCAGCGATCGCCGGGTGCTGAGGGCTCCACTCCCCGCCGTTGCACCAGGGTCGCTCGTCGAAGAGCTGGTCTCCACCGATAGCGCACCTCTTTTTGCCGCCGGTACTGTGGAGCGGTTCTACTTTGGCTCGTCTGTACCAGTGCAACATACTCGCTTAGTACTGGATGCCCCTGCGGCCCTTCCGCTGCGGTACGATCTCCATTTACTTCCCGATCTGAAGCCGCAGCGAAACGAAACCGAGGGCCGGGTACGCATCACTTTCGACTACGGACTGGTGGAAACGCCCGACGACGTTGATACCGAATTACCCAGCGATTTACCTGCCTATCCCAGCATTACTTTTTCCACTGGCGACTCGTGGCACCAAGTGGCCGAGGAATATGGAAAGATCGTCGACAAACAGATTACTGACGCAGTCCTCAAGTCTCTGGTCGGCAAGTTGAGCGCCGGGAAAGCTTCTCGTGACGAGAAAGCAGCCGCGATACTCCAATATCTGAACAGGGAAGTTCGCTATACCGGAGTCGAGTTTGGCGAATCTGCCATAGTTCCGCATTTCTCCAGCGAGACCCTCGCTCGGAAATACGGCGACTGCAAAGACAAAGCCTCCTTGATGGTGGCGATGTTACGGGGTGCGAATATACCCGCGTACATTGCTCTTCTCAACGCAGGAAGCCGAGAAGACCCTCCTTCCGATCTTCCCGGGATGGGCATGTTCGATCACGCCATTGTTTATGTCCCCCGCTCGCCTGACCTCTGGATCGACACCACCGACGAATATGCGAGACTCGGTGAAATTCCAAACAGCGATCAAGGGCGTCTGGCGCTTATCGTGCGCCCTGACAGCAATTCGTTGCTACGCACTCCAGACAGCGCTTCCGCAGACAACGCGCTGATTGAGAAACGAGAAATCTACCTTGCGGAAAACGGCCCTGCCCGGATCATTGAAACCTCGGAGCCTCACGGCAGCAGCGAGTCTGTTTACCGGCGGGCTTATGCCGACAAGGAAAGCAAAAGTGCCAAGGATGAACTGACCAACTACGTTAAGTCGCAATACTTGGCGGAAAAACTTGATCGGATGGACCGCTCCGATCCAACCGATCTCTCGAAACAGTTCGAATTGACTCTGGAAAGCGATCGCGCCAAGCGTGGCGTTACCGATCTCAACATCGCAGCAGCCGCCATCCGCTTCGAAGGATTATTCAGCCGTCTTCCTGCCGACCTTCGGCAACGCGAAAAGGAAGACGATCCCAAAGCGGATAAAGACAGCGGGCAAAAACCCAAGAAGAAACGCACCGCTGACTACCAGCTGCCAGAAGCGTTTGTCACGGAGTGGCGCTATTCCATTGTGCCCCCGGCAGGTTTCAGACCTAAGCCCCTTCCCGCGAATGCACAGCTCTCACTCGGGCCGGCCACTCTCGCCGAGGAATTTTCCGCAGACAAGGATGGCCTGGTTCGCGCCACCCTGCGCTTCGACACCGTGAAGCGGCGCCTCACGGCCCCCGAAGCCACCGAGTTGCGCAACAAGGTTGCAGAACTCATAGCCGGTGAACCCATTCTCATTTACTTTGAGCCCATCGGCCAGACACTGGTCAACCAGGGCAAGGTGCGCGAGGCGCTGCAGTCCTATCGGGAACTGATCGCGCTTCACCCCAAAGAGGCGGTTCATCATCTGCAGATTGCGGCGGTGCTTCTGAGTGCAGGGCTGGGCGAGGTGGCTCGCGCCGAGGCCCAGGCCGCGGTCAAACTGGAACCGACTTCGGCGCTGGCCGAGAAGACGCTCGCGGATATTCTTGAATACGACTCCGTAGGGCGCAAGTTTCGCCCCGGCAGCGACTATGCCGGAGCAGAAGCCGCTTTTCGCGCCGCCATCAACCTCGAACCCGAAGACAAAACTAACATTGCCAACCTCGCCGTTCTGCTCGAACACAACCACTGGGGACTGCGCTACGGCCCTGGCGCCCGTCTCAACGAGGCTTTAGCCGAGTACCGCAAACTGACCCCCGACAAGCTCGCTGAATTCGGGATGCAAAACAATATCTCGTTCGATCTCTTCTACGACGGCCAGTTTGTCGAAGCCCAGAAGAGTGCAGAAGCTCTCAACCCCCAGCCGCTTGCTTTGATCGTGGCCTGCGAGGCTGCACTCCACGGGTCCCCAGCCGCGCTGGAAGAAGCGAGAAGGCGCACGGGCAGCGACCAACAATTCAAAGAAGTCGCTTCATCCGCCGGCCAAATGCTCATCAATCTGCGTAAGTACTCCCAGGGCGCGGATCTTGAGGAGGCCGGCGCATCCGGCAATACCGCCTCCGACACCGCTGCCTATGCCGCCTTGTACCGCAAGACCTTGCTTCGCGAACAACTCAAATTCTCTGACGATCCCTCCGGAGCCGCTCTGCGGTTCATAGTCCTCACCGACGATCCCGGCCTTACTCTGGATCAATTGCGCTCCGTCAGCAGCCGCAACGGCGCCAGGGTGCTGGCGACTTCAAATGTGCTGGATCGGTTAGTCAAGGACGCAAAAGGCACGCTGAGCAAGAAGGCCCGCAACGGCGACTTCGCGGACGTTGGCCTTGATCTCGAGATCACTCGCGCTCAGCCAAAGATTGAAGGTAACGACTCAACCGGATACAAAGTTACTCTTTGGCTTTCGTACAGTAAGAGCGAACGCTATATCGTCAAAGAGGACGGCCACTACAAGCTCCTCGCCACTTCTTACGATGTCGGCGGAATCGGCCTGGAGGTTCTAGATCGGTTAGCAGCCAACGATCAAGCCGGGGCTCGCGTACTGCTCGACTGGTTAAGGGATGGTTGGCATCTTGCAGGTGGTGACGACCCCCTATCAAGCGCTGCCTTCCCACGGTTGTGGACAAAGGGAAAAGACGCAGATGCTGCCACCATGAAGCTGGCGGCCGCCTCTATTTTAATAACAAACAAACAAACGGCACCGCAGGGTTTGACCGTCCTGGAGGCGGCCAGGGGCTCTGCTCGCAACGACGCGGAAAAGCTGAACATCTCGCTCGCCTTGCTCAGTGGCTACGCCAATCTTGATGAGTATGACGAGGATCTCGCCGTTGCCGCGGATCTGGCAAGACAATACCCGGAGTCGGAGCGGGCATTTTTCGCCCAAACGTTCAACTTGCGAGCGCTGGGCCGCTTCGAAGAAGCAGACAAACTTGCGGCGGAGCGGCTGAATCGTATTCCCAGTGATGTAGCTGCGATGCGCGTTCTGGTCTGGAACGCAATAATTCGTGGCGACTATGTTAAGGCGCACGATCTGGCCCAGAACATTCTTGACGAAGGGAAGGCTGAGGCTCAGGATCTGAATAGGATCGCATGGGACTCGCTTTTCACTGGCAAAGTCGAACCCAGAGATATCGAAGTCGCCCTCAAAGGCGCCCAGCTGAGCAATAACAGTGCCAACATTCTCCACACTTTGGGGTGCGTTTACGCTGAGGTTGGGAAGACAAAAGAGGCACGAGAAGTGCTGATCCAGGCCATGGATGTGCTAAACCTGGATGAGCCGGATGAAAATTACTGGTACGCTTTCGGTCGCATCGCAGAACAATACGGCGAGCGTGATGCAGCGCTTGCTAACTATGCGCGGGTAACCAAACCGAAAACGGCAGTCGAAATTCCCGACTCAACCTATTACTTAGCTCAGGTCAGGATACAAGCATTGCGCGGTGAGAAGCAGTAGTGCTAAAGACGACTTCTGTGGTCACGCACAAATAGGTACGGTGATTCGATAGTGATCCATACCTCCCCCCGCTGGCCTGGCTCTCCCACACCCGCCCGCCCACTCGCCGCCCACCCTCGCGCCCCCTTGTTTTGCGCTCTTGTGGTGCTCGAATCGGCGACCCCTAGGGGTAGTGAGGGCAGTTTCGGAGCGCTCTGTCTCCTATCCCCAATTGACATTGACACCGTTTCCGGCCAAGACCTAGACTGAAAAGCTTGCATGCGAGCCGCCCCACTTCTCGCAAAGAACGCGAGAAATGGGGCACCCCCGTCAGGGCAAAGGACACAACATGGGCTGGCTGGAGAACCGGTTTGAAAAGAATTTCCTGATCACCACGGTGGACTACGTGTTCAACTGGGCGCGCAAGTCGGCGGTGTGGCCGATGACGTTTGGCCTGGCGTGCTGCGCCATCGAGATGATTGCTTCGTCCACGGCGCGGTTTGACATTGCGCGCTTCGGGTCGGAGGTGTTTCGTCCCAGCCCGCGGCAGAGCGACCTGATGATCGTGGCCGGCACCGTCACCCTGAAGATGGCGCCGGTGGTAAAGCGCATCTACGACCAGATGCCCGATCCCAAGTGGGTGATTTCGATGGGCGCGTGCTCGTCGGTGGGCGGGCCGTTCAATACCTATGCGGTGCTGCAAGGCGTGGACAAGATCGTGCCCACGGATGTGTACGTGATCGGGTGCCCGCCGCGTCCGGAAAATCTTTTCTACGCACTGCTCAAGCTGCAGGACAAGATCGATCAGATGTCGCTGGCCAAGCGTCCCACCGAAGTGCGGCTGGATGAAAACATGGTGGAGAATTTCAAGCGCCAGGTGATGATCGCGCAGACGCTGCAGCCGAAGTAGCAATTAGCAGTTAGCAATTAGCACTTGGTCCTTCGGCTTCTTTCCAGCGCGGCTGCGTTCGCTGGCAGGTGTGCTGACTAACTGCTAATTGGTAACTGCTGATTGCTGGTCGCAACCGCCGACGGCGTGTCCAACCTCGTCAAACTCGCCAGCCGATCCGACCTTCCTCCCGAGGGCGAAGCCAAAGAATTTCCCTGTGGCGACAAGATGATCTGCGTGGTGAATGTGAATGGCGTGATTACTGCCATGGACAACGTGTGCCTGCATCGCGGGGGGCCGCTGGGGCAGGGAGTGGTGGAGGGTGACAAACTGGTTTGCCCCTGGCACGGCTGGCAGTGGAATCCGAAGACAGGGGAGGCGGCGCACAATCCGGCGGCGAAGGTGGCGGTGTATCCGCTGAAGATGGAGAACGGGGACGTGATGATCGAGGTATAAATCCTAAACCTCGTCCTTATAGGGGGAAACGCTCCGCTGCCGCGGGGCGTTTTTTATTGCCGGCGAGACCAGATCAAAGTGCTTGACTCAGTCAATTATATGATTGACAATTACAATCCCGAGGTCGGTATGGCTGGTAACGCGATAGGCGACAGGGTAAGCGCGGTGCGGCGCTTCAACCGCTTCTATACCCGGCAGATCGGGCTGTTGCAGGAAGGGCTGTACAAGAGCCCGTTCTCGCTCACCGAGGTGCGGGTGTTGTATGAGCTGGCGCATCGCGAGCGGCCGACAGCGAGCGAGTTGGGAAGAGACCTTGGGCTGGACGCGGGCTATTTAAGCCGCATTCTGCGCAGCTTCGAAAAGTGCGCCTTTCTGGAGAAGGAACCTTCCGCGAAAGACGGCCGGCAGAGCCACCTGGCGATGACCCGGCGAGGGCGCAAGGCGTTCGCGCCTCTGGATGTACGGTCGCAGGAGGAGGTGGCGGCGATGCTGGGCAAGCTGCTGCCGGTGGAACAAGCCCGGCTGGTACAGGCGATGGAGACCATCGAAAAACTTCTGGGCGGCCGGCCCGAGCCCAAAGTCGCCTACATCCTGCGGCCGCATCAGCCCGGCGACATGGGCTGGGTGGTGCACCGCCACGGCGTGCTCTACAACCAGGAGTACGGATACGATGAGCGCTTCGAGGCGCTGGTGGCGAAGATTGCGGGGGAATTCATCGAGAACCTTGATTCCCGGCGGGAGCGCTGCTGGATCGCGGAGCGCGAGGGCGAAGTCGTCGGGTGCGTGTTCCTGGTGAAGAAGTCTGCAACCGTCTCGAAGCTGCGGTTGCTACTGGTGGAGCCTTCGGCGCGTGGGCTGGGCATCGGACGGCGGTTGGTCGAAGAGTGCATCCGGTTCGCGCGGCAGGCGGGATACAAGAAGATGATGCTGTGGACGCAGAGCGAGCTGACGGCGGCGCGGGGCATCTACGAAAAAGCGGGATTCAAGTTGATCCGCAAAGAGAAGCATGCCGACTGGGGACGCAAAAAGCTGGTATCGGAGATCTGGGAGTTGAAACTGTAGAAGGCGGCGGGCCAAGACAGGCGCGAGAGATGTAACAACAAGAAAGGTTGGCGGTCATGAATGCTGAGGCACGAGGAAAAGAGCTGCGCGGCCAGGTGGCGCTGGTCACCGGGGGCGGGCGCGGGATTGGCCGGGCGATCGCACTGGCCCTGGCGCAAGCGGGAGCCGCGGTGGCGGTGATGTCCCGCTCGACGAATGAACTGGCGGAGACACTGGCCTTGATCGAACGGGCGGGTGGACGGGGATGCTCGCTACCCGCTGACGTTACTGATGCAGAGGCCGTGCGCAGCGTGGTGCGCGAGGCCGAGCTCTCGATGGGTGGAATTGACTTGCTGGTGAACAATGCGGGCGTGCCCGGCCCGATTGGGCCCTTCTGGGAGAACGATCCGGAAGAGTGGTGGCGGGCGATGGATGTCAATCTGCGCGGGGCCATGCTGTGCGCCCGCAGTGTGCTGCCGGGGATGGTGGCACGGCGGCGGGGCAGGATCGTCAACGTGGCCAGTGGAGCCGCGGGCTTCGCGATCGCGTACTTCTCGGCGTACGTGGCCAGCAAGACCGCACTGGCGCGGTTTACGGAATGCCTGGCGACGGAGACCAAGCCGTACGGCATCTCGGCCTTCGTGATCGGACCGGGAACGGTGCGCACGGCAATGGCCGAGTACTCGCTCAATTCTGAAGAGGGAAAAAAATGGCTGCCGTGGTTTCCGAAGATTTTCGAGCAGGGGCTGGCCTCGCCGCCGGAGCGTCCGGCACAGTTGGTGGTCCGGCTGGCGTCGGGCAAGGCGGATGCGCTGAGCGGGAAATTCCTGACCACGGCGGATGATTTGGACTTGATCCTGGGAAAGGCGGAGCAGGTGGAGAAGGACAATCTGTATTCGCTGCGAGTGGGAAGACTGACGGCGCCGAATCCTGTGTATGCTTTGATTCAGGCGGAGGCGGAGAAGCGGTGAGACGCAGCAAGCTGCATCTCTACGGCAGCGAATCAAGCGAAATCAGCTTTATCCCAAGAGCTGGAGGAATTTTCCGGGCTGATTCTCAAACCCGGGGAATACCTGGTCCAGCGACTTGTTGCCAAGGTGGCGAGAGACGGCTTCGCCCAGCACCTGGCGGAAGTCGGTGGTGAGGGCGAGATCGCGGCCTTCGTAGAGTTGGGACGGGTCGAGGCCGGGCCAGCGTCCGTAGACCTTGCCGCCTTTCACCGGTCCTCCCATGACAAACATCACGTTGGCGTGGCCGTGATCGGTGCCGCGGTTGCCGTTCTCGCGGGCGGTGCGTCCGAACTCAGACATGGTGACCACGACGGTGTCTTCGGCGAGATCGCCCAGGTCGGTCCAGAAGGCTGTGAGTGACTGGGAAAAATCGTGCAGGATGTTGGCGATCTGGCCCTGGGTGCTGCCCTCGTTGACGTGGTGGTCCCAGCCACCGATGTCGGCGAAGGCGACCTGCACGCCCAGGTTCGCCTTGATGAGTTGAGCGAGTTGTTTGAGGCTGTCTGCGAAGCGGCCGCCAGGATAATCCGCGTCAGGGGCGGGCGTGTATTTGGAAGGATCCGCAGACTTCAGCATCTTGACTGCTTCGAAGGTCTCCTGGCCGGTGCCGTGCAGCACGGAATCCACCGAGTGCGCGTACATGGCTTCGAAAGTGTTGGCGATGGGCGCGGCGTTCGGGTTGCGGCCGCCGACGCCAAAGTCGTTAATGTTGTTCATGGCGACCGCCGGCTCGCTGCCGGAGAGAATGCGCGGCAGAGAAGGGCCGAGGGCGATGGCGCGGAAAGCAGAATTGTCAGCGGGCGCGGCATGCAGCGCGCGGTTCAGCCAGCCATCATCGGTCGCCTTTACGCCGGGGGTGCCGGATTCCATGAAGTTCTGGGCATCGAAGTGGGAGCGGGTGGGGTCGGGCGAACCGGCGGCGTGCACGATGGCCAGGTGGCGTTGCTTCCACAGCGGCTCGAAGGCGGGCATCGCGGGGTGGAGGCCGAAGAATCCGTCGAGATCGAGAACCGCGTTGCGCGGGATGTTGATGGAAGGCCGCATGGCGTAGTAGGCCGGCTCGCCGTGAGGGACCACGATGTTCAGGCCGTCGGCGGCGCCGCGCTGGAAGATGACGACCAGGCGGCGGGTTTTCGCGGTCTGTTCGGCGCCGAAGGCGGCGCGTCTCAGGAATACCGGCAGGGCGGCCGTGCCTACGGCAGCGAGGGCGGAGTCACGAAGAAAAACGCGGCGGGTTATTGACATAAAACCAGTTCTCCGTTGTCAGTTCTCGGTTCTCAGTTTCAGCTACGCCGGTCATCTCCGCTGAAATTCGGGCGAACCCAGGATCAAGCCCGCGATCACGGCGACATTGGGCGGACGGGCGGGATCGTCCAGCTGGCGCCCGCTGATCTTTGGGTCTTTCAGCTGGGCGGCGATGGTGTCGTGCGTCTGCCGGGAGACGCCGCCAGCCAGCAAATTGTTTTCGAGCAATGCCAAGGTCAGCTGCGGATCAGGCGGAGGGCTGGCGGCGCCCAGCACGCGATCGGAGGCGACCTGCACACCTTTCAGCTTTCCGGCGGTGAGGGCGAGGGCGAAGTTCATGCGTCCGAGCAGGGCGGAGGAGTTCACCCAGGTTTCTGCCTTCATCGAATAGCCGGTCGGTGGCTGCATACCGTAGAGGGGCATTCCCATTGCCTGGAGTTGCCGCGCGATAGGGGCGGCGTCGGTGATTTCGGCGTCGCTGGCGCGCAAGGCCGAGACCACGAACTCCAGCGGAGTTTTCACCTTGGCGCGATAGGCCTCGGGCGACCAGAACTCGGGTGACTGGAACAGGGTCTTCAGAACCTCGCGGATATCGCCGTCTTTCTTCAAGAAGGTCTGCGACATGCGGTCCACGAGCGCTGGCGGCGGATTGTCGGAGACAAAGCGCATGGCCAGCTTGGTAGAGATGAACCTGGCGGTGGAGGGATTGTGAGCCAGGAGATGGAGCACCTCCAGTCCCTCTTTCTCGCCGGCGGGCTTGATGCGGTGCCCGAGCACGGTTTTGTCGCCGGGTTCGTGCATGCGCTCTTCAAAGGTGAAGTCACCGCCTTGCCGGGGCTGCTTCAGGGTCCAGCCGGTGAAGACGCGGGCCACCTCGGTGACATCGCTCTGGGTGTAGCCGCCGTTGACGCCGAGGGTGTGCAGTTCCATCAATTCGCGGCCGTAATTTTCATTCAGGCCACTACGCTTACCCTTGGATTGCTTGGTGGAAGCATTCTTCTGGTTGGAGCGTTTGCGCCAGGCTTTGTTGGCACTTCTGGGCACTCCGTTGGCGATATCGGAGTTTGGTCCCACACTCAACCAGTTGTCGAGATAAAAGAGCATGGCGGGACTCTGGGCGGTGGCGACCAGGAGGTCCTCGAACTTGCCCATAGCGTGGGGGCGAATCACGTCGCGCTCGTAACTGGTGATCAGGTACCGGTCGGCTCCTTTGCCGATAAAGACATTGAAGTGGTTGAACCAGAAATCGGTCATCACTTCCTGCAACTGGCGCTGGCTGTAGGTGCCACGCAGCAGCTTGGCCTGCATGAGCTCGAGGGGAACGACGAGCTGCGGGTGGTCGAGCGCCATCAGGGTTTCGCGCTGCTGCGGAGTCATGCCCTCGATGAACTCATCGCGCTTGGCGCCTTTCAATGATGCCGTCAGGGCACGGCGGTCCTCGGGCGACATTTTGAGGATTTCCTTCATGCGCTGGTCGGGTGGCATATCGAGAAGTTCCTGTGCCTTCAGGTCCGCGTAGAGGCGATCCTCGCGGCGGCGAGCGCGCTCTTCGTCAGTCAGCTTGTTCTTGCCAGCGTCGGCGGCGGGGGGATCGGCGCTTGCAGCCTCCTGCTTACGATCCTGTTTCTCCTGCATGCGCTCGATCTGGTCCTGGTAAACGGCACGCTTGACCGGATCCGAGGGAAGCGACTGCTTGCCCTGCTCGACCGCCTTGATGAGTTGCGGGGGCGGGAAATTTTCGACAATTTCGCGTGTGTCCATGCGTAAGGTACGAAGAGGAGCCAGGCGAGTGTCGAGTGCACTGTCGTTGATCTTTTCCGGGTGGAGTTGTTCGTCAATCCACCGGTCGACGCCCGTCGCCGTCACGCGTTCCACGTCGCCGGCGCGGGGACCGAAGGTCAGGCGGTTCAGGGCGTGCAGCGCACGTTTCTGCTCATCCATCTGCCCAGCGGAGTTTTGCTTCTCCTTTTTCTTGCCCAGGGCAAATGGGGCGGCGAGGGCCAGTCCCAACAACGAGAGGGCGAGAACGAGGCCGAGTTTTCGGCGTGCAAACCCCATGACTACACCGTTTCGTCGGGGGGAGGTGCTGACAATTATCAACCCGAAGATCGTCGAAATGTTGCTGGAGGGTTACTCTGGTGACGCGCCAACCCGCAGGGCTCCGGCAAAGTGTACCGGAATCCAGGGCTGTACACGTAGATGGGCGCCGCTACCAGTTGGGTGTCAGCCGCGTCTAAATTCGCAAATGCGCTCCTTGTATAGCATATTGCTGCTCTCGGTGATGGCTTGCGCCCAGGCTCGCACCCCACAGATTCCCGCTGATGATGCGGTCCGCATCCGCGAATTCTACCGGCTCGCCTCTCAGATTCAGGATCAGATCTGGCCCAACTGGAGCCGGGTCCCCGCGCCAATCCTGCTTGTAACGCCGGACAAAGAATTCCTGACGCACGATGCCGAGCCGTCCAAGGACTTCGAAAAAGTCGCAGATGACCTCTATGCGCGGCCGCGGCAGTTTTCCACCCGGTTGCTGGCTACTTTTCCGGCGTTCGGACCGCCGTCGGTGATCGTGATCGGGGAACCAGCCAACACCGAGAGCAAGACCAGCACACCTTGGCTGATCACGCTCATGCACGAGCATTTTCATCAGCTACAGAACGCCCAACCGGAGTACCAGACGGCCGTAGAGGGCTTGGGGTTGAGCCGTGGCGATCAGAGCGGCATGTGGATGTTGGATTACCCGTTTCCGTACGATAAGCCAGAGGTGGCACAGGCCTTCGCCCATCTGCGGGACCAGCTGTATAGCGCGGTGACCGAGACAGACCAAAGCAAGTTCAAAAAACTGGCCAAGCAGTACGTGCAGGAGCGCAGGAAATTCTTCGCACAACTCTCACGAGACGATCACAAATACCTCAGTTTCCAGCTCTGGCAGGAAGGGATCGCTCGCTACACGCAGATCAAGGCTGCTGAAGCTGCCGCACATCACCAGCCGGCCGCGGAGTATGCCGCACTGGCCGACTACGAGCCGTTCTCGAGCTACGCTAGCAAGGCAAGAAACGACACCCTGAGCGAGCTGAAGCAGGCTGATCTCACCCGCATGAAGCGGGTGGTCGTCTACTCATTCGGGGCGGCTGAGGGCCTGCTGCTGGACCGGCTCAATCCCTCCTGGAAAGACCAATACTTCCAGCACATGCTGTCCCTGGATTCATTCTTCGGAATGTAGGTTCCAGTTCCGGGCGCACGAAGGCGCTGCCCGCTGCCCGTGTGATCTGTCGGCTTGCAGATAACACGCTTCGGAGCTAGCATTCGGGCTGTTCTCGGTGCTGATCCGTCTGGGCGGAGGTGGTAAATGAAGGGCAAGATTTCGGCCGTCATCCTGATGGTGATTTCTCTTCCCCTGCTGTTACATGCGCAACTGGACAAGCTGGTCATACCGGCGGGTACACCAGAAGACAAGGCGCTGCAGGCGATTTCCAACGAACCGGATGCGCAGAAGAAGCTGACCATGTATGAAGGGTTCGTGCAGGAATTCGCGGCGAATCCGGCAGCGGTGGCGTACGGGAACTGGCAGATCTCGCAGTACTACCAGAACGCGGGCGATCTGCCGAAGGCATTGGAATACGGCGATAAGGCGCTGGCGAGTTCCGCCCACAATCTCGACATCCTGGTTTCCCAGGCCAATATCGCGCAGCAGATGAAGGACAACGCGAAGGTGATCGACTATGCGGTGCGCGGCGGGGAGGCCTACAACTCGATCGGCAAGGAACCCAAGCCGGAAGGTATGAGCGACCAGGATTTCGCGTCGCGGCTGGAGGAGGAAAAGAATTCGGCGAAGAGCTCGTACGAGTTTTTGGAAGCGGCGGCATTCAATGCGCTGGTCGAAGAGACCGACGCGAAAAAGCGCATGGCGTACATCGAGCGCTTCACCCCGGCGTTTCCCAACTCCCGGTTTGAGGATTCGGTGGCCTCGTACGCCATGGTGTCGCTCTCCGAACTCAAGGACATGGCGCGGCTGGTAGCGTATGGAGAGAAGGCGCTGGCGGCGAATCCAAACAGCCTGGCCACGCTGACGCTGCTGTCCACTACCTTTGTTGACGATCCCAAGCCGGGCAGCCTGAGCAAGGCCATCAGCTACGCGGAGAAGACGATCGAGGTGGCCAGGGCCGATGCTCCCGACGCAGACCGCTCGCGCAAGTTGTCGGCGGGCGTAGCACACTCCACGTTGGGCTATGCCTATATGAAGCAAGACAAGACGGCGGCAGCAGTTCCCGAGTTGAAGGCCGCGTCGGAGTTGCTGAAGGGGCAGGACGAGCAGCAGTACGCGGTTGCTTTGTACCGGCTAGGCTTCGCTTACGCCAAGCTGAACAAGATCACGGAGGCACGGGAAGTGTTGAACGAAGCCGTCAAGATTTCCGGGCCGGTGCAGGGACCTGCTCAGGAACTGCTGGTGAAAGTAAACGCGGCACGGGCCAAGGGCAAGTAGCGATCGGTAGAGACCCCGAGGTACCGATTTCCCCGGAGTGCTTTGGAGCTCGGGTATACTGGGCTTCTTACGAGGGTGGTGTCGGAATTGCAAAGCAAAGCCACAAGTCCAGTAGGGGAGCTGCGCAATCTGCGGTTGCCGGCAAGTCTGTGCGAACGTGCCGAGCAGAAGTTTGGGGGACGTTTCGGCAGCTTGGAAGAGCTTCTCACCTTCGTACTGCAAGAGCTTCTACGGGACGATGCGGCGCAAATGGACGAGGCCGAACGGCGCATCATTGCGGAAAGACTGCGCGACCTCGGGTACATGTGATCGTCCCTCCCACCCGGTGGCCGCAAGCCCAATCTCACGGCGCAACAAGCAGGCATGGAACCGCTCCTCGATCCTCTCTCACCCGCGGAACTGAATCATGCAACAGCGGCCGCGGGAAAATGATTGCCTCTCCGGCGGGGATGGGTTAGAAGTAAGCTCATCAGCACAATATCCGGGGTTGCGTTTCTGCACACATTGAACAACCTTCTGCAGGTGCGGCAGGCTGAGCGCGCTGGATCAGAATCCGCGTGGCGATCGTTCCTGTCCCGCTTCTTGTTGACAGTCGTTCTGGCGCTGATCTGCATTGGATCCCTGAACTATTTTGTTAACCCGGAAGGGCTATATGGCACGCACTTGGTGCCGCAGATTTTGTGGGGAGCACGGCCACAGAAAGCAGTGATGCTCAAGTCAGTGCAGCCTCCGCCCGAGGCCCTGATCATGGGGTCGTCCCGGGTCATGACCATCTTGCCGGCTGAGGTGCAGGCCGCCACGGGATTGCGCACCTTTAACGCCGGAGTGGACAGCGCCAAAGCAGAAGACTTTTACATTCTGTTGCGCTACGCAGTGGAGCAGGCGCACCTGCGGCCGAAGTTGCTGATCCTGGGCTGCGACGTCGAGGTCTTTCACAACCACGAACCGGTGCACTACTACCTGCAACAACCCTCGCTGCTGGCTTCCTTCCTGTGGCACAGCGAATCGCAGCACTGGCGGTGGCAAACTTTCACCAAGCTCCTGTCGCACCAGGAGACGCAGTTGGCAGTGGAGTCCCTGTACAAGTCGGTGCGACGGAAGACCACACCGTTTTCGCACGCCGAGGCGGACGGCCACGTGGTGGACGATGAGTGGGAACGAGAGCGGGCTGCCGGCCGACAGGACCTGCAACGGGAAATCCGATTCACTATCGATCGCTTCAGGCCTCGCTACGACGATTACACCGGGCTGTCCGAAGAGCGGTTAGCATACTTCGATGCCACCCTGCACTATGCGCACGATCATGGGATCCAGACGATCGTGTTCTTGACGCCCACGCGTCCGGCCGTGGAGGAGGGCTTGCGGCAGCACGGGTATGAGGAGCGCAAGCAGGAAGTGACGGCAGCCCTGCAGCGCATCTCGTCGGCCTGGAGCGCGCGGTTTCATGACTTCAGCTCTGCGGAGTCATTCGGAGGCGACCCCAGCCACTTCTACGATGGCGTCCACTACGACGACACTTTCGCGCCAGGCCTGATTGCCAAGATGTTTCCCGTGAGAGCGCATGCTATTCAATAGCTACGTTTTCATATTCTGCTTCTTGCCGGCGGTGCTGGCGGGCTGGTGGGTGCTGCGGGCGACGCCGGCGCGACTCACCTTTCTTACCCTGGCCAGCTACTTTTTCTATGGATGGTGGGATTGGCGCTTTCTTCCGCTGATGATCGCCTCCACGACGGTGGATTACATCGCGGGCGGCAAGATCGCGGCATCCGAGTCGCCGCAGGTGCGCAAGCGGTGGTTGGTTTATTCCCTGAGTTTCAATCTGGCAATTCTCGGGTTTTTCAAATACTACGGTTTTTTTGCTGATTCCGTGGACCGGGTGGCGGGCGCGATGGGGGCCACGACGCTCTTGCCCACGCTGCATCTGATCCTCCCGATTGGAATCTCGTTCTACACCTTCAACTCGATGAGTTACACCATCGACATTTACCGGGGACTGGTGCGGCCGGCGAAATCAGCACTGCACTTTTCCGCTTTTGTGGCGCTGTTTCCGCACCTGGTGGCAGGGCCGATCGTGCGCTATGCGGACATCGAAGACCAGTTTGCGGCACTAAAGACGCGCCTCTCTTCGACGCAGGCCGCGCTGGGAATCTATTTTTTCGCCATCGGGCTGGGCAAGAAAATGCTGATCGCAGACCGATTGGCGAGGCCGGCGGCGGCGTTCTTTGACGGGCCTGCGCAGCATGGGTTGCTGCCGGCGTGTCTGGGAGTGCTGGGTTACACCTTCCAGCTTTACTTCGATTTTTCCGGTTACAGCGACATGGCGGTGGGGCTTGCGCACCTGCTGGGGATTCAATTCCCACAAAACTTCAACTCTCCCTACAAGGCGGTGAACATCTCGGACTTCTGGCGACGCTGGCACATGAGCCTTTCCACCTGGCTGCGGGATTATCTGTTTATTCCGCTGGGCGGGTCGCGGGGAAGCCTGGGGCGGACAGCGCTCAATCTGGGAATCACCATGTTTCTTGGAGGACTGTGGCACGGGGCCAACTGGACGTTTGTGATCTGGGGGCTGTATCACGGCGTGCTGCTGGCGGCTTACTTTGTGGCGAAGAGGCGCGGCTGGGTGCCGGGATCGGCGGTGGTGGGCCGGGTGATCACATTTGTGGCGGTGACTCTGGGCTGGGTGTTTTTCCGTGCGGAGAGCCTGGGACGGGCGGTTCACATCTTCGGCGACCTCGCCGGCCTGCACGGACTGGGTTCCGCCCAATCCTTCCCATTGACTTTCATGGTGAGCCTGCCGGCTGCAGCCGCGATCGCCTTCTTCTGCAAGAATACCTGGGAACTCGAACTCGAGCCGCGGCCCCGCTACGCTTACGCCCTCGCTGTGATGCTGGTGGCATCAGTTCTTCTACTGGGCGGAGCAAGCCCGTTCCTGTATTTTCAGTTCTAGCAGGCTGCTGAACGAATCGAAGCCCGTGCACTCGGCGGCTTGGGGAGTGGAATAAATGTCAGGGCCGCAGTCGCTGGTGCTGATCACGGTGGATTGCTTGCGAGCGGACCACGTGGGCTTCCTCGGATACGATCGCCCCACTACGCCTTTTCTGGATTCGCTGGCGCGGGAAAGCGTAGCATTTTCCAATGCGATTGTGGCGGGTGCGCCAACCTATTATTCCTTTCCGGCCATCCTGGCGTCTCGACACCCGCTGGCGCTGGGCCGTGATGTGCTGGGTCTGGCGCCGGATGAGCCCACCATCGCCACAGGCCTGCGACAGTCGGGTTACGCGACCGCAGCATTCCTGGCGGGGAACCCGTATCTTTCGCGACGGTTCGGCTATGACTCGGGGTTCGATACCTTTCGTGATTTTCTGGATGCGGAGATGGGAGCGCCTGTTCAGAACGGCAACGGGAACGGCACCCGCCGCACCCGCTTGAACCGCAGCCTGGCGGAAGCTTGCCACAAGATCGGTCCCATAGGCGTGCTGTACGACGAGCTTTACTTCCAGTACTGCCAACGCCTGGCTTCGCCGGCTCCGTCGCTCGATGGGCTGCGCCGTTATCCCGCTGCCAATGTGATTGTGGACGGGGCTTGCGCCTGGCTGGCAGGAGTGGAGGAGCCATTCTTCTTGTGGTTGCACCTGATGGATCCACACTCGCCGTACTATCCGCCGGGGGAGGCCTTGCGGTTGATGGGGAGGGGGGACCTCACTGCCAGCCGCGCGCGCTACTTGAACTCATATTGGAATCGCGGAGACCTCGGGGCCAACCGGTTCAAACGCCACCGGGAGGAAGTGATCGCTCTCTACGACGCGGGCATCCGCTGGGTGGACACACAGGTGGCGGGGTTGGTGGACAAGCTGCGTAACTCTCACCTTTGGGAAAACTGCGTGTTTGCGCTCACGGCTGATCATGGTGAGGAATTTCTGGACCACGAGGGACGCTACCACCCGCCGTCCCGGGTCACGGAGGAATTGGTTCGCGTGCCTCTTTTATTGCGCGTGCCCGGTCTGAAGCAAGCGGCACCGGTGGAAGCGCCATTCAGTCTGGTCCACCTTGCGCCCACGCTTCTGGAGGCGGCGGGCGCGTCTGTCCCCAGCGGTTTTTGCGGCCATAGCTACTGGTCGCAGCTGCGCTCAGCAGCAGACTGGGACGAGACCGGCATCGTCGAATGCATCACTGACTGTGCCGATTTGTTCCGCGTAGAAGGCCGGCTGGGCAAGCGTGTGGTCGCGGTGCGCGAACGGCGCTACAAGCTGGTGTTCGACTTCGGATCCTGTCGCGAACAGCTGTTCGATCTGGAGAGCGATCCCGGCGAATTGCATCCGCTGCTTGGCGACACGGAAAAGCCGGTGCGAGGACGCTTGCTGCGGCGGCTTCGCCAGCATCTTACCGATTCGCGAGGGCATGGCGCGTCCGAGCGCCGGCTAAGGGCGCTCTTGCGGGAGGTCCGGCTGGAATCGGCCCAGGCGGCTGAACACGAGAACGACAGGGTCAGGATGGCAGGCTGACGTTGAATGCGATCGCACTCATGAGCAATCGGCTGAGCAAAATCAGGATCCTATTCATGGTGTCAGTCGATGCCGACAACACCAACGCGCAGAGTCTCAATGCGCGGGAAATCGCTCTCCGCCTCGATCCGGAGCGCTTCGAGTCCACGCTCTTTTACGAGCGAAAGCCCGACCAGCGCTTGCTTCATTGCGCTTCCGTTCGCCTGGTAAGGATGCCGCCGCGAGCTCGCACGCTGCGCGTGCTGGCTGAGATGATGCTGTGGCCCGATGTTATTGCCTACGTGGATTACAGCCCCGCCTCTTACTTGTTCTTGCGTCTACCCAAGGTCTTGCGGCCGGGCAAGGTCGCGGTCGGCCATGTGGAGGCGCCGTCCGGCCAACTTGCCACAGCTCCGAGATCGGTACGCCGGCTTCATGACGGAGTTCTGCCCCGGTGCGACGTGCATACCGCGATCACCGACTTCGTCAGGCGTGAAGCCGAAGCGAACCTTGGCGTGAAGGCGGAATTTATGTTGCCGGTGGGCGTGGATACAAACATGTTTGTGCCGCCTCCAGCGAGAAGGAACCCCGTACCGACTGTGCTATTCGCGGGCACGGTGATGGAGCGGAAAGGACCGCAGTTGCTGGTAGAAGCGGCGAAGCAGTTGCCGGAGGCGATGTTCTGGATCGCAGGCTCGGGACGTGATGGATTCGATGAAGTCCTGCGGAAGCGCTGTGGCGATCTGGGAGTCCGCAACGTTCAATTCCGTGGTCCCCAGCCGCAGACTTCGATGGCCGCCTTGATGCAGCGCAGTGACATTTTTCTTCTGCCCTCACGCCTGGAGGGCCTGCCCAAAGTCACTTTGGAAGCTGCTGCAACCGGACTGCCCTGCGTGGTTTTTCGTGACTACGAGACCCCTTCCGTCGTTGAAGGCGTCACGGGCTTCCAGGTGGCCAGCTTTGAAGAGATGGTATTTCGCTTGAAGTTGCTCATTGAGAACAAGGAGCTGCGTTTGAGAATGGGTGCGGCGGCAGTCGAACATGCAAAGAAATTCGATTGGAACGTAGTAGCACCGCAATGGCAGCAAGCCTACTTGCAGATGGCTGGGGATCATCTGCTGAGGTTTGCAAAAGCTGAGCCTGGATTAGCATGATCGCGAGTCTGGCTATACCGGTGAAAGCCTGTGCAGAGACGCGCCGTGCGTCCCATGTGCTGACGCTGACGCCGTTTTACCCAATACGGAGCGACGACGCGCAGGGGTGCTTTGTGGCCGAACCTTTGCGCTGGGTCGAGCGCCTGGATGTAGTCAATACGGTCATCGCGGTGCGACCCTTCTATCATGGCCGGGTCGGCGCCAGCAGGTCGGCTGTTCCGGCGCGCTGGAGTCATTTCTTTTCGCTGCCGGGTGGCCTTGGTTTGCCCACAGCGGGAGCGTTCTTGTACGCGCATATTCTGGGGCAGGTGCGCGCTCTGCATCGCGCAAAACCCATCCATCTCATTCACGCTCACGCGCCTTTGCCCTGCGGACACGCCGCGGCTTTGCTGAGCCACGAACTGGGGATTCCGTTCGTGGTGACGGTGCATGGTCTGGATGCGTATTCCACCAGGCAAGTGGGAGGACCTGCCGGGCAGTGGTGCAAGCGCGTGACGCAGTGGGTGTACAGCTCGGCGCGACAGGTGATCTGCATTAGCGAAAAGGTGCGTGCGCAAGTCGTGGAGGGAAGCGCGCCGGTGAACACCGAAGTGGTTTACAACGGTGTGGATCCGCAAGTGTTTGCGCCGCATGGCGAACGGCCTGGGTCGGACGTTCTGCTCAGCGTGGGCGGCTTGATCCCGATCAAGGGCCACGAGCTGCTGCTGCGGGCGTTTGGCGCCATCCAGCACCGATTTCCTGATCTGTCCTGCGACATCATCGGCGACGGGCCGGAGCGCTCGCGCCTGAGCGCGCTGGCGGCGGAACTCAACCTTGCAGGCAAGACACGTTTTCTCGGTCGCAGAAATCGGGCCCAGGTGGCGGAAGCTATGCGCGACTGTACAATTTTCGCTTTGCCCAGCCGGTACGAAGGGTTGGGCTGCGTTTACCTGGAAGCAATGTCGGCCGGGAAGCCAGTGATCGCCTGCCGTGGGCAGGGAATCGAGGAAGTCATCCTCCATGGCAGCAACGGCTGGCTGGTGGATCCGGGCGACGTGCGGGGCTTAAGCGCCGCAATCTCCGAGTTGCTGGAGAACGCCCATCGGCAACGGCAGATGGGGGAGGCGGCACGGCGCACCATCCTGGGGGGATTCACGCTGGCGCATCAAGCAGAGGGCCTGGTCCGCGTGTACCGGGAGTGTGCCGCGTGAGTCTACGGTTGGTGCTCCTGACCGAAATCATCGCGCCCTATCGCATTCCGGTTTTCAATGCGCTGGCGCGGCATGAGGGCATCGATCTGCAAGTGATCTTCCTGGCGGAAAACGATCCTGCCCTGCGGCAATGGCTCGTGTACAGGGACGAGATCCAGTTTACTTACCAGGTGCTGCCGTCGTGGAGGCAAAGGCTGGGGAAGCATAACCTGCTGGTGAACCGGGGATTGGGAGCCGCCTTGCGGCAGGCCGCCCCGGACGCGATTCTGTGCGGTGGCTACAATTACCCGGCATCGTGGGAGTCCATGCTGTGGGCCCGCCGGAACGGAGTACGGTTTTACCTGTGGGTGGAGAGTAATGCTCACGACCAGCGTAGCGGGCGGCTGCTGGTAGAGTCCCTGAAACGAAAATTTGTCCGCAATTGCGATGGATTTGTGGTTCCGGGCAGGTCCTCGTTGGAATACGTAAAGAGCTTTGGTGTGGAAGAGGGAGCCATCTTCACCGCGCCGAATGCGGTGGACACGAGACGGTTTGCGGAGGAGGCGGGCAGGGTGCGGGACGATTGTGCGATGCAGCGGGAGGCGCTGGGCCTGCCCGGACGGTTCTTTCTCTTCGTCGGACGATTGGTGGCTGAAAAAGGAGTCTTTGATCTGTTGCAGGCGTATGTCACACTGACTGCAAAACTAAAAGAGGAAATTGGATTGGTGTTCGTGGGAGATGGCAAGGAGCGCGCCGCACTCCAGCGTCTGGCTGCGGGCGTAGAGCCGGGATGCATTCAGTTTGCAGGTTTTGCCCAGCGCGAACAGTTGGCGGCCTACTATGCATTGGCAGATTTGTTGGTCTTCCCGACGCACACCGATACCTGGGGACTGGTGGTGAATGAGGCGATGGCATGCGGTTTGCCCATCATCGCCACCAGCGTGGCCGGTTGCACCGCCGATTTGGTGCGAGATGGCTGGAACGGCCGCGTGATTGATGCGGGCAACCTGGAGCAGCTCGGCTCTGCAATGGCTGAGATCGCAAGCGACAGCGAGTTGCGACTGCGGATGGGCCAGCGCAGCCGGGAGCGCATCCTGGGATATTCCCCGGAAGCTTGTGCCGCCGGCATCGCCGAAGCGGTGTTGAGCTGCGAGGTCCCCTGCCGTGGATGACCGCTATTCCAAGTTGATCTTGCCTATTACGCTGCTGGGCTGCTGCCTGCTTGCGATCTATGCGTCCATTTTTCGTCCGGGTTACCTGAGCAGCGCGCAATACCTGGGAGGCCTGATCTTTCTGGAGATCATGGCGGCGGCGATCTGGAATTACCGGCGGAGTTTTTTCGTGCTCTTGCTGGCAGTCTTTCTCTGGGCGGGGGTGGCACTGCCCCTGCGAGAGACCTGGGCTTCGGGACGTTGGTTCGTCCTTCTGGCGGGCGCGCTGGTGGGTTTTGTGATCTACATGAGGGACCGTGGCCACCACTTCGGGGCATTTCACCTGGTCGCGTTCTCGTGCGTTCTAGCGGCTTTAGTCTCCGCCCTGGTTACTGCCTATCCGGAGCAGGCTGTTTTGAAGGCGCTCAGCCTGCTACTGCTGTTTCTGTACGCCGCGTCGGGTGCCCGGCTTGCGGTGATGGGCCGAGAGGCACAGTTCTTTAACGGATTACTGCTGGGCTGCGAGACCCTGATTTACCTGAGCGCCATTTCGTATTTCATCTTCCGCTTCGAAATTTTCGGCAATCCCAATTCGCTGGGCGCAGTGATGGGCGTGGTGACGATGCCGGTCCTGCTGTGGGGAGTGATCATTAGCGAAGCGGGAACGCAGCGCCGAAGAACGTTTGCGTTGCTCGTGTCCCTGTTGCTGTTGCTTTCCAGTTACGCGCGAGCTGGCATTGCCGGGGGAGCGATGGGATGTTTCCTGCTCTGTGTGGCTCTGCGCCAGTACCGGCTGCTGATCAAGGGCGTGGGCTTGGCTTTGCTGTCGGCCGTCCTGGTGATCAGCCTGGCGCCGAATCGGGAAACCCAGACCGACTCGCTCACCTTGAGGTTCGTATACAAGGGACACCGCGACGCGGGCGTGCTGGACTCGCGCCTCTCAGTGTGGCAACGAACCTCTGCCAGCATTCAAGAACACCCCTGGTTCGGCACTGGCTTCGGCACGAGCGACACCCGGCTCACAGAAAGCAACGATCATAGCCTGGGATATCGATCGGCGGCGGTGGCGACGCGTGAACACGGTAACAGTTATCTGGCCATCACCGAATGGGTGGGGCTGTTGGGGGTGCTGCCTTTTCTCGCGCTTGTGATTCTGGTCAGCTTCTATGTGATCCGTGCAGTGGGATGGATGCGGCGCACAGGGAATGCTCATGCGCCCGCGGTCCCCATCGCGGCCATCCTGGCGGCGGGCTTGGTGCACGCGGCATTTGAAGACTGGCTGTTCGCCGTGGGCTACTATCTTTGCGTTTTCTTCTGGAGCATGGCGTTTGTCTTGGTGGATGTTGTTCCTAAAACTGCGCCCAGCCTCGCCGTGTCCAGTGCTCCTCAGCCCGTGGGCGGCTGGACAAACAGCGTCGGTGTGGTCTTGCCGCAGCGATGATGCACTTGTTCCTCAACGGCCTCGCGGCCAGCGCCGGCGGTGGGCTGACCTACCTGCGTAACGTTATCCCTCACCTCGCCGACCGGACCGACGTGCGCACCACGGTCACCGTCAGCTCGCAATTGCGGCGGGAGTTCGGAAACACAGCCAGGGTTTCGTTTATCGAACTGGAGAGCCGGGGTGGGGCGGCGTGGCGTTCCTACCAGGAACAAAAGCTGCTGCCCGGCCTAATCCGGCGCAGCGCAGCGGACGTCTTGATCTCGGCGGGGAACTTTGCTTTGCGGAACTCCCCTGTCCCGCAGGTGCTCTTGTCACGAAACTCGCTGTACACGTCCGCGGATTTTTTCCGTGACCTTCGTGACCGGCACGAATATGCAATGGGGCTGGACACCCGGGCCAGGGGCTTTTTGGCCCGCCGCTCCATCCGCTGGGCCGATTGCACGGTGGCGCCCAGTCAGGCATTTGCCCGCGACCTACAGCAATGGACCGGGCAGAAAGTCCTCGCCATTCATCATGGATTCGATCGAGATGCATTCTTTCGCGACAGCACGCCACTCCCGGCGGAAATTCAGCACAAGTTCGATTCCGCGGTCGGCTCTTTCCGAGTGTTGTTCGTCAGCCATTACAACTATTATCGGAACTTTGAGACGTTGCTGCGGGCCATACCTTTGGTGCAAGAACGGCTGGCGAAGCGGCCGGTAAGGCTTTTTCTTACCTGCAAGCTGCTTTCCGAAGAGAATCCCGGGCGGTACCGCGCCGAGGCCACTTCCGCCTTGGTGAGTCGTCTCGGCATCGAGCACAATGTTGTGCAACTGGGAACGGTTCCGTACCACCTGCTGCATCACTTGTACCACGCCTGCGACATCTATGTGACCGCTGCTTATGCGGAATCGTTTGCCCATCCGCTGGTGGAAGCCATGGCCAGCGGACTGCCGGTTGTGGCTTCCGACCTGCCAGTGCACTGGGAGATATGCGGCGGCGCGGCACGTTATTTTCAGCGCTTCTCGCCCGAGTGCCTGGCCGAAGAGATGGCTCAGCTTGCCTGCTCTGGAGAGCTTTCACGAACTATGACAGAAAGCGGCCTGCAAAGATCCAAAGACTTTTCCTGGAGCCGTCACGTGGAGAAGCTTCTGGCGTTGGTCGAGAGTTTGACGAAGCATTCCGGGAGCAGGGTGTTGACCGCCGCACTCTGATCTGCTTCGCAGGGAAAATTTGAAGGCGATTATCCTGCTCACGGAAGTTTGGTTATAATCGGCCCAATTCCTCGCGGAGAACAAGTTTGCTTCATCAGCGGTACAAGGACCTTGTCTTTGCCGGCATTGGCATCGCGTCCCTGCCGAACTATTGGGCGCGCAAGTGTTTTTACGCGCTCCGCCCCAGCAACGGGCGAGCCCTCCACCTGCACCTGGGGTGCGGGACGAGGTATCTGCCCGGCTTTATCAACATTGACGCGAATCCGCTGCAGAAACTCGATCTCTGGCTGGACGTGCGCAGTGGGCTGCCTTTTGCCAGTAGTTCGGTCCAGTCGGTTTACTCCACGCACATGTTTGAGCACTTCTATCCCGACGAACTGGAGCACATTCTGCGGGAGTGCGCCCGGGTGCTCAAACCGGGTGGTGGCCTGCGTTTGATTGTTCCGAGCTTACGCAGCGCCATCGTCGCCTATCAGGAGAACCGGCACGACTGGTTTTATGACGGGTTTCCCCGCCATTTCGATTCGCTGGGCGGACGTTTTTCCAATTTTCTATTCTGTGATGGGCAACATCGCACCGCTTACGACTTTTCCTATCTTGACGAAGTTCTGCGCAAGGCCGGGTTTCCGTCGGTCGAGGAAGCGGACGAGGGGAAAAGCCGCCTCTACGGGGAGAAGGTTCCCGTGTTTGAGCCCGGTGACGCAGGGGAGCGCTCGCACTCCCTCTACGTGGAGGCGTTCAAGTGACCGCGCGTTCCGCGCGCTAAGAAACCACAAAGGCCTTCTGAGAAACTCCGCGGCATCCGACGGTGCAAGTCGTCCTTCGGATGTTATTCTCATCTCTCCACCTAAAGCATCGTGTGCGGCATCGCCGGCATTGCAGTACGAAGAGGGAACGTCGCTCCCGAGATTCTGGAGCGGGCTACGCAGTCGCTTGCGCACCGCGGCCCTGACGATTCCGGCACCATCCTCATTCGGGAGGATGCCCCGGAGCCGGTGGAAGTCGGCTTGGGCAGCCGCCGCCTCGCGATTCTCGACCTCTCGCCCCTCGGCCACCAGCCCATGCAAGATCCCGCAACCGGGAACTGGATTGTCTACAACGGCGAGATCTACAACTTCGGCGAGATTCGCGAGCGGTTAGGACGTGAGGGGACGCGATTTCACAGCCACTCCGATACTGAGGTTCTGCTTAAGGCCTACGGCCGTTGGGGCGAACGCTGTCTGCGGGAACTGCGCGGCATGTTCGCTTTTGCCATCTGGGACGCGCGCTATCACCGGCTGTTTGTGGCGCGGGATGCCATGGGCATCAAGCCGTTGTACTACGCTTCACAAGGGCCATACTTCCTGTTTGCTTCGGAGGTACGAACATTGTTGGGGACCGGCCTGGTGCCGCGCCGCCTGGATCGGGCCGGATTGCTCAACTACCTCGCGTTCGGCTCGCTCTATGACCCCATCACGCTGATTGAGGGTGTTTCCGCCCTGCGGCCAGGACATTACCTGGTGTGGGAGAAGGGCTCGGTTCGTGAAACGATGTACTGGGACCTGTCGGCCAAACAGAGCTCTGCTCATCCGGCAGTGCCTGAACGCAAGCACCTCGAGGAAGAATTGCATGCCGCGCTTGACCAGTCAGTGCGCATGCAGATGGTCAGCGACGTGCCGGTGGGGGTATTCCTTTCTGGCGGTATTGATTCCAGCAGCTTGGCAGGGATTCTGAGTCGCGGTGGATCTGAGCTCAGCACCTTTTCGATCGTGTTTCGTGAGTCGGATTACAGCGAAGCAGAGTTCTCGCGGATGGTGGCAAGCAAGTTTGGCACCGACCACCATGAAATCCTGGTCTCGCAGGGAGACGCCCTGGACGCCTTACCCGGCTCGGTGCAGGCCATGGACCAGCCCACGATCGACGGGCTGAACACCTACCTGATCTCGCGGCAAACCCGCGCCGCCGGCATCAAAGTGGCGCTGTCCGGCCTGGGGGGCGACGAACTGTTCGGTGGCTACTCCAGCTTTCGTGCGGTACCTCGGATGGAGCGGTTCGCAGGCTGGTGGCGGTATCTGCCCCGCCTGGCCCGAGCGCTCCTGGCCGGGGCGTTTGCCCTGGTGGCCCCGACGTCCGATCAAAACCGGAAGATCGCGACGTTGGTGCGCGCGAATGGCAGCGTGCCGCATCCCTACTTCCTGGCGCGCATGCTGTTTACGCCTTCACAACGGGATGCATTATGCGCGTTTCAGGACGAAGAGGTGATGGAACGGGCCAACGCACCGCTCAAGGAGAGCCTCGACCACACGCGCAACCTGGACGCGATCAATCGCGTCTCGTATCTGGAAGCGCGCTGCTACATGCTGAACACCTTGCTGCGTGACGCCGACGTGATGAGCATGGCCCATGGACTCGAGGTTCGAGTGCCACTCATCGATCATGTGTTGGCGGAAAGGCTGATGGCGATGCCGGGCGGGTGGAAACTCGACCGCGACATGCCGAAACCCTTGTTGGTCGGTGCATTGAGCGGCACCTTGCCGGATGAGATCGTCCACCGCCGCAAGCGTGGGTTCACGCTTCCTTTTGAGCACTGGTTGCGCGATGAATTACGGCCGGAAATCGAGCAGACTTTGCAGCGATCAGCGGACGGCGCGCTTGCCGCGGTGCTCCATCCCGGTGCGGTACGGGCGATATGGGACAATTTCGGGCGCGGGACCACGTTCTGGTCGCGTCCCTGGGCGCTTTACGTACTGCAACGCTGGTGCGAGTTGCATTCAGTGACTAACTAGTTGCTTTTCAACAGAAAAGTTGCCCTTCCTGTGCAGGATGGCGTGGTGTTCAAGGTAAGATAGCCCAACCGATTCTTGCCAAATGCAAAGTCTCAAGGAACCCACCGAGGCGCGGAGCCCGAGCCCGGCTTTGCTGCTGCCCGTGAGCGTTGTGGTTGCTGCGCGCAACGAAGAACGCAACCTGCCTCGCTGTCTCGAATCCTTGCAGGGTATGGGCGAGGTGTATGTCGTTGATTCACAGAGCAGCGACGCCACCGTGGAGATTGCCCGCTCTTATGGCGCCACTGTCGTGCAGTTCCATTACCAGGGCGGATGGCCGAAGAAACGGCAGTGGGCGCTGGATTCCCTTCCGCTCGCCCACGACTGGGTTTTCCTGGTGGACGCCGACGAAGCCCTGACCCCGGAAGTGATGGAGGAAATCAAAGCGGCGATCCGGGATCAGCGCTACGACGGATATTACGTCGGCCTGCAAATGTATTTCCTCGGCCGCCGGTTGCGCCATGGGGACGCCGGTTTCTACAAGCTATCGCTGTTCCGCCGTGGCAAGGGCCACTTCGAGTGCCGGCTGAAGAACCAGGATACTTCGATGTGCGATATGGAAGTGCACGAGCACGTTGTTGTGGACGGCAAGGTCTCGAAGCTGCGGAATCCGTTGCTTCACCACAACGTGGACTCGCTCTCACGCTATATCCGAAAGCACGACGAGTACTCCAACTGGGAAGCACGAGTCTGGCTCAGCGGGGAACAAAGTTACGCGGAACTCCCGCCCTCGGTAGCGGGCTCCCAGGCCCAGCGCCGGCGCTGGTTGAAGAGGAAACTCTATTTTGTTCCGGGATCTCCGCTTCTGTTTTTCATCTACAAATATCTGGTCCGTCTCGGTTTTCTGGATGGTGTAGCTGGACTGGTCTATTGCACCCTGCAAGCTGTCCAGATGTTTCACGTGAAGGCAAAGATGTTCGAAGCCAGAAACCGGGCAACCACGGAGGGTAGTGCTTCCGTCGAAACCCTGGTTGCTGACAGCGCGGCACGGGACGTCTCTCGGGGTCCGGAATGGCATGCTTGAGTGACCGCAGGGTGATCGTGTACAGCGGGGAGGGCGGGGATTACCCCGGTACTCCTCCTTTTCATCCCCAAGTCCGATATCCGGAGTATTGCTGGGCGGAAACAGGAGCGGAGCCCAACCTGGCGTACCAGGTGGTGCGCGAGTGTTTCCATCTGGCAGGCCTGGACGAAGGCCGCTACGGCACGCCGGATTGGAGTCCTCTCGCGGACTTGATACACCGGAACGAAACGGTGCTGTTGAAACCGAACATGGTGCACCAGCAACACCCTCGTGATCCCCAAGGGTGGCGCTATGTGATTACCCACGGCAGCATTGTCCGGGCGGTGGCGGATTATGTTTGGAAGGCGATCGGCAAGAACGGGAAAATCATTGTTGCCGATGCGCCGCAGACCGACGCGTGCTTCACCGAGATGGTGCGCCTGCTCGGCCTCGACGCAATACGCGGATTCTACCGCTCCCATGATCTCAACTTCGAACTGATTGACCTGCGCCGCGAGGAATGGACGACGCGCGGAGGAGTGGTCACGGAACGCAGGCCGTTGCCGCCGAATGGGTATGGCGACATCGCTTTTGATCTGGGGCAGGGAAGCGAGTTTGCCACCCACGAAAGTGCGGGCCGCTACTATGGCGCGGACTACGATGCGGATGTCGTGAATCATCACCACAGCGGCGGACGTCACGAATATCTCATCGCCGGCTGTGCCATTCGCTGCGACGTGGTTTTCAGCCTGCCCAAACTCAAGACCCACAAGAAAGCAGGCGTGACCGCCAGCCTGAAGAACCTGGTGGGGGTGAACGCTGATAAGAATTGGTTACCGCACCACACGGAGGGCGCACCACGCCAGGGGGGCGACGAACACCCCAACCCGGATCTGAAACACAAAGCCGAACGCAAGCTGGCAGCTGGGTTGCGGCGGTTGTCGCTGGCGGTTCCGGTCGTGGGACCCTGGGCCCTGCGCGGTGCGCGCCAGTTGGGTCGCCCGGTTTTTGGCGACACCGAACAAGTCGTGCGCAGCGGCAATTGGTGGGGCAATGACACGGTTTGGCGAATGTGTCTCGACCTGAACAAGATTGTGCTCTACGGAAATCCCGACGGCTCATTGCGTGCCGCTGCACCACAGAACCGGAAGCGTCACTATGTTCTGGTGGACGGAATCCTTGCCGGGCAGGGCCGCGGGCCGATGAATCCGGACCCGTTTCCCGCAGGCATCGCAGCCTTCGGCTTGCATGCTCCGAGCGTCGATGCCGCCTGTGCTTGTTTGATGGGCTTCGACCCCGACAAAATTCCCATTATTCGTCAGGCGTTTCAATGCCACCACTTCGCACTCGCTGAACATGGCTGGAGAGACGTCACGCTTACGAGCAACCGTGCTGCCTGGAATGGCCCGGTCGTGAACGTTCCCGCCAGCGAAACATTTCACTTCGAACCCCATTTCGGCTGGAAGGGACACATTGAACGCGAAGCAGCCGATCACGAGTACGGCGCTGAAGAGGCAATAGAGAAGCGGGCGAGGCCTGCATGAGCGAATCGGTTCTGGACGAGCACATTTATCCGCGCCTGCCGGTGTTCCTGCAGAACGCTGCATGCTGGGTTTATGGCAAGAAAGAATCCCGCGCGCGCTTCGGAAAGCTGTTCGACCAATATTTGCGCAGCTTGATGGATTCCGAGAAGTGGTCGGCCTCGGAGATCGAAGCCTACCGGGACGAAAAACTCCGCGGCTTGATCCGCCATGCCTACGACCACGTTCCGTATTACCGGAATCGCTGGAAGGCGCTGAAGATCGCTCCCAACGACATTCGCTCACGCCGCGATCTGGAAAAACTGCCCATTCTGACCAAGGAAGATGTCCGCCAGAACCTGGATCAGCTTCTGGCCGACGGAGTCTCGCCGCGCGACGTAATCTTCAAACACACCAGCGGAACCACCGGCAAGGCTCTCCACTTCTATGTCAGTCGAGACTCGGTTGCATTCCAGTGGGCGGTATGGTGGCGGCACCGGTTAAGATTCGGGCTGCAGCCCGGCGCCTGGCATGCCAACTTCACGGGTAAACGTGTGGTTCCTCTTGCGCAGCAATCGCCCCCGTACTGGAGATGGAACCGGCCCATGCGGCAGGCTCTGCTCAACATGCATCACCTCACCCCCTGGAAGATTGGCAGCGTGGTCGAATTTCTAAACGCGCACAGTTTCGAGTTTTATTCCGGATATCCTTCCATCATTCATGCGCTAGCCCTGACCGCCCGCGAAGCTGGCCTCAAACTCACTTCGCGTCCGCGCGCCGTGGTGACCGGCGCCGAGAACGTTCTTGATTTTCAGCGCCGCGACATTGCGGAGTTCACCGGAGCGCTGCTCACCGATCAGTATGGTTGCTCAGAAGGGTGCGGCAATGCTTCACATTGTCCAAACCTCGTTTACCATGAGGACTTCGAGTTTGGAATTCTGGAAGGCGCCGAGCGGGATCCGGGCGATCCCGCGCGAAGCATTTTGTGCACGGGGTTCAGCAGCCCGGCGTTTCCATTCATACGTTATGAAGTTGGTGATGCCGGGGTGTGGCAAGGCGAGGCTGATGGTTGCTCTTGCGGGCGTCAGTCCAGGGTCTTGCTCCGGATCGAAGGACGGAAGGACGATTACGTGATAACGCCCGAGGGCGCCCGCATCATGCGCTTCGACTACATCTTCAAAGACGCTCTGAACGTACGCGAAAGTCAGGTCGTGCAGCGGCATTTGGGAGGGGTGGTGGTGCGGGTGTTGCGGCGGCCGGCTTACAGCCAGAAAGACGAAGAGCAGATCCGTCGCCAGTTTCAGCTTTGGATCAGTCCGGCGCTGGCTGTGGATTTTGAGTACGTAGATGAGATTGAAAGAGAACGCAACGGCAAGTTTCGCGCGGTCGTTTCCTGTTTGAGTCCGCGTGCGGCCTGAGTCCGATGAAACAGGTTCTTCAACACGCTCGAACCGGCGCAGTCAGCGTAATCGAAGTGCCGGCGCCGAAGCTGCTGCCGGGATGCGTCCTGGTCCGAATTGCGGCATCGCTGGTTTCGGCGGGCACGGAGCGGGCGTCGTCCGAGTTCGCCAGCAAGAATCTGCTGCAGAAGGCGCAGGCACGGCCAGACCTGGTTCGCGAGGTCATCGGCAAAGTTCGCCGCGATGGAGTGTTTTCCGCGGTGAACGCGGTACGCAGCCGGCTCGACCAGCCGAGCGCGCCCGGCTACAGCAGTGCAGGCACGGTGGTGGCAGTTGGGGAAGGCGTCACTGATATCGAGGTGGGCGATCGCGTGGCGTGTGCGGGCGCGGGTTACGCCCTGCATGCGGAAGTCGCGTGCGTGCCTCGCCTCCTGGTTGCCAGGATTCCGTCGGATTCTGCCATCAGCTTTGACGAGGCCGCATTCACCACTGTGGGCGCGGTCGTCCTGCATGGCATTCGCACCGCCGAGGCAAAGCTAGGCGACGTGGTGGCGGTGATCGGTCTGGGCTTGCTAGGCCAATTGACGGTGCAGGTGCTGAAGGCTGCGGGCTGCCGGGTGCTGGGAATGGATATCGTTCCTGAGCGCGCCGACTTGGCTTCCCGCATGGGCGCGGATGCCGTCAGTTCTTCCGGCGTGGACTTCCGCGAAGTGTGCTTGCAGCACTCCGGCGGGCAGGGTGTAGATGCGGTGTTGATTACGGCGGAGACCCCAAGCAGCGATCCGGTCAACCTTGCTGCAGCAGTGGCGCGTGATCGTGGCGTGGTGGTGGCCGTAGGCACAGTGGGCATGGGCCTGGAGCGCAAACTCTATTACGAGAAGGAGCTTGATTTCCGGATTTCACGTTCGTATGGGCCGGGCCGCTATGACATAGCTTACGAGCAGAAGGGGCGCGACTACCCCATCGGGTATGTGCGCTGGACCGAGACCCGCAACATGGAGGCTTTTCTCCAGCTTTTGGCAGAGCGAAAGCTCGATTTGCAATCGCTCATCACTCATCGTTTCCTGATCGAGCGGGCCCAGGGCGCCTACGATCTGATCACGGGAAAAACCGGGGGATCTTTTCTGGGTGTGTTGATTAACTATCCCGAGCAGCCGCAGGAAAGCAGGCGGCTGGAGCTGGTAACAAAGGAAAGCGCTGCGGTTGCTGCCCCACTAAAGTCTGTACGCATCGGCGTGCTGGGTGCGGGCAGCTTTGCCATGAGCACGCTGTTGCCAGTCATTAAGCAGACTGGCGGGGTGGATCTGTTCGGTGTGTGCGCGGCCAACGGTTCGAGCGCTCGCCATGCTGCGGACAAATTTGGTTTCCGTTATTGCGCCACCGAGGAGAGCGAGATCCTCAGCGATGCGGGCGTGAATACGGTGGTGATCTCCACCCGCCATCATTTGCATGCGACCCAGGTCATCGCTGCTCTGAATGCGGGTAAGCATGTCTTCTGCGAAAAGCCACTTTGCCTAAGCGAAGACGAGCTGCGCAAGATCGTCCAGGTCAACAGCAAACAGGCGTCCGCCGGGCGGTTGCTCATGGTGGGGTTCAATCGCCGCTTTGCGCCCATGGCGGTACAGATGAAGTCGTTTGTTCAGCAGATTCGCGAACCGCTGGCCCTGCATTACCGGGTGAATGCCGGCTACATTCCTGCGGACCACTGGGTGAATGATCCGGAGCAAGGTGGGGGACGCATTCTTGGCGAGGTCTGCCACTTCGTGGACTTCCTGAGTTTCCTGGCAGGCGCGCCGCCGATCGAGGTCCAGGCACGCGCGCTGGCGAACGGTGGCCAGTACAGCGACGACAACGTTGTCATCTCGCTCCAGTTTGCCAATGGCTCGCAGGGCACGATCAGCTATCTGGCCAACGGAGACCGGACGTATTCGAAGGAACGCGTGGAAGTGTTTGGGGGTGGGTCAGTGGCGGTGCTGGAGGACTTCCGCAGGGTGGAACTGGTGCGGCACGGGCGCAAGCAGGTATTCCGGTCGCGGTTGCGCCAGGACAAGGGACATCGCGGCGAGTGGGCGGCGTTTGCCAACGCCATTTGCGGCGGGGGCGCAGCGCCCATCCCGTTCGATGAGATTGTGGCTTCCACCCTGGCAACGTTGCGCGTGGTGGATTCTCGCGCGTCCGGACAACCTGTAGCCGTGGATGCGGCGAGTCTGACAACCTCGACTTCTTACGGACATCGCAGCGAGTGATGATTCCAACTCCAGAAAGGCAAGACTGCAGTTCATGCTGATACTGGGCCTCAACATGTTTCATGCGGATGCGTCGGCCGCAATCGTGCAGGACGGCGAAGTGGTTTACGCGATTGCCGAAGAGCGTCTGAACCGGGTCAAGCATTTTGGCGGGTTTCCCGCGCTCGCGGTGAAAGCTTGTCTGGAAGCGGTCGGCGCGAAGATTACGGACATTGACCACGTCGCCGTCGGCCAGGACAGCGACGCCAACCTCACTAAGAAAGTTCAGTATGCGCTGGGCAATCCCGCGAAGATTTTGAATTTCATTCGCCTGCGCCAGCGTAAGGAAGCGATGCGGGACGTGCGTGCTCTGCTGGCGAATGCGCTGGAGGTTGACGCCGAACAGTTGCGATTCCGGGAGCATCGCCTCGAGCATCACATTGCCCACATCGCCAGCGCCTACTACTGCTCGCCCTGGGAGAAGGCGGCGGGATTCAGTTGTGACGGGTCGGGCGACTTCGTCTCCACCATGATGGCGCGGTGCGAAGGCAATGACATCGAGATTCTCGACCGGGTTTTTCTGCCGCACTCGCTGGGCAGCTTCTACACCATGGTGTGCGAGTTCATCGGCTACAAGAAATATGGCGATGAGGGCAAGGTGATGGGGCTGGCGCCCTACGGCAAGCCGACCTATTGCAGGCAACTGGGTGACGTCGTGGGCTTGCGGAACGGCAATTTTCGGCTTGATCTCAATTACTTCAGACCGCTGGGCAGCAATCAGGGGATGCAAGTGCTGCCGGACGGGACCGTACGCCTGGCGAGGCATTTCTCTGACCGCATGGTGAAACTGTTCGGCGAGCCCCGCGAGCCACATGCCGAGATCACCCAACGCGACATGGATCTTGCTTATGCCATGCAGCATCAGTTCGAGGAGGTTTTCTTTCATCTGCTGAACGAACTGCACCAGCGCGTGCCGATGGAAGACCTGGCGATGGCTGGTGGCTGCGCGCTGAACAGCGTGGCCAACGGAAAGCTGTTTGCGCGGACGCCTTTTCGCCGGACATGGATCCAGCCGGCTGCGGGGGATGAAGGGCTGGCCATCGGGGCGGCGCTGCACACTTATCATTCAGTGCTCAAGAAACCGCGGCGGTATGTGATGCAGAATTCTTATCTCGGCCCTGAGTTTTGCGATGGACGGATTGAAAGCGACTTAAAGAAAGCCAATTTGCGCTATCGCAGGCTGGAGCGTGAGCCCCTGCTGGAGGCTGTAGCGGACCAAGTGGCTGCGGGTAACGTCGTGGGCTGGTTCCAGGGGCGGATGGAATGGGGGCCGCGGGCGCTGGGCAATCGCTCAATCGTGGCGCATCCCGGCCGACCCGACATGAAGGACATCCTCAATGCCCGCATCAAGCACCGCGAATGGTTTCGGCCGTTTGCGCCTTCGATCCTGGCTGAGCGTCAGAACGAATACTTCGAGCACGACCACCCGTCGCCGTTCATGTTGCACGTTTACAAGATCCGTCCGGAGAAGCGCCAGCAGCTTTGCGCGGTCAATCACGTGGACGATACCGGCCGGCTGCAGACGGTGAGCCACGATGAGAACCCGCTGTACTACGATCTGATCCAGGCGTTTCTTCGCAAGACCGGGATTCCGGTGATCCTGAACACCAGCTTCAACGAAAACGAGCCGATCGTGTGCGCGCCTGGGGAAGCTATCGACTGCTTCCGGCGAACGCGCATGGATGTGCTGGCGATCGGTCCCTTCCTGGCATTGAAGTCGGAGAACTGAGACCGCATGGCAGCCGAGCGAGCCTCCGCGATGCCGCCCGTCCAGGCGAAGGAATTGACGCTGACGCGCGTGGCAGCTTTTCCACGCATGCGCGCTCTAGCTTGGTGCGATGACATACTGTACGCCTCGCAGGGTTACACGCTGCTGCGGGCGAGGATGGGTGCAGGCAGCGTCGAATGGCAAGCGGTGGCGCGATACCACCCCACCTGGTGGAGAAATCTAAGCTCCCGGTCGCGGCTGACGTTCCGGCTGTTTCGCGACGGCTTTCACACTCTCGCCGTCCTTGCTTCGGGTGAACTGGTAGCCGGAGTGCCGGGCGCGATCCTCACCCTGGCTGCGGGCGAAGCAGAGTTTCGCGTTACGCACAAAGTGGCGCGGGGTACGCGCCCTTTGCACATCGCCGTTACTCCAGGTGATCACGTTTTCTGGGGAGAATATTTCGACAATCCGCAGCGCGATGCAGTGCACATCTACGCGTCGAGCGACCGCGGCGCGACCTGGAACGTGGCTTATAGCTTTCGCAAGGGTGCGATTCGCCACGTTCACAACATTGTTTACGACCAGTGGGACAACTGTTTATGGATACTGACCGGTGACAACGGTCCGGAGTGCCGCATTCTGCGAGCCTCGTGCGATTTCCGCAGTGTGGATGTGGTCTTGTCAGGCAACCAGCAAACGCGAGCCGTGGCCCTGGTTCCTGCGCCGGACGGGGTGTACTTCTCCTCCGACACTCCCTTCGAGAGGAACCATGTGTACCGCGTCGACCGCAGGGGGAATCTTGGCGAACTCGCGGAGCTGAGCAGTTCGTCCATCTACGGTTGCCGGGTGGGGGACGCGATTTTCTTTTCCACGATGGTGGAGCCGAGCCCGACGAATGTCTCCCGCGAAGTCTGCGTGTACGGGACCGCGAATGGTGCGCGCTGGCAAAGGCTGCTTGTCTACAGGAAAGATACCTGGCCCATGGGCTTGTTCCAGTACGGCAACGCCTTCTTGCCCGACGGGCGAAACACCAGCGGTCTGCTCGCCACCAGCACGGTCGCGGTGGAGCAGGCCGACCTGGAGACCAGCTTGTGGCACGTGAATGTCACCTAGGGGCAGCGTTGTTCTCGTGCTATAGTTCGCTCAATCTCCATCATGTCAATTGCGCATCGCCTGCAATACTACCGGCGCATCTTCGTCGCCTACCTGATGCCGGGTCAGAGCCAGCTGACGTTCTGGCATGAGACGCCGCAGGTGAATCCCAACGCTCGCCGCGACGAACTGGGCGAGTATTACATGACGTTCGCGGAGAAGGCGGACTACAAGGGGCAGTACGATTCCGCCGGCATTCCCATGCTCGATTACCACGGCCGCATCGGATTGCAATACAACCCGATTGCGATCGCGCAGTGGGGACTGGGCAACTACAACCTGTTTCTGCGCACCCACGATGGGGACCGCAAGCGGAAATTTCTTGCCGCCAGCAACTGGCTCTGCGGACACTTGGAGCAGAACCCGTTTGGAGTCTGGGTTTGGAACCACCACTTTGACTGGGAGTACCGGACTCCGCTGAAAGCTCCCTGGTACTCGGGACTGGCGCAGGGGCAGGGAGTTTCTCTACTGGTGCGCGCGTATCGGGAAACCGGCAACCCGGCATATCTGGAAGCTGCCGACCGTGCTTTTGCGAGCTTCCTGAAGTCCACGGACCAGGGCGGGGTTATTTTTACCGATGATCGCGGAGGTGTTTGGATTGAGGAGTACATCGTTTCTCCGCCAACTCACATTCTGAACGGCTTTCTGTGGGCGGCCTGGGGAGTGTACGACTACTATCTCGCGAGCAAAGACGACTCGGCCCGGAACCTGTTTGCAAAGGCAGTGCAGACGCTCCGAGACAATCTTGATCCCTACGATCTGGGCTTCTGGTCACTGTACGAGCAGGCCGGCACGCCGCTGCCCATGGTGGCGAGTGCCTTCTATCACCGCTTGCACGTAGTGCAATTGCGCATCATGCACCGTTTGACCGGCGACGAGATTTTCGCGCGCTACGCCAATCGGTGGGAGAGTTACGGCCGCAGCCGCGCCAAGCGCACACGCGCGTTGTGCTACAAAGGCGCATTCAAACTTTGTTACTACTAGGGGCCAGGTGAAGATCCTCTACGTGTCGCAGTACTTTCCGCCGGAGATGGGAGCGCCCGCCGCGCGCGTGGCGGAATTGTCGCGGCATTGGGCGCGGGATGGGCACGAAGTTACAGTTCTAACCGGATTTCCCAACCATCCCACCGGAGTCGTAGCGGCGGAGTATCGCCGCAGATTGCGTCGCCTGGTGATGCGGGAAGAAGTGGAGGCGGTGAACGTCGTCCGCACCTGGCTGCTGCCCTTTCCCAACCGGAAGGCCCATGAGCGCATGCTGAACTACAGTTCGTTCTGTGTTTCGGCGGCGAGTACCGGGCTCTTTGTGGAGCGTCCCGACGTGGTGATTGCAACTTCACCTCAGTTGTTGGTGGGTCTTTCCGGCTGGTGGATCGCCCGCTGGAAGCATGTGCCCCTGGTTTTCGAAGTGCGCGACTTATGGCCGGAATCGCTGGCTGCAGTGGGCATGGGCGGCCGTGAATCACTGCTGCATCGTTCACTGGCCAAGGTTGCTGGCTTCCTTTACCGTAAGTGCGGTCGTGTGGTTGTGGTCACGCCCGCCTTCGCGAACCACCTGGTGGAGCGCTGGCACCTGCCGCCGGAGAAGATTTCCATTGTCGAGAATGGCGTGGAGACGGACATTTTCAGCCCGCAGGCGGACAGTGACCTGCGGTATGAACTGGGTGCGGAGGGAAAGTTCGTAGTTTGCTACATCGGTACCATGGGGATGGCGCATGGCCTGGAAACCCTGGTGGAGGCGGCTGCCCGGCTGCAGAGCGCGAAGCCGGAGATCCTGTTTCTGTTGGTGGGGGAAGGCGCCGACAAGGAACGCATTAAGGAACTGGCGCGTTCCCGAGGCCTGACCAACCTGCGTTTCGTCGACCAGCAGCCGCGGGAGAAGATTCCATCCTATATCCGCGCTTCCGACGCCTGCCTGGTGTTGCTCAAGAAGACGGAGTTGTTCAAGACCGTCATTCCCACCAAGATGCTGGAGTTCATGTCGTGCGCGCGGCCGGTGATCCTGGGAGTAGACGGACAGGCGCGCAAGATACTGGATGCAGCGCAGGCAGGAATCTTCGTCGAGCCGGAGAATGTGAGTGATCTGATGCGGGCAATCACGTGTCTGGCAGCCGACGCAGACCTGCGCGAGTTGCTTGGCCGCAACGGCCGGCGACACATCCTGGAGCACTTTTCCCGGCGGCAGACAGCGAGAACCTACATCGCTGTGCTGGAGGATCTACTCGCTGGGGATCGGCATCGCCTGGCTGCGGCCTGAGAGGCACTACTACCTACGGTCTCACGGCCACAATGCTCACTGCGGTGGCGGCTTGGATGGCAGCCTCCAGCGTCCGCCCGGCAAGAATCCTGCCGGCGCTGGTGGGGACGAACAGGATGTCATCGGCCTGCAAGGGCATGTCCGGCGTCTTGGCGGAAAGCATCTGCTTCAAGTGCACTGGAGTCTGGGTCATCCCGGTAGGGCCCTTGCGGATGATTGCGGCGCTGCTCAACTTGGCAGTCTTGGTGGTACCACCAGCGAGCGCAATCGCCTGCAGCACTGTCATGTTGCCATTGTCCATCAGGAACCCGCTCGGCCTTCCCACCTCACCGACTACATAAACGATGTCCGCCTTGCGCACGATGACCGTGTCCCCGGGAGACACGTCGATGTTGCTGTCGGGGTTGTCGGCCAAATTGCGCGCGATTGGGACCGTGATCGGTTTATCAGGCTGGCTGCGGTGCGTGACGGTGATGCTGCGGCCGGCTTTCTCGCTGAAACCACCCGCCGCGGAGATGAGATCGAAGAGCCGCTGCTGACCGAGGACCGGATACACGCCAGGTTTCACCACTTCACCCAGAACGCTGGCCCCTTGTGAGGCGTACTCATCGACAAACAACGTGACGTGGGGGTTCTTCAGGAATCCGCCCTCGGTGAGCCGCTTTTCAATCACACCCTGGGCTTCCTCGGTGGTCAGGCCAGCCACGTGCACGTAGTCCACAAGCGGCAGGTAGATGTCACCGTTGCTGCTGACGCGAGTCTTGGTGGTAAGTTCAGCGACGCCGTAAACGCTCATCTCGAGCAGATCGCCGACTCCGAGCCGCAGGGAAGAGTCTGAACCGCTGTCGCCACCCGCGGTGGCCACATCGGCTGCAGCCGCCGGCCGGGTCACCGGCGTGACCGTTTGCTCTCCCGCACCGTCAGGCTTTTCGTTTGGGCTCGTGGGTGGCTGCTGGGCCGCGGCTGCGGTTGCAAACAGCATTGCCACGGCGAACGTGGCCAGAGAACGCATGCTCGACGAGTTCCATCGCACAGACGGCATCGCAAATCCTCTTGATATTTGTGACGAGGAGAAAAGTCTAGCACAGCACAAGTGCCGGCGAAGCAGGGTTTCGGAGTTGAAGGGTATGTGAAACGGTTCCCCGTTGCGTTGCAGCTTACCCCAGCGCACATCGGAGCGGAGCATTTCCACAGCAGGTACCAAGAAAGAGAATTGTGGGGTGATTTTTCGCACTGCTATAGTCGAATTCAAATTGTTTTCAAGGGGAAAAACTTTCTTTTCATTACCCTAACTCGCCGTAATACGAGGTTGGCCGACGTGGCAGGGGGCCTGACGGGGGAATTGGCTGGGCCAAGTGGGTCTGGCCGAAGGAGAGTTCGTTGACAGTTTTCTACCTGGGGATGTTTGCAGCCTCACTGCTGCTCTCGTTCGTGTTTACCAGGTATGTACGGAATGTGGCGACCGCACGGGGATGGGTGGCTGCTCCCGCTTTGGAGCGCCATCTGCACCGCACTCCGCTGCCGCGACTGGGCGGAGTGGCGATACTCCTTTCGTTCCTCGTCAGCATCGCCATCGCCCTGCTGGTCAGTTGGCGGTATCCCAGGCTGAGCTTCGGATCCTCCGTCAAAACCCTGGCCACCATTCTGTTGCCCGGGCTGCTGATATTCCTGTTGGGCGTCTATGACGATCTGCGCACGGCAGGGCCCTACCTCAAGTTCGCGGTTCAGGCGGTGGCCGGGGGGATGCTGTTTGCCGGCGGCCTGAGGATCCTGGATCTGCCGGTGCTGTTTGGAAACCACCACTTCTCCTGGGTTGTAAGTTTGCCGCTGACTATTCTGTGGGTCCTGGCGATTACCAACGCTTTCAACCTGATTGATGGGCTGGACGGCCTGGCTGCCGGTTCCGCGCTGTTCTCGACTTTGGTGGTCCTGGTGGTGGCGCTGCTGAGCCAGTCGGCCCTGGTCTCACTGATGACCATCGTGCTGGCGGGCGCCATCCTGGGCTTTCTGCGGTTCAATTTCAATCCGGCAACCATTTTCCTGGGGGATTGCGGAAGTTTGTTCATCGGTTTTCTGCTAAGCGCGCTGGCCTTGCGTGGGGCGCAGAAGGCGCCGACGATCATTGCGGTGGCCATTCCCGTGGTTTCGTTCGGCCTGCCCATCCTGGAGACCACGCTCTCCATCCTGCGGCGCTTCATTAGCGGCCGTCCGGTGTTCACTGCAGATCGGGAACACATCCATCACAAGCTGCTGCAGCGCGGCCTTTCTCACCGGCAAGTGGTCATTGTGCTGTACGCCGTGTCGGCGCTGTTCGCCTTGCTCAGCTTGTTCCTGCTGTGGCCGACAGGCAGCACGCTGGGCCTGGTGCTGGCGGTGATTGGCACTGGGATCTGGCTGGGCGTACAGCACCTCGGTTACCTGGAGTTTGGCGAGTTGCGCCGAGTGGCGCAGCGCACCATCGAGCAGCGGCAGATCTTCATCAACAATCTTGCCATCCGGCGGGCCACGGAGGAGTTGAAGGTCACGCGCGACTACGAGCAGCTTTGCCGCATCCTCTTGGCCGCCTTCAGCTCGAATGATTTTGATGGCTTCGATCTGAGACTGCATTCTCTGCCCGGCGAACTGCGCAAGGCCGATGGGTTGAGGTTTATCCCGGGGCACGCGGAACAGCCGCATCTGCGCTGGAAGAAGCCGGGCAGCCGCTTCGCCCACGAGATGGTAACTGCCTGGAGCCTGAACCTTGACCTGGTGACGGCCAACAACCGCCGGCGTGGCTCCATGACTATCTACCGGATGTACAGCGAGCGACATCTGCATCTCGACGTGAACCTGCTCACCTCCGTGTTCCCGGTGGCGCTAGCCGATGCCCTGGACCGGGTGGTCAGCAATGCAGTGGAAATCGTTCCCCGCGTCGAACACGGCGCCGAGTTGATTACCGCGCAAGCAGGCTAAAGCAGCCAGTAGCCATGCACATTCTCCACGTAGTCGGAGCCCGTCCCAACTTCATGAAGGCAGCTCCGGTGCTGGCGGCGCTGGCCAAAGCAGGAGTGCGGCAGACGCTGGTTCATACCGGGCAGCACTACGACGCCAACATGTCGGAGGTCTTCTTCCAGCAACTGGAGATACCGGCGCCCGACTTGAATCTGGGTGTGGGCTCAGGCAGCCACGCCTGCCAGACTGCCGAAATCATGGCGCGCCTGGAGCCGGTGGCGGCGGATTGCAAGCCCGACTTGGTGCTGGTCTATGGCGATGTGAACTCCACCATGGCGGCGGCCCTGGTGTGCTCCAAGCTGCAAGTTCGCGTGGGCCATGTGGAGGCGGGATTGCGGTCTTACGATCGCACCATGCCGGAAGAAATCAACCGCCTGGTTACCGACCAACTCTCCGATCTGCTGTTCACACCATCCGCGGATGCGGATGAAAACCTGCAGCGTGAAGGTATCAATCCGGGCAAGATCCATCTGGTCGGGAACGTGATGATTGATACCCTGGTGCGGTTGTTGCCGCGCTGCGCGGAGCACGGGGAGGTCAACGCTTCGCGGCCGTACGCGTTGGTGACGCTGCACCGTCCGTCGAATGTGGATAACGGCCCGTGGTTGCGGGCGTTGCTGCGGGCGCTGGCGGAGCTCAGTCGCGAAATGGAAGTGGTGTTTCCTGTGCACCCACGAACGCGGCAGCGCATCACAGACCTCGGGTTGCAAACGTTGTTCAACAGCCATCTTCGCCTGCTCGATCCCAGGCCCTACCTGGATTTTCTGGCCTTGCAGCGGCGGGCGGCGATGGTCATTACCGATTCCGGGGGGATCCAGGAGGAGACGACGTTCCTGGGTGTCCCGTGTTTGACCTTGCGCGAAAATACCGAGCGCCCGGTCACGGTGAAGTTAGGGACCAATGTGCTGATCGGACGGGATATTCCGCGGCTGAATGCCGAAATCCGCCGGATTCTGGCGGGTGAAACCAGGAAAACGTCGCCCATTCCTCTGTGGGACGGGCATGCGGCCGAACGTATTTCCGAGTGCCTGCTGGGACGCTGCCAGACGCGCCCCCAAGGCCGCAAAGTACCGGCTTAACGCTTGCAGGTTCGTCCCCGGAGTGTGCAGGTTCTTGCATATTGACGCGTGGGTTGGGTCTCGATAGACTCGGCTGGTCTTAATTCAGAAGCGGTACCCCGCCGCTCGAGTTGGCACTTCTGGCCATCAGACGTACGGTATTTCTCCTTCAGTTTGTTTCCGGTCCCCCGGGCACAGAAGCGGTGTAGCGCGTAATTCACACCTGCGAGGTGTTAACGGATGGACCGCTTTTTCAGGTTGGTCGTTTTCCAAATGGCTGTCCTACTCGTCGCTTCTGGCTTTCTCACCAGCCAGGCGGGCGCTCAAGCCAATGTCCAGGGACAGTGGACGACCCTGCCGACATTGATGCCCATTAATCCTGTTCACGTCGCCCTGTTGTATACCGGCAAGGTGCTGGTTGTTTCCGGCTCAGGCAACGTGGCGGGAAACACGAATTACCAGGCGGGTGTCTGGGACCCGCAGACCGACACGGTCACCACGCAGTCCATTTCCTGGGACATGTTCTGCAATGGGATGGTGGTGCTGTCGGATGGGCGTCCCTTCGTCATGGGTGGCACCCTGCAATACGACCCGTTCCATGGCGAATTGAAAACCGCGGTGTATGACCCTTCGACTGGAATCTTCACCAACATGGAGAGCATGGCGCACGGGCGTTGGTATCCCACCAGCACCGTTCTCGGCGATGGCCGCGTTATGACTTTCTCCGGACTGGATGAAGCCGGGAACACCAGCAAGGCAGTAGAAATCTATACCGTCGGCTCAGGATGGAGCCCGCAGTACATCGCGCCTTGGACGCCACCCCTTTATCCACGCATGCATTTGCTGCCCAATGGACAGGTGTTTTACTCCGGCTCGACTTCCACCTCTGCCCTGTTCGATCCATCCACGCAGACCTGGACGCAGAACGTGGCTACCACGAACTATGGCGGAAGCCGGACCTACGGAAGTTCGGTACTGCTGCCGCTCACCCCGGCCAATAACTATGACCCCAAGGTGATGATTCTCGGCGGAGGAAGCACCTCGACTGCCACCACAGAGATCATTGACCTGGGAGCACCCAGCCCGGCGTGGCAGTGGGGGCCGAACATGTCGCAGCCGCGTATTGAGATGAATGCGGTGATCCTGCCCAGCGGGAAAGTACTGGCCCTGGGTGGATCCTATAAGGACGAGGACGGAAGCACTGCCAGTCTGAATGCAGATCTGTACGATCCGGTAGCGAATGCGTTTGTCGTGTCCGGGGCGGGGGTGAATGCCTTCCCCCGCTTGTATCACTCGGTGGCACTGTTGCTGCCTGATGCCACGGTCTGGCTGGCTGGAGGCAATCCTACCCGGGGTAGTTACGAGCAGCACATGGAGATCTACCAGCCTGCCTACCTGTTCACCACCGACCTGAACGGAAACGTGATTCCGGCGCCACGACCGACGATTACGAGTGCACCGGCCAGCGTCACATACGGCACCCAGTTCACGGTGCAGACGCCGGATGCGGCGAACATCTCCTCGGTGGTGGTGGTGCGCAACGGTGCGGTCACGCATGCTTTCGACATGGATCAACGCTTGGTGGGGATGTCATTCTCGCAGGGAAGCGGCAGCCTGACGGTGACCGCACCTTCTAACAGCAATATTGCTCCGCCGGGATACTACATGCTTTTCCTCATCAACAGCTCCGGCGTACCGTCGGTGGCGAGCTTCGTGCAACTGGGAGTGCAGAGCGATTTTTCGGTATCAGCCACGCCGCCTTCGCAGACGGTCGTACAAGGGGACAGCACCACATTCACGGTCAGCATGACTGCCTTGAACGGCTTCAGCGGTACAGCCAGCTTGAGCGTGAGCGGGTTGCCCGCGGGGGCCACGGGCAGCTTTGATCCCGACTCCATCACCGGATCGGGCTCCTCCACGCTGAGCATCAGCACGTCGTCGTCCACCCCTCCCGGCACCTACCCGCTCACCATCACGGCGCAGAGCGGCAGCCTGACGCATACCACCATGGTGACCCTCATTATCAATGCGCCTGCGGATTTCACGCTGTCAGCCACCCCGCCCAGCCTGACGGTACGACGCGGATCGAGCGTCACCTACAAGGTCACGGTGGGAAGCGTGAATGGATTCTCCGGAACCGTAACCTTGAGCGCCTCCGGATTCCCGTCTGGAACCAAGGGGAACTTCAATCACAAGACAATTGTGGGCTCCGGGAACTCCGGCTTCAAGGTTTCGGCCACCCGCAGCGCGACGCCGGGGACCTACACGCTGACAATCAGCGGTGCGAGCGGCAATTTGTCGCACTCCACCACTGTCGGCTTGACCATTCAATAGGCGCCTTTGAAGTCAATCTTCCACCTGGATCGGGCCATTCGATTCTGAGAGAATGGCCCGATTTGCCTGCGTCGAAGTAAACGCCGGCACGTGTTCGGCAATCGATAAGGGGCTGCTACGAGCATGCGTATCTCGCGCAGAAGTTTTCTTCGCACCGTAGGCCTGGGCACAGCGGCAGGAGCAGCGGTGCCATGGCCCCTGGCTGGCGTTTCGAGTGCGGTGGTCTTCGAGCCAGACCGGCCGAGAGGCACTGACGGACTGGTTCGTCTGAACAGCAACGAAAATGTGTATGGCCCCTCCAAAGGAACCATGGAAGCCATTCGCGCGGCCGTGCCCTCTGCGAATCGTTATCCCTACATGCGCTATGACGAGTTGACCACCCGGGTTGCGAGCCTCCATAGAGTCAAGCCGGAACAAGTTGTGCTGGGCTGTGGTTCCACGGAGATCCTGCGCATGGCGGCGCAGGCCTTTCTGGGCACGAGTAAGAAGCTGGTGCAGGCGTCTCCGACTTTTGAAGCCCTGGAATACTACACTCGGTCTGTCGGAGCCGAAGTCGCGGCTGTGCCTCTGACCGCGTCATTCGCCCATGATCTCGACGGCATGCGTGGACGTGCTGCCAGTTCGACCGGTCTGGTCTACATCTGCAATCCCAATAACCCAACCGCTTCGATCACCCCCAGGAAAGATATCGAGGATTTCCTCGGCCAGCTTCCCTCCACCGTTCTTGTGCTGATTGACGAGGCCTACCACCACTACGCGGGGGAATCGTCGCGGTATGTGTCTTTCCTCGATCACCCCATCAACGACGAACGCGTCATCGTGGTGCGAACCTTCTCCAAGGTGTACGGATTGGCGGGGCTGCGCCTGGGATACGGAATTGCTTCCCCTGCCGTAGCGAGCCGGATACGCGCCTTTGCCACGCTGGATAACGTGAACGGCATGGTGGTGCGGGCGGCCATCGCCGCCCTGGATGACCAGCAGGCGGTGCGGGAATTCGTCAAGCGGAACGCCGATGAGCGCCAGGAGTTCTTCAACCAGGCGATGGCGCGGATGCTCAAGCCGATCGATTCTCACGCCAATTTTGTGATGATCAACACCCACCATCCGGCGGCGGAGGTCATCCAGCACTTTGGGAAAAACAACATTCTGATCGGACGCCGTTTTCCGGCAATGGACTCGTATATCCGAGTGTCACTCGGCACTCCGAGCGAAATGCTGGAATTCTGGCGGGTATGGGACCTGTTGCCCTACGCCAACATGCATCACCACTGATCGCAACCGCGGGATTTCTACGTTCTCCGGTGCTGGCGACTTTATCCACAGCCTGAACCAGTCCTGTCACTTCTTACCTGCGCGCACGCCGTTTACCTTGCTAATTCGCGAATGGCCGGAGGAAACTGGTTCGATGGGTTGGATGAAACTGCAGGACATCAACTTCCTATCCTTGCAGACCGCGGTGTTTTGCGTTGAGTGCGAGCTGATCAGCGAGAACAATATGCCGAATTGCCTGGCTTGCGGCAGCCAGGCGGTGCTCAGTTTGTCGCGCGTGCTGGGCGGATCGTTGCGGGGCCAGCAGACGGCGCATGTGATTCAGGACGCCGAACTGGATCGGCTGGTGCGGGAACTGCTGCGGACCGTGCCGGCAGCTGCTTCACAGGCCGGTGACCACCGGGTACCTGCTTCCTTCGCGGCGTTAGCACCGAGCCGGCACCATGCCCGGGCTGCGTCCTCTTCGCATGCTCCGGCGCATGTTTCGGGTTCCGGGCGGGAGATTCATCCGGGTGAACTCGACCTGGAGCCCGCGATCAGCGTGATTGCGGAGCGGGCGCAAGCCCTGACCGGGGCCACGGGTTCAGCGATTGCTTTGCGCCACGGAGACGAGATCGTCTGCCGCGCCCGCACCGGCCGTACCGCGCCCGACCTGGGGGTGCGGCTGCAGACGGACTCCGGAATCTCTGCCGAATGCGTGCGTACCGGAGAGGTTGTGCTCTGTCACGACGCGGAAAGGAACCCGCGCGTCGACCTGGCCAGTTGCCGGCGCCTGGGGGTCCGTTCCATTCTGGTAGCTCCCCTGCGTCACTTCCGCAGGACCCTGGGGGTATTCGAGGTGCTTTCCGCGGCCCCTTACGCCTTCGACAACCGGGACGTGGCGACGATGCAGCTCCTGTCCAGCATGATGGTCGCGGCCATCTCCCGCCTCTCGAATATACGGTCGGTGGGGCACCGGCAGTCGGCCTAGCAGGCGTCCTTCCGAGTCCCACCCGGGTGACTTCCCGCTTGCCAGTCTGGGTTAATATGTACCAGAGTCCTTCATGGAGCCCCTCGGAACCAAGCCGGCCGGCGACATCCAGGGGTTGACACCCACTCTGCGCGAGCGCCGCCGGCGCGTGCGGATGAAGGTCCATACTCCCGCTTACGCCCGCCTGGATGGCAGTTCCGGCAGCGTGACGCCGGACCTCAGCGAGATTCTGGACATCAGCGAAGAAGGCATGTGCCTGCAGACGGCCTTGCCATTGCAAGCCGGGCGCGAGCTGAACTTGTGCCTGGATCTTTCCGAAAGCAACACCAACATCCATACCACAGGTCGGGTGATTTGGGCTGATCGGCTGGGGCGTGCCGGAGTCAGTCTTGCCCAGATGCGGGGAGACCCCCTTCGCCAACTTAACGAATGGCTATTTCTGAATGCCATGGCCGCCTGCATGAATCAGGCTGCGGCGCAGACGGAATGGGAAGAGCCACAGGCGGGCCCCACCGTGGTCAAGGAGGGAGTTGAGCCTCCCGTTCCTCCGGACTACACATCGATTCTGGCCGGGTTGGCGGCAGTCAAGCGAGAAGTGGAATCACTCGGTGCGAACCTCAGTACCGTCCTGCAACTGGTGGCGGAACGAGCCCAAAGCTTCACGCATGCGACGGGCGCGGCGATCGCACTGGCAGAGGGTGGTGAAATGATCTGCCGGGCGACTGCGGGCGATGCTCCTGGTCTGGGCGCACGGCTGCAGACGGGCTCTGGGTTCTCGGGGGAATGCGTGCGCAGCGGAATGCTGCTTCGTTGCGAGGACGCGGAGAGCGACCCGCGTGTGGATAGGGAGACTTGCCGGGGGCTCGGCATCCGCTCGATGATCGCAGTGCCGATTCGCCTTGGGGATGTCGTAATTGGCCTGTTGGAGGTATTTGCCCCACAAGCCGATGCCTTTAGCCGCAATGACGATACGATCCTGCAACGCCTGGCGGAGACCATTCTTGCCGCGGTGAATCGCGCGGCCCGCGTCCGCGCGGCACAGGAGCGGTTACGTGAAGCGCTGCCGCGCCCGGTGGATGACCAGGCTTCCCCGGAGGCTCCCGGCATCGGCGAGGTGGTCGCTTCCGATCGGCCTGCCTCCTCTCTGTTTCGCAAGGTCCTGCTCATCATGGTCGCCCTCACTTTGTTCCTGGTTGTGGTCTGGCTGGTTGCTCCCTTGGTGAGGCACACGACTGGGCAGCTACTACCCAGCGCCCCGGCCAGATCGGCGCCGCAGGCAGCTCCCAAGCCGCCGATCACAGTGGCGGACGTCAGCAATTTCGAGGGGCTGCGCAAATTGGCCATGCAGGGCGACCCTGCGGCGCAATTTGCGATCGGCGCTCGATATGCCACCGGCGAGGAGGTCAAGCAGGATTACACCGAAGCCGTCAACTGGTTCGCCCGTGCTGCCGAGCAGGGCCACGTCAACGCCCAGGCCATGCTGGGCGCCTACTACGGGATCGGACGCGGTGTCCCACAGGATTTTGGCAAGGCTTATTTTTGGTCGATCCTCGCGCAGGCCGGAGGAGACGAACCCAGCAAGTACCGGATTCCCCTCCTCGTGTCCCACATGAGCCGCGCCCAGGTCGTTGCCGCGCAGCAGCAAGCCAACGAGTGGCTGAAGCAGCACCAGGTCACCGGCAAACCTTCACCCGGAATCCGATAAGCCTTGTTGCGGCCCCGGCAGGAGACCCAGCAAGCTGCGTCCATACAGGGAGGCTCCCCGCTTCCCATCAGGTTTAAAATAAGAGAGAGGTCAAATATGGCTACCCTTCGCGACATCGTTTACGAGAGTGTCCGCGAGGGGGAACTGTACGAGAAGCTCGACCGCAACCGGGTGCGCTGCTTCGCATGCGGGCACTGCTGTCCCATCCCGGAAGGTCAGCCCGGTGTCTGCAAAGTTCGTTACAACAAGGGTGGGACCTTGTACGTGCCTTGGGGATACGTAGGCGGCGTGCAGTGCGATCCCATCGAAAAGAAGCCTTTCTTCCACGCCTATCCCGGGGCGTTGGCCTACAGCTTCGGCATGCTGGGGTGCGACCTCCACTGTGCCTACTGCCAGAACTGGGTTACGTCGCAAGCTTTGCGGGACCCGAATGCGATTTCGCCGCCCCTGGGAGCTTCGCCCGAGCTCATGGTGCAGGATGCTCTTCGCCAGGGCGCAAAGGTCCTGGTGAGCACCTACAACGAGCCACTCATTACCAGCGAGTGGGCGGTAGCGATCTTTAAGGAAGCGAAGGCCGCGGGTCTAGTCACCGGGTTCGTGTCCAACGGGAACGGGACGCCGCAAGTGCTCGAATACTTGCGTCCGTGGATTGATCTCTTCAAAGTGGATCTGAAGAGTTTCGATGACCGCCACTACCACGAACTAGGCGGGCGTATCGCACCGATTCTCGACACCATTCGCCGCCTCCATCAGATGGGGCTGTGGGTGGAGATCGTCACCCTGCTGATTCCGGGCTTCAACGATTCCGACGACGAACTGCGCGGGCTCACGGATTTCATCGCTGGAGTCTCGGTAGACATCCCCTGGCACGTGACGGCATTCCACAAAGACTACAAGATGGATGACCCCGAGAACACACAGCCGTCCGACCTGCTGCGCGCGGTGGAGATCGGCAAGAAGGCGGGCCTGCGCTACATTTATGCCGGAAATCTACCCGGCAGGGTGGGTGATCAGGAGAACACTCGCTGCCACAACTGTGGCGAAACGGTGATCCAGCGGGATGGCTATTTCATTGAGCGCTACCGGCTGACCGCCGAGGGAACCTGCCCCGGCTGCAAGACCCCGATCCCCGGCCGGTGGTCGGCGAAGTTCGAGGGACAGATCGCGGATCGTCCTTTCTTGCCGCGCCGGGCGTCGCGTTTGGTTACAATCCTCAACTAGCAGCAAGTTCCAAATACATGCGGAAACTGCAAATTCTCCTGGTTCTGGCGTTTTTGTGTGTGGCGGCGGGGTGTTCGCCTCGCGACTTCCTCACCCGGCGGCTGGCCACCGACCTGATTGCGGGTTCGGATATCTTCAAAGCCAATCAGGAGTTCTGGCTGCATACGGGGGTCATCTCCAATAAAGATTATTTCTCGCCCGAGTACCTGGTGCTGCAACGCCGCGGCTGGATCACCGGCACGAACACGCCGTGCGCGGCTGCCGGCGGACCGAATAACGTGCCCCGGAATCGGAACGCTGCTCCTTCGGATTGCTGGGAGGTGGTGCTGACCCCGCTGGGTGTCGACGCCTTTCGCGACTTGATTCCCAACGATGCCCGCACCGCACAGAACTTCAGCGTGCCAGTTGCCCGGAGAGAAATAGTGAAGGTGACCGGGATCGGCAAGAATGGCGATGTAGCCGACGTAGACTTTGTGTGGAAGTGGGTACCGCTTAACGAAGTCGGCGCGGCGCTTTACACCGAGGGAGTGCAGTACAACGCGACGGTGGGCTTCAGGCACTACGATGATGGCTGGCGGGTAGTGGAAGGCGGCAGCGCGCCGAAGACCAATCAGGGGCTGGACGATGCGTTGAAGAATTCGCAACCGGCGCAGTAGCGCTTTGCGCCGTTAACGGTGCTGGAGCATATCTGATTTTCTTACAAATTCTATGAGAACCCACAAGCTGGTTGCCCTTACCCTGTTTGCAGTGCTGAGTTGCGTTCGCGCCCACGCTGCTGACAAACCCAAGCTAACCCTGGACGAGTTCTTCAACTCGGTGGACTTCACTGCGGTCAAGCTGTCGCCCGATGGGCATGCCATCGTCATCGGTACTGACCGCGCCGACTGGGACAAGAACATCTTCCGTGATGATCTTTGGCTTTACCGTGACAACGGTCCGGGGCGAGAGAGCCTCACCCAGCTCACCCAAACGGGTCACGACAGCGCCCCGCAGTGGTCTCCCGACGGCCGCTGGATCGCCTTCCTCTCGGAGCGGAAGATTGAGTCTGGAGACGATGGTTCCAAAGACGAAGACAAGGAGATTGCCCAGCTTTATCTGATCTCGGTCTCGGGCGGGGAAGCATTTCCGGTGACCGAAGGAGAGGAGAAAGTCCACGCCTTCGCCTGGGCGCCGGACTCGCGCTCCCTCTATTTCGCCACGCGTACGCCCTGGACCAAGGCCCAGAAGGACGCCTACAAGAAAGAATGGAAGGATGTCGAGCAGTACCGCGCTGCCGAACGCGGGGACATGATTTTCAGCATTGAGGTGGAGGCTGCGATCGCCCGCCGAGCGAGCGCGGGCACCAAGCCCTCTGATGACTCAGACACCGCGTCGGACGCTACACCGGGTTCGCACCCGCTGGCCAGTACTCCCTGGAGGGTTGGACAACTGGTCGCGTCGCCAGATGGACACAAGCTCGGGTTCCTCGGCGGACCCATCTCTGAACGCGAGGAGAAGGTGGGGGAGTTTGAGATCTACTCTGTTGACCTGACGAATGCTTCGCCGGATCGGCCCCCGCGGCAGCTTACGCACAACCAGGGTGTCGAAGAGCATCTGCAATGGGCGAATGACAGCCGCCATCTTTTCTTCCAGATGACCTACGGGTCGGTGGAAGGGAAGTACAAGGATTCGCAGACCCGCCTCTACTGGATTGATGCTGACACCGGTGAGGTGCAGCGCTGGGCCAGCGATTTCAATGGGCTGGTCGGTGCGTATGCTGTCGCACCAGACGGCGGCGTGGTTACGGCGGGCCGGCTGGGCACGGAAGTCCAAGTGTATTCCGAGTCCAAACCGTCTGCGTCTTTCTCGAAGCAGCCGGGGTGGATGGGCACCTACGAACGCATGACGACTTCGGCGCACTCTGCCCGTCTGGCTTTCGTTTACTCGTCGCTCGAAAAACCCACTGAGGTGTACGTCGCCGACAGCCTCGATAAGTTGCAGCAGGCGCGGCCCATCACTGCATTCAACAAACTATTCGCCGAGCGCGATCTGCCCCAAGGCAAGCCTTACCGCTGGACCGCCGATGACGGGACGGCGGTGGAGGGAATGTTGATGTATCCGCCGGGAAAGTTTGAGGCGAAGAACCTGCCCACGTTCGTGTTTATCCACGGCGGCCCCGATGATGCCGATGGCAACCACTTCGAAGCCGACTGGTACCAGTGGGATCGCCTGGCCGCGACCCAGGGATGGCTGGTGTTTGAGCCCAACTATCGCGGCTCTACTGGCTATGGGGACAAGTTCCTGGCGGGCATCGTGCCACAGATCGTCTCACGTCCGGGAAAGGACATCCTGGAAGGGGTGGACGCGCTAGTCAAAGACGGCATTGCCGACCCCGACCGCCTGACCATCGGCGGATATAGCTACGGCGGTTACATGACCAACTGGCTCATCACTCAGACCACACGCTTCAAGGCGGCGGTGACCGGCGCGGGCGCGGTGGAGAACGTCGCCAACTGGGGCAACGACGATACTACCTTCGACGACGCCTACTTCCTGGGCGGGCTCCCTTGGGAAGCCCAGCAGCGGTATCACGACGAGGCTGCGATTTTCCAGATCAACAAAGTCAAAACGCCAACCCACATGGTGGCAGGCGGGGATGACATCCGCGTCGCAGTCGCGGAGGACTATCTGCTGGATCGCGCCCTGCACGAATTGGGCGTGCCCAGCACGCTGCTGATCTTCCCTGGGGAAGGACATGAGTTAGACAAGAATCCCTGGCACTCGAAGATCAAGGTACGTGAGGAATTGAAGTGGCTGGAGAAATATGGCGGGGTCAAAGCCGCCCCTTAACCAGGCGCTTCCACCCAGCCATCGGGTGCGTCAACAGAGGAGAACGCAGGAGTAGCGGCTCCCGTAACTGGCCCATTGCTTGCGACGGCGTTCTGAGTGTAAACGCCTTGTTTACGCCAGCTACGGCGCATGGCAGTAATATTTGAGTGTGGATCGAAGTGCCAAGCGTCGCGTGTTGAAGTTTCTAACGCCGCTCTTCTTGGGCCTTGGGTTCATCGTCAAATTGGTTTACAACATCGCTTTTGCGTGGTGGCTCGATCCATGGCTGCAACGTAAAGCGAACCGCGCTCTGTGGGACAACGTGCAGGCGAACCTTTATTTCCTCACCTCACAGTCGCAGGTGGACTTTTCAGGTCCCACTACGATTCACCCGTTCGACTACGCTTCCCTCACAATTCCTTGGGAGAACCTGCTGGTAATAATCACAAGGGGTCGGGGAGATACAACAGTGTGTGTCGCACCGCGTCACGCTCCGAGAGACAGCTACGAACTTGGTCCCCTGATCGCCGCGCTAGAGCAACGGCGTTTCTCGGAACGAGACATCGTGAATGATCTGGCTGGCGCAGCGACTTTATTGCGACCTCGCTTGCAGCAGCTGAACACGGCCTTCTCAGAGCAGGAATTTCCACGAACTAAGCAACTGCTTTAGTAATCAACACTCCAGCAGGCCGCGTCCGGCGGTCATTGTTGTAACATCGCGATAGCACTCATTGACCTGCTTTTGGTGCAAGAACACCCCTTCGGGAACGTCAATGAGTGTAATCTGTTTACGCCAGTTACTCACGGGTTCCTCCAGATGAGGCCGCCATTAGGTGTGATTCCCGAGGATTGTGATCCAGGTCACTGCCTGCTGCTACACAATACGCGAACATGGCAGCGGCTCTAAACGCCCGACCCAGGCCCTTGCAAATTGACGGCTGGTTCGGCGACAAGGATAATGGCCGAAGTTCAGATCGCTCCCTCTGCCCCTGTCTGGAGGCGGTTTCTATGACGTTCCTTCGCAGTTCCGCGTTGCTCCCGCTTGTGCTTCTGTGTGGTTTGCTGAGTCATGCCTGCATGGCCCAGGCGCAGCCGAAGCCTGCTGTCCGTGAACTGCACATGACCTTTACCACGATAGACGTGCCGGGGGCTGTCTTTACTATCGCTAATGGCATCAATTCGGCGGGGCAGATCGTCGGGAATTACGGTCAAAGCACAAGCAATGACTCCCACGGTTTTCTCCTCACCAACGGAACTTTTGCCTACTTCGACTACCCTGCTGTCCCAGACTTCACGGTTCCGCTCGGAATTAACGATGGGGGACTCATCGTCGGGTACGCTGGTCAAGGCCCGGTGTACAGCTTTACTTATGATGGGACGGCGTTCACCCCAGTAAAGCTCGGCCGCCAGACAACCTTTGCCAACGGCATCAACAACGCCGGACAAGTGGTGGGTGGTGCGGGCACGATCTATACAACTCAGGGATTTGAAAAGCAAGGGCAGAAGTTCAAACGCCTCTACCCTCCGGGGAGCTTCGTCTACGTGTTCGGAATGGGAATCAATAACTTCGGGAAGGTGGTTGGACACGCAGATGAGAATGGCTGGCTGTACGCCAACGGAGCGTTCAAGACCATTGCCTTTCCGGGCGCGTTCGAGACCAGGCCGTTAGGCATCAATGACCATGGTGTGGTTGTGGGCTGGTACAACGTTGGTTCCTTCTCGTACGGTTTCGTTCTGAAGAATGGCAAATATTATTCGTTTGGCTTCCCCGGGGCGCTCTTCACAGCGGCTGGTGGCATTAACAACGCTGGACAGATCGTCGGCGGTTACACAGACGATTTCACGACCTGGCATGCCTTTGTAACGAGTCCAATCACGGAGTTAGAACTCCCCTGATCTTCCAGTCTGACTCGCGCTGAGCGGCGTTTGTCTCGCACAGCGCGAGTCCTTGCACGATAGTCCTACTTTTCAATCCAAGGCGTCACAAACGGTGAACCCGCTTGGAGGCCGCCAGACCCTTTTCCGATGAATTTCACTAACTGATCCGCTACTTTCTTTGCAGCGCTGGCGGTGGGGTGGGTGAAGTCACCCCAGTAGGTTGTCTTGTATTGGGGATCAATATCCCCATAGCGAACATCGCGCTCTTCGCCACAGGCGAAATCGCCCTGTGCGTTACACCACTTTATTCCCGCTCCATTGGTAGTCTCCCCGTCCGCCCAGAGGTACGGGCCCCAGTCGAACCACGGAGCCACATCGTAGCTCACGTCTCCGGCGTACTCGATAGGTGGTTCCCCTCCACCTTGCTTGATCTGCGCCACAATCGCACGCTGCACCGCAAAGCCCTCTTCAAAGGCAAAGGGCTCGGGGCTGAGGCAGGCGTGTGGATTCTGGTCTTCCTGCGCTGCCTGGTTCGCGTATCCCCCGTAAATGCGAGTCGTGATGAACACCTGCTGCAGGTTAGGGTAGCGCTTAACGCCGGTGGAGATGTGCTGCCCATTCAGCTTGCAGCACTTTAGATACCGCAAGATGTTGCCCAGGTACTGCTCGGACTGGTAAGCATCCGGCAGGGTGCTGCTGGGACAGAACGCATGTTGCAGGTCGCAAGTCGGAAAACTCGTCGAAGACTTCAAGAAGATGGCCTGCACTTGAGCTTCTGCGAAGTCGTTCCTGCGCAGATCATCCGCAACCCGATAATAGTTGCATTCCGGGTTGTTATCGGTGAATGCGTCCCAAGGACAGGGGTTGTTCCAGTAGTATCCCAGGGATGTTGGGTCCCAGGCATCGAGAGTTTGCCCGCCGAACGCCCCGTCAAACACCACCATGTCCGGACCGACCAGCCAGTGAAGGGGATCGTTGTCCGGATAGATCTGCTCCAAGAACGAGAGCTGGCTTACTCCGTCCCAGACGCCGTCTCTGACGGCTTTGTTCCAGGCTAGTCCTCCTTCCGGGTTGTTCAAGTTCGGACACTTCGTGGCGCAGGGCTGCCCCGCGAGCTGGTCCAGGGGCGGTTGGTGGTTCTTGCGCTGCGGGTCCCAGGCATTCGAGTGGCCTCCACAGACTTCGATGTCGCAGTTGGAAAGGCCGAGGACGAGGAAAACGATCCTGGCGGGCTTACCGTCTGGGCACCCACCAGTATCTGGAGGGTTACCGTTTTGGCACAACGGCCTGATCGCCTGCGCCCGATTCGTCCCCTCGGTGTAGTGCTGTTGCGCCTCCTGATAACTGGATGTGTGCTCATCGTTGCCGTAGATGCCGTACAGGTTCATTACTTCACCTGTGTTGCCGTAGAGAAGGCCCGTTCCATCTATGAGTGGCTTGGGGTGAAAGGTGTCCACATTGAGGTTTTTGCACGCACTGTTTGCAAAATTGAAGTCAGCAGGCACACTGGGCGTGTTGGAGCACGCCTCGTCGGCTGCGGCGTGGGAAACGGTGATCACTGCGAAAGGAAATGCAAGGACGATGAACAGAAGCAGATGCTTCATACAGTGTCTCCTTGTGAATGGCTAGCGAACAGTTGCGGTGGTCGCTGCAGCGAGTTCGCTTCCCAAAACTCGCGGCAGGGGAGCATGGAAGCTAGGCAGGGGCCGGTGGGCCGATACAACAGCTCCCGTTTACAGGTTCTTGGGTGGTCTGTAAGTGAGATCAATCACTCAGTGGGGTGAGGAGGCGCGCCAGCGCGGTGGGTTTGATTTGTCCGAAACTGTGCAGCTATGGGAGACGACGGAGTTGCCCCTAGTGCAAGTGCGACTGGACGATTGCTAGTTGGTGTAACATCGCGATTACACCAACAAGGATTCCGGGTGCTGAGCCTGTGCGGGCTCGCCGTTAGGGGGGAGAGAACAGCCCCGGCCACCAGTGAAACCGCTTATAACGGTTCACAACGGTTTTGGCCCCGGAGCCGAGTTCTATTGCCCGCTTGGTTTGGCGGAGGCGCTGGCCAGCTTCACCTTGTGGGAATCGGCGGCGAAGCGAGCAATACCTTTGTAAAGCGCGTCGGCAATCTGCTGGCGATACTTTGAGTTCTGCAGGTTGGTTTCGTCGGTGGGGCTGCTGACGAAGGAGACCTCCGCCAGGATCGCGGGCATGGAAGTGCCGGTCAGCACGACGTAGGAAGCTTCTTTCACGCCGCGGTTGCGAATGCCGGGGTTCTTTGCGGCCAACGTGGCAAAAAGTGAGTGCTGCACGCTGGCGGCAAACTTGCGGGACTCCTGCACCTTTTCCCGGATATCCACGTTGGCGAAGCTGACGGTTTGCAGAGGATTGCCGGTGATATCCGTTTCGTGGCTGTGGGCGTTCACCGACGAGAATGTATTGGTGTAATAGGTTTCTACGCCTCGTGCGGAAGCGTCGTCGCTGTAATTGGCATGGATCGAGACGAAGAAGTCCGACTGTGTTTGGTTGGCGATCTCGGCACGCCGCTCCAAGGCGACATAGGTATCATCGGAGCGGGTGTAAATCACCTCCGCACCTGAGCGGCTTTCGATCAGGGTCCCCAGGCGCTGCACAATATCCAGCACAACGTCTTTTTCCAGCAAGCCCTGACGGCCAACGGTGCCCAAATCCCACCCGCCATGTCCGGCATCGAGCACAATGCGGAACTTCGGCACATGGGCGCGCAGCCGGGTGTCATCTGCAGACTTAGCCGAGGATGTGAGGGGGCGGGCTGGCGGTGGAGCCACGGGAGCGAAAAGATCGACTCTCGCCCGAGGCCGCGCGGCTGCTCCGGGGGCGCGTACCTCAACCACGAGCCGATAAGGATTCCTTTCCAGGCTGACCGAGAAATCCGAGCCGCCCTTGGTCTCCAGCACCACCCGGGTTACGCCCGGCATAGGCTGGGCGATGCGAACCCGCACCAAAAGCGCATCACGAATTTCAATCGTTTTCCCAAAGAGTCCGGGAGCGAGCGCAGTGTCCTGCAGGTCGAAGTAAATGCGCTCGGGGTCGCTGAGGCGGTGGGCTTCGTACTGGACCTGGTCCTGAAGATCAACCACTACGGTACTGGAGTCGGCTGAGGACCAGTGGCGAATTCCGGTAACTTGCGGAAGTAACGCAAGCTTTTCCTGAATGGCAGGTGCGGTGTGGCTTTGGCTAGCGGCAGGCAGGGCCGGCAACGGCGACGGCACAGGAGCAGGTGCAACCGGCTGCGGGCGGGAACTCACTACGCCAGGCTTCTGCCGCATCTTCCACCACAGTCCCCCGCCCAGCGCGATGGCGACCAGTACGACTGCCAGCACCACGAGCAGGCCGGGCCGGGAACTCTCGGCCTCCCGGTACTCCGAGAAAACTGCAGGAACCGGGGCGGGCTCCAGCGGCTCTGGCTCCCTGACCTCCTTAGAAATTTCCCGAGATGGTTCCGCTTGGCCGTTGGGAACTGCGGGCTCGGCGGTCTCAAGCGGCGCTTCCGCCTGAGTGGCCACACGCTGTGCGATTTCGGCCATGCGGTCTTCTTCTTCCGGACGCATGGCTGCCAGGATCAGTTCGGCGAGAAGATTCAGGCTGCGAACATCGCTGTCGTTGAAACCGAAAGCGTCGTAGGAGAACGCCTCCAGCAATCCGATCACGCTGTGCTGTCCGGCCAGCGGCACGGCCACCATGGAGCGCGCACCTAAACGGTGGGCGGCCTGGACGTTGACCCGCGGATCGTTCTCCGCGTCGTCGCAGCGGATGATCCGGCCGGTACGGAAACAGGCTCCGGAAAATCCCGAGTTCGGATCCAGACGCACGCCCGGATCGGGGGCAATCTCTCCTGCGGAACCCCGGCAGATGATCGCCTCTCCTTCCGCCAGGGCGATGGCCACGCCGTCAGCGCCGGTGATCGCCAGTGCTCGTTCCGCCACCAGTTGCAGCACTTCGTCCAGAACAAACTGTTCAAGCTCCCAGGCGTCTTCGGTACTGAGGCGCTCGCCGTTGCGCAGTTCACGCGCGCGGCGTTGTCGAATCTGTTCGTGAAGGGAAGAAAAAGCCAGCAGGGCTTGCAGGGCTTCGTGACCCGGGGAAGACGGAGCGGTTTCAGGTTTCGCGGGAGCGGTGCCGGTTGCGCCCATGTGCGTCGCGAATCCAAGGCCCGCGTTGGTTGGATTGGCGCTCATGAAACCGGTGGAAATTCCTCCCAGGCCGAGTTTGTACGCCGCTGACGCTTCCTGCCTGCAATCTGAGGCAACAGCAGTAAGTTACAGGGGTTTGCCCCCATTCGCAATAACTCCCGGTGCACGAAGGTTGGGACTGCCAAGGTGCTCTTTCGTAAGCCAATTTCGGGCCATCTCCCGATCTGGCAAATTCGTGCCATTGCACTTGCCCGCCCTTGCGCATATCCTGAATTGTTAGAAGTAGTTACAGGCTGTGGTCAGGTGAGTGAAGTGAAGAAGAAGTCGAGCTGGCTGTGGCCTCTGGGCCTGATGGCCACGGGTTTGGCCGGCGCTGCGGTGATGGCGTTTCGCGGCTGCTGGCATTCCAAGATGAGTTGGCCGGTTCGTGCCCAGGAGCATTCCTACCAGGTCTGCATGGGCTGCGGCATCAAACGGCTGTTCGACGTCGATGAATTTCGCGCTTACGGACCCTACAGCTACGACCTGAACCGCCTGATCGCGTGGGACCGCGCGCACGGTGGCAAGGTGCCGCGTGAAGTTCCGCCCTCCGAGAAGCGTCCTGCCTGACGGCCCTGAACCAATTCGGTCACTGAGGCCATTTCCAACCCAGAGCTACCATCTGGGCATGGACTCTTCGCTGGCTGCCCCTGCAGGGCATGTTCCCGGGGTGATCCGTCCCAAGCGCCGCCACTACCGCTACCGGGTGCATGCCTTGACGTACGTCAATCTGGACCAGGCCAACGGGGGCGTCATCCGGGAGATCAGCGAGGCGGGGCTGGCGGTGCAGGCGGCGGCGCCGCTGCGCGTGGACCAGCAGGTGCATCTGCGCTTTGAGCTGGCGAGTCCGCGCACCCGGGTGGAGACCAGCGGCCGGGTGGTGTGGGCGGACGAGTTGGGACAGGCCGGGGTCGAGTTTCTGGAGCTTCCACCGCGGGCGCAGCGTTCGCTCAAGGACTGGGTGTTCACCCAGCTTCTGGCGCGGGCCCACGCGGCGTACGGGACGGATTCGGTGTTCATTCACCATGCCCCGGGTGAGTCTGCGACCCAGCTGGTGTTCTCGGGGCCGCGGCGTCCGGCGCTGGCTCTGGCGCCGGCGGAGCGGGCAGTGCCGCGGGAGCGCTTGCGGCTGTTCTGGTGTCCGATTCCGATTTCGGCGCGCAGCCTCGCGCGCTTGCTGGATGGGCTGATTCTGAGCAGCGCGGTGCTGCTGTTTTCCGTGGTGTCGTTGGCGATGACCCACGTGTTCCCCACGTGGCCGATCGGGTTGGGTCTGGGGTGTACGGTGGCGGTGGTCTTTGCCGCGATGTACCACTGGTTGTTCGGGTCCTGGATTGGGGCGACTCCGGGGGCTTATCTGGCGGGGCTTGCGGTCGGGCATGAGGGGGAGAGGGAGAGGGAAGAGCGGCCGCGCTTTCGGTGAGAATGCCTGCTGGCTACCAGCTACTGGCTAGTGGTGGAAGTACTGGCGCTCCAGCCAGAGCTGGAGGTGGCGCTTGGCGGTGGGCGCAACTTCCAGGAAACGGATTCCGGCGTTGCCTTTCCGATCGATCCATGCCACCTGGCCTTGCACCTTTAAGGAGCGTTTCGTTCCCGGTAGGGCGAAGCTGACTTGCAGCGGCGAGGCCAGCGGCAGGGTCTCGTGAATGCGGACGCCCACTCCACCCTGGCTGAGGTTCATGAGGTGGGCCTGGCAGCGTCTCCTGGAGCCGAAGTTGAGCGAGACCGGCAGATCCAGGGTCTCGCGGTGATAGCGCAGCCGGCCATCCATGATCACGTTGCGTGCGGCGGAAAGGGTGTGCACCGCCTGCTCGACGGAGATTGGTTTCTGGAAGACGAAGGCGGCGCCGGTGGCTTCGAGGCGGTTGCGTCCGTTCGATCCGCTGACGATGACCAGCGGCACCGAGTTCTGCACGCTGCGCAGGAAACTCGCCGTACCGCTGAGATCGCAATCCACAATCAGGGCATCGATTTTGGATTTGGCCAACTTCGCCTGGGCGCGTGTCACTTCCGTTTCCACGTCCACCGCAATGTGTAACCCGCCGAGGATGCACTCTAAAACGCTGACTTCCTGCCAATCGCGCGAGACCACCATCGATGAAAGCGTCATAGAGCCACTGTAGCCCTCGCGCGTAACCGTGCCCTAGATCACGAAGGTAACGGGCGGAAAAACAGGTGTCGGGTCTCGGGTGTCGGGTCTCAGGATCGGTCCGGGGGTGCCCCATTTCTCGCGTTCTGTGCGAGAAGTGGGGCTGTTTCTCAACCCACCGGATCCTTCGCTCCGCCGATTTGAAAGGGCGCGCCTTCAGGCGCGCCGCAACTTCTCTAGATCTAGAAGAAAAAATAAAATGTTAAATTCCGCAAAACAAAAGACTTGCCGCATCATGATCTCGTAAATCCGGGCTTCTACAGCACTTAGCTGCAAAATCCCACATTCATTGGACTTAGCAGGGCCGCGAGGGGCGGTGGAAGGGCCTGCGAGAGACATCAATCCTCACGGCGCGGGGGCGACGTGAGCGGAATTCATGGCTCACTTCTGAGCTATGTAATTTTTCCTACTATCTGCTTTAAGCATAGCACATGGAAGAGGGTAAATGGGACATGAGGGAGGATTTTCTTTTGGCTTTGGGGTGAGGGAGTTGGGAGGAATTTGGAGTTCTTGGGGGCTTGACAGGCAGTGCCCACCCTTCGACCACGAAGGGTGGGGCAACCGCCGGATCACGATGTCCCCTGTTCACGGCTTGGGCGGCTTCTGTTCCAGGAGGTTAGGATCCACCTTCTGGATGATCGATCGTTGCGTTGCCAAACTATTCCGCAGCGACGTTTGCACCGAACTTGTTTCCGCCCGGGTTTTCCCAACTTCGTCGGAAAGGGTCATGATTTTCTGTTTCACTTCGGGTGCTGCAGCGGACTGGCTGACCTGGTCCAACTGTTGCTTCAGGGCCGAAAGCTTGTCCTCCAGTTGTGTCACTGTTTCGGTAGCAGTCTGCGTCTGCTGTGCGGATTGCTGCAGTTCGAATTTGAACCCCGCTATGTCTGCGGAGGCAAAGCCTGCTTTCGCCATGACGTTCTTCATCGCGCCCGGCAGCAAGAGGAACAGCAACAGCACCACCGCAATGGTTCCCTCACGCAGAAATGTGACAAATTCCTTCATAGTCGAGATGGTTCCCGCGCTCTCCGCCATAACATCCTCCCCGACCTGATCGAGAAGTGCATAGTTGGTCTCGGCCAGGTCATGAACGATGGGGATGCTAGCACACAGGTCGCCATGCCGTTACCGCAGCTCGTATTGTGTTCTGAAACTGGAACGCGCGCCTTGAATAATCCGGGGTGGGCTGCCGGGTGCCCCATTCTAAATTTCGCGTTCTTTGCGAAATTTAGAGTGGGGATTTTCGCCGGGGCTTCGGCTTGTTTTTGCCCTTGAGATTGAGGGCCACGGCAGCGCGGATGAGGTTCTTCAAGGCCGCCTCATTGATCTTGTCGCCTTCGCGGATGTCGATGGCGCGCCTGACATTCCCCTCGAGGCTGGAGTTGAATAGACCGGAAGGGTCCTGCAACGCCGCTCCCTTGGCAAATGTCATCTTGACGACGTTCTTGTAGGTCTCTCCAGTGCAGACGATGCCGCCGTGGGAGAAGACGGGAGTCCCCGGCGATGTCGGCTTGACCCACTTCCACTCTTCGACGATTTCAGGGTCTGCCGCGTGTATGATTCCGCGCACTTTCGCGAGCGTCTTCCCGCGCCAGTCCCCAAGTTGCTTGATCTTCTGGTCGATGAATGCAGAGGCAGATTCCACCGGGACCGTCCTTTTCGTGTACAGCTCGAACTCTCGCACCTATTTTATCTGCGCTCAACGTAACCTGCACCCTCGCAAGTAGAAGCCTCGTCTGACTTCCGATAGCAGTGAACGTCCCGTCTGTCCCCGTATTTTTCGCGACCCTGCTTTGAAAGGACGGGTGGCCCACTCAAGCCCGGTTTTGGCTTGAGTGGGGATGTTGAGAGTTGGTCGAAACGATGTCCGAATGACTCAGCGGAGAAGCTTCCCATCTACCCACACAACGAAACCCGCGCTGTGTGGGGCACCCGCAGCGTCGTAACCCCACTCATTCGCAAAGAGCGCGAATGAGTGGGCCACCCGCCGGAATCGCCACGCTTCCGGGTAGCGAATCGGGAGCGGATAGCGCGGCTAAACAGGCCGTGATCAGGGCGCGGATCGACAGGCTAGAACACCCCCCGAATCAGCTACGGATCACCACAGCAAAACAGCAAGGGCCGCACCACAGATCGGCGCGGCCCTGTACCCCCTCAGCATCGGATCAGCAGCTAAAGAAAAAAACTCATTCGGGCATGCGGAAGGCACCCTGAGCCTTATCGGTTCCCGAACTGCCGCTCTATCAGGCTGGGAAACGCCAGCGGCAGGTATTCTAGTTTGCGATCAGATCAGGACGGCTAAGGAGGATTTCTCAGACTGTCACCGGGCCGAATCGGGATTTGGTTCGACGGCGGGCCGTCCCTTTTCTGTTTTCATTTTGATCTTGACGCAGTACTCCTCGGTGTCTTTTCCTCCGGGAAGGCTGCACTGTTGGATTTCCCCCCTCAGCGACATCAGAAAGCACCGGCAAAAAGTTATTTTCCGCTCACTGTCATGGCCAAAGGCGAGAAGGTCTATTTCGCTTTCTGATTTCCACTCACTCGCTGTTAGGTAAAGGTGGTCGCTCTTCAGAATGCTTTGCTTCGGTTTTGATTGGAGAAGTCGCTCCTTCAGATCGATCGACGGCGTGCTTCGGTCGATGGAGACGACCACGTTGTTGGTGTAGTCGCTGCCAGCGTAATCGTTTATTGCGATCCACCGGCTGTCCGGTGACCAGAGCGCGATGGCATCCCTGTTGAATGTGTAGAGAATCCGGTGCTCGCCTGATTTGAGGTTTCGTAATACCAGGGCGAACGCACGTTCTTGCGTTTGATCAGAGCAATAGACATTTGAAACGCGATATTGGCCGTCAGGTGAAGTGACAGGCGGCCTCCATCTCCGCGCACTGGGGACACAGTCCTGAGCCCAAGCTAGCGAGGAAATTGCCAGTAGCGAGATGAGGATTCTATTTCCCATTGGGGCAGTCATCCTTGCAGCAGATCGTCACTTTCCGCCACTGTACGCCTCACGCATTGGCGTTCCTGTGGCATTTGGGGCCGGGGAAGAAGATGTCAATCCAGTCATTAGGTTCTACATGGTGGTGCCTTAGATCCCAGCCTGCTCCTGTGTCCTGAACCGTTCCGTTGTAGCTCGGCGTGTTGAATGGATCGAGCGGGCGCGGATCGAAGACCGGATCGGCGAGCGGACCTGAGACACTTACCGAACATCCAAAGTCATAGGGCTTAGGTCTAGTGTTCGCCACCGCCACAGTGCCCCATCCGGGCATTCGTCCGCTTGCCGTCGGGTTGCCCGTCGCGCAATATGCAGTCACCAGCATGACCTTCGTGATGCACTTCAAACCGAAAGGATCGGTGTTGTTAATCGGTTGATTTAGCACGTATCGGTAGAAGTTGACCCCTCCGTTCAACCCAATCGGATCTTCGCTGAGGAATCTGCTGATGTTCTGGTCGAAGTAGCGAGCCCTGTAGAAGTAGAACCCCATTTCCTGATCGAACTCGCGCCCCGTGTACAGGAATGGATTCGTGAGCGTGCCGGAGGAAGCAATCAGTTTGCCGAACGACTCGTACGTGTACGTATTCGCCAGTGCTCCGGCACCGGTGCTCAACGAACTGACCGAACCGACTGCGTCCTGCTGATAGTAGCTGATTGTGGTTCCGCGAAGTTGGGAAATGTGGGGACAGACGGGACGTTCACCAGTTTTTCTTTCGGCTCAGTGGCGTGAAGAAACCGGGGTATGTCCCGTCTGTCCCCACATTCCGCCACCCTCTGCGGTTTTCAGAGGGTAGGAGACGGTGCCCTCAACCTCTTGAGATTTTGACTTTATCGCTGGCGCGTGCTGTGTAATGCAAGAAAACCTGCGCGATGCAGGCCGCATGGGTTCCCACCCACTGAAAACCGCAGAGGGTGGGGCAGCCTCAATTCGAATTACGTCGAGAAAAATCAAAAGCGAGGGTGGGGCAGTGCGCGGTCGACTCCGGAGCAGTGATCGCGCATGGTTCTGGGTTTGCGGGCAGGAGTGCCCGCGCCACACAAGAATCCGACTTTTTCACTCAGGTTCCTGGTACAGCCCGATTACGTTGCCGCCCGGATCGCGGAAGCGGGCGGTGATTTCGGGGGCGTCGGCGCCGAGGGGTTGCACGATCTGGCCGCCGGCGGCGACGATGGCGTCCAGGGTGGCGGCCACGCTATCCACCATGATGTAGAACAGCAGGCCGGGCTGGGCGGCGGGCGGGCGTCCGAGGACCCAGGCGCCGCTGACTTCGCCGGTGGTGTCGTCAAAGGCGGTGGCGCCATCTCCGCGCTGGCGGATGTTCCAGCCGAAGGCGCGGCGGTAGAACTCGGCCGAGCGCGCAATGTCGGTGGCGGGCATCTCGAGATAACAGATCTTGCCGTTGGCTAGGGTGGGGGGCATGGGGAGTCCTTCCGGGTGGTCATTCTAATGGGCGGGCGGGGGAGGGGCAAGGCGGGGAACCCGCGTGTGGCGAAGGCCCGGTGTCGTCCCTGAAGGGACTCGGTTCGCTTCCTGCTCCTACCCCGGACTTACGTCCGGGGCTAATATCTTGTCGCCGCTTCGCGGCTGCGGTGTCGATCGCTTGAAGGTCGGGCTCCCTTAAATAAAACTCCCGCCCAAGCAGAGCTTGAGCGGGGCACCCTCAAGAGTTTCCTCGGTACCACTCGATGGTGCGCCGCAGGCCTTCTTCAAAATCTACTTTCGGCCGGTAGCCGAGGTGCTTCTCGGCTTGCGTCAGGTCGGCGAGGGAATGCTTGACGTCTCCGGCGCGCTCGGGAGCGTACTTCACGTCGCCCGGGTAGCCGATGATTTTTTTCAGAGCGCGAAAGGTTTCGTTCAAGTCCACACGGCGTGCGGTGGCGATGTTGAAGACCTTGCCCGCAACCTCGGCGGCGGGGGCCTGGCAGGCTCGCAGGTTGGCGTCCACGACGTTGTCCACGTAGGTGAAGTCGCGGCTCTGGGCGCCGTCGCCGAAAATGGTGGGCTGCTCTCCCTGGAGCATCTGGGTGATGAATTTGGCCAGCACTCCGGAGTAGGGCGAAGTGGGGTCCTGGCGCGGGCCGAAGATGTTGAAATAGCGCAGGCTGACGGTCTCCAGGCCGTAACACCGGTAGAACGATGTCATGTAGTACTCGCCGGCCAGCTTGCCGACCGCGTACGGGGAGATGGGGTTGGGGGGCATGTCCTCGCGCTTGGGCAGAGTCGGGGTATCACCGTAAGCAGCCGAGGAGGCGGCGTAGACCACGCGCTTGACCTTGGCGTCGCGGGCGGCGACCAGCAGGTTGACGGTGGCGTCCACGTTGGCCTGATTGCTGCCCAGGGGGTCGAGCACAGACTTGGGCACGGAGGGGATGGCGGCTTCGTGGAAGACGTAATCCACGCCGCGGCAGGCGTCGTGGGTGGCGGCGAGTGCAAGCAGGTCGGCCTGGCGGAAATCAATGCGGGACAGGATTTCGCTGAGATTTTCTTTCTTGCCAGTGGAGAGATTGTCCATGCCGCGGACCTGGCCGCCCTGGGCAAGGGCGGCGCGGGCCAGAGACGATCCGATAAAGCCGGCAATGCCGGTGATGAGGTAAGTGGACATAAGCTCCTCATCATAATGGATTTCAGGTGCAGGCGCGGCGTCACTGGCTTGCCGCCCCGCGGGAGAAAGCGCGGGGCTTGGGGATGACGGCGGCGGGGGCGGGTCGGGCAAATCGCGCCACGGTCGGGGCCGGGCCGGGGATCGTGATGATTTATTTTTTCCGTAACCCCGGATCTTCGGGTAGCATCCTAGTCACGAGGAGTGGCCTTGCGGCGCGTCTTTCAACTGCTTCTGATTGTTGCCTTGGCAGGCCTGCTGGTGGCGGCGGGAACGCGGCCTTTCCCGGCGCTGCCTCACCATCTGCGCCACTCGCTTTCCCGCGTCAATTCGGGCAGTAGCGCGCCCAGCTTTGCGGATGCCCCCGACCTGCGGGTATCGTCGGTCGCTCTCTGGGGCTTCACGCTGGGACTGATTTGCTTTTTCCCGCCATCGCGCCGGCGCTGGCACCGGCCGCGGGTGGAAGACTTTTCGCAGTTTGTCCGGCCACCACCTTCCTACTGACAACCTCTCTGCAAGCTTGCCTTGCGCGTGTGAGGCAGGCAACTCCGGCATCCGCCTGGGTGCGATGCTAATTCGCCATGCCCATGGACCGTGTCCGGAGCAGTGTTTGCATTGTCAATTACCAGATCGAGAGGAAACCATGAACACCAAGGGGAAGGTCCGGATCAGTTTCGACGGAGATGCAGGCGACGGGTATTTCTCGGGAGAGAACCGCATATTTCTGGCCGACGCAGCCATGTACGTGTTGGAGCATGGGAATGTCTCCATCCTGGAGCTGCACATCGTCATGCCCATGCAGGATGTGCAGGACATGATGAACGGCATGCAGCGGGCGGGTGTGGAACTGTGGCTGGAGGAGATGTCAGCGGTGCCGAAACTGGACTAGCGCCGCGAGTGAGCGGGGTAAGGTGCGACCGGTTCAGAGAATGATTACCACGATAATGGTGGCACACGGTTGTCCCGGGTTGAAGTTGGTGGTCACCATCTGGTTGAGCGGAAACTGGCTGGTCTGATCTCCGCAGAAGCCCATCGTGGTAGACGTGCCTTGCTGGAGGAAGGTGACAAACGTGACCAGCACCGATCCGTTCCCGTCAATCACCGTCGTGAGTTGCACGATGCTGACGAAACCGCTGATGGTGGAGAAGTTGGTTCGAATGGCCCCGCGGACGAAGACATTCCCACAGCTGGAGCACAGGAGCAGCAGGGAAACGATGAGAAAGGCGGACAGGAGGCGTTTCACAGGGCACCTCCGGGGGTGACTGAGACAAGTCTACACCGGGCGGCAGCACCTGGGAAGCGGCGTCAGGGGCGGGGTTTGGAGCCGTCCCGCTGGATCAGTTCGGTGAACTGATCGCGCGTGAGGGTGGCGTGGGCCTGGAAGAACCGGGCCACGGCGTCCAATGTAGCGGCGGCGTTGACGGTGGACAGGTCGAGGGCCACCGGAGTTGCCGGCTTGGGGTCGGGAGGATGTACCGGCGCGGAGAGGCTGCTGGCTAGGCGAAGCAGAATCTCGTCCAATTGGGCGCGGTCGTGGGCCGAGATCTCGGTGAAGCCAATGCCCATGCCCAGAAACGGGTAGGAGATGCGCACGGTGCCCTTCACTTGCGCGCGGATTCCCTTGACCTCGATCACCATGTTGACCGGAGTGTCCACCGGGGAAGTGGCCTGCATTTCCACGTAGCAGCCGCTGCGGCTGAGGTCGGTGATCGTAGCCCAAGTGCGTATGTCGCTGCCTTCGGTGCGGAACTCGGCGCTGCCTTCGCACTTGTAGCGCGGGTTGCGACGGCGATCGAGGTGGGGGTAGGGAGTCTGCTGGGGGGCGGCGGGGGAAGGGAGCGCCGTGCCGGCAGACGCCGGTTTCTCCTGCGCTCGTTTCAGGGCGCGGAGGTAATCCGCGTTGCTGGGCTGAGACGGGTCGCCGCCGTCTCCTCCCGGATTGTACTGCGCCACGCCGACAAGGACGTTGGGGATGGTCTCGCGGTTGGCCATAACCTGCCCCCCTCTCCACTCTATGGAGTGAAGACCAATACTTGCCCTCTACCCTAAATCCTACGGTCGTTTTGCTCTGACCCGGAGTGACACAGGTGGGGTTTGGGATTACGGAAGGGTGACAAATTCCCATTTTGGGACAAAATGCGGGCGGGTCTAAGCAGCATGGCTCTCCACGGCGGCCCGAATCTGCTGCCACAGTTCGTCTCGCCCGGTGCCGGTTCGAGCGGAGAAGGGAACGATGCAGATCTGAGGGAACTTCTGGGACAGAGCTTGCAGGGAGTTGCGCAACTGGTTGCCTGAGAGGCGGTCACTCTTGGTGGCCACGATGACGAACGGGCGCCCGCTGGCGCTCAGGAACTCCAGTAGCTGCTGGTCACTCTCCTGTGGGGGCACGTTCACATCTACCAGCGCCAGACAGAGCGCCAGGCAGGAACGACCCTTGAGATAAGGGTCGATGAAGCTAGGCCACTGCTGCAAGACCTCGCGGGAAACCCGGGCGTAGCCGTACCCCGGCAGGTCGGTAAAGATCAATTCCGGCTGCGGCTTTCCCGGCCAGCGAACTTCGAAGAAATTGATGGAGCGCGTGCGGCCGGGGGTAGAGCTGGTCTTGGCAACCTTGGATCCGAGCAGCGAGTTAATCACGCTGGACTTGCCCACGTTCGACCGGCCTAGGAAGGCGACCTCGGGCAAGGCGGGCGCGGGGAAGTGGCTGGCATCGCTGGCCGACATCATGAATCGGGCTATGACTCGCATAGGACCAGTTTAACCACAGAGGACACGAAGGGCACGGGGCAGTTCTTCAGAGACCGAGTGGGCGTTTGTGTTCGACATCTTCTTCCCGGATCGGCCGGTATTTTCGCCACAGGTAGAGGATGCCGGCCACCACGACGCCAATACCTACACTGATGAGGAAGAACCAGCGGTAGGCGGGCAACATGATCAGGAGGATCACTACCACGGCTACGGCGACGATCAAGCCCGCAGAGCCTTTGAAGGACATTCTGGGCTGGCGCGACGCGGCATCCGGTTGCATGAGGCACCTTCCAAACTTATTCTAGACCGTCCGACAGGCTGGCGCGGAGCGCAGCGCCTAAAGGCGCAGAGATTCGGGGGAGCTGTGGCATCGCTGAAGCGATGCCCTGATACGAACCCAGGTTTTTCGGCAGTCCGAGGCGCATCAAGCTGCGCCTCTGCAGGAAAATAAAAGGCCCGCGTTCGCGGGCCTTCTGAAAGCCTAGAGTCTGGATTACTGGTGTGCGGTGGGTCCTTCCGCGGGCGGCGCCAGTGGTGCGATAGGCTGCGCGGCTTCTGGTTGCTCGGGAAGCGGCCTCTCCAGGGCCACGGCCAGCACCTGGTCCATGGTGTCCACGAAGTGGAGCTTCATGGCGTTGCGCAGGTTCTCGGGGACCTCGGCCAGGTCCTTCTCATTATCGTTGGGCAGAATGACCTCAAACAGGCCGGCGCGGTGAGCGGCGAGTAATTTTTCTTTCAAGCCGCCGATGGGGAGAACCTTACCGCGCAGGGTGATCTCTCCGGTCATGGCGAGATCGCGGCGCACTGGAATTTTGCTGAGCGCACTGGCAATGGCGGTGGCGATGGTGATGCCGGCCGAAGGGCCGTCTTTGGGGATTGCGCCCTCGGGCACGTGCACATGGATATCAAGGTTGCGGTAGAAGTCACGGGGAAGGCCCATGCGCGCGGCTCGGGAGCGTACGTAGGACATGGCGGCTTGCGCCGACTCCTGCATGACGTCGCCGAGCTTGCCGGTGAGCGTGAGCTTGCCCTTGCCGTCAACGACCGTGGCTTCAGTGCTAAGGATGGAGCCGCCGACTTCGGTCCAGGCAAGACCGGTGACCAGGCCGACTTCACTCTTCTCGTGGGCCAGGGTGTCGCGGAACTTGATCACTCCCAGGAACTCGCCGACATTTTCCGGATTGATGGTGATGTTGTAGGTCTCGCCCTCTTTCACCACCTTGCGGGCGACTTTGCGGCAGACGTTGCCGATTTCCCGTTCCAGGTTGCGAACACCGGCTTCGCGGGTATAAGAGCGGATCGCGCCGGTGATAGCGCCGTCGGCAAACTTCAGGTTCTTGTCGGTCAGTCCCGCCTGGGCCATCTGCTTCTTGACCAGGAACTGCTTGGCGATTTCCACCTTCTCCAGCTCGGTGTAGCCGTGCAGGCGCAACACTTCCATGCGGTCCTGCAAAGCGGGTGGGATAGTGTGGATTACGTTGGCGGTGGCAATGAAGAAGACCTGCGAGAGGTCGTACTCGACATCAAGATAGTGGTCCACGAACATGAAATTCTGTTCGGGGTCGAGGACTTCGAGCAGCGCCGCAGAGGGATCGCCACGGAAGTCCATGGACATCTTGTCCACTTCATCCAGCATGAAGACGGGGTTCTTGGTGCCGGCCTTTTTCATCATCTGAATGATCTGGCCGGGTAGCGCGCCAATGTAGGTACGGCGATGGCCGCGGATCTCGGCTTCGTCTCGTACACCACCGAGCGACATGCGCACGAACTTGCGTCCGGTCGCCTTGGCAATGGACATGCCCAGCGAGGTTTTGCCTACGCCTGGAGGGCCGACGAAGCACAGAATGGAACCCTTGGGATTCTTGACCAGTTGGCGGACGGCGAGGAATTCGAGAATGCGCTCCTTGATCTTTTCCAGCCCGTAATGGTCTTCGTTGAGCACCTTCTCTGCGCGGGAGATGTTGCGGATTTCCTTGGAGCGCTTTTTCCACGGCACGGCCAGCAGCCAGTCCAGGTAATTGCGGGAGACGGTGGACTCGGCCGACATGGGCGGCATGGCTTCGAGCTTCTTGAGCTCCTGCATGGCCTTGTCGCGGACATCCTTGGACATGCCGGCGGCATCGATTTTCTTCTTGAGTTCGTCGAATTCGCTCTTTTCGCCGCGTCCCAGTTCCTTCTGGATAGCCTTGATCTTCTCGTTGAGGTAATACTCTTTTTGTGCGCGCTCCATCTGGCGCTTGACCCGCGACTGGATGGTGCGGTCCATGTTCAACTTCTCGATTTCGATGTCGAGCACGTCGCCGATGCGGCTGAGGCGCTCGGCTGGATCAAAGATTTCAAGCAGTTCCTGTTTTTCTTCGATGGAAAGCTGCAGATTGGCAGCGATGGTGTCGGTGAGCTTGGCCGGATCTTCCATGCGCACCGCAGCGATCATGGTCTCGTAGTTGAGCGACTGGCAGAGCTTGACATACTGCTCAAAAAGCGAAGTGACCCGCTGCATGCCAGTTTCGATCTGGGGGTTGGTTTCGGTGGTGTAGCGTGCCACCCGCACCGAAGCCTGCATGAAGCCTTCGGTCTCAGTGACCTGCAGGACCTTACCGCGCTCGATGCCCTCAACCAGAACCTTAATGTTGCCGTCGGGGAGCTTGAGGCTCTGCACGATGTTGACGATGGTGCCCACCTGGTAGATCTCGTTGGGCTTGGGTTCGTCCACACTGGCATCGTGCTGGGTGGCCAGGAAAATCTTCTTGTCGGCGGCCAGCGCCTCTTCCAGGGCGCGCACGCTGGATTCCCGGCCAACCACGAACGGAGTCATCATGTAGGGGAAGATGACCACGTCCCGGATGGGCATCATGGGAAGTTTCTTGGTCTCGAATTTTTCCTTGGAGGTGGTCACTATTACTCCCGACTAAATTTTCTTTCTTCTCTCTGAGAGACGCTTGCCGGGTCTCGCAGGGAGGGCACAGAGGCAGACGCAGCAAGCTGCGTCTCTACAGGTTGCTAGCCGGCCTTCTCCATCATGGCCAGCGAAACGGCTTTCTTCTCGACCATCTCCCGCGTGACCTCGAATTCCTTCACCTTCTTCTGGCTGGGCAAATGGTACATCAAGTCGAGCATCAGTTCTTCCAGAATCATGCGCAGGCCGCGAGCACCCACTTTGCGGGCCATGGCCTGACGGGCAATCGCCCGCAGCGCCTCGTCATTGAACTTCAGGCGCACATTCTCGAATTCAAACAGGCGCTGATACTGTTTGACTATAGCGTTCTTGGGACGGGTAAGGATCTCGATCAGGGCGAACTCGTCCAGGTCTTCCAGAACGCCCACCACGGGCAAACGACCGACAAATTCAGGGATCAACCCAAATTTGATGAGATCTTCAGGCTGAACGTCGCTTAATAGTTCAAAGCTGCGCTTGCGGTTGGTGGCGGTTTCTTCCTTTTCGCTTTCTTCGCCCACTTTGAAGCCGAGAGACTTCTTGCCCACGCGGCGCCCGATGATCTTCTCCAGGCCGACGAAGGCCCCACCGCAGATGAAGAGAATGTTGGTCGTATCGACCGGAGTGAACTCCTGGTGAGGGTGCTTGCGGCCGCCTTGGGGAGGCACGTTGGCGATGGTGCCTTCAAGAATTTTCAAAAGGGCTTGCTGCACGCCTTCGCCGGAAACATCGCGGGTGATGGACGGGTTCTCGTCCTTGCGCCCGATCTTGTCCACTTCGTCGATATAGATGATGCCGGTCTGGGTGCGTCCCACGTCGCCGTCGGCCGCTTGCAGCAGCTTGAGGATGATGTTCTCCACGTCCTCGCCGACGTAACCGGCTTCGGTGAGGGTGGTGGCGTCCACGATGGCGAAAGGGACGTCCAGCATGCGCGCCAGGGTCTGGGCCAGCAGGGTCTTGCCCGTGCCGGTGGGGCCGATGAGCATGATGTTCGACTTGGTGAGCTCGATGCCGTCCCCGGTGCGCTGCCGGTTCATGTAGATGCGCTTGTAGTGGTTGTAAACCGCGACTGCCAGCTTCTTCTTGGTCTGTTCCTGCCCGATCACGTACTCGTCGAGGAAGGTTTTTACTTCCTGCGGTTTGGGGAGCTGGTTAGGAGTCGTGGTCGGCGGTGTGGCGGCGCGGTCATCCTCCAGAATGGAGTTGCAGACCGCGACGCACTCATCGCAAATATAGGCGCGAGGATAATCGCTGGGGGATGAAATAAGCTTGGCCACCGCGTCCTGCGACTTGTGGCAGAACGAACAGCGTAAAATCTCTTCGGTGCCGCTCCGGCTTTTCACTCGGCTTAGCTCCTTGTCCAGCCCGGTTTCCCCCGGTTCCAGATCATCCCGGGTCAGCGGAGGAAATGGTTTTTCGCCGCGACCGCAGGAAAGTGATCGGCGAAAGGCCGATCATACCCTTTATCTCGTCTTATAGATGATATCGTCTATGATTCCGTATTCCTTAGCCTGCTGGGCGTTCATGATGAAGTCCCGCTCCACATCCTTTTCTACCTTTTCCAGCTTCTGACCGCTATGTTTCGCAAGTAACTGGTTGGTAATCTCCCGCATCCTCAAGATTTCGCGGGCATGGATGTCGATGTCGGTGGCCTGACCGGAAAGGCCGCCCATGGAGGGCTGGTGAATGAGGATGCGGGAATTGGGCAGGGCCAATCGTTTCTTGGACTCTCCCGCGGCCAGCAAAAGCGCCGCCATACTGGCGGCCTGGCCGATGCAAATGGTGGTCACATCATTCTTTACGTATTGCATAGTGTCGTAGATGGCCATGCCGGCGGTAATGGAACCGCCCGGAGAGTTGATGTAAAGCTGGATGTCTTTCTCCGGATCTTCCTGAGCCAGAAACAGCATCTGCGCGATCACCAGGTTGGCGATATTGTCGTCAATCGGCGTGCCGATGAAAATAATGTTGTCCCGCAGCAGCCGGGAGTAGATGTCGTAGGCGCGTTCTCCCCGCCCGGTCTGCTCGATGACCATGGGTACCAGCATCATCTGTGGTTCTTTCACATGCACCTTCCACACTCCTGCCCCAACTAGCTTAGAACCGATGGGGGAGGATCGAAATGGTCCGCATCACGCGGACTGGTGATACAGAAAATCGAGGGTCTTCTCGCTGCGGATTCTTGACCGAATTCTATCGAGCGCTCCATCCCGTGTCAAACGAGCCCGGATGGCTTCGGGCGTCTGTTTTGACTGCTTGGCGAGGGCCTCGATCTCCCGATCAATCTCCGTATCGCTGACCTCGATCTTTTCCTCCTCGGCGATTTTTTCCAGCAACAGCGACGCCTTGACTTCCTGCACCGCCTGCTCGTGCTGTCCTACGCGCAGCCGGTTCAAATCCATTTTCTTGAGATCTTCGGGGCGCATGCCTTGGGCGGCCAGGGCGCGCAGACCACGCTCCAGCCGGATGTCGATCTGCCTTTCGACCAGGGCTTCGGGCACTTCAAAGTCGTTGCGCTTGACGAGCTCGGCAACCAGCTTGTCCTTGGCCTCGTGCTCGGCGGCATGCTTGCGCTCAGCCTCCATGCCCTCGCGAATGCGCTGCTTGACCTCATCCAAGTTGGCGAACTCGCCCAGTTCCTTGGCGAATTGATCATTCAACTCGGGAAGGGCTTTTTGCTTCAGCGCGTGAACCTTCACGTTGTAGGTGAAGCTCTTGCCCGCAAGGCGCTTGTCCGACGAGTCTTGAGGATAGGTCACCTCGAAAGTGCGCTGGTCGCCAGCGACGGCGCCGCGCAGGTTTTCGGTGAACTCTGTCATGGTGTTCTTGCCTGCGATCTCGACCAGGATCTCATCCATGTGGACCGGTTTGCCTTCGCCATCTTTGGGCTGACCGTCGAGGGAGACTTGGGCAAAATCACCGTCGGCCAGCGCGCGGCCTTCGATGGAAGAAAAGGTCGCGTGCTGCTCGCGCAGGCTGTTCAGGGATTCGGCTACCTCTTCGTCGGTAACCGCAACGCTGGGCTTGTCGGCGCGCAGCTCCTTGTAGCCTTCGGCTTTGATCTCCGGTAACACCTCGAAGCTGGCCTTGAAGCGCAAGGGCTCCCCGTCGTGCACGTGCAGATCGGTGACGCGGGGCTGAGAGACTGGAGTCAGGTGCAGCTTGTCAGCTTCCTGGCGGAAGTATCGCGGGACTAGAGCATCCACGACATCGGTCTTGATGTCTTCGGCGAAACGCTGCTTGATGATGGACGCGGGCACGTGCCCGCGGCGGAAGCCGGGCAGGCGGGCCACCTTGCGATATTTCTCGATCAGGGTCTCGGTTTCGCGGGCCACTTCCGCGGCCGGAATCTCGACCTGGATCTCCCGCTTCGTGCTGGCATTGGTTTCGGTGGGGCTCACGTTTTGTCTTTCGCGGTCCGGGCGGGATTCAGGAGAGAACAAGGCCGAATCCGCACAGCACCAGCTTTGAGTGTAAAGACAGAGGGAGAGCAACGTCAAACGGGGGAGGGGGTAGGACAGTCGTTGGTCGTTCGTCATTGGTCGTTGGCTGAACTGGCGCGGCCTGAGCGGCCATGAGTGGGAGTAAACTTAAGCTTAATCCGCTTCATGCTTTTTCCGGCAAGTCGCCAACCGCAAAAAGCCAAACGACGAACGACCAATGACCAACGACTGGCTTACGCAATTGAACCGCGAAGTGGTCGCGTGTACGCGGTGTCCGCGGCTGGTGGCTTATCGGGAGCAGATCGCGCGCGACAAGCGGCGGGCCTATCGTGACTGGGAATACTGGGGAAAGCCAGTGCCGGGGTTCGGCGATCCCAATGCCCGCGTGCTGGTTCTGGCACTCGCGCCCGGGGCGCATGGCTCCAACCGCACCGGACGCCCGTTTACCGGGGACGCGTCGGGGAACTTCATGTATCCGGTGCTGCATGAGACCGGGTTCGCCAATCAGCCCGATGCCACCCACCGCAATGACGGACTGAGGCTGGAGGATATCTACATCACCGCTGCGGCGCGGTGCGCCCCTCCGCAGAACAAGCCACTGCCCGCCGAGCTGGCCAATTGCGCGCCTTATCTGGAGCGGGAAATCGACGGCCTCAAGAAGCTGAGGGTGGTGGTTGCCCTGGGCAGGATCGGCTTCGATGCGTATCTGAATTACCTCAAGCGCCGGGGCCGGATTGCGAACAAGGCACCCTACGGCTTCGGACACGGCGTCAAGTACGACATGCCGGATGGCCGGATTCTGCTGGCTTCCTACCATCCTTCGAACCAGAACACCCAGACCGGGAAACTGACGCGGAAAATGTTGGTACAGATCTTTAAAGAAGCCGCGCACCTGGCCGATAGATGATCTGGGACGGCTGCCGCTGGCGCCGGGACGGAGTGCCTCTCAATAAGGTAACGCTCCGTGAATCGCAACCCGGGGTGGCACCGCCCCACCAATATCTGATTGCGTCGTTCCGCTAGAATGGCTTGGGCGAGGCCACACGTGCAAGCATCCATCTGCGGTGGATTTCGATTTATCCTCGTGGGCGTATTGCTGTGTGCTGGTGCGGTTGCCCAGCCAGACGCCTCCACCGCCGCTCCCAGCCAACCGGGGATCCAGGACAACAGCTTCCTGGTCGAAGAAGCCTACAACCAGAACTTCGGCGTGGTACAGCACATCAATAGCTTTACTCGTTTCTGGAACAGCAAAGACTGGGCCTACACCTTCACGCAGGAGTGGCCGGTGCCCGGGGATGCGCGCCACCAGCTCAGCTACACACTGGCCGCGCTGCACGCCGGCGCATTCCCTGGTTCCGGGGCGGGCATCGGCGATGTTCTGCTCAACTATCGCTATCAGCTGGTGGGAGACGGAAACGCCCGTGTGGCTTTCGCGCCCCGCCTGAGCGTGATGTTTCCGACGGGTGATTCTGCCCAAGGCCGCGGGGCTGGAGGTTTCGGCCTGCAGACCGATCTGCCACTGAGCGTGGTCCTGGTGCCGAAGTTGGTGAGTCACTGGAATGCCGGCGCCACGTTTGTTCCTCACGCCCAGGACGCTTCTGGGGACCGCGCCTCCAGCGCGGGCTACAACCTGGGCCAGAGCTTCATCTGGCTGGTCCATCCCCGGTTCAATGTGATGCTGGAAACAGTTTTTTTCAGTTCGCAGGCTGTGGTGGCCCGCAACAAAACGGAGTGGTCGAATGCGCTTTATCTGAACCCGGGCATCCGCTGGGCCTACAACTTTAAGAACGGCTTGCAGATCGTACCCGGCATCGGCGTGCCCCTTGGGGTCGGTCCCAGCGCGGGAGAAAAGGGAATCTTCTTGTACCTCAGCTTCGAACATCCCTTCCGCAAACTGGAGAAGCAGTGAGTTCACAGCGCTGAGGGGATGGTCGTGCAGGTTTAGAGAGAAAACCAGTTCCCAATTCGCGGTCCTCAGTTCTCAGCGCACAGTTCAGAAGCCTATGAACACCGGCTCGGGCTCCAGGTGGATGCCCCAGATGTCTTCCACGCGCTGCTGGATTTGTTCTTTGAACGCAAGCACTTCGGCGGCGGTGGCGTCTCCGCGGTTGACGATGGCCAGGGTGTGCTTGCGGGAGATGCCCACCCGACCGCTGGTATAACCCTTGCTGAAACCGGAATGCTCGACCAGCCACGCGGCTGAGATCTTTCTTTGGGCATCGAGCGCGGGATAACTGGGGACCTGAAGCTTCTTGGCGGCGGCGCGGCGGGTCAAGTCTTCGTGCTGGGCGGCGGATAAGACTGGATTCTTGAAAAAAGAGCCAGCGCTGCGGCAATCCTCGTCGCCGGGGGTGATCAGCATGGCTTTGCGGGCGCGGATCTGGCGAACGGCCTCGCGGGTCTCGGCCAGAGTTGGCACCGCGCTCCAGCCGGCAAAGTACTTCTTGAGGTCGGCGTACTCGATGCGCGACTCGCCACCGTGCTTCAAGGCATAGTCCACTCGCAGAATGATGTAGCGTCCGAGTTCGGTTGTATTAAAGATGCTCGTCCGGTAGCTGAAACGACAATCGTCTTTGAGCAACTCGCGTTCCTCTCCTTGCTGGAGATCGAGGACTTGCACGGCGTCGATGGTGTCGGCGACTTCTTGCCCGTAAGCACCCACGTTCTGCACGGGAGTGCCGCCCACGCTGCCAGGAATGCCACTGAGGCACTCGATGCCCGCGCAGTTGCGGGCGACAGCCATAGCGACGAATTTATCCCAGTCCTCGCCGGCCGCGACTTCGAAGACGGCATAGCCGCGGTTGTGGCGGTGGTTGATGCCGCTGAGAGCGATTCTCAACACCAGCCCAGGCCAACCGGCATCGGATACGACCAGGTTGCTTCCCCCGCCCAGCACGAAAAAAGGCAGTTGCTGGGAGCGCGCAAAGTCGACGGCTTCGCGCACTTCGGTGGCAGTTCCTGCCTCGATGAAGTAGCGAGCCGGCCCGCCGACTCGCAGTGTGGTCAGCGGGGCCAGGGGGACGTTGTGCAGGATGAGCATGAGCTGCCAACAATATATATGAGGGCAAACGGGAGATGCAGCGGGGGGAGACGCAGCAAGCTGCGTCTCTACAGGGGAGACTTAGAAGCGAAACAAGTAGGACGCCTTGATAAAGAAATTCCGGCCATCGTTGATGAAGCGGGTGCCATGCAACAGGTTCCCATCAGAGTCCGCACCCAGGGGGGACAGAAGGTTTTCCAGATTGCTGTTGTAGCCGACGTATACGGCGGTGCTGGGATGCACCAGGTAGGTGATCAGGAAATCCGCGTTGAAATCCTTTGCTGTTGGCAGCGAGGTGAACGCCGGATTGGCCAGCAGACTGCCGTACTGTCCGATGAAGCGGAACGACAGTTTGCGGTTGACCTGGTAATTCCATTTGGAGCGGATGATGTCGTCATTCAAGCCGCCGATTGGTCCCGTGCGACTATGCAGGCGGAACAGAAGGTAGGTGTTGTCAATGCGCAGAGACTTGCTTGGGCGCAAGGTGAGGGTGGCGGCAAGGCTGGTGCGCCCCGCCAGGAAGGGAATCAAGGGAAACGGGCCCGGGACCACTGGCGGGTCGTAATTCACGCGGGTGCCGAAGCGATAATCAAGGTGGAATGAGACCGGCCGGTAATAGCTGGTGTCAAACGCAAATTCGGTGGTGTGACGAACGTATTGCTGGTTACTGGTGAGCACCGAGAAGTCCTTGGGCCGCAGCAACTCCATTTCCTTGGCATACAGAACGGTCAGGAAAGTCTGTCCCGTAAGTTCTACTCTCAGCGACGGCATGTAGCCCGACCCGAGATAATTTCCCTCGTGGTCGAGGATGTGGTAGACCTCCATCTGCGGCCCCCAGGAAATCAGATGTTTGCCTTCAGGGCGAAAGAGGTACTGCACCCGCTCATAGAAGTTGTGGATATCGGGCTGGGGATCGAACCCGGTCAGGGTGCGGAAATCATTGCTGCGGTCGCTGTAGTCCATGAATATGTTCAATTGACGCCCGTCGCGCTCCAGGGTGGCTTCGGCGGCAGGACCGGCTTGATAGGCCCCGGTGGTCAGGAAGTTTGAGTCCACGACGTTGAGAGTGGAGCTGACCACACCCTGGAAGGTCGCAACCCAGTTGCTGTTCAGCTTGAAGCGGCCGTCAATGCCACCGACGCGATTGAAGTAGCCATCGCGTTCGCGGTCGACATAGATCACACCCAGGGTGGACTGACTGCCGAGATCGCGGCTGATGCGGGCAATCGTGAACAGAGCATGTTTGTCGGCCAAAGGATCATTGCGCGGCACCTCCTGTCCGGGGGCGGCGTCGTCGGCCACCAGCATGCCCACCGCCCATGGCCCGTCTTTGCCCGTGAGCCGCACTCCCCATTTAGGCTGCTCAATGCGACGGGTGAAAACCAGATTGATGGGTGTCTGGAAATAGTTGGAATTCTCCAGGAAGAAGGGCCGCTTTTCCGGGAAAAACACCTCGAAGCGCTGGTTCGCGGTGACTTGCGGTTCGTCGGACTCGATCTGGCTGAAGTCGGGATTGGCGGTGGCGTCGAGAACGAACTTATCTCTCAGCACGACCTTGGCATCGAGCCCCAGCTGGCCATAAGCGTCGCGCTGGGTGTAGGTGGGGTTGAAAGGATCGCGCAGGTCGAGTTCCTTGAAAGAGCGGAAGATGCCATAGGGGATGAGCTGAAAGTTGCGGCCGGGAGAGATTTGCTCGAGTCCGGTGGCTTGCCCTTCCTGGTTCAGCCGGCCCTCGATGCGGCTGGAATACTGCGGCCAGAAGGTGTCTTCGTTATTGCGGGGGATTCCCCGGTTCAGCAGGATTCCCCAGGTCTGGGGATCCTGGGAGGAGAAACGCAGGCTGCGAAAGGGTATGGCGAACCAGACTACAAAGCCACGGTCCGTGACTTTAGCCTCGGAATCCCAGACCGTGTCGAAGGAAAAATCGAAACCCTGGCCCTCGGTCCAAAGGCCGTCGGCCTGCACGCCGAGGGGATTGGAAAGAAAGGTATAGGCGCGGCGGTGGTCGTTGAAGGTGTCGAGCATGATCTCGACCGAGTCGTCATCGATGAGGTCGTCGCGGCGCGAGAGCCGGGCGCGGAGTTTCTGAGGCTGGCTGTCGAAGCAGATGAAGATGGCATAGAGATTCTTGCTGTCGTAGCCGAGGTAGGCCTCCGTGCGCTGAGAAGCGGGCTGGCCATCGCTGGGAACACGCTGGATGAAGCCCTCGACCTTGGCCAGCTTCCCCTCCCAGGCGGGGCTGGGCGACATATCCAGAAATTCTTCGATCTTGGGAGGAGTGCTGACGCGGGGAATATTGATCTGCCCGAAGTTGGGCGGAGCGGCGCAAAGCGGCAGAGGAGCGCCCAGGAGTGACGCGGCAACTAGACAGAACAGCCTGCACAGCCAATCCCGCACCAGGGCTCCTCCGCGGATGCCAGTCTACTTGCAGGCTTACTTAGACGGAAGATGCCGCTGAAAGTTACTCCATCCTACGCGCGAGGGGGAAAAGCCAACCGTCGTCGAGCGCAGGCATTTGGATTATTTCTGGGAAGGTTTGGCCAGCACGAACGACTTCACCACAATATTGTTCGGCTGCACCCCGGCGGGAATCATGGTGAGCAGGGAGTACTCGCTGGGCTCCAGCCGGGTGGGCTTCCTTTTCTGGATCACGGTGACGTCGGCGGATTCGGAATTGAGCACCAGCAAGTAGTTCTGGCTCTGGGAAAGCGCCAGGCCGTCGGGGTGGCTGCCCACCGGAAGCGATGCGATCACTTTCCCGATGTCGATGTCGTATACGGCGATCATGTTGGAGCCGAAGTTGCTTATGTACAGGCGCGAGTTGTCGGCGGTGACCACGCCGCGCGCCGGATGGGTGCCGATCAGATAACTGCCCCCGACTTCATTGGTTGTGGTCTCGATGATGGAGATGTTGTCGGAGTCAAAGTTACACACCAGCAGTTCTCCGCCGTCTGGCTTCAGGACCAGGTCGGCGGGAGTCTTGCCGACGTCGAGCAGGGCCAGCAGCTTGTCGTTCTTCAAATCGATGGAAGCTACCTGGGCGGAGCCGGTGCAGGCGACAAAAGCCTTGCTGTTGTCAGGCAGGATGGCGATGTCTTCCGGCTGCTGGCAAACGGGAATGGTGCTGCGCACCCGGAGCTGGGCGCTGTCCATCAGAGACACGGTATTGTCGCCGCGGTTGCTGACCACCACGGTGGCGCCATCGGGGGAGACTTTTGCCACGCCCGGCGCCGCACCTACACGTATGTTCGCGATCGCGACCCTCTTCTCCAGATCGATCACGGACACATTGGCGGAACCGGAATTGGCGACGTAAGCACGCTTGCCATCGGACGAGACGTCAATGAAGTAAGGTTTGCCGTGTACGCCGATGGTCGCTACCACGACATTGTGCTCTGCATCGATCACGGTGATGTTGTCGGATCCGCTGTTGACCACGTAGATTTCGTTCTTGGTGCTGCTGGCGGCGAGTCCGGTGGGCTCGTTGCCGACTTTGATGGTCTTGGCCGGCTCGAAAGTCCGCAGGTCAATCACCGTGACCGTGTTGCTCTTACCGTTGGTGACGTAGGCGTATTCGCGGTAGGCGGGACCGTAGTCGGGAAGCTGGCGCTGATGGAAATACCACCAGCCGAGGCCACCTGCGACGGGGAGCAGGACAACGATGAAGAGGAATTTTCTCAAGTGAGTGGGCTGGCAGATGACTGGACGCCGGACCGCGCTTGCAGCGGAGCGGATGTATGGCTTCCGATGGCAGGCACTGTGCGTCCCACCACCGGGGCGATCTGGCGCACCTGGGACATCAGGTCATCGAACTGGTCGGGATAGAGCGACTGCATTCCGTCGGACAGTGCTTTGTCGGGCTGGTGATGGACTTCGACGATCAGCCCGTCGGCGCCGACTGCGACCGCGGCCCGCGACAGCGGTGTGACCTTGTTGCGCTTGCCGGTGCCGTGGCTGGGGTCGACCACGATCGGAAGGTGGCTGAGACGCTGCACGGCCGGGACTACGCTCAGGTCAAGGGTGTTGCGGGTGTGGTCCGCGAAGGTGCGCACGCCGCGCTCGCACAGGATCACGTTGTAATTGCCTTCGCTCATCACATACTCGGCAGCCATGAGGAACTCTTCTACCGTGGCCGACATGCCGCGCTTGAGCAATACGGGCTTCCTGGTTCGCCCGGCACGTTTGAGCAGGGAAAAGTTCTGCATGTTGCGGGCGCCGATCTGGATGACGTCGGCGTACTCCTCGACCAGTTCGAGCGACTCGTTGTCGATGGCCTCGGTGACAATCCTCATCCCGAATTTGTCTCGGATCTCGGCCATGATGCGCAGGCCCTCTTCGCCCAGGCCCTGGAAGGAATACGGCGAGGTGCGCGGCTTGTAGGCCCCGCCGCGGAAAAACTGGGCGCCGGCGCGGCAAACGCGCTCGGCCACGGTGAATGCCTGCTCGCGATTTTCGATGGCGCAGGGTCCGGCGATGATCGCCAGTCCGCGTCCGCCGATGCTCGCGTCGGTGCCGGGAAAGGTAATGATCGTGTTTTCCTCTTTAAGGTCCCGGCTGACCAGTTTGTAGGGCTTGCTGACGCGGATCAGTTCCTGTACGCCCGGCATCTCTTCCAGCGTGCCGGGTTCGACTTCACCCTTGTTTCCGGTAATGCCGATAGCAGTCCGCTGCGCTCCGGGCAGGGCGTGGGCGCGGTAGCCCATGGATTCGATCTTCTGACAAACGGCGCGCACCTGGTCTTCGGTGGCGTGCGCCTGCATGACGACAAGCATGTCCCCACCTCGGGAAGAAGCAAGTTTATCGTCCCGAGCGGTTGTACCGCAAACCGGTAAAGCTAGCCGCAGAGGACGCCACGGGTTCGCAAAGGCGCGAAGGAAATCGCGACGGTCTTGGCCGCTATACTGCCGGGACGGCGCGATCCATGGCGCAGGAACAGGACATCCTAAAGATGCCACCGCCGAGGCGCCCGCCACGGCTGACCTCGCGGCGCATCGGCATTCATACCTCGATCGCGGGTGGCGTGCAGAACGCGGCCGAGCGAGCGTACCGGCTGGGCTGCAATACCTTCCAGATTTTTTCTTCCAGTCCGCGGCAGTGGGCGCCATATGAGCTGACGAGGGCGCAGTGCGCGGAGATGGGCCGGCTGCGGGAGAAGTACGACCTCAGGCCGCTGGTGATCCATACCAACTACCTGGTGAATCTGGCGAGTACCACGCCACTGTTTCTGAAGAAATCGGTAGAAGCCTTCCGGGGGGAAATCGAACGGGCTTTGGCCTTGCGCGCCGAACAGCTGGTGCTACATCCCGGGTCGTTTCGTGGTGCGGATCGGGTACAGGGCCTGATGCAGACAGCGGCGGCAATCGCTGCGGCCAGCCAAGGACTCGACCTAGTCAAGAACAATCTCACAATCCTGATCGAGAACACGGCTGGGGCGGAATATTCGCTGGGGGGAAGATTCGAGCAGGTGGCGGAAATTCTGGATCGTCTACGCGGCGTAGTACCGATTGCTGCTTGCATTGATACCTGTCATACCCATGTGGCCGGATACGACATGGTGAGCGAGGCCGGTATGGCCGATACCTTGGCGCGTCTGGATGCGACTGTTGGCCTGAAGAATGTGCGAGTGTGGCATTGCAACGACGCCAAGGCGGCCTGTGGGTCGAAGTTGGACCGGCACCAGCACATCGGGAGGGGAAGCATTGGCCTGGAGCCATTCCGGCGACTGCTGAATGATTCGCGACTGGCCCACGCGGCGTTCATTGCCGAAACCCCGATCGACGCGCCAGGGGATGACAAGAAGAATGTGGCGACGTTGAAGCGGCTGGTGGCCCGCAAAACCCCGCAGCGATGAGGGTGGGCTTTCATTGTAAAATCTAAGGTTTACTCCGCACTCAAAGTTCACCTCTATGCCGCAGGAAGACAAAACCGCAACTGTCCGCGACGAGCGCTATGACCCGCAGCGGGTCGAGAGCAAGTGGTTCGAGCGCTGGCAGGCGGACGCGTCTCTGTACGCGGCGGAGCCTGCCTCGACCAAGCCGAAGTATTACGTGCTGGAGATGCTGCCTTATCCCTCGGGCGCGCTGCACATGGGGCACGTGCGCAATTACTCGATTGGCGATGCTCTCGCCCGTTATATGTGGATGAATGGGTACAACGTGCTGCATCCCATGGGATGGGATTCGTTTGGGTTGCCGGCGGAGAATGCGGCCATCGCCAACAACACCCCTCCACGGGAATGGACGCTGCGCAACATCGCCAACATGAAGGCGCAGATGAAGCGTCTGGGCTTTGCCTATGACTGGTCGCGCGAGGTCACCACGTGCCTGCCGGACTATTACCGGTGGAACCAGTGGTTCTTCCTGAAGATCTATGAGCGCGGACTGGCTTATCGGAAGAAGAGCAAGGTGAACTGGTGTCCGAAGTGCGCCACGGTGCTGGCCAACGAGCAGGTGGCGGGCGGGTACTGCTGGCGGCACGAGGATACGCTGGTGGAGCAGCGCGACCTGGAGCAGTGGTTCTTGCGCATCACGAATTACGCGGAGGAGTTGCTGCGCGATCTCGACAAGCTCGAAGACTGGCCGGACAAGGTGCGCACGATGCAGCGCAACTGGATCGGGCGCAGCGAAGGCACGCTGGTGGATTTCGATCTTGGCGGCACAGTCGGCCCGGCCGGTTCCACGATTACCGTCTTTACCACGCGCGTGGACACCATCTACGGCGCGACTTCGGTGCAACTGGCGCCGGAACATCCGCTGGTGGCGGACTTCACCGCGAGTAATGCCGAGTTGCGCGACAAGGTGGAGCAACTCAAGGCCGAGCAGCGCAAGGCCAAAGAATCGGGCGACATCGGCGAGATCGAGAAGCACGGCGTGTTTACCGGACGCTATGCCAAGAATCCGTATAACGGCGAGGCGCTTCCCATCTGGGTGGCCAACTACATCGTGATGGATTATGGCACGGGCGCGATCATGAGCGTGCCGGCGCATGACGAACGCGATTACGAGTTTGCCAGGAAGTACAAGCTGCCGATCAAGGTGGTCCTCGTCCCCAGCTCCAGCGACCCGGAAGAAACTGTGGCCGAGCCGCAGCTGCCGTTTACCACCTATGAAGGTGTGGTGGTGAACTCGGGCGAGTTCAACGGGCTGGATTGTGACGACGCCATCCGGAAGATGTCCGAGCATGCCGAAAAGAAGGGTTTTGGCAGAGCCACCGTAACGTATCGCTTGAAGGATTGGGGCATCTCGCGCCAGCGCTACTGGGGAACTCCAATCCCGATGCTCTATTGCGAGAAGGATGGGATTGTGCCGGTGCCGGAAAAGGATTTGCCGGTAATCCTACCGGAGAACGTTGACATTACTTTGACCGGCGGATCGCCCTTGGGCCGAGTGCCCGAGTTCGTGAATGCCAAGTGCCCGAAATGCGGCGGTCCTGCGCGGCGCGAGACCGACACCATGGACACGTTTGTGGATTCGTCCTGGTATTTCTACCGCTATGCCGACGCAAACAATGACCGGGCGCCGTTTGACAGCAAGGTGGTCGGGTACTGGTTTCCCATCGATCAGTACATCGGGGGCGTGGAGCATGCGATTCTCCACCTTATTTATTCGCGCTTCTGGACCAAGTTCATGCGCGACATGGGAATGGTCGAGAACGATGAGCCGGTGGAGCGGCTTTTCACCCAGGGAATGATCATCAAGGACGGCGCCAAGATGTCTAAGAGCCTGGGCAACGTGGTCACGCCCGATGAGATGGTGGAACGCTATGGCGCCGACAGTGCCCGTATGTACACCCTGTTCGCCACGTCTCCAGACAGCGAACTGGACTGGCAGGATTCAGGTGTAGAAGGTGTGTCACGTTTCCTGGCACGCGCTTACAGGTTCGTTACCCAGAGGCCTATCGCAGGGGTAACGGCGCCCTATTCGCCCAACGACCTGACGCCGCAAGCGCGAGGAATTCTGCGCAAGCTGCATCAGACCATCAAGAAGATTACGGATGACTTCTCCGGGCGCTGGCATTTCAACACCTCGGTGGCCGCCCTGATGGAGTTCTTGAACCAGTGCGTGGCGGCAGACGAGATATTCGCTGCTCACGGCGACAACTGCGCCCCGAAACCTTTCGTGGGGGACGTGCAGCGCAAGTTTGTGTTGCTGCTTGCTCCGTTTGCGCCTTATCTCGCGAACGAACTATGGGAGATGCTGGGCGAGAAGGAAAACCTGTTGCGTGCGCCGTGGCCGAAGTACGATCCGGAGCTGGCGAAAGAAGAGGAAATCGAAATCCCGGTGCAGGTCAACGGGAAGTTGCGCGGCCGGATCACTGTTCCTGCCGACGCCGATGACGGATCGGTGCGCGAACGGGCGCTAGCTGACGAGAAGGTCAAGGCAACCATCGCGGGCAAGCAGGTTGTAAAAGTGATCATCGTGCCCGGCAGGCTGGTGAGCCTGGTAGTACGGTAAGTTTCGCTGCTGGATCGTGTCCTTTTTCCGGCGTCACCCTGAGCCGAGAGGCGAAGGACGCTGCGCGTGGTGCGGATTTGTCGCTCCGCGCAGGAGCCCTCGCCCCGCTGGAGAAAGCGCGGGGCTTCGGGATGACGTCGTTAAAAGATGGAAAATGATGGATGGTTCCCGGGTTAACGCATGAAATTTGGTCGTGAATCTAGGCCGGCTTGGCTGATTGCACCAGCGATGGTGCTGTTCCTCACTTGGGCAACCATGGCGCAAACCCAGAGCGACTCTGAAGCGTCCACGAGTGATACCAACCAGTCGTGGAGCACTACCAGCGAGCAGCAGAGCACGTCGGGCAACTTAAATCCGACACGGAGCAGTGAAAAGCACACGGAAGCGAACGGTCGCACGGTTGATACGCAAACGCTGCAGCGCGTCGGCATGGATGGGCAGTATGTGCCTTACCTTGACGTAGAGCGGGAATCGGTCAAGGTAGATGCGAGGACGACTCGCACCATCGAGCGCACTTACGGCAGGGATCCCGACGGCAGCAAGACGCTGGTGCAGGTGACGGAAGAAGAGCAGCGCACTCTGCCCGGCGGCGGACAGAAAGTGGTGCGCAACGTTTCCAGTCCCGACCTGAACGGAGGATTACAGTTAGTGCGGCGCGAGATCCAGGACACCAAGCAGACCAGCGCCAGCACACAAGAGACCAGGACTACGGTACTGAGCCCCGACATCAATGGTGGCCTCAAGCCGACGATGCAGATTGAGGAACGTCAGACCAAGAGCAGCGACAACGCGGTGGAGTTTAAGAAGTCAACCATGCTGCCCGATGGCGCCGGCAATTTGCAGGTGATGGAAGTGCGGCAGGGAACGATCAAGAAGGAAGAGGGCAGGCAGGGAAGCACCAAAGAGGAAAGCGTGCTTCGGCCCGATGCCGACGGCAGACTGGCGGTGGTGGAACGGACGGTGAGCAAGGAATCAGAAACCGCTCCGGGAGAGAAACGCGAGACAGTTGAGACTTATTCGACCGCGGTTCCGGGAGCAGCCGCGGACGGCAGTCTGCACTTGACCCAGCGAATTACGACCGTGAACCGCAACCGTGCTGACGGGGGACAAACGACGGAGCAGCAGGTGGAAGAGCGAAACCCGGGGAACCCCGGGGACAATCCGCGGGTCACGCAAAAGACCATCGACATCGTCCGCCCGGGCATCAGCGGCCCAGCCGCGGAGACACGAACCACGTTGTCGCTGGATTCGACCGGGTCGCTGGGTGCGGTCTGGGTGGATATGGGGAAGACGAATAATCCCGCGGCGATCCAGGTGGACACGAAAGCGGCGGCCCCGCCGACTGCTGGCTCCGCTCCAGCTACAGTGTCAACTCCGCCTCACTAGAGTGCACGCTCGTGAACCCGGCGAAGGCGCACGCGTCCTACGCTGAAGCCTCCGCTCTAATTACCGGTCAGAGATACAGCGCCTTGGGCCACTCCGCGACCGGCAGTTTCCTGCGAACCGAAACGCGCGTCCACTCGATCCAGGCCATGGGCCACAGGCACGAGAATAGCAGCCAGGACCACTTCACCGCGTCGGATCCGAAGGCCAGGCCCAGTGTCGCCACCAGCACCACCCACTTCACGCAGCGGACGATGCGTCCGCGAGATGGGGTATAGATCGGCAGGAATGGCAGGGCGAACCAAAGACCCATTCCAACGCCACCCACGAGCAGCACTCGCGCGATGGCGGTTGCGCCGGCACGGAGGAAGATGGTGGCTGCGAACAATGCGACCGCAGGCATTATTGCCACGAGCAGCCACTTCAGCCATGGGCGGGAGCAAAACGCGCGTGCTTCCCACCGGGCGTCGCGGAGCACCCGGGCTTCGGCGGACGTCAACAGGACATTGCGGTATTGACAGTTCGCGGTCCTGGCATCGCCCAGGGCGGTGACCGCGAGCCGGTCGGCCTCATCAATGCTGACGCCCCTGCTCGCAGCTTCCTCCCGCGCCGATTCGTAATGTTCCTGAATTTCGGTTCGTACCCGCGCAGCTGAATCCCGCGATAGCCGCCTAGTTGCCTGTTCTAACCAAGTCTCCAGTCGAGTCATCCCCTAACCCTCCCCTAGAATCACGGTTACCGCACGTGACAGCTCGCGCCACTCGGCGCGGTCCTTGGTGAACGTCTTGCGTCCGTCTCTTGTGATGCGGTAGTAGCGCCGCGGCCGGCCCTTCTCAACCCCCTCATAAGACTCGATCAGGCCTTCGTTTTCCAGCTTGTGCAGCGCCGGATAGAGCGTGCCTTCTTTGAAGTCCAAGACCCCTTTGGACCGTTCCTTGATGCGTTGCGCGATGCGGTAGCCGTGGTCCGGCTCGTGCAGCAGGGCCTCCAGAATCAAGGTGGGCAGCGTTCCTTTGAAATTCACCTATACCTCGCAATCCGATGCATAGGATAGGCGACAGGCAGCGGCCTGTCAACAGGAAAATGCTAACGCCTGTACCGCGGTATAAGGACTTGCATTTCGATAGTGATACGATCCCATCGCACGCAATGCATACGTCAACCTGCAAGATCCCAGAGGCTAGGGAACAATCATGAAATGGATTACTCGGGAACACATCAAAGTGGATCGGGTCGCCTGCCCGTGGTTGATTCGACGCTTCATCGACCCGGACGCTCAATTCCTCTTCGTTACCGAGGGCCAACTCTTGGAGAGAGCTAGGCAAGAGAACGCGGTCCCGTTCGATGCGCCCCGCTTGCCGGACGTCAAACTCAACCACCGCGGTCCGCGCTGTACCTTCGAAGCGATTATTGAGGACTACCATCTTCAGGCTCCAGGGCTGCAACGCCTGGCGCTGATCGTCCGCGCCGCGGACATCAAGGGCCAGGAACAAGTTGCTGTCGAGGGGATCGGCTTGCGGGCTATCGCACAGGGCTTTGATGCTTTGGGCCTTTCTGATGACGAAAGATTGCTGCGGCAATTCCCGCTTTATGACGCACTCTACGAGTACGCGAGTCAAGCGCCGTGAATGCGCTCGTGTCGAGGGACTTGCTCTTGATCAACGCGGCGGCATTCCTGCGTTCCCTCACTTTCGGCCTGACCGGCGTCGTTCTCGGGATCTATCTGTTTCGTGCCGGCCTCTCCTCGTTTGACATCGGTGTAGTCATCGCGGCCGGCCTTGCAGGATCAGCCCTGGCAACTGTCGGCGTTACCGCTAAGGCAGACCGGGTGGGACGCAGGCGCACGCTTGTAGTGCTTTCGCTCCTGGGCGCAATGGGTGTATTGGCTCTGGCCCTGACTCATGCTGTTCCGGTCCTTCTGTTGGTGGCCTTCGTGGGAATGTTGAACGGGACCGGCACCGACCGCTCCGCCGCATTTTCTCTTGAGTTGGCAATCGTTCCTGGACTTGTGCCGGACAGGTCGAGAACCTGGGCTCTGTCCTGCTATAACGTTGTCCTCGATACCGCCGGTTCGCTTGGCGCCTTGGCCGCCGCCTTGCCGCTTCTCCTGCAACGCTGGCTGGCGCTTCCACTGCTCACCTCCTACCGGACTGTCTTTTTCGGATGCGCCCTCCTTGGTGTTATTGGAGCGGTCCTTTACCCCCTCGCCTCTGCTGCAGTCGAGGTCTCCAAATCTGAGACGGAGGCCCCTCCGCACCACATATCACCTGCTACCAAGAAAGTCGTCACAAAACTGGCGGGTCTGTTTTCCCTCGATGCTTTTGGTGGCGGATTTCTGACGGATGCACTGGTTGCTTACTGGTTCTTCCGGCGCTTTGGAGCAGCGGAAGAAAGCCTGGGTATCCTTTTTTTTGCTGTGCATCTGCTGAATGCCGCCTCCCATTTGGGGGCAGCTTGGTTGGCGCGGCGCATTGGGCTGGTGAACACGATGGTCCTTACCCACCTGCCCTCCAGCTTGTTCTTGATCGCTGCAGCATTCGCGCCTTCGTTGAGAGTTGCTGTGCTGCTGTTCCTGTGCCGCGAAGCACTCGTAGAAATGGATGTGCCCACACGCCAATCCTACGTCGCGGCGGTGGTGTTGCGTAACGAGCGGACATTCGCCAGTGGCATTACGAATTTGGCACGCAATGTTTTCTGGGCTATTGGGTCGTCCATTGCCGGCTTTTTCATGCAAAACGTGGCACTTTCGGCACCCTTGGTAATCGGCGGTGGCGCCAAGATCAGCTACGACCTACTCTTGTATCGCGCCTTTCGACGGCTTAGACCTCCGGAGGAGCAACCCAAGGCGATGTCATTGCCCTAGAGAGCTCAGCGGGACATTTCGCAGGTAAGTTATTGTCCGTGGGCAAGACTGAAAGTCCGGTTGTACCAGACAATTGACGGTCCCTCAACTGTCGTAAAATCGCTTTTTCACCGGTGACGATCGTGGTCACGCCAGCGGCAAGGTGAAGTAAAAGACCGAGCCGTGGCCGCGCTGGCTGGTGACTCCGATCTGGCCGCCGTGGGCTTCCACGATCGCCTTGGCAATGGCCAACCCCATACCTGTGCCCTGGATCTGCATGCGCTGGTCGCGGCCGCGGTAAAACTTGTCGAAGATCAAAGACTGCTCGAAGTCGTCGATGCCGGGGCCGCGGTCGGCGACGCTGGTCATGAGCATGCGATTCCTGACTTCTCCGGTGATGTGAATAGGCGAGTCGGGCGGGGAATACTTGGCCGCGTTTTCCAGCAAATGGGTCAGGACCTCGGTGATGCGGGCAACGTCTATGCGGGCGGGCGGCAGGTCGGCGGCGATGTGCACGTCGACAGGATGCTGGCCCAGGAGTTGCTTGCATTCCTTGAGGGCATCCTCCACCACCTCCTGGATGCGATGCGCTCCCAGGTGGAGCTCGACTTTGTTGGCGTCGAGCTGGGCCATCTCGGCAGCTTCGCCGACCAACCGGTTTAGGCGGTCGCTCTCCTCGTTGATGACCGTGAGCAAGTCGCGCCGCTGTTCTTCTCCGAGCCCAGGGTTCGAGAGCATGGAAGTGGCCGACGCCTTGATGGCGGTGAGCGGCGTGCGGAATTCGTGAGTGACGGAATCGAGCAGAACGGAGCGCAATTGCTCACTCTCACGGGCGGCTTCGGCGCGGCCCAGCTTTTCAATGGCGCCCACACGCTCTACGGCGGTGGCGATGAGGCTGCTCATGGCTTCCAGGGTTTCGCGGGAGAAGATCGCTCCAGAGATGCCGAAGCTGCCGACCACCCGCACCCCCATGCGCAGGGGGACGAAGGACAGTTGATTCTGGGGATCGAACTTGGGCTCACCCCGGCCGCTCACCACCTGCAGATCGTGGGTCTCCAAGCCGTGAATGTCCGATCCTGAACGGTAGACGTCGGGCCGAGTCGGCAGCCAGATGGCTGCGGCCTTTACTCCGAAGGATTCCACGATATAGCGCGGAATGGCATTCAGGAGTTCGGCCAGCCGATCGGTAGAGAGCAGTTGCTGGCTGAAGGCGTAGAGGCGCTCGACTTCCCGGCGGCGCTCGTCGGCATTGCGGGCTTCGCGACGGGCGCGCTCCGAGAGTTGGCTGGCAATCACCGCGGTGATCAGGAAGGCGAACAGCGCCGCCCAGTTTTGGGGATCGGCGATGGTGAACGTGCCTACCGGCGGCAGGAAGTAGAAGTTAAATGCGAGCGTGGCCACGACGGCCATGAACACCGCATAGCGCAGGCCCCAGACCGTCGAGACCACCAGCACTGCCAGAAGAAAGGTGAGCGCGACTGTGGTCGGGTTTACCCTGACCATCTGTCGATAGGCGAGCACGATCACCAGGACGGTTGCGGCCGAGATCAAGTATCGCACCGCCTTTTGCACCGGTTGTTGCACGCAGGCGATTGTAGCTGACATCGACAATTTCGGTCTGTATCAACGACAATAGGCGCGATGCCGAAGACTCCCGAGCAATGGCTGGAACAAGCCGAGCCCTCCAAGAAGGGGGGCGTGTTCAAACTGTTTCTGGGCTATGCCCCGGGCGTGGGGAAGACCTACAGCATGTTGAGCGAGGCCGTACGCCGCCACAGCCGGGGCGAGGATGTCGTCATCGGCGTGGTTGAGACCCATGGACGGAAGGCGGTCGCTGAGCTGGCCGGACAGATCGAGACCGTCCCCCGCAAGAAGCTCGAGTACAAGGGCGCGCTCTTCGATGAAATGGACGTGGATGCGATTCTGGCCCGGAAGCCACAGGTGGTGCTGGTAGACGAGTTGGCGCACACCAACGTGGAAGGCAGCAAGCACCGCAAGCGCTACGAAGACGTTTTTGAGCTTCTGGATGCGGGCATTGATGTGCTCTCTACTATGAACATCCAGCACGTCGAAAGCATTACGCCCATGGTGCAGAGTATTGCCGGGATCACGGTGCGGGAGACGGTTCCGGATTGGGTGCTGAAGCGGGTGGATGAAGTGGTGATGTCGGACTTGACCCCGGAGGCGCTGCAGGCCCGCATGCGCCGCGGCGATATTTATCCGCTGGAACGGGTCGAGCGTGCACTCGGAAATTTCTTTCGGCCGGGGAACCTGATTCCCCTGCGGGAACTGGCGCTGCGCCAGGTGGCGCAGGCTGTGGACCGCAGTCTGGAGTCATACCTGGAGAAGGAGCAGACGGGCCGGGCGGTGGCGGTGCGGGAGCGGATTGTGGTGTGCATCAGCTCCAATCCCGCGGCGCAGTATCTGATCGCCCGGGGAGCGCGCATGGCGCAGGCCATGGATGGCGAATTCTATGTGGTATACGTGGACATGGGGCAGGACAACACTGAAGCCAACCAGAAGAGCCTGGCGGCCAACATCCGCTTTGCGGAAAACGTGGGCGCTAGTGTGGCGCGGGTCACCGGCAACAGTGTGGCCGAAGCGGTGGCCCAATATGTCCGCGAGAAGCACGTCACCCAGGTGGTGTTTGGCCGTTCCGCCACGAAAGGCTGGAAACGATATTTTTATCTTTCGGCGATCCATAAGTTCCTGCGGGATTCTCCCGCGGTGGACGTGCACATAGTCACTCAGGAGCCATCGTGACCACGGCGACGACCGAGCATCGCCGCATTCTGGTAGTGGACGACGAGACCCAGATCACGCGGGTGCTGCGCACCAGCCTCTCCAGCCAAGGTTATGACATTCGCGTGGCTAACGACGGCGAGACCGCGCTGGAGATCATGAAGGACTGGACACCGGATCTGGTGATTACCGATTTATCCATGCCCAATATGGATGGGTTGGAACTGTGCCGGCGGCTTCGGCCCAAGGCCAAGTTTCCTATCATCGTTCTTTCCGTGCGCGGGGAGGAGCGGACCAAAGTTCAGGCGCTCGATGCCGGCGCCGACGACTACGTCACCAAGCCCTTCAGCATCGAGGAGCTGCTGGCCCGGGTGCGCGCCAACTTGCGTCGCGCCCCGGCGGTGGCGGGCGAGCAACCTACGCTGATTGAAGCGGGGGATTTTCGCATTGACCTGGCCGCCCACAAAGTGATGGTTCGCGGCCGCGAAGTGCACCTGACGCCCAAAGAGTTCGACCTGCTGGTATATCTGGCCGGCAACCCGGGAAGAGTGATCACACACCGCGCGTTGCTGAGCGCGGTCTGGGGCGGGCAGAGCACCGAGCAGGTGGAATACCTGCGGGTTTTTGTGGGCCAGTTGCGGAGAAAGCTGGAGCCGGAAGCCTCGTCTCCGCGCTACATTGTCACCGAGCCCTGGGTCGGCTACCGCTTCGAAACCGGCGAATAACCCCCTTGTTTTGAGCATCCCACCTTTTACGAACATTCTACGAACTCTTTATTCATTCCTTACGACTCCAGTTATCCAATGTGTTGAGGTCGGGCGAGCAAGAAACGTAGCGCCGAGCAAGCCCGGCCCAAGAGGTGCAGGAAATGGTCGTGGTGGCGATGTTCAACTTCGTTTTACTGCTGTTGAACTTCTTCATTGGACTGCGCACGGAAAGCAGGGCGGCGGCAACTCGTTCCACGCTCCCGCCCGGAGAAGCGGGGTCGGAAACAGAGGAACGAGGTATTGCGGCTGCAACATCACAAGCAGAGACATGGACTCGATCGGAACCAGTGCCCGTGTTTGGGCAACTCGGTGAGACAACACAGAGAGGCTAAGAAGGTTATGTCGTTGATTCAGGATGTGTCCCCGGAAGAACTAGCGAAGCTTTTCCACCATTATCAGGACGCGCTGGCGGGCGACTTCGAGTGTAAACCCGGCAAAGAGTGTGCCCCTTCCTGGGAGCAGACTCCGCAGAACGAGCGCAAATTGAAGATCGCGGCGGTGCGGCTGGCGCTACTGGAACTGGCGGCCACGTCTGCGCAGGACAGGCCAAGTCGCGAATACTACGCGAAACCGGGGCAAGCGGAATGGGGTTGCTAAGCTCCCGAGCAAAACAGCTCGGGCGGTCCCGGCTTGCATGACATGGGACTGACCGGTATTGGCTGGTCAGAAAGCAAGTCGCGGATTACGGATTCGGGCCTGCGGCGCCTCACCCACACGCAGGCTCGAACCCACACGAGGAGGTTGCTATGGCAAGTTCGTTAAACATCAGACAACTCACGACGCGGCTGGGAAACCTGCTACAGCGGGCACCGGAAGTTCGGGAGGAGACGCAGACCGACACCATCGAAAGCGGTGACTTCCGCATCGACCTTCGATCCCATAAGGTCACGGTTCGCGGCCAGGAGGCGCAGCTCACCTCGGAAGAGTTCGACATGCTGGTGTTTCTGGCAGGGCATCCCCGTAGGGTGGTCACCCCGCGGACTCTGCTGAGCACCCGTTGGGGAGATCATGAAGTAAAGCAAACGCAATTCCTGCGAGTGCTGACGGCCTTGCGGCAAAAGATCGAGTCGGCAGCCGGACGGGCGGGTTACATCCGCACCGAGCCTTGGATCTTCTACCGATTTGATCCTGGCCGATAACCGGTCCCGGTCTGGGACAAGGCTGCAATCCTTTACGAAAATTTTATGAACTGCTTACCCGATTTTTATGGACGGGCCTGTCCAATGACAAGGTAAGAACCCAGACAACGCCTAATTGCAGAGCACCGAAATGAACATTCTTTTGGGACTGATTTGTGTGGCAAGCGTGGCCTTTCTTCTGCGCTTCCTGGTGGCGTTGGGGGTTGAATGCCGGCGTCCGCGCGGCGGAACCGTGACGGTGCGCATGACAAGCCAACCTTTGGCGGCTATGCGTGAAGTTGCGAGCCGCCAGCGAGCTAAGGCAACACTCGTGATGAGGTTCCGTTCAAGCGCAACCCAATCCACTGGAGAACGAGCTATGCGAATTGTAGTAGCAGTGATAGCAACTGCCCTATGTGTCTTGCCGCTCCGAGCACAGGAGACGGCCAGCCAGTCCAGCCCAGCCAGCGCGGAGGAGGTGCGCGAACTCCGCCAGCTGGTGCAGGAGTTGCAAGCGAAGGTCGAGCGCCTGGAGAAGAACGCGCAGCCACCGGCGGTTCAGCAAAATGCTTCCAGCAGCGGAGTGCAGGCCGAAGCGAATGCTCCGCACGATGCGGCACTTCAGGAGGAAAAGGGGGCGCAGGTCGCCAATCCGGCCAAGCCGACAAAGCCACAACCCTTTGCCTTTGCCGATTTCACCTGGCTGAACGGCAACGCGCGGACCAAGGACGTGCCTCTGGATACCAAGTTTTTTACGCCTGAGATCCGGGCAGATGTGGACTACATCTACGATCTCAACCACCCCAAAGACAACACGATTGGCGGATCCAGCGAGGTTTTCCGGGCGAATGAATTTCAGCTGACGCAGCTCGGCGTAGGCGGCGATTTTCACTATGACAACGTCCAGGCGCGGGTGATGACGCAGTTCGGCATGTATTCACAGACCACGCCACGGAACGATGCCAGTCCTTCGCGCGGCCAGTGGAACCTGGACAACGCGTATCGCTACATCTCGGAGGCGTATGGCGGCTATCACATCAACGCCATGAACGGCATCAATGTACAGGCCGGAATCTTCATGTCGTACGTGGGCCTGTTCAGCTACTACAATTTTGACAACTGGGCTTACCAGCCCTCTTACGTTTCTTCCAACACCCCGTGGTTCTTCAACGGGATGCGGGTCCAGATATTCCCCACCGAACACCTGAAGATCGAGCCCTGGTTTGTGAACGGATGGCAAGCGTACGGGCGGTTCAACAACCGGCCGGGTGTTGGTGGACAGATTCTGTGGCGGCCTAATGGCTGGTTGTCGATTTTGGGCAATCAGTACGCGCTAGGCGCAGATGCGCTGGGCCATCCGGGACGCATTCGCTATCACACCGACGACAGTGTTCAGGTGAAGTACTATGACAATCCCGGAACCTTCATCAGCAAAGCCGCTTTTTCGCTGACTGGGGACTTGGGATGCGAGCATGGCGGCGGCGTGAGCTGCGCCGGCAATTCGACACAGATTGTCAACGGGAAGAAAGTCCTTCTGCCGAAGCAGAGCTTTATCGGATTCATGGTTTACAACCGGTTATGGTTCGCCAAGGACAAGTACGCTTTGACTCTTGGCGGCGGCGAGATTAATAACCCAGGGCGCTACCTGGTGCTGCTGCCTCCGATCAACGGCGCGACGGCAACCTCGGGAACGCCTTATTTCACGGAGAATCCTGGCGACCAGTACAAGGCTTGGGATGTGTCGTCGACGCTTGACTATATGCCCAGCCAGTACATTACGTTCCGCTGGGAGTTCAACCATCGGGCGGCCAATGTGCCGTATTTCTCAGGGGCGAATGGTATTACGCCTCCGGGAGGCAATACTGGCGCCCCGGGTTCATTCGTGCCGAATTGGGTACCGGACCTACGCACCGATGAGAACCGGATGAATTTTGCGGTTCTGGTGAAGTTCTAGGAGACCGAGTATGCAGGACATCGTTTTCATCGCAATCACGATCGTGTTCTTTGCGCTGTCGATTGGGTACGTGCTGTTTTGCGAGCGCGTGAAGTGAGGATGCCATGAACCTGGAGTCAATCATCATGCTCGTGGTGAGCGGTCTCACCATGGTCTATCTGATCTACGCCTTGCTCCGCCCGGAGAAGTTCTGACATGACAGTCAATGGATGGTTACAAATACTGCTGTTCCTGGCGCTGATCCTTCTGGTCACGAAGCCGATGGGCGTGTTCATGGCACGCGTGTTCAGCCGTGAACGCACGTTCATGGACCCGGTGTTGCGGCCGGTGGAGCGACTGCTCTACCGCATCACTGGCGTGGATGAGGATCACGAGATGCGCTGGACCGAGTATGCGATCGCGATGCTGCTGTTCAGCGTGGTTTCGATGATCGTGTTGTACTTGATGCAGCGGCTGCAGGGTTTCCTGCCGTTCAACCCGCAGAAGTTCGGCGCGGTGAATCCTTCTCATTTGGCTTTCAACACGGCGGCCTCGTTCACGACCAACACCAACTGGCAGGCCTACGCGGGTGAGTCCACCATGAGCTACTTCACCCAGATGGCGGGCCTGGCCTACCACAACTTTGTCTCAGCTGCAGTTGGGATCGCGTTGGCGATAGCGTTCATCCGCGGCGTTGCGCGTCGGCAGATGGAGACCATTGGCAACTTCTGGGTGGATCTGGTCCGCAGTTGCCTGTGGGTGCTGTTGCCGTTTTGCGTGGTGGGAGCGCTGATCCTGGTCTCCCAAGGTGTAGTGCAGAATCTTCGCCCGTACGACAAGGCCACCTTGGTCGAACCGCAGCAAGTCCAGACCACGGGTGCGGATGGCAAAACGGTGACTACCACTGTCACCGAGCAAACCATTGCGCAAGGGCCGGTGGCTTCGCAGGAGATCATCAAGGAGTTCGGCACCAACGGTGGCGGCTTCTTCAACGCGAACAGCGCGCATCCGTTTGAGAACCCCACACCGTTCTCCAATCTCATTGAATTGTTTTCGATTTTCGTGATCGGCGGTGGCCTTACCTACACCTTGGGACGGATGACAGGTTCGCAGCGTCACGGCTGGGCGGTGTGGGCGGCGATGGCAATCCTGTTCCTGGTAGGGGTGACGGTAGCTTATTGGGCGGAAGCGAGGGGTAACCCACTGCTTGCTGGCGCCGACCAACACGTGAGTCGGATGCAGGCGGGCGGCAACATGGAGGGCAAGGAAGTCCGTTTCGGCATCGCCAACACGGCGCTGTGGGCGACTGTGACCACGGATGCAAGCTGCGGTGCCATCAACGGCTGGCACGATTCGTTCATGCCACTGGGCGGCATGGTTCCGCTGGTCAACATCATGCTGAGCGAAGTCATCTTCGGCGGCGTCGGTGCCGGGATGTACGGCATGTTGATCTACATCGTGCTGGCAGTGTTCATTGCCGGACTGATGGTCGGACGAACGCCGGAGTATCTGGGCAAGAAGATCGAAGCCTACGATGTGAAGATGGCCATGCTAGTCGCACTGGTGTTTCCTCTGGTCATTCTGACCTTTACTGCGATTTCGAGCGTGAAAGGTTTTGGCACGTCCAGCATCCTCAATCCCGGGCCGCATGGTTTGAGCGAAATCTTATATGCGTTCACGTCCGGCGCCGGCAACAACGGGTCGGCCTTTGGCGGGCTAACCGCAAACACGCTCTGGTACGACACGACCATCGGGCTAACGATGCTGGCGGGCCGGTTCCTGATGATCATTCCCATGCTGGCCATTGCGGGCAACCTGGCACGCAAGAAGTATGTTCCGCCGTCGCTCGGGACTTTTCCGGTGACGACGCCGCTGTTCACTGTGCTCTTGATCGGCGTGATCCTGATCGTGGGCGCGCTGACGTTTTTCCCGGCACTCAGTCTTGGCCCCATCCTGGAGCACCTGCTCCTGGCTGCGGGCAAGACCTTCTAAGGACTCTGCTATGGCAAGAAAAAAGAAAGCACTCTGGGAATGGAAGATCGTCCGGCGCGCGATTTGGGATGCGTTCCTCAAACTGAATCCGCGGAAGATGATGGGGAACCCCGTCATGTTCGTGGTCGAGATCGGCAGTGTCATCACTACTGTCCTGTTGTTCAAAGGCGGCACGGCGTTCAAGTTCAATCTCCAGATCACACTGTGGCTGTGGTTTACGGTGCTGTTTGCAAACTTTGCCGAGGCCATGGCGGAAGGCCGCGGCAAGGCCCAGGCGGACGCGTTGCGCAAGGCGCGGTCTGAGACGATCGCGAACCGGATTCTGGATAGCGGTGAGATTGAGAAGGTGCCCAGTTCGAAGCTGTGCGCCGGCGACCTGGTGCTGGTGTCGGCGACGGAGTTCGTTCCCTCCGACGGCGAGATCGAGGAGGGCATCGCCTCGGTGGACGAGTCGGCTATCACTGGCGAGTCGGCTCCCGTGATTCGCGAGGCCGGAGGCGACCGCTCGGCGGTCACGGGAGGCACGCGTGTCCTGTCCGACCAGATCAAAGTCCGCATCACCTCGAATCCGGGAGAAACTTTCCTGGATCGCATGATCGCGCTGGTGGAAGGCGCCGAGCGGCAGAAGACACCAAACGAAATCGCTTTGAACATTCTGCTCGCCGGCCTGACCATCATCTTCCTGCTGGCGGTGGTGACGCTGCAGCCGTTCGCCATCTACTCCGGCTCGCCGCAGACCGTGTTCGTGCTGGTTTCGTTGCTGGTGTGCCTGATTCCCACGACCATCGGGGGATTACTGTCGGCGATCGGCATTGCTGGCATGGATCGACTGGTGCAACACAACGTCCTTGCCATGTCTGGGCGAGCGGTGGAAGCTGCCGGCGACGTGAATACGCTGCTCCTCGACAAGACCGGCACCATTACTTTGGGCAATCGTCAGGCGGCGGAATTCATTGCCGCTCCCGGCATTACTGAAGCCCAGATGGCCGACGCGTCGCAGCTTTCTTCTCTGTCGGATGAAACTCCCGAAGGTCGTTCGATTGTGGTCCTGGCCAAGGAACGCTATGGGCTGCGCGGACGAGAGCTGGCAGCGCACGAGGCTGTGTTCGTACCCTTCACCGCGCAAACCCGGATGTCGGGAGTGAACCTGGATGGCCGCGAAATTCGCAAGGGCGCGGTGGATGCGATCACCAAGTATCTGGAGCAGCATGGCACCTCATTGCCCAGGGAGATCCAGGCTTCGGTGGAAACGATCGCACGCTCGGGTGGAACGCCACTGGTGGTAGCAGAAAACCGTCGCGCCCTGGGTGTGATTCATCTGAAGGACATTGTCAAGGGCGGCATACGCGACCGGTTCGCTCATCTGCGTGCCATGGGAATCAAGACGGTGATGATCACCGGCGATAACCCGCTCACCGCCGCGGCGATTGCCCGTGAAGCCGGGGTGGATGATTTTCTCGCCCAGGCGACTCCCAAAGACAAGATGGACCTGATTCGGCGGGAACAGGGAGATGGCAAGCTGGTCGCCATGACCGGCGACGGCACCAACGATGCTCCCGCGCTGGCCCAGGCCGACGTCGGCGTCGCCATGAACACCGGCACCCAGGCGGCGAAAGAAGCCGGCAACATGGTGGACCTGGATTCCAACCCGACCAAGCTGATTGAGATCGTGGAAATCGGCAAACAGTTGCTGATGACGCGCGGGTCGCTGACCACATTCTCGATTGCCAACGATGTGGCGAAATACTTCGCCATCATCCCGGCGATGTTTGCGGGAACGTTTCCCGTGCTGAACGCGCTCAACATCATGCAGCTGCAGACGCCGCAGTCCGCGGTCCTGTCGGCAGTAATCTTCAACGCGTTAATCATCATCGCCTTGATTCCACTGGCACTGCGCGGCGTGAAGTACCGCGCCATGGGAGCTGCCGCACTGCTGCGCCGCAACCTCTGGATCTATGGTTTTGGGGGAATCATCATCCCGTTCCTGGGGATCAAACTCATTGACATGGTGATCACCCGGGTGGGGTTGGCATAGAAGGATTTGACCATGAAGAAGAATCTTATTATCGCTGTGCTCATGACCATCGCGACCACGGTTCTGCTGGGCATTATTTATCCGTTGGTCGTAACTGGGCTTGCCCAGGTCATGTTTTACGATCAGGCCAATGGACAGCTCATCAAGAAAGACGGCAAGGTTATCGGCTCGCGCATCATCGGCCAGGCCTTCAGCGGCCCGGGCTATTTCCACTCGCGACCCTCGGCGGTGAACTACGATGCTGCCAATTCCAACGGATCGCAGTTGGGACCGACGAATCACGTGTTGATTGATCGGGTGAAGGGGGACGTCGCCACGCTGCACGCGGAAAATCCGGGTCAGCCTATACCGATTGATCTGGTGACCGCGTCAGCGTCGGGTCTGGATCCCGAGATCACCCCGGCCGCGGCCGAGTTTCAGATCGCCCGCGTCGCCAAAACTCGTGGGTTATCGGAAGATGCAGTGCGTCGCCTGGTGCGGCGCCACACACGACCGCGCCAGTTCGGCTTCCTGGGAGAACCCAGAGTCAACGTGCTGGACCTAAATCTCAGCTTGGACGAGGAGGGGAATCCCGGCTCGCACTAAAACTGAGAACCGGGAACCAGGAACTGGCAACTGTTTTTTAGGAAAGGCCCCTCGCTAGCTCCTGGAAGCCAGTCCGCCCTTTACAAGTGCCGGGGCACCATCCACCGTCTCAGCCCATCTCTGCATCTACCTGGTTAGCCTGCGAGGCGACTTCCGCGATTTACAATGCATCCAAACTGACATTCGGGGCGTGCTCTCGGTCGAGGGAGGGTACTTTGATCTTTGGGCACTGCGCCTGCGGTGTGTCCCGAAGCGCTTCATTGCAGCAAACGGGGCCAGCTTTTTCCTCCGACCCGGCGAATGGTTACCGCGAACAACCAATTTGAATTCCTAGCAGTCGAGGAGATGACGAATGAGGAACCTGATCCTGGGAGCGATTGCGCTGGTTGCGCTCGCCGGAGCGTTGATGGCGCAGCAGGCCAGTATGCCCGAAACATCCGCGGACACAGCGGCTTTGCAGCAGAAGATCAGGGATTTGGAGGACCGGCTTATCGCCCTCGAAGGCCAGGTGCGCCTGCTGAAGAGTACGCAGGCGACCCCGGCAGCCACGACCGAAGCAGGAACTCCGGCCGGGAGCCCTGCCGCCGCCCCCACCCCTGCGGCGCCGGTCGCCACCAGCGTGACCAGCGGCGGTGAACAGTTGCCCGTTTACGGTGGCGCGTCGGCCGCGGCCAAGGCCCTCAATCCCGATATCAGCGTGATCGGAGATTTCATCGGCGCCGCTGGTAACAGTCCCTCCTTACCACTGGCAATTCAGCAGCCATTTCAGTCATTCCAGATGCACGAGTCGGAGCTTGGCCTGCAGGCCATTATTGATCCATACGCGCGTGGAGATTTCTTTATTTCATTCGGCGAGGAGGGTGTCGATCTCGAGGAAGGCTATATCACCTTCACGGCGCTTCCCGGAAACTTCGTTGCCAAGGCCGGTAAAATGCGCTCTGCTTTCGGCAAGGTCAACACCTTGCACAATCACGTGCTGCCCTGGATTGATCGGCCGCTGGTCACCACCAACCTGGTTGGGGGCGAAGACGGCATTGACGATGCCGGCGTCTCGCTCGAGCACATTTTGCCCGCACCGAAGGGGTTCTTCGTCGATCTGACCGGCCAGGTCTTTCGTGGCGACGCCGGCGACGTGTTTCACGCCGTGAACCGCAGCGACGTGAGCACCGTGGACCACCTGCGGGTCTATAAGGATGTTACGGAATCCACGAACCTCGATGTCGGTTTCTCCTACTCCCGCGGACATAGTGCGGACAAGCCGGGATCGATCATTCCCTTGAATAGCGACTTCATCACCAACCTGTACGGCGTCGATGCCACCCTGCGCTGGAAGCCGTTGCGGCGCTCCATCTATCACTCGTTCGTTGCCCGCAGCGAACTCATCTGGAGCCAGCGTCAGCAGCCCGGCGCCGAGCAGCGCGCCTTCGGCTTCTACACCTCGGCGGACTACCAGTTCGGCAGGCGCTGGTTCCTGGGTGCTCGCTACGACCGCTCGGATCGCGCACAATTTGCTAATCTGACAGATACGGGGGGTTCGGTCCTGCTGACCTATTGGCCCAGCGAGTTCAGCCAGATTCGTGGCCAGTATCGCTTTACGCGCTATGCGGAAAACATTGACGCTCACGAGCTGTTAATGCAGGTAATTTTCTCGTTAGGCGCCCACGGGGCGCATCCTTTCTAGGAGAATGGAATGAAGAGAATGCTCAGACACTGCCGCCTCCTGTCAATGCTGGTTGCTGGCGCGTTGATGTGGGCCGGACTCACGGCCCCGCCCGCGGAAGCGAAGAAACTGAACGTGGTCACCTCCACCACCGACATGGCGGCGCTGACCCAGGAAGTGGGCGGCGACAAGATCACGGTCGAGGCCATCGCCAAGGGGTATCAGGATCCCCACTTCGTGGAAGCCAAGCCCAGCTTTCTGCTGAAGCTGCGCAACGCCGACCTGCTGGTGGTGGTGGGGCTGCAATTGGAGATCGGCTGGCTGCCTCCGCTGATCAATCAGTGCGGGAATGCCCGCGTGCAGGTGGGTGCGCCCGGATACCTGGATGCTTCGCAATTTGCCGAAATTCTCGAGAAGCCGACGGGCGAAGTGACCCGCGCCATGGGCGACGTCCATCCGCTGGGGAACCCGCATTATTGGCTGGATCCCGACAATGGTCGGCGCATCGCCCGTGGTATCGCCGCGAAACTGAGCGAACTCGATCCACCGGATGCCCCCTACTTTCAGCAGCAACTCCAGGATTTTGAGAAGCGTCTGGCCGCAGCGGAGCAGAAGTGGGAAGCGGAGATGAAGCCGTACCGGGGGCGCAAGGTGGTGACCTACCATAATTCCTTTCCCAACTTCGCCAAGCATTTCGACTTGAATGTGATCGGCTACGTGGAACCGCGGCCCGGAATACCGCCTACACCGAGCCATACGATCGAACTTATAGGACTGATGAAACGGGAAAACTGCAAGGTCATCCTGGTGGAACCTTACTTTGATCTGAAGACGCCGAACAGTGTAGCCAGCAACACAGGAGGCAAAGTGGTGGTGTATCTGCCTTCGGTCGGCGGCGAAAAGCAGGTGACCAACTATTTCCAGTTGTTCGACTACGATATTGATCTGCTGACCAAGGCCCTGCAGGCGACTCAGTAAGCAAAGGAGCGACATGGAGATTCTTCCGTTTTTGTTGTGGCCATTCATAGCCAGCCTGATTCTGACGGGCATTCACGCCTATCTGGGCGTGCACGTGGTGGAACGAGGTGTGATTTTCGTGGACCTGGCGCTGGCGCAGATAGCGGCGTTAGGGGCGACCATCGCCATCCTGGTCGGCATGAGTCCGCACGGCGGGGGCGCGTATTGGCTCAGCCTGGGCTTTACTTTCGTCGGCGCGGGCATCTTTGCTTTCGCGCGTACGCGGCGCGGCCACATTCCGCAGGAGGCGTTCATCGGGATCGCTTACGCCGTAGCCTCGGCAACCGCGATCCTGGCCATGAGCAAGGCCACGGGCGAGACCGAACATCTTAAGGACATGCTGGTCGGCAACATCCTGGCAGTGGATCGACATGAGGTCATCAAGACCGCCATTCTTTACGGCGCCATCGGTTTGTTCCATTACATCTTCCGCCGCAGGTTCCTGCTCATCTCTACCGACCCTGCCGCGGCGGAGGCCCAGGGCATGAGCATTCGTTTCTGGGACTTCCTGTTTTACGCTTCGTTCGGCTTCGTGGTGACTTCGTCGGTAGCGATTGCGGGCGTGCTGTTGGTGTTCTGCTATCTGATCGTACCTTCTGTAGGAGCCATGCTGTTCGCCGATCGGGTGGGGCGGCGGCTGGCGATCGGCTGGACGATGGGTACTCTGGTGTCGGCGCTGGGGGTGTACTTTTCCGTGCTGCTGGATCTGCCGACCGGCGCAACCATCGTGTGCACGTTTGGGGCGGTGTTGGTGGTGATGTTCTTCATTCATCTATTCTTCTTCCATGGGGGAAAGGTGCATCCTCTGGAAGGAGCCGTCTCATCGCACGGTCCCAAGGAATCGCTGGTGGAGCGGACGCCATAGCACGAGCGACTGTACCGAAAACATCCTCACATTACGCCTAGAAGCCGCCGCTGATGACCGCAGTGCTAGTCCCCTGGTGTGACCCACTCGTCACTGTTAAGGTTCCTAAGAGGTTGACATCCCCGCTACGTCTGTCAGAATTCCTGAAACACCAACTAATTGCAATCGAGGGTGGGGAGGTTTTCAGGTGACTTCGCTCAAGCGTGTTCTCGCGGTCGTACTCTGCCTGGTGGTTTCTGCTCTGCCGGTGATCGGCGCTCCGCCGGATGCCGGGCAGCACGCCGGCCAAATCAACGCGTTGATTCCGGCGGCGACCCGCAATGCGCAGCCGGCCAAGGCCAAAGACGACCTACAATGGAACGACCTGCTGCAAACAGCACACACCGGCCGCCTGCGGGCGGGGCTGACCGATGGCTCCATCTTGAGCGTGGGTTCGGACAGTCAACTGCGCGTGGTGCAGCACGACGCCGCTTCGCAGCAGACTTCATTGGAGATGAATTACGGCAAGCTGCGCAGCCGCGTCGTCAAGATCACGCAGCCCAACGGGAAGTACGAGGTGAAGACGCCCAACGCGGTGATCGGCGTGGTGGGCACCGACTTCTATGTGGGATTTCAAGGGAACCGCACGACGGTGATTTGCTACAGCGGTGTGGTGACGGTGACGTCCCTGGCCGGAGCTGCGGCCGCAGTCACGCTGAATGCAGGGCAGATGGTGGAGATCACCAGCGAAGCTCCGCCTTCGGGATACCAGCCGCAGTCCACTCCACAAGGGGTGCAGCAAGCCAGCATGGCGGATACCAATGTTCCCGATGTTGTGGCTCCCGTAGTGGCGCACACGCATCTGGTGCGCAACCTGGTTATCGGGCTAGGAGTTGCGGCCACGGGATGGGCGATCGGGATCACCCAACTGAGGCAGAAAAACCCCGCGCCGGTGTCACCACGGGGCCAGTGTCCGCCCACCGATCCAGCCTGCAAATAATGCCCGATATGTAGCGGAAGTGTCGGAATGGCCCGCCGCATTGCGGACAGGATCTCGCGGACCATGGCATCAGTCGCTATAATCGTCGACAATCGCCTGTTTCCATGACCTCTCTGATGCAGCGCTGGTGGGGACGGCTGAGCCGGATCTCCATCCGGCAGATCGACCTGATCATCGCCGTCCTGGTTACCTTCGCGGCCCTGCTCCTGTTTGACTTTGCCGGGCTTCTGGGCAGCCCCATCGCGGGCTTTCTCTTTCTGCAAAACGTGGAACTGCGCTCGCTGGACGCGCGCTTCGTGGTGCGGGGGGCACGGCCGCAGGATCCCCGCATCGTCATTGTCGGCATCGATGAGCAGACGCTGCAGAAAATTCGTGCGTTCCCCCTGCCCCGTAGTTCCTATGTCACGCTGGTGAAGCAGTTGAGCGCGGGAGGCGCCCGCGTGATCGCCTTCGATGCCACCTTCCCCACGCCGGAGAGCCAGCCCACGCTCGATGCACTGGAGAAGTTGCAGAACGAAGTGGGGCCGTCCGCGTCGCCCGAGGTCATTCACAAGATCAAGGAGGTTGCCGCCGCCAGCGATGAAGATGCGATGTTCGCGGCTTCACTCAAGCAGGCGGGCCATGTCGTGCTGGGACACCTGTTCCTGGCGCGCGCCGGCGATCCCAGGCTAGCCGAAGAGTACTTCAACATTGCCTGGGCCAAATCGTTTCCGCAGGTTTTTCCCGTCTACTCCAAAGATGGCCAGAAGTTTGACCTGGGAGAAGTCTGGGCACAGAAAGGCGGCGTGGTGGCCCACGGCGTCGAAGCTAACATCGCCAAGTTGGCGGAAGCCGCGGCGTCGTACGGGTTCATTGACATCAATCCCGACTCCGACGGCACCCTGCGTCATGCCTTGCTCATGATTCGCTATCAGGACCAGGATTACTTTCCTTCTCTCGCCTTACAGGTGCTGCGTGAATACGAAAGCATTCCCGACCAGGAGATTGCCGCCTACATCGCCGCCGACGGCCTGGAACGCATCCAGTTCGGCCGCCACACCCTGCGTCCTTCGCCGGACGCCACCGCGCTCATCAACTACACCGGCCCTTATGGGACTTATCCGCACTATTCCATGTGGGACGTGATGACGGGAGCCGTTCCGCCGCAGACCTTCAAAGACAAGATTGTTCTGGTGGGAGCTACGGCCAAGGCGATCGGCGACATCCGGAATACTCCCTACCAGAAGAGTGATAGCGTCTACATGGGGGTCGAGATCCACGCCAACATCATTGACAACCTGCTGCACAGCGGCGAAAAGAGGCGGGGCTTCCTGGTGCGGGGATCCAAGGAGGAGATGACCGACCTGGGCTTCATCCTGCTGTTCGGGCTGGGTTTCGGATTCTGGTTCAGCCGCACCCGGCCGTTTTATGCCACCGTCTCGCTGCTGGTGGCCTTGGCCGGCTTCTCGGGATACCTGTATTTCAGTTTCGTCAACTCAGGGCGCTGGCTGGGTTTTGTAATCCCCGCCGGGACGCTGGTGGCCAACTATGCCGCCATCACCACCTTCCGGATGATCTTCGAAGAGCGCGACAAGCGGATGATCCGCAAGACCTTCTCGCAGTACCTGCCACCGGGCGTGATCACGCTGATCGAAAAAGACCCGCAGAAATACATTCGCCCGGGCGGCGAGAGCAAGGAACTCACCGTCATGTTCTCCGACATCCGTGACTTTACCACCCTGTCGGAGGGCATGACGCCGGACGAACTGGTGCAACTGCTGAACCAATACCTGGGAGAGATGACGGATGTGCTGTTCCGCAACCTGGGCACGCTCGACAAGTACATTGGTGACGCCATCATGGCGTTCTGGGGATCGCCCTACCCGCAGGAGGACCACGCGCTACGCGCCTGCCGCTGCGCGGTGGAGATGCTCCAGGCGCTCGATAAGCTCAACGTCAAATTTGCCGCCGAAGGACGAAAGCAGATTGCCATTGGGCTTGGTATCAACACTGGGCCGGTGAACGTCGGAACCATGGGCTCGGTCAAGCGCCTGTCGTGGACAGTAATGGGCGACAACGTGAACCTCGCGTCGCGGCTGGAAGGGATGACCAAGCAGTTCCGCACCCGCATCGTGATCAGCGAGACGACTTATCGAGTGGTAGCTGAACACTTCGTCTGCCGTGATCTGGACAAGATCCGCGTCAAGGGCAAGCTGCAACCGGTGAACGTTTACGAAATCATGGGTGCGGCGGAAGACCGGCCGAAGTTCGACGCGCTATTGGAGCGCTTTGAACACGGCATGGCCGCGTATCGCAGCCAGAACTGGCTGGAGGCGGCGGGAAGGTTCGGAGAACTGCTGTCGGACTATCCGGAAGACGGCCCCACGCAGATCTTCCTGCAGCGCGCGCTGGAGTTTCTGGAGAATGCGCCAGAGTCGGATTGGGATGGGGTGTATGTGATGAAGTCGAAGTAGGCGCCACCATTTGGCGCGCCTGCTAGGTGGCGATCAGTGCCGGCCGGGCATCATGACGGGCCTGCCGGATGTCGTTCAGGTCGCCCAGCACAATGATCGCGGTGTCGCCCTGCACGGTCAGGCTCTCCGGGGGATTGACCCATAGCTTCTTCGAGCTGGTTCCAGCGGCCTGCTTCACCGCCAGCACCAGCAGGTTGTATTGCCGGTGGATATTGAGGTCGCCCAGGGTCTTGCCCACCCAGCGCGAGGCCTCCTGGATTTCAACCTCTTCTACTCGCAGGGTCTGCGACTGTTCCTTCAACATGAGGTCGAGGAAGCCGACTACATCGGGGCGGATGGCCTCGCTGGCCATTCTCAATCCTCCGATGCGGCTGGGAGAGACCGTGGCATTGGCTCCGGCGCGCAGCATCCGGTCGGAAAATTTTTGCTCGGCAGAGCGAGCGACAATCCGCATGCCGGGAAACCTCTGCCGTGCCACCACGGTTACTACCAGATTGTCTTTATCGTGAGGCAGCACCGTGATCAGTCCCCTGGCACGCTCGATGCCGGCCTTCTCCAGGATTTCCTCCTCGGTAGCGTCGCCGATGACATAGAGCATGTCGCCGAAGATATCGGGGTGGAGTTCCTTCCACTTCTTGATGTTTTCTTCGCTGGCTTCGACCGCCACGCATGGGGTGCCGGTCTTGTGAAGTTCTTCCACGGCGTGCCGGCCGGTGTCTCCCAGGCCGCAGACGATGTAATGTCCCTTGAGTTCGTTGATCTTGTTCTGCATTCTGCGTCTCCAGAAGGGATTGGTGGCCTCGACCTCCACGATGAACGCCGCCACCACCGAGAAAACATAGACCGTGACCGCAACGCCGAACAGGACGACAAAAATATTGAAGATGCGGAGCGCGGGATTGGCTGCGGTCTCGACGATTTCGCCGTAGCCCACGCCGGCCACAGTGATCACCGCCATATAAAGCGCCTGCAAAAAGCCGACAGAGGAGCCGCCCAGCAGGCGATAGCCCGCGGAGCTGATGACAATGAGGCTGAGCAGCATGATCCCAGCCTTGATGAGGCGTTTGCGAAGCATCAGCGGCGCCACTCCGCAATCAGGTTGGCGACCAAGCCGCTCCAGCCGGTCTGATGGCTGGCCCCGAGGCCTTGGCCGGTGTCTCCGTGATAGTACTCGTTGAACAGCAAGCAATCCCGCCAGTAGGGGTCCTCCTGGAACTTGCGATAGGGGCCGAAGCAGGGGCGGTGGCCGTTTTCGTCACGGCGGAAGATGCCGATCATACGGTCGGCGATTTCAGATGCCATGGTGACTGGGCTGATGGGTTCGCCGTTGCTGCCGGCCGTCCGCACCGCGAATTGCGGGCCCAGCGCGCGGCCGAACTTCAACAGGGAACGGATGAGCAGGTAGGAGGTGGGGAACCACACCGGACCGCGCCAGTTGGAATTGCCTCCCTTGATTTTCACGTCGGACTCGCCGGGCTCGTATCCCACACAACTGTTGCCATAACAGTACGGGTGCTGGGCGTGGTACCGGGAGAGACTGCGAATGCCGTGTGGCGACAGAAACTCTTCGGGATCCCACAGATGCCCCAGGATGCGGGCGAACTGGTTGGGATCGGCGATGGAAAGCACGTAGCGCTGGCCGTCCACGGAATAGCAGGTATTTCCCACCAGTTCGTGACGGTTCTTGATGAACCATTCAACGTTGGCGAGAAATTCCGGATGCGGGTCAAGATCTTCCCGTTCCATGACCTCAACGGCGTAGAGCGGAATCAGGCCGACCATGGAGCGCAAGCGGAACTTGTGGAACTCGCCGTTGGGATAACGCAACACATCGTAGAAGAAACCGTCCTTCTCATCCCACAACTCGTAATCGCGGCCCCCCATTTTCTTCATGGCGGCGCCGATGTAGACGAAGTGCTGGAAAAACTTGGTGGCCAGGATCTCGTAAGCCGGATTGAGCGTGGCCAACTCCAGCGCCGCGCGCATGAGATAGAGACAGAAGAAGCCCATCCAACCGGTGGCGTCGGACTGCTCCAGGAGGGCGTCGCCGGGCAGCTTCTCGCTTCGGTCCACAACGGTGATGTTGTCCAGCCCGAGGAATCCGCCCTCGAAGACGTTATTGCCCTGGCTGTCCACGCGGTTGACCCACCAGGCGAAGTTCATCAGCATCTTGTGCAGGCACTTTTCCAGGAAGAGCAGATCGCCCTTGCCGGTACGAAACTTGTCGTTCTGGTAGACGCGCCAGACCGACCAGGCGTGGACCGGCGGATTCAGGTCGGAGAACTCCCATTCGTAGGCGGGAATCTGTCCGTTGGGATGCTGGAATTGCTCGAACAGCAGCACCCAGAGATTCTCCTTGGCAAACTCCGGGTCTACCAGGGAGAGGGTGGTGCATTGGAAAGCCAGGTCCCAGGCGGCAAACCAGGGGAACTCCCACTTGTCGGGCATGGACAGCACGCGCATGGAATTCAGGTGCCGCCAATGGACGTTGCGAATTTTCTTGTGTGATTCGGGCGGAGGAAAGCGGGGATTGTCTCCGTCCAGCCAGCGGTTGACGTCGAACAGGTAGATCTGTTTGCTCCACAACATGCCGGAGAAGGCGCGCCGCTGGATTAGTTTTTCTTCTTCCGACGCTTTGGCAGGATGGATGGCTGCGTAAAACTCGTCGGCTTCCTCCCTACGCTGTTGGATGATTTTATCCACTTCCTGAAGCGGAGCGGAGGTCTCTTCCGGGGTCAAACGCAGGCCAAGCTTTATCGAGCCGCCGGCCGGCACCTTGTACTTGTAATGAATACAAGCCTTCGTGCCTATATGGGCCGGATTGACGCAGTCCTCGCCGTGGATGATGTAACGATGAAAGGCATCCTTAACGAACGGGGAACGGCTGATCGCGTGAGGACCGAACGCGCGGGTGCCGTTGGTTTCGTTGTCGGTAAACAGCGGCTCACCGCCGTTAGGGGCGTAAAGATAACGCTTACCCAGGGTGTAACGAAACTGCAGGTTGTGCAGCGGGTCGGCGGCGGAATCGTCGGCTACCAGGGTCAGGTGCTGACTCCCGGGCTGCCGCTGAATGATTGGCGGATGGCCGGGGGGATCGGTCCAGGCCCAGGTGTTTCGGAACCACAGGTGCGGCATGAGGCGGAGTTCGGCGGCTTCCGGCCCGCGGTTGAAGGCCTCGATGCGGACGCAGATGTCTTCAGGAGACGCCTTGGCATATTCGACAAGCACATCGAAGTAACGGTCGTCATCGAAGATGCCGGTATCGAGCAGTTCATACTCGGTTCCGGTGGGGCGGCGCCGGTTCTCCTCGATCAGCTGGGAGTAGGGATATTCCCGCTGCGGATATTTGTAGAGCATCCGCATGTAACTGTGGGTGGGCGTGTTGTCGAGATAGAACCAGTACTCCTTGACGTCCTCCCCGCGGTTACCTTCCATGGGTGTGAGGCCGAACATGCGTTCTTTGAGAATGGGGTCGCGTCCATTCCACAGGGCGAGGGCAAAGACCAGCAATTGGTAGCGGTCGCAGATGCCGGCGATGCCGTCCTCTCCCCAGCGGTAGGCTCGGCTGCGCGCCATGTCGTGCGGGAAGTAGGCCCAGGCGTTGCCGTCGGCGCTGTAGTCTTCCCGGGCTCCGCCCCAGGAGCGCTCGCTGACGTAGGGCCCCCACTTGCGCCAGGCTGGCACCGGTCCGCTGATGGGTTCGGCGAGTCGCTGATGTTCCGCGGTCTTGCCAGCACCCTGGGGACCATCGGTTGCGGGGCGGGCACTCTGGGTCTTGGGATTCGGCAAGCGATGTCCTCCGCTCGAGAGCGTCAGCAACTGCAATTTGGCAATGCCGTGAAATCCGGAATTGTATCCGAAGTTTCGCAGGTCGGGTCAGCTAGTTTTTGACTGCGGCGTTAGTAGACTGGGTCATCCTGAGTGGACAAAAGAGGTGATGAAGAACCCCGGTTGCGAGTACACTCTCTGCCGGTCCGCTGAGGAGCCGTAAAGCGAGAGTGCCATGATGCCAGCGAGCGAAGTCGGTGGGGGCACAGCGCTGCCCAAGCTGTCGTACCGGGCGCATCCCCACTTGTATGAGATCAACACCTGGGTGTGGCTGGAAGGGCTTTCAGCAAAACACGGACGCCGGCTGCGGCTGGCGGAGGTGCCCGATGACGAGTGGGACGGCCTCGCCGCGCTGGGCTTCGACTTTGTTTACCTGATGGGTGTGTGGGAGCGCAGTGAGGTGGGCCGACGCATTTTTCGCACTGACCCGCGCAACTTCCCGGAGTTCGACGGTACCCTACCAGGTTGGAAGATGGCTGACTTGGTGGGCTCTCCTTATTCAATCCGGGCCTACCGTCCCGATCCGCGGATCGGGACGGTCGACGATCTGGACGCGGTGCACCGCAAACTCCGGGCGCGCGGGATGGGACTGATTCTTGATTTCGTTCCCAACCATACCGGCTTCGACCACGCTTTAGTGGAGCAGCATCCCGACTATTACATTCTGGGGAGCCAAGACGATTTCCGCCATGATCCCGGCGCATTTTATCTGGCGGAGCGGGGCGACGAGGTCTATTTCGTGGCCTGCGGCAAGGACCCGTACTTTGCGCCCTGGACCGACGTGGCGCAACTCAACCACTTCAACCCAGCGTGCCGACAGGCGCTCATCGGCATCTTGAAAAGCGTTGCCCAGCACTGTGACGGCGTGCGCTGCGACATGGCTATGCTGGTGACCAATGAGGTGTTCAGCCGCACCTGGGGGCATCTCCTGCAGAAGTGGCCGGTGCCGCAATCCGAGTTCTGGACGGATGCGGTGGCAGCAGTGCCGGGATTGACTTGGATGGCGGAAGTGTACTGGGACCTGGAGTGGAAGATGCAGCAACTGGGATTTCAGTTCACGTACGACAAGCGGCTGTACGACCGGCTAAGCGGGGGCACTCCGGCAGAGGTGCGAGGGCATCTGTGCGCCGAGATGGGCTATCAGAACAAACTGGTTCGCTTTTTGGAGAACCATGACGAGCCGCGCTGCTCCGCGGTCTTTCCCCGGGAGCGCATTGCCTCGCTTGCAGTTTTGGTTTCGACCTTGCCGGGGATGCACTTCTTCCATCACGGGCAATTCGAAGGTGCGAAGATTCATGTGCCCATGCCGCTGGCGCGCGCGGCCGAGGAGCCTGCCGACCAAGCCCTGCGCAAGGTCTATGAGAGGGTGCTCCGGATTTCGTCGGCAGACGCCTTCCATGCGGGAGAGTGGAAGCTGCTGGAGGTGCGCTCTTCGGGCGATGACAGCTTCGAGGACCTGCTGGCGTACCGATGGCGACTGGGCAACGGTTGCAAACTTATCGTGATCAACCTGGGGGGGCGGGTAGCCCAGGGCCGGGTGCAACAGGCGGAGCCGACGGGGGAACTGCCGAAGTGCGTTTACCGAGACGAATTGGATGACCAGAGCTACGGATGGGATCGGGTAACCGTTGCGCGCGAAGGGTTATACGTAAGGCTGGGGCCGCACCAGGCCCATGCGTTCACTGTGTCCGAAGCCTTCCGCTAACGACCCAGAAGCTCGCTGACCCGCTGCATCTGGGCCGCAAACCGCGGGGCCGAGTACGCTGACGGATTCTGTAGCTGCTGGAACAAGGCATCAATGGCGGCGCGCACGTCTGCGCCGTTGGCCGGCTTCGCGTTCTGGTTATACGCGGTGAACAGGGAATCCAGAGTCATGGCGGCTTGCTCAGCCGGCCTTTCACCCTCGTTGGCGATCGCGGCGCCGTCGCCGGCGACGCGCCGCAACAACCGCAAGGTCAGAGCGGAATCATAATTCTGACCTTCGACTTGTTTGGCCATCTGATCGGCGAGCGCAGCGGCGCGGTCGGCGCTGGCGCCGACTTCCTCGCGGTTGCCGTTCAGTTGGTTCATCAGGCCTGCCAGGCGAGTGCTTTCGTCGTTGAATTGCTTTGCGGCGCCGGGGCTAATCTCCTCGACCAAAGCACGGAACATGACCTCGCGGGACTGGTTCCAAGGGGGATTGCCGGGACGGCGCCCGGGGTAGCCACGCTCCTGCCGCCAGCTATCCAGCGGCATGGTCAGGCTGTGGTGACAGGCGAAGCAGTCCAGTTCGGCGTACTCGGGCCATGCGCCTTTGGTGTCCTTGGCGCGGCGCGACACGCGATTGAGCGACTCGCGGAGTTGTACCGCCTCTCCCACGCCCCAGGCCTGCACCTGCCGCCAAGCACCGGTTTCGTAGCTTTCCGGCATCTTCCAGTGCCGCGGCATGACCGTGCTGAACAAGTCGAGCTCGAAGGTCAAGTCAGGATGCCCGGCGGCGATCATCTCGTGATCCACAAACTTTTCTGCCGTGCCAAGATGGCAAGTCAGACACTTCTCGGAGCGAAGGGTGAGATTGCGAGTGTCGTACATTCCCAAGGAGACGGATTTTTCATGGGGCCAGTCCCGTTGTGTGTGGGGACCCAGCCAACCCGAGGCCGGTCCGTGGCAGGACTCGCAACTCACTCCGTCATCCAGTTCGAAGATTTGAGCGCGTTGCTCGGTGGGAACGTAGAGGGAGTGACAAACCAGGCACTTGGCGGCCTGATCGGGACGGCCGATATTCAGGATTTTACCGATCCGCAGGGACACCGGATTGGAGAGCACAGAAAACGCGCGAGCGTGTTTGTCCTGGGCGATCCAGATGCTGTACTCATTTTGAAAGATACGGGTCACTGCTTTCGGCTGCACGCTGCCATGACAACTGCTGGCGGCGCACCCGCCCGGGCCAACATACTTGCCGGAGACGGCTGCCGCGCGTTCAGGTGGGCCGGCCGCCAGGGCAGGGGTAAGCAGCAGCAGAGCCCAAACTCCCAGCAAAAATATTCGCCCGTTTCTTGCCATAACTGTGCTCAATACGGTGCCAATGTCCGAACTTTCTCCGGGGTGACTGCTTATACGACAGATTGGGTCAGAAATCAACCGAGAGTGGAGTGTGGTAAATGAGGGTGCAAACTCTGCGCCCTGAGCCTTTTTGTGATCGTTGTCCTGAGCGAAGCAGCAGCTTCGCACCGTGACCCTACTCCGCCCGATCTACCACGTCCGCGCCGAGGTATTTTCCCCGACGACGTGCGCCCCGCTGCACGCACCCAGCGAGAATTCCCTGAGAGTCGTGGAAGCGGAAGCGGCCCAGTTCCGTTCAGGATGACAAAATAGTTGAGTTTGACCGAACTGAGACGCTAGCCACGGAGGGTCCTCTGGACAAGGGAAATGTTTTGCTATAGCATTCGCGCTCTTACTGTCCACTCATCTTCCCGGAGCTCGGAACTGGTCTGAACGGAGTCTGGCTGACGTGTTCGACGAACTGAGGGCCATCCAGCGAGAGTTTGGCTACTTGCCCGCCGAGCAACTACAGGTGTTGTCGGGGAAGATCAATGTTCCGGTGAGCCAGATCCACGCCGTGGCCAGCTTCTACCCGCATTTTCATCTCACTCCTCCGCCCAAAGTAGACTGCCGGGTTTGCGCCGATATGACCTGTCACTTACGGGGCGGGGACCAGCTCAAGTCGGGCCTGGAAGCGGCTTTCCGCGGGGACCAGCAGAGCCTTTCTATTCGCGACGTTTCCTGCCTGGGGCGGTGCGATGAAGCTCCGGCAGTGATGATCAACGATGTCATCTACTCGCACGTGAGCGGACCGCAAGTGGTCTCCATGGTGCAGGACGCTTTGGCGGGAAAGCCGTTGCCGGAAGCCGTCCACCACAAGCCGCGCGTGCCAGTGGCCATGGATCCTTACAACGGGAATGGTGAGTACGCCGTGGTCCGGCGCTTCCTTGAGACACAGAACTGGCAGGATATTATCGCCGCGCTGAAGGCGAGCGGTCTGCGGGGCATGGGTGGCGCCGGCTTCAAGACCGGCCTGAAGTGGGAGATTGTGCGGAACGCGCCCGGCACGGCCAGGTACATCGTCTGCAACGCCGACGAAAGCGAGCCGGGTACGATCAAGGACCGCTTCATCCTGGAGAACGTGCCTTACCTGGTGATCGAGGGCATGATCATGGCCGGGTTGGTCACCGGGGCCAAAGAGGGAATTCTTTACATTCGCCACGAGTATGAGTACCCCAAGGAAGTCCTGCAGGCTGAACTCGACCGCTGTTACCAGCATTGCTTGCTGGGAAACAACATTCTGGGCAGCGGTCTGGCCTTTGACCTGAAGATTTTCGTCAGCCCCGGCGGCTACATCTGCGGCGAAGAGAGCGCGCTGCTGGAGGCCATTGAAGGCAAGCGAGCGGAGCCGCGCAACAAGCCTCCATTTCCCGGCACCAACGGTTTGTGGAACCAGCCCACGGTGATCAACAACGTGGAGAACTGGTACAAGGCTCAAGGGAAGGGCGGGTCGCTGGGGTCGAAGTTCGTGGGCATCAGCGGGGATGTGAATCGCCCGGGAATTTTCGAAGTTCCCATGGGCATCAGCTATCAGGAGCTGATTTTCCAGTATGCCGGCGGCATTATTGACGGCAAGAAGCTGCTGGGTTTTGCGCCCTCCGGCCCCTCTTCAGGATACCTTCCGGCTTCGATGACCAACCTGCCTCTGGATTGGGACGCGGTGGCGAAGGTGGGATCGATGGTGGGTTCGGGGGCGATCGTGGTTTGCGCCGAAGGCCGCTGCATGCTCGACATGGCGCTGAACTCGGTGCGCTTCTTCCGCAACGAATCCTGCGGCAAGTGCGTGCCCTGTCGTTTGGGATCGCAGAAGATGGTGGAGATGCTGAAAGGCTGGACCGAAGGCAGAGCCGGGGAGCACGACCTGCAATTGCTGAAAGAGTTATCGGACGCGATGCGCTTGAGCTCCATTTGCGGGCTGGGGCAGGTGGTGCCGGTGCCCATCGTGTCGGTGCTGACGCATTTCCGCGAAGTGGTGGACGATCACGTGGTGCGCCGCCGTTGCCTGGCCGGCGTGTGCTTCAGTGAATCAGCGAGGCGAGCATGAGCCCCGACGGGACGGCCGGCAAGCCGGTACCGCAAGTCCAGTTGACCATCGACGGCGTCGCAGTTTCCGTTCCCCAGGGAACTACGATCTTTGACGCCGCGCGGATCAACGGCATCCCCATTCCTACGCTTTGCCACCAGCAGAATGAGAATCCCATCGGGGTGTGCCGTGTCTGCGTGGTCGAGGCGGGACCAAAGCTCGCTGCCTCCTGTATTCGCCAGGCCGAACAAGGCATGGTGGTAAAGACCAACACCGAGCAGGTGGTGGGGGTGCGCAAGACCCTGGTCGAGTTGCTGATGTCCGACCATCCCTCGCCCTGCGCCCGCCAGCAACACTCCGGGGACTGCGAACTGGAGCGCATGGCGGAGCAAGCCGGGGTCCAGCACCCGCGCTTTCCGAAAAAGGTCACTCCGCGCGGCAAAGACGAATCTTCGATCGCCATCGCCGTGGACCACGAAGCTTGCATCCTGTGCGAGCGCTGCATTCGCGGTTGCGACGACATTCGCCACAACTGGGTGCTGGCGCGGCGCGGCAAGGGATACCAGGCGGGCATCGCCTTTGACACCAACCTTCCAATGGGCAGTTCGTCGTGCGTTTCCTGTGGCGAATGCATGGTGTCCTGTCCCACCGGCGCGCTCACCAACCGAGCGGTGGTAGGGACCAAGTTGCCCGGCCAGGCGGTCGATCCCGACTCGCTCCTCGGCCTTCCGATCTTCAAGAATGTCTCCGGCACCTTCCTGGAACTCAACAGCCATGCCGTAGTCGAGCGCCGTTTCCGCGCCGGCGACATCATCTGCCGCGAAGGCGACTTCGGCGCTACCGCGTTCTACATTCTGGAAGGGAAAGTGGACGTCTTTCTCTCCAGTCCCATCGCCCACGTCAAGACCCAGGACAGCGGTCGAGGTTTCCTGAGCAAGCTCAAGAGCCTTCTTGCACCACGCGCCAACGACCCGCGGACGGAGGAAGTGGACCGTCCTTTCATTCCGATCGATGCTTCCGTTGATCTCCCTTACGATAACCCAATTGCCGAGTTGGGGCCGGGCGAGCTGTTTGGCGAAATGACTTGCATGAGTTATTACCCGCGCTCGGCCACGGTGCGGGCCAAGACCGACTGCACCATGCTGGAGATGTTGCGCAACGTGCTCGACATCATGCAGCGCAACAAGAACTTCCGCGACCAGCTGGATCGAACCTACAGGAAGCGGGCGCTAGATTCGCACTTGCGCAGCGTCCCGGTGCTGGCTTCGCTGACGCCGGAGTTCATCGACCACCTGCGGGAGCACGTGGAGCTGGTGCGTTTCGCGCCGGGACAGGTGATCTGCCGCCAAGGCGAGCCGGGCGATAGCTTCTACCTGGTGCGGCTGGGATTCGTTAAGGTGTCAGAACATCGCCCCGGCGGCGACATGGTGCTGGCTTACCTGGCGCGGGGCGGCTACTTCGGCGAGATCGCCTTGCTCGGGGGGATTGCCCGCACGGCAACTTGTACGGCGCTCGATCACGTGGAAGTCGTGCGCATTCCGGGAGAAGACTTCCAGCTCATGCTGGACAAGTTCCCGGCGATCCGGCAGAAGCTGGAAGCGGCAGCGGCGGAACGCATTGAAGCCAACCGCCAGCGGGCCATGCAGGTGGCTAACGTCCCCGTGGAGCAGTTCCTCAACCAGGGGCTGATGGAAGCGCAGAGCCTGCTCATCCTCGACCTGGAGCGCTGCACACGCTGCGACCAGTGCGTACGCGCCTGTGCCGACGCGCATGACGGAGTGAGCCGGCTGATCCGCGAGGGCCTGCGCTTTGACAAGTACCTGGTGGCGACTTCCTGCCGCCAGTGCCGCGACCCGCTGTGCATGGTGGGGTGCCCGGTGGGCTCCATCCGGCGGCGCAATTCGCTCGAAGTCATCATTGAGGACTGGTGCATCGGCTGCGGCCAGTGCGCCAACAATTGTCCGTACGGCAATATCAACATGCATCCCTTCCCGGTGGAGCAAGATGATCCTACGTATCCGGGACGCAGGATTGCCAGCGTCAAGGTGAAGGCCACGTCGTGCGACCTGTGCCTGGACCACGAGGAGCCGAGTTGCGTGTATGCATGCCCGCATGACGCCGCGCACCGGGTGAATCCGCCGGAGTTCTTTGCCGGCTTGCTCAAGCAGCGCAGTACGGGGATGAAGGGATAGAGCGTGCGCATCGACGAAACACACCGCAAATGGTTCATCGGCAGCGTGATTGGGCTGGCGGTGGCGCTGGTGGTGTACATCCCGTACAGCCGCAGTTCGCCGCAAGGGGCGACTGGCGGAAGTGTGATGGGCCTGGTGTATGGGAGCGTCGGCTCCGCTTTCATGCTGTTTGCCGGACTGCTGGGCCTGCGCAAGAAGTTTCCCATCTGGCGCATCGGACGGGCGCAGGCGTGGATGCGGGGGCATCTCTGGCTCGGTTTTCTCGCTTTTCCGATCATCCTGCTCCACGGCGGCTTTCACTTCGGTGGCGCGCTGACGACCACCCTGATGTGGTTGTTCATCATCGTCTTTGTGAGCGGGATCTTCGGCGCCATATTGCAGCACTACATGCCGCGCCTGACCACCGAGCGCATTCCGATGGAAACCATCTATGAACAGATCGAGCGAGTGCGCGCGCAACTGATGGAAGAGGCGGCAAAGTTGGTGGAAGAGGCCGTCGATGCTCTCGCCGGCAATCTGGAGAAGGCCACGGCTGAGGAGCGGGCGTGCTCCGCCAGCGCCGGCACGATGGGCGGGCTGACGGTCGCTTCCGGCTTGCAAGTAGACGAAGAGGCAGCGGTGGAGTTGCGCGGGTTCTTTACTCGCGAGATCCAGCCGTTTCTGCAGCACGTAGGTTCGCGCGGGCCGGCCCTGAGCGACCCGGGCCGCGCCGAAGCCCTGTTCCGTCAATTGCGGGTGTTGCTTCCCGGCAACGTCCGCTCCACCGTGGACGACCTGGAGAATGTCTGCGAGGAAAAGCGGCAACTCGACCAGCAACGCCGCTATCACACGGTCCTGCACGGATGGTTGCTGGTCCACATTCCGATTTCCTATGCGCTGCTGCTGCTCGGGGCGGTGCACGCCGTGATTGCCCTGCGCTACTAACCCGGAGTCGAGGCGATGCTGCGACGTACACGGACAACCAAGACGCTGGCCAAGCGGATGGACTTGCAGTATTTCGCCAAGCCGCATCCCTTGCGGCGCTGGCGGCTGTGGCTCTCCGTGGGGATCCCGGTGATTGCGCTGGTGTGGATCGTGTCGCAGCAGGCGACCGGGGAGAAGGCGTACAGCAGCGGGCCCCTGGCCTCCTCGCACGCGGTGTTTGGCAAAAAGTGTGAGGTCTGCCACGAGAGCACGCTGGGATTTTTCAGCAAGCAGGTCAGCGACAAGAAGTGTCTGGCTTGTCATGACGCCCCGGCACATCACGAGGAGAAAGCCAGCTTCACGCCCCAGTGCGGCGCCTGCCACGTGGAACACAAGGGCTCGCTGCGGCTGGCGAGCACGCAGGACGCGGGCTGCACCCAGTGTCACGCCGACCTCGGCGAGCACACCAAGGGCACGACCCAGTACGTGAAGGACGTCGCCGACTTTGACAATCAGCATCCCGAGTTCGCCGCGCTGCGGCCGGGGATGCCCGATCCCGGCAAGGTCAAGCTGAATCACTACAAACATCTGGTGCCCAATCTGGCCGGACCGCATGGACCGGTGCAGCTCGATTGTCACGATTGCCATCGTCCGGGAGGGATGGAAGGCACGTGGCCCTACGCGGGCGCGGAACTGAAGATGGTCTCAGCGACGATGGAGAGCCAGGGCAAGTCCGCCGATCGCGCCTACATGGCCCCCATCCGCTACACCGAGCAGTGCGAAGGCTGCCACGTGAAGGACCTGCAGTTCGACAAGCGCTTCGATGAGGCCGTCCCGCACGACCGCCCGGACATCGTGCAGGCCTTCCTGTATCGCGAGTACAACGAATATTTCTCCACTCATCCGGGTGCGCTGTCGGAACCGATTGCGCCGGAGCGCATGCTGCCGGGCAAGGTCTATCCGCCGCCGCCGCACAACCGCCAGGAATGGATTGCGCTGCAAGTGATGTTGTCGGACCGCATCCTGTGGGGCAAGGGATGCAAGCTCTGCCACACCATGATTCAGCCGGACGACCCGCAGCAACTGCCCACGGTGGCCAAGTCAAACATCCCCGTGCGCTGGCTGCCGCACGCCGAGTTCGACCACGACGCCCACCGCCTGCTGAAGTGCGACGCCTGCCACGTCAAGAGCCGCAATAGCCAGGACACCGCCGAGGTGCTGGTACCGGGAATCGACTCCTGCCGCACCTGCCACAAGCAAGCCGGTCCACAGGCGGACGCCGCCAACGGGCGGTGCTCCGAGTGCCATCAGTATCATGACTGGACGAAGGAGAAGCCGGTGAAGGGGAACTACACCATTACCGGGTTGCGGGGCGGGGGGAAGAGCGGGGAGTAGGGTCAGTAGAGCTTGAAAGCCACTTCCACGTTGATCTGGACGGGTACAGGCTGGCCATTCAAGGTGCTCGGCTTGAATCTCCACTTCCTCACTGCCTTGATGGCCTCTTCATCGAGTCCATAACCTATAGAACGTGCCACGTGAATGTCGCGAGGGAGGCCGTTGGCGTCCACCACCAGCCATAACACCACGAGGCCTGCGATTTTCTTCTTGCGGGCTTGCTTGGAATATTTCGGGTTGGGGGCTTTGATGGTGCGCGGCGGGGTAGCGCACGGAGGAGGAGTCTTGTCCGTGCACACGTTCATCACGCCCGGCGGGACCACCAGAGAGCCTGGCGGATTCGATGCTGGTGTGACTTGAGGTTCTACTGCCGAAGCCAGTGCCGTGGGACTCGAGTTCGGGGAAGACTTGTTGCCCTGGGCAGAGACAACAGCAGCGAGCAGCAGGAAACCCAGCAGGACGGCAATAACCAGGCGGCGCATAACTGTGGCTGACAAAGTATCGGAGTCTTGGGGGCGACACAAGGGGTGAATGGTTAAATGGAAGGTAGGGAGGGTGGCCCAGTTGCCGCCTGAACCACCGATCGCGAGTTTCGAAAGGGTGCCACCCGCCCACTAGTTCTGCAAGAGATGTGTGATCTCGTGCCTCGCGACCACGTAAACAAATACCAAGAACACAATCGTGCTCGCGACCTTCACGGCGTACAGCTCTATGAGGCTAAAGAGATCGAGAGTTTTGGCCCGCCCCTTCCGTTGCCCTTTCATCGGGCGCATAGTATCGGGGAAAATCGGAAGCCGCAAGGCTACAGGCGTAACGTAACTCTTGCAGAATCAGAGCCCCTACCTGAAGAAACCTTCGAAAAGAGCGACCTTGTGGAAAACGAAGCTCAAACTCAAACCAAGAGGTGGAGTGGGCAGGTGGCCCGGTCGCCGGTTTTGGGGCTTGCCAAACTGGGGTTTGAAAGTCACTTCCCCACCACACTGTGAAGAAATGCCCGATCTTCCGGCGCTAGATGGCACCTATCGATAGGTAACGCGAGGATTTCATCCTGCCATCCGCTCTTGTTCGTTTTCTGGCAGTAACTCCTTACGCCCGACGCATCACAGGGTTCGTTGTCGTACATGCCATCCTTGGCACAAGATAGAAGACGCGCAACGCAGAGAACAATCTGTATGTCGTGCGGTCTGGCAGCTTCCATAAAACATTCCTGCCCGTGCTGTCTGGCTTGTGCGCGCTCGCGCGCGGCGCGCCCCAAAGCCTGCGCTTCGGCCACTTTTGTTTCGTACTCGCTCAAACCGCACGCCGCATCGAGCTTGGGCAGTCCTTCACGAAGACCCGTCACGTCGAACGTGAGAACAATCTTTCCATCATGGAACTTCTGGTATTCGAACAGCAATACATTAGCTGTGAGCGTGCTTTTCATCAAAGAGTAAGGATTCGGCGAAAACAGTCCTTGATAGTTCGAGGACTCATTCCATTCCTGGATAATTGGCAGGCCTTGGTCAAACTTGAGACGAACCCGAGACTGCGAGCCTGTAGAATCGACGAGGTCATCCAACCCCACAACTGCCTCCAGGTTCTTGCCCGATGAGCACCGGAATGACATTATCCCGGCCACGGACTTGTCTTCAGGAGACGACATAACGGACAACGAATAGTGTTTCGTCCCTTCCATCTTGTCAACCTCTTCCGTCAGTTCTCGACCCGTGACTCGCGAGATTGCTTGATTCACCTCTGTACTCACTTTTTCTTTCGCCTTCTCCGGCAACTCGTGTTCTGACCTGGAGCAGCCAATCAGGCCGAGGAAACTAAGCAACACAAATAGCAGGTCTATTCTTTTCACTTCAATCCCTATACAGGCACAACCAATACGGGTGGATAGCGGGGGCCCGCTTCCACCGCGCCGGTAGTATAGATCGGGGTGCTTCATTTTGCTGAAAGCCCTTCTGTTCCCTCAAGGCAGACGTGAGCCGGGCGCCCTACCTTTCGCCGGGTGCCCCACCTTTCGCGGTTTTCGAAAGGTGGGTGCCAGTGACCAAGAACCTACATAGCCCTGGAAAGCTGCGCTGCGGTTACGACAATCCTGGCGGGTCTGCGGGAGCGCGGTTTCTTGCGAATCACGATCTCTATATCGCGATCCAGGGCGTTCAGAAAATGCATCAGGCGCTCCACCGAGAAGCCATGCAACTGGTAGTTGATCAAAGCGGAGATCTTTGGCTGGTTGATGCCCAGCAGGCGGGCGGCTGCGGCCTGCGAGAGCCGGCGCTGCCCCAGAATCTGCCGGATGGCGACGGCCAGGCGGACCTTGGTTTGCCTCTCGCCGGCATCGCGGAGTCCGAGGTCGGCAAACACGTTCCCCGAACTGGGCGCCACAGCCTCACGATTTCGGTGATTTGCCATAGCGTGCCTCGTAATCCGTGTCGTCGTCATTATCCCAGTTTTAGGATAACAACGTCCATACCGATTCAAGGGGCTCGCGCGGGCGCACAGCCGCTGACACTACTCCCGCCTGGGTAGTATTATTTCCCCGTGCCGCCTCTCCTTCATGACGACACCTTCCGCCGGCTCTGTCGTGGACGCGACCTGCTGGCCGACGAATATCAATCGCGGGTCCTGCTCGGGCAGGCGGCGCGGGAGGCCTGTCTTTCTGAGTTTCATTTCCATCGCCTTTTTCGCGCCACTTTCGGCGAGACTCCGCATGATTTTCTGACTCGCTTGCGCATGGACCGGGCCCGGCAGATGCTCGCCTCCGAGCGCAGCGTCACGGAGGTATGCTTCGAGGTCGGCTACGGAAGTCTGGGATCGTTTTCCAGCAAATTCCGCGCCCAGTTCGGCCGCAGTCCCGCCGCATTTCAGCGTGAGGTCCGCCGCATCTTCGGGTACAACGCTCCCTGGCGCGTGCTGATGGTCCCGGGATGCTTTGTGCGGGCCTGGGCGATCGAATAGAAGAGCATCGAATAACAAATCATCAAATAGCAAGAATCGAGAAGCACGGCCTGCCCGGGTTCGCTAGTCTTTTCCACGCAACCTCATCCATCGAAGGAGAACCATCATGATCCAAAAGATGTCACACGCGACCATTTATGTGCTCGACCAGGACCAGGCCAAGGACTTCTACGTTGGCAAGCTGGGCTTTGAAGTCAAGGTGGACCAATCGCTGCCCAACGGCTTCCGCTGGCTGACCGTCGCGCCCAAAGGGCAGTCTGAGCTGGAGATCATCCTGATGAAGGTGGGCAGCGGCACCAACTTCATCAAGATGAAGGGCGGCGAGGCGGGGAAGAGTGACACGAAGGACATCGAAGCGATGGCCGCACTGCTGCAGAAGGGCTTGTTCAATGCCGGCGCTTTCTATACCGCCGACTGCCGCAAGACGTATGCAGAACTCAAGGCCAAGGGCGTGGAGTTCGTCTCCGAACCGAAAGACCAGTTCTACGGCGTGGAATCGGTGTTTAAGGATCCGTTCGGGAACTGGTTCAGCCTGACCCAGCCGAAGAACTACTGAGAAGGGGTGCCCGGCACTCCCGTGCCGGGCTATCGTATGCCGCCACGTCGCGGCTGGAGGAAGGTAGTTCGCGGATCTCCACGAAAAGGGCAGCGTGGCCGGCGGGACCCTTCGCCTGCGCTCAGGGGCAGGCTGCCCGCCTTACGGCCTCATTTCTTGGCGGCGTCGGTGGAGGCTTGTTTCAAGTCTTGCGGAGCACCTGGCGGGTCGTCGCTCACGGTGTACAGCTTGCCGTCGCGCAGGAACATGCGCTCCATTTCTTTGCGGTTGAAGGGGCGGGCGCCGCGGCGTCCCAACACGGCTAACTGGTTGCCGCTTTCATCCACGGCGCGGTCACGATCGATTCCCTTGGAGACGGCCAGGGCCGGACCCTTGGTGCGATGGGTGGCGATGAGCTTGGGCGTGGGCCGTGGGCTGAAACCGATAAAGCCTGGGGTGTCAACGGGCGTGAGCAGTTCGACCACGCGCAGGCCGTTGTGGCCGTCGGCGACGAAGGCGAAGGCGCTGGCGGAGACCATTCCGATCTTCACGTCGTTGACGTCATTCATGGCGCCGTTGGCGTTGAAGACCTGGTCAATCTTGGGCTGCTCGGGATGTTCGATATCCACGATGACCAAGCCCTGCTTGCCGCCGGAAACATAAGCATACGTGCGGGCGACGTAGACGTTGCGGGCGTCAGGAAGCTGGACCAGGGCGCCGTCCACCGGGACCGGCTTGGCGAGGTTAGTGATGTCGAGAACCTTGAGGCCGTCCTTGTCCACCACAAAGGCATAGCGGAATTGGACGGCGAGCCCGTGGGCTTCATTCAGGAAAGGCGCGCCAATTTCCGCCGTGACTTTGGGATCGAGCGGATTGTCGAGGTCCACCACCACCAGGCCGCGGTCGCAGAGGATGTAAGCGTAGGTGCCGACGATGGTGATGCGGCGGGCGCCGTTCAGAATGCCGTTAGGATTGAATCCCTTTTCGCGCTTGAGGAAGTTGTTGGCGGGGTCGCCATCGAGTAGCGTGCCCACGCCGGGACTCTTGGCTTTGAGGTTGGGGTCGCCGACGATGACCAGGCCTTCGTACTTGTCGGTGACGTAGAGGAAGCCGTAGATCAAGTGGATGGGTTGTTCCTCGTTCTCCGGGCGATGCGTGCGCAGCGGGTCCACGCCCAAAGTCGTGGGAGTGGCAACGTCGGTGGCGTATTTGGTGTGGACGTAGAAACGCTGGCCGAGGGGCGACACGGGCGCGGTAATCGTCTTCTCAGAGATGTCCTTGTCGTCGATGTTGGCGATGTCGTAAACGCGGAAGCCGCCTTTCCCCATGGCGGCGTACAGATACTCTCCACGGCCCTGGACCGCCAGGATGTCTGAGCCGGGATGTTCACGGGTTTCTTTCAGCTCGCTGCCGTCTTTCACGAATTTCTGGTAGTCGTCGGGATAAGCGAGCTTGTGCAGGTGGCTGCCGAAGACGGCGGGCGGCTCGTCATGCTCGGTGACCGCCACCGCCTCGTAGCCTTTGTGACCGGTGGCGACGTAGACGTAGCGGCCCATGAAGTTCATGAAGTTGGTGCCGAGCAGCATGAGTTGCGTCATCCAGGCGTTGTTGTCATTGGCCTGGGACACGTGACAGTCGGTGCAGGTCTTGGTCTCCCTGGCGCGGACGGTGTGCGGGACAAAGGTGCTGAAAGCCTGGCCGCTGTAGCCTTCGGCGGAGATGGTCTGCTGCTGATAGTAGATCCAGTCGCGGTCGGCGTTTTGCGAGCTGACCAGGATGGCACAGGCGGAGCGCACGGGGGCTATACGGTGGCCGGTGACGGTTCCATCGATGCCAAGCAGATAGATGTCATCGCGCAGGACCTGGAAGTCGTACGAGGTCCAATTGCGCGTGAGTAGACCCTCGTTGTGCAGCATGGGCATGCGCTGGTTGGCGGTCATGGGGAGGTGGCAGCCATAGCAAGTGGGAGCCCAGGAACTGTGGCAGGTGTAGCAGGTCATCTTGCTGTTCTGGTGGGCCAGCTTGGATTCGTCGCCGGGGACGCTTCCCCAGGTGCTGCCGTCGGTCTCCATGGTCTTGGCCAGGCGCGATTTCTGGTTGTAGTGCGGATTGCCGGGCGTGATGGAGTCGAGCACCTGCACCACTTCCCACTCCCGGTCCTGGTTCATCATGGAGCGCTGGTAGAGGCGGCCTTCCTTCCAGTAGAACTGGCGGGCGCCCCAGGGGGTGCGCATCTTCTCCATGTTGGTGCCGCCGGCGGGGGCGGCGATGCCGGAGGTCTTTAAAGTGGCGCGCTGCTGGATGGTGCCGTGGCAATCAATGCAATCGACCTCGATGGCATTGCGGGTCTCGCCATAGAGTTTGCCGTTGCCATGATTGTCCTGGACGAAGTGGCAATCGATGCACTGCATGCCCTTCTCCAGGTGGATGTCCTTGAGGTGGACTGCCTTCTTCAGCTTGTCGGGATCGTTCGCAGGGACGATCTTGTCGTCGCCATCCAGCAGGTTACCTTTGCGATCGTGCTTGAACACCTGGCGGAAGAGCCATCCATGGCTGTGGAAGTCGTCAAACTGGGTGTCTTTCAGGTTGGCGTTGAATTCGGGGGTGCCCGTCTTCTGAAGGAAATCGACGTCGGCCCAGAGACCGCGGGTGGCAGTACGCTCCGGGTTGCGCTTCTGCACCTGCTGCTGAAATTCGGGACTGGGATGGCGCTGCTTGTCCGGGTACATCTGCTCGCCGTCGACTTCGTTGTCCCACCAGATATCGCCATAGTAGGTGGCCACCATGTTGGTTCCGGGGTGGATGTGGCAGACAATGCACTGGCTGGAGGGGATGGAACGGGTGAACTCATGCTTGATGGGGTGCCCGGATTCGTTCTTGGGGATGGTGGGGTCAACGGTTGCGGTGTATCCCTGGTTTCCGTGCGCGGCATAAGGTCCAGAGTGCTCCGGGGAGCGATCGTTGGCGTAGATCACGTGGCAGGCGCTGCAGCCGCTGGCGCGGTAGTCGCCGGGCTGGTCGTTGGTTCCGGGGAACGAGAGTATGGGGTCGAGCAAACGCGTTTTCTGCAGACCCAGCACTGTAGGGTCGGTGCGCAGGATAGTTCCGAAGCCACGCTGGCCTAGCTTTACGTCGGGTCTGCCGGGATCTTCCTCCAAGCTAGGATTGCCGACTTCAGGCTTGCTTCTGCCGCCGCGTTCGAAACTGCGCAGGACGTTGCCAGGCTGGGAAATTTCCCAGCGCTCGATGGGCTCGAGGTAGGGAAGCACACCTTTCAGGCGAGTTTCTTCGGCGGTGGGCGGCGGGAAAGTCTGCAACCGTTGCGGAGTTCCGTCGGGAGCGTAGCTTTCGCCGAAGATGGGATTCTTTACAGGGATGGCGCCATTGTTGTAGAGGGCGGCTTCCCACAGCATGGCGCCGTGCGTCATCATGCTGGTGCGCACGCGCTGCACTTCGGCGAGGTGACATCCGGAGCGGCCACAGGTTTCTTCGGCCACTCGCAGGTCTCCGGGGTTCACAAATTTGATGAATGCCAGGTCTTCCTTCAGCCACTTGGTGTAGGCGCGCACCGGGTTGGCGGAACTGCGGGCATCCTCGGCAAAGCGCGGCTGCGGGTGGGCCTTCTTCGTCGCTTCCTCGTAGGGTGGGGAGCCGGGGGCAGCACCTGCGGGCAGCATGACCTGGGAGTCGCCACCGTGGCAGTCGGTGCAGCCCAGATGCACCGTGCCGGTGGTGTGCATGGTGGCGTTGTCGGTCGAAGTGTGGCAGCTCACACAGCCGGCGGACTTCTGGTCGACATCGGCCTGGGGCTGGCCCAGCAGGAGCCCGGAACTCGGCGTCTGCTCGGTGTCCGATTGCGGCGCAGCTTGCGCGGGATTTGCCGCCTCGGCGGTGCGCGTTTGGGGAGCGAACACCGCGGCAGCGAAACAAACCAGTCCCGCTGCCGTTAATCCCTGTGCCAACCTGCGGAGATGGAAAGCTTGCATAACGATCTGTCCAAATTCAGAAAACCAGTTTCAGAAAACCAGGCGAACGGTGGAGAAGACGGAGAACAAGACTCTGCCGTTGTAGATGTCTTTGAATCCATCGCCGGGAAGCAGCGTCGAGGCTCCGCCGGTGATGACAATGTTTTCAGTCAAGGGTGGCCGGTATTCTACGCCCACGCCTAAGTCGGTCCCAATGCTGTGGCGTATCGGGGACTGGAACAGAATGGCCTCAAGCGGTTCGGTACGGTCGAAGCGAAGATAGTTGCCGTTGACGAAGGCGCGAATCTTGGGAGTGACGTCGAAGTCCGCGCCCACGTTGGCAATGTAGATTCCAGGATTCACGAAGTTGGCCTGGCCTTCCTCCTTGTTGCTGCGCAGGCTGGGCAGCAGGCTGCCGGGGTTGACCAGCGCCACTCCGGAGCCGGTAAGACGAATGCCTTCGTTGTCCCAGAAACTGAAAGCGCCGCCAGCGAAGTGGGTCTCGTCGACGATGGTGTCAAAGCCGTGGGCGGTGCCGTCAGTCCGGAAAATTCCAGACTTATTGCTGCCATCGCCCGAGGAATAGAAGAAGGACGTGCGGAATCGGGCCCAATCCTTGTCCACCGAGAGTTCCAGGGCCGCCATGCGAGCGTTGATATCAACCCGCCGTCCGGCAATGGCGTTGAAGGTGTCGTGGCCCAGCGCCTGGTAAAAAGCGTGGCTCACGTTCAGGCGGCCGATGTGGCCGTTGCTGGTCCAGCCCAGGTAGTAGGCGCGAATGCCGTGAGTGAGGATTCCATGGTTTACCACCGCACCGACGGGTGCGGGACGGACCAGGAAATCGTTCTCGTCGAAGTGAATGCTGGGATCGTCCCGGTTGTAGTGGAAGCTGAACTCGGTGGTGTAGCCCTTGGCCAGGAAGTCCTGGATGTACACGTTGCCGATGTATACCTGCTGGTGGCGCTGGTTGAAGGTGTTGAGGCCGCTGTTGGTGTCTTTTTCAAGGAAGTAGAAATACGCCAGGTTGTAGTTGATGCGGTTGGAGCGCAGATTGCCGAAGATGCGGACGCCGGGCTGCTCTTCGGAAAACAGGAAGCCACGGAAGTCGCTGGTGAATTGCTGAATTCCGGCGCGCACCGAGACGAAGTCGAAATTCGGGCTGAGATCGTGGAGTTTGGCTTCCACGAAGGCTTCCTGGATGCCGGTGTGCTGATCGAAGCGGGCGATGCCCTCGCGCACGTCGATGTTGACCAGGCCGCGCTCCCGGGTCTGCAGGAAATTGAGGTTGACCTCCGGGGTAAAGCGAATGCGGAAATCCACGGGACGGAAGCTGGTGTCACCGCGGAAGAGATCAAAGGACAGACGAAGGTTCTCGGAGACAAAGCCCTGTCCGCCACGGCCGAAGAAGTCGCTGCTGCCGGGGTTCTCGGCGGCGACGCCGCTGGGGACGGGGAGGCGGCGAGCGTCGATGCTGGTAAGGCTGGTCCCGGTGAAATTGAAGAACCAGCGCTGGCCAAAGATGGGCTCATCCCCTTTGACTTTGCTGCGGTTGAAGGGGTCGTACCAGTGGCTCCTGGTGTAGGGAAACTCGCCGGGTTTGCCGTAACGATCCCATTCCGGCATGGTGGCGTCCCAGCGGTCGGGATCGGGAGAAAAATTGGCAGAGTCCTGGGGCACTTGCTCCGGGGCAATGGCCAGGGGGCCGGGAGGGCCAGCGGACTGAGGCTTGCGCAAGCCGGGATAAGTCCCGGTGGGAGTGGTTTCCGGGGCCACACCCGGGAGGGGCGCCGTACCCGGCAAGCCGGACGGGCCTTTGTTGGTCGGAGCCGTGGTCAACACCGGATTGAGCTTGAGATCCAAGCTCAAGAGTTCGCCGCTGCGCAATTTGACGTTGGGGAAGTTAAGCGGCTGATAGCCATCCTTGTCCAACTTGAGTTGATAGCTGCCCGGGGAGAGGTCCCGCATCCGAAAAATACCCTCACCGTTACTCAAAATGGGCGGCAGGGCTCTGCCACCGGGTTGAACCAGGGTCAGCCTTACGCCTGGCACGCCTCTTCCCTGATCGTCGCGAACGGTGCCTTGAAGCGCGGCGGTGCTGGAGGGTGGGTGGCCTGGAATGCGCTGCCAGGAGGGAGCAGCCGCCGAAGCTGTGCCTGGCACTGCCAAGCCGCCGAACAGGAGCACGCAGATGAACGACCGCCAAGGCCGCCGCGCTGTGGACAAAAGCGAGTTCCACGCCACTGCCGTCCTCACGTCCCGGAAAATTGGCCCGAGGGACCTTCGCACTATAACGGGGGCATATTTCGTATCACACCCTGTGCTCCGGAGCAAGCACTGCTTGACTTTGCCGGAAATCCGGTCATAATCGCGGTCTCGCACATTACTGGGGTTTGGCCGTCCGGCAATCCTCGTTCTGCCTCCGCAGGTAACGGCTTGGGTATGTGGGGTTCATGGTTGTTACGGGCCCGTGCCAGGAAGAGATTTGCAGAAAGTTGGCCAAGTCGGAAGTAGCACACCACAATCAGGCATTGCGATCAGTTTGAGAATCGGCCGCCTTGCCGCGCGCGGGGGACTGTCACACGGTTGCCACCGCGAGTTTGAGGAAGAAATTTATGGCAGCCAACGAGCAGGTAGCGTTCAGCAGCAGGGAAATGGATGGACTGTGCATCAACACCATCCGGACACTTTCCATGGACGCGGTGCAGCAGGCTAATTCCGGGCACCCCGGCACAGCCATGGCGATGGCGCCGGTGGTGTACGCGCTGTGGCAAGGGGTGCTGCGGTTCGACCCGGAGGACCCGATCTGGCCGAACCGGGACCGGTTTGTCCTCTCCATCGGGCACGCCTCCATGCTGCTGTACTCGATGCTGCACTTGACGGGCGTCAAGACTGTCGATCCCGATTACGAAGTCCTGGGGCAGCCCTGCGTCAAACTGAGTGACATCCAGCGTTTTCGGCAACTAGACAGCAAGTGCCCGGGGCATCCGGAATATCGCTGGACCTCTGGGGTGGAAACCACGACCGGGCCCCTGGGCCAGGGGGTGGCGACCAGCGTGGGCATGGCCATGGCGGGCAAGTGGATGGCGGCCTACTTCAACCGTCCCGAGTTTGAATTGTTCAACTACAACTGCTACGCGCTGTGCGGCGACGGCTGCATGATGGAAGGGGTCTCGGGCGAAGCGGCTTCTTTGGCCGGCCATCTGAAGCTCTCGAACCTGTGCTGGATCTACGACAACAACAAGATCACGATCGAGGGCAACACCTCCTGGGCGTTCAGCGACGACGTGGCAACGCGTTTTATTGGCTATGGCTGGAATGTGACGCGGGTCGGGGACGCCAATGACCAGGAAATGCTGGCGCGCGCCCTCCACAGTTTCCACAACACCAGCGACCGGCCTACGCTGATCATCGTGGACAGCCACATCGCGTATGGCTCTCCCAACAAACAGGACACCAGCGCGGCCCACGGCGAACCGCTGGGGGACGAAGAGATCAAGCTGACCAAGCGCAATTACGGCTGGCCGGAGAACGCCAAGTTCCACGTTCCGGGCGGAGTGTATGAGCATTTCCAGGATGGCATCGGGCGGCGCGGGCACGATTTGCGCGTGACGTGGAATGAGAAGTTCAACGCTTACAAGACCAAGTATCCCGAACAGGCAAGCCACATCGAGTTGATGCAAGCGCGCAAGCTGCCTGCGGGCTGGGACAAGAACCTGCCGACGTTTCCGGCCGATCCGAAAGGAGTAGCGGGGCGCGATTCTTCCGCCAAGATCCTGAATGTGCTGGCCAAGAACATTCCGTGGCTGATCGGAGGTTCCGCCGACCTGGCTCCTTCCACGAAGACGCGCCTTACGTTTGATGGGGCGGGGGATTTCACGGCCCAGAGCTACGGCGGCCGCAACCTGCACTTTGGCATCCGGGAACATGCGATGGGCTCGATCCTGAATGGGCTGTCGCTGTCCAAGCTGCGCCCGTTCGGGTCCGGCTTCCTGATTTTCAGCGACTATTCGCGGCCGGCGATCCGTCTGTCGGCGCTGATGGAGATTCCGACGATCTACATCTTCACCCACGACTCTATCGGGGTGGGCGAAGATGGCCCGACTCATCAACCGATTGAGCAGTTAGCCTCGCTGCGCGCGATTCCGGGTTTGGTGACGCTGCGACCAGGTGATGCCAATGAGACGCTAGAGGCGTGGAAGGTCATCGCGCAGATGCACCATCAGCCTGTGGTGCTGGTGCTCTCCCGCCAAGCCTTGCCGACTGTAGACCGCAGCAAGTATGCTTCCGCCGCCGGGGTGGCTAAGGGAGCGTATGTGTTGGGCGATGCTCCGGGTGGCAAGCCGGAAGTGATTCTCATGGCCAGCGGCAGCGAGGTGTATCTCGCAGTGGCAGCCTATGAACAGCTCACCAAGGAGGGCGTCAAAGCGCGGGTGGTGAGCATGCCCTCGTGGGAACTGTTCGAGCAACAGGACGAGGCGTACCGCAACAGCGTGTTGCCGCCCGACGTAGAGGCGCGGGTTTCTGTCGAACAGGCATCCACGTTCGGATGGGCGCAGTATGTCGGGAGCAAGGGAGCACGCATTGGCATGAAGACTTTCGGCGCCTCGGCCCCGCTGAAGGAACTGCAGAAAAAGTTCGGATTCACGCCGGAAGCCATCGTGTCGGCAGCCAAGGACGCGGTGCGCAAGGCGAAGTAGCCATCATCGAAATTCTGGAGAAAAAATATGTCAGCGCTAGCGGTCGAAATCGAACCGAAAAGCAATCCACTGAAGGAGTTGCTGCGGTACGGACAGTCGGTGTGGCTGGATTACATCCGGCGCAGCCTGATTACCAGCGGCGAGTTGCAGCACTTGCTAGACGACGATGGGCTGCGGGGCGTGACCTCCAACCCTTCGATCTTTGAAAAGGCCATCACCGGCAGCACCGATTACGGGGATTTCCTGACGGAACTGGAGAAGCACTCGGATCTGGACGCCAAAGCGCGCTATGAGCAGCTGGCAATCCGTGACATTCAGGACACGGCGGACCTGCTGAAGCCGGTCTACCAGGGCAGCAAGAAACGCGATGGCTACGTGAGCCTGGAAGTGTCGCCTTATCTGGCCCGCGACACGCGTGGCACGATTGAGGAGGCGCATCGGCTGTGGAAGGCGGCGGGACGGGAAAACCTGATGATTAAAGTGCCCGCGACCGCAGAGGGCATTCCCGCGGTGGAGCAACTGATCAGCGAAGGGATCAACGTCAACGTGACGCTGTTGTTTTCCCAGGCAGCGTACGAGCGCGTTGCCGAGGCCTACATTGCCGGTTTGGAAAAGCGGGCGGGGAAAGGCGGGAACATAAGCGGAATCGCCAGCGTGGCGAGCTTCTTCATCAGCCGCATCGACACCTTGATCGATGCCTTGCTAACGGCGAACCTGAAGACCGCGAAGACTCCCGGTGAACGCGCCCTGCTGCGGAGCACGATGGGAAAGGTCGCCATCGCCAACGCGAAATTGACCTACCAGCGCTACAAGCAGATTTTCTCCGGCAGCCGCTGGCAACAACTTGCCGGCCAAGGCGCCCAGACACAACGGGTGCTATGGGCGAGCACCAGCACCAAGAACCCGCATTACCGCGACGTGATCTACGTGGAGGAATTGATCGGGAAGGACACCGTCAACACTATTCCGCCGGCAACCTTCTCGGCATTCCGCGAGCATGGCAACCTGCGGGCCAGCCTGGAAGAAGACGTCGAAGCCGCCAGCGACACCATGCAGACTCTGGGTGAGTTGGGTATTTCGATGGAGGCGGCGACCGACAAACTGCTGGAAGAAGGTTTGAAACTTTTCGCCGAGGCTTTCGACAAGCTGCTGAAGGCAGTGGATCGGCCAAGCCATCTGCAGTTGGTGGCCAAGGTGAACCATCAGACGTTCACTTTGCCCCCGGAATTGACTGCGGCCACCACTGCCTCGATTGACGAGTGGCGCACCGGCGGCAAAATGCGCCGCCTTTGGCAACACGACGCATCGCTGTGGACCAATGCCGACGAAGCCAACTGGCTGGGCTGGCTGGGCATCACCGACGACCAACTGGCGCACATCCAAACCCTTATCGACATGGGGAAGGAAGCCAAGACCGGGGGATTCAGTCATGCGCTGCTATTGGGGATGGGAGGGTCCAGCCTGTGCCCGGAGGTTCTAAAGCTCACCTTCGGCAGACAGAACGGCTACCCGGAGTTTCACGTGCTCGACTCCACCGACCCGGCGCAAGTCAAGGCGTTCGAGAACAAGGTGGACTTTGCCAAGACGCTTTTTATCGTTTCCAGCAAGTCCGGCAGCACGCTGGAACCGAACATCTTCAAACAGTATTTCCTGGAGCGCGCCAAGCAAGTGGTAGGAGCGGACAAGGCAGGTTCGCACTTTGTCGCGGTCACAGACCCTGGTTCGAAGATGCAGCATGTGGCCGAAGCCGACGGTTTCCGGCACATCTTCTTCGGGCTGCCCAGCATCGGAGGCCGCTACTCAGCGCTGTCGAATTTCGGCCTGGTTCCCGCCGCGGTCATGGGCATTGATCTGCATCGTTTCCTCGATCGGACGGAAGAGATGGTGCACGCTTGCGCTTCTTGCGTGCCACTGGAAGAGAATCCTGGCCTGGTACTGGGGACGATTCTGGGTGAGGCCGCGAAGCGGGGCCGGGACAAGGTCACCATCATTGCTTCTCCGGCGATCAACGATCTGGGGGCGTGGCTGGAACAACTGATGGCGGAATCCACGGGCAAGGACGGGAAGGGGCTCATCCCAGTGGATCGCGAGGAACTCGGGCCGCCCGAGGTCTATGGCAAGGACCGCGTGTTCGCCTACCTTCGACTCGAAGGCGGCGCCGACGCGGGGCAAGATGCCAAAGTCAGTGCCCTGGAGAAGGCTGGACATCCGGTGGTGCGAATCTCGCTGTCGGATATCTATGATCTGGGGCAGGAATTCTTCCGCTGGGAAATCGCCACGGCGGTGGCGGGTTCAATTATCGGGATCAATGCCTTCAACCAGCCGGACGTGGAAGCCAGCAAGATCGCAACCCGCAACTTGACGAGCGCGTATGAAAAGACGGGCAGCCTGCCGTCGGAGCAGCCGATCCTGCAGGGAGACGGGATCAAACTTTTCACCGACGAACGCAACGCTGCGGCGTTGGCGCAGGCGGCGGGGAAAGATCAAACGCTGCTGGGCTATATCCGGGCGCATCTCAGCCGGCTCTCGGCGGGCGATTACTTCGCGCTGCTGGGTTATGTGCAGATGAATGAGGCGCACGAGAAGCAGTTGCAGGCCATCCGCCATGCGGTGCGCGACAAGAACCGTGTCGCTACCTGCCTGGGCTTCGGCCCACGGTTCCTGCATTCCACCGGCCAGGCCTACAAGGGCGGGCCCAACTCCGGTGTGTTCCTGCAAGTCACGTGCGACGATGCTGCCGATCTCCCGGTTCCCGGACAGAAATATACTTTCGGAATCGTGAAAGCGGCGCAGGCGCGCGGTGATTTCCAGGTGCTGGCGGAGCGGAACCGGCGGGCGTTGCGCGTCCACCTTGGGCCGGATGTGGACGCCGGCCTGGCGAAATTGCAGGCGATCATCAAGCAGGCTCTGGCCTGAGTCTAGCGGCGCTACAAATTTTGAGACAGGAGCGGAACTATGCAACTCGGAATGGTGGGTTTGGGCAGAATGGGCGCGAACATGACTCGTCGCCTGATGCGTGGCAATCACCAACTGGTGGTTTCCGATCTTAGCGCCGACAACGTGAAGCAACTGGTGGGCGAGGGTGCGACCGGATCATCGTCGCTGGACGATTTCGTGAGCAAACTGAAGCCGCCGCGGGCCGCCTGGGTGATGGTTCCGGCCGGGGACGCGACCGAGAAGACGGTCCTGGGGCTGGCGGAAAAAATGAGCAGCGGCGACACCATCATTGACGGCGGCAACTCCTATTTCAAGGATGATGTGCGGCGCGCGAAGATGCTGCAGAAGAAAGGCATCAACTACGTGGACGTGGGGACCAGCGGCGGAATCTGGGGAATCGACCGCGGCTACTGCATGATGATCGGTGGGCCGGAGGCGGCGGTAAAACACCTGGACCCAATTTTTAAGACGCTGGCGCCGGGCCGGGGAGACGTCGAGCGCACACCGGGGCGGGAGAAGATGCCCGGTACTGCGGAGGACGGTTATCTCTACTGCGGTCCCTCGGGCGCGGGGCACTTCGTCAAGATGGTGCACAACGGAATTGAATATGGGCTGATGCAGGCTTACGCCGAGGGGTTCGACATCTTCCAGAATGCGAACTCGACGCAGGTACCGGAGGAGCATCGCTACAACCTCAATGTCGCTGACATCGCCGAAGTGTGGCGCCGTGGCAGCGTAGTTGGTTCCTGGTTACTGGATCTGACAGCGATGGCCCTGGTGGAGAACCCGACGCTGTCCAACTACACCGGCGTGGTGGCGGACTCGGGTGAAGGCCGCTGGACGATCATGGCGGCCATCGAAGAGGCAGTGCCGTCGGAAGTGCTGTCAGCGGCGCTTTATACCCGGTTCCGCTCGCGGCAGCAGCACACCTTCGCGGAGAAAGTGCTGTCAGCCATGCGGCAGAAGTTCGGCGGGCATGTGGAACCCAAGTCCCACGCCGCGGACTAAGAGCTGAGTGGAGCGAACTGCGGGGGCGGGACGCCCCCGGCTACAGCCGGCTAGCCTGCCCTGAGCGTAGTCGAAGGGCCGGCACGACGACAGGAGAGAGTAGGCCATGGCGGTTTCAACGATGACGGAAATGGGAGAGCCGCAAGTGGGGAGACCGGGCGACCCTTGTGTCATGGTTATTTTTGGTGCGGGCGGCGACCTGACCCGCCGCAAGCTGATCCCGGCACTCTACAACCTGGCGGCAAGCAATCTGCTGTCGCGCGAATTCGCGGTGGTGGGCCTGGCGCGGGAGCAGATGAGCACCGACCAGTTCCGCGAGAAATTCAATAAGGACATCAAGGAGTTCGCTACCGGTGCACTAAGCAGCGACCTGACGGAATGGTTCACGCGGCGTCTCTACTACATGTCAGGAGAATTCAGCGATCCCAAAGCCTACCAGCAGCTCGCGCAACTGTTGCAGCAGGTGGACAAGGACCACGGAACGCAGGGGAACTACTTCTACTACATGGCAACCTCGCCGATTTTCTTTGCGCCCATCGTGCAGCAATTGGGCACTGCGGGGTTGATGACGGAGTCGAAGGATGTGTGGCGGCGCGTGATTGTGGAGAAACCGTTTGGCCGCGATCTGGAAACCGCAAAGACGCTGAACCGGCAGTTGATGGAAGTGGTCAAAGAAAGCCAGATCTACCGCATTGATCATTACCTGGGAAAAGAAACGGTACAGAACATTCTGGCATTCCGCTTTGCCAACGGGATTTTCGAGCCGATCTGGAACCGGCGTTATATCGATCACGTGCAGATCACGGTGGCGGAGACAGTCGGGGTCGAAAACCGCGGCGGCTATTACGAAGAGGCTGGCACGCTGCGCGACATGGTCCCGAACCACATCTTCCAACTGATCACGTTGACGGCAATGGAGCCGCCCATCTCGTTCCAGGCGGACGCGGTGCGCGACGAGCAAGCCAAAATCCTGCATGCCATTCAGCCGCTGAGTTCCGAAGACGTGCTCACCCGGGCGGTGCGCGGCCAGTACGGCGAAGGGCACGATCCTGCCAAGCGCATGGTGGCGTATCGCTCGGAGTCGAGCGTGAATCCGGACTCGTCAACGGAAACCTTCGTGGCCATGCGACTACAGATCGACAACTGGCGCTGGGCGGATGTGCCGTTCTATCTGCGGACGGGCAAGCGCCTGCCGCAACGGCACACTGAAGTCGCCATCCAGTTCCGGCGGGCGCCATTTATCCTGTTCCGCGACACGCCGGTGGAACGGCTCACGCCTAACCTGATGGTGCTGCACATCCAGCCCGAGGAAGGCATTTCGTTGAGCTTCGGCGCCAAAGTCCCAGGCCCCATCATGCGCCTGGGCGCGGTCAACATGAACTTCGCGTACTCCGACTATTTCGGGACCACGTCCGCGACCGGTTATGAGCGGCTGCTGCACGATTGCATGATCGGCGATGCCACGCTGTTTCAACGCGCCGACATGGTGGAGGCGGGCTGGAGCGTGGTGACTCCGATTCTGGATGTGTGGAAGGCGCTGCGCCCGCGCAATTTCCCCAACTATCCCGCGGGCACCTGGGGACCGAGGGAAGCGGACGAGTTGCTGGAGCGGGATGGCCGGCATTGGCGAGGAAATGGAGCAGGGCCGGCGAGGTCGATGTCAGCGGCGGCGCACGAGTCCTAAGCGGCGGCTTGACAGCGCGGTTGCTGCGATGCAGACTTTGCGGAATCAGCGCACAACGAGGTGATTGCGACTTTCAATCCGATTCACATTGCGGATCGTTCTTGATCCGGGGAATCGCCACGGGGAGTAGACCAAGGGGCCGCTGACACGGGCAGTTGAACGCGGCAGCCAAGGTTTGGCCATGAAGAGGAACGCGAGCACGGATCGTCCTAGCAGCTTCTGGCTGGTGGTACTGGCGCTCGCTGTGCTGGGCGTCGCGCTCGCCCTGTTGCTTACTTCCTGCGGTGGGGGCGGAGGGAGCGCGAAGACCGATCCGCCATCCATCCCGCCCACGCCCCTTACAGCCGGCGATGTCGATGAAGTCGTACATGCCGCCGTGCAGTCAGTGAACGTTCCCATCGTGGTGGCAGTCACGGACCGGCTTGGCAATATTCTCGCTGTCTTCTGCACCAACACGCCATGTACTCCTACTAACGGAATGGGGAACTTCGGGACCACTCCCGACTCGCAAAATCTGGCAGTGGCTCTGGCCCGGACGGCGTCTTACTTCAGCAACAGCCAGGCACCCCTGTCCTCGCGAACGGTGCGCTTCATCAGCGGGATTCACTTTCCTCCGGGGGTTTCGTTCACGCCCAACGCCGCTTTGTACGGCATTGAAAACACGAACCGGGGCTGCTCGTTCAATTCGGCTCTGGTACCGGGCAGCGATGTTGCGCTCTCCACTCTGATCGATGGCAGCATCCCGGGTCTGGGGGTAATAACCGGCAAGGTGGACACAAACGACAGTGACCCGCTGGCGGTGAATCCGGGCGGGGTTCCCATTTTCAAGAACGGCACCCTGGTGGGAGGAGTTGGGGTGGTTGCGGATTCCACCGCGGTTGCCGAGTACGCTGCATTCCAAGGGTCGGGTGGACTAACAGGATTGGGGGACGGTATCGGGCTCAGCGTCGCGCCGCCCGGAGTGGTGTTCATTGACGGCATCGCGCTGCCCTTTGTGAACCAGACGTCAGCGCCTCCGGGGATTTCTGCCGGCACGTTTGCGGGGACGTACGTGATTGGCCCCAATGATAGCTTGCTGCTTCCGAAGGAAGGATATCTGCTGCCTCCCCAGGCGGGATTGGTAGGGGGGCTGAGCGCGAGCGAGGTAGACAGCATCGTAATGAATGCGGTTGCGACTGGGAACGTTACTCGCGCCGTCATTCGTCTGCCGCTCGGCTCGCGCACGCGCATGATGATCGCAGTGGCCGATCTGGATGGGACCCTGCTGGCGGTGTATCGCATGCCCGACGCCACCATCTTCAGCATTGACGTGGCTGTAACCAAGGCGAGGAATGTGATCTGGTTCAGCAACCCTGCTGGAGCGGTTGATCTTCCAGGGGTTCCGGCCGGGACCGCGGTGACCAATCGCACCATCAGCTTTGGCGCGCAGCCGTTGTTTCCGCCGGGGATCGATGGCAGCGGGGACGGGCCGTTCTTTAACTTGTACCTGCAAGATACCGCCAACCCATGCACGCAGGGTTCGGACCCGAACAATGTGGCGAACCAGAGTGGGATTGTGTTCTTCCCGGGTAGTGTGCCGCTTTACCGCGACGGCGTGATGGTAGGTGGACTAGGCGTGAGCGGCGATGGGGTCGAACAGGATGATTACGTCACCAATGGGGGATCGGCGGGCTTCGAGGCGCCGACCGCCATCCGCGCCGACCAGGTATTCATCGACGACGTACGGCTGCCGTATTTGAAGTTCCCGCGCGATCCAACCAAGTAATTGGGCGAACAAGAGAGCGCGTAACCCTTGCCCAAGCCTGGCAACATTCTGATCTATTCCTATACCTGTCAGATCATAATTTATGACATCAAAGTCACTGCGGGACCCGCCTCGAAAGCCGCTGTGGGCTTGCCATTAGGCAAAAGTAAGTGAGCGCCAAAATCTCCGCCGCCTGATACAATTCCTAGCCGAGGGGGATTACATGTCAAATCTTTCACAGGTGTTGGTAGGGTTGCAGAAGGAAAGAAAAAGAATGCAGCAGGAACTCCGCCGCCTGGAAGGTGCCATTGGCGCGCTTAAGGGCCTGGCGACGGGCAATCACGGTAGCGGGTTGGGAAGAACCCGGCCCAGGTTGTCAGTTGCGGCGCGGCGCAGGATCGCTGCGGCGCAAAGAGCACGCTGGGCCAAGGTAAGGCAGGAGAAGAAGGCAGCGTAAGATTTGGCCTTGATAGGAATAACTGAGCCCGCCGGGATATGCTCCCGCGCGGGCTTTGTGCAGTTATGCAAGCACAATCGATCTTGATCAGGACTCTGCCAGCGGCCGAGCCACTCAGTGTTTTCCCGGCTCGACTGTTTTTCCAGCCCGCTGAGAAAGAATGTAGGCTTCAAGCGCCTTCATCTGTGGGTCGTCGTCGGCCAGCTTCTTACCTTCGAGCGGGTTCTCGATACACCAGTTGATCATGTCGCGCAGCAGGGCCACCTTTTTGAACTGGGTCTGAAACTTAGGATAGGTTTCCGGAGTGTGTTGGAGGCGTTGGGGTGGCACATGTCATGCAGTGATTTCAGTCACGGTCTGTGACTATCAACAGAGGCGGGCTTTCTAAGCGTGATCCAGAAAGGTTTTCAATGCAGTCTGCGTTTGCCGGCCGATGACCTCACCTAGCTGGCTGAGATCAGAGAGGAGGATGGGGCCGTCCATTTCGTGGAAATGCTTTTCTGCGAGACGGGAAATACAGCGGCGCAACAGATTGTACTCCTCCAGGAGTGCGGTGACTGAGTATCCCTGCCCGCGCCGCAGGCGGCCGTGCGCCTTGGCCGCCTTCGACGGGGCGGTCATGATCTGGTTCGGCGTGAACCGGCTGCGTTTCATGGCCTCTTCGATCAGGGGCAAGATCGGAGAAACACGCTTTTGAGCAGACAAAGGGAAGCTTCGCAGAATCGGATCTGCCTGGCAGTGGTGCAACCACTGGCGGCGGATCCATCTGCTGTCTGTGGTGACAAGACGCTGGAGGCGCTGGCTGTGATTTCGGCGCGCAGTGGGCGTGGCGGAGTACGCCCTGGGGGAGGCCCTACCGAGCTTGCCAGCGATCTGGTCGAGTTCCCGGCGTAAGGTCTTTTCTACGATTGCCGAGGATCTCTGACCGCGAGCGATCCGACTGACGTAAGAAGGATCTACTCCCAGCTTCTTGGCAATGCGCACATACAGACCCCGATAAAGGGCCTGTGGGGAGAGCGGTCGGGTTTTCCGAGCTGCCTTATGATTGGCGGAGTGCATGAGATTCTCTCCGGCAACGCGCCGAACCTATCGGGTGTGCACGAATGGTGTCATGGTCAGCCCTGGTACGAGAGTCCGGCCCCGCCGCTGGGGGCGGCTAGTGGGGTGTCGAAAAGGGCCGGGCAATCTTCTGGGTTCAAAAGATCCCTCTTACTGGTGGCTCATTGTTGCTGGTCGGCGGCTGGGTTTCTGTGACCGGGATCACAAGCTGCAGTGACTGCAGGGACGTCCCTGCAGCCGGTGGGTCGCGAGCCGGCGGATGGGGTTTCCGGCCGAGACGCACGCACATGGGACCCGTGACGCACATCACGGCAAGCTCCAGCGCGCCCTGCGTAGTCTGAGTGCAGAACGAATATTTGATCCGGAGATTGCCATGGCTTATGTAATCACCCAGACCTGCATCAAAGACCTGCTCTGTGTGGATGTCTGCCCTACCGATTGCATCCACCCCAAGAAAGACGAGCCGGGTTTTGAAGAGGCCACCCAGTTGTACGTCGATCCCGACGGCTGCATCGATTGCGGCGCCTGCGTTCCGGTTTGCACCTCGGATTCGATCCATCCGGTGGACGATCTGCCGGAGGAATTGAAAGAGTTTGCCCAGAAAAATGCGGCGTACTACGTTCACTAGCAGGAGTCGGGAGTCAGGAGTCGGGAGTCAGGAGAATCGGCTGGCTGACTACTGACTACGGACTCGTGATCTCCAGCCATTTTCCTCCATTGACATAGCGCCAGGCCGCATGTGGGCAGCAGGGGCGCAGCGCGCGACGTGGGCAAGCATCTGAACCAGCTCAAGCGCAACTGGCTCCCGGCGGCGGCGAAAGACATGGCGAAGGCCGTGCGGGATGACTGGGATGCCTGGAGGAAGTCCGGTCCGTCCTGATCCGCCCGGCCAATTGGGATCAGACTTCCTGGAGGACAGAGCGCAGGACGCCTTCCAGGTCCATTCTTGACTCGACCGGATCAGTATCGCGCTGCAAGGCGCTGAGCAGCGCATCCAGAATGACGGAAAGCGAGTAAGGATTCTCGCCGAGCACACGCCGGATGCTCTCCCGGTCGACCGACAGTTCGCCGATCTGCGTGGCGCGGCTGACATCGACTTCCTCTGGCTCAGAGAGCAGAATGCCACGGTGCAATGGGGAGCGCTTTCGCCCCGCCGCAGAAACCCGAGCGAGGGGATAGTCGAGCCCCCCGGTAGCCATCCAGTGGAGAACCGTTTCCTGCACGTGGGCGGGACTACAGGCATGATAAATGCCAGCTTGGGCGGCCAAGTCATCATCCCACCGCAGGACCTTCAGCTTGTCCTGCCAGCGGCTCTCGGTGATGAGAAACCAGTGCTCGTCGGCCGATTTTTCCTCCCCACAGATTGCGCACAGATACACTTGTCTGGCGTGCATACTGCCACCCTCCTTATCGCTCATTCCGAATTCCATTTGCATAAACTGACCCGGTGGCCGGCCGTATGTCTCCCAGATCCACGGCCGTGACCGTCTTCCTGCCGCCATTGGCGGGCAGGGGAACGGTGATCATTCCATGTCCGCGTTCAAAGGTCAGAGTAAGGAAGGACGAGCACTCATTGCACAGCCAATAGTGTTCCACCTTGCGGCCATTCCTGGGGTTCCGGGGAATGCCAGATTTTCCCGGGCTGGGCGATTCGAGATATTCGGTTTCCACCTGGAACAGTTTTCCCTCACTGAGACGCCGAAAGATGTTGGAGCAGGCTGGATTCGCACATTTGTGGAGCATGGGCACCCCATCGAAAAAATCCCCGTGCCTTAGCCGCGGGAAGGCGGTTGCTAGTGCACGCCAGTGGCCCAAAGGCTTCCATTCCGAGTAGTCCTGATGTGATTGATAGTCCGCAGGTTCCGAATCTGCACTGTGGTCGTGGGGTAGGAACCCAGGCAGGAATGCCGACGCTTGGTCAGCCTTGCCGATGTCTCGTCAACACTGCCATTTTGGAAAGAGCTCACGTTTGCGTCGGTTTGCCGCGACCGTTGTTTCTCCCGCTTTGGGCCTTACTGATCGCGGCAGGAGCGGACCCTTCCGGGTGTGCTTCAAATCACATGCGCTGGTGATAAGCAGCACAGCCGCACAGGGCAGGAGGACGAGATGATAAGAGGTCGAAGCCAGACGATTGACCGGGGGATGCTATGAAGAAGATCTTGATCCTAGGGGCTGCAGGCAGGGACTTTCACAACTTCAATGTTGTGTTTCGCAACGATGCCGACTATCAGATCGTGGCCTTCACCGCCACCCAGATCCCGGATATTGCTAACCGCCGCTATCCAAGGGAGTTAGCGGGGCCGCTCTATCCCGACGGCATCCCGATTTTTGAAGAGAAGGATCTGGAGAAGCTAGTCACGGAACATGACATCGATGCGGTGGTGTTCTCCTATAGCGATATCTCTCACCCGAACCTGATGCACCTGGCCTCGCGCACGGTAGCCGCCGGTGCTGATTTCTGGCTCCTGGGAACCGAGCACACGCAGATCAAGTCTTCGTTGCCGGTGGTGTCCATCTGTGCGGTGCGCACGGGGTGTGGCAAGAGTCCAGTCTCCCGGCTGGTCGCTTCCAAGTTGCGCCACCTGGGCTGGAAGCCGGTGGTGATCCGGCACCCCATGCCTTACGGGGACCTGGCAGCGCAAGCCGTACAGCGCTTTGCCGCCATCGAGGACCTGGAGCGGCATAAATGCACCATTGAGGAGCGCGAAGAGTACGAACCGCACCTCCGTCAGGGCACAGTGGTGTACGCCGGCGTGGACTACGAAAAAATCCTGCGCCAGGCGGAACAGGAAGCCGACATCGTGCTGTGGGACGGCGGGAACAACGACACGCCCTTTTATGCTTCTGATCTCGAGATCGTGGTTGCGGATCCACACCGCGCCGGACACGAACTGGGGTATTTCCCCGGCGAAGTGAACCTGCGCCGAGCCGACGTGGTTGTCATCAACAAAGTGGACACGGCAGCGCCGCGAGATGTGGAAACTGTCCGCCAGAATGTCCGGCTCAACAATCCCCAGGCAACCGTCGTGGAAATGGCTTGCCGTGTCTCAGTGGCTTCACCCGAGCAGGTCAAGAACAAGCGCGTGCTGGTGGTGGAAGATGGCCCGACACTCACCCACGGCGAGATGCCTTACGGCGCCGGGGTGGTGGCGGCGAGACAATGCGGGGCAGCGGAGTTAGTCGATCCCCGACCCTATGCGGTGGGGTCCATTCGCGGCACCTACGAGCATTATCCGCACCTCACCCGGCTGCTGCCTGCCATGGGCTACAGCGCCATGCAGCGTCATGAACTGCAGGAGACGATCAACCGCACACCCTGCGATCTGGTACTGATCGCGACTCCGATCGACCTGGCCCACGTCATCCAACTCGACAAGCCCAGCTTGCGCGTTAGTTATGAAGTGGAAGAACTCACCAGCCCCGGACTGGTCGAAATCCTGGTGAAATTCCCGCGCAAGCTCGAACCGGTACTGGCGGGAGCGCATAAATGATCGCCAAAGACTTTCTCTCGATCAAAGACTTTACGCCGCTGGAGATCCGCTTCCTGCTGGCGCTGGCGCGGCAGATCAAGGCCAATCCCTCCACCTACAGCGAAGCACTGAAAGGCAAGACGCTGGCCCTGATTTTTGAGAAACCGTCGCTGCGGACACGGGTAAGTTTTGATGTGGGCATTCACCAGTTGGGGGGATTCTCGCTGTACCTGTCGCCGGCGGAGATCAACCTGGGGAAGCGCGAGTCGGTCTACGACGTGGCGAAGAACCTGGAGCGCATGGTGCAAGGCATCATGATCCGCACCTTTGCCCATCGCATCGTCGAGGACATGGCGGCCTACGCGGCAATTCCCATTATCAACGGACTCACCGATTACAGCCATCCCTGCCAGGCCATGGCGGACTACCTCACCATGTGGGAGATCAAGGGGAAGGTCGCAGGTTTGAAGGTGGCGTTTATCGGCGACGGCAACAATGTCGCGCATTCGCTGATGTTTGCTGGAGCGCAGCTGGGCGCGGATGTGTGGGTAGCAACTCCGCCCGGATACGAGCCGAAAGCAGACGCGGCAGAGTGGGCCCGGGAGAGAGGCAGAGAGACGGGCGGGACGTGCACCGTCACCCATGACCCCGTGCAAGCTGCTTCGGGAGCCGACGTTATTTACACCGATGTGTGGGCGAGCATGGGCCAGGAAGCTGAGGCAGAGGCACGGCGCGCGGTATTCCTTCCCTATCAGGTCAACGCAAAGTTGTTCGGTTGGGCCAAACGGGATGCCATTTTCCTGCACTGCCTGCCGGCGCACCGCGGCGATGAAGTGACCAACGAGGTCATCGACTCGCCCGGCTCGGTTGTGTACCAGGAAGCCGAAAACCGGCTGCACGTGCAGAAAGCCATCATGCTGGAACTGATGAAGGATGCGGCAGTGGAATTGCCGGAGTTGGCGCGGGTGGCGGAACTCGCGCGCGTCTAGAAAAGAAGAAGGGAGTCAGGGGTCAGGAGTCAGGAGTCAGCGCCAGCCGTGAATGTGCGGACTCCTGACTTCAGACTCCTGACTACTCACGACGATGAAGACCATGCTTCTTGCCGTCGGCGGTAACTCGCTCATCCGGGCGGGCGAGAAGGGTACTGTCGCGGAGCAGTTGGCGAACGCGCGACGGACGTCGGTGGAGATGGTCGGCCTCATCCGCGCCGGCTATCGTTTGGTCATTACCCACGGGAACGGGCCCCAGGTCGGAGCGGCTCTGCTTCGGTCGGAACGGGCGGCGAGCCAGGTTCCCGGGCATCCTCTCGATGTTTGTGATGCTTCAACTCAGGGCGAAATCGGATACCTGCTGCAACAATCCCTGATCAACGAGCTATCGCGTGCGGGCTTACAGGTGCCGGTGGTGACGGTGCTGACGCAATGCGTGGTGTCTGCCGATGATCCGGCGATGCAGCATCCCAGCAAGCCCATTGGACCGTTTTATTCGCGGGCTGATGCTGAGGAACGCAGGCGCCAGTTCGGATGGCAGATTGTGGAGGATGCGGCGCGCGGCTACCGACGGATCGTACCTTCACCGGATCCCATCGAAATTGTCGAACTCGAGGTAGTCCGCGATTTGGTCGAGGCTGGCGTTCTGGTCATCGCGTGCGGCGGCGGGGGCATTCCGGTAGTCCGGTCTAACGGCGCGCTGCAAGGCGTGGAGGCGGTGATCGATAAAGATCGCGCCTCGTCATTACTGGCATCGAAACTAGGGGTGGATGTGTTTGCCATATCGACTGACACCGATTTTGTCTATTTGGATTACAAGAAGCCGGCGCAGCGGCCGCTGACTTATGTGACCGCAACGGAGTTGGAAGCGCATGCCAAGGCCGGCCACTTCCCGCCAGGAAACATGGGTCCCAAGGTGGAGTCGGTGCTGCGGTTCCTGCACCAGGGCGGGAAGGAAGCAGTTATTACTTCCTACGAATACCTGACCCGCGCCGTCGCTGGATTGGGGGGCACTCACATACTTGCCGATGCGGAACCGATTCGGTCGCGCAAGCAAGTCGAAGTCCAAGTGGGAGGACGGTGATCATGCGCGAGATGGCCTTCACTCCGGTCCAGCCGGCAACTGAGTCCCAGCCATTACAATCGCAGCTGGGATGTGACATGAAATTGAGACACGTGGTCGAGTCGCAGCAGTTCACCGTTCCCCTGTTGATGGACCTCTTCAACCGCGCGCGGGGTATGGAACGGGTGGTGGCGCGAGGCGGGACCCTCGACTACCAGAACAAAATCATGGCGACGCTGTTCTACCAGCCCTCCACCCGGACGCGGTTCTCGTTTGAGGCGGCCATGCACCGGCTGGGGGGCAGGGTACTGTCCACCGAGCACGCACGCGCGTTTTCCTCCGAGATCGAAGCGGAGCAGGTAGAAGATTCGATCCGCATCATCGGCAGCTATTCCGATGTGATTGTCATTCGCCACCACGAAGAGGGAGGCGCGAAGCGCGCGGCCCAGGTTTCACCGGTTCCAGTGATTAACGCAGGCGATGGCAATGGCGGGCAACATCCCACGCAGGCGCTGCTCGACCTGTACACCATTTACCGGGAGCGGCCGCTGGACGGCCTGAGCGTGGCCATCATCGGCGAACTGGACAGGGGACGTACCGCGCGGTCCCTGGCCTACCTGCTGGCGAAATTCGAACGGGTAAAGATTTTCTTCGTCAGCCCTCCCGAGATGCAGATGAAGCCGGACATCCTGGAGTACCTGGACGAGCATGGCATCCGCTACGAGGTGGAATCGGAAATTGAGCGGGTAATCGGGGAAGTGGATGTGGTGTACCAGACGCGTATCCGACCGGAGAGGGTGGCGGATATCAAGGGCCTGAAACGCTATGCGATCGACTCCGCGGTGCTTCGACATATGAAGCCCGACGCAATGATTCTTCACCCGCTGCCGCGCACCGTCGAACTGGACAAAACGGTGGACGATGATCCCAGGGCGTTTTATTTCCGTCAGGCAGTCAACGGCCTGTACGTGCGGATGGCGCTGCTGACCATGCTGTTGGAGAACCAGTAGTCAGGATTCAGCAACAACCGCTATGGTTTTCCTGACTCCTGACTCCCGACTCCTGACTACTATCACGAAAGGAACTTATGCCGGTCATAGAAGAGGTTCTGCGCACACACGACTTCGTCGAACTGGAGAACGAATTTGGAGCTCATAACTACCATCCGCTGGACGTCGTCATCGAGCGCGCGGGTGGCGTCTGGGTGTACGACGTCGACAGCAAGCGGTATCTGGACTGTCTGGCTGCGTATTCGGCCGTGAACCAGGGGCACTGCCATCCCAAAATCCTGAAGACGCTGGCGGAGCAGGCGAACAAGGTCACGCTGACCTCGCGCGCGTTTCGCAATGACCAGCTTCCATTGCTCTGCAAGGAACTGCATGAGTTGACCGGCTTCGACATGACGCTGCCCATGAACACGGGCGCCGAAGCGGTCGAGACCGCGGTGAAAACCGCCCGCAAGTGGGGATACAAGGTAAAGGGCATCCCGGACGGGAAGGCTGAGATCATCGTCTGCGCCAATAACTTTCACGGGCGGACCATCAGCATCATCAGCTTCTCTACTGACGAGCAATATCGCGACGGGTTCGGACCCTTCACGCCGGGATTCAAGATCATCCCCTTCGGCGATGCGCAGGCCCTGCGTGCGGCGATTACGCCCAACACCTGCGCGTTTCTGGTGGAACCAATTCAGGGCGAGGCTGGAATCATCATTCCTTCCAAGGGATTCCTGAAGGAGGCTGCTGAAATCTGCCACGCGAACCACGTGCTGCTGATGACCGATGAGATTCAGTCAGGGCTGGGGCGCACCGGGAAGCTGTTCGCGTACATGCATGAAGGCATCACCCCCGACGTGCTCATCGTCGGCAAGGCGCTGGCGGGCGGCTTCTACCCTGTGTCCGCGGTGCTATCTTCCAAGGAAATTCTCGGGGTGTACAAGCCCGGAGATCACGGCAGCACCTTTGGCGGTAATCCGCTGGGCTGCGCGGTGGCGCGGACAGCGCTGCGGGTGCTGGTCGAGGAGAGGATGGTGGAACGCTCTGCAGAGCTCGGGGCGTACTTCCTGGATAAGCTGCAGACACTGCGCAGCCCTGACCTGAAGGAAGTCCGCGGCAAAGGTCTGTGGATTGGAATTGAACTGCATAGCCCGGCACGGCCGTACTGCGAGGCGCTGAAGCAGGAAGGCATTCTCTGCAAAGAAACTCACGACCACGTCATCCGGGTGGCGCCTCCGTTGGTCATCAAGCGCGAAGAGATCGACTGGGCGTTTGAGCGGATCAAGAGGGTGATTGAGAAGCACTGAGCGGATAGACACCCACATCCCCGAGCTGTCAGGCGCTGGGCCAGCTTGATGGTCCAGCGCTTCTGCGCTGGAAGCCTGCCCGTCGGAAACGCTATCATCAACTCCCTATGGCGAAGCGCGTCCTGATGTGCCCGCCGACCTACTTCGATGTCCGGGAACGGAAGAACCCGTACATGCGCCTGCCCATCGATCGCGTGCGGGCGCAGCAACAATGGGACAAGTTGCGCCGGGCGCTGGAGGAATCAGGTGTAAAGGTGGAAATCATCGCGCCGGTGAAAGACCTGGAGGACATGGTCTTTGCCGCCAACCAGGTGTTCATCGGCTACAGCGAGAAGATAGGCAAGTTCATTGTTCCCAGTGAAATGCGCCACCTCATTCGGCAGAAGGAAGTGCCCTTCTACGTGGAATGGTTTCGGAATAAGGGGTACAAGATCATTGCCCTGGACTTGCGGGGCGAGTACCTGGAGGGCCAGGGCGACCTGCTGTGGCATCCGGACCATTCGAAGATCTGGGCAGGGTACGGCTTCCGTTCTACGCGTGGCGGAGTGGAGAAGTTTGCCGCGGCGATGAAGGAGTTAGGGTTCCAGGTCACCCTGCTGCAGTTGGTGGATGACCACTGCTATCACCTCGACACCTGTCTCTGCCCTCTGAATAACGAGGCCGCGCTGATCTATCCGGGCGCCTACTCGGCTGACGCCCTGGCCGCGGTCCGCCAGGGCTGGAAGCGGGTCCACGAACTTGGCCGGGAAGAGGCGCTGCAGTTCATGGGCAATGGGATTGTGGCGAATGGACGCTACATTACGCCCCGCCTGACCAGCAATTTGAGCACGATTCTGGCCCGGGAAGGCCTCGAACCGGTGGTGGTGGACACCTCGGAGTTCGAGAAGTCCGGGGGCAGCGTGTTTTGCATGAAGTCGGTCATCGAATAGCGCCATCTGCCACGATTTGCTAGCAGTAGAGACCGGGAGTAAGATGCCGCAAAGCGGCCGCCCGGGCCACGGCGCAGCAAGAATCTGCTCCGGTCGGAGCTTCTTATCTCTCCCTGAGACCCTGGTATGGCGGAGTTCCACCCAGCCTCGGCGAAATCGGCGGTATCCCCGGAATCCATCTCTGGAGCGGTGGTGGGACGCTTCCGCATCGGGGAGCGACTGGGGAAAGGCGGGATGGGAGAGGTCTACCGCGCCGAGGACACCAAGCTGAAGCGTACAGTGGCGGTCAAGCGCCTGGCTCCGGGACTGCGAGACGATGCGGTCTACCGGCAGCGTTTCCTCCAGGAGGCCGAACGCGCCTCGCGGTTCAGTGATGCTCATGTCGCCTCCCTCTACGACGTGCTCGAAGAACAGGGCGAGATGTTCCTGGTCATGGAGTACGTCGAGGGTGAGAACCTGCGGCAACGGTTGCGCCGGCCCATGTCGCTGGAGCAGTTCTTCGAACTCGCCACGCAATGTGCGGAAGCGCTGGCGGCGGCACATGAGCGCGGCATCGTACATTGCGACATCAAGCCGGAAAACATCATGCTGACCACCAGCGGCCAGGTGAAAATCCTGGACTTCGGCGTGGCCAAGCACCTGCCGCGTTCCGACCAGAGTTCCACCGTGGATCGCTCCGGCACTGTGGGCGGTACGCCGGCCTATATGTCGCCCGAAGTGCTGCTGGAAAAAGTTCCTGATGGGCGTGCCGATGTGTTCTCGCTGGGAGTGGTGTTCTACGAAATGCTGACCGGGCATCATCCTTTCCTGGCCAGCAGCTTCGTGGCCACGACCGACCGAATCCGGCGAGAAACACCGACGCCGATCCGTATCTTCAATTCCGGCGTTCCCGAGGGGCTGGAAGTACTGGTCGGTAAAGCGATGGCGAAGGAACCGGGCCAACGCTACGCCAGTGCGCGAGAACTGCTACACGATCTTCGTCTGGTGCAGGCGGGGCTGACCCCCAGCAAGCTCGCCCCTACGCTGCCCTTGGGAAGGTCCGGCAAGTTCAAGTCGAGAAAATGGCTCCCCGCGAACCTCGCCGTGGTTCTGGTCCTGGCTGCCATCGTGGCATACAGGCAACTGCCGATCAGGCAATGGCTGGGGTTGGGCAGTTCTGCTCCCTCCCAGTTGGCAGTGCTGCCGTTTGCTCCGACTGGAGATGATCCTGGGACTAAAGCATTGTGCGACGGGCTGACCCAGACGGTGACGGCAAAGCTCACTCAGCTCACCGGGAGTTACCCCTTGCAAGTCGTTCCCGCCAGCGAAATTCGTGCCGACGGTGTGACCAGCGTGGAGCAGGCCCGGAACAACTTCGGAGTGAATCTGGTCCTGGAAGGAAGCCTGCACGGGTCCGGCAATCAGGTACGGGTCACCTACAGCCTGGTGGACGCCAAGACCCGGCGGCAACTCCACGCCGACACGGTGGACGCCAACGTGGCCGATGCCTTCGCCGTGGAAGACCGGGTAGTGGGCGGCGTGCTCGACATGCTGGGCCTGGAAATCAAGAGCAACGACCGCGTCGTGCTGGCGGCGCACGGGACGGATAACCCCTCGGCCCACGATCAATACCTCCGCGGACGGGGATATCTGCTGGACTACCACAAGCCGGAAAACATCGACAGCGCCATCTCCGCCTTCAATCGCGCCCTTACGCTGGATTCCAAGTACGCACAAGCCTATGCCGCGCTGGGTGAAGCCTACTGGCGGGGATACCAGGAAGGGCAACGTGGCAGCGACTGGATCAACCAAGCAAGCTCCGCTTGCGATCACGCTGTGGCCCTGGCGCCCGGTTTGGCTGACGGCTACACCTGTTTGGGCAGGGTGTATCGGGCCACCGGCGAATATGAGAAGGCAGCAGCCCAGTTCCAGAAAGCGACCACACTGGATCCCACCAGCGATGACGCGTTTCGCGGCCTGGCCGATGCCTATCGAAAGCTGAATAAGCCAGCCGAGGCTGAAGCCACCTACCGGCGGGCGATCAGCCTGCGGCCCCAATACTGGGCTGTCTACAATTCGCTGGGGTTCTTCTACTTCAACCAAGCCCGTTATGACGATGCGGCCAGCATGTTCAGGCAGGTGATCAATCTGTCACCGGACAACTTCAGGGGCTATTCCAACCTGGGGGCGGTGTACGTCGCCCAATCCCGGTACCCAGATGCGATTAGTATGCTGGAGAAGTCCGTATCGATCCGCCCGACTGTGGACCCATATCTGAACCTGGGAACGGCTTACTTCATGATGCGGAAGTACGCCGAGGCAGTGCGTAACTTTGAAGAGGCCGCAAAGATCGACAAAACCGGCTGGCTGACTTGGGGCAACTTGGGAGACGCGTATTACTGGGCCCCGGGCAAGCGCCAACAGGCTGGTGAAGCGTATGGTGAAGCCATTCGCCTCGCGGACGAGAAACTCAAAGTGAATCCGAAGGACGGGCCCACGTTGGCATATCGTGCGACCTACCTGGCGATGATCGACAAGAAGGATGAAGCGCTCGCGAGTCTGGGGAAAGCGATCTCACTTTCACCCCAGGACCCTGACGTTTGTCTTCGCGCCGCGCTGGTTTACAACCACATCGGGGATACCGAGCACACGCTGGAGTGGCTGAGGAAGGGGTTGGCAGCGGGCGTTCCGGTTAGTTTCATAAGCAGCACTCCTGACTTCGATCATTTGCAGAGTGAAGCGCGTTTTCAGCAGGTGCTTCAAGGACATTGAGAAACGATAGGGTCGTAAACGAACAGTCAAGTCCGGCTGCCGTGCAGCAAGGAGGGAACATGAAAAGCGCGAGCGGGCGCAGTCACAGGAGAAAGCGTAGCCACAAAAGCAAGATGAAGAGCCTTCGCAGCGTACCCGGGGACACCATCAGCGTGCGCCTTCGGGATAATTGCGATGTCGATTGCGAGTGGGTAAACCTGCGGAAGAAAAAGGGAGACCAGATGCGGTGGATATCGAAAGGAAAGGCATTCAATATCCATTTCGACGATACTCCATTCGCCGACGAGCTAGGCAACGAGCAGCATGATTTTCCGGTGCCTGCCCGAGGGTTCATAGATTCTGGTCCTCCCGTGCTCGGCGTGCCCGACCAGGATTACATATACACGGTCAGCCGCGAGGCTCTGGCCATGAGTGCCGATCCCGGCTTGTCGGTGAAGGAGTAGGCATGCTGCTCAGTCGGAGCTGGTGAGGATCTGGCTCTGACAACTGGCGCACAGCGAGCTGTCCTTCAGGTCGATCCACTCGACTGCGTGCGAGGGGGCCATGGCGCAGCGGTAGTCGTCACAGTGGGTGAGGTCCAAGGTGTGTCCGATCTCGTGGACGGCTTCCTTGGCCAGGCGGTAGCGCAGAATCTCCTGATCCTCTGGGAGCCCGTAGAATTCCTGACGCAAACGGTGCAGCGAAACCACGGCACAGGGGCCGCCCACCTGGGCTTCGCCGAAAACAAAAGTCAGGATGGGGATGTAGAGATCCACGGCAGCCACTCCCAGCACGCGCCAGGAGTTGGGGGCGAGGAAGCTTTGCATACGCTGCAGAATCTCGGACGAGTGGTACTGTTGCCGCTCACCGTGAAAGGCGAACTCGGGATCAAGGGCGCGGGACAGGATCTCGCAGGGCATGCGAAACGTGTCCGCCACGGCGGGAGCCAGCTCCATGAGCAACCCGCCATCGAGTTTCCCGATCGGCAGCAGTTGTAGATGCTTCATCGAGTCTCAACGGTCGGTTTGCTCCAGCCGTACTTCTTCAACTTGTGATGCAGGGTGACCCGGTCGATGTCGAGAATCTCCGATGCCCGGGTCTGGTTCCAGCTGCACGACTCCAGCACGCGCAGGATGTGGGCTTTCTCCATCTCATCCAGGCTCTTCGGCCCACCGTTGGAAACTGTGCTCTTGAACACGAAGTCCTGCTCTTTGATCTCCGGCTCCTGGGCCACTACCATGGCGCGCTCGACTGCATTCTCCAGTTCACGAATATTCCCGGCCCAGGGTTGCTGCTGGAGCAGGTTCATGGCTTCTGGGGCCACCCGGTTGATCTTCTTGTTCATCTGCAGGGAGAACTTGTGCACGAAATGGTTGACCAGCGCGGGAATGTCGTCGCGGCGGTCGCGCAAGGCCGGCAGTTCGATGCGGAACACGTTGAGGCGGTAGAAAAGATCGGGACGGAACTTGCCTTCCTCGATCAGCTTTTCCAGGTCTCTGTTGGTGGCCGCAACACAGCGAAAATCCACCTTGATGGGCTGATTGCTCCCCACTCGCACAATTTCGTGCTCCTGCAACACGCGCAGGAGGTCAGTCTGGGTTTTCAGGCTGATGTCGCCGATTTCGTCGAGGAAGACCGTGCCGCCCTCGGCAATTTCGAATTTCCCCTTCTTGCGGTACTGGGCGCCAGTGAAGGCACCCTTCTCGTGGCCGAACAGTTCACTCTCCAGCAAGGTCTCGGTCAGCGCGCCGCAGTGAATCACGACCAGCGGATGAAAACGGCGCGGGCTGGCTTGATGGATGGCGCGGGCGACGAGTTCCTTGCCAGTGCCGCTCTCGCCGGTGATCAGAACGGTGGCGTCGGTGGGGCCGACAGTTTCGATGGCGTCGAACACCTTGGCCATAGCGGCGCTCTGGCCGACGATCTCCTCCGGCCGGGCCACCTCGGCGACGGTTTCACGCAGAAGGACGTTTTCTTTCTCAGTCCGCTTGTGTGCTAATGCTTTCTTCACCAGGTGCGCGATTTCGTCGGGGTCGAGGGGCTTGGTTACGTAGTCGTAGGCGCCATTTTTCAGAGCGGTGACGGCGGTTTCGACCGAGGCGTATCCGGTCATCATGATGACCACCAGTTCGGGGTCGATCTCGTGCATGCGGCGTTGCAGTTCGATACCGTCAGTGCCACGCATCTTGATGTCCACCAGCGCGGCGTCCCAGCGGCCTTCCGCCATGCGGGTCAAAGCCTCGTTGGCGCTCTCGGCGCTGCCGACTTCGTAGCCTTCTTCGTGAAACCACTTGGCCAGAGAGTCGCGCACGCTGAGTTCATCGTCTACGATCAGCAACTTGCCTTGTGCGCTCAAGTTCATCACCTCGCATTCCTAACTGTGGCGGCGCTGCCGCTGGCGGCGCCGACCGGGCTGCCGGCTTCAAGCGGCAGCGTGATGGTAAAAATCGTGCCCTTTCCGGCTTCGGACTGGACTTCAATATGGCCGTTGTGGCGTTCGACGATGCCGCGGCTGATGGCCAGGCCCAGTCCTACGCCATGGCCACTTTCCTTGGTAGTCAGGAAGGGCTCGAACAGTTGCGGCAGGAGGTCTGCCGGGATGCCGGTGCCGTCGTCCCGCACCTGAATCTCGACCTCATCGCGGGTGTCGTTCATGCGGGTGCGCAACCAGAGGTTGCCGCCGCGGGGCATGGCATCAATGGCATTCATCACCAGAGCCAACACAACCTGCTCGATCTGCGCAGGGTCGCACTGTACAGGGGGCAGGTCATTGGCCAGGTCGAGCTGCAACTGGATTCCGTTCAGCTCCAACTGGTGCTGGACCAGGCGCACGCTGCGGTCCATGACCGCGTTCAAGTCGGTGCTCTCCACATTCATGGGGGCGGTGCGGGAGAAGGTCAGAAGGTTCTTGACCAAGTCGCCACAACGGCGGCTTTCCCCGGCGATCAATTCGAGGCACTGCATCGCCTCCTCATGCTTGGCGCCTTCGGTTTCGCCGCGGTCCAGCCACTTGCGGAGCAGCTTGGCGTAGGTCAGGATGCCGGACAGCGGGTTGTTGATCTCGTGCGCTACCACCGCGGCCATCTTGCCGATGGAAGCCATTTTTTCCACATGCAGCATGTGATCGTGGGCGCGCTTGAGTTCGCGAGTCTTCTGGTCCACGCGATCTTCGAGGGTCCTGGCCCAGGCGACGATCTCCTCATTGGCGGCACGCAGCTGCAGGCTCATGGTGTTGAACGATTGCGCCAGGTCGCCTACCTCGTCGTGTGATTGCACCTCAAGCTGAAATCCAAGATTACCCTGAGACAGGCGCTCGGTGCCGCTCTTGAGTGCCTTGATCGGTTCGCCGACCACGCGCCAGACAAAGATCCAGCTCAGCAGGGCGACGATCAGCATGGCGCCGGCCGTGTAGATCAGCATGCTGAGGGTGCTGGCAGCAAGCTGCGCGTCCGCCTTGGCCAGCGAGATGTTCGTGTCCAGCACGCCCAGAATTTGCTGGCTGGCGGGATGGGCGTGGCAGGCCGCATTGGCGCACGACGGCTGGTTCTCGATGGGGGTGATGATGCCCAGCACGCGGTGTCCGCCGCCGTTGCGGTAGATGCGGAAGCGGTCGGGACGGTTCAAACGCGCCAGCGGCTGCGACTGCGCATGGCAGCCGTAGCAGGCCTCGGCTCCTTTGTCTACGACGTGGCTGACTTCGGTTGAATCGGTGGAGTAGCTGACACGACCGTCCTTGTCAAAGATGCGGACTTTCACCATGCCAGGTTCATCGGCGATGGTTTGCATCATCTGATAGAGGCCGTCGCGGTCGTTGCGCAGCATGTAGTAGGTGGTGCTGCGCTTGATGACATCGCTGACGCGCTCGGCGCTTCCCAGCACCGAGGTTTCCAGATGCTGCCGATGCAGCCGGACATTCAGGTAGCCGAGCAGTCCGAAGATCCCGATCATGACTACGAGCAATGCTGTAATCAGCTTGGCACTCAGGCTGCTGGTGAGGCGCTTCCAACGGCTGCGAGTTGGCTCAGTCTCCGGCATGTTCCAAGACCGTGGTAGCGATCGCTGACTGCCTCTCGAGCGCGCGCTGAGGCTGCTCAGCAGGGAAGATGGGCAAATACTGCTCCGCCAGTCCAAACAAGGCAAAACCGGCGGCGATGATGGCGCCGGTTACGGCGATTTCCGTCCACTTGGGGACGTAATGCATGCCGGCCGCGGACTCCAGACCGGTAATGCTGACGTTCAGGCGATTGGTGATAAAGCCCAGAACGACCAGCACGGCGGCGACGTACAATCCGCCGGCACTCATGCGCACTTTTCGCTGTGCAAGCAGCAGGAGCGGCAAAATCAGGCTGAGCGCAATTTCCAGCCAGAACAGATACATCTCGTAACCTGGTTGGAACATCAGCTTGAGCACACCGCGGTGCAACAGGTCTTCGAAACGCAGTACGCCGTACACGGAGAGCACTACCACCAGCACGCGTCCCAGTTCCTGGAGAATCGGCAGTTCCAGTTGTCGGCCGAAGTGCTTGGAACTCATGGAAGATTCAAAGATCGTCATGGCCAGCCCGACGGCGATGGCCGAGATAAAGAAGAAGACCGGCAGCAGCGGGCTGTACCAGAAGGGATGCAGCTTCTCCGGCATGATCAGATAGAGGGTGCCCAGAGAGGACTGGTGCAGCGTGGAGAGAATTACGCCACCGATCACCAGGGGAACCAGAATTCCACGGATGATCTTGATCGGCTTCTGAAGGTTGAAGCGCTCCAGCACAATGGGAGCAAATTCGAGGGAGAGCACGGTGGTGTAGAGCATGACGCAGTAGGCCACCTCGAACATCACCGAATGCGGGTTGCGCATGATGAGCGGGTGCCAGATGCGGTAGGGGCGTCCCAAGTCAAACATCAGGGCCACGCAGACCAGGACGTATCCCAAGAAGGCCGTCAGGATAGTGGGCCGTACGATAGGGCGCAGGCGCTTGATGTTAAAGATATGGACCGCGGCGGTGAGGGTGAATCCGCCTGCCGCCAGCATGACGCCACACAGCACGTCAAAGCCAATCCAGATGCCCCAGGGGAACTGATCGCTGAGGTTGGTGGAGGGGCCCAGGCCTTCGGTGAAGCGCACCACGGTGGCGTAAAAACCCGCCGCCATCAGGAACAGGAACACCAGCTTCCAGAAAGTGAACTTGATCTTCATCGGGTCCTCTCTTTCTGGTCGTCGGCGTCCCGCCTGGGACCTTGGCCTTCCGCTGCAGCTACCTCTTCACGGCGGTGGGTGATCCACCACACGCCTCCCAGAAGCATTCCGCCCAGAGGAACGAAGTCCGGGATACGGGAGAGCACGCGGTAAGTGAGGATGGGCAGCGGATCTTTGGAGAGGTCGGTGCGATAGCCGAACTCTTCGAAGGGCACGCTGGAGAGGAGCAGAACCGACGTTCCGCCGACTTCGGTCAGGCCATAGATATGGTTGACGTACTGGCCGGGGTTGTCGCGAATCCGCTGCTGAGCTTCGTTGATCAGTTCATCGCGCTCCCCGAACTTGGTGGCGCCAGTGGGGCAGATTTCGGCGCAGGCAGTTGGCTTGCCGGCGGCGACGCGATCGGGGCACATGGTGCACTTCTGCACCTTGGGCAGGACCTTGTTCCACTCGTACTTGGGAACTCCGAAGGGGCAGGCCACCATGCAGTACCGGCAACCCATGCACCGGTCGGCGTCGTAGGTGACCGGGCCGGCCGTGGTCTTGCGCATCGCTCCCACCGGGCAGACCGAGACGCAGGCGGGATCCTGGCAGTTCATACACAAGCGGCGCATGAACTTGTCGTTCTTGGTAAGCACGACCGTGTACTTGTGGTCGGACTGCCGTTCTTCGGAGGCGATGGCGTCGTCGTAACGGAGCTTGTTTTGCGCGGCGCATGCCTGCTCACACTGCTTGCAGCCGATGCACATGGTCGCGTCGTACAGCAGTGCCTTACTCATGTCAGTGGTCTCCTGGTCACTCCGAGATAGGACTTCCACTCCGTCCTGGGAGGACCGGCCAAGAAGAAATGCCCGGATCCGAGGGAATCAGGACCCGGGCGGGCTGTTGCGGCGCTGCAAGCGGACAGGGGCGGCGCCTCCCGAGTGGCTACCGATCGGCGGGTTCTCCGTTCGATGCGCCCAATTGCGGCGGCTGCTTTCACGACCCACCCTCTTTCCCCGGCCACTGCGGACAGGTTCTCCACAGGCAGTGCCGGCGCGCAGAAGGCAACAGCCAATCTACTTCTGGATGCTGCGGATGTAGCTGACCACCATCTTTACCTGGTCAGGCGTCAGGCTCTTGGCGATACCGGCATGCTTGGGCTTCTCGGTAATCGCCTTGGCCATGTCTGCATCCGACATCTTCTTGGCTTCGTCGGAAATCAGGCTGGGGATCTTGGCTGCGGGCTTACCCGCACCATCCACCCCGTGGCACGCAGCGCACTTTTTGTAAACGGTTGCACCGTCATCCGCCCAAGACAGACTGGGGATCAGGATGAACAGGGCCACCGCGATGGTCAGGACCAACATCGCGAGCTTCGTCGTCTTCATGATTGCTTTCCTCTCCGGTTGATTTATTAGGGTTTTATGAGTGCTGTGGCGGCTCGCAGCCTGCGAGTTGACTGTTGCGAAACTATCCACTGGCAAACCTCCCGTTTAGGACCTGTAAAGAATCTCAGCAGCTCATTGCACCAACTGATGCAAGTTTCATCTTTCCTTGCCAACCGGTGCTGTGATGGGAGTCACTTCTCAGCGTGACCTGGGTCGGAAGATCGGGGGCAGATTTTCGTGTTAGTTATTGATACAAAATGACTTGTCGGCATTGTAAAGCCTGGCAACCAAGGGCTGGCGAGTCAACAGGGCTAGCTTGGCAGAGGTGAGCCGCCACCCGTTACTAAAGGGCAATGCTGCCGGACTTCAGTCACTTGCCGGTCTGGCCAGAATCAATTCGACTATCCCTCGAGCACCTAAAGGCTCCGGTTCTTGAGCGCTTCTGGCTGGGGAAGGACAACCTTGTCCAATAGCGGAGTCTGACGACAGCTGAGATGTGCGGCGCAAGGTGCAAATTTCACATGGGGAGTTGAAATAATGAGAAAGTTGGTTGGCGTTGCCCTGTTTGTTTGCCTATTTTCCTTTCTGGTAGTTGCGCAAGAAACGCCCAAAGGTGAGGTGTTCGGCGGCTACCAGTTCACCCACCTGGAGCCGTCGCTGAATGCGAACGGCTGGAACGGTGCTGTGAACTACTACTTCAACAATTGGCTCGGCGTCACCGGAGACTTCAGCGGTGCGTACAAGTCAGGCGGCAGCCTCACCACCTTTACTGGCGGTCCAGTCATCTCCAGCCATAAGGGCAAGCTGGCTCCGTTTGCGCATGCCCTGTTCGGCGGAAGTCACTTCTCGTCCAGCGGCTTCGGCAATACCGCTTTCACGATGATGTTCGGTGGCGGCGTGGACCTGGGCGCCCAGAAGTTTGCCTTCCGTATGGCGCAGGTTGACTGGATGATGTTCCACGATAACGGCGTTACCAGCAGCAAGAACGTGCGGGTCTCGACTGGACTGATGTTCCGGTTCTAAGCGAGGACGAGTTCGGAACTGAGAAGGGCGACCATGGGTCGCCCTTTTTTGCTTGTCCAGCACCGCGATCGGATCCGCGAGGTCAGCGCAGCGACTCTTCCACTTCGGAGAGCCAATCCGGCCGCTTGAGCACTTCGCGGGGTTTGGGGCCGTCGGCGGCGCCGACGATCCCGTCGCGCTCCATGAGGTCGATCAGGTGGGCAGCGCGGCCGTAGCCGATACGCAGCCGGCGCTGCAACAGGGAAGTGGAGGCCTTGCCGAACTCCACCACCAACCGTACGGCATCGCCATAGAGCGGGTCGTTCTCGGCTTCGTCGTCGCCCTCCGAGCCCGGTTCGCCCATTGGGTGTTCGTCTTTGGGCGGTTCCAAGAATTTTTCTTCGTATTCGGCGGTGCCCTGGGAGCGCCAGAACTCCACCACGGCGGCGATTTCTTTCTCCGTGACCAACGGTGCGTGCAAACGGTGCACACGAGCCGAGCCGGACGGCAGGTAGAGCATGTCACCGCGGCCCAGCAGGGCTTCGGCGCCGTTGGCGTCGAGAATGGTGCGGGAGTCCACTTTGGTCGCGACCCGGAACGACATGCGGGCTGGGAAATTGGCCTTGATCAGCCCGGTAATCACGTCCACCGAAGGCCGCTGGGTGGCCAGCACCAGGTGGATGCCAACCGCACGTGCCATCTGCGCCAGGCGAGTGACTGATTCTTCCACGTTGCCAGAGTCGAGCATCATCAGGTCCGCCAATTCGTCGATGATGATGACGATGTAAGGCAGGGGCCGGTCCTCGGAATCATCGCCAAACAGGCTGCGGGTGGACTCCTCATCGAACAGCTTGTTGTACTGATCTATATTGCGCACGCCTTTTTCTGCAAGCAGCTTCAGGCGCCGTTCCATCTCGCGCACCGCATTGCGCAGCGCAATCGCCGCCAGCTTGGGCTCGGTGATGATGGGAGTGTACAGATGGGGCACGCCCTCATAGACGCCTAACTCCAGGCGCTTGGGATCGACCAGCACCAGCCGCACTTGCTCCGGCGTCGCCTTGTACAGCATGGACATGATCATGGCGTTGATGGCCACGCTCTTGCCGGTTCCGGTGGAGCCGGCAATCAGCAGGTGGGGCATGCCGTTCAGGTCAGCGGTGACGATGCGGCCGTTGATGTCCTTGCCGAGGGCGAGGGTGAGCTTCGATTTTGAGCCGATGAACTCGGGAGATTCCAGGTTCTCACGCAACCAGATGATCTCACGGTCGCGGTTCGGCACCTGGATGCCCACCGTGGACTTGCCGGCCATACGCTCGATCAGGATGCTCTCAGCTTTCAGCGCCAGGCAAAGGTCGTCAGTGAGGTTGGTGATGCGGCTGTACTTGATCCCAGCCTCGGGCTTGAACTCGAAGGTGGTAACCACCGGCCCCGGGTTGATCTGCGTTACTTGCCCATGCACCTCGAACTCGGCGTATTTGTCGGTTAGCACCTGGGCCAGGAGCTTGAGTTCCTCGGCATCGATGGCCTGTTGCTCGTCGGGACGGTGCAGCAAGCTGCTGGGCGGCAGCTTGTAACCGCCGGCGATGCGCGGCATGGTGGTCTTGGGCTTTTGTCCGCTGTCGGCGCGCTCGGTGACCTCGGGCGCAGCCTGTGGTTCGGGACTGTGCTGAGGCGGGGGTTCTTCACCCAGTTCCTCAGCCGTCATCCGCTCAATTCCCGTGCGAAGCGGTTCCGGGGTTCGCAACGGAGCTGGAGGTGCCGCGGGTGATCGGGCAGGCACCAACTGGGTAGTGACGACCGGCTTGGCAGCTCGACGTTTCTCCAGATCTTGCTGCGCCTTCCTTCTCGCCCGTGCCTCCTGCCAATCCTTCCATCGATCCCAAAGGGCGATAGCAAAGGCGAAGCGCGTGGGCGCCCACACCTGCAAAGCCGCGAAGGAGAAGGCCGTCGACAGATACAACGCCACGGCCAGTGTGCTGGCGCAGACGATATATGCGCCGGCGAGGTTGAAGTAATGGATCAGGACGTCTCCAACGATTCGTCCCAGCAGGCCTTCGATGGGGACGGCGTGCAGCCAGCGCAAGTGTCCGGGCAAGAGGGCCAGCAGGGCAGGGACGAAGATCACCAGCCAGATCGCGCCCAGCGACTTGGCCACGGGTGACGCGATCTTGCGCGAACGGAACCAGCGCATGCCCAGCACGGCGGGGAAGATGGGCAGCAGAAAGGCACCCAACCCGAAACCTTGCAGCATCAGGTCGGCGATTAGAGCTCCGACTACGCCGACCCAGTTTCGCGCTACCCGCGAGCCGGTCAGCACCGAGGCGCTGTTGAGCGAAGGATCCAATGGAGAATACGAAACCAGCGCGAGGGCAAGGAGGAGCGCGGAGACGCACAACAGAAAGCCGATCAGCTCATTGAGCCGGCGGTTGTTGGTCGGGGCAAAGATCTGTGAGAGGTACCTCATGGTGGCGTATGCATGCCGCAAGGGGGACACCCATCCCTGCGACGCCAGAACGAGGCCAGAGCCAGACAATTATGACAAGAACCGGGCGATCCTACAATGAGGGAAATCAAGGTGGTATCCAGTTAGTTCTGAGGACGGAGCAGGCTATCCAAGAAGTCAAGTGGCGTCACCGCGGTCCGCGGCACTGCATGCCAGATCCTTCGCGGCTAACAGCCACTCAGGATGACGTGCTCAGAGGGGAAGGCTGCCAGGCTTACCCGAACAGCTTGGCTGCGAACGCCAGCACCAAGACTCCCATGATGATCCGATAGACCGCGAACGGGGCAAACCCGCGGCGGCGGACATAGGCCATGAACCAGGCCACGGAACCGTAGGCCACGATAAAGGAAACCACAAATCCGATCGTCAGCAGGGCCCACCCGTGCGCATCGATTTGTGAGACTCCGATGGGGTTCTCGCCTTTGCCCCGCAGCGACTTGAACAGATCGTACCCCGTGGCCACCACCATAGTCGGAATCGACAGGAAGAATGAGAACTCCAGTGCGGATGCACGCGACATGCCAGCCAACTGACCCGCTGCAATGGTGGACATAGAGCGCGAGGTCCCGGGAAAGACCGCCGATAGAATCTGGCAGGCGCCGATCCAGATGGCCTGTCCTAGGCTCATGGCTTCCATCTTCCAGGTATGGACGCGGCTTGGCGGCGCCTCAGGCCCGGCGGCTTCGGCCAGCGCATTGATTGCGTCCACAATCCACATCACAATGCCGCCCACCAACAGCGAGCCGCCCATGACGTAGAGGCTCTCCAAGTTCTTGCCGATGACCTTGGTCAGCAGGAACGCCGGCACTGCGGTGACGACAAACGCGATTGCCGTCAGGCCCAGAGGATGAGTCAAAACGTTGCGGTCACCCTGCTCCCCAGCCGGAAACGTAGACAGGAACTTGGCAATGCGGGAGCGGAAGTAGATTGGCAGACACAGGATCGCGCCCAGCTGGATCACAATGGTGTACATTTTCCAGTAGGGGTCGGAGAGGATACCGTGGCGAAATAGCGCTTCAAAGATCCGCAGGTGCGCGGTGGAACTGACCGGCAAGTATTCGGTGAGGCCTTCGATGATCCCGAGGACCAGCGACAGCAGGTAGTCGTTCAATCTGCCTCCAGAGAGTGAGTGGAGAGAGTATCGCAGAAATCAGCAGCCGGCATGCTTGCGATTTTGGTTCCGGTTATGTTGCCTGCGCGTCTAGAATGTCCGGACTTGTCCCCAAGGAGCGACCTCATGAAAAGACACATTGCGCTCGCGGTGCTGGCGGTGTCGATGGTCATCCCCGTGGTTTTTTACGGTTGCGCCGTTGCGGAAGACAGCAACAGTCAAGACCGCGAGCAGATCCTGAGCCTCGAACGCGAGTGGGTCCAAGTTTATGTTGCCAACGATGCCGGGCCGCTGCAACACATTGTCGCGGACGACTTCCTCGGCACGGAGCCGGATGGAAAGCGTGTCACGAAAGCCGACTTAGTCGCGGAGATCAAGGGGCCTAGCGAGGTTGCGTCCAATCGGCTGAACGAGGACGACGTCAAGATGCGCTTCTACGGCACGACCGCAGTCGTCAACGGAAGCGAGAGTTGGAAATTGAAGAATGGGAAATCTGGCCGCTACATCTGGACCGACATCTTTGTGAAGAGAAACGGCAAATGGCAGGTGGTCGCCTCCCAGGATTTAGCTGTGCCGGATGACAAGTAGCGCCGGGCCGGGGCAGGTGCGTCCACTTCACTCGGTCGCGTTCCCATACGTCGGGATGTCCTGCTGCATCAGGTAGAGAAGTCGTTGCGCGCGCGCACCCCAGTCGGTCTGGGAATACTGGGCCACGATGCTCTGCGCGAGAGCCATGGCCTTGGCTTTAGACTCTTCCGACTTCTTGGCCTGGTCTTCCTGTTTGTAGATTTCGATCAGCGCTGAGCGGCGCCAAGCTGCGTCGTAGAGCGCTTCTGGCGTGGCCGGAGATTGAGGGTGCTCCCGGGCGTACTTTTCGTAGATATCCGCTTCTTTCTCGGGACATTTGGAGGCGCCCTGCCAATCCCCGCAGAGCTTGTTATCGATGAGGTGGAATGCTGCCAGATCGGCCCACTTGGTGCCCGAGAACTTCTTCATGACTTCTTTCATGAACTCTTCGTTCATGCCCACGCGCAGATAGGCGTCCTGCTCCTTGGCTGAGGGCCGCGACATGACGTCGGCCTTCTCGATCTGCCAGCGGATGTCGGCGGAGCGGTACATGGCTTCTCCGGCCAAGGGCGAGTTGGGGAACTCCTCAGCGACCCGGTAGTAGAGATAAAGAGCATCCTGGGCCGCACCCCTGCGTCCGTGCTTTTGGCTGGCCTGGTCCTCGCAATCGGCGGCTTCCCCGAACAGGATCTTGTCGCCGTTCGGGGTCGAGGGCCGGACCACGCCTTTCTCGAGTATCCATCCGGTGACGGTGCGCTCTTCGGTGAGATTGGCCTCGACGTGCAGCCAGTCCCGGCTGGTTTCCAGGACGATCACTTCGCGTCCGCGGTCGAGATCGGCCAGCTTGGCGGAGGTGTTGTCGGGCGTGAGGTAGACCGAGGCCACTCGCACGGTGGTGGCACGCTCGACAGCCAAGGCCGGCAAGGCCAGGATGGGGAGCAGCAACAGGGGCAGGATTCGCGTGTTTTTCGATTTTCCAGCCATATTCACAGGGTTGTCATGGCGAGGGAATCTCCGCTCGGAATGACAAGAAAACTCAGTGACCGGGCTCGGCGGGGCCACTTTCGAACATATCTGCTGCCTTGAACACCTGGATGTTGCTGCGTGGAATGTTCAGCGGATAGGCCTTCCACTGCTCATCCTGCTCCAGCATCTGCTTCTTCTCCGGCGGAACTGGTTCCGAGATGTGATACTCGGCCAGGGTTTTCGGGGTCACGTTGTTCCCGCTGGCGATGTCGTCGGCCAATTTGTCTCCCAGGCTTTCGTTGGTCACAATCACGTACTTCAGGTTCTCCACCTGCAGGTATTTCCTGATGGCCGCATTCACCTGCTCGGGCGTGACTGCGTCAATCCTGGCCAGCATCTGCTGCAGATATCCGTTGTCCTTCATGCCGTAGAACATGTCGTCCAACCGGTAACCGAGCTGGCGCGACAGACTCTCGGCGTAATTGAGGTACAGGGTACGGGCCTTGATCTTGGCTTCCGCCACCTGCCCGGGCGTGAGCCCGTCCTTGACGAAGCGGTCCAGTTCGGCGGTCATCGCCTTCATAATAAAGTGAGTGTAGGAGTGGCCGACGGGCCGAATCCACATGCTGAAGTACTCCTGCGTGCGCGGTGTGGTTGGCGGCGGAAACAGAAAAAATGGCCGCCCGTAGAGATATTCGATGTACGAATAGTCGCCGTAGTTGTAACCGCGCTCCTCGCGAATCTCGCCGTAGAGCCTGCCAAACTCGTCGCGGTGCAAGCCCAGGTAGGCATTCCCCACGAACAAGGGCCAGTAGTCGTCGCTGGCCCGAGCCAGGGGGATGGGAAATCCGAGGTGCAGTCCGGTGGCGATGGCGTTAGGCTGGGTGATGATAAGCACGTGACGACCGGGCTCCGGCGTTACCCGCACCAGCGACATCGGCCGCGCAACCCCCTCACCCTCGGGCAGAGCTTGCGTCAGGGCCGCCAGATGGTCCTGGTCGTTGATGCTGGTGGACACGAACATGTTCCCGCGCTGGTAGTACCTCTTGTAGAAGCTTGCCAGATCATCGCGGGTGATCGCTCCCAGACCCTTCACGGTGCCTGGGGTGAGGTGGTCGAGCCCCAGCCCCGGAATGACCCAGTTGTCCAACGCCGCCAGTCCCAACGACTCCTCGTCTTCAAAGCGCAGGCCTGACTGGATGCCAGCTAAAGCCTCACGCCGCAGCCGGTCCAGTTCCGCCTGCAGCCAGAGCGGCTGGGTGAACATAGGCTTCAACACGCGCGCGATGAACTCGGGGTAGGCGTCGCGGGGGACAGTCACGGAGAAAGTCGTGGCCTGTTTATCCACCAGGACCTGAGGAGTGGCGGCATCGCCCCAGGGGCGAGTGATCTCCGCCAGCGTTTCCTTGGTGACCGGATTCCTGGGGTCGCCGAAACCGCCATCGATCAGCGCGCGCGCCACCAGGTTGGCAGTGCCTTCCTTGCCTGGGGGATCATCGGCCGAGCCGGTCCGGACCATGATCTGGATCTGGTACAGCGACGACGAAGAAGGAAGAGTGACCAGGTTGGGCCCAAACAGGTGGACCGGCTCTGCTTTCCCCTTGCCGGTCTGTGCCGGCAACAGAAGCGAGAACAGAATGAAGCCAATCAATATTGCGGACGCCCGACGGCCGAAGACTGACGACTGGGTTTTCATCACTTCGCCTCCTGCGCGCCGGCGGCGCTGTCCTGGTCATGCCATAGCGTGGCTACGATCCGCCGCTGCGGTGTAAAGTAAGTCGCCGCATACGCGTCCACATCCTTTGGGGTAAGCGAGTCGATGCCCTGCATCAGGGTGTCAATGGCGTGAGGATCGTGGTCGAATCGGTAGTACCACGCAAACGCTTGCGCGATACTCACGGTCGAGTCCAAGCCAGCGAGAAAATCGTTGCGCACTTTGCTCTTGATGACGCGCAGGGTTTCGGACGCCTTGGGCTGCCGGGAGAAGTGCTTGAGGTCTTCGACGCCGCTGATCACATCATTCTGCACGTCGTCCACATAGTTGTTGCCGTCCTGGCGAAAGCGCTCCAGGATCAACTCGGAGTCGAGCAGCAACAGGTGGGGATCGGTGGCTTGCAGAAACTCCGGGCCGCCCTCGATGCCGAAACTGGTTACGGTCTGCTTCTGGTAACGCAGTTTCTGGAACAATGGCGCTGAGCGCGAGGCCAGCAGTTCCGGCAGAATCTGAGTGACCGCAGTCTCCTTGCTGCCTGGCTTCATGGCCGGGGTGTGATAACCGACGATGATCCGCGGCGAGACATCGGCCTCCCACTTCACGTGCACCTGCTTGGGCCCGTCGGGCGCCCGCTCCGCTGGAATCTGCGGCGGGTGGGCAGGCTTCCAATCGGCGTACCTTTTCTCAGCTTCTGCAAAAATCGTCGCCGGATCGACGTCGCCCACGGCGATTACTGCCACGCCATTGGGGGCATAATAGTTGTGATAGAACTCCCAGGCCGAATCCCAGGCATTGGGCATGTTCTCCACGTCATCGCGATAGCCGATCACGGTGTGGCCGTACGGATGACTGGGATACGCCACCGGGGAGAAGTCTTCCACCATCTTCTCGGCAGGATCGGAGAACACTCTGCGGTACTCGCCCAGCACAGCTCCGGCTTCCACCTCGAAGGTCTTGCGGTCGAGGGTGAGACCCTTGAAACGGGAGGATTCCAGTTCGATGAGACCGGGTACGGGACCACCGGGGCGGGAAATAGGGCCGATCAGGTTCTGCGAGAAAGTGGTGGGGTGGTAGAACGTCAGATCGTAATCGGTCCACGCATTGTTGTGCACGCCCATGCGGCGGATGGCTTCGTCGTAGCCGCCCGGCTTACCGCCGTACTCATGGCGGAACATGATGTGCTCGAACAGGTGGGCCAGCCCGGTTTTGCCCTTTTCTGTTTCCTTCCCCGACCCGGCAAAGACCGCAGTCGAGTAGGTGACCATGTCTTTGAACTCGGGGGTGGGGATGACAAGGATAGTTAGGCCGTTCGGCAGCGTCTTGGTCTGGACGGCGTAAGGGAAAAACTTGGGAGGTTGGCTGGTCCTGGCAGGTTGGGCGATTGCTCCAGTGATCAGGAGAAGAGACAGGAAAGTGGCGGCGAGGAGCCGCCGTATCGCAGGAAACATGGATTGCACCTCTAAGTTGAGGGATGAAAGCGGAACTAGTGATTCTACACCTGGGAAGGGGGAAGATGGCCCGGAACCAGCAGCCATGTGGCCGGCGAGACACCGCAGCTACGGCTTGATCTCCGCCAGCATTTGTGGCTCGATGTTTCCTCCGCTGATCACCGCTACGTTCAGCATTGTTTTCGGCAGCTGATCGCGATGGAAGAGGAATCCGGCCACCGCGACCGAGCCGCTGGGTTCCGCCACTGTTTTGGGATTCTGTGCCAGCCGCCGCATGGCCTCGTGAATCTCGTCCTCGCTGACGGTGACGATGTCGTCCACGTACTTGAGTATGTGCTCGAAGTTGATAGGGCCGATGCTTTGGGTGCGCAGTCCGTCGGCCAGGGTGCGAGTAACTTCTTCAGCGGCGAACTGAACAATCTTGCCCGCCCGCAGACTGGCTTGCGCGTCCGCCGCCAGTGCCGGCTCTATGCCAATCACCTTCACAGACGGCTTGCTCAGCTTGATCGCGGTAGCAATGCCGCTGATCATGCCTCCGCCACCGACCGGTGCCAGAACCGTTTCCACCTCAGGCAGGTCTTCAAGGATCTCCAGGCCCATGGTGCCTTGGCCGGCGATGATTTGTTCGTCGTTATAGGGAGGCACGATAACGTATCCGTACTGTGCCGCCAGTTCTTCGGCTTTGGTCTTGCGTTCATCGCTACCCGGGCCCACCAGTACGATCTCTGCGCCCAGGGACGCGGTGGCCTCGCGCTTGATCGCGGGGGCGTTGTTGGGCATGACGATGATCGCTTTGACGCCCATAGCCCGCGCCGCATAGGCGACACCCTGTCCGTGGTTGCCGCTGGAGTATGAGATCACGCCACGGCGGCGTTCTTCGTCGGTGAACGAGGCGATTTTGTTGTATGCGCCACGCAGCTTGAAGGCGCCGATGGGCTGCAGGTTCTCCGGCTTGAGGTAAAGTTTGCGGTCGTCGCGGTGGATGTGCGATTCGAGGAGCGGAGTGCGCAGGGCGACGCCACGAAGGCGGGATTGGGCTTGGCGAATGTCGTTGAGGGTGACGATCAGGGTCTTCTCCCATTTCAACAACCCCAGCTTCGCGGGGCGGTGTTGTTGCCGGCGAGACGCCGGCGCTACGGCTAGATCTCCAATATCACCGGCATGATCAGCGGGCGCTTCTGCGTTTGCTTCGAAATGTAGCGCTTCAGGTCCGCGCGAATTTTCTCCTTGATCACGCCGTAATCGGCCTTCTCCTCTTCGCTCGACAGTTCCAGGGTCTGAGTGACGATCTGGCGGGCGCCGTCCATGAAGCCGTCTTCCCCGGGGGCGAATCCGCGGGTGACGATCTCCGGCGAGGTTTCCACCCGGCCCGACAGCTTGTTGATGGCGATGATGGGCAGCACGATGCCGTCTTCACTCAGGTGCCGGCGGTCCTTGATGATCAGGTCTTCGACCACGTCAGTGCGCGAGCCGGAATCAATGCAGACCCGGCCAACGTTAACGCGTCCCACCTTACGCGCGCCCAGTTCGTCAAATTCGAGGACGTCACCGCTCTCCAGCAGCATGACGTTGCCCACTGAGCCGTGCATGTGTTGCGCCAGTTCGGCGTGCAGCTTGAGTTGCCGGTACTCGCCGTGAATGGGAATGAAATACTTCGGCTTCACCAGGTTGATGATGAGCTTCAGTTCTTCCTGGCTGGCGTGTCCACTCACGTGCACCGGGGGTGAGGTGCCGTCTTCGTAGATCACGTGCGCCTCGCGGCGGAACAGGTGATCGATCATCCGGTAAATCGCCTTCTCGTTGCCGGGAATGATGCGCGACGAGAGCACGACTGTGTCGCCCTTCTCGATCTTGGCGTGCTTGTGGTTGTCCACGGCGGCGCGGGAGAGCGCGGACATAGGCTCGCCCTGAGTGCCGCTGATCAGCACGCAGACTTTTTCCGGCGGGTAATTCTTCATCTCGCCGGGATGGATCAGCAGGCCTTCGGGAATTTCGACATACCCGAGATCCTCGGCGATCTCGGCCGAACTGTTCATGGAGCGCCCGATGAAGGCGACTTTACGGCCGTGCTCAAAGGCCAAGTCAACGGTCAACTTGATGCGGTGAATCGAAGACGAGAAGCACGAAATGAACAGACGGCGTTGGGTGCGCGCGAAGACTTCGTCGAACTTACGCCGCACCGCACGTTCGCTGGGCGTGTAGCCCTTGCGCTCGACGTTCGTGGAATCCTGGAAAAGGGCCAGCACGCCCTCCTTGCCATATTCGGCAAAGGCGTGCAGGTCGAACAACTTGTTGTCGGTGGGCGTTGGGTCAACCTTGAAGTCGCCGGTGTGCATGATGACGCCCAGCGGTGTATGGATGGCCAGGGCCACGCAATCCACCAGGCTGTGGGTGACCTGGATCGGGTGAATGGTGAAGGGCCCAATCTTGAACCGCTCCCCCGGCCTGATTTCGCGCAGGTCGGTGTCGTCGAGCAATCCGTGCTCTTCCAGCTTGTCTTCCACGTAGGCTAGGGTGAACTCGGTGCCCCAGACGGGGACGTTGAGTTCGGAAAGGATCCAGGGAAGGGCGCCGATGTGGTCCTCGTGGCCATGGGTAAGGACGATGGCCTTCACCTTCTGACGGTTTTCGATCAGGTAGGAGATGTCGGGGACGACAATGTCCACGCCGAGCAGTTCGGCCTCGGGGAACATCAGGCCGGCGTCGACGACGATGATGTCGTCGCCCCAGCGGACGGCCATGCAGTTCATTCCGAACTCGCCCAGCCCGCCCAGGGGCACGATATGCAGTTTTCCAGTTGGCATTGGGGACTCTTGATGCTAGCACACAGCTAGTACCCAGTACCTAGTACCCAGTACCGAGCGATAGAGCTAAAAGCGACCGGGAACTGCCTTCCCACCTATGCCCGCTCTGGTTTAAGGTTGTCTCAGATGGGTGCGCAGATTCACAAATCCTGGCTGCGGCGGCGGGTCGAGGGAGCCATTGTCACCGGGTTCCAGCGTGCCTACCAGACCGTCCGCGTGAATCCTTCCAATTTTCTGCTGCAACTGCGGGCGGCGTATGGGTTGCCCATCACCAGCTTTCAGGGCGTGTATTCGGTAGAGATCAGTCTGCTGGACGATCTGGCTGCCCGCGTGATTCGCGGCGGAATGAAGATGGCGGCGGCGGAGGGTGCGGGGCTGGGCCTGGGCGGGATCGTGACCATGGTTCCCGACCTCAGCATTCTGGCCGGCATCACCATGCGCACCATTCAGAAGCTGAGCCTGCTGTACGGTTTCGAGTACAACACCGACGAGGAGACCGCGGAACTGTGGATTGCTGCTGCCAGCGCCGCCGGGGTGGACATCAGCCGCGAGCTGCTGGAGAAAGAAGTGGTTAACCGGTTCGTGCCCAAGGTTATCCAGCGCATTGCGGCGCAGGCCAGCGGGGAAGTGGTGGAGAAGTGGGCGGGGCGGCTCATCCCCATCGCCAGCTCGCTTATCGGCGCTGGGCTGAATTACTACTTCGTGCACGCATGGGGCGGGCGCGCGCGCGCCCATTTTCGGCGGCGTCATTTGGAAGTGCGCAACCGCCTGCTCAGCGGGCCGAATGCCATCCCTGCCATCGATGCTTCCATGAAGTTGTTATCCTGATCGAGTAATGCAGACCTTTCTGTGCTCTGCCATCCTCTTCGACCTCGACGGGGTTCTCGTAGACTCCACGCCCTCCGTCGCCCGGCAATGGCGCCTTTGGGCCAAGGGAAACGGGATTGATCCGGAGAAGGTGCTACAGATCGCGCATGGACGACGTACGGTTGAAGTGGTTCGTCTGCTGGCGCCGCATCTTCCCGCCGAATCAGAAGTCCGCAAACTGGAACAGCGCGAAGCCGCCGATACAGAAGGAGTGACGGTGATGCCTGGCGCGGGCGACCTGGTCAGATCCCTACCCGATGGCTGCTGGGGCGTGGTCACGTCGGGCACTCGTTACCTGGCTATGTCTCGCTTGCGGCTAGGCAATCTGCCCGTCCCGCGTGTGCTGGTGTCCGCTGATGAAGTGGTGAAAGGCAAGCCCGATCCGGAACCGTTTCTGAAGGGCGCCGAACTGCTGGGCATGAATGCGGAAGAATGTCTGGTGATTGAAGATGCGCCGGCAGGCATTCGCGCGGCGCATGCCGGCGGGATGAAAGTGATCGCACTGCCCAGCACCTACCCGGTTTCGGAGCTGCAGGAAGCGGATGCGGTGATAGAGGGACTCCAGCAGATTCGAGTGGAATCGTTAGACGGGAAGTTACGCGTGGATGTGGAGTGAAGCTCAGCCCAGTGTGCCGGCGAGACGCCGGCGCTACGGAAGATCAACGCAGCCAATCTTCCAGTTCAATGCTGCGGTCGGTTTTCTCGTCGCGATATTTCACAATTACCGGAGTGTAGAGCGACAGGTTCCACTCTCCGGCTTGGCCTTTTTTCACGGCGCGCGACCCGGGCACGACGACGGCATTCTCGGGGACTTCGAGTGATTTCTCCTCCGTCGCCCGGCACACCTGCCCGCGGACGATGTCGTAGAGTGGCGTGGACCGGGTCAGGATCGTCCCCGCTCCCAGAACCGCCTTGGCCCGCACCAGCGTACCTTCGTAGATGCCACAGTTGCCGCCAACCAGGACGTCGTCTTCGATGATTACGGGCGCGGCGTTGATCGGTTCGAGAACACCTCCGATCTGCGCCGCAGCGCTCAAGTGGACGCGTTTGCCTATCTGGGCACAGGAGCCGACGAGCGCGTGCGAGTCCACCATAGTGCCTTCGTCCACGTATGCGCCCACGTTGATGAACATGGGCGGCATGCAGATGACTGAGGGCGCGACGTACGCGCCGGTGCGTACCGAAGAGCCGCCGGGCACGACGCGCACCCGGTCGGCAACTGTGAAGTGGCGGGCGGGGAAGGTGTCTTTATCAACAAAAGGAAGCGCCGCATCGCCCATCTCGGCCAGTTCGCCCAGGCGGAATCCCAACAGGATGCCCTGCTTCACCCAAGTGTTGACCACCCACTGGCCGTTGATCCTTTCGGCCGCGCGGATTTTGCCCTGGGTAAGCTCATCGCGGAAGGCGAAAAAGGTCTGGCGCGCTTCGGGATTGCGCTCCACCTCGCCGAGGGAGGCGAGGCGCTCGATGGCAGGCTGCAGGGGATGCATGCGAAGGGAAGTATAGAGGATTGAATTTCAGATTGCAGATATTAGATTTCAAATTTGCAGCTGTCGCCACTGTTCTCCCAAATCTGCAATCTGAAATTCCTAGACGCACTTGCACTCGCTGCGGATCAGCACGTTGGTCATGTCATGGGCGGCCTGGCGGGCTTCCGGAAGCGTCGTGTATGGGCCGTGCCAGCGGGCGTGGTTGGCGTCGTGGCCTGCGGGGCGGCCTTTGCCGTGGTTGCATTGCCCGCAGGTGGAGCGGTGCACGACGATCTTGTGCGGTCCGGCGAGCCAGTTCTCGTAAATGTAGAAGTCAACCACTTCCGCTGCCGGGGCCACGGGCTTGGTCACCAGTCCGGCTTCGGTCACGACTTTCTGCAGACGGGAGCGGGTGTCACGCCGCATGGGCAACAGGGGCAGGCGGTACGCTTCTTCGATCTTGCCCATCATGGCCAGCACCGCTTTCACCGGCAGCGGGTTGGACTCGATGAAGTTGGCCTGCATCAACGCGAGATACTTGCGGTGAATGCGCCGTGCCGTGTCCCAATCGTTATTCAGTGCGGCCCGGGTCATTTCCGCCATTTCGTGCGGGATTTCGTTGGACGCTACCGAAATGATTCCGACTCCGCCGAGCGCAATCACCGGCAGGGTGATGGCATCGTCTCCGGAGAAGACCAGGAAGTGCTCGGGCACCACGTTGCAGACCTCGGCGATCTGGGCCATGTTGCCGCTAGCTTCTTTCACGCCTGCGATGTTCGGGAGCTCCGCCAACCGGGCCAGAGTGGCCGGTTCAATGTTGGCGCCGGTGCGTCCCGGCACGTTGTAGAGGATCAGCGGCTTGTCGACCGCTTCGGCAATGGCGCGGAAATGGCGGTACTGTCCTTCCTGGGTGGGCTTGTTGTAGTAGGGCGAAGCAGTCAGGATCGCGTTCACGCCCGGACGGGTCGCAACCTCCTTGGCTTTCTCCACGGCATCATGCGTGGAGTTGGAGGTAGCGCCGGCCAGGATTGGCACGCGCCCGGCCACGACTTCGACGGTGATGTCGATGACCTGCAGCCACTCGTCATGTGAAAGGGTGGGCGTTTCGCCGGTGGTGCCGCAGGGAACCAGGAAACCAATTCCCGACTCCACCTGCCACGCGACCAGGTTGCGCAGGGCGGCCTCGTCGATAGAGCCGTCCTGATGAAAGGGAGTTACAAGAGCGGTGCCACATCCACGGAGTTGCATGACAATAAGATAGCTCAAAAACAGGTAGTCAGGAGTCAGTAGTCAGGAGTCAGCGGTCCGTGGCCGGGAATGGTGCGATGTAGCCCGGGCACGCGCTGGTTCCAGACCCGAGCTTCCTACTGACTACAGCTCCTTCCAAACATCCTTGAAATCGAAGAATCCCTTCTTGCCTGCCAGCCACTCGGCGGCGCGTACTGCGCCTTCGGCAAAGCCTCGGCGCGACTTGGCGTCATGGCAGAGGTAAATGGTGTCGTTGGGCGAATCCAGCACCAGTTCGTGCATGCCGACCACGTCACCTTCGCGAAACGAAGTGATTTCCAGTTCCATGCCACAGGCCTCTTTTACCGCTTGCTGAAGCTTGACGGCGGTGCCGGATGGGGCATCTTTCTTCTGGGCATGATGACGCTCAAAAATCTGGCCGAAGTACTGATGTTGCAAGGCCACGGCGGCGGTGCGGGCGACGTCGAAAAAAAGGTTTATGCCGACGGAGAAATTGGCGGCGTACAGGAAGCCGGTGCCGCTGGTTTCGACCATTCTCCGGACCTTCGGGACGTCTTCATACCAGCCGGTGGTGCCGACCACCATATTCTTATTGGCGCGGACGCAGGCCTCAATGTTAGGGAGCACGGCTGCGGGGGTGGTGAAATCAATGACGACGTCGACGTCCGCAAGTTTTGCGGCAGTCAGTGCTTTGCCCTGCGGATTCTCTGCCGCGTGGATGACACTAACCGAGTGGCCACGCTTGCGGGCGACGTCTGCCACCAGCGATCCGGTCTTGCCGCGGCCCAGGACTAGGATGTTCATGGTGTGGGGAAACCTTTAACCGCAAAGTTCGCGAAGAAAGGCCGCAAAGTACGCGAAGGTGAAGACTTTCTTTGCGTTCTTTGCGGAACCTTTGCGATCTTTGCGGTTCATCGCTCTTGAGCCTGCACTACGCGAACACTTCCGGATCCAGGTCCGAGAAAAACGTCTTATGCAGCCGCTGCACTACTCCGGGCACGGCATCTTCTTCGATCACGAACGTCAGATTGATTTCCGATGCGCCCTGCGAAATCATGCGAATTTTTACATCGGCCAGCTCGGCGAACACGCGGCCGGCGACTCCGGGTGTCTCCCGCAGATTATCTCCTACCAGGCAGACGATAGCCTTGCGACCCTCATACTTTACATCCGCCAGCTTGGCCAGATCGGCCGCGAGTGCGGGAATGGATTCGTTGGAGTCTACCGTGAGCGATACGCTCACTTCGGATGTGGATACTACGTCCACGGGTACGCGGTGGCGGTCAAAGGCCTCAAAGATGGCTTTCAGAAAGCCGTGGGCCAGCAGCATGCGGGGCGCGGCCACGTCCACGATGGTGATTCGCTTCTTGACGGCAATAGCCTTGAAAATGTTCCGGCAGTGGGGGGCGCGGGTGGTGATCCGAGTTCCTTCGCAACTCGGATTGCGGGAATTCAAGATGTACACCGGGATATTCTTCTGCACCGCTGGGAGCACGGTGGCGGGGTGCAGCACTCTGGCGCCGAAGTAGGCCAGTTCCGCCGCTTCGTCAAAGCTGATGACTTTGATGCGTTTGGCCTCCGGGCACAGGTTGGGGTCGGTGGTCAGCATGCCATCCACGTCGGTCCAGATTTCGATGCGCTCGGCGCCGAGGCCTGCGCCCACGATGGCGGCGGAGAAATCCGAGCCGCCGCGTCCGATGGTCGTGGTCACCCCTGCCTTGGTGGCGCCGATGAAGCCGCCCATGACGGGCACGCGATTGTCAGCCAGCAGCGGCGGCAGCGTGGACTGCAGGCGTTGGTTCGTGTCCTCGAACAAGGGTGCGGCACGCATGTGGGTGGAGTCGGTCACGATGCACTGGCGTGAGTCCACCATGCTAGCGTCGAGCCCGCGTGCGGAGAATGCCGCTGTAACGATCTTGCTGGACAGCAGTTCGCCGTAGGAAGCCACGTGATCGGAGGTGCGTGGCGTCAATTCGCCCACTGCGGCAATGCCGCGCAGCAGTTCATCCAGGGCATCGAAGTCAGCTTCCAGTTCACTGTGAAACTGGGTGAAGATACCCGTGCCCAGCAGTTCGCCGGCAACGTTGTAGTGGCGCTCGCGCAAGCCGCGGGAAACTTTGAGGGCGGTGTCGCGGTCTCCGGCCCCGGCGGCACGGGCCATGGCCAGCAACTGGTCAGTCACTTTGGCTATAGCACTAACCACTACCACTGGCTTTTGCGGCAGGCGGGCTTTAACGATGCCAGCGGCGCGCGTAATCGCCTGGGCGTCCTCCACCGAAGTGCCGCCGAATTTCATGACGATCATTGGTGGAGGTTCCTTGGTGTCTCCGTTGTAGACGTGAGCTGCTGATTCCATGCGCGCAGCTTCATCCCAGATATCCCTGTGCCTTCAGTAGTTCGGCATTGAGCAAAGCCGCTCCGGCGGCGCCGCGAATGACGTTGTGGGACAGCACAGTGAATTTCCAGTCCAGCACGCCACAGGGGCGCAGGCGTCCCACCGTTGCGGTCATGCCGTGGCCGCAGTCGGCGTCGAGGCGGGGCTGGGGCCGGTCGGTCACGGCGGAGTACTTAACCGGCTGCTCGGGGGCGCTGGGCAGGTGCAATTCCTGGGGCACGCTGCGGAATTCATTCCAGGCAGCGATGATCTCCTCGGGCCGGGCCTTCTTCTTGAACTTCACCGAAACCGATTCCATGTGCCCGTCTTCCACAGCTACACGGTTGCACTGGGCGCTCATGGCAAAATCCGCGGGCACGATGGCCGAGCCGGCGAGCCGCCCGAGCAGCTTGCGGGTTTCTTCCTCCATCTTCTCTTCTTCTTTTGAGATATAGGGAATGACATTGCCCAGGATGTCGAGCGAAGCCACCCCGGGATAGCCGGCGCCGCTCACGGCCTGCATGGTGACGGCCATCACAGTCTCAATGCCGAATCGCTGTTCCAATGGAGCAAGGGCCATGACCAGCCCGATGGCCGAGCAGTTGGGGTTGGTTACGACGAAGCCCCCGGAATGACGCCGCCAAGCCTGACACTCGAGCAACTTGATGTGATCGGGATTGACTTCGGGGACGACCAGGGGCACGTCCTTTTGCATGCGCAAGGCGCTGGAATTGGTGATGACAGCACACCCGGCTTCGGCAAAGCGGGGTTCGAGTTCGGTGGCGATGGCGGCGTCAAGAGCGGCGAAAATGATCTTGGGCGCGTTGTCCGGTTGGGCCGGTGACACGCGCATATGGGCCACGGCAGCAGGGATCGGCGTTTTCAAGCGCCAGCGCGCGCTTTCAATGTAAGGCTTGCCTTCAGAGCGATCAGAAGCTGCCAGCCAGGCCACTTCGAACCAGGGATGGTGCTCCAGCATTTGGACAAAGCGCTGGCCGACGATGCCGGTGGCGCCCAGGATTCCTACGGAGATCTTGGTCTGCATGGGTATTGTCTCGGATTCTACAACAGGCTCTGGGCTCGAGGCTTTAGCCCCTGGGATGCTGGCTCTGGGCTTAGGTTCCAACAGGTCGGTCCCTGCCTAGAGCCCGGAGCCTAACTGGAGCGAATTGAAGCGCTGCCGATAGAGAACGAGAGGAGCTAATATGCCGGAGCTGCGCCAGAATTTCCTGACCAAGGAATGGGTCATCATCGCCACCGAGCGGGCTAAGCGGCCTGAAGACATGATCGTTCATCGTTCAGCCAACCCGGTTGCGTCATTTGTGGAGACTTGCCCCTTCTGCCCGGGAAACGAGAGCAAGACTCCGCCGGAAGTGTTGCGGGTGCCCGACGGCAACGGATCCTGGCAAGTGCGGGTGGTGCCGAACCGGTTCGCAGCGCTGGCGCGAGACATCGAGCCCACCCGCACGATTCATCGCTCTCGCCGCACTATTAACGGCTTTGGCGTGCATGATGTCGTGATCGAGACGCCCGACCACGCCCAGTTCACCGCGCTGATGAGCGACGCGCAGGTGGCCGACGTGTTGCGCATCTACCGGACCCTCTACATCGAACTCAGCCACGATCCGCGGATTGCCCACATCACCATTTTCAAGAATCACGGCCGGGATGCGGGTACCAGCCTGGAGCATCCTCATTCCCAGTTAATCGCTACCCCGGTCATCTCGCAGCAGGTGCGCGAGCGGTTCCAGCACGCGCTCAGCCACTACGACGAATACGGGGAATGCATGATCTGCCAGATGGTGGAAGAAGAACTGGAAGAACAGAAGCGCATCGTCATGACTACGGAGCACTTTGTCGCCATGGAGTTGTTCGCTTCGCCGACGCCGTTCTGCACTCACATCTATCCGCGGCGGCACATGGCGAGCTTCGGGGACATAAGCGCCGCCGAGATTGCAGACCTGGCCCGCACCCTGCGCGCGGTGCTGGCAAAACTCTATAGGGGATTGGAAAACCCGGACTTCAACTACACCATTCGCAGCGCGCCCGCTGAGTGCGTTGGGGTGAAGTACTTCCACTGGTACGTGAGTGTGATTCCGCGGCTCACTCGCGTAGCGGGGTTCGAACTGGGTTCGGGGATGTTCATCAATACCGTTCTACCGGAAGCCGCAGCGGAGTTCCTGCGGCAGGTGAAGCTGGAAAGCGCGGTGGGGGCGGGGTAGCAGCGTGTCTCTTGTGACTTGCAGTTCTCGGTTCCCGGTTCTCGGTTGTGGGAACCCTATCGCCTCGGAGTAATCTCGGTTCCGAAGGAATACTCGTTGAGCGGGCCGAAGCGCTTCTTCTCGGCGTAGAGGCGCCAGCGTCGCCACACGATTCGCAGGCTTGCCATAACCGGGATGGACAAGTAAACGCCCAGCACGCCTGCCATCTCACCGCCTGCCAGGACCCCAAAAATTGCTGCCAGGGGATGCAGTTCCATACTCTTTCCCATAATGCGCGGGGAAACCACGTAATCCTGGACCATCCGCCACGCCAGCAGAAAAACGAGCAGCAGCAGCCAGTGAGGATAGCTCATCAGCAGCGCCACTCCGATGATGAGCAAGCCTGCGACCAGCGGTCCGACGACGGGAATGAACTCCATGATTCCGCCGGCGGTACCCAGCACCAGCGCGTAGGGAACCCGGGTCACTCCCATGAAGGCGGTGTAGGCCAGCCAGGAAAGAGCCGCCAGCGTCAGCTGGGCGCGGATGAAATGCGCCAGCATCTGATTCAGGTCGCCCAGCACCCCGTCCAGGAACTCACGTTGCGGGCGGGTATTGACAAAGGAAAGCAGGACTTCTTTGAAGAAACGCCCGTCCCTGAGGAAAAAAGCAGCCAGAATCGGCACCACCACCAGCAGCCAAGCTTGCTGGGCCAATTCCGCTACCTTCAAGCCAGCCCGCTGAGCGAAGTCCGTCAGTTGGCCTTTGTGGTCTTGCAGGAGTTTCTTTGCCGGCTCAATGGTATTGCGGCTCCAGCCGTGCTCCTGTCCGAATTGCTCGGCGATATCGCCGCTGCTCACCTTGGTCAGCAGAGTGGGCAAGGACTCACTGAGCCGCTGGGCCTGGCGCGCGACTTGCGGCCCCACAAAAAAGAAAAAGGCCCCCACCAGCACTACCAGCAGCAGGTAGATCAGGGCGATGGCGCGGCCCCGGCCGCGGACCCACTTCTCGATCCGTCCCACGGCGGGATCTACCAGGTAAGCAAAGAAGATCGCGAACAGGAACGCGATCAGGGTGCGGTGGGCGACGTAGAGAAACCCCAGCGCCAGCGCGAACAGCAGCACCGTGAACAGAACCCGTGACGTACGTGTGTCAATCAGGGACAGCAAGTTACTCGCCGCCTTAGTCGCGCACCACTTCCGAATTTTCCCCGGACTTGACGACGCGTATCAGCTTGTAGTGGTCCTGAGGATCCAGCCACAAACCCCACTCGTCATCCTCGCCCTTCAGGTTGATTCGAAGCAGTTGCCGCTCAGCGCCGCGGATCGTGATCTTTTCTTCGCCGACAGGTTGCATGGTCAAGCGCGCAGAGGTGCGATCCTGCGGCACAATCGCCCCGAACTGGGCCGCAGTGCAACGCATCTGGCCTTTCTCCGTGGCGCAGCTGGATGCCAGGTATCGCCACGCCAGCACCTCACGCTGGATCAGGAAATTGTTGTCCAACACCACCGAAGTGTTCGGCATGAGGAAAGGCTGCTCGGCGGGCTTATCTCCGGGGTTGGTGGTGATGCGCTCCACCAGGAAGTCATTCTTCGGGGTGATCTCCAATTGGCCTTTGCCGGGAGCGAGTTCACGCCATTCGTAGCGCACGAGAACGCCGGTCGAGGTAATTTGCAGTTCCGAAGTCTGGGCCGCAGCGCCGCCATCCTCTTTAAGCTGGGAGGTGATGATGTTCGTTCCTCCGGGCTGGCCGTGAACCGAGAAGGTTTCCGTGGCTACCCGGCGTCCGCCCACGAAGATGCCAAACGAACCCGAATCCACCACGCCGGGCGCTTCCTTTTCTTTGCCTGTTTCCGCAGCTGCGCCTGCACTCAGCAGCAACAAAGAGGCTCCGACGAGTAATGCGCTTCTTAGGTTCACCTATGACTCCTTGAGACGCAGCTAGCCGCGTCTCGACAGACAATGTCTTCCTAGAACCGGTCTATCGCAGCCGAAGGCGGCTTGCCACCTCTGCAGCAATAGTTTCAATCGGTTTGCCGCTGGTTTCAACCCTTAGGCCAGCACGAAGGTAATGGGGGCGGCGGGCTGCATATAGTTCCCGAAACTGCGGTGCGTCCCGGCTTAACGGACGCTCCAAGGCTTGCTGCTGGCAACGCCGCCACAGTTCCTCGACGGGGGCGTCCAGAAAGACGATGGGGAATCCGGTGGCTTCCAGAAGCGCTGCATTCTCCGCTAGGGCAAATGCTCCTCCACCCAAGGCGACAACCCGGTGAGATGCTCCAAGGCCCGAGAGCAATTCGCGGATGGCTTGGTGCTCCGCAACTCGGAATGCCGCTTCCCCGGCCGAGCGAAAGATCTGCGCGATGGTTTGTGCCTCCCGAGCCTGGATGCGGTCGTCGAGATCTTCGAACTGCCAACCCAGTTGCCGGCCCAAGGCTTGCCCGACACAGGTCTTGCCGGCGCCCATGAATCCCACCAGGAATACGACCCTGGCCCCCGGCACAGGCTCACGGGCAGGCAACTTGGCCTCGCGGACGGAACCGGGTCTGGTCCTCATACGTGCCGGATTGCCGGAGTGCTGCGAACCACGCCCGGCCAGATTTTTCAGCGTTTCTTGAGGTGGATTTTACCACTGAAGGAAAGCAGCTTGACCGCAGAAGCGGCCCGGCCGACCGTACCCGCGAAGGCACTCCCCGCCTTGATGACGAAGGGTGTGTGCTTGGGCTCCAAGGGGAAGTCGTTCTCCACGTGTCCCCGGATGGACCGAGCGGTGACATCAATCGAGGCGTCGCCTGGGGCGGTAGCCTCGATATCACCGCTGTGGCTGGTGAGGAAGTACTCGCCCCCGGCGCCGAAGTCGCCGTCGTAATGGATCTTGCCGCTGCTGGAGTTGACCTGCACCAGCGGGCCACTGACAGAGTTCAGGGTGACGTCGCCGCTGACTGAGGTGATTTCTACGTGCCCGTCCTGGATATTGGTCAGGATGACCGGGCCATTGAGAGTGCGGACGTGGACATGGGCATCGCTGATATCGCGTACGTCAACATGGGCGGTAGCCCCTTCCACGGTTACATCTCCGTGCAGCTTCTCGGCACTCAGCGGGCCGGTAGTGGAATGCAGGGTCACGCTGGCGTCGGGAGGCACCTGCACTTCGTACTCGACCCGCCCGTTGTCGGAGTTGGCCCCGGGGAGCAGATGAGAAAGGATGTCTACCCGGTTGCCGCTCTGACTTTGGTCAACCTCGACCTTATCGGAGTGAACCGTAGCCGTCACCAGCACCTGGTTGCCGGGAGCAGGCTTCACAGAAATGGGACCGTATTGGTTGGTGATCGTGATGCTGGAGCGGGGGCGCACGGTGTAGCGGTATTCTTTGCGGGCCGGGCCGGCACCCAAAGCCACTGCGGCAACGATTGCCACTGCGACAATTCTTGCGGCGCGTTGCCTGGTGCGCATCGTTGTTGCCTCCCCTGCGAATAACTCCCGGACTGCTGACCGCATATTATGGCAGAGAACGGTCCAAAGCCATCTCATAAACCATGGCCTTCTGCTCGTAGGCTGCCATCAGGTATTGCTGGGCTTCTTCATCGTTGGGATCGCTCTTAACCGACTCTTCCGCATCGCGGATGTAGTCGTTCACACTCTCCAGATTGGCTGCGTAGGTGGCCCGCATGGCCGGTGCGCGGGACGCGACCGTTTCCAACAGCTGGTCATCCTCGCTCGTACCAGGGGTCATGACCGGCGGCAAACCAGCCAGAAAGTTGGGTGTGGATCCGGGCTGTGCCGAAAGCGCAGTCCGGTTCGGTACCCGCTGATAGATGATCAGGCTAAAGGCGACCAAGAAGGCTGCCGCGACCGGCATCAGCCACGCCCGGGTCCAGCCCCAGGACCTGGGGGCTAGAACGGGGTCCCGTTGGGGCTGACGAATCAGCCCCTCCTGCCGCAAGGCAATCTCGATGGAATTCCATACCCGTGGGCTGGGTTCCTCCGACGCCTGCAGAGACCAGGCCTGTTCAGCAATCAGATCCAGGTCCGATTGCACCTGCTGCAGCGCGACCTGGATGGAACTCCACACCCGCGGGCTGGGTTCCTCCGACGCCTGCAACAGCCGGGCCTGCTGAGAAATGGTGTTGAGGTCTGAAACCAGACCAGAGCAGGCGGAACACGAAGTCAGATGCCCTTCCTGTTCGGCACTGCGGCCGCCCCCGATGATGTCTGGCAGAACTCGCTGAAACTCTGCACAGTTCATGCTACCTCTCCCCCCGATACCGCTGTTCCCAACTCCTCTACGGCCTGCCGGCTTTTTCAGCTCTGCTCGTTTTGAGGAGTTCGCGCAATTTCATCCGCGCTTTGTGCAACTGTGATTTGCTGTTGCCGATGGAACATCCGACCATTGCGGCAATCTCGTTATGTTCATACCCTTCCACGTCGTGCAATACGAAAACCGACCGGTATCCCGGCGGCAAGTTTGCAATCGCGCGCTCCAGTTGAAGCCGGTCCACCGATCCGGCCAACTGCGCATCCGGTGCTCCCAACTCTTTCCTGGGAGCTTCTTCCTCGCTCTCGATGGTGTCTTCCAGCGGAACCACCGGGAGCCCCTTCTTGCGTAGGTGCATCAGCACGACGTTGACCGCCATGCGGTGCAACCAGGTGGAGAAGGCCGACTCGCCGCGAAAGGTGGCGATCTTGCGGAACAACTGCAGGAAAGCTTCCTGAGTCAAGTCCTCGGCTTCCGCGGTGTTGGCTGTCATGCGCAAGCATAAGGAATACACGCGACGCTTATGCAGGTGGTACAGGACCTCGAAGGATTCTGCCTCGCCCTGCTTGGCTCGCTCAATCGCCTCTGCTTCCGAAAGCCGGTCGCCCTGTGGTTTCTTCGCGTCCGTCAAGTCGCCTTTTCCGGCCGCACTAAGTCAGATGCGGCGTAAATGTCTTTTCGTTGTACCGCCTGCAGTTCCTGGGGTGAGTTGTGCGTCGGCCTGGAACCGCAATGGAAATCCATGGTTGCTTTGGGGATAGCCCGTTATCACCGTCAGGTGACTTTGGTACCCACTTGCGCAGCCTAAAGGGCCGGACCGAAGCTCGTCAACCCGTTGGTCGCGCTGGTATGCCGTCTGGATCCCAAAGCCCCACAGCCCAAACCCAGGCTAAGCGCTTGCCGAGGCGGTGGTAATCGTCTCCAACCCGTGCCCGTGGGGCCCAGTTTCCCTCTGGCGCAAAAGGAAGGCGAAAAACACTCCCAGGAATCCCAGAATAGAGAAGATCCACATCCCCAGGTGGTAGCCTGCCGGATTGGACGCGCTGGCATGGCCATGGTCATTGGCCCAGCCGACCAGGACGTTGAAACCGAATAAGCCTATGTTCTGGATCATGGTCATGAGTCCATAGGCGGTCCCCAGCTTGGACTGATCCACGATGTAAGCCACAGATGGCCACATCACCGCCGGGATCAGCGAGAAGGCGACCCCCATCATGGCCATAGGCACGTACAGGCTCACCTGGGTGTAACCCATCATCAGGTAAACCGGGATCAACAGCACCGACCCGAGCATCATCAGGAGAGCGCGCTTACCCACTTTGTCTACGAACAGCCCGAATACCGGCGTCCCGAACATGGTGAAAGCAGTCAGGATGCTGAGCAGGAATCCGCCTAGCTCGCGGCTGGTGCCGTGGGCTTCGATGAAGAACTTGATGGCAAAGGTCTCAAAAGGAAAGATGGCGGAATAGAAGACAATACAAAGGGCAACGATGTACCAGTACGACACTCCGAACTTGGATAGATCGCTCCACACCACTTTATCGGTAGACCCCTGGTGCTTGAGGTCCATCTTCATTTCGGCATAGGACTCCATCACCCAGTACACCAGAGCGCCGACGACGCACAAGCTGCCGAATGCCACGGAAATCCACAGCGGTGTCTGCCAGGTCGAATAGGCGGGCCGGGCCCAGGTCGGCGAGTTCTGCGCCAGCCAGGTGCCGAAGCGGGCGATCATCAGGTTGATCCCGAACGCGAAGCTCAGTTCCTTGCCGCGAAACCATTTAGCCGTCGCGGTGGTTACGGCCACGATAAGCGATTCGGCGCCTAAGCCGAAGATCAGGCGTCCCAGGGCCATAACCGGGAACGAGAAGGTCTGGTGAATGCTTCCCAGGTTGACGGGAAACAAAAGCAGTCTTCCAGAAAGTGGAGTGACCGCCGCACCGATTAAGCAAATGGTGCCGAAGATAAAGATCGCTTTCCGGGTGCCGATGCGGTCGACGATGTAACCACCAACCAGCACCATGAATACGTTCGGAAGACTATAGATGCCTTGCAGCAGCCCGATGTTGGAGTTAGAAAAGCCCAGTTGCTTGGAGAGTAGGTCGGCAACCGGCTCGATGCAGTCGTAGACGTAATAATTTCCGAACATCGCCAGGCTGATGAAGATCAAGACCATCCAGCGGTACAGCCGGCTCGGCTCAGGACGGACGGCGTGAGGCATGGGCACAGGATTGGGCATTGGGGTCCGAACTCCAATTGTTACGGTGGCTGGCAAACCGACACCGAGTACGTGATGGCAGAGCTACCAGCTACGCATTCACTGGCGAAGCAAGAAGATAGCAGATGACAGGTGGGTTAGCACGGGCAATTGCAATTTCCCCCTCGCTATGGCCTTGGTTACGACTGGCCAATTACTGGCGTGACCTTCCGCAAGGGCCGTCTCCATAAAACAATAGCTTCCTGAGGATGGCGCACCCTGGAGCGCACTTTCACCCTTACCAGGCTGCGCAGGGGTATGGTGCATGCGAACCAGGATCTTTCTTGCCGTAGTTCTGCTCATATCTTTGGCCCATGCCAGGGAACGAAAGCACTACCTGAGCGGCGTGTTGCTGCAGATGGACTCGGTGCAGTGCGGCGTCGCCGGAAACAGCAGTAAGAGTTTTGCCGACGAAATGCTCGGCACTGACCGGGGTGATAAGAAAACTCAAGAATTGCTCTGTCAGGAATACATCGTGCAGAGCGATCGTATGGTCTTCCGCATTCGACCCCGGGACGAAAAGCACCCCGTGCTGCTGCCGGTCGGGGGCATCGCTATGTTCCGCCTGGACAGGGACAAGATGATCCTGCGGTCGGAGGACCTGGACGACAAAGAGCGGGAATACAGCGTGGTCACCATGACCCCGCGTGAAGACAGCAAGCCAGCAGACACAACCTCACGGCTGAACCATTTGCAGTGAGAACGGGAGTTAAAGGCGGTCGCCGGGAGGCGACCGTCGGGTTCTGCCTTTCCGCCCAAACCCGCCTCCAGCAGGAGTTTGACCAGAGTCTTTCGACTCTGCCCCCCCAGGAAAACTTTTTTCAAGACCTGCCACCAAGCTGTGCTACCATCCGCCCGCGTCTCAGGGTGGGGTCCATGCTCAGGCTCCCGGTTACCGCTGGTTTCTCCTTGCGCCTTGGTCCGCAGGTCTTGCTCTGCGTGACAACCCTTCTGTGGGCAGCGGTCGCCCACTCGCAGAATACGGATGAAGTCCACGTAGCGCCACGCAACCTACTGGACCAGACCATAGCGCTGTCCCCACTCCCGACGAGTGAGCGTGGTTTGTTGCTGCCGCACGCGAAAGCCCTGCACGTGGAAGTCGATCGCGTGCTGGTTCCCGTGACTGTAACCGACGGCCGGAACCGACCCGTCCTAGGTCTGGAGCGGAAAGATTTCAGCGTGTTTGAGGATGAACGGCGACAGGAGATCCGTGATTTCTCAGCGGAAGATGCTCCCATCTCAATCGGTCTGGTCCTCGACCTGAGTGGGAGCATGAGCAACAAGTTCGTCACCGAGCGCGAGGCGGTGGAGCAGTTTTTCAGAAACGCGAACGCGCAGGACGATTACTGCGTGGTCACCTTCGCCGACAAGCCTCGCGTGCTGGCCACTTCGACCCAGTCCATCGAGGACATCGAGCGCAGGCTGGCCGCCGTGAAGCCCGACGGGCAGACCGCGCTGCTGGACGCCATCTACCTCGCCGTTACCCACCTGCATTCCGCGCGTTACGAGCGCAGAGCGATTCTCATCATCTCTGATGGGGGTGACAATCACAGTCGCTACCGGCTCGGGGAAATCAAGAGCCTGCTGCAGGAATCCGGTGTCGAGGTTTACGCCATCGGCATCTTCGATGCCTTGTTGTTCAAATCCTTCGAGGAGTTCATGGGCAAGCGGTGGCTGAGCGAGATCACCGATGCCACCGGGGGCCGTACGCTGACCGCCACCAGCCTGGAGAAGTTGCCGGAAATCGCCGCAAGCATCAGCCGCGAAATGCGCACGCAGTACCTGCTCGGCTATCGGCCCAGTAATCGAGCCCGTGACGGCAAGTGGAGGAAGATCAAGGTGCAGGTGACTCCGTCTCCCACGCTGCAGGTGCAGGCCTACTATAAGAAACGGTATCTGGCCCCGAACCGATAACATTCAAGCGTTTTTCCCGCGGCGCGCCTGGGGCTCCTTCTCGGTCCCCCTCTGGACGTGATAGAGTGGTGCAACTTTCCTGCCGGCGTGGGGCCGGCTGTCCGACGCGTTCCACCTGGTTTTACTTTCCGCAAGGAGCAGCTTTATGGCACAAGCCTACGATCTGGTAAAAGACCGCAGAGTTTACTCCATCGAAGCCGACCGCACGGTGCTGGAGGCCGCGCGTTTCATGATGGAACACCACATCGGGGCATTGCCCGTGCTGCGGAACGGGGAACTGGTGGGCATCTTTTCCGAGCGCGATGTCATGAACCGCGTGGTGGCGCTGGGCCGCATGCCCGGAACCACCAAGATCTCCGAGGTGATGACCGCCAATCCCAAGTATGTGAGCGTGCAGGATTCGGTGGAAGACTGCCTGTTCCTGATGCGTGAATTCGGATTCCGCCACCTGCTCATCATGGATGGCAAGGAACTGAAAGGTCTGATCTCCCTGCGCGACATCCTGATGCGCTACCTGGCCCAAAAGGAAGGGGACAGCCGCCGTATGGCGGTTTGAACGGCGGGCGGGCACCGACTCGTGGGCTTCATGGTCTGCGGAAAATCTGATCTTGAGTGACGCAGGGCCGCGGCACCACCACGATTGTTCGGGTGGGCTGCGCGGGAGACGCGGCCAGCTGCGTCTCTACGGAAGCGGCATTGCGGACTGGTCAGCGGGGTTCTTTAAGAGAATCGGGGGCACCGGTGGCGGAGCGGCGACGACGGTACGCAATAAACTGTCTGTGTGCTGCCACCAACCGTGGAAGACCGGGCCGTTGGTGCAACGAGCCTGCAGCGGGCGCCAGCGATTGAGGCCGTAGCCTGAAGGCAGGGGACGACGTGGATTGTCTATCCACCAGTCTTCATCGTTGCCCAGGCCTTGCTCGAAGGGGCAAACTGTCACACAGCGCGTGTCGAGTCGCAGCCCCTCAGCCAAGGCTTTAAGCGCGCTCTCCTTCCCACTCCAAAGCAGAGCCAGGAGCTGGCTCCGTTCTGCTGCGGACGCCCTCGCCACTAAAGCTTGCTCTTCCGCAGTGAAGTAGTCCGCGACAAAGGCGTCGCTACGCGGCTCGATCATCTCCAGATCACAACCCAGCGCCACGCCCGAGGGCCCTACAGCACAAACGGCCACCCCGGCGCGGTGGCTGATTGAGATAGCGACCTGCGCCGGGTGGTTGGCCAGAAGAACCTCTGGCGCGCCCGACGGCGCCGGGAGGATTTCTATGTCGGCAAGGGCAGGAGCATGGCTCGGCAGGTCCAGGTAGATTGACACCGCACGTTTGGCGGTCCAGCGCCCCAGGCGCCAGTCGGCGCGGCGCTTGGCAACACGCATGCTGTTGAGGCGGAGCATTTCTCCCGCGCTGAGCCAATCATTCTCCGCCGGCATGTCCGTGTCGGCTTGTTCGAGCCAATACACTTCCGTCATATCTCTCCACCACAGACGCCAGAGCGCCTGGCTGACTACGCAGCACTGACTATCGCTTCAGATTCCTGGGCTGCAAGCTCCTCGGTTTTCGGTTGTCCATACTTTTCCAGCGCGTGTTCGATGGCATGGATGAGATGAGGACGAAGGTCCGCGGGTGGAATAATCTGGTGGAGTGCGCCGACCTTGAGAGCTCGCTGCACGCTATGCACGCGGTCGAACTCATCGGCCATCTCGCCCAGCTTTTCCGAATGTACGACTTTGAAAAGCTCGTCAAACTGGGCGCGCAGGCGGCCTTTCTCCACGCCTTCGGCCTGGGCGATCGCCTGGTTCAGGGCCACCAGGCGCGCATCTTTGCGAGTCCGGGCTTCGACTTCGCTGGCGAAGACCACAGCCGCCGCCGGGGCACCACCAATCACGGAAGCGTAGGTTCCTTCCAGAGCCACCACTTCGAGGTTTTCATTTAAGGCCCGGGAGAAAACCACATAAGCACCGCCGTGGTAGCGGGAGATCACGCAAAAGATCATAGGACCTTTGAAGTTGACGACCGCCCTTCCGATCTCGGCGCCGTACTCCAACTGCAGCTTGCGCATAGACTCCGGCGAGCCATCGAAGCCCGAGAGATTGGCCAGCAGCACTACCGGCCGGTTGTTGCTCGCCGCATTGATGGCGCGGGCCACCTTCTTCGAGGAGAGCGGGAACAGCGTGCCGGCGTACCATTGATCCGGCCCGTCCGCGGGGACAAATCCCAAACGCGGCACCGGCCGGGATTCGATGCCAATGAGGCACACCGGGTAGCCGCCGAGATGAGCATCCCACACGACTGCGGTCTCCGCCGCCCGCATGCCCGGCCAGCGCTCCAGAGGAGGATGGTCCTGGTCCACGACCGCCATCATCACTTTACGAATATCGAAGGATTTCTTGCGCCCGGGGTTGGTTTCGTCGGCGAAGATCTCCCCAGCCAGCGTGAAGCCATCCTCGTGGTTCTTATTGTGCGGGTAGGCCTGCACGTCCCGGTCGGTGGGATCGGTGGTGAGGGCCCGACGGGGGAATCGTTCACCCGGGGCCAGGTAGGTGTGGTCGTAGTGGCGCATGAGGATGTGGCAGGCGTCATCAATATCGCGGGCCCAGTACTGGGCCTGGCCATTGAGACCCATGATGCGATCGTAGCCGCCAATGCCCTGGTTGTCCTCGGCGGAGATGCTGCCCGAGTAGTCCAAGGCGCGCTTGCCGGTGAGCACCATCGCGGCCCTGGGCGTCATGACCAGGATGCCCCGGGTGTGCATGAGCATGGTGGCCTCAGCGTTCCAGTAGGGTTGTGCGCCAACATTGATGCCATCAATCACTAAGTTCACTTCTCCGCCTGCTTGCGTGAATAGAACCAGGCGGCGCAAAACAGCGGCGATCCAATCCATGTTCTCCACTCCGCTCTCCATGGAGATCTTGGCGCCCGCCGAGATGGCAAACCATTCCAGGGGAACACCCTTTTCTTCGGCCAGACTCAGAGCCGCGATAATGCGGCGGCATTCGGCTTCGGCTAAGGCGCCCAGATCCTTGCTGGGGTCTCCCAGCAACATGACTCGGGTCATACCCTCGGGATACCTGGGGGTGAAACTGCGGATGACGCCAGCGATGATGTTGGCTTTGTTTTGGCCGTGGGGGCGATCAACCGGAACCAGGCGGCCGTCCGGGCCAAGATCGTGCTCCACAAAATCGCCGGGAGGAAATTCAGCCCGCGTGTCTGCCGGAGCGGGGGTCAGCATTTTGATGATTTCGTAGGGGTAGAGGAGCCCGCGCTGGCGCATACGGACGACCTTCTGTTCATATTCTGTCAGGGGTCTCATCGGTTGCAGTTTGTTGGCTGGCCGGAAGGTGATGAGCAAACCACTGCCGCCCGGGCTCGAGATGCGGACCACCATATCGCGCAACTCGCCAGTCTCCGGACTGGGAATGCGGGCGCGGACGACCAGTTGCTCCAGGCCCAGGCCTTCGGTCGCTGGAGCCAGTCGGTGCACAATATCGTGCAGTTCATCCGGCTTCAGATTGAGCGGCGGCCACACGTAAAGCAGGATCCGGTTCCAATAGAGGCGCTCCCGCAGCGGGCGCCGCGATTGGAACAGCCGTATGCTCGCCAGGGCTTCCATCAGCATGCGCTCCAGATGAGGCAATTGCACAATGCGACCGGCCTCATCGCGCACGGGCGTTAGATCGCGCACTTCCGCACAAACGAACAGCCGCTCATCTTTTGGATTATCGCGGGCGACGCCGTGGAGCAGGTAAACATCTTCGACCGAGGGCAGGCGTTCAATGTTGAAATTGTTGAGCCGCCAGAGGTGGAGACGCTTCCCCATCATGGGGTGGAGTCCGCGATAGAGCTTCTCCTCTTCGTAGGTGTCGTTGCTGGGGCGATAGGTGAAGTGCTGCATGCCGCCCATGCCCTGGCCGCGGCCTGGGCTGCCGACGGCCACCACGATGCGCCGGATGGAGCGGGGGAATCCGGTCTGGTGGAGCATGGACCGAACCTCCTGCTGCGTGGTCTCCGGATCGCTCAATGAGCCGGAATGCCAGACGTAGAAATCGATCACGATATCGTGATCGGGGGGCACTTCTGCGATCAGAGGAAACAGCTTCCGCGCCGTGGCGGAGAGTTGGGCATAATCGGCGTGGGTGGTAAAGACGTGAATACGCTTGCCCTCGTGATCGTACTCGGCGGAGGCATAGCAGTGTCCGTCTACCGCTTGAGAACGAAAGTCCATGAGCATGCGAATCCGGTAGTATCGCCAGGTGAGTACTTCCAACATCAGTTGGCACAAGGCGGGCGTCGCGCCCGCGAAGCGGCCGGCGAACAGGCTCACCAGGGGCTGCGGACATTCGACCAGCGCGCGTATTCGCTCGCGGCGGTCTGCGGCCTTGGGATTGGAGGCAAGATAGGCGAGGTGTTCCTCGGCCTGCGTATAGACCTGCTTCCGTGCCTGCTCAAACAAGGGGTGATCGAAGTAGCGATAACGCACTTCCCGGGCCAAGTCGCTGACCGTGGGAAAGAGCCCGCGAGTGATGGAGGTCATGCGGTCGAGGAGAGTGCGGAAGGACTCGCCAGCATGCGGCGCCAAGGCTTCGACGCGCTGCAGGCGCCGCTCGAGCACAACCAGAATCGGAGCGACTTGCTGCTCAACCCGCTGGTGTGATTTGTAAATCCAGAGCAGGGTCTCTTCCAGTTCGGGTGAACGATCCAGCGTGGTCACGCCGTAATGAGCCAGCGCCCGCCGCAGCGCATCGACAAAGGCTGGCGGCAGCCCCTCGCCTCGCGTCTCAAGCATGCGCAGGTAGGAGAAGAGGTAAGACTCGGCGCTGGGCGCTTCTCCGCTGGTAGGATCGTCCACCTCCGGTTGGCGTTGGAACAAAGAACAGATATCCACAAAGATGTTGAGGATCTCTTCTTCGGCCTGCCTTATTTCGTCGCTATCCGCAGGGCAATTGCGGCTCCAGTCAGCGAGCAGCCGCGCGGTGTGCGCCGGGTCCACGTCGAAACCCAGTACGAGTTGGCGGAGTTCCCGCAGGTTTTGGCGGCAACGGGAAGGAAGCGACTTGCCGTTGCCGCTTGAAACCAGCGACTTGCCAAATGCCACTCGCTCGGCGGCGGCCACGGTTTCGTCATCGGCGGCGGGATCCAGTTGTAAGAGCGGGGCCCCGGTGTCAACCTGCACGTTGGGTATGGTCATTACGCAGCGGACTTTTCCAGCAAATGGAGCGACTACCTGCATTTCCATTTTCATGGCTTCGAGCACGGCCAGGCGATCCCCGGCCGCCACGGTGTCGCCCGGCTTCACCGCAATGGAAACCACGACTGCCGGGGCCGGTGCGTGTACCACACCGCCGTCATCGCGATCAATCCGGTGCGAGACGCCATCGACCTCGATCACGTAGCTCAGTCCCTGGACCACGGAGACGACGTGGAAGCGCCGCCCAAAGCCGGTGAGCCAATATTCAAACTGACCCAACCGGTCGATGTGGATGTCTACGCGCGAGCCATCGACGTCAACCCGGTACTGGCGGGGGCCGAGGCGATAAATCCTGGGCGAATAGGCATGCCCGCGATAGCGCAGTGCCACGGTCCGGCCTACGCCACTGCGGACCTGGGGCCGCCCACGCACGGCCGACGCGTAGAACTGCGCCTGCTCGATGGCCAACTCGGCATCGTAGGCTTCGATCGCCGCGGCCACCACAGCCACGTCGGCGTAACGCCGGGAGACGTGCCCGCCGCTGGCCGCCAGGCGGTCCAGCCACCCGATATCGACTGCGCTCTGTTGCACATCAGGGCGGTTCAGCAATTCCAGGAGGAACGCCTTGTTGCTGGCTCCGCCTTTGATGACCACGACGCTCTCGCGCAGCGCACGCTGCAGCCGGGAAAGAGCTTCTTTCCGGTTGTGACCGTAGGCAATGATCTTGGCGATCATGGAATCGAATTCCGCGGGGACGGAATCGCCCTCCCCCACACCGGTGTCGATCCGCACCCCTGGCCCCATCAGGATCCGAAAGCGCTCGATGGCGCCCGGGGCAGGAGCGAAACCGTTATCCGGATCTTCCGCATTCAGACGCACTTCGATGGCATGGCCAGTGGTGCGAGGCGGTTCTCCTTCCAGGTGGCCGCCGCGCGCGACGTGAATCTGCAGCTTGACCAGATCGAGCCCGGTCGTGCATTCCGTCACCGGGTGTTCGACTTGCAGCCGGGTGTTCATCTCCATGAACGAGAAACGCTGAGTTTCTGGCTGGTACAAGAATTCCACGGTGCCGGCGTTGTGATAGCCGGCGGCCTGGCTCAGGCGCACGGCGGCCTCCCGCAGATGCAGATCCTGTTCGGGAGAAAGCGCGGGCGAGGGCGCCTCTTCGAGAATTTTCTGGTGGCGGCGCTGGATGGTGCAGTCACGCACTCCGGCGGCCCAGGTTGTCCCGTAGTGGTCAGCGATGATCTGGACCTCGACGTGGCGGGCGCTCTGCAGCAGTTGCTCCATGAAAACGGTGGGGTTGCCGAAGGCTTTGAAGGCTTCGCTGCGGGCGCTCTCAAAGGCGCGTGGCAGATCGTCCGCCGAATTCACCCGGCGAATCCCATGACCGCCGCCTCCGGCGGTGGCCTTGATCATCAGGGGATAGCCCAGGCGCTCGGCATGGTGCACAGCGTCGGCGAGGGTTTCGACTGGCCCGCCGCTCCAGGGCGCGACCGGGATCTGCGCCTGTTCGGCCAGTAGCTTGGAGGCGATCTTGTCGCCCAGTTTCCGCATCACATCCCCATCCGGGCCGATGAACACGATGCCGAGCTCACGGCAAAGGTCGGCGAATTCCGCGTGCTCGGCGACGAAGCCCCATCCCACCCAGACCGCATCCGCGCGCGCCTCCGCCAACGCCTGTTCGAGCCGGCCGTAGTCTACGTAACTGCTCTTGGGGTGCTGGGTGCTTGGGTCGATGATCTGGGCGGCACCAAGAGACACCGCCTCGTCCGCCTCACGGACAAACATGGCGTGGCGGTCGGGGTCGGTGAACAGCGCAATGGTACACAGCGACGTGTCGTGCTCTTGATTGAACTCGCGGGCCGCGTGGATAAAACGCATGGCGGCTTCGCCGCGATTGACGATCGCCACGCGCTGAAATTCGTGCTGCATACGCCCTCCGTTTAACGGATCGTCACGGCCTTCCAACTCAGGCCGCGACGGCTTGCAGTGACATGATGGCTTGCAGTGCTTTCAAGGGTCCGGCGTCGACGCCCCCGGGCAGCGCTACCGTTTGATAGCCGCTCAAGTACAGGTAACGGTTTCCCTTGGTATCGACGACTTCCGCATCGAAACTTCCTCGATCCGGATGAGGAGTGACCAGCGCATACAGCTGGCCGTCGGCCAGTTCTGGGGCGCGTAGTAAGGAGACTCGATCAATGTGCTGGGGCAGACCCATGCGGCCCTGCACGCCCATTTCCCAGAGCCCGGCGGTTTGGAAGCAAAGCTCGATCAGCCGCGGCGCCATACGCGTTGGCCGCTCGGATGGGTGGTGATTGTCAGGCAAGCTTTTGTTCATCAAGCCGACAATCCGGTTTCCGTCCCACCACGCCCGTTCCACCACCTGGTACGCGGGTCCGTGGAAGTACAGGCGATAGATGTCGGCGGCTTCGACGACGGATCCGTCCAGCTTGCCGAGCGGGGTCGCGGTTGCCGCTGCGGACGTTTGTTTCGTCAGCCGCACACGGGCGGTGAAGTGCGTGGTGACTTGCGGCTCGGTCTGATTGGGGAGCGAACGGCGGCCGATCAAACGGCAGTCTGCCACAACAGCGTCACCCTGCGGATGAATGACCGCCTCGACCGTAAGCGGGCGGGGCTCGTTGCGGTAGAACTTGAACGGCGCCAGGAAGTTCACATCTTCGACCGCCTCGATGTGCCAGTCAGGAAGCAGGCAGGCGGCGGCTTCGGCAAAGGCCTCGACGCCCATGACGCCGGGCAGCACGGATGTGCCGTCGATTTGATGGTCGTGCAGGAAGGGCTGAATCTTCGGATCCAGCGTGGTCTCGATGGTAAGACCGTTGTACATGCCCATGGTTGCTATCTTGCCGATCATCGGTCCCTGCAGTTGCTGTTCGCTGGACCACTGCGTTGCGATTGTGTCAACGCCTCCGGTGGAGTCCCATTCATTCAGCAGAACGCCGAGACGCTGGCCGATGACGATTTCGCCGCGCGTTCCTCCGGTGGTCAGTTCGCGGCGGATTAGAGGAATGCCCGCCTCCGGCGGCAGCATGTCAATGCCGGCAACCTCCATCATCTTGGGGATGGAACCGCGGGTGGCCATGCCGATTCCGCCCCAGGCAGTCCAATCAATGACGAGGCCGCGCGTTTTCGGGCGAGTGGTGCGGAAGCTCGAGGTGATCTTGCACAGCAGGTCGTTGGCGGAGCTGTAGTCCGTCTGTCCGGCGTTGCCGAAACGTCCGGCAATCGAACTAAACGCCACCGTCGCGCCGAGGGGCATGTCGCCGATGGCGTGCAGCAGGTTGAACCAGCCGTCGCTCTTGACGTCGAAGACCAGATCAAACTCACGGGAGTCTTTATCCGGCAGGAAGTGGCTGCGCTCCATACCGGCGGCATGCAGCAGCACATCGATGCGGCCGCTGCGTTCGCGGACCTGGCTGATGACCTTGGCAACCGCAGCAGCATCGATCAGGTTGACGCTGAAGTAGTGGGCCGTGCCGCCCGCGGCTCGAACAGCTTCGATCGCGGTCACCGCAGCCTGGGCACGCTCCAGGGCTGCCAGTTCTTTCTCCACCAACGCCGGTGTGGCGCGCTCGCCGCGCGCCTGGATGCGCGCGAACAGATCGCGCTTGAGGCCGTCTTTGTCGGTCACAAAGCGCTTGAGGTCGGGATTATTCGGATCGGGTTCCGGCACCAGATCAAGCAAGTAGAAGGTGCCGCCGGACGCGGCGGCCAAGTCAGCAGTGATGGCGGAGACGATACTTCCCGCGGCGCCGGTGATCACAAAGACGGTGTCCTTTCCCAGTACCAAGCCAGGCTGGCCGTCGGTGGCGGGCTGTTCTTGCAGCCCGATGGTCCAGCGTTGTCCTGCTTTGTAGCCGATCTCGACTGCGCCGGTATCACGCAGGGTTTCCCCGATGAGGATCTCGGCCAGTTCTGACACCTTGCGCTCAGGTTCGAAATCAACTGCTTTGACGAGGGCATCCATGCGCTCCCGCTTGTAGGTCTTGGTGAAGCCCACCACTGCGCCGCCCAACGGCGCGCCTGCTCCGGCCTGGTCGTAGCCGTGCTGTCCGCCGAGTTGCGTTGCGGAAATCAGGAACGTTTCCGGCTGCGAAATGGGCTCGTACAGAGCGCGCATGGTGGTGAATAGCGATTTCACGCGCACCTGCAAGGCTTCGTGCCAGGCAGCCAGATCCATCTGGTTCAACGGACCCTCGTGATCGAGCGCGGGAAGCCAGTACACGCCGTTCACAGAACCCGCGGCCAGCCAGGTCTTGAGGCGGTTGGTGAGCGTGTCTGCATCGAGCCCGCCTTCGACACGGAGAACTTCCACGCCCAGCTTCTGCAGTCGTTGTGCGAGCGCCTCTCCCACGCCACCTCTGTCGGGCATGATCACAACCCGGCGGCCAGGGCCGAGCGTCACACCGGTTGGCTTGCACATGTTGAGCGGCGGGCGCAAGGTGGGCGTCGGCACACGGCGGGGAATGCGGTTGGCGGCATCGAAAGTGGCGGGGATCGGACGCGTCCGGGTAACTGTTGTAACGGGCGCAGGGGCAGGCACTTCAGACTTGGCCTGAATAGCTGCAGAGCTTGGAGCGGTGACCGCTGCGCCCGGCTGCCGGTCATGCGCGAACTTGATCACGTGGGCCAGGGTAGGGAAGTCACGCAGCTTGAGATCGGCATCGCGCGGAATGTTGAACGCCGCTCGCACTGACGCGAACATCTCCGCCTGCTTGACGGTGTCGATGCCGAGGTCGGCTTCGAGATCGAGATCCAGGTCCAACATGTCCTTCGGGTAACCTGTCTTCTCGGCCACGATCTCCAGAACCTTCTCCTTAATAATGTCGTCCGTGATTGCCTGGGCGACGATGGGCGCGAGTGCGGTTGTGGTTGCGGACACCGGTGCGGACGCGGATACTTCGGCGAGCTTCGGCAGAGCCGGAGTCACGCCGGCCAGGTCGGGGCGCTTCTCGTACACAAACCGGATGACGTGCGCCAGCGTTGGGTAATCGCGCAGCTTGCGGTTCTCGTCGCGCGGGATGCTGTAGATTTCGCGGATGGCTGCGAACATCTCCGCCTGCTTGACCGTATCAACGCCGAGGTCGGCTTCCAGGTCGAGATCCAGGTCGAGCATGTCTTTCGGGTAGCCGGTCTTTTCCACGACCAGGGCCAGGATGCGCTCCTTGACGGGGTCGCCGGCAGACATTGCCGCGGGCGCTACCGCGGTGACCTTGATTTCTTCCTTCTCCTTAGTAATGGTGGCGGCCGTCGCATGTACTACGACCGTAGCAGGTGAGGGTGCAGTGGTGGGCGTTGCAGCAGCCGGAGTCGCGGCTAAGTCAGGCCGCTTCTCATAGACGAACCGGATGACGTGGGCCAAGGTGGGGTAGTCGCGCAGCTTGCGGTTCTCGTCGCGCGGGATGCTGTAGATTTCGCGGATGGCTGCGAACATCTCCGCCTGCTTGACGGTGTCGATGCCGAGATCCGCTTCCAGGTCGAGGTCGAGATCCAGCATGTCGCTGGGATAGCCGGTCTTTTCCACGACCAGGGCCAGGATGCGTTCCTTGACGCTATCGCCGGTTTTCGCAGAGATCACTATGGGCGGCGGAGTGGCTTTGATTTCCTGCTTTACCTCCACCAGCGGAGCGGCTGGCGCCTTAGCGTCGAGATCGGGCCGCCGCTCGTGCACAAAGCGAATTACGTGCGCCAGGGTGGGGAAGTCGCGTAGCTTGATGGTGTCATCACGCACGATGCCGTAGGTCTCCCGGACCGCGGCAAACACCTCCGCCTGCTTGACCGTATCCACGCCCAAGTCTGCTTCGAGATCCAGATCGAGATCGAGCATGTCGACCGGGTAGCCGGTTTTCTCAGCAACCAGAGCCAGTATCCGCTCCTTCACCGAATCGCCGGCTTGGGCGGGCATTGGGAGCGTGGCAGGTTCGGGTGCTGCAACAGCAACCTTCGTAGTCGGTTCAGCGGCCGCGCGTGGGGCTGGTGGTGCGGGCTTTATCTCCAAAACGGCCACAGGAGCGGGAGGTGCTTTCACAACCGAGGCCACCGCTCTCACCTCGACCACCGGCGAGGGTGCCGGCATTGAGACCGGTGCGGCAACTGGGCGCGACTTCCGGGCAACTTCGGTGACCCGCGCCGCCACCCCGTTGTCTTTCAAACGCAGGGTGCGGTGAACCACTTCCAGGTCGGCAACCGGATGGCCCGCCATCCGCTCTAGCCAGGCGTTCCAGGCAGCGGTATCGGCAATGCGATAAGCGTAGCCCAGGGAATTGGGGCTGCGGCGGACTGCATCCTTCGTCTTCACCCAATGCAGCAGCGTCATGCTGATCTGGGATCCGAATCCGGCGCCCAGGTGTATTGCGTACTCGACGGGATAGACGCCGCCCTTCGACAGGTTCAACGGTCCCAGTTCGGGGTCGACTTCCTTAAAGTTTGCCACTGGCGGCACGCAGCCGGTTTCCAGCGCTTTGACCGCGACGACATCTTCGATGCCGGTCGCCATGGCGTGACCGGTAAAGCCCTTGGTATTGGCGATCACGATGCGGTCGGCTACGTCGCCGAAGACACGGCGCAGCGCGTGGATCTCGGCGGAGGCGCTGCCGCCGCGCGCCGGCGTATAGGTTTCGTGAGACACAAAAACCGTGTGCGGCGCGATCTGCTGACGCGAAATGCCGCAGTGTGCTTCGGCCTGGGCGATCAGATCCTCCATCACTTGGCCGATGTGTTGGACGTCGAGACGGGTGCCGTGGAAAGCGCTATTGGCTGTGACTGAGCACAACACCTCGCAGATCGGCTGGATTCCGCGTTCGCGGGCGGCGTCCGCGCTCTCCACCACAAGCGCCGCAGCGCCCATGCCGATGATCAAGCCGTGCCGCCGGCGGTCGAAGGGAATGGCGGCATCTTCGACCACTTCGTCGGTGGCGGCCGCTCCGCTGGCCAGAAATCCGGCGCCCATCCAATCGAGCAGATGGTCGGAGGTTACGTCGTCGGCGGAGATCACGATCACGCGGCTGCACCGTCCAGCGCGGATCCAGTCTTCCGCCAGTGCTACGGCCTGGGTGGTGGTGGCGCAGGCGGAGTTGATTTGCGTGTTAGGACCGCGGGCGCCGATGAATTCGGCAAATTGCGAATGTCCCATCGACAAGACTCGTAGCAGGAAGCGCCGCTCGAAGACATAGGGCTCTTTCTCGATGGTGGTGCGCAGTTCGCTGATGCGACGGTCGATCTCCTGCACCAGGACGGAATGTCCATTGCTCTCTGCCACCCGGGCGCGCACGTTTTCCAGCATGGCCAACTGCTCGCGGCGGGCATGGTCTGCGTAGTAGCGCGCCATCTCGTCGGCGAACGAGTCGAGGCCGGGGAAGGCCGAGCCAAAAATCACCCCGGTATCGTCGCGCATGGCGTCGGGCAATCCCCAGCGATCCGGCAACTGCGTGCCTTTGCTGGTGGTCTTATAGCGCATGACCAGCGGGATGCCGGCGTCACGCAGCGCGTCTATGCCGGCCGCGATCGCCAGTTGGGTGACGCGGTCGAGGGCGCCCACGCGATCCGCGGAAGCTCCGAATTCTTTCTCCAGATCGAAGGCATTTCCGCGGGCCGCCAGCTTGATGACATCCGCCAGGTTGTTGATGGACTCAAACGTGGGCCCTCCGTTGTCGCTCTTCATCAAGCGCGTGATGTGTTTGTCGAGCATGGCCTGGCGGAAGCGAGTGGGGATGGCGTCGATGAATTGATCGCCCCGCAGGATGCGGGCAATGTTGCCATCATCGAAGATGTGCTCGGTCCCGGGCAGGCCCAGGGCCGCGCCGGTGATCACTACTGGAAGCTCGGTTGGGGTCTTCTTCTGGCCCTGGTAGATCTGCTGTCCGCGCTCGAGAACCTCGGCGAAGAAGCGACCGAGTTCCGCATAGCGATCACCATTTGACGGTGCCGAAGCGGTCGGAGGGACTGGGGTGGAGGCTGCGAACGGCGCTGACTTAGGCATTTCGACGGGCGAAGGAGCGGACACGGAGGTTACGGACTTGGCCGCAGACTCGCGTGAGGCTTCGGCCTGGCCGCGTCCCAGCCCCGCCGCGTAAAGCCCGCACAGCGCCTGGTTGAACGAGGGGATGTCACCGTTTTTCGGATGATTGGTAAAGAATGAAACCACGTCGCCGCGGTCGCCGAGCACGTCCTCGGCAAAGCCCTGCAACGCTTTCTTCGGCCCGACTTCAACAAAGACGCGCGCGCCCGCGTCATAGAGGGTGCGCAGTCCCTTCACAAATTGCACGGGAGCAGCGACTTGCTGCGCCAGAATGTCTAACATCTGCGGTACGACATTCGGCCCCATGGGATAAAACTCGCCGTTGACATTGGCCACGATGGGCACGCGCGGCGATTCCAGATGCAGGCGCGCGAGCGCTCCCCGCAGCGGTTGGCTCGCCCCAGCCACAATCGTCGTGTGGAAAGCGTGACTGACCGGCAAAGCTGCCACCTCGAAGCCGGCCCTTTGGAAAACCTCCATGGCTTGCGCGACTGCCTGGCTGGCGCCGCCAATGACTGCCTGGTGCTCGCTGTTGAAGTTGGCGATTACCACGTATCCGTCAATCGTTTTCAGGGTTCGCTCGATTTCCTCAAGCGGCGCGAAGACGGCGGCCATCAGGCCTTTGTCCTTCACTGCCACCTGGGCCATTCCGCGGCCGCGGGCGCTGACAGCTTCCAGAGCATCCGCGAAGGGAATCGCGCCCGAGGCAATCAGGGCGCCGTATTCACCCAGACTGTGCCCCATAGTGAAATCAGGCGTGATGCCATAAGCCGCTAACAGCCGGGTCATCGCCATATCGGTCGCCAATACTGCCGGCTGCGTGATTTCGGTCTGGCGCAGATCTTCCTCCGCCTGGGCAACGGCGTTGGTATCGGCAGGGTCAACGTAGATGAATTCGCTGAGCGGCTTGCCCAGCAGAGGCGTCATGATGCGATCGGCTTCGGCGAACGTATCCGCCACAATCGGCTCGGCAGCGCGAATTGGCTTCAGCATGTTCACGTACTGCGAACCCTGGCCGGTATAGAGGAACGCCACCTTGGGCGCCGGACCTTGCCCGCGGAAGATACCTTGAGCGCGCAGCGCTTTCCATATCGCCGGTTGGTTGGCGGCCAGCGCCTTGAGAGCGCTCGCTGACTTGGCCGCCAGGTCGGCGGCGTCAACGTAGTCGATCGCCAGGCGTTCGGGGGCGCGCAGATCCGATTCAGCGGGCGCGGCCACTGCCGGTGTGTGACCAGCCTGAGCATCCTTCTGTATGGCACGCAGGCGTTCCGCCAGCGCGGCCTCTGACGTGGCGCCGATCACCAGCGCGCCGCGCAGCGGTACCTTATAAGAAGATGTAGAAGTGCGGGCAATATCTTTCGCGTTCATACTTGCCTCGTTCATCACCGCGGGCGGTATGTCACCGACTGCGACAGTTCGCTTACCGTTGCCGGTCAGCTTGTGGGGGATGTATTCCTCGAGCACGGCATGGAAGTTGGTGCCGCCAAAACCAAAAGCGCTCAAACCGGCGCGCCGCGTGCCATCCGCGGGAATCGTCCACGGTTTCAGTTCGGTATTGACGTAGAGTGGGGAATGGGCAAAGTCGATGTCCGGGTTGGGATGCTCGCAGTGCACGCTCGGCGGCAGCACCTTGTCGCGTAGCGCTAGGGCAGTCTTCAGCAATCCGGCAGCACCGGCCGCGCCTTTGAGGTGTCCAATATTCGACTTGACCGAGCCGAGCGCCACGGAGTGGGAGGGGAGATGGAAACCGCCGAGTAGATCCACCATACTTTGCAGCTCGACGAGGTCGCCTACGCGGGTGGATGTGCCGTGGCCTTCAAACAACGTGGCGGTAGCGGGCGACAAACCGGCATTCTGCCATCCACGCTCGATTGCCAGTTTCGGGCCGATCGGATTGGGTGCAGTGATGCCCTTCCCCTTACCGTCGCTTGCTCCGCCCATGCCGCGCAATACGGCATAAATCTTGTCCCCGTCGCGTTCGGCATCGACCAGACGTTTGAGCAAGAAAATGGCCGCGCCTTCGCCCATAACGAACCCATCGGCCCCTTCGGCATAGGGACGGCTGCCGGTCGCCGACAGGGCTCCGATCTTGCAGAACTTGACGAACGTGGGGGCGCCCATATTGCGGTCGATCCCACCGGTGATGGCTACGTCAAAATCGTTCTGGATCAATCCTTCCACCGCCGAACTGATGGCCGCCATGGCCGAGGCGCAGGCTGCGTCCACAATGTAATTGGGACCGTGGAAGTTGTAGAGATTAGCAATGCGGCCGGCAATGCAATTGGCCAATTCACCAGGCATGCTGTCTTCGGTAATCTCGGGCAGGTGTTTGGCCATCCGGTCGTGCATTTCTCGGGTGATGTCGCGGCGGACCGACTCCGGCAGTGCAGCAAAACTGGCGCTTTCGGCCAAGTCCTTGGCGTATTCCGGGAAGTACACGCGCAGGGAGGTGAGGTAATGTTTCTCACCGGCCATGGCATTGCCCAGGATCACGGCGGTGCGATCGAGGTTCAACGGCCGTTTGGGATAGCCATAGTCTTCCAAGGCTTCGCGAGTGGCGGCGATGGCCCATTTTTGCGCCCCGTCCATGGCGTCGACGACGAGCGGCGGGATCGGCAGGTGCCACTTCATGGGATCCCAGACAAACTCGCGTACCCAGCCACCGATCTTCGAGTAAGTCTTGTCCGGTGCCTTGGGATCGGCATCGTAGTAAAACGCTGGGTCCCACCGATCAGGTGTCACCTCGCTGATGCTGTACCGGCCGGTCTTCACGTTCTCCCAGAAAGCGGCAACATTCGGGGCATCGGGCAGCACTGCTCCCGCCCCCACAATCGCGATGGCACGATGCGCGGTGGTTTCCATGAGTGAGGCTCCTGCGTCTAAAAGAGGTCCCCGGCCCTGAGAGAGAGCCGGATGCTGGTCAGACATTGCTGAACGTTAGGCGGCTAGCTCTGTGTGCTTCGCCGCGCGGTTGTAGAGGACGTCGGCTATGTAATCCATGTCCGCAATCAGACCCGCCTGCGTGCGATGAATGGCGAGCATCCCCAAATTGGTTTCAAATGCGGTCATCTCGGTATCGCTCACGGCACTGGCGCCGGCCACCAGGCGCAGCCCTTCTTCGGCAACCTTGAGCGCGGCCTCGCGGGCGAAGACGCGGCTCAGCGCCGCCAACGCCGTTGCGTCGAAGCGCCGGTTGGCTTTCTCATTGAGCTTGCCATCCGCCATCAACGCGGCACGGCGCGATAGGCTGCCTGCGCACTCGGCGTAGGCGATCAACTCGCCCAGGCGCAGGAGGATGTGCTGATAGCGCGTGAGACGCCCGATGCGGGCTTTCTCCATAACTTCTGCCAGTGCATGCAGACTCAGTGCCGCGATATTTGCGCCCACCTCCGGATGCTGCGCGTGCAGCGCTTCGAACTTGCGCGCTTCGTCGTGATAATGCTGCCCACGGGTCTTCAGGTGGAGTTGCCAGCGGTCGCGGCTGATGGTCATCTCCATAATTTCGGAGGTGCCTTCATAGATGGTGGTGATGCGAACGTCGCGGCTGATCTTCTCCACCATGTATTCATGGGTGTAACCGTAGCCGCCGAGGGCCTGGATACTGGCTTCGGCGGCGGCATTGCCGGCTTCCGTTGCCATGTACTTGGCAATGGCGCCTTCGGTGTTCAAACTGCCTTCCACCCCGGCGTCGATGCGTTCAGCGGTTTCTTCGATGTAGGAGCGGGCAGCTTCCAGGTGCACCACGTGCGGCACAATCAGCTTGTGGGTGTATCCCTGCTTTTCCGAGAGCGGCGCCCCGGCCTGGATACGTTTCGTGGAATACGGGATGGCGCGGTCGAGCGCGGCCCAGCCGGCCCCAAGCCCAAACGCTGCGACCATCAGGCGCGTGTAGCCGAATACGGCTTGCGCCTGAGTCAAACCCTGGCCTTCAACTCCGCCGATGAGCCGGTCGGCATCAACAAAGACGTCGTTGAAAGCCAGGGCTGCCGTGTTGCTGAGACGAATGCCGTGCTTGTCTTCTGGTTCGTCGTGAGTGAAACCCTTTGCACCCTTTTCCACCACGAACCAGCAGGGCCCGCTGGGTGAGTTCGCCAGAACGGTGTAGAGGTCGGCTATGCCACCGTTGCTGATCCATTGTTTTGCACCGTTGATCTTGTAACCGACGACCTTGCCGTCCTGCATGACGCGGTCCGCGGTGGTCTTCAAAGCTCCCAGATCGCTGCCCGCTTCTGGCTCAGTGGCGCCATAGGCGAACAGCACGCCCTCGTCCGCGATGCGGCTCAGCCAGAGTTTCTTCTGCTCCGGAGTGGCGCCGACGGTGATGGGATCGCTGCCCAAGAAGGTAGCGAACAGGCTGGTCGCAACCCCCAGATCAATCCCCGCCATCGCTTCGCATATGCAATACACGTCGAAGGTGCCGCCGCCCATGCCTCCGAACTCTTCGGGAATGAACAGCAGCTGAATGCCCAGCTTGTCCGGGCTGCACATGTCCTGGATGATCTCCAGCGGGCATTCATCGCGTTCGTCCAGTTCGATCAGAACCTCGTCGGGCAGGCGCTTCTTGGCGAAGTCTCGGAGCGATTTCAAACTTAGCTTCAGCGTTTTGGCTGCGATCATTGGCGTGTCCTCACTTTGCTGCAACGGTTCGCATTTCGCGGACTTTGTTGGTGAATTCGGGCAAGAACTCCAGAAGGTCGTCGACAATTCCGACGTCGGCTACCTGAAAAATGGGAGCTTTGGGGTTCTTGTTGATGGCGACAATGAAAGGATTACCCTTGATGCCAGCCAGGTGCTGGAAGGCGCCACTGATGCCGCAAGCGATATAGACTTTGGGCTTGACGGTTTTCCCGGAGGTGCCCACCTGGCGGGATTTCTCCAGCCACTTGGCGTCAACCACGGGTCGCGAGCAGCTCACCGCCGCACCGAGCGCGTCGGCCAGTTCCTGCGCAATTGCGACATTGTCTTTTTCCTGAATGCCGCGGCCGATGGAAACCAGGACGTTGTGTTTGGTGATGTCCACATCACCCGCCTCGGCGACGACGGTCTCCAGATAACGCCGTCCCGCGGCGAGAGCGCCAACTTCGGGCGATTTGTCGAGCACGAAGCCGTTGATGGGAGTACTTTCCAGCGGCTTGAATGCGCCGGGGCGGGCGGTGATCACCGCGCCTAATGAAATGTCGCAGCGGACATGCGCACTCACCTGCCCGCCGAATTCCTGGCGGACGACTTTGAGGGCTGTATTATCAACTCCTTCAATGCCAAGCACATCAGAGACAAACATTGAGTTCAGCTTGATGGAAAGCCCCGGAGCCAGATCAATCCCGAAATGCTCGTGGGCGACGAGCAAAATGCTGCCCTGCGGGAGGACCTTGACCAAGGCTTTGCGGATCAATTCGGCGTTGGGATAAGCAAGGGGTTCGGCGGCAATTTTCCATACCTCTCCGTACGAAGATTGGAGGGTAGTGCAAACCGTATCAAGGTCCGTTCCCCAGCCGGTGACAATGGCCGTAGGCGCGGCGGCGGGATCGATCTTCCTGGCGGCGGCCAGCAGTTCGGCTGCGGAATCATCCACCATCCCGGCTTTGTGCACGATGTAAGCAAAGATGCGGGCCATTATTTCAACCCTCCTTTGGCTGCCACTAACTCAATGAGTTTGTCGATGTTTTCTTCGCGGCTGCCTTGCAGTATCTCGGCGCCTTTGCCCAGCGCGGGCAGGAAGTAGTCCACCCGTCTCACCTTCGCGGCGGCTGCACCCACGGTCGCGGGATCGATTCCCAGGTCCGAGGCGCTGGGGGTGGGAATCGGAATGGACGCCACCTGCCGAATGCCTCGCATGCCGACATAACGGGGCTCGTTGATGCCGGTCTGGATGGAGAGCACGCAGGGCAGATCAATCTCGTTGATCTCGCGGTTGCCGCCGGCGATTTCGCGGCTGATCTTCAGCTTGCCGTCGAGGACTTCGATGGAATTGACCAGGGACGCGAAGGGATAGTCGAGCATGGCCGCCAACATGCCGCCGACCTGGGCGCCGCCGTCCTCGGCCTGCACTCCGGTCAGCACCAGGTCGTAATGACCCTTGCGCACGAAGGCTGCCAGGATAGTAGCAATGCCATGGCCGTCGGATCCGGTGAAGGCGCCATCGTTGATGAGCACGCCATGGTGCGCCCCCATGGCCATCTCCCGGCGCAGAATCTCCTCGTCCTCCTCGCTGCCGATGGTGGCCACAGTGACATTGCCGCCAACCTTGGCCGTGATCTGCAGGGCCTCTTCGACCGCATAGTTGTCCCATTCGTTGATGGAATAAACGAGGTCGTCGCGTTCGATGTCGTTTCCCGTGCTGTTGAGTTCAATCTCGTTTTCGGATGTGTCAGGTACCCTTCGTGCGCAGACTAGAATTTCCATGTTCCCCTCCGCTGCTCGGATCGACACTTACACCGCAGGGGCTAAAGCCCCGAGTCTTGGCGCGCTCTGACGGCACGGCTGAAGCCGTGCCCTTCCACAACTGCTTGTGGCTCCCGCGCGATCTGTTGGTCCACCAGTTCCGCCAGGTCAATGGCGGTCATCTTTCCTTCCAGACCTGCAACCTTGATGGCATCTTCTATATTCACCATGCAGAACGGGCAGGCCGTTACGATCACATTGGCACCGGCCTCGGCGGCCATCTGCACCCGCTTCACGCCGATGCGCTGATCTTCTTTGGGCTCGTAGAACAACATCAGCCCGCCGCCGCCGCAGCAGAACGAGCGGTCGCGGGAGCGGGTCATCTCGACCCGCTTCAACCCGGGGATGGCGTCGAGGACATCGCGGGGGTCGTCATAGACCTGGTTATGCCGTCCCAGATAGCAGGGATCGTGATAGGTGTAGACGTTTCCATTCTCGACAGGATTGAACTTGATCTTACCGGCCTTCACTTCGCGGGCGATTGCCTGGCTGATGTGCTCCACCGGTGGTACATCTTTGTAGTCGTGCTTCAGCGCGTTGTAAGCGTGAGGATCGGCAGTGACGATCCGTTTAACTCCGCAGTCCTTGATGGCATTCACGTTGTGGTCACGCAGGGCCATGAAGAGAGTCTCTTCGCCGAAGCGGCGGACATCATGACCGCTGTCTTTTTCTGCGGCGCCCAGGATTCCGAAACTTGTTCCCACATGGTCGAGAATCCTTGCCGTAGCCCGGCCGATCGCCTGCATGCGGTCGTCGTAGGAGGTGATGCTGTCGACAAAGTAGAGTGTGTCAGCGCCGTTCTTCCCGTCGAGGATCTTGACGTCGCAGGTCTGCTGAAACTCTCTGTCCCTGGTCCAGTCGACTTTTTTCTTCTCCATCTTGCCGTAGGGATTGCCACGGCTCTCGAGCGCCTTCAGGGGTTTCTGCAGGGATTGCGGAACGTTGCCGTCATCCACCATGCCGCGGCGCAGGTCTACAATCTTGTCGATGTACTCGACCAGCAGCGGGCATTCCTCTTCGCACGCGCCACAGGTGGTGCACGACCAGATTTCATCCTCTGTATAGAGGTTGCCGATCAGCGCCTTGCCATTGCCCGCCTTGCCGAGCATCGGGTAGTGCTGGAAGGCGTAGTCCCGGGCCTTGATGGTGATGAACCTCGGGGACAACGGCCTACCTACCGCGTTGGCCGGGCAATTATCGGAACAGCGGCCGCAGTCGGCGCAAGAATAGAAATCCAGCATGTGCTTCCAGGTGAAGTCTTCGAATGTCTTCACCCCGAACGATTTCACCTGGTCGAGGTGCTCGTCGGAAACATCCCACCTAACCGGCTTTAGAGTCCCGCGGTCCAGCTTGGCGAAGAAGACAGTGAATAAAGAGGTTTCCACGTGGAACTGAATGCCGAAGGGCCGGTAGCACAGTAGAAAGAAGAAGGTCAGATCATGCGCAAGGAAGCCGCCGAGGTGAAGGTGCTGAAGCGTCGGCAATGAAGCCGAGAGAAGAACGTTCTTCAACATCCAGGGCAGCGAGAGCACTGCCAGGAAGTCCACGGGCTGTCCCAGGCGGGTCTGAAAGGCGGCTTTGCTGGCGGCGAACAGGCTGTCACCCACCATCAGCAGGGCAATGAGCGCGAGAAGGAAGATAGCGTCCGCCGTGTGGGCCTTGCCGTAGCGTGCGGGCACCGCGTAGCGGGCGGGCTTGAAGACCAGGCGGCGCCCGGCGGCGATCACCATGCAGACGAAGACAATAGTGGTGGCGTAGTCCTTAATAATGTCGTATAGGTGGCCGATGCCTTCGGGCAGCGCCACGCGGTCCGCGATCCCCAGGACGAGTGAGAAGGCACGTGTCGCCAGCAAAATGAAGCCCGCAAAAATCAGGATATGCATGATTCCTGCGGCGCGGTAGCGCGGGTGCCGCCACTGTCCCAGCCAGAATTTCAGCACCTTCCCTAGGCGGGTGAATGGCCGATCAAAACGGAAATCACTTTGCGCCCGAAACAGCGGCGTCAAGCGCCTGGCCACGATGTAGGCGAAGCACGCCAGGCCCAGAAGGTGAATCACCAGGAACAGGGTTTGTCCTGAGACCAACCAGTAGGTCGCTTGTGCGGGTGACTGGATGCCTTCCAGCATGATGCTCGCAGTTTGTCATCCGGCCGCTCTTCGCGGTGAGGTGCGCTGAAGGTCGAATGACCGGAGTGCAATTGTTCTTATCCGGAATGGCACCGTAGTCAGATACGGTTGGCCTGCCAGCACCCACCGCCCGAGAGTTGGGGGCGTTGCAACAAGCCAGCAGAACAGAACCTCTATAAGAACGGCGTGGCCGAGGAGCACCAGACCTGGCCTGGCACCCTTCCGGGAGAACAAGTTCAAGTTAGTTCAATCCGAAGTGGGAATCTGTGAGGGGCAGCACGTTGCGAAGTGATAGCGGGCTCGGGCGCGGAGCCGCTTGTCACCTGCGTGGCAGTCAGGCGTCACAGCCGGTTCGGTCCGATTGGCTGAGACTGACAGTGTCGAAGCCTTGTGCCCGGTTCGAGGGACTTATGAGCTCACACAGCTGGCTAAGTTCGAATGTTGATTACTGCCGGAAGCTTGTGAATTCCGGACTGGAAGGGGCGCGTTCCGGGGAGGAAGCATTCCTGGAGGGAAGTCCGCTGGCTCCCTTTCTGAACGATTCGGTGCGGCAGGCACTGAGACCCGCTGCCATTGGAGCGTGCCTGGGCTTGTTGGGTAGCTACCCAGGAAACCAGCGCCATTCCGCGGGCAGGGCATTGGCGTGCGGTTTGCTGGGTGGGGCACTCGGCTTTGGTGTAGGTGTTGCCTGGGAGAGTCGTCGTTTGACCGCGAGCGTGGCTTCGGGCGCCTTGAAGAACATCGGTCGAGTGCGCGACGAGCACTGGCTGGAACGCCATCCCATCGACTACGCCTAAGCAGAGAAGGTCTCGGGGGCAGAGCAGGCGCACCACAGCCGCTAGCCAACCCAGAGCCGGTTAGCTTTGTTCCCGCTTTCGTCGCGCTGGTTTCGATTTCGGCAGTTCGGTTTGCCGGGAACCCTTCATCGCCCGGCTCCTCGAAGATCCATTCTGAGGTGACCAGCAACAACCCAGAGGTCCAGGAGAGAAATTCCGCCAGCCCCTGGCCGAATTTCTCTGTACCGACCTCCGTCATATGACATTGGTCCTGAAAGTAGGTTCCCATGTCGTTGGTTGGTGACGCAGGGTTGGTCAACACCTGGTCACTTTCAATCAGCGGGAGCGCGTGGGTTTGGGCAAACTTCCGAAACTCTTCTTGAAACGGTCCCCTGGGTGACGTACTGTCGCGTACCCTGATCATAACCGGCGAAACAGCGCGAACACGGATTTCACATGGGTCCGTATTCGGGGGCCCCGCACCCATGTCAACATGCAAAACTTTTCACACGGGCTGCGATTACCCCTTGTGATCTGGGTCCAAGCCGACATAAAATCCCGCTGCTTGCTTGGGGAAAGACATGCGTCAGGATCGAGCTCAATTAGTACGGCCACGGGTCTCCCATGATTGAGCCGCGAGATGACGGTGCATACCACCCCAGCCAGACTGCTCTGCCTGCTGCGTCGCAGGTTACAGGTGTACCACGTCGCGAGAAGCCTTCCGGCAAGCCCGCGCCGGCTGCATTCAGCTGGAAAGCCCTGGTCCACGACCTTCCGAAATACCCGCCCATCACCCGCTGCTCCATCAGCGAGCCAGTAGGCCTTTCATTTGGACAACAGCGGTTGTGGTTTGTGTCACAACTGGGCTCGGGCTCGGTGGCGTACAACGTCCCGCTGGCATGGCGCCTGGCCGGCACGGTCAACGTTGTGGCACTGGCAGGAAGCCTGAATGAAATCATTCGACGCCACGAAGCGCTGCGTACGTGCTTTTGCATGCGTGAGGGCCAACCTGTCCAAGTCGTCACCGAGCAATCGTTGACCCTGACGGTGGTCGACCTGGAGCCGATTCCTCCTGCGGCACGGGACGCTGAACTCCAGCGGCGCATCGATGCGGAGGTCCAGAGGCCCTTCGATTTGTCCCACGATCTGATGCTGCGCGCGGCCTTGTTCCGCTTGCGCCAGGATGAGCACCTCTTTGTGCTCACGGTGCATCACATCGCAGCCGACGGCCCTTCCATGGGAATCCTGCTCCAGGAACTCGCGCAATTTTATTCGGGAATCACCGCGGGTGTTCCCACTGAGATTCCCGAGCCCGCGGTGCAGTGCCGGGATTTCACTTTGTGGCAAAAGGAAATACTTACAAACGAGCGCCGGCAGAAGCAACTGGCGTACTGGTTGCAGCAGTTGAAGGGCGTTTCTTCTGCGTTGGACTTGCCGGCCGATCATCCGCGCCCGGCGGTGAGCTTCCGCGGTGGAAACGTGTATCGCCAGTTGTCGAATCAATTGAGCGCCGACCTCAAGCTTGTGGGCCGGGAGCACGGTGTAACCAACTTCATGACCCTGCTGGCTGCCATGCAGGTGCTTTTGCTCCGGCTAACCGGGCAGGAAGACGTCGTGGTTGGGGCTTCGATGACCAATCGAAGCGGCGAGGCAATCTCCCGCTCGATGGGGTACTTCTCCAACATGATGGCGCTACGAACCGCCCTGCATGGCGATCCCACATTTGGAGAATTGCTGAAGCGAGTGCGGACCGTCGTTCTGGGAGCGTATGCCTACCCAGACCTGCCTTTTGAAGAGATTGTCGCGGAGCTGCGACCCAAGCGAGCCCCGGGCAGGAATCCGGTTTTCCAGGTCATCCTCAATGCCGAGCATGCCTCGTGGCACGAGCTTCAGTTGGTGGGAGTGGAGGCGACGGAGTCTCCCGTGCATAACGGGGCGGCCAGGTTTGACCTGAATTTGAGTGTGATTGACCATCCAGAGGGGTTTCGTCTGGCGCTGGAATACAACTCCGATCTGTTCGAGGCCGGCACCGCCCGCCGCATGCTTGCCATGTACGAGACGCTGCTGGCAGGAATTGTGGCCGAGAGCAACAGCCGCATCTCGCGCTTGCCTTTGCTGACCGAGTCCGAATGCAAGCAGATGCTGTGCGGCTGGAAGGAGACGGTGGAGACCTACCCGGTCAATATGTGCGTGCAAGATCTCGTAGAGGAGCAGGTACGGCGAGCCCCTGAGAGCATTGCAATCGAATTTGATGAAGAGCGGCTCAGCTACCGCGAGCTCAACGCGCGCGCCAACCGGTTGGCAGCCTACCTGGCAAAACGGGGTGTGGGCCCGGAAGTGCTCGTCGGAATCTGTCTGGAACCGTCCCCTGCCATGGTGGTCGCGATGCTGGCGGTCCTTAAGGCGGGAGGCGCTTACGTTCCGCTAGACCCGTCTCATCCGGCGCAGCGCCGTGAGGATATTTTGCTCGAAAGCGCGGCTCACACCCTGATTACGCAAGAGAAGTTTGCCGGGGATGTGTTCTTGCCGGACTTGCTGGCAGTGATCCCGCTGGACACGATTTGGCCGCTGATCGCGCTGGAAAGCGACACCAACCCGCCGCGCACGGTGCGGCCAGACAACCTGGTATATGTGATCCACACCTCGGGATCGACGGGCCGGCCCAAGGGTGTGCAAATGGAGCACTGCAACCTGGTCAATTTCCTGTTTGCGATGCAGAAACGCCCAGGGCTCTCGGCCAAGGATGTCGTGCTCGCGACCACGACGATTACCTTCGACCCTTCTGTGCTGGAGCTTCTGCTCCCGCTCACCGTGGGGGCGCGCATCGTGATCGCTCACCGGGAAGATGTCATGGACGCGCACCGTTTGCTGGAGGTACTCGGCCGGTCGGGAGCAACGGTGATGCAGGCCACGCCCACTTCCTGGAAACTGCTGCTGGCGGCGGGCTGGGACAAGAGTCCAGGATTGAAGGCTCTCTGCGGCGGCGAGGTTCTGTCTCGTGGGCTGGCAGATCAGTTGTTGTCCCGATGCGCCTCACTATGGAACATCTACGGTCCCACCGAAACCACCGTGTGGTCGTTTGTACATGAAGTCGATCCCACAGACCGGGGAATTGTTCCCTTAGGGCGCCCCATCCCCAATGTGCGAATGTATGTGCTGGATGCGTACGGTCAACCTGTGCCGATAGGGGTCGCGGGTGAGCTGTACATTGGCGGAGCGGGCGTGGGTCGCGGCTACCTCGGTTCGGAAGAACTCAACTCCCACAACTTTGTGCACGATCCTTTCTCAGCCGAGGCTGGTGCGCGCTTGTACCGGACGGGTGACCTGGTGCGGCAACGCTACGACGGAAGCCTGGAATTCGTTGCGCGCGCCGACCGCCAGATCAAGATTCGTGGTAATCGTGTCGAACCTGGGGAAGTGGAATCGGTTCTGGCGGAGCATCCCAACGTTGATCAGATTGCGGTGGTTCCGCGGAACGATGGTTCCGGTGGTCAGCGCTTAGTGGCTTACATCGTCCCTCGGCAGGGTCCACTGCAAGTCGAGGATGCGGAGGACGCCGCACCCGACGATTCCGCACCCTGCCAGGCAGGCTGCGCGCAGGGCCCGGTTCCGGGTCTGCGGAGTTTCTCCCGTGCCAGGCTGCCAGAGTACATGGTTCCGTCGGCGTTTGTTTCCCTGGACGTTTTGCCGCGAACTTCCACTGGCAAGCTGGACTGGCGGGCACTGCCTGAACCGGATTTCAAACCACCCGCGGCATCCTACGTTGCGCCGCGGGGGCCCGTGGAAATCCGTTTGGCCAGGATCTGGGAAGAAACGCTCAAAGTGTCTCGAGTCGGGGCTACCGACGACTTCTTCGGTCTCGGCGGACATTCCGTTCTCGGGGCCGCGTTGTTTGCGCGCATCGAAAAGGAATTCAACCAGCGTCTGGCGCTGAGCGTGCTGTTTCAGGCTCCGACTCTGGAGCTGATGGCGTCCGTCCTGCGTCAGAATCAGCGATCATCACCCTGGATTGTGGAGGTGCAGCCCGGCGACCCATCGCGAACGCCGTTCTTCTTCGTGGAAGAACGAATGGGCTACCATCACCTGGGTGAGGAACTCGGGGCAGAGCAGCCGGTTTATGTGGTGCTCTGTGAAAACCTGTACGAGCGGCAGACGGAGCGAACCATGCGGGACATCGCCGCAGAGCTGGCGGCCAAGGTTCGGGAGATCCAACCACATGGGCCGTATCTGTTAGGTGGCACCTGCATGGCAGGGTGGGTGTCGTTTTCCATCGCCAGCGAACTAATCCGGCAGGGGGAGAAAGTCGCGCTGCTGGTGATCTTAGACAGCTTCGCGCCCGCATACCTCACCGAGAGGCCCAGCAGAATGGTGCGCTGGCGCCGCCGCGCCGGACACCTGAAATGGCATATGGACAACCTGGTTCATGCTGACAATCTTCAGAGACTGTGGTACCTGAAAGATCGGGCGCGCACCCTGCGCTGGCACTTCAAGACGCAGCTTTGGTGGAGAGCCCATAGTTTCTATGTGCGCATGGGCTGGCCGCTTCCGAGAGTGTTGCGCCAGGCAGCCTTTCTGACCGCGAAAGCCGCGCTGACCTCGGGCCCAGCCGATCCCTATCCCGGCCGGATCGTGTTGTTCCGTCCCAGGCAAAGGCCGCAGGGCCCGCTGGATGATCCTTATCTAGGATGGCGTCGTATCTCCGCGGGAGTTGAGCTATACGAGGTCCCAGGCGACCACAAACATCTGTTGCTGCCACCGAATGTGACCACGATTGCCAAGCAGCTGAAGGCCTGCCTCGAAAGCATGCCGCCCCAGGCTCACGAGGAAGTCCGTGCCACGGCGTAAGTGTCTTGCTGTCGTGCCCGCCTCTTCACAGAAGGAGCCGGAATTCCATGGCTGAAATCATAGACAGAAGAAGCGCGCTGGCCCCGGTTGAGTTCATCGAACGCTACTTGATTGGAAACCAGCCCGTGGTGGTTGCGGATGCGATGAATCGCTGGAGACTGTTTCGAACGCCCGAGGAATTGGAGAGCAGATTTGGCGCGGAGTTGGTGCAGGTCTACAACGATCTGTTTGATCTTACGAACGTGGTGCCCCTGCGGGCGTACTTGCAGGAATGGTTTGGCAAGAGCGGCGAGCCGGTGGCGAAGAAGCCACTGCCCTACGTCCGCTGGTACACCAAGATGAAGGATGTGGATTTTGTGTGGGCCGACGAGGCATTCAAGAGCTTCTCGGAGCAGTGGTCGTTGCCCTATTTTCTGCCCAACTCTGACTACCTGTTGCCGTGCAGCGTGCCCGGGCGGCCCACCACTCCCACCACGGACTTGTTCCCCGGGAAAGGGCTCTTCATCTCGGGGCGCGGGGCTTGCACGCGTCTTCATCGTGACCCCTGGGCCAGTGACGCTGTGCTCTGCCAACTTTTCGGGGAGAAACATCTGCTCTTCTATCGGCCCGAGCAGGAAGTCGCGACTTCACCGGGCGCTGCAAAGAACACGCCAGGGGCCGGAGAGAAACCGTGGGCTGAAATGACCCTGAAGCCGGGAGAGGTTGTGTTTATTCCGCGAGGGTGGCCACACCATGCGACGAGCCTGACCGACAGCATCTCGCTCACCTGGAACTTCGTGCATGCCAGCACCTGGAGATGGTTTTTCAAGCACCTTGCTTCCGCCAGCGCAAGCGCCGAACTACCGGTCCTGAGATTCTTTGCCAATCGGGCTGGCGGTTAGTTCATTCCCGCCAAGCCAACTCCTTGCCGGGCAGGGACAGGCTTTGCTGCCCCTTGGCCGCCAAAGTCGAGTATCCCAAGCGCTCCAGTTCCGGGCCGGCGTAGCGGTCCACAACTTCTATCTGTTCGTCCGTTAATCTGCTTCGCCAGCCTCCCACCAATGCACCGCGCACGAAGCGGCCGCTCTCCTGGGAGCTATGGGGGTAGGTTCGGGAGGCGTCTTCCTTGGCGCGCATTCGTTCCACCGAATTAGCGGCGATAGCGTGGCGAATCCTTGGCTCATCTGCGGCCACACCGAGGAACGCGAGCACCCTGGCCAGAGTGGCTTCGGTATCACGCCGCATGTCCTCAAATCGGACCACCAATAGTTGGCCGCTGCGGGCCAGTGGCGATTCCAACCAGGTGTGCACATGGCTCTGCCATGAGCCGATGGGGTTCGTCTCGCCTTGTAGGAACATTGGCAAGAAAACATCGAAGGTGATTCCTTTGAAGACCCCGAGGTAGGTCCCGCGGTCGTAATAGGACAGCACCGCGTCCCGCACATCGCGCACCAGGTAGATCGCCTTGGCATATTCTTTGCGATACGGCTCGTGGGTCTTGATCAGCCGGCCCCCACCCGGCAGCAGAGGGCGAGCAATGTGGTGTTGTCCGACCTGGGGAACCGTTGTGTTGATGTCGTCGAACCCGCTGGTGTGGCCGGTCATGATTTCGGCCAGAAGGAACCGGAACCAGGTGTTCCCAGACCTGGGATAGGAGGCGATCATGACGTCGGCGGGATCCAGTCCGCGATGGCGAAGCCAAATCAGAGGTGGGCGCAGTCGTGTTTTCGAAAGCCTATACCCGGTGCGCAGGAGAAAGGACATGGAATTTCGTCGGGCGCCCAGATGCGGATGGGCAATTTCTTGTGCCGAGGAGAAAAAAGCTGGCTGGCGACGCCAGATGTGGGCTGTACCTGCCCTCTACGCCATGGCCGGGACGGGCTTGGCCTCGTCCGGGGAAACTGCGGGCGTGATGTCTCCACCGTCGCCAGCGAGTTTGCGCCCCACAAAAGCTGCCATGAGATTAATCGTCTCGAAATTTTCCGGCAGAAGGTCGGTGTCCTCGATCGTGATCGGAAAGGTCTCTTCCATGAATGCGATCACCCGAAACACACCGAGTGAGTCGATCGCCTTCGTGGTGAGCACGGATTCATCATCGGCCAATGAGGTGACGTTCTGTTCGCGCGCGTATTCCAAAACGAAGTCGCGAATCTTGTCTTTGTTGGCGCTCGGCTCGTAAGTCATATCTCTCCCCAAGCAAGCGGAGCGGATTTTATGACGATTCCGCTCTGCTGGCAAGGCCAAATGGGAGCCGTCGGCGACCCGATAGTGCAAAGTTTTGCATACGGATGGAGCGTTGCAGTGGTTGTTCGAGCTGCCCGGGGCACAGTCCCTTTCGCATTGGCCGCGTGTTCAACAGGAAGAGGATTTGGTGAAGGCTCAAAGGCCCGCACGGCACCGGCAGCAGACTGGAGCAAGCGACATCAGAGCAGAACCGGACCGTGCTCAGCGCCGCTCGGGGCATGGCGCTCGCCTGAACTGAGTCCCTGCCGATATGTTAGATTGAAACAAAGTGGGCGCGTAGCTCAGGTGGTAGAGCAATGCCCTTTTAAGGCATGGGTCGCAGGTTCGAATCCTGCCGCGCTCACCAGTACATCGTTGCCTGCAAGCAAACTGTTACTCAGGCTCCCACGGCGAGCGCCTTGCGGGCGATCAATCCGAAGCCCTTGGACTTGGCCTCATTCTCGAGAGCCTTGGCATGGATACGGGCGGAGGCTGGATTGGCCTTGGCCTCAACCTCACACATTGCCAGGCGCGCCTCCAACTGATAACGGATGAAATTGTGTTTGCCGGTTTCTGCCAGGACGGGTTTCAGAGACTCCCGCGCCTCAGCCAGTTTTCCCGTGGCAGCCTGAACCCGAGCCTGGGTGATGCCGAAAATGAAGTGTGCCTCCCGGTCGTCCGGGATCTGGCGGAGCAGTGCGTGTGCGCTGTCCATCGCATGGGTGGCTTGTGCTGGGTGGCCTTGTTCCAAGGCGATTGTCGCCAGCAGGAGCTGTGCTCCAACTCCGTCGGTTGGGTCTTTGTGTTCCTGAAGAAAGGACAGGGCGGCATCCACCTCTCTCTGCGCGTCCTGGGGCTGGTTCTGTTCTGCGGCGATCTCTGCCAGTCCGAGGTGAGCCTCGGCAGCCCGCTCGGCCATCCCATCCTGGCGGGCCACGGCGAGGGATTCGGAAAATCTGCTCCTGGCGTCTTCCAGCTTGTCTTCCAGTTTTGCGATATTTCCCAGATAAAAAAGATCGCTGATTACGGTGTGCTTGTCGCCGTCCTTCTGGGCGAGGTCAAGCGAGCGTTGAGCGATCTGCTGGGCTTTGTTCAGGTCGCCCAACATGCTGAGCCCGCTGGTTTCCTCGGTCAAAGCAGAAACCGCGCCGCTGTGGTCTCCCATATCCGTGAAGATGGCCAATGCCTGTTCGTCCAGGCCAATACTGGCGGCCAGATCACCCTCCGCAGCGGTGGCCCACGCCACTCCCATGAGCGCCCAGGCCTCGCGGTTCCGGTCTCCAATCTCACGATCAATAGCCAGCGCCTCCTCGTCCAGTTTCTTGCCCCCGGCCACGTCGCCGCGTGACTCCAGTACGGCGGCGATGGAGGTAAGATCGACGGCCGCGCCGGTCTTGTTTCCAATGGCGCGATCGACGGCCAGCGCCTGGCGGTCCAGCTTCTCCGCAGCATCAAACTCACCGCTGCTGGTGTGAACGTAGGCGATGTATTCCAGGGCGTTGGCCAGGCTCCACTGATCGCCAACGGTGTTGTAAATGTCCTTGGCTTCGTTGGCGGCGGCGATAGCCTTGTCGCCTTCTCCGAGCGGCGCCAAAATGGCGGCTTCGAGGTAGAGGGCCCGTGCCAGGAGCACATCGAATCCGCTTGCCCGGGTCTTGTCTACGGTGCGAAGCGCCAAGGCGCGCGCGGTAGTGTATTGGCCGAGCCGGATGTAGTTCATCTCTTCGGCGAAGTCGATGCGGGCGTCGTCGCGGGCCGGGGCAGGCAACTTGCGCAGCAGTTGGATGGTGGCCAGCGCATCATTTCGCTTGCCCGCCTGGGTCTGCGCATCCGCCAAACGCAGGCCATACTCAATGTCATCGGGGAAAAAATCGAACAAGATGTGATAAAGCTCCTGTGCCTTGTCCCACTCCTTATTCATAGCCCGGTACCTGGCTTCGATGAAGAGATGGTCCTTGCGCGGCAGCTTGTCCGACAGTTCGAAGGCTTTCCTGGCTTCCGTCGCGGCCCTGCCTTCGTAGCCGAGTTGCGACCAGGCTTCCGCCAAAGCGGAGTGGGCAAGGGCGTATGCAGAATCAACATGAATGGCCTGTTCCAGGAAGTCCCGCGCGGTAAGCGCGTCGTAGTGCCGTAATTTCTCCAGGCCCTCGGCGTACAACTGGGCGGCCTCAGTGTCAGAGGGCAGGGAAGCCAGAACGCCCTCCGCCTGGTCGGTGGACAACGCCGGGACCGCCAACCTTTCTCGCAAACGCGCCCCGGCCCGGGCAACCAGTGAAAACAGGCCTGCTTCCGTTCCCGTCTCTGAGATGGTTGCGACGGTTTCCCCGGCAGTCGTGTCCTGGAGTCTTATGTCGAGGCGGATCTGTCCACGCGACTGCTTCCCCAAATCGCTGTAGGAACCCAGTACGACCACGTCGGCGCCCAGGGTCTGGTGGATTCGCGCCAGCGTCTCCTTAGAAAGCGTGCCTCCGCCTGAAAGCGACAGGCTGGTCCTCAAATGGGACACTTCTTCAGAAGAGACCATGCGCAACTGATCGCCGGCCCCCAACTCTGTAGTCAGCATCTCGGAGAAAGCGGTCGACAGCCAGGCTGGATCGCTCCGCCCTGACAGGTTCGAGAACCCCAGCACGGCCACGGACCGCCGCGGGCGGATGGCCACCGGCGAAGACGACGCCGCGCGCCGAGGTTTGTGCAGCCGACGATAACTGTAGCCGGCCGTTACCCCCATCGCAAGCAACAACAGAACACCTGCCAGGGTGAAAACCAACATCCGGCGCGGCTGACTTTGGTCAATGACTAACCGCGCCCGCGAGTGGCTCTCCACCACCAGGGTCTCTTCCTCGGAGATGACACGCACCTTCTCGCTAAAGCGGTAGCCCCGGCCGGGAATGGTGACAATGTAGCGGTGGTCCCCGGCGGTAGCACCCAGCGTTTTCCGCAGCACAAAGATGTTCTGCGCCAGGTTGGACTCTTCGACAAAGGTGTCGGGCCAGACCGCCTTCATCAGGTCGTCCTTCAAAACCACTTGTTCGCTGTTGCGCACCAGCACCAGCAGGGTCTCGAACGCCTTCAGTTGTAAGGGGACAGGCTGATTGTTGCGCAGCAGGAGGCGCTTGCCTGGGTCAAGCCAGAAAGGACCGAACTCGTATAACTCCTTTCCCTGGTTGCTCATAAGGTGCCTGAGAAATTTCTGAGAATTCTCTAAAGACTTCTGAGGCCCGCTTTGGGCAGGATGCCTCCCGTTCAGCGGTGAGGGACCAGAAGCCGAGCCAAACGTGGCAAGCAATTTAGCACGATTTCGGGACTGGGCAAAGCGTTGGAAAGGCGGAATGACTGCCCATAAAAGGACGGAAATCACCGTCGAAAGCGACCAATTCTTTATCATCCGGCGGCGCCGGACGGTGCGAGTCTGGTGCCAGGAATGTGGCTGTGAGGTGGACACGGTGGGGCTGGGAGAAGCCGAGGAGTTCAACGGAGTGCCGGGACTGATGTTGCGCGCTGGTGCCCAGGCCCGCGAGTGGCATTTCTCCGAAGGCCAGGACGGGACCCGGCTCATCTGCCTGGAGTCGCTGCTCAAGTCGAAGTGAATGTGGGGATTGCAAGAAAAACAAGTCTCAGGGTTTGAAATCACAATCAGGAGAGATTTCTATGAAGCCATTGCAGGCGTGTATCAACCGGCAGCAAAACAGGGGGATATTCCAGAACTTCGGAATGTTGGTAGTGGTATTGCTGGCGTGGTGCACCTTCGCCAGCGCCCAACATTGGACGCCGGTGACGCCCTATCCCGGCAGTGGCGCGGGCACGGCCATCCTCCGGACCGATGGCATCGTCATGGTCCAAGAACTAACCGCGCCCGCCAGCGCTGGTGGCCATGCAACGGGGAACTGGTGGGAATTGGTGCCAGACAGTGGCGGCAGTTACGCCACTGGGTCTTGGTCCCTGTTCACATCCACGGCCAGTTTGGGATACGCCCCGCTGTATTTTGGCTCGGCAGTGTTGCCCAACGACCAGATCGTGTTCGTGGGCGGTGAATACAACTTCGGCGTACAAGACGATACCAATATGGGATTTGTCTACCGGCCCATTCTGGATAAATGGATTTCGCTAAGTCCTCCCAGCGGTTGGTCAAAGATTGGCGACGCCCCGACCGTGGTCCTGCCCAACGGAACTTTCATGGTAGGGGATTGCTGCAGCGCCAAAGAGGCTCTCCTGGATTTCTCGACCTTAACCTGGACGTCCACGGGCACGGGCAAGGCCGATAACAACTCCGAAGAAGGCTGGACTTTGTTGCCCAACGGCAAGGTGCTGACGGTGGACACGCAGAATGGCACGGAGTCTGAGCTGTACAACCCAAGCACGGGAAAGTGGTCTCTGGCCGGCAAGCTGCCCAACCCCCTCCCTTACAACTGCGGACTGAGCATTGTTCCCGAGCTCGGACCAGCCGTGCTCCGGCCCAACGGCACGGTCTTTGTCGCCGGAGCCAACGGGTTCACGGACATCTACAAGACCTCAACGAAGAAGTGGTCGAAAGGCCCGATCTTCCCACCGAATTCCGCCGGCGAGGGCCAGGACGGTGTTGCTGACGGCCCGGCGGCCATCCTACCCGATGGCAACGTGTTGGTCATGGCCTCCAATATCAACCCCTGTTTCATTACGCCAAGCGACTTCTATGAGTTCAACGGCTCGACTTTCATTACGGCTCCCAGCCCGCCCAATGCCTCTAACGAGGTCTCCTACGACGGGAGAATGCTGGTACTGCCGAATGGCGGACATATCCTGTTCACCGATGGCACCCAAGACGTGGAGGTCTACATTCCTGCGGGCTCAGCCAAGAGCGCCTGGAAACCAACCATCACGTCCTTCCCCAGCAGCGTCACCCGCGGGAACAGCTATACCATCAAGGGAACCCAGTTCAACGGCCTCACTCAGGGCGCCGCTTACGGGGATGATGCCCAGTCTGCCACGAACTTCCCGCTGGTGCGCCTGACCGACGCCGTCGGGAACGTGTACTACGCCGTGACCAAGAACTTCAGCACCATGGGTGTCGCTACCGGGAGCAAAGTGGTGTCGGCGACCTTCATTCCGCCGACCAGCATGCCGGTAGGCCCCGCCACCATGGTGGTGGTGGCGAACGGTATCGAGTCGGATTCTGTGGGGCTCACAGTGTTCTAGCGGCGGGGGACCTTCATCAGTAACCGCCAAGGGCGGGCCAGCGCCCGCCCTTCGGTGGCCGTGTATCAGGATTTCGGATTGGTGCCCGGGATCGGAATCGAACCGATACGTTCCTTTCGGAACTCGGGATTTTAAGTCCCGTGCGTCTGCCAGTTTCGCCACCCGGGCAAAGCGATGCAACATCATCGACATTCTACAGCCGCTCAGTGGATGGCGGCTCGCCCCTCTGAACCTCCACTGTAACTGCGTGACCCGTGGTCGCCCGCCCGCAGGCGAGAAACGTTTCAACCCGGTTTCATGGCAGGCGAGGGCTCTTCCCCGAAACGCCCGTACGCATTAACATAGTGAATCCCACTTCATTCCCCGGAGATGAAACAAATGTATCGCACCAAGCTGATGGTCCCCCGCACGGCATGGTTGGTCGTGGTGTTGCTCCTGTTTGCCGCAAGCATGACCCTTGCGCAGCAGGCCAAGACGGAGCGCACTGGCAAGGCAACTGCCGCACCGGCGGCGACACCAGAGGCGACCACTTCATCCAGAAGTGAAGACCGTGTTTTCATGGGAATGAAATACCGCGTGATCGGCCCGTTCCGCGGTGGCCGGTCGCTGACGGCATCCGGCATTCCGGGTGATCCCACCACCTACTATTTTGGCGCGACCGGTGGCGGCGTGTGGAAGTCCACAGATGGCGCGATGACCTGGACGTCCGTCTTTGACAAGGAAGCAGTGTCCTCCATCGGGAGCCTTGCGGTAGCGCCCTCTGACTCCAACATCGTTTACGTGGGTACGGGCGAAGCCTGCATTCGCGGCAACATCTCTCATGGAGACGGGGTTTACAAGACCCTGGACGGTGGCAAGACCTGGAAGAATGTTGGCCTGCGCGATTCGCGGGCAATCGGCAAAGTCATCGTGGATCCCCAGAATGCGGACCGGGTCTTTGTTGCGGCCTTGGGTCACCCCTTCGGTGCGAACAGCGAGCGCGGGATTTTCCGCACACTCGATGGCGGCAAGACCTGGGAGAAGGTCCTATACAAGGACGAGAACACGGGCGGAATTGACGTCGCCTTCGACCCGCACAACACCAACATTCTCTATGCCTCTCTGTGGCAGGCGCGGCGCACCGCCTGGAGCCTGACCAGTGGTGGGCCGGGCAGCGGCCTTTATCGCTCCAATGATGGCGGCACGACGTGGACACAACTTCAGGACCACGGTCTGCCGAGGCCACCTTACGGGAAGATCGGGGTGGCCGTCGCGGCCAACTCCGACCGCGTTTATGCGCTGATTGAAGCGCAGGAGGGGGGCGTCTACCGCTCCGATGACGACGGTGACAGCTGGCAACTGGTGAACGACGATCATGCCTTCCTGCAGCGCGCTTTCTATTACATGCACATCATTGTCGACCCGCAGGATCCGGACACGGTGTACGTGCTCAACGTAGACTTCTACAAGTCCACGGATGGCGGGCGCACCTTCAACAAGATGAAGGTACCGCATGGCGACCATCACGGCCTGTGGATCGATCCTAAGAACCCGCGCCGCATGATCGCCTCCAACGACGGTGGTGCGACCGTAACCCTGGACGGCGGCAAGACCTGGACCCGTGAAGACAACCAGCCCACGGCGCAGTTCTACCATGTCATCACCGACACGCGAACGCCCTACTACGTCTACGGCGCGCAGCAGGACAACAGCACCATTGCCATTGCCAGCCGCAGTGACGACGGCAGCATCGGGCGCGCCGACTGGTACGACGCCGGTGGCGGCGAAGCCGGCTATCTCGCTCCTTATCCGCCTGACCCGAACATCGTCTATGCCGGTGACTATGAGGGCAAAATCACGCGCTTCGACAAGCGCACCGGCCAGCTCAAGTATGTTGGGGTCCAGCCGGAAATTTCAGACGGCACGGGGGCGGCGACCCTGAAGCACCGCTTCCAGTGGACGGCTCCCATCGTGATTTCTCCCAATGATCCCAACACGATTTACCACGGCGGCGAGCGCCTGTTCAAAACCACGGACGGCGGGATGCACTGGGCGGCCATCAGCCCCGACCTCACTCGCAACGATAAGAGCAAGCAGCAGCCCTCGGGCGGAACGATTACCATTGACGACACCGGCCTGGAATACTACGACACCATCTTTGCGGTGGCTGAGTCTCCGCTCGCGAAAGGCCTGATCTGGGTGGGGACCGACGATGGGCTGATCCAGATTACCCGCGACGGCGGCAAGAACTGGGCCAACGTTACGCCCAAAGAGATGCCGGAATGGAGCCGCATCAGCCTGATCGAAGCGTCACCGTTCGATGCCGGAACCGCCTACGTTGCCGTTGACCGCCACCAGTGGGACGAACTGCTTCCTTATATCTATAAGACCAGCGACTACGGCAAAACCTGGACCCGGATCAACAACGGAATTCCGAACAACACCTTCGTGCGCGCGGTGCGCGAAGATCCCAAGAAGCGCGGCCTGCTTTATGCCGGAACCGAAACTGGCGTGTACGTTTCGTTCAACGATGGCGCAAACTGGCGTCCGCTGCAACTCAATCTGCCCACCACGCCCATCCACGATCTGGTGGTGAAGAACGACGACCTGGTGCTGGCCACTCACGGACGCTCGTTCTGGATTCTCGACGACCTATCTCCTCTGCGACAGTTCAATGACGAGGTCGCAAAGCAAGACGTTCACCTCTACACTCCGGCCACCGCTTACCGCATGCAGAACTCTACCGAGGAGCCGCCCAAACCTATACTGGTCGGGCAGAATCCGCCTCCTGGTGCGGTCCTCTACTATTACCTGAAAGACGCTCCGCAGGGTGAGGTCACTATCGAGATCCTGGATGCTGGCGGAACTGTCATCCGCAAGTATTCCAGCAGCAAGACGGAAGAACTCGACGAGCCTCCTGATCCCGACGACAAGAAACCAGACAAGGAGATCAAGGTGGAAGCGGGACTGAACCGTTTCGTTTGGGACATGCGGTACGAGGGCGCTACGCGTGTCCCTGACTATCATCTTTGGGAGTACAACGACGGACGGCTGGGCCCGCTCGCCGTACCGGGGCAGTACCAGGTGCGTTTGACGGTTGACGGCAAGAGTCAGAGCGCGCCGCTCGAGGTGAAACTCGATCCGCGCCTCGACGTGGCTCAGGCCGATCTGCAGAGGCAGCTCGATCTGCGCCTGCAGATTCGTGACCAACTGAGCCACGTGTACGAGGCGGTGAACCAGATTCAGGATGTCCGCGCGCAGGTGGGCGGGTTGCAAAAGCGCTTGCCGGAGAACAAGGCACTTGCGACGGCAGCATCCGACCTGGACCAGAAGCTGCTTGTGGTGCGGGATAACCTGGCGCAAATGAAGATCCGGGCCAATGAGGACTCGCTACGTTACCCGCAGAGAGTGGACAGCAAACTGGCGTATCTCGCCATGGCGGTTGGAGACGGAACGGATTCTCCACCCACCGAAGCGGAATACCGGGAGTTCGACAAGCTGAAAAAACAAGCCGATGAGTTCCTGGCCAACTGGGCAGAGCTCCAGAAGACCGATTTGGCCGCGTTTCAGAGGATGGTGGCCGGGCAGAACATTCAGGCCATCGTGGTACCCAGCGGGGCAAGCAGCGCGGCTGGCGGCGAAGAGCCTAAGTAAGCTGAGGTGGCGTAACGCTTCAGTACTTACTCGTGACCATTGCGGCATCTTCTCTTCACCCGGCTTATACCCGGGTGAAGGATCGCTCCGGCCAGCGGTGTCCTCCCCTCGCATAGGGTCTTTCGACCCGTTCAGCTGTTACTCCGCGTGGTTCCCACCTATTACTTTCGTGCCATATGGATAGCACGTCAGTGCATTGACCTACTGGTGTGCGGTTGCTACTGTGAGCTTGTACCAACCAGCCCCTTTTTCGGGCTCCCCCAGGGTACGAACACAGGGTTGTCACTTGGGGTGGGCTATGAAACTGGTTCATCTGTGCTACGCGGCGCTGGGCTTCGCGGTGGCCCGCTGGATCTTCCGGCGGGAAGCGGTTCTCGATCCGGTTGCACGATTCCGTACTTCTGGCCTGCTGTAAGGGATCGGTCGGTTTGGGCGTGCGGTATCCCGTTGCGTGCCGCTTTGTCCCGCACGCCCAATCTTCACTTCGCACCAAACTGCTAACCTTTCCAAGGTTCTAATACCAACGTTTGGCTCACCGCTGTTTCTTCCTGGGCATTGCTGACTACAATTTCTGTGTCGGAGTGTTTGCCGGGATGAAGCACAAACTCTACTTGCCAGTTGCGTTGCTGCTGCTCGCTGGGCTGTCTGGCGCTGCGGCTGCGCAGTCGGAAGGCAACGATGTTTCGCTGGCCGATGTTGCGCGCTCGCTGCGCAAGCAGAAAGAAGCTCCCAAACAGACCATCATTGACAATGACAACTTCGGCCAAATCATGGATCAGATCGAAAGCCGAAAGCTGTTAAGCGGCAGCCGTCTGTTTACCTTCGACAATATCGGGAAAACATTCCAGGTGTCTTCGCCGGACGTGACCTGCAGCCTGTCTTTTAACGCGCAGAACACGGCGTTGCTTTCCGATCCCTTCATCGCGCAGGACCTGCCTGACAGCGAACTGGCGAAGCTGGACGGCCCGGCCAGCATCAACGGCGATACGCTGCAGCTTTCGCTTTTCAACGGCACCACATGGAATGTGAAGGAGATCACGGTTGGCCTGACCATTTTGCGGCGTCCCGAGGTTGACACCGCGTATTACGGATCGGCGAAGCTGCTGCCGGCGGCGGTGGGAGCCTCTCCAGCCGTCCCGGAAAAACGTTCCGACCTGACCGTGCTCTACCACCTCAAAGGCACTGCGGCGCCGTTGACCACCACCGTCTTCACCGAAACCCTGGGTGACGCCCTTGGTCCCGACCAGGATTGGCATTGGGCCATCGTGCACGCCAGGGGAGTACCGCCACCGCCCGTGCCGCCCGAGCTGCCGCCGATTCCTCTGCAGCCTTAGGTGCTTCGGGCAGGGGACAAGGCCTTGGCTGTCAAGTCTCTGGCACTCGCACTCGCTGTCCCTCTACCAGGCTCCCTGTAGCGGCTTACGCCGCATCCGGCTAGCGGGGCCACAACCAACCGAAAGTTCCTGCCGTCAGCAAGCCGTAGACCAGTCCGTCGATGACTTCCTTGATGGTGGCCGACCAGCGCTGACCTTTCCAGATGCCGTTGCTCAGTTGTCCCAGACCGTAGGCGAGGAAGGCGCCGGTACCGGCGACGCGAAAGACAACCAGATAGTCGGCGCCGGGTGGAAGCGTGCGTCCGGTGAGATAGGCGACGAAGAAACCGATCAGCAGGCAATAGACAAACCACTGCACCAGAAACTTCGGCATGGCCGGCGGGCCGCTGGGAAGGATGGTCAGGAACCCGACCGGTCCCTGCTTGTACTTTTCGATCAGGGCCGGAGACTTCATATCCTTGTGGGTGCAGAAGGGGAAGATGTAGAGGCCCCGCTTCAGGTTGGCAGGGCGAAGGGCGGCGAGGATCTTGTCCTCGTCGGGGAGTTGGCTGTAGTCGCTTTGATGGTACTTCAGCAGCATGTGCATGATGGAGCTGGCGACGAAGATGATGACCGCCGACAGCAGGATGGGAAGCCAAAGCGCGGTGAGTGGGACCATGAGCAGCCTCCTTAGGATGCGAGGACGAATGCGCGAACCGCAGGCGAGGCTACGCCTTGCGGGGGGCTATGGTCAAGGGGGCATGTGGCTGAGACTAGAAAACCCCCGCCCAAGCGGAGCTTGAGCGGGGCACCCTCGAGAGTGAAAGAGATAGCGTGTGAAACCCGCCGGACAAAAGAGGGTTTGTCGTTACGCGGCGATTTCTGCTGCGGTCTCCTCGATCTCGCTGACTTCCTTGTCGCTGAGCTGGAGTTCGGCGGCGCGCATGACGCCGTTAGCCTGGCGGGCGGTGCGGGCTCCGACGATGGCGCCGGTCACGGCGGGATTGCGCAGGGTCCAGGCTATCGCTACCTCGCCCGGGGATCGTCCATGACGGTTGCCTATCTCACGCAATTTGTCCACCAGCTGCAAGTTGCGGGAAAGCCGGGGTTCCTGGAAATCGGCATGACGGCTGCGCCAATCGTCCTTGGGCAATTTGGCGGCGCGCTCGGGCGTCATAGCTCCGGTGAGCAGGCCGGAAGCCATCGGGGAATAGACGATCACGCCAATATCCCGATACGCGCAGTAGGGCAGGATGTCTTCTTCGACTTCGCGGTTCAGGAGCGAGTAGGGCGGTTGCAGGGAAGTGATAGGGGCAATGGCTTGCGCGCGCTTCATCTGTTTGACATTGAAATTCGAAACTCCAATCCAGCGCACTTTGCCTTCGCGTTGCAAGGCGGCGAGGGTGGACCAGCCTTCTTCGAGCTCGGGAGAATCGGGCTCGGGCGGCCAGTGAATCTGGTAGAGATCGATGACGCTGATCCCGAGGCGGCGCAGGCTGGCCTCAGCTTCCTTGCGGATGGAATCCGCGCGTAGCACTTTGCGTTCCTCGCCGCTGGCGTCGACCGGCAATCCGCACTTGGTGAAGATGTAGGGCTTGGGTCCGGACCAGCCCTTGAGCGCGCGTGCGACCACCTCTTCGGAGTGTCCCAAGCCGTAAACGGCGGCGGTATCGATCCAGTTGACGCCGAGCTCGAGGGCGCGGTGGATGGCGGCGATGGAGTCGTCGTCGTTCTGCGCTCCCCAGGCAAACTGCCATCCCGAGCCGCCGATGGCCCAGGCGCCAAAGCCGACGGGAGTGATCTGCAAGTCGGATTTTCCCAGCTGGCGGGTCTTCATAGGCGCTCTCCTCAGACAGTTAGATTCTATGGGAGCGGGCCCGATGCAGGGTTGTGAATCTGCGCTCGAGGTGAGAGCAGTACCGCTGCAGGCCAGATCCTTTGCGGCTGGGCGCCGCCCGGGATGACGCCTTTGAGGGGATGCGAGATTTCATCCGACCTTAGGGACATCTTCTGTGCGTCCGCTCTTGAGGCTGCGGTAGGCGGCGTCGAGGATTTCCTGGTTCTGCCACCCCTGTTCGCCGGGAACCGGGAACTCGGCCTTGCATTCAATTTCTGCGGCGAAGGCGTCCACCTGGCGGGCGTAGGCAAGATGGTTGGAGACGCTTTCCTTGTCTACGATCTCGCCGGCGCGGCGCAGTTGCAGGCTGACAGGGCGTTCGACGTTGAAGGCATCGTCGGCGGACAAGACCCCGGAGGGTCCGATGATTTCAAGCGGGGTCCGGTATTCGGCGCGCATGGAAACCAACACCGCACCGAGCGTGCCGCGGGAGAACTCGAGGGTGAGTGTCGCGGCAGCTTCAACGTCTCCGGAATGTTTGTCGGAAATGCCGCGGGCGCTCACGCGCACCACTTCGTCCTGCAGGATGTGGCGCAGCGCATCTACGCAGTGCACACCGACGTCGGCGATGGGCCCGCCTCCGGCGAGGGCGGCGTTTGCGATCCAGGTGCGCGGGTGGCTGACGCCGGGATAGCTGAACTCAGAGCGGGCGAAGATGGGTTTGCCCACCTCGCCGCCGGCGATGCGCTCGCGAAATCGTGTAGTGCTGTCTTCAAAGCGGAACACCTGGGCGACTCCCAAGAACACCTTGGCGGACCGGGCGGCCTCGACCATCTGGCGGCACTCGGCAGCATTCATCCCCATGGGTTTCTCGCACAACACGGGTTTTCCACTACGGATGGCGAGCAGGACATCCTGGACGTGGCAAGCGTTCGGAGTCGCGACGAAGACCGCATCCACTTCCGCGGATTGGCACAAGGCTTCGGCGGAGTCAAAGGCGAGAGGAATGTTGAACTGGCGCGCGGAATCACGGGCTTTGTTGATATCCCGGCGGAAGAGCGCGGAGACGCGGCAGTTCCTGGCGACGGCGAAGCCGGGCATCAGCCGGCGCACCGCGTGCAGTCCGAAGCCGAGTATGCCGAATCGAACCATGGCAGATAGCGCAGGCTAGCAGAAAGGCAGGCAGCAACCAAGTGAAGCTGCAACCAAAGCGGAGGGGATCTTTCGCCCTGCGGGGCTGGACAATTCTTCGGCAGCTGACCCGGGGCTTACGCCCCAGGCTTTATTTTGGCGCGCGTTGCGGCTAGGGTCGTGGCAGCGCAGGGATTTCGCGGCGGGCGCATCCTGCGATGTGTTCAGGGCGGTGGCGCTACGGTTTTTCTGCCATGGCGCCGACCAGCGATTGGAAAATCTTGAAGCCTTCGGTGCCGCCTAGTTCGGGTTCGCTGGAACGCTCGGGGTGGGGCATCATGCCCAGGACGTTGCGCCCGGGACTGCAAATGCCGGCAATGTTGTCGAGCGATCCGTTAGGATTGGCCTCGGGAGTAATTTCGCCGGTCGGCGTCGCGTAACGGAAGACGATGCGCTGGTCGCGGCGCAACTCTTCCAGGGTGGCATCGTCGCAAAAGTAGTTGCCGTCCATGTGGCCGATGGGAATGGTCAGGACTTCGCCCTGGCGGCAGGCGTTGGTAAACGGGGTGTCGGCGTTTTCCACGCGCACGTGGACCGGCTTGCAAACGTACTTCAGGCCGACGTTGCGGGTGAGCGCGCCGGGGAGCAGGCCGGACTCGCAGAGAATCTGGAAGCCATTGCAGATGCCGAGAACCAGTCCGCCGCCGTCGGCGAACTTCCGCACGGACTCCATGACTGGGGAGAACTTGGCGATGGCGCCGGTGCGCAGATAGTCGCCGTAAGCGAAGCCTCCGGGGACGATGATGGCATCGCAATTCTCGAGGTCGTGCGAGTCATGCCAGAGGAAGGTAACGGGCTGCTTGGCGACCTGCTGGATGGTCCAGTAGGCATCGTGGTCGCAGTTGGATCCGGGGAAAATGATGACGCCAAATTTCATCTGTGTCTCTCACCCGTTCCGCAAGTGCGGAACCCGGAAATTCAAGCTGTCAGGGGGACTACAGCGCAGTTTAACATGATTCTGGAGGGGCTCCGGCGTCGCCATGGATTTCGCCACCCACGTCCGCCTGACCGGTGGGGCGCTGAAGAATTGGTTCATCGCGCAGTGCCAGGATTCGCTGGCCGTGGGTGTGCTTTGGCTGATCGGACTGTGGATCCTGGGAGTACCTTGGCCGCCGGTGTGGGCGGTGCTGGCGGCGATGCTACAGTTCGTGCCCCACCTCGGACCGGTACTGGGGGTGATCGGGCCAGTCTTTGCCGCCACCATCAAGTTTGGAGACTGGGAGCATCCCCTTTATGTATTGATGCTGTATGCGGTCATCGCGGTGGTGGATGGTTTCTTGCTGCAGCCTTACCTCATGAAGCGCACCGCCAGGGTGCCCATCTGGGCGTCGATTCTGACCCCAGTGGTGTTGGGTTTCCTGCTGCCGCTGTGGGGAGTGCTGCTGGCGCCGCCGCTGCTGGCGGTGGTGTTTGCCTATCGCCGCAGGCTTACGGGACAGCCGTCGCAGCCGGGTTTTAGGCCTGACTCCTAGCCAAGCCTGCGTGCTATAATTTCAATTCGCCTGCATTCTTTTCGAGGCAATCACGTGATCTCCTCTACGGGCGAGTCCTGCGCCATTACGATCAGCGCAATTAAAGTTCATTAAAACGAGGTATCTCCATGTCTGGCCATTCCAAATGGGCCACAATCAAGCACAAGAAGGGCGCGCTCGACGCCAAGCGGGGCAAGATATTTACCCGGCTTATTAAGGAAATTTCCATTGCCGCCAAGAATGGCGGCGGAGACCCCGACACCAACCCGCGTTTGCGCGGGGCTATTCTCTCGGCCAAGGCAGAGAACATGCCCGCCGACAACATCAAGCGAGCCATTCAGCGCGGCACCGGCGAGTTGCCGGGCGCCACCTACGAAGAGTTCTCCCTGGAAGGCTACGGTCCGGGCGGAGTGGCACTGCTGCTCGACATCAATACCGATAACCGCAACCGGACGGTCAGCGAAATCCGCCACGTGTTTGGGAAAAATGGCGGCAACATGGCCGAGGCCGGGGCGGTTTCGTGGATGTTCCACAAGAAGGGCGACATCGTCGTCCCCAAGTCGGCGGCCAAGGAAGATGACCTGATGGGAATCGTGCTGGATGCCGGGGCGGATGACCTGCGGGATGACGGGGAGAGTTGGGAAGTCCTGACCGATCCCGGTTCGTATGAAGCGGTGCTGGAGGCGGTGAAGAAGGCGGGGATCACCCCGGCATCTTCCAGCGTGGCCATGATTCCGCAAAACTACATCAAGCTGGAAGGAGCGGCGGCCAGCCAGATGATTCGGCTGATGGAGGCGCTTGAGGAGCACGACGACGTGCAGAACGTGCACTCCAACTTCGATATCGATCAGAAGCTGCTGGAGGAAGTGGCGGGATAAGTTTTCTGGTATCCGGAACATTCAAGCCGCCTCCAGGGGCGGCTGTTCTTTTTTTCTCAAGACCGCTGCGTACTTTTTCAACACTCCCGTGGAAAAATATGTGGAAAAGCTGGAAAGTATTCTTGTAAGTAATTGATTGACTGACGCTTCTGCATTTTGCACACAGTTGAGTGCTGGCACTTTGGTGGCGTTCTGTTGATCCCAATCGCGCAAGCTCTCTGGGGAGAATCATTTGAAAATCCGGCTTGATAAGTTGCTTCTAGAACGCGGCCTGGCGGCGTCGCGGGAGCGAGCGCAAGCCCTGATTCTTGCCGGTAAGGTTCTGGTGGACGGACAGAAGGTCGAGAAGGCCGGCACCGGGATTGATGCGGAAGCGGAGATCCGGCTTCTGGGAGAAGAACTCAAGTACGTCAGCCGCGGCGGTCTGAAGCTGGAGCGTGCGCTGGAATATTGGAACATCGATGTCGCCGGCAAGGTCTGTCTCGACGTCGGCGCCTCTACCGGCGGCTTCACCGATTGCCTGCTGCAGCACGGATCCGCGCGCGTGATCGCGGTGGACACCGGCCACGGCCAGATGGACTTTCGCCTGCGCCAGGATGCGCGCGTCCGTTTGCTGGAGAAGACCAATGCGCGCTATCTCACGCGGGAGCAGGTCGGGGAGACGGTCGATCTGGTGGTGATGGACGTTTCCTTTATTTCTGCGACGCTGGTGCTACCGTCCGTGGTCGCCGCAGCTTTTCCGGAGCAGGCGGCAGCAGTGCGCAGCCGGCAGATCATTGTCCTAGTTAAGCCCCAATTTGAGGTGGGGCGGGAGCAGGTAGGGAAAGGCGGCATTGTGCGCGATGCGGGTGCACAGTCGGCCGCCGTGGAGAAGGTTCGCAGGGTGCTCAGGGAACTGAAATTCACGCAGACGGAGATGATCGAATCGCCGATCCTGGGGGCTGAGGGCAATCGGGAATTCCTGCTTTACGCCAGGGATTGAGCAGAAGGGCAGAGGGCGGCCTACAGCTCATCTAGCCCTGCAGCCTCTGCGCTCAACGGTTTCCTTGTACAATTCCCTTTCGATATGGAGACCTGGAAGGCTCCCTTGGGGCCGGAAAAATTCGCGGGCATCATGTCAAAACCGGGCAAGCCTGAGCTGGCGCGGGTAGTGCCCGAACTGCTGGAGTGGTTTCGCCAGCACCGGTATCAGGTGGTGGTGGACCGGGAGACCAGTCCATTCGCCGCGGGCATCGAGAGTCTACCCCGCAAGGAAATGGGATCCCGGAGCCTCGATTTTGTAGTTGTGTTGGGAGGTGACGGAACCATCCTCTCGGCGGCCCGAGCCGTGGCCAGGGCGTCTATCCCGGTGCTGGGCGTGAATCTGGGTTCGCTGGGCTTTCTGGCGGAGGTCCCGCTGCAGGAACTCTATCCCACGCTGCATGCTATCGAAGAAAGCCGATGCAGCGTGGAGTCGCGCTCACTGGTGCATTGTGAGTTGATCCGCGCGGGCTCGTGTGTGGCTGCCTACGACGCGCTGAATGACATCGTGGTCGGCAAGAGCGCCATCGCCCGCTTGAACCACTATGAGCTGTTTGTGGACCAGGTATTTGTCTCCAGCTACAAGGCGGACGGTCTCATCATTTCCACACCCACGGGCTCGACTGCGTACTCGCTGGCGGCGGGCGGACCCATCCTGATGCCCTCGGTGGACGCGTTTGTGGTTACGCCCGTGTCTCCGCATTCGCTAACGCATCGCGCCCTGGTGGTTCGGGATTCAGTGCAGATCGAAATTGTGGTTAACGCCGGCGACGAAGAGGCTTACTTGAGCGTGGACGGCCAAGTGGGCATGCCCATCCACGACGGTGACCGCGTGCATTGCCGCAAGTCGGAGCACAAGGTGCGGTTGCTGCGCATCAAGAAGACATTTTTCGACGTGTTGGCTACCAAGCTGAAATGGGGACAGCGCTGAGGACTCTTTGAAAAAGGAAACGGCGGCCGTAGCTGCCGCCGTGGTCATTTGGTTCGATTCTTGGGCTAAGAACCAGTTTTCAGATGTCAGTTCCTGGTTCGCAGTTGATCACTGGCCGGCGGTGGCCGCGGTCATGGCCAGGGGACGGCTCAGTTCGAGTACTAATTCCGTTCCAGCAGGAATTTCAGCCGAGCGATGCTTGCCCAGCCAGTGGGCCACAGTCGCGGTGGCGCCGATGGTGCCACCGATCAGCAGGCCTTTCCCGCCGCCAATCAATCCGCCCACAAGCATGCCGCCACCAGTGCCCATGCCGATCTCCGTCAGATCCTTGCCGTCGTGCCCGGAGCCTTTGAACTGGCCTTCCTCGTTTACGTCGGTTCCGTGGCCGAGGTTGGTGTCCACTAGCGCGGCGTTGAGCATGTAGCGCTCGCCGTTGGGCAGTACCACGGTCTCAGGAAAGATTCCGATGGTTGGCTTGCCGGAGATGCGCCGCGGTCCAGTAACCTGGGTGACCCGCCCCTGCACGGTGGCGCCGATGGGGACCACCGTCTTGCCATCCAAGACCACGGCTTCGGTGACCCGTCCTGAGAAGGGATCGCCGCTTTGGCTCGAGGATGTGGAAAGTGTCTTCTCCAGCTTGACCTTCATCGCCGTGCCCGCAGGCAGTGACAGGTTGGTTTGTGCCACTGCCACGGCCGCCAGCAGAAGCATGCAAAGCAGTACAGCGTGTCTTTTCATTCGGCCTCCTGAAATGCTCCACGTAACCTTACGTCTGTATCTCAATTGGCAATCGTTAATCTCTTCAATGCGGTCATCACTTGCGTCATCGGCGCGCGATCGGACTGGCTGTCGCCACGGTAGGTGTACTGCACGATGCCAGCGCGATCGATGACCAACGTTGCCGGATGCGCGATGTTAATGGCGTCCATTCCCAACCGGTGATACAGTCCGTACGCTTTGGTCACCGAGCGGTCCTCATCCAGCAGGAAAGGGAATGAGACCGGATGCTTCTCCAGAAACCTTCCCGGTTTGAACACGCCCTCGCGTTTCTCGGCTGCGATGTAGACCAGTTGCGCCTTCGCGTCCTCGATCTCGCCCACCATTGGCTCAACCTGGGCCATGCGTTCAACGCAGTTCGGTCACCAGGTTCCGCGTAAGAATTCCACCACCAGCGTTCCGCGTAGCAGCAGCGCAGACAACTGGAAAGTCCCGTCCCGGTTAGCGGCCGACAGCAAAAACTCCGGCGCTGGCGACCCAACGCGGAGCGTTTCGGTGCGATCCTGCATGTAAGCCGACTGTAAAGCAGCCCGTAAAGTGGAACAATAGGAGAAGGGACAGGCGAACCAGCGGAGGTACTGTTCCTTGCAGCGTGTGGGGACCGCCGCCTAGCCTGTCCACGGAGCGAAGCGAAGCGCACGGGCCGTCCGCTATAATCGCCGAGTCTCGGAGTTCACCATGGCAAGAAGGTACAGCGGCGTCGGCTACCTGACCGGGCGCTGGCTTACGTTCTATCCTGATCGCCCGGTTAGCGCCATTCGCGTGGACGACGAAACCGGGCCTACGTATCAAGAGAAGGACGCAAAACATCTTATGACTAATATTGGAGACATTCACGCACGCGAGGTGCTTGACTCGCGCGGAAATCCTACCGTGGAGGCCGAAGTACGACTGGCGAGCGGGACGGTGGGTCGTGCCATCGTCCCCAGCGGCGCCTCTACCGGCGAGCACGAAGCCGTCGAACTGCGGGATGGCGACAGCCAGCGCTATCTCGGCAGAGGCGTGTCGAAGGCGGTGGAGAACGTGAACGGCGAAATCGCCGAGTCTCTGGCCAACCTGGACGCCTCCGACCAGCGAGCCATTGATCAGAAGATGATCGAGCTCGACGGCACTGGCAACAAAGGACGCCTGGGTGCGAACGCGATCCTGGCGGTTTCGATGGCGGTGGCGCGGGCGGCGGCGGCGGAATACGGCCAGCCGCTGTATCGCTATCTTGGCGGAGCGGGCGCGAACCTGCTGCCCTGTCCTATGATGAACATCCTCAACGGGGGCGCGCACGCCGATAACAACGTGGACTTCCAGGAGTTCATGGTCATGCCGGTGGGTGCACCAACGTTTTCTGACGCGCTGCGGTGGGGCGTAGAGGTGTTCCACACGCTCAAAGGCGTGCTCAAGAAGCGCGGCTACAACACAGCGGTGGGGGATGAGGGCGGATTTGCACCCTCGCTCAAGTCGAATGTCGAAGCCATTGAGGTAGTGCTGGAAGCGATCCAAGGGGCCGGCTACAAGCCTGGCGAAGAGATTGCCATCGCGCTCGATCCCGCAGCCAGCGAGTTTTATCAGGACGGGAAGTACGTCTTCAAGAAATCCGACAAATCGGCGAAGAGCTCGGAGGACATGGCGCACTTCTGGGCCAAGTGGGTGCGCGACTATCCCATCGTCTCGCTGGAGGATGGCTTGGCCGAGGATGACTGGGAAGGTTGGAAACTTCTCACCGACGAAGTCGGGAAGAAAATTCAACTGGTCGGTGACGATCTGTTCGTCACCAACACGGAGCGCCTGCAGGAGGGAATTGACAAAGGCATTGCCAATTCGATTCTCATCAAGGTGAACCAGATTGGCACGGTCAGCGAGACGCTGGATGCCATCGACCTGGCGAGACGCAACCGCTACACCTCGGTGATTTCGCACCGTTCCGGCGAAACCGAAGATACATTCATCGCAGACCTGGCGGTGGCCACGGGGGCGGGGCAGATTAAGACGGGCTCGGCCTCGCGGACGGACCGGATTGCGAAGTACAACCAGCTGCTGCGGATTGAAGAGGAGTTGAGCGGGGCGGCGAGGTTCTTGGGGTTGGAGGCGTTGAACTACCAGTCTTAAGTTGCCGAAGAGCCAGCGGCTCCAGAGTATAATTCGCAAGATATATGGCCGAAACTGAAATCATTTTTTCCGTTCAAGAATCTCCCGAGGGCGGCTTTGAGGCCCGCGCCCTGGGGTATTCAATCTTCACCCAAGCGGACACCATGGATGAATTGAAGCAGAATGTGCGTGAGGCGGTTCACTGCCATTTTGACGAGGGGAAGGCGCCCCCGTTGATCCGCCTGCACACGGTGAAAGACGAGGTCATTTCGGCTTGAGATTGCCTCGTGATCTCTCCGGTCACGAACTCATCCGACTGCTCCGGCGCTACGGTTATGAACCCACCCGGCAGGTCGGTAGTCACATTCGATTGCAGTCGAGCCTTCGTGGCCACACTCACCACTTGACAGTCCCCGACCATCACAGCTTGCGGCTCGGAACGCTCAGCGCAATCCTTTCAGACGTCGCAGATTACCTAGGCCTCGAACGCTCGAAGGTGGAGCTGGAACTTTTCGGAAAATGACTCGTCCCAAACCTCTCGTCCTCATCATCCTCGACGGCTGGGGCTATAGCCCCAAGACCGAGGCCAACGCCATCGCACTCGCTCGCAAGCCCACGTACGACCAGCTGCTGCGCGAGTATCCCAACACGCTGATTCATACCAGCGGTAAGTTTGTCGGCTTGCCGGATGGGCAGATGGGCAACAGCGAGGTTGGTCATCTCAATATCGGGGCGGGGCGCATCGTGCACATGGACAGCACGCGCATCGAGTTGATGATCGAGAATGGCGAGTTTTTCTCCAATCCCACGCTGCTGGCGGCGATGAAGAATGCCCGCAGCGGCGGCCGCCGGCTGCACCTGTTCGGCTTGGTTTCCGATGGCGGCGTGCATTCCTACCAGACGCATCTCTACGCGCTGCTCCGCATGGCAAAACAGAATGGCGTGGATCGGGTCTTCGTGCACGCCTTCATGGATGGCCGCGACACCTTGCCCACCAACGGCGCCGGGTATCTACAACAGTTACAACAGAAGATGCGCGAGTACAGCACCGGCAAAATCGCCACGGTGAATGGCCGGTACTACGCCATGGACCGCGACCGCCGCTGGGAGCGCATTGCCAAAGCCTTCAATGCCATGGTGTACGGCGACGGCGAAGCTGGCAAGTACGTGGACGCCGTGCAAGGGGTGAAAGATTCCTACAACAAAGGCGTGACTGACGAATTCATCGTGCCCTTCGTTTGCGTAGACAACCGCGGTGAGCCGCTGGCCACCATCCGCGATGAAGATTCCTGCATCTGCTTCAACTTCCGGGCTGACCGGGTGCGTCAGATTACGCGGGCGCTTACCCGCAACAGCGGGCTGAACGCGCAGGGTGGAAGTGATCTGCCGGGAGCTGCGGACCTGGATGCCACCATCCCGCGCGATCGCGTGCCTAACAACCTGTGCTACGTGTGCATGACTCAGTATGACAAGCAGTTCACGCTGCCGGTCGTGATTCCGCCGGAATCGATGAACAACATATTGGCCAACATCATGGGCCAGATGAAGCTGCGCAATCTGCGGGTGGCAGAGACCGAAAAGTATGCCCACGTGACTTACTTTTTCAATGGCGGCGTGGAGCAGCCTTTTCCCGGCGAAGACCGGGTGCTGGTACCGTCGCCCAAAGTTGCCACCTACGATCTGAAGCCGGAGATGAGCGCTGGTGGCATCACTGATGCGGTGGTGAAAGCTGTGGAGGACGGAACCTTCGACGTCATCATCGTGAATTTTGCCAATGCCGATATGGTCGGGCACTCGGGCAAGATTGAGCCGACGGTAAAAGCAGTAGAGACCGTGGATGCCTGCCTGGGCCGCATTGAGCCCGCCGTGCGCGCAAAGGGCGGGGCGATGCTGATCACCGCCGACCACGGCAACGCCGAGATGATGATCGACCCTGCCACCGGCGGCCCACACACAGCGCACACCACCAATCCAGTGCCGTTTATTGTGGTTGCCGAGAACGGCAAGCAGTTCACGCTGAGGAAGGATGGCTCTTTGCGGGATATCTCGCCGACTATTCTTGGGATGTTGGGCTTGCCCGAGCCGGCGGAGATGACTGGTCGAGACCTTCGCGTGCTAGTTAAAGCCAAATGAACAGATGCGCTTTCCTTCGTGCACCTTCGTGTCCTTTGTGGTTGAGATTCTTTGCTGATGAAGCTCCTCATCCTTCTGCACCACCGGTTTGAACTATGGAATGCTCCCCCGTGGTTTGCCGACCGACTAGAAAAAGATTTTCCGCAAATTGAAGTTGTTCATCAGGCCAGCTACGACGGAATCGAAGAGCATCTTCGTGACGTGGAGATCGCGATCGCATGGTCGCTGCGTCCGGAGCAATTCAAACTTGCCGGCAAGCTCCGCTGGATTCACTCGCCCGCGGCGGCAGTCCATCAACTGATCTTCCCGGAACTGGTGAACAGCAATGTGATCTTGACCAATGCGCGAGAAGTTCACGGACCGGTGGTGGCCGAGCACGTCGTGGCACAGGTCTTCGCGCTGGCCAAGAGACTGCCATCGGCGGTGCGGCTTCAGCATCGGCACATGTGGGGCCAGCAGGCCCTGTGGGAAGAACGTCCGCGGCCACGGGAAGTTGCAGGCGCCACTCTCGGCTTGGTCGGGTTGGGCAGCATTGGGCGCGAAGTCGCGAAACGTGCCTCGGCACTCGGCATGCGAGTCATCGCAGTGCGGGAGCATCCCGAGAAGAGAAGTGAGGGGGCCGATTTGATCTTTGGGCCGGCGCAGTTGGATGAGATGCTGGGACAGGCGGATTACGTCGTTCTCGCCGCGCCGCTGACGTCGAGTACACGCACTTTGATCGATTCGGCACGCCTGTCGAGAATGAAACCGGAAGCATGCCTCATTAACGTCAGCCGCGGCCCCCTCGTCGACGAGAATGCACTCGCGGAAGCGCTGCGCAACAGACGCATCGGCGGTGCGGCGCTCGATGTCTTCTGCAAAGAACCTCTTCCTTCTGATTCGCCGCTGTGGGATCTCGATAACCTGCTGATTACGCCGCACACCGCCGCCCTGACGGAGAAGCTCTGGCAGCGGCACTATGCGCTGCTTGCCGAAAATCTGCGTCGCTATTTGGCTCACCAGCCGTTGCTCGGGGTGGTGGACAAGCAGAAGGGATATTAGTCTTTGGTCATTGGTCGTTGGTCGTTGGCCAACGCAAATCAAACCGGGCATCGGTCTGCCTTGGCCAACGGCTAACGGCCAACGACTAACGACCGCTCCCTCATTGACAGGTGCGGCCAGCGCCCATACGATGCCCTCTAGCACTCATGGTCGGCCAGACAGTCTCTCATTACAAAATCGTTAGCTTGATCGGCAGCGGCGGGATGGGTGTGGTGTATGAAGCCCAGGACCTGAAACTGGGCCGCCATGTGGCCTTGAAGTTCCTGCCCAAGGAACTGGAGAAGGATCAGCAGGCCCTGGATCGTTTGGAACGTGAAGCCCGTTCCGCTTCCGCGCTCAATCACCCCAACATCTGCACGATTTTTGACATTGACGAATACCAGGGCCAGCACTTCATTGCCATGGAGTTGCTGGAGGGCAAGACCCTCGATCAGAAAATCGGGGGCCGGGCCTTGCCTCTGGGCCAACTTCTCGACCTCGCCACGCAGATCGCCGACGCGCTCGATGCCGCCCACGCCAAGCACATTCTTCATCGCGATATAAAGCCCTCCAACATATTTGTGACCGGCCGCGGCCAGGCCAAGGTCCTGGATTTCGGGCTGGCCAAGCTGGTCCGGGAACACCGGGCTGAAGTCGAAACCGTGGGCCTTTCCGAGGTGACGCAGCAACATCTCACCAGTCCGGGCACGACCGTTGGCACCGTGGCCTACATGTCTCCTGAGCAGGCGCTGGGCGAGGAGCTCGATCAACGAACTGACGTGTTCTCCTTCGGCGCCGTTCTCTATGAGATGGCTTCCGGTACCCTGCCTTTCCGGGGAAGTACGTCGGCAGCCTTGTTCGATGCCATCTTGCACAAAGCTCCCATGTCGCCGGTGCGGCTGAATCCAGACCTGCCGGCAGAGTTGGAGCGCATCATTTCCAAGGCTTTGGAAAAGGACCGCGACCTGCGCTACCAGAGTGCCGCCGAACTGCGCAGCGATCTCAAGCGGCTAAGGCGCGATAGCGACTCCTCTCGCGTCTCCGCAGTTGCCGACGTGGCATCCGAAGCGGTTGCGGTTGCCGAACGGCCAGCTTCCTCCCGGACGACCCGTATCGCGCAGGAAGCCCGTGAGAACAAGGTGAGCGTGGGGCTGATTGCGGTGATCGTGCTGCTCGTCCTGGGCGCCGCGGGCTACGGAATCTACACGCTCCTGCACCGCTCCCCGAGCTTGCCGCTGCAGAGCATGAATATTGGGAAGCTCACCAACAGCGGCAAGGCCTTCATGGCGGCGATTTCACCCGACGGGAAATATGTGGTCCATGTCGCGCAGGAACTGGGCCAACAGAGCTTGTGGATCCGCCACATTGCCACCGGCAGCAATACCCAGATTGTGGCGCCCACGGAAGCCAACTACATCGGCGTTACTTTTGCTCCCGACGGCAATTACATTTATTTCGATCGTGTTGAGAAGGACCGGCCGTCTATCGGGCTGCTCTATCAGATTCCCGTCCTGGGCGGCACACCGAAGCTGATCTCCACCGACGTCGATTCCCACATCAGCTTCGCGCCCGATGGCCAGCGCTTCGTCTTCCGGCGCAATGATTCCGCTCACGGCTTGTGCTCTCTGGTGATTGCCAACGCTGACGGGAGCGGGGAACACAAGCTGGTGACCGTAACTCAGCCCAGTCTGTTTGACGGGGCGCCGTCCTGGTCACCCGACGGAAAAGTCATCGCGGTCATGCGCGTCCTGGCAAAAGGGGGGTTGGGCGCTTTCGTCGCGGTGGACGCAAATAACGGCAGCGTCAAGGAGATTGCCCCCGCGTCAGACATCGGCCTGGTGACTGATTCCGCCTGGCTGCCTGACAGCTCCGGCCTGCTCATTTCTTATGCCAATCAGGGTACGCGCTGGGACCGGCAGATTGGCTATCTCGCTTATCCCTCCGGGCAGTCTCGGCGAATTACCAATGACTTGAACCACTACGCCGACTCCTTCAGCGCCACCCGAGATGCCAGGTCCGTGGTCACGGTGGCTGCGGAGTCCAGCAATAACATCTGGGTAATGCCTGCGAAAGGCACGGCCGCCCAGGCAGTGCAGATTACATCGGGCGAGGCTGAGGCTTTTGAGTTGGACTGGACGCCCGACGGCAAGATCCTGAGCGAGCCCCACAGTAGCGGGTTCGAACTCGACCTGTACAATCCTGACGGCACCGGCAAGGCAACCTTGTTCGAAGATCAATGGCCCGCCAGCAATCCTTCGGTGTGTGGCGATGGACGCCAGATCGTTTTCATGTCGCTGCACTCGGGCACGGCCGCGAATCTGTGGCGCATTGACAGCCATGGCGGCAATCTCACCCAGCTTACGCAGGGCAGTCTCGACCAGTCGCCGCTGTGCTCGCCCGATGGCAAGTGGGTGGTGTACTCCTCGTCGGATGCGGGAAGATTCACGACCTGGCGTATCCCCACCGATGGCGGGTCGCCGCAGCAGGTGAGCGATACCACCAGCTACTCGCCAACCATCTCTCCCGACGGAAAGCTAGTGGCCTTCCTCTATGGCGAAGGCAGTGCTGCGAGTTTTCGCCTGAGACTGGCGGTCGCTCCGGCGGCCGGCGGCGCTCCACTCCACCAGTTCGACGTGCTCCCACAGCAATACGGGAAATTTCGCTTTACACCGGATGGCCAGGCGCTGGCGTATACGGTGACGGATGATCGCGGTGTGGGGAACCTCTGGGCTCAGCCGCTCACCGGCGGCGCCCCTGCCCAGATTACCGACTTTAAGAGCGACAAGATCTTCGACTATGCCTGGTCCCGCGACGGGAAGCAATTGGCGGTGTCCCGCGGCCAGACCGCGCGGGACGTCGTGCTGCTGACCGATACTTCGCACTGACCACAAGGTCTCACCTAAAGTTTGCTGCGGGCTTCCCCAAAAGCATGCAACAATCTCCGTCTCCCGGTAAACTCTCTACATACTTGCCCCCGCCATGGCCTGGGGGGCAGTATTTCTTCTCTAGTAGCTTGGAGGTCGCCGTGTTGAAGCCCTTACTGATTCTTTCGGCGTTGTTGCTCCTGGATTTCTCGGCAGTGGCCCAGGAAGGCCAGGCGGCCCCTAAAGCGGAGCCGTCCCCCCAATACACGATTCCTGTCGAGGCGGTGAAGAAGGTGAATCCCGTCAAGCCGACCACGGAGTCGATTGCCCGGGGCAAGAAGTTATACGGCTACGATTGCGCCATGTGCCACGGCAAGGGCGGCTATGGCAAGGGTGACGTAGCCGAGGACATGAAGCTGAAGATCAGCGACTTCAGCGATCCGGCAGCCCTGAAAGAAAAGACCGACGGGGAACTTTTCTACATTATCAGGAACGGCAAAGGTCAGATGCCGCCGGAAGGAGATCGGGTGAAGGCGGATGCGCTTTGGGACCTGGTCAACTATATTCGGTCGTTCGCGAAGAAACCCGCACCCGAGGACAAGGGCGCCGCTCCCGACAAATCCAACTAGGCCGAGACTCTGACGGCAGCGAATGCTTAGCCGACTTCCGCGTGTTGCCGCGCCGAACTCACCACAGCCAGCGCCTGCTCCAGGTCGGCGATCAAGTCGTCGGCGTTCTCGATTCCCACGGAAATCCGGATCAGCTGTTCGGTGATGCCCATCTTCTGCCGCTGGTCGGCGGAGATCATGGCATGCGAGGTCAGCACCGGGATGCAGACCAGGGAATCGACGCCGCCCAGGCTGGGAGCCAGGGTGAACAGGTGCAGCGCCTCCGACAATTTGCGCGCATCGTCCCCGCTGCCGTCCACTTCGAAGCTGAGCACGCCGCCGCCGCCCTGCATCTGTTCCAGGGCCAAGGCGTGCTGCGGGTGACCTTCGAGGAAGGGATAGTGCACCCGCTTTACCTTGGGATGACGGGCGAGGAATTGCGCGATGCGCAGCGCATTCAGGTTCTGGCGCTGTACCCGGACGGCGAGGGTCTTGATGCCGCGCAGCAGGAGCCAGGCGGCGTGCGGATCCATAACTCCGCCCAGCGTGGTACGCGTGGAGTGAATCTCGTGGATCAGGTCGGCGCGGCCCGCTACCGCTCCGCAGATCAGATCGGAATGTCCGCCGAAATACTTGGTGCCTGAGTGCATCACCAGGTCAATGCCGAACTCCGCCGGCCGCGCATTGATCGGCGTAGCGAAGGTGCTGTCGATCAGGGTGATGAGGTTGTGTTGCCTGGCCAGCGCGGCTACCTTGCGCAGGTCAACCACGCGCAGCGTGGGATTGGTCGGTGATTCCAGGTAAAGCATGCGCGTGTTCGGACGAATCGCGCGGGCGTGCTGGTCGTACTCGACGGTGTCAACCAGAGTGGTCTCGATGCCCAGCTTGGGCAGCCACTGAGTGAGAAACTTGGTAGCGCCGCCATAGATGTCGCGCTGGGCGACGATATGGTCTCCGCTCTTCAACAACGCCAGCACCGACGTGGTAATTGCTCCCATGCCGGAGGCGAACAGCAACGCGGCATCCACGCCCTCGAGTTCGGCGATCCTCTTTTCGGCAACCGTATTGGTGGGGTTGCCGTAGCGGGTGTAGAACATGTCGGTGGGGGTGGCGCGCAGTTGCTGTTCGTTGTCGGTGACCTCGAAGGTGGAGGTCTGGTAGATCGGGGTGGAGAGCGGCCCGTTCTTCTTGCTCAGGTCGGTGCCTCCACGCACGGCTTCAGTGTCCTGGCGGTGCTTGTGCGGTTTCATCCCGGCTCCTCAGGGCTAGCTTACGAGAACGTTCGTTCAAGAGTATCGTTGGCGCCAGGACAGGGCAAGAGGGAGAGTGTGTGGCACAGGTTCTTTCGCCCCTTCGGGGCTGGCTCATTTTCCGCTTCTGACCCGGGGCTTACGCCCCGGGCTTTATTCTTGCGCCGCTTCGCGGCTGACTTGAGCTGTGCCAATTGCTGATCCCTGATCCCTAATCCACCTGCCAGAGCGAGGGAGAGTCAAACCACAGATTCGTGGCGCGCATTTATAATCCCGACTCTATGGACTTAGGGCTGAAAAATCGGGTTGCGATCGTGGCTGCGTCCAGCCAGGGGATTGGCCGGGCGACCGCGGAAGCGTTTGCCGCCGAGGGCTGCCGGGTGGCCATGTGCGCGCGCAATGCGCAATACCTGCAGCAAGCGGCGGATAAGATCCGCAAACAATACAGTGTTGAGGTGTTGGCCGAGCCGGTGGACGTAACCGATGCCGGCGCGGTCCATCGCTTCGTGGATACGGTGGTCGGGAAGTTTGGCAGCGCCGACATCTGCGTGACCAATGCCGGCGGCCCTCCCGCGAAGGGTTTCTTGGCCGCCTCTATCGAGGAGTGGCGACAAGCGGTGGAGGCCAACTTTCTCAGTACGGTTTACTTTGCCCGGGAAGTCATCCCGCACATGCAGCGCAAGCGCTGGGGACGGATCATCACCATCACCTCGATCACCACTAAGCAGCCGGTGGCTGATCTGGTGCTTTCGAACGCGGTGCGCGCTGCCGTCGTCGGGCTGGTGCGGAGCCTTGCGAATGAGTTCGGGAAGGATGGCATTCTGGTCAACAACGTGGGCCCCGGCTACACTGCCACCGACCGGCTGAAAAACCTGGCCAAGACGCGTTCTGCCGCGCAAGGCAAGAGCGAGAAGGAAATTGTGGACGGCTGGGCCGTCGAAGCTCCGCTCAAGCGGCTGGGCGAACCCCGAGAGGTGGCTGATACCATTGTGTGGCTGGCTTCGGAGCGGGCGTCGTACGTCACCGGACAAACGGTGCTGGTGGATGGCGGAATTTATAAGGGGCTGTGAAGGCCTGGTTTCGTAGGAGCGGACTTGAGAACGGGAAGGTTGGCATCTTACGCACTGCGGGCGGGACGCCCCCAGGACAGCCGGCGGGACCCTCCGACTTCGCTCAGGGCAGGCGCTGGCGCTACGGGGAAGAGCTGATGCGGGCACTGGCTTCACGAATGTCGGTTATGAGTGGTGAGGGCGCGCTCTCGGTGTTCGCCCGTGCCAAGGAACTGGAAAAGCAAGGGCGCTCCATCATTCACCTTGAACTTGGGGAGCCGGACTTCCACTCATCGGCCACGGTCAACGAAGCGGCGAAACGCGCGTTGGACGAAGGCAAGGACCGCTATTGTGCGGTTGCCGGAGTCCCTGCTCTGCGGGAAGAGCTGGCGGTCTATCTGCGCGATACTCGCAATCTCCACGTGTCGCCGGAGAACATCGTGATTGCCCCGGGCTGCAAGGTCGCGCTGTTCATGGCCTTGATGGCCTTGGTGGATGCCGGCGATGAGGTGTTGTATCCCCAGCCGGGTTTCCCGGGGTTCCTGTCCATCATTCTGGGGATGGGCGGCGTTGCCGTGCCCTTTGAACTTTCCGGGCGAAATCACTTCCAGCCTGATCCGGAAGAGATCACGGCGAAGATCACGCCGCGCACCAAGGCGCTGATCACCAACTCGCCCAGCAATCCGATTGGAACGGTTTACACAGATGCGGTGCAGCGGCGCATTGCGGAGCTGGCGGTCGAGCACGATTTGCTGGTGCTGTCGGACGAGATTTATGCGCGCATCATCTATGGCGGGAAGTACGTCTCGATGATGAGTTATCCGGGGATGGAAGAGCGCACGCTGGTGCTGGACGGTTTTTCCAAGAGTTTTGCCATGACGGGCTGGCGCCTGGGATACGTGGTCGCGCCGCCGCCAGTCGTACCGGCGCTGGAGATGCTGGCGATCAACAGTTACACCTGCGTCTCGGAGTTCCTGCAGTACGCCGCCATCGAGGCGCTGAAGGATCGCGAGGGCGCCACGCCGCGAATGGTGCGGGAATTCGCGGGCCGGCGCGCGCAATTCGTCCGCGACCTGAACCGCGTGCCAGGATTCCGCTGCGCTCTGCCCGAGGGCGCGTTCTACGCCTGGGTCAATGTCGCCGATACCGGCATCAGCGCCGAGGAACTCTGCCGCATCCTCTTGGAGGAGGCTGGCGTGGCGGCGATTCCCGGAGCGGCATTTGGACCCAGCGGCGCCGAGTTCGTTCGCTTCTCCTTTGCCTCTTCGACTGCCAATCTGAAGGAAGCGGTAGAGCGCATCCTGCGGGTGTCGAAGGCGTGGCAGTCAACCACGGCAAGGTCTGCGGAAAAGGTTTACTGAGATGGCAAAAGCGAAGCGCGCCATAAAAAAGAAACATCCTGCCCGGCGTGTCGCAAAGAGGGCATCCGCCAAGCCCGCCGAGTTGAAGTACATCCCGTGGAGTTCCGTTGCCCTGGAAGACTTGAACCCGCTGTTGCAGCGCCAGTTTATCGTGGGGCAAGACATGATGCTGGCGCGCGTGTTGCTGAAAAAGGGCTGTGTCGTGCCCGAACACAGTCATCACAACGAGCAAATAACCTACATCCTGGAAGGGGCATTGAAGTTCTGGATTGACGGCAAAGAGATCGTGGTGAACACCGGAGAGGTGCTGGCTATCCCTCCCCACATGCCGCACAAAGCGGAAGCGCTGGCCGACACGGTGGACCTGGACGTGTTCAATCCGCCGCGGGCGGATTGGATCGCCAAGACCGACAAGTACCTGCGGGGCAGGAAGTAGCCCGGCTACGTTGATACCTGAATGACTGATCAGACCGCCTCCGTGTCCAAGCTCGAACAAAATGTATCGCGACTGCGCTGTATTAGCTGCGGTGCGGTGTGCGAGAGTGCTGGACCCAACTTCCGCTGCTCCGGCTGCGGCGACCTGCTGGAAGTGTCCTATCCCGGAAGGGAATCATGGGGCCTGAGTGCGGCCGGGCTCAAGACTTTGTGGCGGCAGCGGCGGACCTCGCGGCTCGCGGTGGATGAAAGCGGGGTGTGGCGGTTCCGCGAACTTCTGCCCAGCCTCCGCGATTGGCATGAGGTCATTACTCTGCGCGAAGGCAATACGCCGGTGTATGAGTTGCCTGGCTGTGCGCCGATTGCGGGAGTCGAGCGTCTTTATGCCAAACATCAAGGCATGAATCCCACCGGATCTTTCAAAGACACGGGCATGACCGTGGCCGCGTCTTTCGCTCGTGAGGCGGGTTTTCGCTGGGTGGGCTGTGCCTCGACAGGGAACACTTCGGCGTCGATGGCCGCCTATGGGGCGCGTGGGGGCATGCGCAGCCTGGTGCTGATTCCCGAGGGCAAGATTTCCTGGGGCAAGCTCTCGCAGGCGCTCGATTATGGCGCGGTCACCTGCCAACTGCGGACAGATTTTGATGGCTGCCTGCGGGTGCTTAACCAGGTGGTGCAGCGCATGCCGGTTTATCTGCTGAATTCGGTGAACCCGTATCGCCTGGAAGGCCAGAAAACCGCTGCCATCGAACTGCTGGAACAGTTTGACTGGCAGGTTCCGAATCACGTGATTGTACCCGGCGGGAACCTGGGAAATTCTTCGGCGCTGGGCAAGGCGTTTCTAGAGATGAAAGAACTTGGCTTCATTGCGAGCCTGCCGAAAATCTCCATTATCCAGGCGCAGGGCGCCAACCCCCTGGTGCGGTGCGTGCGCGAGCATGGCGGCAAGGAACTGGTGCCGGTGCAGGCGGAGACGATGGCGACGGCCATTCGCATCGGCAACCCGGCTTCGTGGAAGAAGGCAGTGCGGGTGCTGCAGGCGACAGATGGCACGGTGGAGCAGGTGACCGAAGTCGAGATTGCCCTGGCCAAGGCGGAAATCGGTGCGGACGGCGTGGGTTGCGAGCCGGCTTCTGCGGTGACACTGGCCGGCCTGAAAAAGCTGGTGAAGCAGGGATTTGTCAAACCCGCAGAGAGCATTGTGCTGATCCTGACTGGGCACTTGCTCAAGGACCCCGAGTTTACGTTGAAGTTTCATCGTGGTGATCTGTTCGCAGGAACGGAGGCTAGTCTGGCTGCGCAGCGGCAGCGCGCGCCCATCGTACTGGATGCCAGCGTGGACGCGGTCCTGGCAACGCTGGAGATGGCCGACAAAGCTGGTTCGAAGACTTAGCATGTCCCCCGGAAAAAAATCGCGTCAACCGCACGCTTCTGCGGTGCAACTAGTGCTGCCCGCTACCTCGGCGAACCTGGGTCCCGCCTTCGACGCAGCCGCGCTCGCGCTGGCGCTATTCCTCAGAGTCTCGGCCCGGGCCGCGACGGAATTCTCGGTGGTGGCGAGCGGACGTGATGCCGAAATCTGCGGACGACTTGAAGGCCACCTCATCCTGACCACCTATCGGGAGGTATTGCAGGCCGAAGGGAAACAAGCGCCCCCGCTGGCGCTCCGCATCGACAACCAGATTCCCATCGGCAAAGGATGCGGTTCCTCGGCAGCGGCGCGACTGGCGGGGATCGCGCTGGCAGTGCACTTTGGGCGGTTGCGTTGGTCAGATAGCCGAATCGTAGGCGAGGCAGCACGCCGCGAGCACCATCCCGACAATGCCGCGGCCTGCTGGATGGGTGGCCTCGTAGTGGCGCGCATGTCAGGCAGCGGCGAAGCGCAAGTCGCGCCCATCAAACCGAAAGGCAGATGGCCCTTACTGCTGGCGGTGCCTCCGGAGAGCCTTTCGACCGAGGCAGCACGCCGCGTGTTACCTGCGCAATATCTTCGGGCCGATGCCGTCGCCAATATCCAGAACTCCATGCTGCTGTTGGCGGCGTTCGCTCAGGGCCGGGGCGACTGGCTGGCGTGCGCGCTGGAGGATCGCATGCACCAGCCGTATCGCGCTCCCCTATGCCCCCTGCTGCCCGGGTTGCAAGAACTAGTCGGGACACCGGGCATCTTGGGGGTGGCGTTGAGTGGAGCAGGGCCGTCAGTGCTGCTTTTCCTCGATCACAAGGTGAACGTGGATCGAGCCCGGACGCGAGTAGCCGAGCACCTGCGGGCGCGTGGGCTGGCTGCGGAATTGATTCCGACAGCGATCACCCCGCGCGGAGCAAGCCGGGGAATCAGTCGGCCGAAGCTGTGAGCAGGGCGGTGACGCCTACTCCGCTCCAGGCTCGCGGCGGTGTTCACCACTCACCACCTTGGCTGCGGCAAGGCTGAAGAGGTGCTGTTCAAAGCTAACGCAGGGGTTCCGGGCGAAGCGATCCGGATAGGAGCTAAGCGCGGTTAGAAAGGTCTCGATTTCCTGCTGCACTTCGCGCTGGCGCTCGCGCTCGGTGCTGGCAATCCCCACAGTGATCGGCCGATGTTTCCTAATCTTCATTTCCTCACCCCACAAACACGACGGCTGGTTGTATAGCTGGAATCCTGTGGAAGGGTACCAATACGTGTCAGGCCGGCTTCTCGCAGAATTTTCGGGGAGCCACAACTTACGTTCCGAGCATTGAACTGTAAATGGCACTTTGGTGCTATATGGCGTGCCAGGATGGATTGCGAGAAAAAACGGCGGGGTTCGTGACCCCGCCCCCCTCGACATGTGCTCTCCGCTAGCGGCTGGCGGGTGGAATGAGGCCGTTCATCCGCAGGTATTCCACCATCTGACCGTAGTGGTCGAAACAATGGGCCGGAATGGCCGTGGCCATCCCCAGGCGGGTCGTCGAGCCCTCTCCGAAGGGGCTCTTGATTGGATCGGTCAGGGTCTTTTCATCAATGCTGGCAACCGCTTTGTGGGCGTATGCAAAGGAATCCTTGAGGAACTTGAGGATGTCGGCTTTGGTCCTGATGGGATCGGGCCCGTTCTCGCCCCCTAAGTCTACAGGGGCCTTTTCCTGCAGGATAGCCGCGCCAAAGATGTAGTTGACCGCAGCCACGTGTTTGATCTGCTGGGCGAAGGTGCGGACACCCTTGAACTCGCCACTGGTTGGGGCGAAGGAGTACTTATCTTCCGGCATGGCGTCGGCCGCGGGCACAAATTCCTGCTCCACACCCGCGACGCCGCGGTCCAGCACCTGGCTGACGCTGCGGTGCTCAGTCGACGCCGGGGTTTGCCCCCAAGCTATGACGGAACAGGCAAACATGAACAGAAACGCGAACAGCCACTTCATCTTCATGAAGATTCTCCTTGGAGTACCGTAGTTGGGATTGCCAATTGTAGGGCTTGTGCTAATCCCGCACAACTGCGGGGGCAAGTTCCAACTCCTGGGCGGTGAGCCGGTAATGTCTCACGGCGAACAGACCCGCTACAAGGGCCAGCGCAGAACAGAGAAGAGTCGTTGGAATGCCGAAGCGCGTGGCCAGTGCTCCCCAGGTCGCGCTGCCGATGGCCATCCCGCCCTGTAACACCAGCAGGTACATGGACAAGGCCCGGGCACGCAGGTAGGGAGGCGACATGGTCTGGGCGGCAACGTTCAAGCAGGCCAGGATGCCGATCCAAGCTGTCCCGCAGGTGAACAAGACCACGCCGAGCCAGCCGAAGCTTTGCACCCTTCCCGCGGCAGCGGTTCCGGCCGCGAACACCAGGATGGCAAACATTACCAAGCCGTCCACCGAAAGCCGGCTGCGCACACGGGGCAGAACCGCCGCGCCCGCGAGGGCGCCGAGGCCGAACGATCCCAGCAGCAAGCCGTAACCCCTGGCACCGTGTGGGCGGGCGAGGATGGGCAGCAAGGCAAGCAGGGAACTGGCCGCCAGGCTGAAAGCGCCGGTGCGGATCAGCACTGAGCGTACGAGCGGGGCGCCTCGTACATAGCGAAGCCCCGTCAGCATGGCGTCGGTCACCCTCCCCGTTTCCACGTGCTCGAAATGCGGGCGCTTCCAGCGATAGAGGAAAAAGATCACGCCGAAGAACGAGGCGGCATTGAGCAGAAAGGCCACACCCGAACCTGCTGCCGCGATCACCATGCCGCCCAATGCGGGGCCGACGGCGCGGGCCACGTTAAAACCCACCGAATTCAGAGCGACGGCGGGAGCGTGTTGTTGCGGGGAAACGATTTCCGGAGTGATGGCCTGCCATGCCGGATCATTCATCACGGAGCCCAGGCCCAGAAGGAAGGTGAACCCGAGCAATACCCACGGGGTCACCATGTGGAACAGCGTCATAATGCCCAGGGCGCCGGAAGCCAGCACCATCCAGCCTTGGGTGATGAGCAGGAAGCGCCGCCGATCCACCATGTCGGCCAGCGCGCCGGCAGGAAGAATCACTAAGAAGACTGGCAGCGTCATGGCCGCCTGCACCAGGCCCACCATCAGCGGAGACATGGTGAGCTGGGTCATCAGCCAGCCCGCACCCACGTTCTGCATCCAGGTGCCGGTGTAGGAGATGACGGCTGCGACCCAGAGCGAGCGGAACAACGGTTCGCCCAATGGCACCCAGGCCGACGCGGCGTTCGGCAGCGGCGCGCTTCGCAGTATCGAGGTTTTGACGGCCTCGGCCATGACTAGCTGGAAACTTCCTCCATATTGACGGGCACGCCTTCGCCGAACGGCCACTCGTGGTGGCGCCAGGCGCGGACCATGTAGATCGCCAGCCCCGTAATCAAGAGCACCACGGCGTACCGCACCTGCTTCAGGGAGTTGGTACGGGAGAACAGAATGAAGCCGAAGCCGACGGCGGCAATCAAGGCGGGCAAAGGATACAGCCACATGCGGAAGGGCCGGGGCAGATCAGGGCGGCGTATCCGCAACACGATCAGTCCCACCGCCTGCACCAGGAACTGCAGCAGAATGCGAATCACCACCAGGGCAGCGATGACGTCGGCCAGCGAAAAAAAACAAAACAGCACTGCCACGCCGGCTAACGCCAGCAGCGAGACATAAGGAAAGCGGTGTTGCGGATGGACCCGGGCAAAGATCCGAAAGTAGTTGCCGTCGAGCGCGGCTGCGTATGGTACCCGCGAGTAACCCAGCGTCAGTGAAAATACCGAGGCGAAGGCCGTCCACATTACCATCACGGTCGCCAGGTTGGCGGCCCACGGCCCGTAGATCTTGCGCATGAAGATCGACACTACGTACAGGCCACTATTGGACTGGCCCGAGGCGGTGATCTCTTGCCAGGGGACGACACCCAGGATACTGACGTTCATCAGCAGGTATAGACAGGCCACCAGGAAAATGGATAGCAGCAGCGCGCGCGGGATGTTCCTGCTGGGATCCTTCACTTCGTCGCCGAGAAAGCAGACGTTGTAGTAGCCCCAGTAAGTGTATGTCGCCATGAGCATGGCCGGACCCAGTCCGAGGAAAAAGCTGGGCGACAAGCGAAACGCCCCCGGCGGAAAACTGAAAGCCAGGGAAGCGTTGAAGTGGGTCAAGCCTGCAACGATGATCCACGTGATGGTTCCCACCGAACCCACCCACAGCAACTTGGAAAGCCATCCGATGCTGGTGATTTTGCGATAAAGGAGCACCACCACGAGCACCACCATGCCGATGGCAACGAAGGTGGCCCCGGAAACCAGCCATCCCATTTGTAGTGGACCTAACCCCGGTACTTGCAGGCTCCAATTGCGCGCCAGGTATTGGTGCTCAAGGCCTGGCCAGAAATACGAGGCATAGCCAGCCAGTCCGAGCGAGCCGGTGGCGATGGACATCGGCGCGCTGAACGAGAGCTGCCAGATGAACAAAAAAGAAATCAGCCGCCCGAAGCGATGGGGACCGTAAATCTCGCGCAGGTAGCGGTACGATCCGCCGGAGCCCGGCAGGGCCGCGCCCAGCTCCGCCCACACCAGGCCATCACACATGGCGAGGGCTGCGCCCAGGACCCAGCCCAGCATGGCTTGCGGCCCGCCCATCATGCTGACGATCAGGGGCACGGTGATGAATGGTCCCACCCCGATCATGTCAATCATGTTGAGGGCGGTGGCGCTGCCCAATCCCACGCCACGGATGAGGTGTGGTGACGCGCTGGCGGATTGGGTGGTATCAGGCTGCATGCGGGTCGGCCATACATGTCCTCTTTGAACTGAGAACCGAGAACCAGGAACTAGTAACTGGTGTTACTCAAAAAAAGTGAATTGAACCAATCCGCCCGGAACGACCCCGACCCGCTAATGTGGCGGCAGGACGCCCCCACCCTTCGACTCCGCTCAGGGCAGGCTGCCAGCGGGACGCCGCGCTACGACCGACTACTGACTACTGACTACCGTTTTCTCGTGTCCTGCGCTCAATAGGTTCACGTAAAGGCGAATCGCTCCGGGCACTCCGGCGGGCAACTGGCGGAAGAAAGCGTAGCCGGTGTAAATGTAAGTGCCTTTGCCGTACTGGGCGCGCAGCAATCCGCCCTTGAGCAGGGGCTCGCTTGGATCATGCGATGCCAGGAGCGGCTTGAAGTGACTGTCCCACTCACCCATGAAATAGAGGCCACGTTCCTGAACCCAGCCGTCAAAGTCGTGCTGCGTGATCTGGTTGGGGTAAAGCAGCACGCTGTCGGTAGAGTCCAGGATCTCGACCGGAGCTTCTTCCACCGACACTCGAGCGCGGCTGAGTTGTGCGGGATAAGGCGTGAAGCGGCCGCTATTGAAATCAGAAACCGCAGTGTCGTATTGCACCACCAGCGTGCCGCCGGCCGAGACGTAATCGAGCAGCTTCTTGTTGTTGGCTACGACATCTTTTTGGGTATCGTAGGCGCGGATGCCCAACACAATGGTGCCGTACCTGCTCAGGTCGGTGCTGGCGAGGGCCTCGGCGGGAATCAAGGTAACATTCATTCCGATCTGCTTCAGCACGGCAGGAATGTCGTCACCGGCACCCATGATGTAGCCGACCTTCAGGTCTTGAGGGACCTTCACATCCACGATGCTGACACGCTGGGTGGCGGGCTGGTAGTAGTAGAAGGTGTTAAGGTCTTCGCGGGTGACGATGGTATAGCCTAGATCGTAGGTCTGATGCTGATAATCAAGAACTGCCTTGATTTGAGAATGTCCCTCGTGCAGGTTCGATGGGAGAACCTGAAAACTGAAATCCTTCGATTCCCCAGGCTTTTCAAAGCTCACCGGCTGCGAATCCGGCTCTGCGCTCCAACCCTGCGGCAACTCCAACCGCAGGCGGGCGGGTGCTGAAGTGGCGACGTTGCTTCGAATCCCAACTTTGATCTCAGTCGCGCCATCGTGGCCGGTGGGAATCACAGCGGTCGTCGGTTCCAGCGCCATCGAAAACGGAGGAGCGACCGCCAGCGCACGTTTGGACTCGGTGCCGTCCGCGTTCTTGTAATTGACCAGACAGGGCACGGATATGCTCCTTGCGTCCCCCATGGACACGGATGCTTTCACCGGAGGTGGTGGGAACGGGAGCGTGAGGTACTGCGGGTCGTCAATGGTGTTGATGCTGTCGGTTTCCGGGTTGTCGCGATGCCAGTACGGCCGCGTGTATTGAGCGTTCGCTGGAACGGATACCTTGAATCGGGTGATTTCTTCATTTCCTTTGGGTTGGGTCGACAGCACCTCTTGCTTCCACCCGCGGGGTAGATCGAGGGCCAACGCTTTTGATTTGAGCGAGGGAACCGCACTCGAAAATGTAGCCGTTACCTCGAAGGTCTGGCCCGGTACCGCCATGAAAGCGGTGTCCGGGCTGGAGCCAACCGGCACATCTGCCACGGCGGTGATTTTCACGCCGGCAGCCAGAGAGATTGCCCTCACAAACTCACTGGCTTTGGTCTGCAATGAAGGCAGAACCTGGCTTTTCGCTTCCGGGGACAGCGAGGAGTTCTTGATCTTCAGGATGAGGTCGGCGACACTTCGGCTGCCTTGCTCAAGAGGAGCCACTGCCGAGAGAGGGTCCTTCTCGGCGGCTGCCGTCGCCTCCGCCACGCTGGTCGTAATCTGGTTCAACGACGAACTCAGAAACGGTACTTCTTTTTCTTCTGCTCCCAAGCGCGAAGCCAATCCCGGTAGCGTCGTCTCAATGCCGTCGAACAGGTCCTGCTCGTGGCCGTCCTTGTCTTTGTTCGACGTCACCACCGAATCCGCCAGCTTGTAGAAGGCGTAATGCGGGCCGGCGTCGACGTCCCAGCCTCCGGCGCCTTGGGAGAGCTGATGGCGCAAGCCTTTGTTCACCGAGAACTGGATGTAGGTCATCCCCAGCGCCTGGCTGAATTCGCCAGTCGCCAACTTGACGGTGTAGTTTTCAACCGCGCAGGTGGTCGCACCAAACCCGCATACATTGCCGATGTAGAGTTTCTTCGCTTGCCACGGCAGCAGACCTTCTTTGATCTGCTCGGGAAAGCGGGTGGGATCGGCGGCGGCGCGGAAGGCCTCTTTCGTCAGAATGCTGGAAGCCTGATGATGGCCGTGGCCGTCGCGATCGGTTCCACTGAACCTGGCCATCAGCACATCCGGACGGAAGGTGCGAATCACCCGCACCATGTCGCCTAGCGCCACGTCGTGGCCCTGCCACTTCTGAAAAGTCTCGTCGGAATTCTTGGAATAGCCGAAGTCGGCGACGCGGGTGAAGCGCTGCTCGACCCCGTAATACCGATCGGCGGCGGTTAGTTCCAGGGTGCGCAGCACACCCAGCACGTCGAAGAGATTACTCCCGAGTTTGTTCTGTCCGCCTTCGCCGCGGTTGAGAGTCAGCAGCAACGTGGTCACGCCGCGCCCACGCGACTCGAGCGTCAGCATGCCGCCGTCTTCGTCATCGGGATGTGCGACCGTCTGCATCAGGCGGGCCGTGGTATGCAACCGCAGCAGCATCTGTTTCAGCCCAGCCGCCCCGGTGTCCTGGGGCAAGGGGTCGACAGGGTCGTCTTTCGAGACCTGCACTTGCGCCGACAGCAACGCACAGAGCAGCACACCGAGGACAAATGTGGAGGCGAAGCGCAGGGATTTCCGCCGCCCGCGCCGGACTTCACGGCCCAGTTTTCGCATAGTGATGGGATGGTGGTTCTGGAGGATATGAGGCAAGATTTTTCCTGGCCCGAACTCTTGGACAATTCGGGGAGCCAAAAGGATAGCTGAAATTCCCGGCCTGGTATACGGTGCTCGGTTCTGGAGCTTTGTTAGACCTATGCCCTCCGACAAGCCTTGCCTTCGATGTGAAGGCGCGACTCCCCTCCGGCAACCGGCGGCACTCCGGCGCTATGGCTCTCCGGAGATCGCCTGCTGGCACTGGTGGGCAGCGGTCAGCACTGCATTGAATTGTGGGTCGGCGCGCAGCTTGGCCAGCAGCGGGTCTGACAGGAGGTTGGAGTAGGCACAATAGTTCTGATCCACCGCCAGCTTCAGCATGTGGAGCGCAGCTTCTTTCTTGCCACAGAATCCCAAGATCGCACCCTGGTAATACCAGATCTCGGGATCGGGTTCGGCGGGCTGGGTGGTCAAGTCCTGCTGCGCGATTCTGTCCAGCTCGGATGGCGGCCGCAACCCAACGCAGGCTTCCAAGAGATCGCGGTGATAGCGAGCATTGCCCGGCATTTTCTTGACTGCCTCCCGGGCTTCGTCCAGCTTGCCCTGGCGCAGCAGGATCGCCGGGGTGACATAGGCAGCCCACTCCGAGCCCTGGTCGAGGCGGACATAGTCCATCGCCCGATCCGCCTTTCCCAATTCTGCGAACGCCCAGGCGCAGGAACGGAACTGGTAATTGCCCGGATCCAAGGCGAGCGCGGTATCGCACTCCTGGGCGGATTGCTCCAGCATGCCGGCATAGCGGAGCACATACGCTAGCGCAAAATGGGCCTGCGCGCTCTCCGGACGACGCTTGACCAAATCCAGCGCGAGCTCGTGGGCCCTTCCCAGTTCGCCTCGTTCCACGTGGTTGACGATCATCTGGCTGGCCGCGGGGATGCGATTGGGGTCGAGGGCCAGAGCGCGTTCATACGCTTTGTTAGACCGCTGGAACATCTCCTCACCGCCGTTGGAATAGTCGGCGTCGTAGTAGCACCGCAGGCCCAGTTCTTCCCAGCCCGGGGCATAGTTGGGGTCCATTTCCACTACCTTCTCCAGCACCGCGATGGCGTCCTTGTTGGGCTCGGGATCATGGGATAGCGCGAGGCTATGCAGGTAGAGATCGTAGGCGTCCTGACTCTTGGGATGTGTGCCGGTGTCGAGAAATCCACCCGACGCACCCAATACCGGCAGCAGACCTTGGCGAATCTGGGTTGCCATCTCTGCTTGCAGCGTGATCAAGTCCTGGGCACCGGCGGTCAGATTGGTCTGCCACAGCAGGCGGTCGCTGTCCACCTGAATGGCCTCCAGGGTAACCAGGAGGCGGTCGCCTTGGCGCAAGAAGTGGCCAGTCAAGACGTTGGCGACGTGCAGTTCCTGGCCCGCCTTCTGCGGATCCAGGTCGGCGGCTACGTACTTTCGTGTGACGGACGAGGGCCGAACGTCCAGCGTTCGGGTGTAGGTGAGCGTGTTGGCAATTTCATCCGCCAGCGCAAAGCGAAGGAACTCCACGCTGAAGTCGCCGTTAATGTTCTGCAAGGGAAGTACAGCAATCGTGTTGGCGGCACCGCTGGTTCCGCCACGATGCTTCAAGAACCAGGCACCCAGCGGGATCAACAGCGTCACCAGCACGGCGATGACGCCCATCAGGACATAGTTTTGTTTCTTGCTGGAGCCCTCAAAGGTGCCAGTCACGATGCGGTACGGCAATACCGGGCGCTTGGTTTTGGTCAGCCCCGATTCGGTTTCCTTTTTCAGTGCTTGGAGATCGGTTTTGATGGCCACCGCGTTCTGGTAACGGTTGCCACGGTCCTTCTCCATCGCCCGCCCGATGATGCCTTCCAGTTCCGGAGGAAGGTTGGGGTTGAGTTTGATGGGAGAGACCGGTTTTTGGTGCAGCACCGCTTCCAGCGTGGTGACAACGTTGCTGCCGACAAAGGGCTTTTTCCCGGTCGCCATTTCATAGAGCACGACACCGAAAGAGAAAAGATCACTGCGGGGATCGAGTTCGTCGCTGCGGGCCTGTTCCGGCGACATATAAACCGCCGTCCCGGGAATGACCCCTACTGCGGTCAGCGAGTCTTCCACAGGAGTTTCTTCGCTGGTAGCCAGTTGCTGATCGCGCAGCAGCTTGGCCAGCCCGAAATCCAGCACCTTGGTCTGCCCGCTGGTGGTGATAAAGATGTTGGCGGGCTTGACGTCACGGTGAATGATTCCCTTGGCGTGGGAAGCGATCAGCGCCTCCGCCACCTGCACCGCGACCTCCAGCAGTTCGTCGATCTGCATGGGAGTGCCCCGGATGCGCTGCTTCAGGCTTTCCCCTTCCAGTTTCTCCATGACGATGAAGGGGTGCCCGTTGTGGTCTTCGATCTCGTGGATGGTGCAGATGTTGGGATGGTTGAGCTGGGAAGCAGCGCGGGCCTCGCGCTCGAAGCGCTCCAGGGCCTTGGTGTCGCCGATCAGATTGTCGGGAATGAACTTGAGGGCGACATGCCGCCCCAGGCGGATGTCCTCCGCTTCGTAGACGACCCCCATACCACCGCCGCCCAGCTTACCAATAATGCGATAGTGGGAGATCGTCTGGCCGATCATGAAGAAGGCCCGTCCCTTTCGGCGGTTAATGTTAGGCCGCACTCGGAGTCAGGTCAACTGGTTGGACGAGCGAGCGGAGAAAATCCGGGGTTCTCACTGATTTCTTGGTGGGGGATGCCGATAGGTTGTATGGCAAGCAGTTTTCTGTGACGAGGCTCACAGCCATCCGTCCCGGATGGCGCTAGTGTTCGGGCAGGGAAAGCTCTGACCAACAGGGAGGTACCGCCCATGACCGCTGCTGATGCGACCGCTCGCGCGGCTAGCCGCCATCCCGGCCCTTCTCCCCAAGAGAGGGAACAGGCGATCCGCCGGCGGGCCCAGGAGCTCTACGAGCAACGCGGAAGAGTGGCAGGGCACGAGGTGGAGGACTGGCTGCGGGCCGAAGCCGAGGTCATGCGGGAAGTGGCTACCGCCCTGCGCCGCCGAAGCGCGCACATCGTCGTAAAAGTCGACGGAGTCACATACACCGGGGAATACGATCCTGAATCCAGCGCAGGCTACCAGCCGGGAGAGTTCGCCGTCGGTCAGCCGCTGCAGGTTCGATTCGAAGGCGACCGGATGTACATCGCGCGTTCCAACCACAGGGAACTGCAAGCCAGGCTGGTCAAGAAAGTCACGTAGGGACAGACGCCCTCGTCTGTCCAGCGGTCCGGGTGTATCGGACCGCAAGGGTTTGCCGGGTGCCCCATTCTAAATTTCGCGTTCTTTGCGAAATTTAGAGTGGGGATGTTCGCTTGCTCTTGCCCTTGAGATTGAGCGCCACCGCGGCCCGGATGAGATCCTTCAACGCCGCTTCATCGATCTTGTCGCCTTCGTGGATGTCGATGGCGCGCCTGACATTCCCCTCGAGGCTGGAGTTGAATAGACCGGAAGGGTCCGGCAACGCCGCTCCCTTGGCAAATGTCATCTTGACGACGTTCTTGTAGGTCTCTCCGGTGCAGACGATGCCGCCGCGGGAAAAGACGGGAGTCCCCGGCGATGTCGGCTTGACCCACTTCCACTCTTCGACGATCTCAGGGTCGGGTGCCCCATTCAAGCCCGCTTTTGGCTTGAGTGGGAATGTATGAGGTCGCGCACTTTCGCGAGCGTCTTCCCGCGCCAGTCCCCAACCTGCTTGATCTTCGCGTCGATGAATGCAGAGGCAGATTCCATCGGGACGGTCCTTTTGATGTACAACTCCAACTCTCGCACCTAATTTAGCTGCGCTCGGGGTAACCTGCAACCTCCGCAAGGGGTTATTGTACAATTGTACATAATGTATAATGCGAATTGTGGAAATAGTGATCGACACGTCCGCCATTCTCGCCGTCATCGGGGAGCAGCCGGAAAAGGCGGACTTGGTCAGGCTGACGCGCGGAGCGACTCTGGTAGCTCCGGCCTCGGTCCACTGGGAAGTGGGGAACGCGCTATCGGCCATGTTCAAACCCAAGGCAATCGGTATCAAGGAAGCACTGCAGCTGTTGGAGGCCTATGCCGCGATCCCGATTCGTATGGCCGAGGTAGACTTGAAGCAGGCGGTGGAATTGTCCGCGAGATTGAAGGTGTACGCCTACGATGCGTACGTGCTGGCCTGCGCCATCAACCAAAGGGCGCCACTCCTCACGCTGGACGGCGGGCTGAGAGAGCGCGCACGTGAATTGAAACTGGACGTACTGGAGGCCAACACCCGATGAAGTCCTATAGCTATTCTGAGGCGCGGGGAAATTTTGCGACGGTGCTCGATGAAGCCGAGCGCGACGGGGCGGTGGAAATTCGCCGCCGCGACGGGACCGTGTTTCGCATTCTGCCGCTGCGAAAGTCCAAAACCTCGCCGCTGGACGTGAAAGGCGTAAAGCTGGGAGTGTCGGCTGCCGACCTGGTCGCCATGGTGCGCAAGGGCCGCGAGCGCGGATAGCCCTTCGTGAATCTCCAGCGACTAAGATGGTGAACGTCCCGTCTGTCCCCGATTTTGGCTGAATTGGGGTCAGTTCCGTCTGTCCCCGAATTTGTCCCCGAATTTGTCAACTCAATAGGCAATATCTTGTGATAACGCTCGCAGCGCTAGACCGTCCAAGATAGTTGGCCGACATGTTCGCTCTCACTATTTGGGACGAGACGTCTCATCTCGAGTGTGCGTGGGCCTTGCAGCGGAAAGAAGGAGTTACAGCATGGGAAATATTAGCCGTCGCGAGTTTCTGGCTGTGGCCGCGGTGCTTGGTGCGGAAGCGGCTTGGGGTGGCTCATTCTCGACTCCCTCGAAGATTTCCTGGCGCGAGCGTCGCGACCTTTTCCCGGAAGGTGTAGCCTCCGGCGATCCCGACAGCAACAGCGTATTGCTGTGGACCCGGCGCGCCCCGCAGCCTAAACCGGCCCAGGAATTGATCGTCGAAGTGGCGCTCGACCAGACGTTCCAGCGCGTGATCGCAACTCAGAGAGTGTCGATTTCGGCGGAGGCGGATTGGACCTGTCGTGTGCTGGTCGGAGGACTGAAGCCGGCCCAGGTCTATTGGTATCGCTTTACCGACCCTGAGGGTTCCGGCAGCCGCCTCGGCCGCACCATCACCGCGCCTGCCGATGATGATTCTCGGCCGGTACACTTCGCGTTCGTCAGTTGTCAGAACGCAAACCTCGGAGCGCAGAACGCGTACCGAAGAATGATCTTCGAGGATGAGCACGCTTCTGAGCAGGATCGGCTCAGCTTTGTTCTGCACCTGGGCGACTTCATATACGAGCTGGTCTGGTATCCGGAGGACCGCGCCACTTATTACGACCGCAAGGTGAGGGAAATTGTTCGTTATCCTCAGGGAGAGAAAATCCAGGACTTTCATATCCCGGTCACGGTGGATGACTACCGCGCTGTGTATCGCAGCTACCTGCATGATCCCGACCTGCAGGACGCTCGTGCCCGCTGGCCCTTCGTTCCCATGTGGGATAACCATGAGTACAGCTGGCAAGGATGGCAAGCCTTGCAAGTGTTCGACGGCAAAACGCGCCCCGCGCAGACACGCAAGGTTGCTGCCAACCAGGCATTTTTTGAGTATCAGCCCGCGCGGATGGTGAAGAGCGGTGGTCCCTCGTCAGAAGAGTTCAACCCACCTAAGGTTAAGGATGCCCCGGTCACAGTTTTCGATGAGCATGGACTCGGGCAGGAGGCCAACAATCTTGCGGCGATCAATAGTCTGAAGGGATACCGCTCGCTGCGCTGCGGCCGGAACGTAGAGCTCATTATCACTGACGAGCGAAGCTATCGATCGGAGGACCCCGGAAGCAAGTTCGATGACGCAGATTTCTTTAACAAGGACTATTCGCAGTTCGTGCCTGAGGAGGTGCTTGAGATAATCGATGGCGGTCGGGATTACAACGGAGGCAAACCGCCCAACACCATCCCTTTCGGGGACCAGCAAGTTCCCAACATCCGTAAGGCGGATCCCGCGCAGACCCTGCTCGGAGCCGAGCAAAAAGCGTGGTTTCTGGAACGACTGCGGAATTCGAAAACTACTTGGAAGATCTGGGGAAGCACAACTTCGACTCTGGATATGCGCGCCGATCCGCAGAACCTTCCTCCAGGGATGGTGGCAAGCGCCTGGCCCGGTGCTGGGTATGCGAGCTTCGGCGGCGGGGACGTCAGCACTGCCTATCAGGAGCGCGGTGAAATTTACGATTTCATTCAAAAGCATGCGATTACGGGGTTTGCCACGGTGGCGGGCGACCGCCATAGCTTCTGGGCTGGTTTGTCGGCGAAGTCTCTCCCGCCGAAGCCCTTTGAGCCCGTAGGTGTGGCATTCGTGGTTGGATCAATCTCCGCGCCCGGAATGGTGGAGTCAATGGAACATCACCTGCCCAAAGACGCTCCGCTACGTGCTCTGTTCCTCGGGCAGGGTCCTGGTGACAACCGTCCGCAACCCGCTATTAATATGCTAGTGCGTCACGGTGTTCGGTCATGCCTGGAATATGCGAGGAGTGGTGACGTGCACAAGTCACGCCAGCTTTCCAACCGAGATTTGTCACCGCACCTGTCGTTTGTTGACATGGGCGGCCATGGGTATTCGGTAGTGCACGCAGCAGCGGACCGGCTAGAGACGGAATTCATCTGCCTGCCGCGTCCCATCGTTCGCCAGGACCAGCCGGATGGCGGACCTATTCTCTATCGGGTTCGACACGCTGCAAGGCTCTGGCGCAAGCACGAACGTCCGAACCTCGAGCAGAAGGTGATAGAAGGCAATCCGGCGTTTTCGATTTAGGGATCGGCTAACAAGGGTAACTCGGGGACAGACGGGTGGACTGCACCTGTCTGTCCCCACATTTCGATAGCGGTTCTACTGAGGTGCATTAGCCTCGGTCATTTCGATGGCCGATTCTCCTGCAACCTTGAGGATCGCGAGCGACCTCTCCGCATCTTTCCGCGAAATATTCTTCCTCAGTTCCTTGATTTGGTTGACGTGACAGTCGCGCAGCTTCTTGCCGTTCCTGCAAGGACACGGCCAGTGGCCTTTAACTTTCTTCGCTGCCAAATAATCGAGATACGCTGTCATCATGCGAAGGTCGGATGTGTTGAGTAGCTCACGATAGAACTGGAAAGTGCCTTTTGCGCCATGCGCCCATTGGCCGAACGGCCAGGGCCGACCCTCTTCTACCGTAGCCTGTGCAAGAAAAAAGCTATGGAGTGGACCGGTGAGATATTTCAGCAAGGAGGTACCGACCGGCCAGAGTCGCCAGCGCTCATCCGGAATGAGCACGCAGGCGGTTCGGTTGGAAAGGATGTGTCGATCGAGGTGACGCGGAATGCGGCCGCCTGTTTCACGAACAACTGGCAGTCCCGCGGGATGGTTCCGGGCAAGTTGTAGTTCAACCGAGTAGCGATCGAGCACGCGCCCTTCAAACATTAAGGCAAAGCTGCCACGAACATAGACAACGTCGTTCTCGACCACGAAATGCAGATCGGGAAAGTACGCCTCTACTTCGGCTTTCTCCTTCTCCTTCATAGAGCGCCGGATCATTGCGATGCCACGTCATTCTTCCGGAAGCCAGGGCCGTGACGGCGTTGCGACGGTCGCGGCACGTCGCAAGATCTCGACGCGCGCCGCCTTCTCCTGCTTTTCCGTTTTCCCGTAGACGGCTTCCCACCCGGAGGAATCGATCTGATCAAGCGTGCGTTTTGCCGCGGCCGCGAGTTGACTCTTCAGGTTGTCGTCGAGGCACTTGGAAAGGTCGTTCCCGTTAGGATTAGCGGGGTCTTCAACGGTCAGATTCGCGGAGTTGTCGCGCAGTTCCGTCCAGAAGTGTTCCATCTGTGTCGAGAGACTTTTGTTTTTCTTGTTCTCCAGCAGCTTGATGACCGCGAGTTCAAGGACAAACGTGCGGAGGGGTAGGGCGTTGCGCACTTTCCAGAGTTTCGCCAGCCGGATGGCGTCGATGACACCGCTGTCGCGCACATGATCGAGATGCACGTCGAGATTGGTCTTCAAACGCTTCTTGTCGCCGCCGGATTGATACAGGTAGGCATCGGTCTGGGTTTCATCGGTGAAGCGTCCCGGCACCACGTCGATATGGAAATCCACGCCCAGATTTTCGGCGTCACATCCCTTGAGCCTCAGCGCTGAGCCCTTGGGCTCGACGTAGTACTTCTTGGCGAGCGCTGACTTGTGGTTGTTATAGATGTCTTCAAGCGTCTCGCCGGCGGTATTATCGTCGGACGAGACGTAGGAGATGATGTCCAGGTCGTAAGACTCCTTGTTCATCGTCCCTTTGGCCTTGGAGCCCGCGTACCGAATGGTCAGCGCCGTATCCTCGAAGGTGTCGCGGATCAGTTTTTCCACGTCGGCGCGGTGCTTCTGCAAGGCCTTCACCTGCTCGCTGTCGTCTCCCATGGCCTGGGAGGCAAGTACGTCCTTTAAATATTCGTCGGCAGTCATATCTGGTTTACCTCGATAATCGGAATGAAGCCGCCCTGACGCTTGTCGTTGTCGTAGACGACGAGCTTGGGATCGACTTTGGGAAGAATTTCCCGGCCGCAGAAAACGGCGACCGGAGCAGGGACCGCGGGGAAAAGATGAATGGCGTCACACTGGCCGCACTCCCCCGCGATGGTGCGAAGCGCCGCCTGGTACGCATGCTTGAAGCGCGTGAGGTCGTCCTGCTGGCGCAGGTAGGTCGGATTCGGGTCCATATTCGCCAGCGTCAGTTCGTAGATCGTGAATGTTTCGTCGACGCTCGCAGGAAGTGCCGCGGGCTTGATTTTGCCGCTGAGCGACAGGATCAGGGCGATTCGGCCCCTGCCCCTGCCATCGCGGATTTTCTCGAACTTGTACTCGGCTGGCGTGCCTGAATTCTTCCAGACCCAGTCCTCTGTGTCGCGGTGCCGCTGGAATACATCGACCGGCACCTTGTTGCTGAGCTGGCTGCCGAGATAGATGAGCAGCGGAATCGGCGCGAGTGCGAACAAAGAGATGTGCCGCGTCTCGTGCACATCCATGCCCGGCTCATAGAGGCGTTCGATTTTCTGCTTGATGCACCGACAGGCCTCCTCAATGAAGGCTTTGCCCTCCGACTTGATCGCCGTCAAATCTATCAGGTGACCCTTGGCATCCGTGGGATACCGGGGAGCGACCGCATTTGTGACTTGCGCAACCGGGATGGCGATAGCCTGTCCCGCGATGCACGCCCTAAGCTGTACTATGGTCGTTTTCCGGTCAGGGCCGAGCCCGGTAACATGCAATATCCGGTCCTCGTGGGACTCCTTGTATTTGATGAGAACTGAAACCGGGTACTTCTCAGGATCATCGTCTATGAGCTTATGGCACTGCGGGCACAAAAGCATGAGATTGGCCACGTCGTTGATGTAGGCCGGGCGAAGCGGCGATCTGCCTCGCGGCCCGTCTTCCTTGAAGGCTACAATGTGTGCCATCTGCGCGAAGTTTCCGAGGGTCAGAGTGAGAGGATGTTCAAGGAGATAATGATTGTGGCCGTCGAATTCGCAGCGTCCTCCGGCGCGCACGAACAACAGCAGGCGGGGCAGATCCTTAACGCCGCGCCGGGCGTGTATGACCGGAGATGCCGTCGCTGTCGCGGCGTCGGAGATTCTCTTGCTACGTTTCTGCTGATTTGTGCCCACGCGCTGTGACTCCTGGACCATGGAATCAACCGGGGAACGCATGTTTCACTCGTAAAGTTCGGTTCCGCAGCTATAATGATCCTATGATAACCTGGTTTCCTACGTCAAGTTATGTTTCGCAGATATCAAGGAGGAAGCATGCCTAGACGGACGCTCGAAAGCCTTGGAGTTCTCATTCGCAAAAAGCGCGGCAACAACAAGTTGAGGGAAACTGCCAAAGATATAGGCATAGGACCAGCAACTCTAATGCGCGTAGAAAACGGCCGCATTCCTGACGTTGAGACCTTCGGAAAGCTGTGCCATTGGCTCAACGTCGACCCCGGATCTTTCTTGGGCTTTCAGCCAAAGGCCGATGCTAGCGCAACTGAGCCCGCCTTGACGTCGATCTCAGTCCACTGCAAAACAGATCAGACTCCACAGCCGGCTACGGTTCAGGCATTGGCGCAGATGATGCTCCTGGCCCTCAAGATGCAACCCACCACCAACGTTGAAAAATGACGGCTACATTAGAACGTGGATTTAAGTCGTGGGCTGAACGAACAGCAACCAGTCTGAGAGGTGACCTTGCGCTTTCGCCATTCCAGCCCCTCGACCCCCGCCAACTCGCGGCCTACTTGCAAGTTCGGTTGATCACTGCGCGTCAGGTGGACGGAATTACTGACGACATCCTTCATCAACTTCTCGTCGTAGACCCGTGGGGCTGGTCGGCTCTGACGCTAGATCAAGGACATTCCGCGCTCGTGATCTACAATCCGACACATCCTCCAGGACGCCAAGCGAGCGACATCGTTCATGAACTCGCACACATAGTGCTCGGTCATCAACCTGCGACAATGATTATGTCGGCTGATGGAACTTTAGTGATGCGCAGCTACGATCAAAAACAGGAAGAGGAAGCGAACTGGCTCGGATGGGCTCTTCTTCTTCCGAGGGAGGCCCTTCTGTCGCTAAGGCGCAGAAAAGTTGCCGTTCCAGACATTGCAGCATCGTTTGGCGTTACTGAGATTCTTGTGCAGTATCGGATGAGGATCACCGGCGTTGAATCGCAAGTCCGGGCTGCAAATGCATCAAGGAAACCCCGTTGACCCCAGACAACAGGCGGGAGAATTCGGGGAATTCGGGGACAGACGGGACGTTCCCTCTCTCCTCTCCAACCCTCTATCACTCAGCCCGGTGAGTCCCATCACCGACACCCCCACCTGACTCCGTCATACTGCGCTTTCGTTGGGGCAGCGCATTGGTGTCTGCGGCAGCCGCCGGGACCCACATCGCTGCCCCACACGCGTTTCACCCGCTCTTTGACAACTTAACTCCTACGCGCTCTAGATTTTGTGTGTAAGTCCTGTAAACTCAAAGATTTTGCGCCGAAATTATCCCCTTGACAAACCCAGACTAATTTTATAGAATTACTTGAGTAGGGGGAAGCAATATGGCCGATCTCACACAACCTCAGTTCTTGGACGCGAACGTAGCCCGTGAACATCTGGAACAAATGCGCTGGCCTGATGGCCCTGTGTGTCCCCACTGCTCCAGCACGAAGGCTTACAAGCTGCAAGCGAAGGAAGGCTCCAAGAAGCCTGTCCGGTTGGGCGTCTACAAGTGCGCCGAATGTCGTGAGCAGTTCACTGTGACAGTGAATTCGATCTTCGAGGATAGCCACATTCCCTTAAACAAATGGTTGCTGGCTATCCATCTTCTTTGTGCGTCGAAAAAGGGAATGAGCGCCCATCAGCTTCACCGCATGTTGGGCGTGACGTACAAGTCTGCGTGGTTTATGGCTCATCGGATTCGCTATGCGATGAGCCAGCCTCCATATCAGACCAAGCTAAGCGGCATTGTGGAAGCGGACGAAACTTACGTGGGAGGAAAGCGCAAGCGACAGGGCGGCGTTGGACGCCCCGATCTGGGCAGCCATAAGCAACCCGTATTCGCAGTTGTCCAGCGCAACGGACAGGTTCGCTCATTCCATGTGCATCGCGTGACAGCCGACAACTTGGTTAGCACTCTCCAAGAGAATGTCGAGCAGCGTGCGTGCGTGGTAACGGATGGGTTCTCTGCATACGACCGCGTTACCGCACGTTTCAAGCGGCATGAAGTGATCAACCATGCCAGCAGTGAGTATGCGCGGACGGCAAGCGATGGAATGCGGGTTCACACGAACACCGTCGAGGGGTTCTTCGGATTGCTAAAGCGCGGCCTGACAGGTACTTACCATCAGGTTGGCAGCCATCACCTACATCGTTACCTCAGTGAATTTGACTTCCGGTACAATACGCGCACAATGAAGGATGCCCAACGCGCTACGTTGGCGCTAGAGGGAACGAACGGCAAGAGGTTGATGCTGAAAGAACCAAGCAAGAGTACTTCCCTATAGGCAAGATTCCTCAAGGCAGTCTGTTTCGCAGGATTCGCAAGGATGGCAGGAAAAGTAAAAGACGCTGAGATTGGGGTGTATGGCACCGTGGAGGTAGCGCACTGGCTGCGAATACCTGCGCGGACCTTGCGTACCTGGATTTCATCTGACGGGATCATCGTTCCCGCAGAACCCGCCTTGCTATCCTTCGCGAACGTACTCGAACTGCACGTCCTGAAAGGGATGCGTAAACTGCACGAAGTTCCTATGCAGCGCATTCGTCGCGCAGTCGAGCACGTGCAGGATACATTTCCTTCCCGTCACCCGTTGATTGATCGGGAGTTTGAGACGGATGGAGTCGATATTTTCATCAAGGATTTGGGTGAATACATTAATGTGTCTCGCTACGGACAAGGTTCATTCAGGGATATAGTATCTACGTACCTCAAGCGGATCGGACGCAGCGTGGAGGGAGTTGCTGAGGTTCTTTATCCATTCGTGTTAAGCGATGCCGCTTCGGAACCCGAACTTATTTCGATGAACCCGAGGGTATCTTTTGGCAAGCCTGTAATCAGGGGAACTGGAATCAGCACTGCCTTAGTAGCGGCACGTTTCAATAGTGCTCGTGAATCGGTGAGTGCGCTTGCCGAAGAATATGGCTTACCGCAAACCCAAATCGAGGAAGCCATCCGATGGGAAAGCGCTCAGCCAATCGCCGCTTGAACTTCCATTCCCAATTTTCATTGACGAAAACCATTGTCGAAACAAGGCATTTCTGGCTGGCTTGGATGAAGCCAAACTCAAGTACGAATTGCATTGCAACTATTTTGAGCGAGGCGCGGATGACATCAAGTGGATTCGTTTTGCAGGCGAGCAAGGATGGTTGGTCGTCACAACAGATGACCGCGTCCGTCGCCGCGCTCTCGAAAAGCGTGGAATATTACGCCGGAAAGTTCGCCTCTTTGTGTTCACGGATAACAACACGTTCGGCGCAGCGATGGCTCAGCGTTTGATTACGGCGATTCCAGAGATGAAGACGTTGATCGCGAGGCAATCGCCACCATTGATGGCTTCTATTACCAAGGCGGGGAATGTGGTGCAGCTATGGCCCAAAAAATAAAAATCCCACTGAAGTACGAAGACACGTTGAAGGCATTCTTGGCTACTCCGCCTGAAAGGAAAAATACGGGGAACCGAGCACGCAAGAAGAAGGCTTCACCCAAACACAAGGAGAGATAATCCACTATGCAATGCGAAACCTGCAATGCGCAGATTGAAAGTGACGCACAGATACCGTATTCCACCACGCCAAAACCCCCCGGCTGTGGGACGGGAGTATCAGCCCCGAGCCTCACGCAAGATGGCGCGAAAGTCATCGTCGGGGATAAGCAACTTGTCCCACCAAGCGTTGGCATTGACCTCTTGAACGAGTAAGCGATCCGGCATTTTCAGGTGTGGCATGATGCCGTTAAATATCTGCTCAGCACCGTTGTACTCACCCACAATCAACCACTCTGAGAATAGAATCTTGACCGCGCCAATCTTTGCAAGGTGATCCCACAAACTCTGGTATTCATCCTTGTGCTTATAGTTAACATCGTAGCTAATCAGGAACAGCGGCATGTATTCCCCTTTTCTTCGTGGCGAACAAATTACAAAGATTATAGGTTCCTGAACGTGGGTTTGTCAAAGGGATAATCTTCTTTTGCGCACGAACACTGGCTAAACCTTTTGCAATCAAGATCGGGTATGGGGGGGAGGGGTACCCCCTTAACGGTACAGACCGGGCACATGCCTGACAGAATGAACCGGGGACATTCCTGACACTGCAACGCATGGCGGGTGCGAGGTACAACCTGGCACATGCCATGGAGAGCGAGCAGTGTGATGGAAGAGAAGGTCCGGTTCGTTGTTGACTATGAACGGGATGAGCAGACGATGACGGAGTTGTGTGAGCGCTACGGGATCGCGCGCGAGACCGGGTATGTGTGGCTACGGCGGTATCGGCAGAGCGGGATGGCCGG
>JAIQFP010000029.1 GCA_020073165.1 Terriglobia bacterium | reverse complement strand
CCGGCCATCCCGCTCTGCCGATACCGCCGTAGCCACACATACCCGGTCTCGCGCGCGATCCCGTAGCGCTCACACAACTCCGTCATCGTCTGCTCATCCCGTTCATAGTCAACAACGAACCGGACCTTCTCTTCCATCACACTGCTCGCTCTCCATGGCATGTGCCAGGTTGTACCTCGCACCCGCCATGCGTTGCAGTGTCAGGAATGTCCCCGGTTCATTCTGTCAGGCATGTGCCCGGTCTGTACCCCCCGATTGGATACCCCCTCCCCCCTATGTGATCTTTGAAAACAAAGGCTTTAGGGAAACGATCTTTGATTTCAAAGGGCTTAGAGGCAAAATCCGTCAAACACAGGAGTTAGCTGCCCGGGCTATATCTTATTGAGAATAGCGTGCCGACATGATTGCTCTTTTAGCTAATATCTGTCAAGGACGCGGGTCACCGAGTGGGGTGAGCGGGAGAGAGATGAGTCTGCCCAGGTATGGCGGGTGGCCCGCCTCTTCGCCGCTGTTGTAAGCCATAAATACCAAGAAGGGGGCGCGGGGTGCCCCATTTCTCGCGTTCGGTGCGAGAAGTGGGGTTTGTCCCTGGACGCGTGGCTCATTCATTCGCAAAGGGTGCGAATGAGCGGGCCGCCCTCTGGATTCTGGCGCTAGCGTTCGGGGATAGGCTCTTTTCGCTTCGCCAACAAGTAGAAGCCGTCTTCGAGTTGCACCACCGCTTCTCCCGGCTTGCGCCAGGCCCGCACTTGCCCGAGATGGACACGCCGTCCATCGGTGGTATGAAACTCTGGCGCCGGCTCCCACCCTTTTTCCGCCGCGTTGGCACCCAGGAACCACCAGGTCTCGTGGGGGTGCCAACCCTCGAGTATCCGCACGCTCTCTATGAGTTCAGGATTGCTTATCTCTTGCAGGGGCGGCTTTGCATGCAACAACACCCCAGGGAAATCACCGGCCATCCAGTGCAAATCGCTGGTGCGATCTAGCGGGAGCGCCTGCGTTAGATTGATGACCTGGCGTCCATCGAAGCGCAGGAAAGCACTCCGCATATACTCCACCTGTTCCAAGTAGCCACCGGAGAATTCCTCGCGCCCAGTGGCCGGCCGCGAGATGGTAACCAGGAATACGTAATCCAATTCGCCCAACTTCGCAAAGCTCATCTCGGCGAACTTTTTGACGGACCACACGTTTGCGTCCACGTTGAATACCTTGCTCATCCAGGAATCATCAAAGATCTTCTTGGACTCTCCGTGCCGGTACAAGAACACATCTCTTCCGTTAACGCAGAAGAGAAATTCAGCGGGGTCCCATGCGCCGAACAGGGACACATCCTGAACTTTCTGCTTCGGATCAATCGGATGGGGGTCGCCGGGGGCAAAAAGTTTTTCGAAGCGGTTCCCTGCCAGTCGGTAGACCGCGCTGGAGGGGGGTGCTGCAAGCCGCGTAACGGCAATCATCGCGCCCGGTACGCTGATCGGCGACATACCCATCATCGCAGGAAGATGCAGACCCGTGTACCAGATCCCGCCGTAAGGCTTCACACCGCGCATTCCTGGCAGGTCGTCACCGTAAGCGAGCACGGGGGTTAGCGTGATGCCGTCAAATAGAGCAAGTCCGAAGGTCTTGCGTGGCTTCTGCGTTTCATAAAGGACCAGGAGGGCGCCGTCGGAGCCTACATTCATGATCCAGACGGAACGCAGTGTGTGGGCAATCCCACCGAGCGAGATTGTGTCTCCGCGAGCCAGGGCCTTTCGCAAGTACTGCCCGTCCCAGCTGTAAACGCTGGCAGTCGGCCGGAACGACCCGAGCGTAGGAGTGATGTACACAACAGATTTTCCGGCCTGCACAATGGTTCGAAACCCCAAGCCCCACCTGCGGTGTACGTCCAGTTTTTCCGTGACGCCTTCGGCGTGCGGAGCTTGCACCTTGTTCCCCTCGGGCACCACCAGGGTTAGTTGGCCGTCTTTCCACGAGTACAGGCCCCACTGCTTGGGCCCGAAGCGGCCCCAGAACACCAGCACACCGGAATCCAGCCAGAAGACTTCGCTAAACTCTTGAAAGCGGCGCCCTATGTCTGGCGCGGCGCCCCCGTAGTCGAACCAGGCAATATCGCTGAATTCTTGGAACCGGCCGCCGGTTTCAGGCGCGGGGTCGCCGATACGAATGAGAGGCTTCAATTCCCAGTCGCCCGGCAGGACGCGGGGGGTAGCTTCTGGCGCTGCCGGGGGCGGCGCTTTCTCTTTCGATGCACTGCTTCCGCGGGCTTGGGCAAATACCAGAGAAGACAACAGAAGGAAAACCAGCAAGAAGCGGCGCATAACAACCTCCTTGGTTGTCAGCAGTCTTTGAAACTCGGCCGCGCCCAGTTCGCTTCAGAGCCGGTGGAGGTCAAATCCCCAGGGTTGTTGCCTTGCTGGTGGCTCGCGGTTCGGTTTCCACTTCACCGCGCAGCCAGAAAAGCACCGCAATCGCAATCAACGGTGCTGCCACCGCCCGAGCCGCCTCGTATAAAGAATAGGAATACTGCGGAACCCCGCCGGCCCACTCGGGCAACACGAAATACTGGAGAAGCAACCAGGATGCCGCGGTACAGAAAAAGGCCAACATCACTCGCCAGCCCCAGCGTTCGCGCTTGAACAACCCTACGGACCCGACCAATGCCCAGAGACCAGCTATGCAGGTTCCCATCTGGCCCAGTCCCCCCTGCCCGGAGACCAACACCAGCGCCGAACTGAACGCATACCAACAACCGGCCAGAAAGAAGATAAGGGCGAAAACGCGAAGGATTGCGCTTTTCATCGGCGATCCTCCTTTGGACTTAACGATATTGTATGGCCCTCGTCTGGCAGGTGGCCCAGAATGTCGATCCTCCTCCGATTTTGCCCCTCCCGATTTAGGAAAGAGCGCAACCACGGGTGGCGCACTCCTTCGCGTTCTTTGCGAGAAGTGGGGGTTAGGGAAAATCGGGGACAGACGGAACTGACGCCAATTCTAACTAGGCCACAAAAACCATTTGGTCCTGGTCAGAATTTGCAACGGGCTTTTGGCAGCCAAAGTAACGGATGCCGGTCGGGGCTTTGACAGAATCGCAGCGATTTGCGAATGATTTCCCGAACTGGCACGACAATTAGGGTCACTTCCGTCTGTCCCCGAATTGTCTGTCCGCGGTCTTTCTTGACCCTATGATTGTTCGTCGAAGGCCGGGCCGCGTCGCCAATAATATGCTTGGTTATCGTGGTTTGGGCGTTAATCACTGACGAATAGGGGAAGACTAATGGCGAGAGCCGCAATTGTTCTGAGGATACTCATTGCGTCCCCTTCGGACGTTGAAAAAGAACGCGAATTGTTTACCGATGTCATCCACACGTGGAACGGGGTTCACTCCCAAGAGCAGCAAGTCATATTGGAGCCAATCAAGTGGGAAACGCATAGCTACCCCGCTTCCGGTGGGCGACCACAGCAACTTCTAAACAAGCAAATCGTCAGTGGGGCGGATGCAGTAATCGGAATATTCGGTTGTCGGATTGGTACGCCAACGGGGGAAGCCTTATCTGGGACTATTGAGGAAATCGAGGAGCTTCGCAGGGCAGGCAGGCATGTGGCCCTTTATTTTTCGGATGCACCGGTGCCGAGGGACTCCGACCGAGGACAGCTGGAAGCTTTGAAGGAATACCGGGCACAGCGTCAAAAAGACTCGCTGTATTCAACCTACTCGACACTTGAAGAGCTTCGCTCCGTTGCGACGAGACACCTGCCTCAAATCATAAGGGCGGTTATTCAGAACCTGCGCTCTAGGAACGAACTAGGCAGACTCGAGACCGGCTTGTCTAAATTCGAGGCTCGCGCCGAGCAGCAGCTGTCAAAGCTGACAGCGGGGTCACGCGATGAGTTCCGCAATCCTCAAATCAAGGCTGAATTTATTGGCGAGTATCCCAACGGTCCAATCTTATGGATTACGGCTGACCGCGACATCGTGCTGACCCAGTTGGATTACCTTGACATGCACGAGGCCAAGATTGACAGCGACAGACTTGAGCGCAGTGGACAGGACTTTCAAGTTCCGATAGATCATGCGAAGCTGGTCAAGATAAACAATCTGATGCAGGCCGCAGGCCGACCGTTTCGGATGAAGTTTCGTGCGGAAATCACATTTAATGGTCGAGCTATCTCGCATGTGATTCCGGTTATCGTTGAACCCTCAACGAAGCTGATCGAAGGAGCTATAACATTCTTTCTGAAGATAGTCGGCTCCACCACGGGCTACGTACCTTAAGGTGTCGACGGCGGGTGGCCCAGACAGGCGGGGTGGCCCATACATTCGCGCTCTTTGCGAATGTATGGGGTGGGGTGCTGCCGACGGACACTTATCGTGATCATTGACTCGCACACCCATCCAGGCTGTAGGTATTGCGTGCAGCGTCGCATCGCCACTCATTCGCAAGGAACGCGAATGAGTGGGCCACCCGCCCCGCCTCTCGGTTCCTGAATTCCAGACTACAGTTCGCTGAAGAAGGAATACCACAGCAGGAAAACGAAAAGGATGACGTTGAGAATGCCTCCGACTACAAGACCAATGAATCTCGCTGTCTTCGCCGACCGTTGTTCCTCCGCGGCCAACAATTCAATGTCTATTTCTCCGTGTTGCTTGCAGATCAGCGGCCTCAGCAACCGGCCGAAGATCGGTCCAATGAACCACTTGACCCACCTTGCGTACTCGCCTCGCTTAAGTTTCTCCTGGCATTGTGGACAATGATACTTTGACGTGTAACCCTCGAGGCGTTTCACGTATTCTGCTTCTTTGCGCGCTTGCAGCGCAGACCACTCGGGGCTACTGCGACGTTCGATTTCTCGATCGTACAGCTCGCGCCCTGATTCCGTGAGGTCCCCGCGCTTAAGGAGTGCGAACTCCTCGGGTGGCATTGCCACAAAGCGGCGTTGGATCTCGTCGAGATCTGGTGACTTCACAAGACAGCTTCCTTTCGGCGCTATCTCAGCACTCATTCGAGCGCCGGTCAGTGCGCCCTGTCACCGTCTCCTGTGCGTTGACTCGCACACGGGCGGGCGGCCCACTCATTCGCGTTCTTTGCGAATGAGTGGGGTACGATGCTGCTTGGACAAACTGGGGACAGACGGACAAACTGGGGACAGACGGGACGCTGCCTTAACTAAGAGCCGGGTGCGCCAACCCTTCGCGGAGTGCGCCTAACCAACCGCCGCCGAGGAGGCTGCACCCGCTAACGGCTTGGGCTTTGCGCCCATGATCAGAAGCCAAAGCATAAACAACAGTTCTCCAAACTGGAGCGGCATCATCCATCGGGCGACGATGCTTTCGTACTGTGGCAGGACGAAGGACGTGAAACTGGTTACCACATAGGAAAAGCAATTAACCATCAGCAGCACCCCCAGGATGCGGGGAATAAAGCCCGACCGGTACACCAGCAGCCCCAGCGGTAACAGCCAAAGACCCCAGAATATTTCGGCGATGCCAAATCCGCGACCATGCAGATTGAGGAACAGCATGGCCAGAGCATCCCGCTGCGGCTTGTCAACGATGGACAGGAAATCAGTTCCCCGCACCAGGATGAGGGCCGCGACGGAATTCAGCTCATTCAGCATCGCGATCGGGACGGACACCACAAACAATCCCAGCATGAGCAAGGCGTGCCGCCGGTTGACCCCTTTCAGCAGATCGTACAGCGCCAGCGTCACCCACATAAAAAGGACCTGGCCGATGAGGTTGCACGCGATGCCGGCGCGAAACAGCGTCTCTGAGGCCGTGATGTTGCTGGCCGTCGCGGTGGCGTTGCCGTGCACGATCAGCTTGCTGGGCACGTACATGAGGGCGAAGACGCCCGGGATTGACACCAGTACATACAGCAAGCCTGCGAATCTGCCGGGGTTCCGGGTGGAATGCATGTCGTCCCCCTGGGGAGAGCTTGGCCTGAGATACGGCGGGGGACGTCAAAAAGTTCCTGTGGGGCACCCGGCCTTGCCATGTTTTCCTCCTATGCGCTCTGCCTCTCACGCAAAAGGCTCCAGTTTGAACAAGACGGTAGGGAGATATTCCGCAACCGTAGGATGAATATGCATTGCACGCTGTATGACCGTGTAGGGAGCCTTCGCGTACATGACATCCAGCAAAACATGAACGACTTCATCGCCGCCGGTGCCAAGAATCGCAGCACCCAGAATCTGTTTTGTTTCCGCATCAACACAGATTTTCATGAAACCTTGTGTTTCACCTTTTTCATAGGCCCGGCTCACCCGGCTCATGGGATATTTCGTAATGAGTGCACGACGTCCGGACTTCCGTATGTCAGCGTCCGTCATGCCGCAGCGGCCTAAGGGCGGATCTATATACAAGGCGTACGCCTGAATTCGGTCTGACACGCGGCGATGGTCTGCGTTGAAAAGATTGTCGGCGACGATCTCATAGTCGTTGTACGAAGTATGCGTAAAGGCGCCGCGGCCGTTGCAGTCACCCAGGGCCCAAATGCCGGGCACGTAGGTTTGCAGTTGATCATCAACCATGATGTAGCCGCGCTGGTCGGTTGCAACCCCGGCGCGGTCAAGGCCAAGGTCGTGCGTGTTGGGAGTACGTCCCACGGCCAGGAGAACATGAGTGCCCAATACTTCCGGCGGACCTTCCTCGCAATCGACGCCGACCCTAATATGGCTGTTGCGCTTCGCCAGTGATATGCATTTTGCATTCAGCCGAATCTGTATTCCCTCCTTCTCCAGGATTTCGCGCACGGCTTGGGACAGATCTTCGTCTTCACGTCCAATCAAGCGGGCACCCATCTCTACAATCGTGACTTCGCTCCCGAAGCGGCGATACATCTGAGCGAATTCCAACCCGACATAACTTCCACCGACAACCACGAGATGCTCCGGCAGGAAATCAACGTCCATTATCGATGAGTTGTTGAGAAACGGAACATCATGAATCCCCGGCATCTCTGGAACAGACGCGCGTCCGCCGACGTTGATATAAATTTTGTCGGCTTCGAGGACTTCATCATTGACCACGACAGCGTCCGACGATTGAAAACGGGCATGGCCTTGGATGACCTTGCAATTCTTAAGTCCTCGCAACCATTCTTCTACGCCTTTGTTCGACCGTCCGGAGACTGCATCCTTGCGTGCTTTGACGCGCTTCATATCGACGCGCACATCGCTGCTGACGCTGAAACCGTATTCACCACCTCGGCGAGCAACGTGGGCCGCGTAGGCGCTGGCAACGAGCGTCTTGGTCGGGATGCATCCGGTGTTCACACAAGTGCCGCCAAACTTGTGACGTTCGATAATAGCGACTGTCTTGCCCGCGGCGGAAAACCGAGCCGCCAGGGACGGGCCTGCCTGGCCCGTCCCGATGATGATGGCGTCGAAATGTTGCGACAAGAAGCTCTCCTTTAAGGCAGATCGGAGGGCACACTAGGCCAGTGGACCGATCCAGGGCTGGCCCAGATATGCGCCTTCGATGATGATCACGTCGTAGCCGTTCATTGCGGCAGCTCTTTGCCGGACTGCTCCGCTACCATGTAGACGGCGTACCAATCGGGCCAGTTTGCGTCGCGTTGACCGGTGCGCTTTTCGTGTTCGCCGTGGGCAGCTTCCGCACGGCGAAGCGCGCTTGCCAGATCGATCGCCGACGCGAAAGTCGTCGCCCCAGAGTCGATGCGACCGGGCAACCGCGTCGTGACCTCCTGCAGCAGCCAGCCGTTGCCGTCTGGGTCAGTGAACGAGACATGCGATTGATAGCTGCGATGCTCGGGGTCCGGACCCACGACCCGGAGACGGCCAAATAGGTAGGGCTGGTCAGGCCCAGCGAACACGCTGCCGCCGTGGAAGACCTCGCTAGCCTTGACGCCACGACCGAGCAGATCTTTGCGTACGGCGTCGATGTCGGACACGATCAGGTACAGGCCTTGGGCAGAGCCAGGTGCTGCCGGGGTAACGTTCTTGCCGAAGATTACCGAGCACCCGGAGCCGGGCGGCGTGAACTGGACCGCGCGCCAGTCGTCACCGGCGGCGAAATCGGCGTCGAGCCTCCACCCGAGCCTGGAGTAGAACTCTTTCGCGCGATCGACATCCGAGACGGGGATGATGACCACCTCAAGCTTCATGTCGACTCTCGCGGGACTCGCGTTGCTGGTTGGTTCATTGTTGGGGATTGCACTCGCAGTTGCCATTTTTTCCTCCTTATGCATTCGCATGAATCGAAAGTCAGATCAGCCCTTTGGTGGCTGAACGTGAAAACCGACAAAGTTTCTTACTAAAGCTGCGATCTCATCTGCAACCAACATGGTTCTCCTCCCTCGTCTTATTTCGCCGGGGCAGGTATTGTGAACGTCACGGTTTTGGACTGACCGGGAAAGACCTCATGGTTGGCGTTCACCAAATCGATCATCAATACGGTCGACGTGGCCGGAATGCCCCCTGGCCCGCACAAGATACGGGGGCAGATCAACTCCTGCTGAAATCCGTCATCATCGGGAGATACGATGGAAAAGAAGAGAGCGAGGATACCCACTCCGCCAAGGAAGTTAACCCATCCCACACGCCGAGGTACAGTGAAGCGAGAGACCGTCCAGCTCGCAAAAGCTGCCAGGCCCACCAATAACGCACAGATGTTTACACCGGACCCCATGCCCCGACACCTCGGAACAATCTCACCCTGATGGGCCCGTTTGAAAGTTAACAAAGGTTATGCCGAGGCAGATTTCGTGTCAAGCAGCTCGCAAGCCAGATTCGGCAGCGGGTGGCCTGCCCTTTCTGAGCAGCACCCTCGGGATTAGACGCGCCTAACTTTCTTTTCCGTTCTCCGCGTCGTCCTCGATCCCAATCTTGGATAGCCGGTAGCGCAACGCGTTCCGCGACAGCCCCAGCAGGCGCGCCGCCTGGCTCTTGTTGCCATTCGCCCGCCGCAGCGCTTCGCGAATCATCTCGTCCTCCCACTGCTCCATCGTCATCCCCTCGGGGAGAAGCGCGGCCCCCGAGTTCGCCGGCTTCGAGCGCTGCGGATCGAGATGGATGTCCGCCGCATCCAGCACCGGCCCCTTGGCCAGCGCCGATGCCCGCTCGATGATGTTCTGCAGCTCGCGAACATTGCCGGGCCAGTGGTAGCCCATCAGGACCTTCAGGGCATCCGGTGTCACCCGCACGATCTCTTTGCCGGACTCCGCCGAGGCCCGCGCCAGAAACAGGTTCACCAGCTCCGGGATATCTTCTTTATGTTCCCGTAGCGGCGGAAGATCAATGGGCACGACATTCAGCCGGTAGTAAAGATCCTCGCGAAACGTGCCCTCTTCCAGCGCTGCCCGCAGATCGCGATTGGTGGCCGCCACCAGCCGCACGTCCACCTTCAAAGTGCGCGTGCCGCCCAGCCGCTCGAACTCTCGCTCCTGAAGCACGCGCAGCAGCTTGACCTGGGTAGCCGCCGGCACATCGCCGATCTCATCCAGAAACAAGGTCCCCTTGTCGGCCAGTTCAAACTTGCCAGGCTTGCTGCCGACCGCCCCGGTAAACGCGCCCTTCTCGTAGCCGAACAACTCACTCTCCAGCAGGTTCTCCGGAATCGCGGTGCTGTTGATCTTGATGAACGGCCCCGAAGCCCGCCGCGATTTCTCGTGAATGGCGCGCGCAATCAGGTCCTTGCCCACCCCGCTCTCCCCGCCCAGCAGCACCGTGGAGTTGGTAGGCGCCACCCGCTCGACGGTGGCCAGCACCTCCTGCATCTTGGGGCTGCGGGCTACGATGTTGGGATGCTCATAGCGCTTCTGCAACGCCTCGCGCAGTGACCGGTTCTCCTCCCGCAGCCGGTGGACATCCAGTTCCTTGCGCACCACCATGCGCATCTCATCCAGCGAGAACGGCTTCAGCACATAGTCGCTGGCCCCCGCCTTCATCGCGGTGACGGCAGTCTCGACCGTCCCAAACGCAGTCATGACCACGACGGGCAGCGCCGCATTGAACCGCTTCACCTGCTGCAAGAACTCCAAACCGTCCATACCAGGAAGCTTGAGATCGGTAATCACTAGATCCACCGACCCGCTCTGCAACAGCTTCAACCCGGATTCGGCATCGGCCGCGGAGAGGGTGTTGAACCCATCGTCGCCCAGATTGAGCTCAAGAAGTCGCCGCATCTTGGCTTCATCCTCGACGATCAAGATGTTGGCTTTGGTGCTCATGCGGAAGCCCGCGCTCCTTCCTGCGTTGCGGCCGGTTCTTCCGCGGGGAAGAAGAGCACGAAGCACGCGCCCTGCTGGGGAGCGCTCTCCAGACGGATGGACCCCTTGTGCTCATCCACGATCTTGGACACGATGGACAGCCCGAGCCCGACGCCGGTGCTCTTGGTGGTCACGAAGGGATTGAAGATCTGCTCGCGCAAGTCGGCAGGAATGCCGGGGCCGCTGTCCTTTAGGCGGACTTCCACTCCGCGCCGGCCATTCATGTTGGCCGCAGCCACGTCCACGCGAAGCGTGCCTCCCTGGCTTCCCATTGCCTCGTAGGCATTCTGCACCAGGTTGATGAAGGCTTGCTCGCATAGGTCTTCGTCAAGCGGCAGCAGCGGCAGATCTTCCTGGTACGCGTATTCCACCGTGACGGTCCCGCCCTGCCACTGCTCGGCGACCGACTTGAGGGCGCGGTCGAGGAGATCGGTGACCGACTGTGGACGGGTCTCGGTGCGCAGCGGCCGCGCGAAATCCAGAAAACGGCTGACCAGTACGCTGAGACGGTTCACCTCGCTGGAAATGTAGCCCGCCAGCTCGCTGGCCAGAGGATTGGACGCGTCCAGCTTCTGGTGCAGCATTTCCGCCGATCCCTTGATGACGCCTAACGGATTGCGAATCTCATGGGCCAGTCCCGCGGAAAGCTGACCGAGGGCCGCCAATCGCTCCGAGCGGCGCGCCTCGGCCTGGGCCTGACGGAGCTGGCGATTGGTGTCGGCCAGTTGCTCGGCCAGGCGCTGATAGAGGCTGGTCTGGCGGCGGTTCTCCACCGCGAACCGGTTTACCACCAGGGCTGCCAGAAAGAAGAACAGAATGCGGATCGCGAGTTCCGTGACCCCCACCGTGGTCAGCTCATATTCCTGCAGCGCGGGATAGAGATACGAACAGTACAGGGCGGAAGTGAGCAGCGTCCACAGCAGCGTAGTGCGAGGGCCGAAGTAAACCGCGGCAGTGACTACGGGCAAGTAGTAGATGGGATAGTAACTGCTGTTAATGGCGGGTCCGCCCGTATGTGCCAGCAGCAGCGTGCCCAGCAGGAGCTTGAGCAGCACCGTGTAGGTGCGCCCCGACTTCGGCAACCGGGCGATGAGCCTGCCCTCGAAGATCTGCACTACGCCGATGGCCAGCAGGGTGAGCTGCTTGTGCACTTCCCGCACCGGCGGCAAGATGGCCAGACCGGCGAGGAAAAGCAGCCACGCCACGTCGAGCCAGTCCACCCCTTTGCGGCTTTCTTCAGCCAAGGCGCCTTCCCCTCACCGACACAGTCTATCGGAAAAAGTAGCCCCGGCGTCCCGCCGGCTGCCGTGGGGACGTCCGTCCCGCCGGCAGCCGTGAACTCTCGGGATCGCTGGCGTGATAGTTGGCTAGTTCAGCCGCTGCTCGATCCTCTCCACGATGGTGCGCACCACTTTCACCCGGGCAAACAACTTGTCATTGGCTTCCACCACCGTCCAAGGCGCGTACGGCGTGCTGGTGTGGGCCAGCATGTCTTCGACCGCATTCCGGTAAAGGTTCCACTTGGCGCGATTGCGCCAGTCTTCATCGGTCAGTTTGTAACTGCGAAAGGGATCGAACTCGCGCCCTTTGAACCGGCGCAACTGCTCTTCCCGGGTGATGTGCAGCCAGAACTTGCAGATCACCATGCCGAACGAATCCTGGTGCGACTCGAATTCATTGATCTCCCGGTAAGAGCGCTGCCATTCGTTTTCTGCGCAGAACCCTTCCACCCGCTCCACCAGCACCCGCCCGTAGTAGCTGCGATCGAAAATTGCCAGGTGACCCGTGCGTGGCAGGTTGCGCCAGAAGCGCCAGAGATAATGATGGGTCTTTTCGTCCCCGTTCGGCGCAGCGTAGGACGAAACCGTGAACCCGCGCGGATCGAGCAATTCCGTGACTCTCTTGATGGCGCCACCCTTGCCCGCAGCATCCCAGCCCTCGAACACGCACAGCACCGGGACCTTTTGTTTGAAGATCTCAAATTCCATTTCGCGCAGGCGCACTTGCACCCTGGGAAGCGCTTCCTTGTATTGTTGGGGTGACAGCTTCTGGTTCATCTTCAGTTTTTCAAGCATGGGCCACCTCCGCCGATCGGGCCCGCGCCGCGGCACGCTTGGTCATCGGAGGCCTTTCCGGGTGTGGCTTCGAGTGGCTGTCGGTTTTGTCCGCGGCGCTCGCGGAGCGGCGTGCCAGTTCGGTTTCAACCGCGTTGACGATAGTGCGCAAAAAGCGTACGCGCGCCCAACGCAGGTCATTGCCTTCAATAACCGTCCAGGGCGCGTTGGGCGAGTCGGTTTTGGCCAGCATTTCCTCCACCGCGTCCACCCAGCGGTTGTACTGGCGATGGTGCCGCCGGTACTCCTTGGTGATTTTCCAGCGCAACAGGGGGTCGTCCAATGTCTCGCGAAAGCGTTTCTTCTGTTCGGCCTTGGAGATGTGCAACCAGAACTTCAGCAGCACCTGGCGATCGTCGGTCAGCCAGCGTTCGAACTCATTGATTTGCTGGTAGCCTTCCCGCCAGTGCTTCTTCCTGGTCAGCTTGTCGCAGCGCTCGACCAGCACGCGACCGTACCAGGAATGATCGAAGAGGGTCATCTCGCCGTAGTTGGGCAGGGCCATCTGGTAGCGCCAGAGGAAGTGATAGCGTTGCTCCAAGGGCGAGGGAGGTGAGCCCGGACGAATGCGGAACAGCCGCGGATCCAGTTTTTCCGTCAGCTTCTTGATCAGGTGACCCTTGCCCCCCAGGTCCCAGCCTTCCAGGCAGATGGTCACAGCCAAGCCCTTCTCTTTCGCCTCGTATTGCAGCTTCCGCAGTTTCTCCTGCAGTGCCGGCATCTGCTTGGCGTAGGCGGTCTTCGAGAGGTTCTTTTTCAGGTCGACGGTTTCCAGCATCGTGGCCTCCGCGGTATTTCAGAGCCCAAGAGGTCGGCTCGGGTGATTCATCTCAGCAGCGTGTGGTACCGCCGCTCAAGCAGAAGAACGGCAAGATACATCGCCACGGCGCTCGAGCAAGTCTCGAATCGCCTGCGCGATCTGCTCCACCGTACCCGCCCCATCGACGCGGCGCAGGGCGCCACCCTGCCGGTAGTAATCAGTCAGAGGCAAGGTCTGGCGCTCGTAGGTCTTCAGCCTCTCCACGATGACTGCTTCCTCATCGTCCTTACGAGTGATCAGGTTCGAACCGTCCCCGTCGCACACTCCTGGCTTGCGGGGCGGGTTAAAGTGCAGGTTGTAGATCGCACCACAGTGCGGACACGTACGACGCGCAGTCAGCCGCTGCACCAGAAGCCCGTAATCGATGGCAATGTCGATGACTAATAGCGGCACCTTTTGCGCAGGTTTTCCCCGCAGTAACCCCGCTTGCAGGCGGCCATCCAGCCATTGTGCCTGTGCCACCGTCCGCGGAAAGCCGTCCAGAGTGAAGCCTTGCTCACAGTCCTTCTCCGCCAGTCGTCCCTCCACCATGCCGCAAACCAGTTGGTCGGGCACCAATTCGCCCCGCCCCATGATCGCCTGTGCCTGTTGGCCGAGGGGAGTGTTCCGGCGGACGTGGTCGCGGAGAAGGTCGCCGGTGGAAACCTGGGGAATACCGAAGTGGGCGGCGATCAGTTTGGCTTGCGTGCCCTTGCCGGCTCCCGGCGCGCCCAGCAGAACGATTGGGCCGGTCGCCCGCCGGGCGTGGGTATCAACGGAGACGGTTGGAATATCCACGGTTCACCTCTGTGCCCCGCACCACCGCGCGGCGTGTGAGCGTCCCAGGACCCAGCCTTGGGAGGGGCATATCTTACAGGCGAATACTGTACCGCGAAAGCAGAAGTTCGACCTAGCTGTGGTCTATCGCTGCTGCGGGGCCGCGCGCTGGGCACTGATCGCCACCTTCTTGCGTGCCATGACCAGTTCCGGTCGCTCCTCCCCAACTGCGACCTCAGTCAACCTCCGGAGATATTGGTTAGCGGCGCTGGCATTCCCCGAGGCTCCAGCTGCGCTGGCCGCGCCATAGAGCGCGTTGAACCGATTAGGGGCGACCTGGAGGACGGCTTCGTAGGCTGTAACGGATTCCTGCGCGCGATCGTCCAGGAGGAGTAACTGTGCCAGCATTTCCCGGGCGGGAGTGATCGCACCCGGGGTGACAGCGTCCTTGTCCATGCTCTCTTCCAATTCCGCTGCCGAACGCATCATGGCGATGGCGTCAGGGCCTTGACCCCTTGTCTGCGCGATCCAAGCAGCCACTTCGCGGCGCTGTACCTCGACCTGATTCGACCAGTAGATCTCGTTTTGCCTGGCGATCGTGTCGCGCAGGGTGGCCAGCGTTTGCTCGGCCTGCGTGGCCCGGTCGAGCTTTCCGGAGCGTGCACTGCCTACGCCAATCGCCGCCCACGTGATGGCCTGCGCCCAAGCCACGCCTTCTCCCCTTACACGCAGGCCGCTGGCCTGCTCCCAATTGCCAAGCTCCACGGCATAGCGTGCCGGAATTGCCGCCAACGCGTAATCACCCGTAAGGGTGAGTCCGGGGACTGGCGCCAGCGCGGTCATCTCATCGAGCGTAGCCCTGGCTTCTTTCACCCGTCCGCTTTGCAGGTAAGCGTATTCCAGGTAATCCATCGCATGGAGCCGCTGGTCGCGCGCTTCTCCGTTGGTCGAAGTGCTCTCCGCCTTGGCAGCCAGTTCCGCCGACCTGGCGTTGGAACTGATGGATTCATCCCACGAGCCGACCCGGGTGAAGATGTGCGAAGGCATATGGTTGGCGTGCGCCGAGGCGGGCGCAATCCTGGCATACATGCGGGCCGCGCCCAGGCCCTCTCCGGCGAGCACGGGATTGTCGGAGCAGTGAATGATGTAGTGGGCGACGCCGGGGTGTTGCGGCTGTTTCTTGAAGATGGGTTCAAGGATCTCCGCACACTTGCGTTGATTGGCAAACGTCTTGTCGGTTTTCGGAGCGGTGATGTCCAGGCTCAGCGCGTGAAAAATTGCGGCCTCGCTGTCATCGGGATAGGCCGCCTGCACGCCGGACATCTTTTGTTCGAAGGCTTGGCCGTGAGCCATCCGGTCCTTGCCATCCTCTCGGTAAATCTCAGCTAGCGCATCGATATATGCGCGTTCACGCGCGGTTGTCTTCGAGTTGTCCGCCGCTATCTCCTCCGCTTTCCGCAGCGCAGCGCGCCCTGCCGTCATGTCTCCGTTGTTCCACAAGCCGTGGTAGTGTGACATCGCAACGCCCCACTGCGCCATGGCGCACGTGGGATCCTGGCTGGAGATTTCCGCAAAGGCTTGCCTGGCCTGCTCGTACTGAAACGAATGCAGCAGTGCGACCGCCCGATTGAAGTCGTGCTCGAGAGACCTTGCGCACGACGTCGAAAAACTTACGGAGCCGACCTCAGCTTCTGTGAGTGCGTGATGGTGTCCCTCATCGCACCAAGCCGGGGATGCGGACAGGATGGCAGCAGACAACAGCGCAGTTAGTACACGCATATATGCCTCTTGCCTCGGGATTTTACAGCAAGTTGGCGGGGTCCAGACGCTTCTCGAAAGCAACAATCAGGCTTCGGTGCTATGCTGCCCGGGCACGCGGCTACAATAGTGCTAACTTATGGGTGGAGGTCGGCAAAGTAGATGACCGAGGCCTGGAAACTGTGGGAGGGCCAAGTTGTCAACGGAGAATTCCGCCTGCACCAGTTCGTGGGTGGGTCTGAGCATAGCGCCGTGTTTCTCACCGAATACGGCGAGCCGAAGCCTCAAAAGGCGGCCATCAAACTCATTCCTGCTGGTCAAGTCAGCGCGACCCGCCAACTCTCTCAGTGGGATCTGGCTACTAAACTGTCCCATCCCCACTTGACCCGTCTTTTTCGCACGGGACGATGCCAACTGGGCGGCACGGAGTTCCTCTTCGTGGTGATGGAGTACGCCGCCGAGAACCTCTCGCAGGTTCTTCCCCAGCGTCCGCTGACCTCAGCAGAGGTGCGCGAGCTGCTTGGTCCGGCTCTAGACGCACTCGCATACCTTCACGGCCAGGGTTTGGCGCATGGTCACCTCAAACCCGCGAACATCATGGCTGCCGAGGATCAACTAAAACTCTCAAGCGACCGGCTTTGCCGGATCGGTGAGTCCGCGGCCGACATGGAAACGGCTGGCCCTTACGACCCACCGGAAAAAGCCCGCGGGGCCATCTCCTCCCCTGCCGGAGACGTTTGGTCGCTTGGCATGATTCTCGCCGAGGCCCTTACCCAGCGTCTGCCGGTTTGGGAGAGCACGGGGGAAGAGGACCCAGCAATGCCGGAGATGCTGTCCGCGCCGTTCTCGGAGATTGTGCGTAACTCCCTCCGGCGGGACCCGCAGTTCCGGTGGAAGGTTGCGGAAATGGCTGCGCGGCTACGTCAGACCTTAACTGCACCGCAGCAACCGGCCGCCGGGGGGCACAAGAAGTCGAAACAGCGCTTCCTTGTTCCAGCGGTCGTGGCAGGGTTGGCGCTGGCTGCGCTCCTTGGAGTCTCGCGCCTGCTTCACTCTGGCCGAGAAAATCAAGGAAGCGCTCCCGCGATGGATCAAACCACGCCTCAGACCGAGCCCGCCACCCAGAGTGCGAGCGATCAACAGGCGGCCTCCATAGGTACTCCTCAGCCGCCTAACCCGCCGCTATCCGAAACGGGGGCCAAGATCAATGCCGAGCGTCCTGAGGGTGAAATAGTTCACCAGGTCCTGCCCGATGTGTCTGCAAGTGCGCGGGCCACCATCACCGGCAAGGTCAAGGTCAAGGTGAAAGTGCAAGTGGATGCGGCCGGCAATGTGACCAAGACGGAATTTGTCTCGCCCGGGCCAAGCAAGTACTTTGCCCGGTTAGCCATGCAGGCCGCGCAAGGCTGGAAGTTTTCCCCCTCTCCGGTCGCGGCTCAGGATGCTTCCAGAAAATGGGTTCTGCGATTCGAGTTTGGCAGAAGCGGGACCAGGGTCTTTCCGGCACGGGTTGCTCGGTAGCACGTCCTCAATTTGGCGCCTGCGGCCCACTCCTTGGCGTTTCTGCTGGTCCTCAGTTACTGCCGCGAGCCACGAGTTGAGTTATCCTAGCCACAGATGCGGCCGCGTTCACCCACTGTGGAAGGCTTTCGCGCCATGTTCCGCCAGCCGTCGCTGGGCCTGGCAGAAATTACCTGGCGCTGGAGCTTTGGGGTGGCAGTCACGTCACTGTTCGTCTTTTCCTTCCTAGAATACCTCGACACGTTGCCGGTCAGCCGGGGTGACTTGCTGCTGCTGCGCAGCCGGCAGCCGGCTCTGATCTCGCAGGCCATCGCACACATCTTTCGGGGCAGCGCACCGCGAGTGGTCGAGGTCGCCATTGTGCTGGCTGTGGCCATGGCGATGGCGTGGATCATGCTGGCTTCGCTGGGACGGGCGGCTACGCTCAAGGCGCTGCTGCGATATTTCCGCGAGTACGCCGCCACCGTGGGAGCGGCTCCGACGGGCGAAAGCCTTCCCCAGGCCTCCCCGTCACGGTTGCGCTCGCTCTTCGGTCTGAACTTCTTCCGAGTGGGAGTGACGTTTGCCGCGGCAGTGGGCTGCCTGGGCGCGCTCCTGCTGGCCGGGGCAGCATCACCAGAGAAGAATCCTTCGCCGTGGAGCGCTGTGCTGGTCTTTATGGTGCTGGCCATGCTGGTATGGCTGGCCTGGTCGGCGCTGAACTGGTTTTTGTCGCTGGCCGCGGTGTTCGTCGTGGGCCGCGGACGCGACACATTCGGCGCGGTGGCCAGCACGGTGGACCTGTGCCGGGCCCGCACCGGACCGGTGTTCGCAGCTGGAACCTGGTTTGGCCTGACCCATCTCGCGGCCTTCGTCGTCGCCAGTTCCGTGGTTGTGTTTCCCCTGGCGTTCATTGGCTTACTGCCGTGGGGCGTGGTCCTGGCCGGTGTGCTTTTGATCACACTGCTGTACTTCGCCGTGGCGGACTTTCTGTACGTAGGACGTTTGGCGGCTTATGTGGCGATCGTCGAGCTCCCCGAGGCCACGCCCGCGCCGCTCCCGCCACTGTTATCGCTACCTCGTCCGCCCACAACAGTGAGCCCTGCGCTGGCAACTGGCATTGATAAGGACGAACTCATTCTGAGCGACGTGCTCGCAGAAGCCAGCACTCAGCAATCAGCACTCAGCATTCAGCCAGCGTTGAGCATCGACAGAGACGAACCAATCCTCAGCGACACTCCGGGCGACGTTCTTCCGCCTAAAACCTCTCAGGAGTGAATGCTGCGCGCTGATTGCTGGGTGCTGCCTCTTTACACTATCCTCCCGTTTTGAGACACTCATCCGTGGAAACCCAATCCATCGTTGTTCTCGACTTTGGCGCGCAATATTCCCAGCTCATCGCGCGCCGCATCCGCGAACAGAACGTTTTCTCCGTCGTCCTGCCCTGCAACGCCAAGCTGGATGAGATCCGAGGCTACTCACCGGTTGGGATCATTCTGTCCGGCGGGCCGGCGTCGGTGTATGACAAGGACGCTCCGGTCGCTGACCAGCGTGTTTTCAGCCTCGGTCTGCCGGTGCTCGGAATCTGTTATGGCCTGCAATACATGGTGCACGCCCTCGGAGGCAAGGTCCGTCCCGCGGACAAGCGCGAATATGGCCACGCCAAAGTCGAACTCCAGAACGGCTCGCGCCTGTTTGAAGGTTTGCCCAAAGTGCTGGCTGTGTGGATGTCGCATGGCGACGAAGCCGTCGAACTGCCTTCCGGCTTCCACCTGACTGCCAAGTCGCCCAACGCAGTCGCCGCCATCGAGAACGCCGAGCAGAAGATGTGGGCGGTGCAGTTCCACCCCGAGGTCCACCACACGCCGCTCGGCACCGACATTCTGCGCAACTTCGCGCTCAACATCTGCGGCGCCAAGCCCAGTTGGACGCCCCAGCACTTTATCGATGCGACTATCGCCAGCGTTCGCCAAACCGTGGGCAACGGCCGGGCTATCTGCGCTCTCTCTGGAGGCGTGGATTCGTCAGTGGCTGCGACGCTCGTGGATCGCGCGATGCGCGACGGCCAGGCTTCGCGACTGACCTGCGTCTTCGTCAACAACGGCGTGCTGCGCAAGAACGAGTTCGAGAAAGTCCAGCAGAACCTGCGCGACAAGCTCGGTTTGCACATCGTTGCGGTGGACGCCAGCCAGCGCTTCCTTGCCAAGCTCAAGGGCGTGACCGATCCCGAGAAGAAGCGCAAGATCATCGGCAACGAATTTATTCATGTTTTTGAAAGAGAGGCCCACCGCATCGAAAAGGAGGAGGGCAAAGTCAAATGGCTGGTGCAGGGCACGCTCTATCCCGATGTGATTGAGTCGCGCTCGGTTCGCGGGCCCTCGCAGACCATCAAGACCCATCACAACGTCGGCGGCCTGCCGGAGAAGATGAAGCTCAAGCTGATCGAGCCGCTCAAAGACTTATTCAAAGATGAAGTCCGCAAGATCGGCCGCGATCTGGGTATGCCGGAAGAGGTCCTGCAGCGCCAACCCTTCCCGGGCCCTGGACTTGCCGTGCGCGTACTGGGAGAAGTCACACCCGAACGCCTCGACATTCTCCGCGAGTGCGACGACATTGTGGTCACGGAGATCAAGAAGGCCGGCCTATACACGAAAATCTGGCAGTCCTTCGCCGTGCTCTTGCCCGTGATGACCGTAGGCGTCATGGGAGACATGCGTACCTACGCCTACACCTGCGCCATCCGCGCCGTCCATTCCGAAGACGGCATGACCGCCGACTGGGTGCCGCTCCCTACCGAAGTGCTGAAAACCATTTCCAGCCGCATCGTGAACGAAGTAAAGGGTGTAAACCGCGTGGTGTACGACATCACCTCAAAGCCGCCCGGGACGATTGAGTGGGAATAGCATTGATGGCCAGCCTCGGCGGGCAGGAACACCGCGACCGGCAGGTTCGGTGGCCGCAGATTCTTGACGCTGGCGTTGCAAATAGAGTTATCCTCTACATATGTTTTTCGCGAGTGGTGTGCCATTGGCAGAAAGCGAGAGAAGTACCATGCTTAAGCTTCGATTCGTAAGGGCCGCCCTATCGGTTGCCATCATCCTCCCTTGCCTTGCCAGCCCCCGGCTGAGCAGTGCCGCCACCGAGGTGAAGCTGGAAGATATCCTCGCGGGCCATCTTGCTTCGATTGGTGACGCTGCGACCCGGGCCGCAGCCAAGTCGCGCGTATTTGAGGGAACCACCCAGTTTAAGGTGGTCGCGGGTGGGGCCGGCAAGTCGACCGATGGCCAAACCGTCATCGTTTCCGAGGAGCACAAAGTTCAACTGATGATGAAATTCCCCAACAGCAACTACCACGGCGAACGGATTATCTGCGACGGAAACAAGGTAGGGGTCGCTACCGCCACCGACGCGCAGAACCGGTCTAACTTTGGGACTTTCGTCTACATCCAGGACATAATCCTGCGCGACGGCTTGTTGGGCGGAGAACTGTCCACGGCCTGGCCTCTCCTTGACATTGACCAGCGTAAGCCAAAGCTCAGTTATGAAGGACTGAAAACCATTGATGGAAAGCAACTCTACGAGGTCCGGTACAAGCCCAAGAAAGGTCAAGATGTAGAAATTCGTTTATATTTCGAGCCGGAGAGTTTTCATCACGTGTTGACGGTCTATACCTTGTCGATCCGCGCCCAACTGGGTAAGGGCGGGGAGGTGAACAGCTTGGCCGTCCCCGAGTTGAGTAGTGGGGGACAGGTTGACCGCCCAACAATGGCAATACAGGGAACGGTGAGCGCAGACGCGGCGCAGGCCAGCAATCAGCAGGAAACCCGCTACCGCGTCGAGGAAAGATTCAGCGAGTTCAAGACGGCCGACGGTCTTACCCTGCCCAATCACTACACGATTCACTTTACGCAAGAGCTGCAGGGCGGGAAGACGACGGTTTTGGATTGGGACACCAGCGCGACTCGAATCATTGAGAACATCTCGGTAGACGCAAAGAACTTCCAAGTGAAGTGAGGATCTAGCCGGGCACTAAGTTTTTTCGGCCACCTTTCGCGACACCGCAGTCACCAGCCTGCGAGGGGCGAAACGTACCGACTCCGCCACGAACCAGTTGCGCACTCCCGATATGACCACGGGCTTGCCCGCCAGCATCCCGCGGTAGCCGTCGAGGGCCACAGCCTTCGCATTCATCATTCCCAGCTTCACCAGACGAGAGCCCTGCAGGGCCGCGCGCTCCTGGAATCCGGTTTGCGTCGGACCGGGGCACAGGCAGGTCACGGTGATGCCACTGGGTTTCAACTCGTTGGCCAGAGCTTCCGAAAATGACAGCACATAGGCCTTGGTGGCGTAGTAGACGGCCATCAGCGGTCCCGGTTGAAATGCAGCCGTGGATGCCACGTTCAGGATTCTGCCCGCGTGGCGCTCCACCATCGGGCCCAGGAAAAGCTTCGAGAGCTGGGTAAGCGCGGTGATGTTGAGCTGGATTTGACCAAGACTCTCAGCCAGGGGAATGGCGACGAATTCGCCGTGCTTGCCGTAGGCGGCGTTGTTCACCAGGATGTCCACAGCGATCGCTTCGCGCTGCAGTTGATCGAAGAGGAACTGCGGCGCGGGAACGCCTGACAGGTCCAGGGCAATGGTTTTCACCGAAACCCCGAACTGGCGCTGCAATTCGTCGGCAAACTGCGCCAGCTTGGAACCGCTGCGGGCGACCAGCACCAGGTTGTGATGGTCTTTGGCGAACAGCTTGGCCAGTTCGTATCCAATGCCGCCGGACGCCCCGGTGATGAGAGCCGTGCTGGTCATTTCAACATGCGCTACAGCCGGTCCAGACCACTGACGAGAAATTCAACAGCGAGCAGTATAGCCCAGGGGTTCTAACGTTACTTTGGTTTCCTCCCTCCCCAAAGTTAGCTTGCTCCGACTGTAAACCCGTCCTAAAACCAAGCAGGCAATGCAGCAGACTTTTGCAGAAAGCCGGCGCACTGCCGATCGGGATTGGGGCGGTGCGTCATGCCGGCTGGTTGCAGAGCGTTTTCCTTGCGTGGCCTGTTTTTCCTCTGTGTTTTAACCTTCGCAGCTTGGGCGTGGGCCCAGAACGACAGTGACGAAGTCCACCTCACGCCGCACCAAAGCCCCGCAGCCCTGGCTGCCGCGGCCCGCGGAATGGACCTCGGCCTAAGTACTTACACCAAGCCGATCCGAAAGACGGTAGATCTGGTGCTCGTCCCCGTCACCATTACGGACGAGTTGAACCGGCTGGTGGTCGGCCTGAGGCAGAACAACTTCCGGGTTTTCGAGGGCAAGAAGCCGCAAGCCATCGAACATTTCTCCAGCGAAGACGCACCGGTCTCGATCGGCATCCTCATGGATATCAGCGGCAGTATGAAGTACAAGATGGACCGGGCGCAGGAAGCGGTGCGGCGGTTCTGCGAAGCGGCTAATCCGCAGGATGAATTCTTCATGGTTACCTTTTCGAACGAGCCTAGACTGGTGACGGATTTCACTTCTCGCCCCGAGGAAGTCGAGAACAAGCTGTTGTTTGCAGCTGCCCGGGGCGAGACCTCGCTGCTCGATGCCATCTATATGGGCATTTCCAAGATGCGAGAGGCCAGGTATTCGCGGAAGGCGCTGCTGATCATCTCCGACGGCGGGGACAACCACAGCCGCTACACGGACGTTGAAGTCAAGTCTGCGGTCAAAGAGGCTGATGTGGTTATCTACGCGGTGGGAACCTACGATCGCTATTTCCCCACCCAGGAAGAACGACTGGGGCCGGAGCTCCTAAACAACATTGCGGAAGTCACCGGCGGGCAAGCATTTACTCTCGACAACCCCAATGACTTGCCGGCGGTGGTCACGCGCGTTGGCGTCGCGCTTCGTAACCAGTATGTGCTGGCTTACCACCCGGACAATACGCCGCACGATGGCAAATGGCACAAGATCAATATCAAACTGCAGATCCCCAAGCTGTCGTTCCTGCATGTGCATGCCAAGGCGGGCTACTACGCGGCGAGTGAGTAGGAAACGGTCTTATCCACAAGAAAGAGCGTGCCGGGTGGGACCTGGCACGCTCTATAACCCAGTCCGGTAACTCTACGCTCCGGCCAGAGCGGGCTCGATCTCGTAGATCGAGTGCCACGACGTGGCGGCTTTCAGGCGAGAGTTGACGTTGTTGATGTTGTTCACGCCCTCGGTTTCCAGCCACTTGCGGAAGGCGGCGGCACCCTGCTTGGCATAGACCGGGATGCCATCCTTCCAGGTGGCGCGGCCGCAGAGTACGCCGTTGAACTTAACGCCGCTTTCGCCGGCGAGTTCCAGGGTCTCAGTGAACTCCGCGTTGCTGACTCCGGCCGAAAGGTATATGAACGGCTTGGTGGCCATGCCGGCGGCCTTGTGGAAGAGGTCAACCGCTTCTCTCTTGCTGTACGCCTTTTGGCCGGTGAAGGTCTTGACGCCTTCGACGAACTTCATATTGACCGGCACCTCGACCTTCAAGACATCCACGCCGTAGCGGTCCTTGGAGAATTCCTTCATGCTGCCGCTGACAATGTCCGGCTTCTTCTTGGCGTATTCAAAGCCCTTCTCGTCAGCGCCTTCTTCGTAGCCGACAAACTCGAGGAAGAAGGGAATGTCATTGGCGCGGCACTCATCGCCGATGCGCTCCACCCAGGCGTGCTTGATGTCGTTGATGTTCTTGGGATCGAAGGGTGTGTAGTAGAGCAGGATCTTGCAGCAGTCGGCGCCGGCTTCCTTCAGGCGGCGCACCGACCAGTTGTCGAGTAGGTCGGGCAAGCGGCCGGGGCCAGTCTTGTCGTATCCGGTCTTCTCATAGGCGAGGAGCAAGCCGGCGTTCTTGGCACGCTTCTTGGAAGCCGGAAGACCCCATTCAGGGTCGAGCAGGATCGCGCTGGCGTGTGGAGTGAGCACTTCGGCGACCAGCGTCTTGAACTCTTCCATCATGGCGTCGGTAATTTCGGAGCCCCTCTCCTTGGCCAGGGACTTCTGCAGCGAGCCGCGCTGGTCCATGGCGGCAGCGGCGATCACACCGCGGTCGTTGGAAACGGCTTTTAGGCCGGCAAGTTTTCCAGGGGTAAGTTTCATGGATTCCTCCAAATAAGTGCGGGTTACGAATTAATGACAATGCCGCCCAATCACAGACACGACGGCTCATCATTGTAATACTTTTGGGAGTCCGAAGAGCAAAACCAATCGAAACCGCGGAGGACGCAAAGTTTACTGCCTAAGCGTCAGCATCCCCAAAATTGCCTGCTGCTTGGCAATCAGCGATTGAATCCCCTGGCTGGCCAGCGCGATCATCTTTGCGAGTTGCTGCTCGTCGAAAACCTGGTGCTCGGCAGTGGCCTGAACCTCCACAAACTTCCGGCCGGCAGTCATGACGAAATTCATGTCCACATCGGCGCGGGAGTCTTCTTCGTAGCTGAGATCGAGCATGATCTCCCCATCCACGATGCCCACGCTCACCGCGGCCACAAAGTCGCGGAAGGGAACCGAGGTCAGGGTGCCGGCCTCGACCAGTTTTTCCATGGCCAGGCCGAGGGCGACAAAGGCGCCGGTGATGGATGCGGTGCGGGTGCCGCCGTCGGCCTGGATGACGTCGCAATCAATCCAGATGGTGCGTTCGCCCAGGCGTTCCAGGTCAGTGACCGCCCGCAGGGAGCGGCCAATGAGGCGCTGGATTTCGTGGGTGCGCCCGCTGGGACGGCCTTTATTTACTTCGCGCGGGGTGCGAGTCAGAGTGGCGCGGGGCAGCATGGCGTACTCGCTCGAGATCCAGCCCTTGCCGGTGTTGCGCAGAAACGGGGGGACGGTCTCCTCGACCGACGCGGTGCAGATGACGCGAGTGTTGCCCACCTCGATGAGCACTGAGCCCTCGGCCGTGGTGATGTAATCCGGGAGGATGTTGACCGGGCGCATCTGGTCGGGGGCGCGGTTGTCTGAGCGGTAGACCATAAGCGGCGATTGTAAATGAAAATTGCAGAGGACACGGAAGACGCAGAGGAATTGGGGGACGAAAAACCCCGACGATTCCTCCGTGCCCTCGGCGTCCCCTGCGGTTTGGGTTTACTGGCTGGCTTGCAGTTGGGTGGCCATCTGGTTGACTTGGGAGATGTCGTAGATATCGGAGAGATCGGCATGACCGGCGAGGGTTTCGCGGGGTTTGCCGTTCACCAGAATCCTGACCCGAGTGAGACCGGGAACATTGGCGGAGAGGGTCTGGACCAGGGAGGTCACCGTGAGTTCCTCAACCAGAACGCCAGAACGGTGACCGTCAGCGAAGGTCGCATTGGTGTCAATTACCGCTAGCCCGGGTTCTGCGAGGTAGACATCGCGGACCTCAGCCCCGGTCGCCAGGGGATGGGGCGAGGACTTGCCGAGATAAAGGTCGAGCAAGGCACGTAGCAGTTCCTGGGCGCGTTGCTGGCGTCCGGCGGGCAGCGGAATGCGGGCAGATTGGGGACGGATCACACCGGGATCGTCGTAGGCGACGTACAAGGTGATCTGCTCGGTGGGCCCTGAGACCGGAGGCGCTAAGGGGCTGGGGTAGGCGGTTGCCTCGGTCTGGGCGACGCGTCCGCGAATGCGCCAGACATACACGCTCATGCCCAGCGCCACCGCCAGCATAATGGCGACACTGATCACCAGGTGACGGGGAATCATCGGCCGGCCTCCAGCTTGTCACGCACCGCGGCGACGCCTGCGGCGACCGAGCTGGCGACGAGTTGCTGGTAAGGGGCGGAATTGAGCGCAGAAATATCGTCAGCCGGGGGGGCGACCTCGATTGCCACCGCGGCGGTGATGATGTTGTTCAAAGGGCGCAAGGGGGCGACCAGGGAGCGAACCGGTACCTGCCGCCGCTGGAGCTCGGCGGACAGGCTGGCTTGCGCAGCCTGGCTAGTGGCATAAAAGGCCGACTGCGCCGTGTTCCAGTCCAGAAAAGGTCCCCGACCCGCCCCGACCGCCGGAACCAGCGCGGTGTAGAGGCGAACCCCATTGCCCTCCGAGGCAGCGTGCACACAAATATAGATCGCTGCGTGGGTAGTGTTTGCCAGGTTGGCGCGTTGGTCGAGGGTGAGCGTAGTGTCGCCATCGCGAAGGAGCAGGGTCGTGAGCCCGCGAGTCTCCAATTCCTGGGCCAGTCGGCGAGCGAGAGCCAGGGTGACATCTTTTTCAGACAATTGACTGCTGAGAGCGGCCCCGCGTTCGTCGCCTCCGTGGCTGGCGTCTACCACAGCGAAGTAACGCCGCTCAGCAGGAGCCGCAGGGATCACCGGAGGGGCAGGGAAGGAGGAGGCCGCTGGCGTCCCCGGCACAGGTGTTGTCTGTGCGGACGGTTGCCCCGCCGGGGCAACCGTAATGGTCCGGCCATCGTTACTGAAGCTGGCAAAGAGCGGCACTGTCCCGGTCACGGTGATCTCGACCGCACCGTTGCTTTCCTGGCAGCTGGCCGACGGAATGGTCTTGCTGTCGAAGGTGAGCATCGGGGAGCCTGGGAGAATGAGCGGTTCGTGGATGAAAACCATGCGCAGTTTTCCCGGCTCGGTGGCGATCATGGGATTCACCGGCGCAGTGAAATCCATCACCAGGGCCGGCGGAGTGGTCTTGCTGACTTGGGCGGTGAAGTGGACGGCGACACTGCCCACGAACAGGCGCCGTGAGGTTTCGTGAAACGTCACGGGACCGCCGAGGAAGCGGGGCAGCAGGGTGGTCAGCGCGGCCAAAGGCACCAGGCCGCGGCCGTCTTCCATTAGGAAATTGGCAGGGAGATCGAAGTCGCGGCCACGAACCCGGGCGCGGGTCTTGCCGGTGTTGAACTCGCCTTCCACATCGTTATAGCGGAGTTTCCAGCGCGAACCATCGGTCTTCGAGACGACCGTCCCCAGCGGCTCCAGCATTTCAAAGAGGCCGGCGTAGTCCTGTCCGTTGTGCTCGATGACCGGAAGCGAGTAATTGGCGATGCTGGAGTAGATGGTGATGCGCTTCTCGTCGGGGCTGGCGAAGAGGAGGAAGGCGGAGAGAAGCAAGAGCAGGGAGAGGAAGATCGCAAGCCCGCCGACGGGGAAGGTTCGAGGCGACGGGATTGCTCCAGCTTCATTTTGCGGAGTAGTGGTCAAACAGGCAATCTTACCTCAGGGGTGAAGAGCTGGTGCGGATTGCTGGGTAACGGTTCGCTGAGAAGCGGGAACTGGCAACCGAGACCCGGGGTCTCAACCAAAGCTCGACAGCCGGCGGGACGCCGGCGCCGCGTCCATTACTCCAGCGCGTAAATGGTGAGGCCGCTCAGGAGTTTGGGATAGAAATCCGTGGATTTCTGCGGCAACACTTCTCCAGCGAAGGCGATGTCGCGCACCTGTTGCATGCGGACGGGGTTCATGAGAAAGGCCACGTTCGCCCCACCGCTGCGGACCCGGTCCAGCGCTTCCGCAGTCTCGCGGACATAGCTGATGTTCTGCTGATCGCGGATGGCTTCTTCGGAAATTCCCAGCACTCCTTGCAGCAGACATTTGTGCAACTGCACTACATCGAGCGATTGTTGCCGCAACGACAGGTCGGCAAGCACACTTGAGCCGATGGCTTTGGGCGTGTCGAAGAGAAAGGCGCGATTGGCAGTGACCGCCAGCAGAGCCGTGCCCATGTGTCCGGCTTCGCGCAAGATGGCGTTGGCGCGGAGGGCGTCGATGGGAGGGTCAACCTCTTCGACGCTGAAGTAGGCGCGGGCGCCGTCGCGCAGGGCGTCGGGCGAGAAGGACTCCAGCCCATGCACGACTCGGTGGCCTGGCAAAATCACCAGGCCGGGGCTGTCCATATTGATGAAGGTCATCATCACCAGTTCGTAGGGGGCGTCTTCCGGCTCAGTGGCGCGAACCAGCGGGCTGCCCGAGGAACGCTCGCGGGGGACTCCGGGAGCCGATCCGGCGGCCGCAGCCCGGCGTTCGTTGCGGTAGTTGAGAGCGGTCTCGTAACGATGATGGCCGTCGGCGATGATCAGCTTCTTGTCGCGCATCTTGCCGCGGACGAGGTTAATCAGGCTGGAGTCGGCGATTCTCCAGACCCGGTGGAGAACGCCGTATTGGTCGCGGGTTTCCATGTCGGGTGCATCGGCAGGCGCCAGCAGGCTGTCGATTTCCCCGGCGGGATCGCTGTACAGCATGAAAAGCTGTCCAAAGTGGGCGCGGGTGGCGCGCAGCAGGTCCAAGCGGTCGGCTTTGGGCTTGGCCAGGGTCTGCTCGTGGCGGAAAACGACTCCTGCCGGGTAATCCTCGATCCGCCCCAGGCCGATGAAGCCCCGCCGCTCCAGTTCGGTCTTCCCCCCGGGCACCGTGAACCTCTGTACGTAAGAGTAAAGAGATGGTTCGGGGTCCTGCAGGAAGATGCCTTGTCGGCGCCAGTCGTGGAAGTAGGCGGCAGCCCGGGTATAGCGATTGTCCTCGCTGGTGTCCGTGGGTTCCTGTTTGCCGAGGATGATCCGGACCAGGTTGTAGGGGCTGTCGGCGTGGTACTGCGCTTGCATCTCAGGGGTGATCTTGTCGTATGGCTGGGTAACCACCTGCGGCAGGGAAGCCCGGGCAGGGTCGTAACGAAGAGCGCGGAATGGCGAAATATGAGCCATTTAGCCGAACTGGGGAATTGTAGCAAGAGCGTTTCGGTCGCAGAAGCCGGGTTGGAAAGATTGTGGACTGAGCAAACCTTTGCGTACCTCACCCAGTCTAAGACCACGGGCAAAAAGCCTGACATCGGCCAGGAACGACTGTGGTAGTATCCCAGCAATGAGGTCACTATGGCCCGCCACCGTGGGTCATCTCGCCCTGAGATTCTAGCCCGGCCCGTCAACTCGGCCCCATCCCGGACCCAGAGCGTCCTTGTGTGGTCTGCCCCAAGCCAAGGATTGTTGTTTTGTGCCCTCCTTGCAGTAGGCATCGCCGTGAGTTTCTTCCTGCCTACCATGGCCTGGGGGCAGGTCGCAGTCGAAGATGTGCACGTCAAGCCACGCGTCGAGCCACCACAGCCCAAGCACGATGACGGCATCGATCCCGCCCTGAGGACACACACCAAGCCGGTGAAGGTGGATGTGGACCTGGTCCTGGTGCCCGTGACGATCACCGATCCCATGAACCGCCTGGTAACGGGACTCGACAGAGACAACTTCGCCCTGTTTGAAGGCAAGGACCAGCAGGAGATCAAGCACTTCTCCAGCGAAGACGCCCCGGTTTCCCTGGGGGTGATTTTCGACGTAAGCGGAAGCATGAGCAGCAAGATCGAGCGCGCCCGCGAGGCGGTGGTGGAATTCTTCAAGACTGCCAACCCGCAGGACGAGTTCTTCATGATCGCCTTCGCGGACAAGCCGGAAGAGATTTCCGACTTTACCCAGTCGGTGGACGACATCCAGGGCAAGCTGGTGTACACCATTCCCAAAGGCCGTACGGCGCTGCTGGATGCGATTTATCTGGGGATCAGCAAGATGCGGCAGGCGAAGTACCAGAAGAAGGCGCTGTTGATCATCTCCGATGGGGGCGACAACCACAGCCGCTACACCGAAGGCGAGATCAAGTCGCTGGCGAAAGAAGCTGATGCGCTCATTTACGCGATTGGGATTTACGACCACTATTTCCCCACCGAAGAGGAGCGCCTGGGTCCCGGCCTGCTGAGCGACATTTCCGAACTCACCGGGGGACGGACCTTTACCATCGATAACCCGAACGACTTGGCGGATGTAGCCACAAAAATAGGCATCGAACTACGCAACCAATATGTGCTGGGATACCGTCCAAAGAACCCGACGCACGATGGCAAATGGCGTAAGATAAAAGTGAAGTTGATTCCGCCCAAAGGACTGCCGCCGCTCCGTGTGTACGCCAAGACGGGTTACTATGCGCCTTCGGAATGACCGTGTTCTGATCCTGCTAATCACCTTACTTTTCTTCTGCATCGGGGCCGCGCCCCAGAACACAACCCCGCAGAATCCTCCCACCAGCAATCCTTCGCAACCGCCGGCGGGCACTACCAGCCAGCCGAACCCACCGACTGCGGGGGGACAGCCGACCCAGCCGCCTGCCCAGGGACAACAACCGCCAGCGCAGCCGCAGGCCCCGGATGAGGGGAAACCCGCCGGTGGCCAGGGACAAACTCCACAGAGTAGCGACAGCGGCGTTTTCGTGTTCAAGACACAAGTCGAAGAAGTGGTTCTGCACGCCACTGTGGTGGACGACAAGCAGCGTATGGTCACCGGATTGGACCGGAACGCATTTTCTGTGTTTGAGGACGGCAAGCCACAGAAGATCACTTCGTTCCGGCACGAGGACATTCCGGTTTCAATGGGCATCGTGATCGACAACTCCGGCTCCATGCGGGAGAAGCGCGACAAGGTCAACAAGGCGGCGTTAAACCTGGTGCGCTCCAGCAACCAGCAGGACGAAGTCTGCGTGGTCAACTTCAACGACGAGTACTACCTGGACCAGTCCTTCACCAGCAACATCAACCTGCTGAAGGAGGCGCTGGAAAAGTACGAAACCCGGGGCGGCACCGCGCTTTACGATGCCGTGGTGGCTACAGCGGACGAACTGAGGAAGCATGCCCGTCTGCAAAAGAAAGTGCTGTTCGTGGTGACCGATGGGGAAGACAACGCCAGCCGCGAATCGCTGGAGCAGGCGGTGCGGCGCTTGTCGGAGGAGAACGGGCCCACGGTATACGCCATCGGGTTGCTGGGCGAAGAGAAGGCCAGACGGGCGCGGCGAGCGTTGCAGACCATGGCAGAACGGAGCGGGGGGATCTCGTTTTTTCCCAAGACGCTGGACGAAGTGGACGAAATCAGCCGGACGGTGGCGCATGACATCCGCAACCAGTACACCCTCGGTTATAAGCCGTCCACTCCCAAGAATGTGGGTGGATATCGCACCATCCACGTGGATGCGCATGCGTCCGGGCACGGCAAGCTGACGGTCCGGACACGCAGCGGCTACTATCCCGGCCAGGAACGTGCGGCGAACTAGCAGTTTGATCGTGGCCTGATGTGACCTCCGGTAATTGACGCTTCCACCTGAGCTTCCGTACTCTGTACGGTGCGAATGAAAACCATTGAGGGCACCCGCCTGCGCGTCGCCGACGACATCACCCAACTGGTCGGTGAAACTCCCATGCTGCAGTTGAAGCGAATTGTCCCTCCCGGCTCCGCGGACGTGTACGCCAAGCTGGAGTATCTGAACCCCGGCGGAAGTGTGAAAGACCGCGCGGCCATCGGGATGATCCGCAGGGCGGAGGAGGAAGGGCGCCTTCGGCCCGGCGGCACCATTGTGGAGGCGACGGCCGGGAACACCGGGATTGGGCTGGCGCTGATCGGAGTGAATCGCGGGTACAAAGTGGCGTTGTTCGTACCGGAGAAATTCTCGGAAGAAAAAGTGATGATCATGCGCGCCCTCGGCGCCGAGGTGACCCGTACACCGGACGACGAGGGCATGCAGGGAGCAATTGACCGGGCCAACGCGCTTGCCGCGCGCGATCCCAACGCGTTCATGGCGGCGCAATTCGAAAATCCCGCCAATCCCGATTACCACTACGAAACCACCGCCCGCGAAATGTTTGACCAGATGGAAGGCCGGCTCGATGCCGTGGTGATCGGCGCCGGCACGGCGGGGACATTCACTGGGATTGCACGTTATGTAAAGGAGCGTCTGCCCAAGGTGCTGGCAATTGCGGTCGAGACCCAGGGATCGGTGCTGGGCGGCGGTAAACCGGGCAAGCACAAGGTGGAGGGCATCGGGTCGAGCTTCATCCCCAAGAACTTTGATGCGTCGGTGTGCGACGAAGTGATCATGGTGACGGATTCGGACGCCTTTGGCATGGTGAAGACGCTGGCAGCTCGGGAAGGCGTGCTGGCGGGTTCCAGCAGCGGTGCCAACGTTTTTGCCTCCCTGGAAGTGGCCAGACGGCTGGGACCGGGGAAGCGGGTGGTGACCATGATTCCGGACTCGGCGGAGCGATATTTGTCGAAGAAGATTTTTGAGGGTGGGGTATAAAAGCAGCACTTGGCAACTAGCAGTTAGCAATTAGCCAAACCTCGTTCTTTCTGGCATTGGCACAATCCTCGAGGGACTGAATGCTGAGTGCTCCACAGAAAGACATCATGTCTAAGCAAAACAAGCCAGCCGGTTTCGCGACTCGCGCCATCCACGTCGGGCAGGAGCCTGATCCGCTGACCGGAGCGGTGACGGTACCCATCTACCCGACTTCGACCTACGTACAGGAAGAGTTGGGCAAGCACAAGGGCTATGAGTACTCCCGAGTGTCGAATCCCACTCGTACCCGGCTGGAGCAGAACCTAGCGGCGCTCGAAGGCGGGATTGGGTCGTGCGTGTTTGCCAGCGGGATGGCCGCGATCAATGCGCTTACCACCATGTGCAAGTCGGGCGACCACGTGGTGTGTGGAAACGATCTGTATGGCGGTGTGCCCCGGTTGTTCAATCAAGTCTGGGCTGATCTCGGCCTGGAATTCACCTACGTGGATTCGTCCGATGTAAGAAATGTAGAGCGTGCCATCCGCAAGAACACGCGCATGACGTACATCGAAACGCCGACCAATCCGCTCATGACGCTGAGCGATATCCGGGCAATCAGCGAAGTCTGCCGCCGCAAGAAAGTAGAACTGGTGGTGGACAACACCTTCATGTCGCCGTACTTTCAGCAGCCTATCGCGCTGGGCGCGGACATGGTGGTGCACTCGACCACGAAGTTCCTTAACGGGCACAGCGACGGTCTGGGGGGAGTGGTGGTATGCACCCGGCCGCAGCAGGTGGAGAAGCTGGCGTTTCTGCAAAAGGCGGCGGGAGCGATTCTTTCGCCGTTTGAGTGCTGGCTGGTGCTGCGTGGCGTGAAGACCCTTGCCGTCCGCATGGAGCAGCACGATCGCAACGGCAGGCGGGTGGCAGAGTTCCTGGCCAAACACAAGAAAGTGAAAAAAGTCTTCTATCCCGGGCTGCCGGAGCATCCGCAGCACGAACTAGCGAAGCGGCAGATGAGCGGCTTCGGGTCCATGATCACCTTCGAGACCGGCTCGCGCTCCAACGCCAACAAGATGCTGAAAAAGGTGCGAGTGTGCTCGCTGGGCGAGTCACTCGGCGGGGTGGAGACGCTGATCTCGCATCCAGCCACCATGACGCACGCGGCGCTAGGGGAAAAGGGGCGTGCGGCGATCGGGATCACCGACGGCATGGTGCGGATTTCGGTCGGGATTGAGGACGTGGAAGACATTGTTGCCGATATGGATGAGGCGCTGGGGGCGATGTAGGGCATTCAGTCGCCAGGGATTAAACGCGGGTCCACGGCTTGGCGCGGGGCCCAGGTAAGTGGTCTAAACGCCTTGATTTCGACGGTTGTCACGTTCATTTCGGTCTCTATTCGAGTGAGAGGATTTTGTAGAGAAAAGAGAACGCATGTTTGAGCGTTATACGGAGAGAGCAAGACGCGTGATCTTTTGGTCGAGGTACATAGCCAGTCAATGCGAAAGCTCTGAAATTGAAGTGGAACATCTCCTACTGGGCTTGTTGAGGGAAGACATGAGCCTGGCACACCGGTTCCTTGGTTCGCCTTGGGCGCTGGAAACAGTTTGGAGAAAGGTCGAGCAAAGCAAGCCCGTCCATGAGAAGGCTCCAGCCTCCGGAGACCTTCCACTCAGCATTGCAGGCAAACGTGTGCTGGCTTTTGCAACAGAGGAGGCAGATCAGCTTTCGAGTAAACGCATCGGCACTGGACATCTGTTGCTTGGCCTCCTTCGGGAAGGGAAATGCTTAGCGGGAGAGATACTGTATGATCGCGGCGTTCGTCTCGAATCAACTCGCGAAGAGTTGGCCCGGGTGCCACATGATGATTCGATACGGGAAGAATTTGTCAGAGAACGCGGCTCGCTCCCGGCGGATGTCGTCGAACTGCAAGCCCGGATAAGGCTCATCGCGAGCAGCATGAAGAACGCTATCGCCAACCACGACTTCGCGAAGGCTCATGCGGACTCACACGAAGGGCGAAAAGAACGTGACAAGTTGTATTTACTGTGTCAACAATATGGGCTCTTGGAGTGGCTATACGACTAGGGCCTCGATTCGTCCGGAAACCGGATTGTTTACGCCATTACACAGGAAGACTCTCAACCTGCCGTGATCGTTTTGCCAATCGAGGATGAGTGATCAGTCCCAATTTTCCCTGCTATCCTTCCCCGCATGACTCCATACTCGCGCGAGTGGGATTCTTCCGCTTACCATCGTCTCTCCGGGCCGCAGCTTAGCTGGGGCAAGAAGGTGTTGGCCCGGGTGAAATTGCACGGCGATGAGACGCTGCTCGATGCGGGCTGTGGCACGGGACGGCTCACCGCCGATCTGCTCGAAGCTCTGCCCCATGGACGGGTCATCGCGGTGGATCTATCCCAGAACATGCTGCGCACCGCGCGCGAACATCTGGCACCTCGATTTGGCGATCGGGTGTTGTGGGTGAATGCCGACTTGCAGGCGCTCCCGTTCAAGCGCGCCTTCGATGGAATTTTCAGTACGGCATCGTTTCACTGGGTGCTGGACCATGACAAGCTGTTCCGCAGTTTGTATGGAGCGTTGCGCCCTGGGGGATGGCTGCGGGCGCAGTGCGGCGGTGGCCCCAATCTGGAACGTTTGCGCAAACGCGCAGCGGCGCTCGCGGCGAGCCCGAAATACTCGCCGTTCCTCGGTGGATATGCCGAGCCGTGGACCTACTCGGACGCGGAGACCGCGGCGGAAAGGTTGCGGCGCGCCGGGTTCGTGGCCGTGGACACCGGGCTCGAACCGGCATTGACCGTGTTTGAGGAGGCGGGGAAATACTCCGAATTTGTGCGGACGGTGATTTTGCACCGGCACCTGGAACGCATCCCGGACGCCGGACTGCGTGATGAATTTCTCGAGGAACTGACCCGGCAGGCGGCTGCTGATGACCCTCCTTATTCCTTGGACTACTGGCGCCTAAATCTGAGTGCGGATATGCCCTGATTGGCCACGCGGGGAGACGCAGCAAGCTGCGTCTCTACAGAAGAAGATCGAACGCTTCATTCACTCACGGAATCTTCCAGCCACTTCAGGTATGCGGAAGAACCGCCGTCGATGGCGAGACAGATGCACTCCGGCAGGTCGTAGGAGTGTAGTTCCTTGATGGCATCCCGGACCCGTTCGAAAGCCGCACCCGTGGTTTTGATCAGCAACAGCCACTCTTGGGCCTCTTCGATCTTTCCTTGCCAGCGGTAGATGGACTCAACCGGTTGCACCAAGTTCACGCACGCAGCTAGGTGGCGCTCGACTAGGGCACGGGCGATCTTGTGGGCTTCTTCTTTGGAGGAGGCGGTGGTCAGGACGAGTCTGTGTTTGGTCATATAGAATCGGTCGTTGTTTGCGAGGTCACGACCAGGAGACTCTAACAGGCCTGGTTCACGGCGCGCGAGATCCCTTCGGCTGTCACCTCAGGGCGGGCTCTTCGCGACCGAAGGTCGCTCAGGATGACGCCATTGCAAAGGAACGTCGAAACGAGCTATGGCAACCCAGATTAAATTCGGTACTTCCGGATGGCGAGCGGTCATGGCGGAGGAGTTTACCTTCGCCAACGTGCGGCGCGCCGTGAGCGGCATCGCGCGCTACGTGGCGTCGCAGAAACCTGCCGGAGCACGGGTGATTGTCGGCCGCGATCCGCGGTTTCTGGGGGAAACATTCTGCACCATGGCGGCGGACATTCTTGCGGCGTACGGGATCACGCCGCTGGTGATCGCCGAAGCTGCTCCCACTCCTGCCATCGCCTACGCGGTAATCCGTGAGCACGCTGATGGCGCCATCAATTTCACGGCTTCGCACAATCCACCGGAATACAACGGAATCAAGTTTTCTACGCCAGACGGTGCGCCGGCGCTGCCGGAGGTGACGAAGCGGATCGAGGCGGAGATCGCGGCTCTGGGTGGCAACGAAAATTCGTCGAAAGCTGCGACCGGGCGGGCTGCCGTGCAAACACTAGATCCCCGCGACATGTACCTGGCACGGCTGCGCGAGATCGTCGATTTCCCGGCGATTCAGAAGGCCGGCCTGCGCGTGGTCTTCGATTCCCTGTGGGGAGCGGCGCGGGGTTATCCCGACTCGCTCTTGCGCGACGCCGGCGTCGAAGTGGCGGCCGTGCACGACTATCGTGACGTGCTTTTCGGCGGACATGCTCCCGAGCCGGACGATCACCTGCTCGACGACATGCGGAAGAAGATGCGTGAGATGAAAGCCCACATCGGGATCGCCACCGACGGCGATGCGGACCGCTTTGGCATCGTGGACGAGGACGGAACGTTCTTCCAGCCGAACTACATCATTGCGCTGCTCTTTGATTACCTGGTAGAGAGCCGTGGCTGGAAGAATGGAGTGGCCAAGTCGGTGGCCACGACCAACCTTATTAATGCGCTGGCGAAGCACCATGGAATCGAGCTGCACGAGACCCCGGTGGGCTTCAAGTACATTGGTGAGCTGATCAAGCAGGACAAGATCGTGATTGGCGGAGAAGAGAGCGCCGGATTATCCATCCGGCACCACGTTCCGGAAAAAGACGGCATCCTGGCGGGCCTGCTCTGCTGCGAGATGGCAGCGCGGCGGGGCAAGCCGCTGGGCCGGCAATTGCAGGAGCTATTTGTCAAAGTTGGTTCCTTCTATCCCCAGCGGGAGAACTTTCGCTTGACGCCGCAAGTGCAGGAGAAGTTCACTGAGAAGTTGCGACTCGAGCCGTGCGACTTCTTCGGCCGCAAGGTCAGCGAAGTGGTACGCACCGACGGACTCAAGCTGCTGTTCGACGATGGGTCCTGGGTGTGCTACCGGCTGTCGGGCACAGAGCCAGTGGTTCGGGTCTATTGCGAAGCGGGCAGCAAGGCAAGCCTCGAGAAGCTGAGCACAGCGGCCAAACAATGGATCTTCGAGTAGAGCGGCTCCCCGGAATTCGCGTCCTGCGACGACCCGAGGAGAGACTGCAGGCGCTGGTGCAGCGGGCCCCGGAGGCTGAGGCCTGGGCAGATCGCACCAAGGAGAAGCTGCGTCCGGCAGGCGAGGCGGTATATGGCAATCGGCGCCGGTTGGCGACGGCGGGAATCTCGGTGTTGGCGATCTGGTTGTTCTTCCACGTAGTGCTGGGTGCGAACGGCATGGTGGTTTATCGCCAGAAACGTGCCGAGTACCAGAGCCTCCACCAGGAAATTGACAGCCTGCAAAAAGAAAACGATCGGTACACCGAACACGTGAAAGCCCTGCAAAGTGATCCCAAGACGATCGAGAAAGAAGCGCGCGAGCAGTTGCATTACACCCGCCCCGGTGAAGTCGTGTATGTGGCCCCGGCGCCGCCGCCCCCCCAGCCAGCACCCAGTGCTGCCGCCAGGAAGTAGCTCCGCACGTTCTGGATTCCGGGCTGATGTCACAACCGATTGTGATATAGTTTCGACAACTCTCATCTGGCTAAGGATGTAACTTTCCACCAGCTTTCGGCCCCTACCTGGCAGCGGAGGCGCGGAGGTCGAAGGGTGCTGTTTCCCAAATCCGCGGCCCTGGCCGCACAAACTTGAGGAGAAGATTCCGCATGAAGAAACTGTTAGTAATCAGTCTTGCCCTCGCGATGATGTTTTTCCTGGTAGCCATGGCCTCGGCAGGTGACGAAGCCAAGTCGGAGACGGTGAATGGCTGGGTCGCCGACTCGCAGTGTGGCGTCAAGGGCGCCATGGCGGGTCAGGAAGAGTGCACCAAGAAGTGCATCGAGAAGGGTGCGAAGATGGTGGTAGTTACGGACAGCGACAAGAAGGTGCTGACCGTATCAAATCCAGACGCGCTGAAGGGACACGAGGGACATCATGTCGCCGTGACCGGGCACGTGGAAGGCGATTCCATCCACGTGGAGAGCGCGAAGATGCTGTGAAGCAGGTAACCGGCAAGTTCAGGGCGGCCTAAGGTCGCCCTTTCTTTTTTCTCTCCGGATGCGTGCGGAGAGTGCATGGCCGGTTCGCTTCGGCGCGCACGCAGCTTGGGGCTTTGGTTGATATGCAGTTCTCAGTTGCCGGTTCCCAGTTATCGGCGGATACGCACCGAGGGCGTCGGCGCTGCCCCCTAGCGTACGATGCCTTCCAGGGGCGAACTGGCGGTTGCGTAGAGCTTTCTCGGCATGCGTCCAGCGAGGTATGCCTGGCGTCCCGCGAGAACCGCGTTCTTCATCGCCTCTGCCATCAACACTGGATCCTGGGCATTGGCGATGCCTGTGTTCATCAATACCGCATCGGCGCCCAGTTCCATGGCAATGGTGGCATCGGAAGCGGTGCCCACGCCGGCATCGAGAATCAGCGGCACCCCGGTGATCATCTCCCGCAGGATACGGAAATTGGCGGCGTTCTGCACCCCCAGGCCGCTGCCGATGGGCGCGCCCAGAGGCATGATGGCGCTGGCCCCGGCCTCAAGCAAACGCTTGGCGAAGACCACGTCATCGGAGGTGTAGGGAAGTACGGTGAAGCCTTCCTTCACCAGGATGCGGGTGGCTTCCAGCGTGGCCTGAATATCCGGATAGAGCGTTGCCTGGTCACCAATGACTTCCAGCTTGACCCAGTCGGACAAGCCGACCTCGCGCCCCAGGCGCGCCGTGCGGATGGCCTCGTCCGCGGTGTAGCAACCGGCGGTGTTGGGCAGCAGGAAGTATTTGCTGGGATCAATGTAGTCGAGCAGCGATTCCTTGCTGCGGTCAAGGTTGACGCGCCGCACCGCGACTGTGACCATCTCCGCGCCGCTGGCTTCGAGGGCGCGGCCCGTCTCCTGAAACGATTTGTATTTCCCCGTACCGACGATCAGGCGCGAGCGGAACTGGCGACCGGCAATAACCAATGGATCCATGATGCATCTATTGTAATGAAAGTGGAGCGGTCGCGCCGGTCAGAAGAACCGAGAACTGGGACGCCCGGTGCTACGAAGAAGAAACACTGGAAACCTCGGCCTGGGCGTACATCGCGTCGATTTGCTGGCGATAGCGCTCTTCGACCACCCGCCGACGCAATTTGAAACTGGCGGTGAGGCTGCCGTCCTGAGGGGTGAACTCGTCGGCCACCAGCAATACCTTTTTCAGCTTCTGGAAGCGCGCCAGGCCCTGATTCAGTTCGGCCACAATGCCCTCATAAAGGATCTGGACCTTGGGATGTGCGACAAGTTCCTCGCGGGAGGAGAAAGGAATATTGTTGGTTCGGGCCCAATCCTCCAGCAGGGGAAAATAAGGGGCGATTAGCGCGGCAGGGAACTTGCGCTTCTCCCCCAAAACCACCGCTTCTGCGATCAGAACGCTGTGTTTCAGGGAGTTTTCTATCGGTTGCGGAGCGATAAACTTCCCCCCGGACGTCTTAATCAGGTCCTTCTTCCGGTCGGTGATGGAAAGGAAGCCGTCGGCATCGAGGTTGCCGATGTCCCCAGTCCTGAACCAGCCGTCTACAAAGGCGTCCCGCGTTTCTTCCGGACGGTTCCAGTAGCCCTTGAACACGGATGGGCCGCGAACCAGAACTTCGCCGTCCTCCGCGATGCGGACTTCAACGTTGGAGAGAGGCTTCCCGACCGTCCCCAGTTTGTGCGCCAGGGGGCTGTTGACGGCAATGACTGGAGAGGTTTCGGTGAGGCCGTAGCCCTCGTGGATGCGGATGCCAATCGTGGCATACCAGTCGGCCAGTTCGCGGCCTAGAGGAGCGCCGCCGGAGATGAACACCTCGGCGTGTCCCCCCATCCCGGCCCGTACCTTGGAGTAAACCAGGCGGTTGGCGAGCCGCCAAAGCAAAGAAGAAGGAGTCTGTCCGGCAAGAATTTCGGACTGGTGTGCCCGTCCTACAGCCAGAGCCCACTGATAAATCCACTGCGAGGGAAAACCCTTGGCTTTGCGATCAACCTGGGTATGGATTTTTTCGTACACGCGGGGAACTGCGACGACGATCGTAGGCTGGACCTCCAGCAGCGCCTGCGGAAGGTGCTCCAGGATCGGAACGTAAGCGAGAGTGACGCCGTGATAGAGCAGGGCGAAATCCACATGGCGCGCGGTGACATGCGACAGGGGCAAGAAAGAAAGACTGATTTCGCCCGGCCGGACCTCAAAGCCCCGCAACGAGCAGGTAATGTTCGAGGCCATATTGCCATGGGTAAGCATGGTCCCTTTGGGTGTGCCGGTGGTGCCGGAGGTATAGATGATCGTGGCCAGGTCGTCGGGGCCGATGGCGCGAGCATTCGCGTCGAGTTGCGGGTCGCGCTGCTGCGGGCCGTCGTGCATGAGACGTTGCATGTGCTGTGCGTGGGCGGTTTCGACCGCATCCATGACCACGACTTTCTCCACCGCGGTCTGGTCCTGGACGAGCAGAACTTTCTGCAGCTGTTTTTCGGTAGAGACGAAAACGATGCGCGCGCCAGAATCGCGCAAGAGATACGCCGTCTGCTCCCCGGTTAGGGTGGAATAGATGGGAACGACCACCGCGCCCAGCAGCAGGGAAGCGAAGTCGGCGACGGCCCACTCCGGGCGGTTCTCGCTCAGAATGGCGACGCGGTCCCCGTGCGCGATGCCCCAGCCGCAGAGGGCGCGAGCGACCGCGGCCACGTCGCGGTAGAACTCGTGGGAAGAGATCGGAACCCAATCAATCGCCTGCCGGCGCATCATGATCCGGCTATGTTCATGCTCGATGATGGCGAAGAAAATGTCGTTAAGGGTCTGCACAGCCTATCCGCGGGCACGTCCCCCAAGCGCAATCGTGCAAGACCGGTTGGCCCCGCAGGGCAGAACGCTGTCCGGGGCAGGATTGCGCAAGGAAACTGAGAGGAATCGTCAACACAGAACTATACAGGAAAATGGCGGAAGCTTGGACTCCGAGTAGCCGCACTGGAAAGGGCAACCGCCATGGTCTCCGAAAAAGAATGTACTGGTTTCTTCGGTCAGAAGCAACGCCCCGCGGTTTTTCTTTGACCCTGATTTCGCCGAGAGAGTAGGCTATCAGCAACTCTTCTTCAACGGGGTGGATCTGATGAAAAAGGCGATTTGGACCGGGCTGGCGGCATGGTTGATGGCGGTCTCGCTGTCTCCGCCTCTCTCACGCCCATTGCTGGCGGAGGGAAACAAAGCTGCAGCGGCGCCCTCTATGCCAAAGGTGGGGGATGTTGCGCCCGACTTTAAGCTGCAATACTTCGACGGCACCGACCTGAAGAATGTGACGCTCAGCCAGTATCGCGGCCAGAAGAACGTGATTGTGGCGTTCTACATTTTTGCCTTCACCGGCGGTTGAACCCAGCAGATGAAAAACTTCCAGCAGAACCTGAAAAAGCTGGAAGCAGCCGACACCCAGGTCCTGGGTGTGAGTATGGACAGTCCCTTTGCCAATAAGGCATTTGCCGACCAGATTGGCGTCACTTTCCCGCTGTTGAGCGACTGGGGTGGCGAAGCCACGCGCCAGTACGGTGTTTACGTCGACAAATACAAAGCCGCCCGCCGGGTGAACTTCCTGATCGGAAAAGATGGAAAGATCCTGGAAGAGCAAATCGACAGCGAGGCGATAGATCCCACCAAGATCGTGGCCGCCTGCGAGCGCCACAAGCTGAAGAACTAACGCCCGCACAATGCTGTGTGATAGGCAGGTTTGACGCTGGGTGACGCGGTTGTTATGATGTTTCCGCGGGGTGGAGCAGTCTGGTAGCTCGTTGGGCTCATAACCCAAAGGTCGGTGGTTCAAATCCACCCCCCGCAACCAACGCAATCATAAGGTTACGGGCAATTGGGCACTCGCAGCGACTGTCCAAAACTGTCCAATAAGGGGAACTGCTACACAGTTCCCCTTATTTATTGAATGGAGACCTCTTGATTGGCAGGCCTTTGCAAGAGGCGTTGCACGATTGGCCGATTGGCCTTCCGCTTGGCCAAGGCCGAGGCGTTGCCATACTGGTCCATCGTGGTGGAAACATGCGCATGTCGCATGAGTTTTTGTTGCACTCCCACCGGTGCTCCGGTCTCGTCCAGCCACGCACGATATGTGTGACGGAACGTGTGAAACCCGATCCTGCCAAGTCCCAATTTCAGACCTGCAGGAACCAGGTAGTCGCTGCGAATCGAATCGGCGTGATACGGTCGACCTGTCACTGCACTCGGGAAGAGCCAGTGCCCTTCGGAATCGAGACAGAGCGCTTGCCATTTCCTCAGTTCGAGAATAAATCCCCGTTCGATTGGAACCTCGTCCTGCGAATACTCCGTCTTCAATTTGTTGAGCCGCTTTCCGACCGCTGATCGTTGAATCAAAACTACCGATCGCTTGAAATCGAAATCCGTCCAGCGCAAACCCAGGATTTCGCTGATTCGCAAACCGAAACATAGACCAATTAGCACGATGGTTCGAAAGGGCTGAACCAGCGCGTCGAGTATTTGCCACGCATCCTTCGCCTGAAGGACGCGAGGACGCTTCTTGCGCTTGCTGATGCCCTTCACTTCGACCAAGTCCATGGGGTTTCGTTCCACATTCAGCAATTCCCAAAGCATCGCCTTGTCGAAAAGACGATACATCAGGGACCGGATATGTCCCTTGTACTTGGGCGAGAGGACGAGCTTGCGAAGCCAATCCTGTACTAAAGCGGGCCGAACGTCTTCGAGACAGACGTCGCCCCACTTGGGTCGGATGTGCTGGCAAATCATACTTCGGTAGGAGGCTAGAGTATTGTGAGTGATTTGTTCGGCATCCTCTTCCTGTTTTTGATCGAGCAGGAAACGGTCGAGGATGCCACAGAAGAGAACCGGATCTCGGCGCAAGATCCCATCGTTGATCATCAGCCGCATGCCTTCTGCTGCTTTCAAGGCGTGGGCCTCCGTCTTGTACTTTTCGACAGTTCCGACGGTGAACGCCCTTCTGGTCCTGCGACCGTCTGAAGTCGGTTCCCACCAACGATAGAGCCATACGTCCGGTCCTGTTACGCGTTTGTTGATCTCAACACTACCGTACTGATACCGCGTTCGCTTAGCCAATGTAATCTCCTTGGGGTTGGCGACGCGGGTGGCTGCCTGAGATTACCTGAGAACGAAGCCA
>JAIQFP010000028.1 GCA_020073165.1 Terriglobia bacterium | reverse complement strand
CGCATCCCGCACGGGGCGGGATGTTCGCATAGAAGAATCATGGTCGATGGTTAGGCCGAATCGATGGTTGGTGGAACGTAAGTCCACCGCAGAGTGATTCGCGTGAGATTTCCAGAGTCTTGGTCCTCAACCTCTCTGGCGAAAAAAGCGGTGCTCGCGCACCGCCAGGAGAACTACGCCCTTGACACAGCCTTCGCTCTTATCGAGGGGCACCCTCCAACTATATCGCGGGACACAATGCGGAGATATACTGACGCAGACCCGGGCCACCCGTCCGCTAGATCCATTTGGCGGCGGGGAATTTCCCTCGCCGCCAATTCGAGCGTCTTCACAGCTATTCGGACAAACTTGAGAGGACCGGACTTGTCACGAAGCCATGATAGGTGACATAGTCGAAGGTGTACGTTCCCACAATCTGACCTGAGTTGTTGATCCCCATCGGAAACGTACCTAGCGCCCCGGGGTAGTCAAATGAGACGTACTTGCCGTTCCGCAGCGCAAAGCCATGATACTGATTCGTTGAGATAGGATTGTAGTACCCCACTACCACGCCAAAGTCGTTTACATCCCAAGCCGCGGTCAGCTGCGCACCAGGCACATCAATGTTTTGGAACTTGCCGCTCTTAAAAAGGAAGGCGTCATAATCTGTATACCCTTAGCGTGCGACAGGAAAACGCGGTCGCATGCCGATTCTACGAGAGACAGGGCATGAACGTTGCGGGCACCGTGGCGTGGAAGAAGAGAACGATACCGGGGCAGGTCTATAAGCTCGCCATACAATCGAAGCGAAAAGAAACGGTACCGTAGCCAGCCATAGTTGGCACTTGAAACTTGCCTGTTGAGCGGTGGTACCATGCGCGGCATGAGAATAACTGCCGAGGCTGTCGCCGACGAGATCGTAACGCTGTCCCGAAGTGGAGGTATTCCGACGCCGTTCCGCGTCGGGGATTTTCGAAAGCGTTTCCCTGACGTTAGCGAAAAACATCTCAACACCGTACTCGCCAATCACGAACTGAAGGGCTACATGGTAATTCGCAGAGGGTTACGCGCACGATTTAAGCGTGTTGGCAGAGGCTTGTATGAGCCGATTTGACAACCGTGCTCTACATGATGCGGAATCGGCTCCAGCCATGAGAATCGGCGAGGAACAGCACAGGCACATGGCATAATTTCTGGCATCCTGATTCTTATGATCTGTGGCTCGACCCCGGTATGCAGAACGTGGCGGCGATCTCCGAACTGCTGAAGCCTTTCGACGCTCGCCTCATGCGCTGTTACCCGGTGAGCACGCGGGTCAACCATGTAGCGAATGATGACGAGGAGTGCTCGCGACCTGTTGAGGTCGCCGAGGCTCAGAAGCCTCTCTTTCGCTAGTTCAGAGTGCCCCCTGTGAACGGTCTGCCGATGGGTCGGCTGCCTGCCGAAATATCGGCATAATCAGAGGTTTTCGCAAGTGTCTTCGTTCTTTTCCGGTGTGTTGCGTGGGTTCGGCTTCGGACTCGCACATGCTAGCAAGTCGGCATGGCAACAGACTGCACGCCGACCGACACGACATTGGTCATCCGCTGCCCCTATTGCGTCGTTGGTATTGAGTTCAGACCGATGATCGCTTACAAGGACGGTCGATTCGTCTGCCGCGACTGCGCCCACACCGTCCGCCCCGGCGTGCGGGAGTACAGATGTACCTGCCGCCCCTGCCTGAACCGTGGAACTCGGCGCGTCGGCGAGCGGATGCCGCATCCAGAGGGATGTACGTCATAATGGCGGACGTGAGTCTTATCTCCAACGAAACGACGCTAGACCCGGATCGCGAACTTGAAGAAGAAAAGAAGCCCGGCGCGTCGGAACCCCCGCGTATCCGCTGCCCGCTGAGCGGCTGGTCGCCACGCAAGGAAAAGAAATGGTTCTGCACCTGCGGCAATGAGTGGAATACCTTCGACACAGGCGGGGTCTGCCCAGCATGCCTTCACCAGTGGACTGAGACCCAAGTGTCTCTCGTGCAGTCGATGGTCGCCGCACTCGCTCTGGTATGCGGAACAGTAGGACTTATTCGGGCAGTTGGATTATGGGAGCCTCAGGTCGGCAGCAGATGCCATAATGTTGCCAGAGTTTAAACCAAGGGCTATGCGCCAGCGTTTCATCGTGCCTTCGATTTGCAGCCGAGATATCGCTTGCGCTGAGTGGTCTAATGTCCGGCGCTTCGAACATTTCCTGTAGCTGCTCGATGTCCTCAATGATGCGTTCAACGTCCATTCCGTCTCAATATCCAACATTAGCACGGCAACGGTCAAACGGAATGGCTGCCCCCGCGAGTAGCTCATCCCGCAAGCTTCGGCGAACAAGTTGGAAAGATCAAGAGAGCGGACGTCCCTGACAACCTAGAATAATGGAAAGGAGTGAGCCATGAAATTCAGTGTGAAAGGTCTGGCACTGGCATCTGGAATCCTTTGGGGTGTGGCGATGCTGAGCATGGGTTTGGCGAACCTGATCTGGGGCAACTACGGTCAGCAATTCCTTCAGCTAATGGCATCGGTCTACCCCGGCTACCATGCAACTCGCAGCATCGCAGAGGTCATCGTCGGGACTCTCTATGGCGCTGTGGACGGATTCGTCGGCGGTGCGGTTTTCGCTTGGCTGTACAACCAATTCGCCAAGCCTGTCTGAGCATCAAGGACATCGCTGACAGAGGACGCTGCTAAGATTCGCGTGTGAGCGTTCGCGAGCCAATGGATCGGTACCTCTCGCCCGAACAGGCGAAGCGGTTCTATGATCGTCTCGGCTCACGACAGGACTGGCAAGGCTTCTACGAAAACCCCGCCATCAACGAACTGGTCGCGCACGCCGCCTTCGATTCGGCACGCTCCGTGTTCGAGTTCGGATGCGGAACGGGATCGTTGGCTGCACGCCTGTTGCAGCATCTTTTGCCCGCCGACGCTCGCTACGTTGGGCTGGACATCAGCGACACGATGGTCTCGCTTGCGCAGGAGCGGCTCAAGCCGTGGTCGGATCGAGCACATATACGTCAGAGTGACGGCTCCCCTCGCATACTTGAGCCTGACCGCAGCTTCGACCGCTTCGTTTCGACCTACGTGTTCGACCTTCTGGCTCCCGACTTCATAGATCAACTCTTGTCGGAGGCTCATCGCGTACTTTTGCCGGGAGGGAAGCTCTGTCTGGTGAGCATGACGTTTGGTACGTCTGCCTTTTCGCGGGCTGTGTGCTGGGGCTGGCAACCACTGTGGCGGCTCCGTCCGGGCATCGTGGGCGGCTGCCATCCCATCGAGCTTTCGGGATATTTGCGGTCGGAGTGGTGGAAGCCCAATCACCAGACCAAGGTGACAAGCTGGGGTATCAGTTCCGAGGTGCTGATAGCATCGGCACGTAAAATGGAGGACTCGGCAGACAATTAGCATGTCGCAGATCACAACTCAAAGCGCAGTCCGGCGCATCCGGCGTGTTCAAGCAGTCACAATTGTCTGGATGAGCGTGGAGGCTGTGGTCTCCCTCTTCGCCGCGTGGCGCTCAAAGAGTCCGGCGCTCCTTGCTTTCGGTGGAGACAGCGCGATTGAACTCATTTCGGCTGTCGTCGTGCTCTGGCGGTTCGATGCCAATGCCAATCAAGAACACGCAGAACATCGAGCGTCACGAATCGCCGGATGGCTATTGTTTGCTCTCGCCGCGTGTGTGGTCGTTATTTCCTTGATGGTGCTGCTTGGGTACGGCGAGCCAAAGCCGACGCTTCTGGGAATTGCCATCCTGATCGCGGCAGCCGTGTTCATGCCTTTGCTCGCCAGAGAGAAACGGCGGCTGTCAGCACTGACAGGCAGTGCCGCCCTCAGAGCGGATGCAGCAGAGTCAGCCGTGTGCGGCTATCTTTCTCTCATCGCCTTGGCGGGGTTAGCCGTAAATGCGATTTGGCATGTGGCGTGGGCTGATCCCGCTGCGGCTCTGTTTGTAATCCCCCTTGTCCTTCGCGAAGGATGGGGAGCAATGCGAGGCGAGCCGTGCGACTGTGTCTAATCTGAAGCACTCTACGTCCGGTCACTCAGCCTCCACTCCGTGTAGCTCAAAAGGTATACCCCTGCACCAGCGACCGATCCGGCGAAACAGGGGGCGAAAGGTCGCGAAAAATGAAGCTGTGGATTGCACCCTTCTGAGACGGTGGGTTGGCAAGGGCTTGGGAAAACCTGAAATCGAGGGCTTTTCCGTCGCCTGCGTCCGTCAGCATGCCATCCGCTGTTGACCTTCGCTTCTTCCCATCGCTAAGATTGCACTCCGAGTTTGTTCGCGGTGTTTTAGCCGGAGGTCACCATGAACCGAGAACGGGCGCTGAAGGTTGTATTGGTCCTAGTGGGGCTGATCTTCTTGTTTGGTGTCTACCCGTTGATGATGTTTCTGTGGTCGAGCGGCTGGCGATGGCAGCCGAACCAGCCGGAATACGAGCAGATGATCCTTGGCGTCTATGCCACGCTGGGAATTTTCCTACTGCTCGCAGCACGTAATCCGTCCGAGAATCGCAGCCTCATCGCCTTCACGGCGTGGTCGAGCCTCGTTCACGCCGCTATTATGGCTGTTCAGGCATTCCAGCATCCAAGCGAACACGGGCATCTGCTAGGCGACATACCTGCGCTGGTCATAGTCGGCGTTGCCCTGATTGCTCTGGCTCCGGCAAAGCAGGCGGCGTAGCGGGCAGGCGCATCCGGTGCATAGGCTCACCCTCTGGAGAGAAGCCGACCCCGGCATCCACCTCCTGAAGGAAGCCAAAGCCGACTACGCGAAGCTGCAATAGTCTGCCTTGAAAAGGTTCCTGTTCTTGCCGATAATCACATTCGCCCATGTCGAGAAGCACAATCAACTTCGAGACGGTGCGGAAGATCGGTTTGACGTTGCCCGGCGTGGAGGAGAGCACAGCCTACGGGTCACCCGCGCTCAAGGTTCGCGGCAAGCTCTTGGCGTGCGTGCCTACTCACCGTTCGGCTGAGCCGGGTTCCCTTGTGGTTCGCGTCAGCTTGGGCGACCGCGCCGAACTGCTCGCAGCCGCTCCCGACGTTTACTACGTGACCGAACACTACCTTGACTACAGCGCCGTGCTGATTCGCCTCTCCCGCGCCACGCCCGGCGTCCTGCGGGACTTGCTCGGCATGGCTCACAAGTTTGTGACCGCCGACCTGGCACGCCGTTTGCCGTCGCGGCAACGTCGCAAGCTTGCCTGACTCCGGCTCTTCGAACTTCTTTCCCTCACTTTGCAGCCCGCCCGTCAAACTCCGCTCGCCTCGGTTCGCTGAAGCACGCAGCGTGCCAAATATCTTCGGTAACTCGCCCGGATTCTCCAGCCAATTGTGAAAGCTCCGCTGTATACCGGGAGTGGGGGAGCTTGAGTTGACGATCCGAGAACTCATGGAAGAACAGCGGAAGCGGGTTCGTTCCGGCAATCCAGCCGAGCGACTGGCGGCTGCGCTGCTGATCCCCGCCGAACTGTCCAGACGGCTGCGGCTGCTCAGCGACTTCCAAATGGCGCGACTGCTGGACGAGGAGGTCTGCCCAAACTTGAGTCTCTTGGCTCCTGAGGCGACCGTCTGCGTCGAAGCCGCCAACCGTCTCCGGGGAGCCATCCCCACGGCAGCGTACGCGAGACGGCTTCGGGCGAGGATGGCAGAGCATGGCGATCACGTTCTGCACGCAGAGGTCGCCCTGTATCGGGCAGGCATCCCATTCCTGCAACTCCCTTGGCAGATGAATCGGTTCGCCAGCAGCACTCTCTTGGTCTCAGACGTGACAGAAGCGAAAGTTTGCTTACTACGAGCGGGTTTTGGGGAGGCGGGCTGCACAACTGAGTTCATACACAAGCAGACCAGACGCACCGTCCGTCTGTACGAGGATAGAACCCAATTTAATTCGATGGGCAGGAGGAACTGAGCAAGTGAAAAAAGCCGCCATTTACGTTCGCGTGAGCACCGCTGAGGCATCTGCATCAGCGAGAAGCTTCCTCGAAACGGCGATTTCATTCTGGCATACCGCGCTCCGAACGGCGATCCGACTGAGCCGAAAATTCTGATCGACAACAAGGACAAGTCAACAATCGCCGAGAGCGACATCGACAAGCTTGTGCGGGACGCCAAGGAGCGTTCGATCCCAGTCGCGGCTCTCGTTGCACGCGAGGAGAGCCAGCTTCGGCAGGTTGACCGCGAACTCCGATGGAGCCGCAAGGGCGGAGTCTGGTTCCTTCTCCTCGCGCCTGCGATCTTCGCGATAGTTCCGGTTCTCGCTCTTAAGTACGCCTCGCCGGACGACATTTGGCTGCTCAAGTGGCTGTTCGGCGTGTTAGGTCCCTTCGCCTCCACGTTTTGGTTCGTGATAATCGCCATGATCCCGGCGCACGACCGGGGCGAGAGAGGGCTAGTATTCCAGTTGAAAGCCTTCGGAGCGATGGCGTTCGGGTTCGTTGCGTCGGCTGGTGCAATGCTTCTCTTCGCGACAAACTACGACGTGCGCTGCAACTGGGACGACAGAGGATGGTTCACCGGGGCGTGGCTCGCGCTGCTCAGCCCGTTTCCGATCCTCTTCGTGTGGCGGTTCCTAAAGCGCCTTTCGTTGGGGAGGGCATGATGGAGGCGACGAATGTCTATGTGTTAATGACGTTGAGCATGGGCAGCCGAGGCGAAGTGGTGCGCAAAAATGTCGGCGTGACGTTCAGTCTGCACGAAGCCGAGGATCACCAAGACAAAGACGTCAGCAACGAGTTCGAGGCGTTCCAGATCGACGCCAACTGGCAAGAGGACGCTGCGACGACCAACTTGGTCGCAGCGATGCGCGAGTTCACGGGCATGGTTCGCGAGATGCAAGACGAGGCGCTGCGGTGAGCACGATAAGAATATCCAAGAGTAAGTTCATGGCTGGGGTGCAATGCCTGAAGCGCCTTTACTTGCTAGTACACCAACCCGAACTGGGTGCTGAGCCGGACGGAGGAAGCGAAGGGATCATTAAGCAAGGACTCCAAGTTGGGCTTCTTGCACGCCAACTATTCCCCGGTGGCATCGAGGTTGAGCGTTCTGCGGGGCTTGATCAGGCGATTCGGAGGACGAAAGAGCTAATGTCCAACTCCGAAGTCCCTGCGATTTTCGAGGCTGCATTTGCGCACGAGGGCGTCATCGTCAAGGTAGATATTCTGCAACGCCGCAATGATAACCATTGGCGTCTTATCGAAGTGAAGTCCACAGCCGACTTGAAAGAACACCATCTGGAAGACGTGGCGATCCAAAGCTATGTGCTTTCACGTTCCGGTGTGACTTTAGCCTCGGTTTGGTTAGCTCACGTCAACCGAGCATACGTGCTTGCGGGAGAGACGGTTGATCCCCGCCAGTTTTTCCTCTTCAGAAACCTCACACGCAGAGTGCAACAACTACAACCAGCACTGACGTTTCAGCTTCGCTCACAGTTCCGTGTGCTCGCCATGCCCAAAGCGCCCGATCTCCCCACAGGACCGCACTGCACAAACCCGGTCACTTGCGAGTTCTTCGACCACTGCAATCCCCCGCTCCCAAACGATCACGTTGGCTATCTCCCTCGCCTCCATGCCAGCGCAATGGAGCAGCTTGAGGAAATGGGTGTCGAATCCATCCGAGACATACCGGATGATTTCGAGTTAAGCGAGTTTCAGCGACGTGTCTGCGACGCCATGCAAACGGGTCAGCCTTGGTTTAGTGCAGACCTGAAGGGCGAATTTGAATCCCTCAACGCGGTCACCGACAGAAAGCCTGCCTTCCCGACAAGCGGCTCCAGAACGGAGATTTTCTTGCCCGAGCCTGTGTACCGAAAAACCAATTCTTTCAACTCCAAGGGCAACGCCTTGCACCGCTCGATAATCTTCTGCGCCAGCGGATGACCCAGTCGGTACAGGTTTACATCCTCTACGCCCTTACCGCTTCGATACGGTCCTCGGTGAATCTGCTCCGTTGGAAATGGGTTTTCAACCAGCGTAAAGCCGTTAAGACCATCTTCGAAGTGCGCGTAAGGCGCGAGATAAAACCGTGTCAGTTGCCACAGCCACGCGTCATATTTACCAAGAACCTCGCTGCTTTCCTTGAGGTTGACGCGGAGCTTCTCGTGAACCTCTTCGTCGAAATTCTCCAGCAGCTTTTGCCGAGTGAGCTTCATGCGCTCGTCAATCTGTATTTCCATCTCTTGTTGTAACTGATCAAAATTGAATTGAATCTGCTGTTCCGTCCGGCAGTTCTGGTAAATATCGGCGATTCGCTTTTCGAAATCCACCCCTGCTCCGATGCTGCCCAAGACCTCGTCGCTCGCACCGAAGACACCGCTGAAAAGCTTGAATTTCTCATCCAGTAGCTGATACACCCGCTGGTCAGCAGCATTCTTCTTATTGAGAAAGTTGACGACCACAACATCGTGCTTCTGACCGTAGCGGTGACAGCGCCCGATGCGTTGCTCTATACGCTGAGGGTTCCAAGGCAGGTCGTAGTTGATCACCAACGAGCAGAACTGGAGGTTTATGCCCTCGGCAGCCGCTTCGGTGGCGATCATAATAATCGCTTCATCGTGGAATATTCGACCAACGCAGCCCGCATGTCGGCGGTCTTGGAACCCGTGATTTGGTCGGTGCCTGCGTGCTTCTTCAGCCAGTTTTGATAGATTTCTTTCGACTTGGCGTCGTTGTTGGAGCCGTTGAACAGGACGACCTTGCCTTTGTAGTGGGGAATTGCCTCTAGGATAGAGCGGACGTACTCCTGAGTCCGTGTGGACTCGGTGAAAATGATCGCTTTTTCCCTGCCGCCCTTGCTCTTGGCTTCCGCAAGCCCTCTCTTCAGCGCAGTCTGGAGCCTTTCGCCCTTGGAGTTCTTGGCAATCGAGTTCGCCAGTTCAGTAAACAGTCGGAGAGACTTTATCTCTTCCGCCACTTTTTCTAACTGATCTGGGTCGAGTACCTTTGGATCGGCTTCAGGTCAACTTGAGCATCAGCAAGAGAAGCAGCCAGCTTCTCCATGCTGTCGGAGGCGCACCGCTTTGTCAGTTCGTACGCAAAATACTTCGCGTGATACGCAGTGCTCATCGTGGGGTGAAAAGCAATGATACATCCAGAGTTGCGTCCCCCCTCAAGGCGCAACCTGACCCTCTCTATTTACCACAAATGCGAGGCTTAATCCGTGATCGCTTGAGGTTTTTGGGAATTCCGAACAGGACAGGGCTAGACGGTTCGGTTGAACGAAAGCACCTGCGCTTGAGATTGATCGAATTTACTGCTTCGGTCAGCCAAGTAAGTCGGTAGCAATACTGACCCATTCTGCATCCAGTGGCTCCCGGCACACGGGCTTGCCCGCCCGGTTGTACCAGTACGCGGCGTTGCTCTGATCGCCTTCTTTGCGGTGCAGGTAGGCATGCACCCACGCACCCTCGACGCCTTCGTCCTGCTGAGCGGATTCGTGTGCTCGTGTCCAATCGTTCTTGGCATCCCACCATAGCCCGGCGAGGGCGTGCGTGAGTCCGGCTGGCGGCTGGGCAGCGGTGAGTGATTGACGAAAATCGTCCAAGGTCATTCTGAAAATACCCACTGTCAATTCCCTTATTGTGAGTCGCTCAACGAGAATTTAGCAACTCTGGAGACAACTGTGACAGAGCCAGCAAAGAATGAACGCGCCAAGTCCGAAGCTGTCAAACCAAAGAGTACGATGCTAGGCGCCTACGATCGCCAATGCCATGGGCAGATCAAAGCCGGAACCTTCTTTGCGGATGTCGGCAGGAGCGAGGTTGATGGTGATCTGCGTAGGAGGAATGTCGTAGCCGCAGTTCTTGAGGGCAGCGCGGACGCGGTCGCGGCTTTCCCGCACAGCGGCATCGGGCAGCCCGACGGTGTGGAAGTGGTCCTCGGTCATTTTGATGCCGGAGACATCCACCTCGACCTCGATGATGCTGGCGTCAATACCGTAGACCGCGGCGCTCAGGGTTTTGTACAGCATAGTTCCTGCGCTTGCAGCAGACAGACGTATTGGTGACACGGGGGTCCAGCAGACGGGGTCAGCCTCGAACATACGCCCGGCAGGCCCGGACAAGCCGTGACTGCGGTCACCATTACGGGTGACGGGCACCCTGCGTGCGAACCAAGATGCCTACTATGCTTTTCGTTGTGTGCGCGTGCGTTGGTGAACTAGGATTCGACTAACCCCCCAACCGGAATCTCACCGGCTGGCAGGACGCTCCCCCGGGGGCACCGCTCATGGCTGAAGACGAAAAGCAAACCGAGCGTCCCCGCACTCCCAGTCATCTCGAACGGGAAGAAAACCGGCTGTGGCACTACGCGCTTTGGTTGCTGGTGCTGCTGGCAGCCGGCATGGCAGCCCTTTCCTGGCAGGCCCTGGAGAAACTGCCTTACCGCCTGGGCGCAGTACCGGTTGGCCTGCTGGTGCTGTCCGTCCTGTTCGCGGTCTATGCCTACGGCCGGCGCCGCGAGGTTTCCGAACTCAAAGTCCTGCTGCACGGACTGCAAGACCGGGTGGGCGTGGCCCCGAGTGAAGAGCAACTCGACCAGCTCTCCCAGGTCATCATGCGTTCGCAGCGCAGCTTCAAAGAGCTGATCGACTCCTTTGACGATGTGGCTTTCGCGGTTTCGCTGGACGGCACGCTGAGGACGGTCAATCGCCGGGTGGTCGAGTTGCTGGGGATCTCCTACATCGATGTCGTCGGGCACAAGCTCGACGAATTTGTGGATGAACCGGTGCGCAGCCATGTGGAGTCCGGCCTGGCCCGGTTCCTGGAAAAGCGGCGCTGGGCCGGCATGGTCCGGGTGCGGCTGAAGAACAATCCACGAGTCCTGTACTTTGATTGCGTGCTGAACGCGATCTTGAAGAGCGATGAGGTGGTCGGAGTCAGCGCCCTCGCCCGCGATGTCACCGAAGAACGCGAGAAGGAACGGCGCTTCACCGAGCTGTTTGAAACCCTGCAAGAGGGTGTTTACTTCAGCACGCCAGAAGGCAAGCTGCTCGACGCCAACCCCGCGCTGGTTCAGATGCTGGGATATGAAAGCAAGGACGACCTGCTCCGCCTCGATCCCACTGCCCTGAACTTGGAGCCGGGCCAAAGCCCGGTGTTGGGACGCAGTGCCGATGATCAGGGGGGAGTGCGCACGCGAGAGATTACGCTGCGCCGCCGGGACGGCAAAAGTGCCATCTTCCAGGACACTTCGCGCGCGGTCTGGGACAGCGCCGGCAAGATCATCCGCTACCAGGGCACGCTGGTGGACGTCACCGAGCGGCGGGAGATGGAGAAGGCCATCCGGCGGCAGGAAGAGTTTCAGCGCTACCTGCTGGAGAGCTTCCCTGACCTGATTCTGGTCATTGACCTCGATGAACGCTACAGCTTTGTCAGCTCCCGCATCCGCGATCTGCTCGGCTATAAGCCCGAGGATCTAACCGGAAGGAAGCTCGAAGCGGGGCAAGACCAGTCACCCGAGTTTCTGGCGTTGTGCCGGGAGGTCAGCTCAGGGCGAAAGATGTTCAGCTTTTGCGAGTATGGGGCGCGCCACCGTGACGGAAGCTGGCGCACCATGCGGGCCACCGCCAGCCCGCTGTTCGACGCCGAGAGCAAGCTGAACGGAGTGATTGTTTCCGTGCGCGACATCACGGTGGAAAAAAAGCTCGAGCAGCAGATCATCCAGAGCGAGCGGTTGGCGGCCATGGGGCAGATGATTGGCGGCTTTGCCCACGAACTGAACAATCCCCTCACCAGCATCCTGGGGGTCGCCGAACTGCTGCAGGAGGGGGAGGTTACCGAGCCCGTCCGCAAGCACCTGGTTATGTTGCAGCAGCAGAGCCGCCGCGCCGCCGAGATCGTGCAGAACCTGATGTACTTCTCGCGGCCGCCCTCCCCGGGAAAGGGCCCAATCAACCTCGGTGAACTGGTGCAGCGCACTCTGCACCTGCACGCCTATTCCCTGCGCCGGAACAACATTACCGTGGATTTTCTGCCGGACAACGCAATCCCCCCTGTGAACGGCGATCCCCACCAGCTCATGCAGGTTTTCCTGAACCTGATCCTGAATGCGGAGCAAGCCATCCGGGAGGTGCGCGACAGAGGCACACTGCGCATTCGCCTGGGGCGAGCCGACAATGCGGTGACCGCTACCTTTCAGGATGACGGGCCGGGCATCTCGCCGGACATTCTGCCCAACATCTTCGATCCCTTCTACACCACCAAGCGGCCGGGACGCGGCACGGGGCTGGGGCTGAGCATCTGCAAGGCGATTCTGCGGGAGCACGGAGGCAACGTGGAAGCTTCCTCGGGTGCGGGGGGAGGCGCGGTGTTCACGGTCACGCTGCCAAGTGCGCGTGCAGAAGCAGCAGGACCTGGATAGCTTCCGCGGCGGTAAGCGTGGTGTGCCTACACCCAACGCCGTAGCAGCAGCAACCACCGCCGGACGTTGGTGGTTATCAGGAAGTTTTCCTTGACGTGCTCGCGCCCGTTCCTGCCGAGTTGGGCGGCAAATTCAGGATGGGTCAAGAGGTAGCGAATCTGATAAGCACACCCTTCCACAGAATGCACCAGCATACCCGTCAGCTTATGAATGATCTGGTTTGGAATCCCCCCGACGGCGCCAGCGATGGTGGGCTTACCTTTCCAGAGCGCCTCCGTGACGGTGAGCCCAAAGCCTTCTTTAATGGACTTCTGCACGATCAGCGTCGAAGCCCGTTGCAGGGCGTTGATCTCCAGGGCGCACCAGGGCGGCAGGTCAAGAATGACGATGTCGGGATCGTTCCCGGCCGCCTCCCGCACCTCCTTTAGAACGAGCGCCCCCTCCGGATCGTCGCTGGCCCCACCTCCGGCCAGCACCAGTTGGCAGTCCACGTACTTCCTGGCCAGCTTGAAGGCCTGGACTACTCCCACGGGGTCTTTCAATCGGTCGAAGCGCGAGACCTGGGTCACGATGGGCCGGGAGCGATCGACTCCGAACTCGTCACACACCTTCTGGACCAAACTGTCATCGAGCTCTTTGTTTTTCTCCGATAGCGGGTCGATACAGGGATAAAACAAGTACTGCGGAATCGGCAGCTGGCGGGCAAACGACTGGGAAGAGAAAATGGCGGCGTCATATTGTTCAACAAAAGGCCGCAGGAAACCCCACACTTGCGGATGGGGATTCGATAAATCGATGTGGCAGCGCCATACCCACCGTGCCTGGGTTTCTGCGCGGGCCCGGATGAGGGCGGCAGGCTGCGGGTCATGGATCACGACTACATCTTCGGAGAACTGCATGCGCTGGCGGTTTTGCTCGTTGTACATCAGGAAGATTTCCTGCGCATGCCGGGTGAGTTCGTAGTCGCTGCCGTGTAACGCATTGTGGAAGGCCTTGGTCACCTCGAAGAAATCGTTTCCTCCGGTAATCACGTCCCAGTGGGTGGTGACGTCGAGCTCGCTCAACAGCGGAACCAGGCGGTTCAGCATCTCAGCGACCCCGCCCCCCACCGCCGTGGAGTTGACCATCTTCAGGGTTCTGGCTTTGACTTCCCGGGCCAGGAAGCGCAGTTCGTCGAGCACAGCAGGGCCGACAATACTTTGATAGTCATCCAGATGGGGTGGCGGAACGGGTGCGGGAGGTGTCTCCCAAGTCCGCGGCGCTTTCCGGCGCTCCGGCTGCAGAGGTAGAACCTGGGGGGACGCCATCGGCTGGTGCGGTGAAAGTTCTGGCGCCGCCTGCTCGCTCTCGGGGCTTTGCTGCTTGAGTGGCTCCATAGTCTGCTCGCCTGCTGCCTGCTAGGTCAATGCCCGTTCCACGATCCGCACCATCTGCCGGCGCACATCTTCCAGGGTCGCGGTGTAGATGTCGATCCGGTTCAGGGCCCGGGCCGGCTCGGTCAATCCCACATCTTCGTGCAACCACTGGGAGAAGTCGTTGGACATCAGCTTGAGCCGCAGGCGCGCTTCGATGAAATGGTGATGGATGGAATGCACACTGACGTGCCTTAGCCCTTCTGCGAACTCCTGCATGGTATTAGCCACAAAGCTGGTGGGCATTATGACGATGTCAGAGGCACAAAAATAGAAGGTCTCTTCCGCAGGCCGCTGGGCCGTTCCCGGGCTGGGTTGCAGATAGCTGTCCACAATCTGGACGAATCGTTCTCGCAACTCGGCGACCGACGTGAACTCACGAACATCCACGCTGGCCAGCCGTTCCGCCAGCTTGGGCTCGTTGCAGGCTGACAGCACCCAGTGCGCAAAGTCGTTGGAAAAACCTTCACGGATAAAGTGATGTTCCTGCAAGGTGCGGAAGGTATGTTGAAAGATGGAGTCTTCCGGACACTCTCGCAGTGCATCCAGGAGCTCCGCAAGGGTATCCGCCCGGTAGGTGGTGATGCGCAGAAGATGCGCTGAGGTATTGAAGTAGAACGGTCTGGCGGGTGCGCGTTGAGGCGTGGCTGCGGCTGCGCTGCTCATCGCTTCACCGCCGCGGCCGTCTTGCCGCTGGCTGCGCCCGCGCGGCAGGCCCTGAGCCATCGCGCCAGGAAACTGAGAAGTTCGTCTGGCGGCTTGAGCCATAGCTGGGCGGCGGTCTGGCGCCAGCGCGGACGTACCAGTACGCTCAATCCCCGGCCCTGGAGAGCCTGGAACGCGCTCTCGTCCGTGGTGTCGTCGCCCAGATAAGCGGCCGGCGTATTCGCTTCCATTTCCCGCAAGATGGCGCGGACCGCATCGCCCTTGTCGGCTTGCGAGGCACGGACTTCTACTCCCCCGTCGAACTCCAACAGATCCAGGCCCGCACGCTCAGCAATGACTAGCCAGCCCGCCAGTACCCGGCCCCGCACCTCCTCTGCCTCACACTCGCCCAAACCACGCCAATGAAACGCGATGCTCCCGGTCTTGAACTCTGCCATGTGCCGCAGGTGCTGGTGATCCAGCCACTCACCGGCAGCCAACAGGACCTCCAGAGTACGCTCATCCGGCTGGAGGATTTCCGAGCTTCCGTCAGGCTTCACTCGCTGCAAACCGTGAAGCCCCCAAACCTCCGGGCTGGGCTGAATACCTAGAAGCGGACGGATGTCGGCCGCCTCCCGCCCCGAAATGATGACCACGCGCGTGTGGCCCTCACCCATGATCGCCTGCAAAGCCGACGCCACGCCGGGATACGGAACTGCCTGGTCCCGCTCCTTGCGGAATGGCGCCAGGGTTCCGTCGTAGTCGAGCAGCAACAGCGATTGGGATGCCTGCGTCAGCGATCTAAAAAAGGCCTCAAGCAGAGGCTGCGTATCGGATCTCACACTGCATCTCCTCCTTTCCGCCAGCGACAGATCAGGCGCCGGAAACGCTGGCGCGAAGTTTTTCCGGGGCGTCCTGGGCTGCATCCAACCGGACCTCGCAGAGTTCCGTAATCAGGTTTCCGGCCCAGCGGTAGATGTTGTGCTCTTTGATGACCCGGCGCATGCGTTGCATTCGCAACTGTTTCTCTTCCGGTTCCATTTCCAGAGCAACCCGGATGGCTTCCGCCGTTTGGTCGATGTCATAAGGGTTGACCAGCAAGGCGTCCCGCAACTCAGTGGCTGCGCCCGTGAACTGGCTCAGGATCAGCACTCCGCGTTCGTCCCGGCGCGCCGCCAGGAACTCCTTCGCCACCAGGTTCATGCCGTCGTGCAATGATGTCACCAGGCAAAGATCGGCGGCGCGGTAGTAAGGAGCAATCTCCTTGTGGCTGTGTTGACGCTTCAGGAAAACAATGGGTTTCCACTTAGCGGCCTGAAAGTGCCAGTTGATGCGTTCCGCCTCAGCTTCCACCTCAGCCAGCAGGTCGTGGTAGCGCTTGATGTGGGTGCGGCTTGGCGCCCCAATCTGCACGAAGGTGAACTTCCCCTGATAGGTTGGGTTTTTCTCCAGGAAGCGCTCGATCGCCAGGAAGCGCTCCAGAATTCCCTTGGTGTAGTCCACCCGATCGACGCCCACCCCGAGAAACGTGGCTTCGACCCCGAGGTTGCGTATCAGAGTTCCGCGCTCGATATAGCTGGAGCCATCGTGCTTGTCTTGCGCGGATTGATCGTCGGTGAGGTCAACACTGATGGGAAAGGGGCGGACGATAGTACGGTGGTCCTGGCGCTGCACGGCAAAATGCTCCCAGTCCACGCGCGATTCCACCACCCGATCCACGGTTCGCAAGAAGTTGTTGCAATGCGACTGAATGTGGAATCCGATGAGGTCGGCCCCTAGCAGGCCCTCCACCAGATACCGCTGCCAGGGACAGATCCCGAAGGCTTCCGGGTTGGGCCACGGGATATGCCAGAAAATGGCCACCCGCGCATCCGGCCGCTTCTCTTTGACCAGGCGGGGGAGCAATGCGAAATGGTAGTCCTGGACCAGCACCACCGGCTTGGGCGTGTCTTCGATTTCCTCCAGAACGGCTTGCGTGAACTTGCGGTTGACCTCTTGATAATGCTGCCAATCGGCGGCCCGAAAAATGGGACGGGTATGCGCGATGTGGCAGAGCGGCCAAAGACCTTCGTTGGCAAACCCGTAGTAGTAGCCTTCTTCCTCCTCTTTGCTCAACCACACCCGGCGCAAAGTGTAGCGGGGATCATCGGGAGGAACGCGCAGGCGGTCCTGGGCATCCACCGCCTCCATGTCGGCGTCTCCGCTGCCGTGGGCGATCCAGGTGCCATCGCAAGCGCGCAGCACCGGTTCCAGCGCGGTCACCAGTCCGCTGGGGGGCACCACCACCTCGAGCGCCTTGCCGGCCCGCTGATGGAGGTAGGGCTCACGATTGGAGACCACGAACAGGCGGCTCTCCTGGAGGCGGGTACGCACCTGCACCGAAAGCCGCTCCGCGGTCCACATGGACTCGGCCGCTTCCCGTAGGCGTGCTTCGTTCTCCGCCGCGCTGCGCGCCTGGCTGAGGCTCTCAGCCATGGTGACGACTTCTCGCGCCAGAGGGCGGAAAAGATCAAGGTCCGGCATCTCCTGGTGGGAGGAGATTTTTCCCGTGCGCAGCGCGCGCATCCAGTGCGCCGCCCGCGCGATCGGCCCCGCAATGCTCCAGCGTACGATCAACAGTGTGATGAAGACGACGAAGAAACCCTGGGTGAGGACACGGAAAAAACCAACCCGCCACACGCGAAGGCTCTGGGCCCGGATGTAGCTCACATCGTGCACCACCGCCAGGCCGCCCACCACTTCACCCTTCTGGTGCAGAGGCAACGCGAGGACGTGCACCGGATCACCGCCCAGCCGCATGAAGGAACTGGCGACGTGATTTTTCGCGATGGCTTGGGCTACCACATGCGGAGTCGCGGTGAGTGTCTTCTCCAACTCCGGGGTCATCGCCACCGTGTTTCCCAGCTGGTCGTATATGGCTACCCCGACCAGGTGCTCGCGGTTGGCGAAACGCTGCACGAGGCGCTGCAATTGCCGGTCCGACCCAACATCCCATGAGCCTTCGACGTTGCCTACCAGGCTTTCGCCGAGCACTTCGGCCCGCCGTTCCAAGTCACTTCGCAGCCCGCGCTTCTCCACCACAACCTGGTAGTAGGAAAACAACAGAGACACCAGGGCAATGCCAAGAATAAGGGAAACAATCAGCCGAGCACTCAAAAGTCGCATGCCATTTACCTCTCAGGTTGAGTTTGGCAATGTCTCGGTGTCGGTGGAGACGAAGGCGCAAGTGCTGTCCCTTATGATAGAGCAAAAATCGGGTGGCGGGGGCAGTCATCGCCCCCGCCCATCACCAGTCAAGCCGGGCCGATCGCACGCACGCGAATCATGCCGGTGGAAGGATCCAGGATCCCGGTCACTTTCACGGTCTTGTTCACGAATTCCTGGGCTTTCTGCTGGTCGTCGAGTTGGTAGGTCTTGCCTTGGGCGTCGGAGAGAACGAGTTTGTCCCCGGCTTTCACGATCTTTCCAGCGAAGGTTTTCGTTTCTGACATCGGGTACTGATCGCCCGGCTGCGGCGCGGGCTGCTCCTGAGCCCAGGTGTTACCTTCAGCGGCTAGATTCTCTGCGATCACCGGCCTGCACACCATCAGCAGGCTGACAGTCATCACCACTGCGGGCAACATGTTCCGCACAGCTGCTTGCACCTTCTTCATTGCGAACTCCTGCGGAAGAGACTGTGTCTACGAAAGAAAGTTGCAACTCCCTTGCCAAGTTGTGGCCTTAGGCCTAAGTCGTTGAAATTCCAATCGGCCTTCGCGGCTTGGGTGAATTGGCGCAGTGCAAGGATGACAGGCGCAGAGAAAATTGTTCCGCATGGAGCTTGCAGCAGACTCCATGCGGTTGTCAGGCAATGCGAATTCGGAAACTGCTTATTGCCCAGCTGCCGGCTTACCGTTCCACCGCCATCGCCACTGCGTTTCCGCCGCCCAGGCACAAGGCGGCAATTCCGCGGTGCGCGTCACGGCGGATCATCTCGTAGATGAGCGTGACCAGGATGCGGGCGCCGCTGGCGCCGATGGGATGTCCGATGGCGACCGCACCGCCGTTCACGTTGGTCTTGTTGGGATCGAGGCCGAGCTCGCGCATCACGCCCAGGGCCTGCACGGAGAAGGCTTCGTTGAGTTCGTAGAGGTCCACATCTTCGTTCTTCCAGCCGGTCTTTTCCCAGATCTTGCGGACCGCGCTCACCGGAGCCATCATCACCCATTTGGGCTCGACCCCGCTGGTGGCCTGGGCCACGATGCGCACCATGGGCTGGGCGCCGAGTTCCTTGGCCTGCCGCGCACTGGTAACCACGACAGCGGCAGCGCCGTCATTCACTCCGGGGGCATTGCCGGCGGTCACCGTGCCGTCTTTCTTGAAGGCCGGCTTGAGGGAGCGCAGCACGTCGATGGTGGTGTCTTCGCGAGGCGATTCGTCCTTGTCGAAGATCACCGCAGGGGCACCCTTCTTCTTGGCGGGCAACTCGACTGGAACAATTTGTGACTTGAAGCGACACTCCTTGATCGCGGCAATGGCTTTGCGGTGGGAGTTCACCGCAAACTGGTCTTGCTCCTCGCGCGTGATGCCGTACTTCTCAGCCACGTTCTCGCCCGTGATGCCCATGTGGTAGTCGTTGTAGATGTCCCACAAGCCGTCCTGGATCATGGAGTCAACGACCTGCTGATTGCCCAGGCGATATCCCTTGCGGGCCTGCATCAGCAGGTAGGGAGCATTGGTCATCGATTCCATGCCGCCGGCGGCCACGATCGAGCTGTTCCCTGTCTGGATCGCTTGCGCGGCGAGCGCAACGGATTTCAATCCGGAGCCACAGACCTTGTTTACGGTCATGGCACCTACTTCGGGGGACAGGCCGCCGAAGATGGCCGCCTGCCGCGCCGGGTTCTGCCCCAGCCCGGCGGAAACCACGTTGCCCATGATGCACTCGTCCACCTGCCTGGGATCGATCTTGGCGCGCTGCACCGCTTCGCGCACCGCGATCGCGCCCAGTTGGGTGGCGCTCAGGTCCGACAAACTTCCCTGGAATTTCCCTACGGGTGTGCGACAACCGGAGATGATGACGACCTCGTCCAAAGCAGCCATAGATGTGCTCCTGCGATGATTTCGTAGCCTTCAATTATAGATGTGCGGGACGTCAAAATGATGAACTTTGGCTGCGGCGACGACGATCGTGTCCGATGCACGACCACGCCAGCTCGCACTGCGCCCAACGGCCATGGCCCGCGACACGGCAAACATTTCTCGCAGTGCATCCATCCGGAATTCAACTCGCAAGCGAGCGAAATTCTCCTCCGACCCTCTCCGGTGACTTTGGTGTATGGGTCGCACGCGCCGCCGAGCGCATTTTTTTCTTGACATCACTTTTTATTGACTCTATACATTCAATCAGTCGCAACAGTAAGAACGTTGCGCAGTCCATGAACAATGGAAGGGAGAATAGAAACTATGGCAACCAAGAAGAAAGCGGCAAAAAAGGGCGGCAAGAAGAAACACTAAGAGCCCTGCAGCAAGAAAGCAAACCGGGGGACGCACAAAGCGTCCCCTAAGTTTTTTGGGAGAACAGTCGTCAGTCTTCAGCAACAGCCCAGCGAAGCCCACCTTCGGTTTTGAGAACAATTTGCGGAGATCCGGGAACTAGTTCTTTCCGCCGCTGGTCTTGGTGACGGCGGGAATGCTATAGAGCCGCTTCTCGGTGGCCGGGCAGAGATTGCGGTAGGCACAAAAGCTGCAATGGAAGCCGGGTTTGGGGTCGAACTCTCCCGCGGCAATATTCGCTGCAACTTCTTCGATCTTCGCTTTGGCCTCTTCCAGCTGAATCGAGCTGCGGAGTGAAACCACCGGAGTGTTCTCTTGCAGGTTGTAGAAGATCAACCGCTCGGCCTGGTAACCCCATTTCGCGCGCGCCGCTAACGCATAGATCGAAAGCTGCAAGCTCTCGTCGGCATCTTCCTGCGATCGCGGCTTGCCGGTTTTGTAATCGGTTATGACTACGTGTCCGTCGCCCAGATGATCCACGCGATCAATCCGGCCGACCACGGTGGCGCCGCCGATCTGCACCTGGAACGACTCCTCCGTGTGCAGCACCTCGGGCGCCGGACCGCGGCGGCAGGCTGCCAGGAAGTCGCGCAACTGAGCGATGCCCTGCTGCTCGTAGAGTTCGAACTGATAGCGGTCCTGGATGCCCGCCGCGGCCAGGGTGGCGCGAAAGAGGTCGATCAGGGCCTCGTCGGCCAAGGAGCGCTCAGCGCGCACTGAATCATAGTAGGCGCGCAACACCAGATGCATCGCGCCTCCGTAGTGGATGGCCGCGGGAGCCTTGCGGGGAATGTTCCACTCGCGTTCCAGCTTGAATTGCAGCGGACACAGGTCATAGCTGGCAACCGCCGTGGCGCTCAGCCGGGCGTTGAGGTTGAGCACGGGTGGCAAGGAGATCCACTCGCTGGTGCGCGAAGCTGATCTCGCGGTGGAGGCGCCGCCGAACATGTCGGTCTGAAAGGGGCGCGCGTTGCGAGGGCGCAGCCACCGGCTGAGACTGGGGTCCTTCAGCAGGTCGCGCAGGTAACCCGGGGGAGTGGTGTCTTTCCCTTTGCCCTGCCGGGCGTAGATGGTGAGCGAGTCGCGGGCGCGGGTCATGGCCACGTAGAACAGCCGGCGTTCCTCCTGGTCGTGCAACGCCTTGCCTTCACCTTGGGCGACGGAGTCGGGGTCGCGCAGTTCGCTGGGGAACTCCACCAGCGGTTCCTTGTAGGACGCCGGGAACGAACCCGAATTGGCGCGGAGAACGAACACATGATCGAACTCCAGCCCCTTGGCTGCGTGTGCGGTGATCAGATGGACGGCGTTCTCGTCGGGCGACGGCATGGGGATGGCCCCGCGGGCCTCGCGAAAGTAGTCGAGGTACTCGATCAGCTCGCCAATTTCCCCGGTCCGGGTAATTGGCTTCTCCTCCCACTTGGCAACGAACTCGAGAACGGCACGCAGTGGGCGGGAGCTGCCATCGAGCGCAAAGCGGCGGATGAGGATTTCCAGGGCTGCGCGGCCCTTGGCGCCCGTGCGGGCGACTTCCTCACGCGCTTGCTTTACTGCGTCGAGCACCGCTGCGCCGCCTTCGACCTGTGCCAAAACTGAGGCCACACCCACATCTCGTTCGTCCCGCGGGATCGCCCTCATGCCGGCGCGCAGCTTTTCCGGATCAATAGCGAACTGAGGCAAGGCCGCAACCCGGAACAGGCTCGCCCCGTCATGGGCGGAGACCACCGCGCCCAAGCAGGCAAACAGATCGCGCACTTCGGGCGTGTCCACTACGTCCATGTTCTCGATGGAAAAGGGAATGCCCTTCTCCGCCAGTTCTTCCGCCAGCGGGTCGCGGTGGGCATGCTGCCGGTAGAGCACAGCAAAATCCCTCCAGGCGCAGCGCACCTCTTTCTTTTTCTGGAGGATGGCACTTACCAGGTCGGCGCATTCCACTTCTTTCGCCGTGAGCAGCGCGCTGTCAACCGGAACACTCGGAAACTCCCTGCCCTGCCGGACCGCTTCCTCTTCTCGCGCTGAAACCAGGGGCGAGCGCCGGTAGGGGAACGTGGATCCCTTCCCTGCGGGAAAGATGTCCGGATTCCTGGCGATCAGGGCGAAGGCGCACTTGAGGATAGGTGTGGTTGAGCGCCGATTCTTTTCCAGTGCCACCAGCCTGGCCCCGGGGAAATGACGCTGAAATAGTCCAAAAGCCGCACTCGAGGCGCCGCGGAAACGGTAGATGGCCTGATCGGGATCGCCCACTGCAAAGACGTTGCGCTCGTCTCCCGCAAGTTTTTGCAGGATCTTCACCTGGGCAAAGTTGGCATCCTGGAACTCGTCCACCAGGATGAAGCGGGCGCGGGTGCGTTCATGCGCCAGTAAACCAGCGTCCTGCTGCAGCAGCGCATGCGCGTGGGTGATCATGTGGCCGAAGGTACCCAGGTTTTCTTCGCGCAGCATGCGCTCGACCGTCGCGAAGACGCCGGCGATTTCCCGGCAGCGCCCGAGCACCTCCTCGTCGCTGAGGACGTCCTTCGACTTGCCCACGCGCGGGATGGGCAACTCACCGTGCTCGAGGCGGCTGACGTATTCGGCGTACTTCTCCGGGCCGACCAATTCGTCGTGGCAGCGCCGCATGAAATCGAGCAGGTCGTCGAGAAACTGGCTGACATTGGCCGCCCGCACAAAGTAATTCAGGCGCAGCTCGCGAATGCGTTTACGGAGGTAGATCCAGAGATCCTTGTCGTCAAGCACTCCGAATTGCTTGCCGCAGCGGGCCAGCAGGTTGTTGCAGTAAGCGTGAAAGGTAGCGACCTGCAGACCGGAGGTGTCGGTTCCTCGGAGTTCGGCCTCAACCCGCTCCTGCATCTCGCCGGCCGCATTTTCGGTATAAGTGACGGCGAGGATCTGGTCGGGGCGAATCCCAGCGTCGCGGATCAGGTGGGCAATGCGTCGCGTGAGGACGGTGGTTTTGCCCGTGCCCGCTCCGGCCACCACCAGCATGGGGCCTTCAACATGCTCGACGGCCTGACGTTGGCGGTCATCGAGTTCGAACGCCGGCGCACTGGGAATGGGTTTGGAGACTGCCACTGCAGCAGGAGAATATCAGAGAAAGCTGAGGATATTCCCGACGGAGCAGCCGTAGCGCCGGCGTCCCGCTGGCCACCAAGCGGAAGAAACGTCCGGGAGTGACGCATCACCCTCATACCCGCTGCGCAGCAGCGCCAGAATTCCTGACCTTCGAGTTGTCGCCCAGCGGCCCTATTTCCTGAGTGTGCCCCCGGTGCTCTTTTTCCGGAGCACCTCGGCACGGGCATACCAATGCTGTGCCTTCCGGGTGTTCTTTCTCACGCCTCGACCCGTCTCGTAGAAATAGCCCAGATTGTAGGCGGCATCATCATGCCCCTTCTTCGCGGCCCTGAGGTACCACCTAAACGCTTGTTTCGGGTCAGACCGCACACCCTCCCCTTTACTGAAGCAGACTCCGACAGAGAACTGAGCCTCGACGATTCCCTTCCTAGCGGCCTCAAGTTCCAGGGCAAAACCCTTCTCAGGATCCTTTCTTAAGCCTTGTCCGTACCGGTAGCACTTGCCGAGAACGTGCATTGCGCCCGCGTCGCCATGCTTGGCGCTTCTTTGCAGCCACCCAACCGCCAGAACGCGATTCTTCCGCACACCAATACCACCGTGGTAGAAGATGCCGACGTGGTATTCCGAGTTTGGATTACCCGCCTTGGCCGCTGTGAGGTAGTGCTCAAAGGCCCGACGACGATTGGGTCTGGTACCCAGGCCGTAGTCGTATGCAGCCCCCAGCCATTCATGAGCTCCGACATGGTCAAGCGACGCAGCTCGCTTCAGCAACTCTAAACCAGCTTTGTAATTACGAGCCGAACCAATGGTAAAGCGGGCTTTCGCTCTTCTGAAGAGGCTTTCTGCTGAACTAGTCCCGTTCTCTCCCATAGCTACCCTTTTCACTAAATTCTATTTCTCGTCTGGCCTTCCTGGTGACGTCCATTCTCCACTTGTCATCCGGCTCGTGGTTAGCTGGATCTACTGCAGTTCTGCAACAACCACGGCCATCGCTGCGATGGCCGCGGTTTCGGCTCGCAGGATGGTGCTGCCCAGAGAGCCTGCCGTCCAGCCTGCGCCACGGAATGTTTCCAGTTCGTCTTCCACCCAGCCACCCTCTGGTCCGAAGGCTAGCACTACTTCTCCGCCCGCCGGATGCGATTGGAGAACGTCCCTCAGCATCACCGCTTGCTCGGATTCCGCCAGCACGATGCGGGTGCCGCCCGGCAGAGCAAGGGCATCCTTCAACTTCATGGGCTGTGAGATTTCCGGTGGTGTGGCGCGCCGGGACTGCTCGGAAGCTTCGTGGGCAATTCGGTGCCAGCGTTCTACGCGTTTGGCGGCGGCAGCGGCGAGGTGGGCCTCAGTGCGGCGAGCAATCACCGGGACAATGCGAGCGGCTCCCAGCTCCGTGCACTTTTCGATGGCCCATTCCATGCGGTCAAACTTGAAGATGGAGAGAAGCAGGGTAATGTTGGTGCCCGCGGCTACCAGGATTTCCTCGCCCAGCTCGAACTCGACCCGCTCGGCAGCGATGCTCACGATCCGCGCGCGTCGAACCGTTCCGTCCGAAACCACGTCGAATTCCTGCCCAACCCGGGCGCGGAGCACGCGGGCAAGGTGCTCAGCGTGCGCGCCGACCAAGGCGGCGCGGTTGCCAGAGACTTCGTCGGCGATCCACCGGCGGCGGGTCATTCTCTCCTCTACGGCCCCCAAAAGCGCTCACCACAAAGGACACAAAGGAGCACAAAGGAACGCCTGGAGTCCTTCGTGTGTCTTTGTGTCCTTTGTGGTGAATGCTTTTCTTCTACCCGAAAATGTCTTTCACTTTGCCCAGCAGGGTGCGGCGCTGCGGCTTGTTTTCGACTCGCGTGATCCCGTCCAGTTCCTGCAGCAGTTCACGCTGGCGCTTGGTCAGCTTGCTGGGGGTTTGCACGCGGACCTCGACGAACAAATCTCCCTTGCCGTGGCCATTCAGCACCGGCACGCCCTTATTGCGAATGCGCAGGGTGGTTCCGGACTGCGTCCCCTCAGGGATTTTCAGCGTGTGTTCGCCTTCCAGGGTGGGGACAACGATTTCGGTTCCCAGCGCCGCCTGCGTAAACGAGATGGGCATCACGCAATACAAATCGTTGCCTTCGCGTTCAAAGAAGGAGTGCTCCTTGACGTGCAGGACAACGTAGAGGTCGCCGCCTGGCCCACCGAAAGTGCCGGCTTCGCCCAGCCCGGCAAAACGGATGCGCGTTCCGTCTTCGACGCCGGCGGGGACCTTGGCATCGATCGTTCTCTGGCGCAGCACGCGGCCTTCGCCTTTGCATTTCGGGCAGGGATCGGTGATGACGCTGCCGGTGCCCTGGCAGGTAGGACAGGTACGGGCAATGCTGAAGAATCCCTGCTGGTAGCGAACCTGGCCGTGTCCGGCGCAAGAGCGGCAGATCACGGGCGCTTTGCCGGCAGCAGCGCCGGAGCCGCGGCATTCCTCGCACCCCTCGTGGCGGCGGACCGTGACTTTGGTCTCGGTGCCGAACACCGCCTCTTCGAAATCGAGGGTGATGTCTTCGCGCAGATCGGGGCCACGCTGAGCGCGGCTGCGCCGGCGACCGCCTCCACCGCCGAACATTTCGCCGAACCCGAAGAAGTCGCCGAACAGGTCGCTGAAATCCTGGAAAATGGCAGGGTCGAAGCCAGCCGCGGCGCCCGCACCGCTTACGCCGGCGTGGCCGAAGCGGTCATACGCGGCACGCTTGTCGCCGTCGGCCAGGACGGCGTAGGCTTCGCTGCATTCCTTGAATTTCTCTTCCGCGTCCGGATTGTTAGGATTTCGGTCAGGATGGAACTGCAGAGCCAGCTTGCGATAGGCGCTCTTGATCTCCTGGTCGCTGGCGCCGCGCGCCACACCGAGCACTTCGTAATAGTCGCGTTTTCCGTTGCCGGCCAGAATAGCCTTTCCCGAGCCCTTTCAGATTTTCCCTGGATTCAGTGCTTTGTGTTGCGCGCGACCTTCACCATGGAGGGACGCAGCAGCCGGTCTTTTAACTTGTAGCCGCGCTGCAGCTCTTCCAGTACCTGATGATCGTTGGCTTCGGTGGTATCCACCATTTCGATGGCCTGGTGAAGATGCGGGTCAAAAGGCTCGCCCTTCGCCGGAATGGGCCGCAGCCCCAGCTTGGCCAGCGCATCCTGCAGTTGTTTATAGATGAGCTCGACCCCGCCGCGGAGCTCTGATTCGTTCGCGCCGACCTGCAGGGCGCGTTCAAAACTGTCCAGGACAGGCAGCAGCCCCTTGACGGCTTCCGCCAGGGCGTATTCGCGAAATTCCTGCTGCTCCCGAGCGCTGCGCTTGCGGGCGTTCTCGAATTCGGCTTGCAGGCGGGCCAGGCGATCCAGCAAGGCATCGCGCTCGGCCTTGAGCTTCTCGAATTCCGCATCGCGAGGCGCACCAGGCTGCGCTGCTGCCGCAGTCGTGCTTGCGCTTGGCGTCTCTTCAGCCCCTTCATCCGACGCCGGCAACTCATGCTCGGCGTCCAGTTCCTGGGGCTCGATTTCGGATTTTCCGTTCGTTCTTCCCATAGCGCTTCTCACTCAGATTCGTTCAAGAGCTTGTCAAACAGGCGCGCGATGTAGGAGACAGCGGTAATCGTGTGCTGGTAGTCCATGCGCGTGGGCCCAATCACGGCCAGCGATCCCATCACTTCCCCGCCCACTCGCGCCGGCGCTCCGATCAGCACGAAGTTGCGCATCGAAGGCAACGCCTGGTCCAGGCCGATCACCACGCGCACCGCTTCCTGCTTGGCGTCCAGATAGGCGCCCAGCAGCTCGACCACTTTCTGCTTTTCCTCCAGCGTCTTCAGCAACTCCTGCAGGCGGTGCCGGTCCTGTTCGCCGGCCACCAGGTTAGCTGCGCCCTCCACGAACACGGTCTGCGCCGTATCTTCCGCGGCCAGCGCGCCCTGGCGATAGAGCTGCTCGACCGAAGTCATCAGGCGGTCGTATTCGCTGCGCTCCTGCTCCAGGCGGCGGGCAAGCTCGCTGCGCATCGCATCCATGGTCCAGCCGCGGAAATTTTCGTTGATGAACCGCGCCGCAGCGTCCAGGTCGGTCTGCGAAAGATCGAGCCGCAACACGCGATCCCGCACCAGGCCCGAGCGCGTGACCACGACCGCCAGCACCTTCTGCTCAGCCAACCGCGAAAAGTAAACATGCTCCAGCGCGTTTTTGGGCCCGCCGACGGCCACCGCCACTCCGACGTTGTGCGAGATCAGCGACAAAACGTGCGAAGTGCGCTCCATGAACTCCTGCACATCGGCGACCCCGTGCAGCGAATCCTGAATGATGTTCTCGTCCTCATGCGAGAGATGCGCCTTGCCGGTCAGTTGCTCCACGTAATAACGGTAGGCTTCCGAAGTCGGCACCCGTCCCGCCGAGGTGTGCGGCTGTTCCAGAAAGCCGGCATCGGCCAGGTCGGCCATCACGTTGCGGATAGTGGCCGGACTGAGGCCTTCGCGGTTGGCCCGCGCCAGGGTGCGCGACCCCACCGGTTCGCCGCTGGCAATAAAGGTTTCCACGATGGCGGTGAGGATCTCCCGCTCGCGGCCTCCGATGGGCGGCCCGGACTGCATGTTATTTTTCTGTATCACCTTGAAACAGCCTCGGAGGGCGGACTACTCGCTCGGACCCAATCCACTAACATCTTTAGATGCATAAACTTAGATTTAGGACGCACCGCGCTCCCCAGTTTGAATTCTAGGAAGGCAGGGTAGCTCTGTCAAGCATTAGCACTCTCGGGTTGGGAGTGCTTGTCCTTGACCAGCTTACGCAATAAAGAATAGGTTGCTGTGTGGCGCGGACACTCCTGTCCGCGTCCCAGACCATGCCGGCGAAACTCATGTGGTGATCCGAGCCGGCAAAGAGTGCTGTCCTTGACCCAGCTAAGACGTGAAGAATAGGTTGTGGCTGCGCGGACAAGAGTGTCCGCGCCACACAAGATATGCCGACGAAACCTCACGTGGTGGTGATTGGCGCCGGTTGTTTCGGCGGGTGGACCGCCTGGTCATTGCTGCGCGCGGGCGCGCGCGTAAGTTTGCTCGATGCCTGGGGGCCGGGCAACTCGCGCGCCACCTCGGGAGGAGAGACCCGCATCATCCGCGGAATTTACGGGCCGAATTCCCCCTACACCGAAATGACCGCCCGCGCCCTTCCCCTGTGGAGAAAGTACGAAAAAGAGTGGAAGCGCCCGATGCTGACCCGCACCGGCGTGCTGTGGATGGCGTCGAGCGGCGAAGACAGCTTCGAACGCGGATCCATCCAGATGCTGCGCAGGGCCAAACTCAAGTTCGATGAGCTGCCCGCACGCGAACTGAAGAAGCGCTGGCCGCAGATCAACTTCGACGGCGTGCAGTGGGGAATCTTTGAGCACGATGCCGGATACCTTTTCGCGCGGATCATCTGCCAGCTGGTGGTGGAGAAATTCATTTCTGAAGGCGGCGAATACCGGCAAGTGGCGGTGCGGCCCGAGGAGCTGGAGTCCGGTTCCTGGAAAGCCCTGGCGCTCGAAGATGGCTCAACCCTCGCCGGCGACCGTTACGTGTTCGCCTGCGGCCCGTGGATGGGCAAGCTGTTTCCCAAAACCATTGGAGACCGCATCCGTCCCACCAAGCAGGATGTGTTCTTTTTCGGCGTGCCGTCGGCGGAGTCGCACCTCGACGACCGCCATCTTCCTATTTGGGCCGAGCACCGCGACCGCTTCCGCTACGGCATTCCCGGCAACCAGGGACGCGGCTTCAAAATCGCCGACGACACCCGCGGCCCGACCTTCGACCCCACCAACGGCGAGCGGGTAGTGAATCCCGACGGGCTGAGAGCCATGCGCGAATACCTGGCCCTGCGCTTTCCGGCCATGAAAGACGCGCCGCTGGTCGAGACGCGAGTCTGCCAGTATGAGCAGACTCCCGACAACCACTTCATCGTGGATCGGCATCCGGTGGCGGAGAACGTCTGGCTGCTTGGCGGAGGATCAGGACATGGATTCAAACATGGGCCGGTGGTGGGGGAGATGATGACGGAACTGGTTTTAAAAGAGAAGGAACCTAAGCCGTATTTTCGGCTGGCGAGATTTCCGCAGCCGGCAAAGGCGCTGACCACTCACTCGGTCGCGGCACAGAGCAAGGCGCATCCGCGGATGGCGAGCTGGTAGGCGTTATTGGTGTAATCGCGATTTTTCGCCAGTCATCGCCCGGCACTCCATGCGGCTTGTTGACATTCTGCGAGGACATGGTAGGGTTTCCGCCGCAAGGGAGGTATGTCACATGATGAAGCAGGGCTTGACGTGGTTGGCGATGGTGATTGTCACGGTCATTACGACTCAGGCGCAACAGGGCCGGTAGCTCCCAGCGGAGGATGCAACTGCAAAATTCATACTTGACGCCGAGGAACAATGGGACGAGGCCGCTTGTAGCCACAACAAGAGTCCGGAGACGGTTCTTGCCGACGATTTTTGGGGCACTGCTCCCGATGGAACAACCTATGGGAAGGCGGAAGAAGTCAAGGATACGCAAGATCCATCGAAATCGGCGCGTCAGTGTCACCAAATTGATCCTAGAGTGCGCATTTTCGGGGAAAATCTTGCCATGGTTTACGGTAAGGCATTTTCCGTGCGCAAAGGGAAAGACGGGCGAGACGCACCGCGATGCCTAACCTTTACCGACACTTGGTTAAAACGGGACGGCAAATGGCAAGTTATCGCGGCGCACGATGCGCAAATATCATGCGGTGAATAACTGTCGCAATCAGGCGTGGCTGTTGAAAAACTCCTTCCCGCGAAATTCGCCAAAATGAAATCGCGTCAGGATGCCCTACAAACGACTTTCTTAGTTTTCTAGACATTTTCTATCCCCCAAATTTTGACTGTTTGGGAGGAAATCGGACTTTTTCAACACCCACAGGCGTTTGCACTCACGGCTTGTCGTTTTTGAAATGACAATGCCCTCCCGCCCGAACCCCACGGAAGGGCATCCCTGCGACTGTCAGCCCTTTAGGAGAATCCCGCTACTGCTTGTCGTACACCGCAGTGTTTTTGACCTTCTTGCCCTTGGCATGGGGGCGCGCGGTGCGCCCCCGCGAGCCAGGAAAAGCGACGACTTCGGTCTAGCCGATCCAAACAACAGCAACCGCACGAAGTTGACATCTTTCTTTCTCGCCGAGCTCAAGCAAGGTCGTAGCGATCAAGGTTCATTACCTTGTTCCACGCAGCCGCGAAGTCCTTCACAAACGCATCCTTCGAGTCGTCACACGCATAGACTTCTGCGATTGCCCGGAGCTGGGAGTTCGAACCGAAGAGGAGATCGACGCGCGTGCCGGTCCACTTGATTTTGTCCGTCGCCCGGTCGCGCCCCTCAAACACGCCTTCGGATGTAGAGGAGGCCTGCCACTTCGTATTCATGTCGAGCAGGTTGACGAAGAAATCATTCGTCAGCGTCTCGGGCCGCTTGGTGAAGACGCCGTGTTTGGAATGCCCGAAGTTCGCATTCAGGGCACGCATGCCGCCGACGAGAACCATCATCTCGGGGGCAGTCAGCGTCAGCAACTGCGCCCGATCCACCAGCAACTCCTCCGCCGACAGGACCTGTCCGCTGCGGAGATAGTTGCGGAACCCGTCCGCGATCGGCTCCATTACGGCGAATGAGTGCACGTCGGTCTGCTTCTGCGAAGCATCCGTGCGGCCGGGCGAGAAGGGAACCTTCACTTTGTGCCCAGCCTTTTTCGCAGCTTCCTCGACGGCTGCGCAGCCGCCCAGAACGATCAGGTCAGCCAGCGAGACCTTCTTCCCTCTGTTCCCGTTGGACTGCGCGCTGTTGAACTCCTTTTGGATCGCCTCCAGCTTCTTGAGAACCTTCGCCAGTTCGGCCGGCTGGTTCACTTCCCAATCCTTTTGCGGCGCGAGACGAATGCGTGCGCCGTTCGCCCCACCGCGCTTGTCGGAGCCGCGGAACGACGCCGCCGACGCCCAGGCAGTCGTGACCAGTTGGGAGATCGACAGTCCGGATGCGAGGATCTTGGCCTTGAGGGCAGCAATGTCCTTCTCCCCGATCAATTTATGATCCACCGCGGGAACGGGGTCTTGCCACAGCTGGGGCTCTTTCGGAACGAGCGGGCCAAGGTATCGCGAGATCGGCCCCATGTCGCGATGCGTCAGCTTGAACCACGCCCGCGCAAACGCGTCTGCGAACTGATCCGGATGCTCGTAGAAGCGCCGTGAAATCTTTTCGTAAGCAGGGTCGAACCGCAAGGAGAGGTCCGTGGTCAACATGGAGGGTGACTGATGCTTTGAGGGATCGTGCGCATCCGGCACCGTACCTTTGCCTGCGCCATTTTTCGGTCTCCACTGATGCGCACCGGCCGGGCTCTTGGTCAGTTCCCATTCGTAGTTGAACAGGTTCGCAAAGAAGTTGTTGCTCCACTTCGTAGGCGTCGTGGTCCAAATCACTTCCAGGCCGCTGCCGATCGTGTCATCGCCGCTGCCCGTGCCAAATTTGTTCTTCCAGCCTAGCCCCTGCTCCTCGATGCCAGCAGCTTCGGGTTCGGGGCCGACATACTTGTTCGGATCGGCAGCGCCGTGGGTTTTGCCGAAGGTGTGACCGCCGGCAATCAGCGCAACCGTCTCCTCGTCATTCATCGCCATGCGGGCAAACGTTTCGCGAATATCCTTGGCCGCCGCGATGGGATCCGGCTTTCCATTCGGCCCTTCCGGATTCACATAAATCAGACCCATTTGCACGGCCGCGAGAGGATTCGCAAGGTCGCGGTCGCCGCTGTAGCGCTCGTCCGCCAGCCACTTGCCCTCAGGCCCCCAGAAAATGTCCTCTTCGGGCTCCCAGACGTCCGCGCGCCCGCCGCCAAAACCGAACGTCTTAAAGCCCATCGACTCGAGGGCGACGTTGCCGGCGAGAATCATGAGGTCGGCCCAGGAGATTTTCCTCCCATACTTCTGCTTGATCGGCCACAGCAGGCGGCGTGCCTTGTCGAGGTTCACGTTGTCGGGCCAGCTATTGAGCGGCGCGAAGCGCTGCTGACCGGCCCCGGCCCCGCCGCGGCCGTCGCCGATGCGGTAGGTGCCCGCGCTGTGCCACGCCATACGGATGAAAAGTGGCCCATAGTGGCCAAAGTCGGCCGGCCACCAGTCCTGCGAGTCCGTCATCAAGGCGCGCAGGTCCTTGATCACGGCATTCAGGTCGAGGCTCTTGAATTCTTCAGCGTAATTGAACTCCTTGTCCATAGGATCGGACAAGGGGGAGTGTTGGTGCAGGATCTTCAGGTTCAGCTGATTCGGCCACCAGTCGGCATTTGTCGCGGCCCCAGCTGCGGTGTGTGTGAACGGACACTTCGCTTCGGTTGACATGATTGCTCCTTCCTCTAAGAAAACTGTGATGAACTACGAACGCATCCTGGCTTTCCCATTCGCGCAGCCGCCACTCTTATCAAGATTCTTGCTTTCGGAAATGTGGGATTAAGTTCCACATGGTTACCGACTGTCTTTGCTTAGGTTTTTGCACGGCAGCGGCGACAGAGGCCAAAGACCTCGATCAACGGCTGTGTCAGATCAAAGCCGTCCGGCAGTTGCCGGGATAGCCGATTGAAATCAATGAACTCCCCTTCGATGTCCTGCACCGATTTGCAGCGGGAGCAGACCAGGTGGTGATGAGGTTTGATATTGCCGTCCACGCGCAATGTGGACGCATGCGGAGTGACCTCTCGCAGCAGCCCACACTCGATGAAAAGCCGCAGATTGTTGTAGACCGTGGCCAGAGAAATGGATGGAATGCGACGCCGGACCGCGGCGTAAATACTTTCCGGGGAATGGTGTCCGTGGGAAGCGATGACAGCCTCATAGACCACCTGACGCTGGTGCGTGACCGCCAAACCGTGCTTCGCCGCCAACTCACGGAACTGTTCATGGGTGAGGCGCATAATTATCGAATAATAATCAGTATAAAACGATCGAGAGCCGTGTCAACCGAAATCTTTCCTTTGACCTCGAAGCGGGCGGGCGGCCGCAAGACCAGACTGTGGCTCAGCGATCACGACCGGCATCGGGACCCGCTTTTGGACGGATCGTGGGCCACACGGAAGCAATCTGATGCCGGCTTACCGCGATTACTACTGGTAAGTCGCTTCGAGGAAGCAGACGTTCCATGAAGTTTCCGAATTCGCTGGAGCTGGACAGATAACACTCACAGCGGTCCTGTTCTTGAAAAATAGCAATGCCCTCCCGCCCGGAACCGAGCGGAAGGGCATCCCTGTTACTGTCAGCCTTTAGGAGAGATCCCGCTACTGCTTGTCGTACACTGCGGTGTTCTTGACCGTCTTGCCCTTGGAATCGGTTCCGCTGGTGGTGACGGTGCGAGTCTTGCCGTCGGCCGAGACGACGATTTCTCCGGTGGCGGTCACCTTGCCATCTTTCTTAATCGTCATGTCCAACATATTGTCATTCACCTTCTTGTACGCCCGCGTGTCGGAGGTGGGATCGCCGGTGACGGCATAGTCTTTCCCGTCGAACTTCCCTGTCCACTCGTTGTGCAGGGCCTTGCCGTCGGCGTCGGTGCCGTCCACCGTGACTTTTACGTTGTCACCCGCGGCCTCGTAGACAACCGTGTGGTTCTTCGGCGCCCCAGGGGCGAACTTCGATTTGGCCTCGTTCAGCTTCCATGTGCCCATTTGCGGGCTGGCGAAGCACATGACCGCTGCGACCAGGCACACGACTAGCGTCAATAAAATCGTTCTTGCTTTCATGTTCCCTCCTGATTGGGAAGCAAATTGTCAGATTGATTGGCGCGGCCATTCTAGTGCTGCGGGGCGGATTGAGCAAATCGCAGCCCAGGCGCGGGTCGGGAGTTACTGGATCTGAATCACGCCTTCTCCGGCGCTGGAACGGATTTCCTCGGTCCGGGTCATCACTTTGCGGGCGAATTCAAACAGCGACTTGGCGTGGGGAGAGTCTTCTCCTTCGAGGACTGTGGGCTTGCCGGTGTCTCCGGCTTTGCGGATATCGGGATCGAGCTGCACACTGCCCAAGAATGCGACCCCGAACTGGCTGGCAGTTTTTTCCGCGCCGCCGCGGGAAAAGATGTCAATCTCGTGATGGCAGTGCGGGCAGACGAAGTAGCTCATGTTCTCGACCATGCCCACCAGGTCCACCTTCATCTGGCGGAACATTTCGATGGCTTTGCGCGCGTCTTGCAAGGAAACGTCCGACGGCGTAGAAACCACGATAGCGCCGGTCAGCGGCACCGTCTGGATGAGCGAGAGCGCCACGTCTCCGGTGCCCGGAGGCAGATCAATCACCAGGTAGTCGAGCAGGCCCCACTCCACCGAGCCGAGAAACTGGCGGATGATGGAGTGCAGCATGGGCCCGCGCCAGATCAGCGGCTTGTCGCCGGGATTGAGGAAGCCCACCGAGATCACCTTGAGTCCGTGGATAGTGAGCGGCTCCAGGCGATTGTCTCCCACGACCTTGGGCTGCGCGCTGGTGCCCAGCATTAACGGGACGTTGGGACCATAGACGTCGGCGTCGAGCAGGCCGACTTTGTGTCCCAGCTTCGACATAGCGATCGCCAGATTCACCGCGAGCGTGGTCTTCCCCACTCCGCCCTTGCCGGAACCGACCGCGATGATGCTGTTTACGCCGGGTAGAGGCTGGGGAGCGGGCGGTTGCTGTCCAGAATGCATGTGGGCCAAGAGGCACCTTCCACGGTTGATTATACAGATCGTCACACGAGGCTGTGACGGGCCAGCACTCAGCATTCAGCCAGCAAAGAGTGTTGGTGGTGCGCGCAAGATCCCGCCCGGCTGAACTGCGCCGGGCTTCGGGATGACGTCAAGAAAAGCTAAGTGCGTACCTGATGGCTGCTGGCTGACGGCTGAGTGCTCACACTGCCAGATATCCCCCATCCACCGGCAACGCTGCTCCGGTCACCCACGAGGACTCATCGCTGGCCAGGTACACTGCCAGCCCCGCGATATCTTCGGGCTGGCCCAGGCGACCGATGGGATGCACGGCGGTGCGCTCTTTTCTCACTTGCTCCGGATCGGGAGCCTTGCTGATCACCGCCGCCGTCAGATCGGTCTCGACAAACGAGGAACAGATCGCGTTGACCCGGATTTTCTCCTTTCCGTGGTCGATGGCCATGCACTTGGTGAGCAGCACCACCGCGCCTTTCGACGCAGCGTACGAAGCCCGATTGCGGGCGCCGTTGATGCCGAGCACCGAAGCGATATTGATGATGGACCCGCCTCCGGCGTTGCGCATGTGCGGCAGCACGGCGCGGGAGAGCAGCCAGACTCCGCGGACATTCACGTCGAAGGTCTCGTCCCACTGGGCTTCGGTGATCTGTTCGGCGGTTCCAACGTGAAGCACCCCGGCGCTGTTGACCAGCACGTTGAGCCCGCCGCAGTCGCTTACGGTCTGCTCGACTACGCGGTCGATCTCTTGCTGAATGGAGACATCGGCGGCGAGAACCAGGGCAGAATTGCCGATCTCGCGGGCGACGGATTCGAGGCGTTCCTTGCGGCGGCCAACCAGGGCGACCTTTGCGCCTTCGCGGGCCAGGGCAATGGCGCAGGCGCGGCCAATGCCGCTGCCCGCGCCGGTAACAATTGCAGTCTTGTCTTTCAGGCGGGAGTTCATGATCGGCAATAGTCTAGCGGAAGAGTGAGACCAAGTGCCTCAGCGGCTAAAGCCGCTACGACGGAAGCGAGATCAGTTCTATTTTCAAAATCTCAATAAAAGCAACCGATAATGCGCGACCGCCTATCCCGCCATTCCTCCCCGCAGAAAGAAAGGTTAGCTTCTACTAAAATAACTAACAAAAAAAGAAGGGTTGGATCGCAAGGTCTCCTGCCGAAACCCTAAAGCCTGCAGCATGCGCACGCACTTGTCCGTGTCGCACTGATTATGATGCAGCTCGAATACTGCGTGCTTGACCCTGCGGAGAAGATCCGCATAGTTTTCGATGAACAGTAACTCCGCACCCTCGATATCGCACTTGAGGAGATCAATCGCAATCCTGTCATCCATGAGGGGACCCACATCCACGAACGCAACGTCGATTCCTCCACCCGCAGGAACATCGACAATTGTGCTTTTCACGTGCAAAGCTGATTCGCGCATAAGCGCGCTGCCGGTGCGCTGGCCGACAAGCCCGTGAACCATGCGAAGACTCGTTGCGGGCAGATGCTGCGACTGAATCCTCCCCTCTAATTCCCGAAATGTTTCGGGACTACCCTCGACCATCGTAATGTCCGAAACAACGTGCTCCAGATGCTGCCGAACGATCTGGTCCACGACTCGAAGCGTGAAATAGCCGACGTTTGCACCGAGATCTAACACCACGAAGGGCTGCGCTGGTGAACGGGTCTTCAAAGCCGTCTGAATGGGAAGGTCATAACCGCCGTCTACAAAAATTTCGTTGTAAGCCCACCATTCACCTTTGCTGGCAATCTTCACAGTTAGCCCAGATTGGAGGGTGTGCTCAAGCTCGACCAAGCGGTAGAGCGATTGATAGAGCAACCTGCTCTTGACGCGCCAGTACCGCTCCCGAATCTGGAACTGAACGGTCTCTGGGAGCACGCCTACAGACCGACTTAAGAGCTTCTTAATCATGGGCAAGGAAATCGTTCGGGGCCAGCTGGCTCTTTGTTTCTTGTAGGAACGATACCGCATGGCGGGGATGATCGTCCAGGGACGCAAATGCCATCCACGCAAGCCAAGAAACGCAGCAAGCTGCGTCTCTACAGTTGTTCAGTACCCCTGCCCCTCCAGCCGTACCTTCCCGCGGAACATGCGGTAGATGAACACGAAATATCCCAGTGCCAGCAGCATTCCCAGAATCCACCAGACAATGCCCACCACTAGTCCATGATGCCCGGCTGCACTGTTGTAGATGGTCAGGCTGTAGGCGGGATCGGTGCTGGCGGGAAGCACGACTGGATACAGCGCAAACGCCGCGCCCACCAGCATGGCCGCGATGTACAGACTGGAAGCGGTGAAGGCGAGTTTCTCTTTGTTCTTGGTGGCGGCCCAGATGATCACGCCCAGGCTTCCCAGCACCACGACGGGTACCAGCAGACCCGCGGAGTACGTTTTGTAATTGTCCATGGCCTGTGGCTGAATGTAGTAGGTCGCGATGAGACTGACGCAGGTAAGCAGCAACTGGAGCGGCCAGGCCATGACGGCGATCCGGCGGGCGCGCCGGCTCAAATCACCTTCCGTTTTAACCGCGACGTACAGCGCGCCGTGCGCGGTGAGCGTCACCAGGGCCACCACCCCGGCCATAACCGTGTACCAGTCCAGGATCCCGGGGTGTGGTCCGACCCTGAAGTCGGTCCACAGCGGCTCGAAAAAGTAGCCGTCCGGCCCAAGCGGCACGCCACGGATCACGTTGCCCAGCGCGGCTCCGAAGAAAATGGCCAGCAGCACGCTGGATACACAAAAGACCACATCAAAGAATCCCTGCCACACCGGATCATCAATATGCGCGCGGAACTCGATCCCGATGGCTCGCAGCATGAGCAGCCACAGCACCATCATGAGCGGCAGATAGAAGCCGCTAAAACTGGAGGCATAGAGCTGCGGGAAGGCGAAGTACAGCGTCCCGCCGGCGGCCAGCAACCAGACTTCGTTGCCGTCCCACACCGGGCCGATCGAGCGCAGCACCATGCGGCGCTCGTCGCCGGTCCGCGCCGCGAAGAGATAGATGATGCCCGCGCCCAGGTCGAAGCCATCCAGCACCACGTAAGCCGTCAGCATGACCGCAACGATGATGAACCACAGGGTTTCCATGATGACCTCTAGTGGGCCGATGTTGCTGCCAACGGTCCGTGCTCAATCTCCCGTCGCACCAGAAACAGGAACAAAATCCCCAGCACCGTGTACATCCCCATGAACCCCAGCAACGTGAACATGCCATTCCCGGCGGAGACGGTTTTGGAGTAGCCGTCGGCCGTGAGCATCAGTCCGTACACCAGCCAGGGCTGGCGGCCAAGTTCAGCAGTCATCCAACCCGCGGTGTTGGCGATATAGGGGAACGGCAAGCTGAGCAGCAGCACCCAGAGCATCCAGCGCGCGTCGAAGAGCTTGCCGCGCCACAGCAAAAACACCGCCACCACCATGATGGCGATGAAGATCGTCCCCAGTCCCACCATGATGTGATAGCTGTAGTACAGCAGTGGAATGGTCCCCGGCCACAATTCCTGCGGGAATTCATCCAGGCCGTGCACGTGCGCTTCCCAGCGCCGGTAAGTCAGGAAGCTGAGCATTTTAGGGACGACGATCGGGTTGTCGATCTTCTTTTCCGGCACGTTCGGCTGTCCAATCAGCACCAGCGGCGCACCCGGCTGCCCGGTGAACAGGGCCTCCATCGCGGCCAGCGTGACTGGCTGGTTCTGAGCCAGCATCCGCCCCTGTCCGTCGCCCGTGGGAAACAATTGCACGATGCTGAACACGCAGCCCGCGACCACGCCCACCTTGACGAAAATCCGTCCGTGCTCCACGTGCTTCCGCCCCAGCAGGTAGAACGCACCCACCGAGGCCATGACAAACGCCCCGGTAATTCCCGCGCCACTCATGTTGTGGGCGTACTGCCACCACGCCCAGGGGTTGAGCACCAGCGCCCAAAAGCTATTGAGCTGGGCAGATCCGTCCGCGGCGCGCTCATAGCCCACGGGATGCTGCATCCACGCGTCGGTGGCGATAATGAAAAATCCCGAGAGCCACGAGCCCAGAAACACGGCCACCGCCGACCAGCAATGCGCCTTGGGGCTAAGCCGCTTCTCGCCGTAGAGGAACAAGCCCAGGAACGCCGATTCCAGAAAGAAGGCGAACATGCCTTCCATGGCCAGGGTCTGGCCGATTACGCCTCCGGCGAAGCGCGAAAAGTGCGACCAGTTGGTGCCGAACTGAAATTCCATAGGGATGCCGGTCACCACGCCCAGCACGAAGTTGATCCCGAAAATCCGTGCCCAAAACCGCGCCGCCTGGTTGTAAGTTTCGTCGTTGCGGCGCAGGCCAAGCGTTTTGAGCACCACGATCAGCGGCGCCAGGCCCATGGTGAGCTGCGGAAAGAGGTAGTGAAAAGTAACAGTGAAGGCGAAATGCAGGCGGTGAACCAGGAGTGCGCTTTCCATAAGGATGCCCCATTCCGGCGCGAACGGGAATTATGGCGGCTGCTGTGGTCCGCGGGCTGTGACGCCAATCACAGCCCTCAGCCTTATCTAGCGAAGGTGGGCGTTGCGGCGCTCCCGCTCCGCGCGATGGATCTCCCGCCGCCGCCCGGCGTCCTCATAACGGCGCCGCTGTTCGTCGGTTTCCGGGACGACCGCCGGTACCGGCACCCGCCGTCCGCCGCCATCCACTGCCACAAACGTCAGATAGGCAGAGCTGACGTGCTGGCAATTGTCGGCGATGTAGTTTTCCACCCAGACTTTGACTCCGACTTCCATCGAGGTGTGAAACACGCGATTCACCGACGAGCGCAGAATGACCAGGTCGCCAATATGTACCGGCACCCAAAAATCCATGTGATCGATGGAAGCCGTGACCACGTAGTGCCGCGAATGGCGATGCGCCGCCAGCGCGCCAGCCATGTCAATCCAATGCATGAGGCGTCCGCCGAGCAGCGCCCCCAGCGGGTTGGCATCGTTAGGGAGAACAATCTCGGCCATTTCGGACTGCGAATCGCGAACCGGGCGGGTAATCAACGACAAATCGGGCAAGTTCATCAATGTACGCTCGCGGTTTAGCCTGCCAGGGCAGGCTGCGTTCGGCGGAGCAAATAGGATTCCAGATAACACGCCGCCATTCTCTGAATGCGTGGGTTGGGGTGGACCGAAGTCCACAGCCCGAGCGAAACATCGTACTCCAGCGTGCCATGCTCCGCGGGAGTATGCGCCGCCTCGCACACAAACCACAGCAGCAGTTGCGACCCGCGCTCCCGCGCCACCGAAAAGCGCACCGCATCGCAATCCCGCTCCGCCGGCAATCGCGGACAATCCACCGCATACCCCAGATTGCAGAATTGTGTGAGTTGTTCCACGGTGGGAATGGCGCCTTCGTGTCCGGGAGCGCAGCAATGTCCCTTCCACCCACCCCCCAGGGGCAGGCGCGAAGGATGCAGCCAGGCTCCGCCTTCCAACCGGTGCGTCGGCATGAAGAATGGGCACGCCAACTCGGATCTCCTTTGAGGGAACGCGGCCATTGTACTCAGGAGGAGGGGATACCGCCAGTCCCGACCTCCATCCATGAAGGGCGTCATCCTGAGCCCGCCGCGGGCGAAAGCCTGCCCTGAGCGAAGTCGAAGGGGACCCCGCTCGGGGCGGCACAATACTGGGTGCCCCCGCCGCCCCCCCCGCCGCTGTAGTAATCTTGTTGGCTGACTCCTGACTACCGCCCTATGGACCGTGTCGCCCTGCTCACCGAAATCCTCGCCGAGAATCCCGCCGACGCCTTTGCCCGCTACGGCCTGGCCCTGGAGTACTCCAAGGCGGGCGAGGTGGAGCGCGCGTTGGAGGAATTTGGCAAGCTGCTCTCCGCCCATCCGGATTACACCGCCGGCTACTTCATGGCCGCGCAGACCCTGGCAGCAGCCTCCCGGAACAACGACGCGAAAAAGATGCTAGCCGACGGCATCGCCTCTGCCCAGCGCACCGGGAATGCCCACGCACAGTCGGAGATGGAAGCGATGCTGGCGGAGCTGGGGTGAAGGAAAGCCTGCGTCCCTAGCATCTTCTGGTGTTTTCCTTCAGCCTTGCGACCGCGCCATCCTCGCCATCGCCCATTCCACCAATCCCGGGAAGAGTTGGTAAATCTTAATGGGCACGTGCATCGTCCAGGGCACAATCACCTCCCGCTTGTGCTTCAGATAGCCGTGAAAGGTCGCGCGCGCCACGCGCTCGGCGGTGATCCCACGCACTGAGGACGGCCGGACGACCTTCACTTCCCGGCCGCGCAGGGCGTTGGCTCCGAAGTCAGTGCGGACGTAGCCGGGGCAGACCGTCATCAGGTGAATGCCGGCGCTCTTCAGTTCCACCCGCGCCGCCTTGCCGAAGGCGTTCATGGCGAACTTGGTGGCGCTGTAGACGGCGTGAAACGGCAGGGGAATGTGTCCGGCGACGCTCGAAATGTTGATGATGGTGCCGGAGCCCTGCTGCTTCATCACCGGGATGACCGCCTGCATGGCGGCGACGGTGCCGAAGAAGTTGGCGTCGAAGGTATCGCGGCAGGCGGCCATATCCAACTGGGCGACGGAATCCAGCAGCCCGTGGCCGGCGTTGTTCACCCAGACGTCCACGCGGTCGAAGTGGTGCAGGGTGAGGCTGAGGACGCGGTCAATCTCCTCGCGGTTGCGCACGTCGCACGACAGGGCGAGGGTGCGGTCGGTGTGGCCCACGCGGCCGCGGGCGGCTTCGGCGCGTCCGGCGTCGCGGGAGAGCAGCACCACGCTGGCGCCGTGCTCGGCGAAAATTCTGGCGATGGCCTCGCCGATGCCCATGGAAGCGCCCGTAACCACCACGACTTTGCCGGAAAGGTCCATGAGCGCTTTTATGCTGCCGGGCGATGCCAAGTCAAGCACAGGCGTACAATCAACCAACGCTCGCGGCCGGAGGCCCTGGTTGAGCTCACTTCTGCCCTTATTCCCGCTGGACCTGGTCCTGTTCCCGGGCACGCCCCTTCCTCTGCACATCTTCGAACCGCGCTACCGCGAGATGATCGGGGAATGCCTGGCCCAGAAGCGGCCCTTCGGCGTGCTGCGCGCCAAGGACGAGGGCGTGGCCGAGATCGGATGCACCGCGGAGATCGTCACCGTCACCAAGAAATATGAAGACGGCCGCATGGACATCGTCACCCAGGGCGTGGAGCGATTCGAAGTCATGGAAGTGAACCAGGAGCGGGCTTTTCTGCAAGGCGAGGTCGTGTACCTGCACGACGAACCCGGCAGAGCGACGGCGGAAGATGTCGCTCGCGCGGTCAAGCTGCACAACGAGATTCTGGCGCTGGCGGGAGCGGAGCAACAGAAACCGTCGGAAGAAGAGATCGCGCAACTCTCCTTCCACATTGCCGGGTCAATGCCGCTCGATCTGGACTTCAAGCAGAACCTGCTGGGAATGAAATCAGAGCCCGAGCGCCTGCAAGCGGTCATCACCTACTTTGAAACTATCCTGCCCAATCTGCGGCGGACGGTGCACGTGCGCCGGAAGGCCGGCGGCAACGGCCACGCCAGCTAAATCATCACACCAGCCGGTGACGCAACCGGGGGTATAATCGGAACCAGAAAGTTGTTTCCCCTGGGGGTTTTCCATCATGAGTTTCCCGCGGACGCTGGGCGAGCTGCGCCACAGTCCATTCTCCGAACAACGTTTGCGTACCCGGCGGGTGAAAGACGAACTGCGCGACAACCTGGTGACCAAGCTGCGCGCGGGTGGGCCCATTTTCTCCGGCATCGTGGGCTATGACGATACGGTCGTGCCCCAGATCATTAACGCCATCCTTTCGCGTCACAACTTCATCCTGCTGGGATTGCGGGGACAGGCCAAGAGCCGCATCCTGCGCTCGCTCACGGCACTGCTCGACCCTCAGATGCCGTACATTGCGGGCTGCGAGATTCATGACGACCCCTATGCACCGATCTGCCGTCATTGCCGCGAGGAAGTCGCGAAGCATGGCGACGATACGCCCATCGCCTATCTCACACCCGAGGCACGCTACGTGGAGAAGCTGGCGACACCGGACGTCACCATTGCGGACCTGATTGGCGACATTGATCCCATCAAGGCGGCGCGCGGCGGGCATGAGCTCTCGAGCGAACTCACGGTGCACTACGGGCTGCTGCCCCGAGCCAATCGCGGTATTTTCGCGATTAACGAACTGCCGGACCTGGCGGGCAAGATCCAGGTCGGCTTGTTCAACATCATGCAGGAAGGCGATGTCCAGATTAAGGGCTACCCCATCCGCCTGCCGCTCGATGTTGCTCTCGTCTTCAGCGCCAACCCGGAAGACTACACGGCTCGCGGAAAGATCATCACGCCGCTCAAGGATCGCATTGGGTCGGAGATTCGCACTCACTATCCGGCGTCCATCGAAGAAGGCATCGCGATTACTACACAGGAAGCCTGGATGCTGCGTGACGGCTACAAGCTGTATGTTCCCAAGTACGTGCACGAAGTGATCGAGCGGGTCGCGTTTGCGGCGCGCGAGGACAAGAAGATCGACAAGCGGTCAGGAGTCAGCCAGCGCCTGCCGATTTCCTGCATGGAGAACGTGATCTCGAATGCGGAGCGGCGGGCCATCCATCATGATGAAAAGGTGGTGGTACCACGCATCGGCGATGTGTACGCCGCTATGCCCGCCATCACCGGCAAGCTGGAACTGGAGTACGAAGGCGAGATGAAAGGCGCGGACCACGTGGGCCGCGAGCTGATTCGGACCGCAATCGCCAAGACCTACGACGAATACTTCACCGGCGTGAACACGCAACAGATTGTGCAGTGGTTCGATCTGGGAGGCGAAATCCAGCTTTCTGACACTGCGGGTGCTGGCGAAGTGCTGCAATCGTTGCAGACCATCCAGGGTTTGATGGACAAGCTGGGCAAAGTCGGCGTCGGGCCGAAGGACAGCATAGAGATGCAAGTTTCTGCCGCAGAGTTTGTCCTCGAGGGTCTGCACGCACACAAGCGCATCGGGCGAAACGAGGAGCGGGTGTTCAGCGCAGGCGAGAAGCAGCCCAAGCCCGCAGAGAAGCCGTTTGACCGCGAGGAACCGCCGTACCGGCCGAGAAGGCAGTTTAACTAGTCGTTGGTCGGTGGTCGGTGGTCGTTGGCCCAAGTCCGTTTTGAACGCTCATGGGTTCTTGACTAACGACCAATGACCAACGACGAACGACCGCACTTATGAAACGCATCCGCTACAGCAAGTACGTTCCCGATCCCGCCGGCGAGATGAGCATGGAGGAGCTGCTCAGCGCGCTGTCTGATTACCTTTTGCAGAGCGGGTTTCAGGACTACATGTACTACGATCCGCCCGAGGGCGAGCAGACGCTCGACGATCTGCGGCGCGCCATCGAGCAGGCTTTGCTCGATAGTGATTTGCTAGATGAGCAAATGCGTGAACGCCTGCAGCAGATGCAGGCGGAAGGCACTCTGGACGAACTCATCGAACAGCTCATCGAGCGCATGGAGCAGGAAGACTACATCAGCATCGATCAACCGCATGACCCGTCGCGGCAGTCGAGCGTCGGCGGGCAGGTCGGGGAGGCGCAACAGCAGACCAAGTTCGAGATCACCGACAAGAGTCTGGACTTTCTGGGCTTCAATACCCTGCGTGATTTGCTGGGATCGCTGGGCAAGTCGAGCTTTGGACGCCACGACACGCGCGACCTCGCGACCGGCATCGAGACCAGCGGCGCCTCGCGGCGCTACGAGTTCGGCGATACGCTCAACCTCGACATCACTGCCACGCTTTCCAGCGCCATTCAGCGCGAAGGGGCAAAGCTGCCCCTGAACATCGAGTACTCGGACCTGCAAGTACATCAGTGCGAGTACCAATCTTCTTGTGCCACCGTGCTTATGCTGGACTGCTCGCACTCGATGATCCTGTACGGAGAAGATCGTTTCACCCCGGCGAAGAAAGTAGCGATGGCGCTTTCGCATCTGATCCGCACGCAGTATCCGGGCGATTCCCTATCGCTGATTCTGTTTCACGATTCCGCCGAAGAGGTGCCGCTCTCGCAACTGGCGCGAGTCAAGGTGGGGCCGTACTACACCAACACTCGAGAAGGTCTGCGTCTGGCGCAGCGCATCCTGCAACGCCAGCGCAAGGACATGAAGCAGATTGTGATGATCACCGACGGCAAGCCATCAGCGCTGACGCTGGAGGACGGACGGATTTACAAGAACGCGTTCGGGCTCGATCCGCTGGTAGTGAGCCAGACGCTGGAAGAAGTCTCTAAGTGCAAGCGGGCCGGAGTGCTGATCAACACGTTCATGCTGGCGTCCGATTACGGTCTGGTGCAGTTTGTGCAGAAGGTCACCGAGATGTGCCGCGGGAAAGCGTACTTCACCACGCCATACACATTGGGGCAGTATCTGCTGATGGATTACATGTCGCGGAAGACCAAGACGATCCATTAAAGTAGAACCATACGCACTCCCCTCAAGCTCTCTAACAAGAGCTGCCCTACCGCAATGTTCATAGTAGTTTCGACCTGTGCATCCGAAAGAGCCTGCCTTTATCCCTAATGATTTATTGGGATGGGAGTTCCCCAATCCTTGTTCGGATCCAACAAGAAGGGCGGCCAGGCATCGGGCAGGGTTGGAACCGTCATGAAGTTGGTTATCCGACCCGCATCCCCAGGCTCAAAGGGGACGAAACCGGAGGGCGTGACCGCCGGCACATAGTCATCAGCAGTATTCATGCGGAACTGCGGGTCCGCCGAGATGGACCCAAAATCCTCGCCCGTGGCCGCGTCCCCGGCATTGGTACGCGTGCTCGTGTTCCAGGTAGAGGTGTCGAAGTTCGCGGCACCACTCAGCAGGTTGAAGTCGGCCGAAAAAGGGCTGCAGGCGGAAGTCTTACACGTGATGAAGTCGCCGGAAAGCCTGTTTCCGCTGGCCCGGTTCCACCACAGGTTGTGGTCAAACTCGAATTGCCCCGTGGCATTTCCATTAGGGAACCAACCGCCCTTGTGCGCCATGAAGGACTCGTGGCCCAGATCTACGGACACCACGTTATTCCGGAAAGTGACCGCGTTAGGGTTGGAGCCGTCGCGCCGGAATACCGCTGGATCAGTATTGACATTGTTGGACGTGGACGATCCGCAATCCACCAGGATATTGTTTTCGAAGACGTTGTTCTGCGGGAAGATGTCATTCTTCCGCTCCGATGGATTCAGGTTGAAGCATGCGCCTGTAGCACGAGCCAGCAGGTTGAATTTGGCGGTCACGTTGGTGCTGCCCTGATCCATGTAAATCAGGTCGCCGCCATAGCCGTGGAGGTCGTGCCAGCCGGCGATCGCGTCGGTAAACTTGTTGTGCAGAGCGGTGTTCCCGGTGGTGTTGCCGGCAGCAAAATAGGCGCCGCCCACCACGTCCTGCATCACTCCGCGGCCTGACTGATAGCCCCAGTTGTAGGAAATTTCGTTATCGTGCGCCAGGCAGCGTGGCGCAGCGTTGACACTGGCGCACTTCAGGCTGCCGTCCTGGTTCTCGTACCCGTAGTTGAAACCAACGCTGAAAGCCGTGTCATAGATGTGGTGGACTTCGTTGTGGGTTACCAGGTTGTGGTGCGAGTTCCCAATCCATGTACCGCCGGCGGCAACCGTAGGCTGAATCTGTCCAGTGTAGGCCATGAGGTTGTCCTGGACCGTGTTGTGCTGCGAGACGCTATTCTCGGTGTCGGCCACCCTGCAGTCGGTGACCTGCTGGTGATTGCCCACACACGGCCAGCGCCCGATGCGGATCGGATCTGCGCCGATGTCATAAAACCGGCTGCGCACCACAGAGTTCCCGCAAGAACCATTGCCCGTGCACACTCCCGCGCTGAAAGTGCTTGCTCCGGTTCCGTCGCCAATGAATTCCACCGCCCAGCCCTGGATATTGCGTGCGGTGACTCCGTCCAGGACCACGTTTGTGGTGTTCACAAAGGACATGGCAGCGGGGACGTTGGGCATTCCCTGCTGGTCGCCAAGACCGGCGGAGGGGATGGTCCAGTTATCGTGGGCAAACGTTAGTCCCCTGAAGCTGACATCGTGCAACCCCGCGGCAGTAATGATCTTGGCCTGTTGCGGAATTTCGACCACGTTGGCGGTGTTGGTTGGATCTTCGCCGGGTGCGGCGCAATAGTTCAGCGTGCGGTTGGTGGTGTTGATGTTGGGGGTACTCCGGTCCAGATACCACTGGCCGGGGCCCAGGCTCTCAAGGACGTTCTCAAAGATCAACCGGTGATCCTTCAAGAACCCGCTGTCCTGGGAATCGTTGAAGGTTGCGCCGGTCAGGGTGACCAGGGTGCCGGAGATGGACTGCACCCGCAGGGTGCTCTTGGTCCACTGCTCGAAGTCATCCACGATGATGTCGCCCTTGGCCAGTCCGTGCCAGGAAGGGTTCGCATCGCCGGCAGAGTTCAAGTTAAACCGGTCAAAGCAGGTGAATTGTCCCACCGCGCAGCCGTTGATGGGGCTGGTCAACTGGGTGCAGCTGGAGCCCTGGGAAGTCGCAAAACAGGACCCGGCCTGCGTCAGGTAAGTGGCGGAACTCCGCGGACGATAGCGCCGCTCTCCGTTGTAGAACAGGGCTTCGGTGTCGGCGAACGTTGCGGTGGTGTAGGAGGCAGTGTACTTGGTGCCGGTGCCGCAACTACCGGCTTGAGTCCAACTCGTAGCCGGGACAGCTACACCGCCGCTGATCACCGGGGTTTCATTCGGAAAGTTCTGATAGAGGATAGGAGTGGTCGCACTGCCGCTGTCTGCACTATTGAGACTCCATGCCGACGTCAGGTAGTAAGTCCCGCCGCGGAACCACACGACGTGCTTGCCGCCCGGCATTCCGCGCACCACTGAGCTGGCATGCTGCGGAGTGAGGCACGGCTGGGTCAAAGTGCAGGGGTTGCTGTCGCTTCCACCCTGGGCAGCAGGAGCAAGATAGACATCATTCGGCCCCGGTAAGCCAGCTGTGCCGCTGGTAATCGTGACGGTGCCTTGAATACTGGGCGTGCCGGTGATGGTGGCCTGCCCCCAGGCACAGGAGGCGAGCAGGGCATACACCAGTAATTTAGTGCGCCTCATATTACCTCGCCTGCAGATGCACGGCCTTGATGTCGACCGGCAGACTGATTCCGTTTTGCGCAACTGCGCGGATGATTACGTCCTTTTTTGCGAGCGAGGGGACATTCACCCAGGGCGAAACGTGCGACCCTGTCGAACTCACCGGAGCGCTGGCGGTCAATGACGCCCAGGTCTGTCCGCCGTCGGTTGAGAACTGCGAGAAAATCAGCGAGCCGACAGGGCCGAACTGGTTGCCAACTTCCGCGTAGAGCCGAACCTGGCTGGCTTTAGTCAAGTCAGCCTGGACTCGCACCACGTCGTTGAACAATTCCGTTAATGCTCCCGGCATCGCCCAACCCTGAGCGTTCGTAGCCGTCACCGTCGGATGCACCACCAGGGCGTAGTCCACGGGAATGACCGGGCCGGTTGGCCCGGGAGGCCCCTGCGGTCCAGGCACGCCCTGCGGTCCGGTGGGCCCGGACGGTCCCGCTGGTCCAGTGTCGCCGACTTTGCCTTGCGGCCCAGCCGGTCCTGCAGGCCCAACGGGTCCAGCACTGCCGGTGGCACCAACTGGCCCCGCAGGTCCGACGGGTCCAACACCGCCGGTGGCACCAACTGGTCCTGCAGGCCCAACGGGTCCAGCACTGCCGGTGGCACCAACTGGTCCCGCGGG
>JAIQFP010000034.1 GCA_020073165.1 Terriglobia bacterium | reverse complement strand
GCGATGTGCTGCCCATCGGGAGACCAGCGCGGCATTATGTCGCGGTCCGCACTGGGCGCAAGGTAGCGAACGCTGTCGTGGCCGAAGTCGTAAATTGCGATGAAGCTGTGATCCCCGCGATCGCTGACAAACGCGATCTCCCGTCCATCCGGAGACCACTTTGGACTGGAGTTGCTCCCCCGCAGGCCGGTGAGTTGATGCGCGGGAGTCGCGCCCGAAACCGGTGCGATCCACAATTGCTTCTTCGTCGCCCACACCGCGAACTGCCCGTCGGACGAGAGTTCCACGTCCTCGCACCCCTCTTCGCCGCAACCCATCTCACCCAGCAGCCGCGGCCCTTCGCCGCCCACATCCACGGCCCAAACCTGCTGTTTGCGTTCCCAGACTCCGTTGGTAGGATCGGCGATGCGTCCCGTCTCATTGGCCTCGCTGCCACGGACGTAAACCAGGGTCCGTCCATCCGGCGTGATGCGCAGGCTGGCAATAGGCTCGCCGTCGTCACCGCTGTAGGGCGTGACCTGATGCGCCGCGAAGTCAGGCGCGTCTGCGACCCAGACATTGCGCGCGCCTTTGGCATCAAAGACCCACGCGACCCTTCCGCTGCGCGAAGCCGCCACCAGGTTGTGGGGAAACGGCGAGCTCATGATCTGTTCCAAGGTGAAGGTTGCAGCCGACGCCGCCACACTCAGGCAAACCGCTACCGCCAGAGCGGCCGCCATAGGGACACTTGGCCCATTAAGGAATCTGCGCCTGTTTTTCATAAGAGGCAAAGCCTACCCCAACCCTTCACGCTTTGCCAAGGCGCAAGCAATCTGTCGTGTCGAGAGGTAGTTCGCTTTGTTCCTCCGCCGGCACGAACTATAATGCCCAGCACCGCTGAAACGACTGTTTCGCTTGCTCTGCCCGCGCCGAGGCGCGGCCAATGGAGGAAATAAATGCGCCGTTGCGCCCTGCTGCTCTCGCTGCTGCTCATCAGTCTTCTGCTCCTGGCCACAACCCCGGACGAGAATTCGCTCCTGGCAGGCTATTCCGCAGCTTCTTCCCGCAGCGAGCGCGAATGGGAGGGCAAGTTCCGCGCCATCCCCACGCAGCAGAACCTGCGCGACTACATGCAGCGGCTCTCCGCCCGCCCGCATCACGTCGGCTCGCCCTATGACAAGGAAAATACTGACTGGATCATGTCCAAATTCAAGCAGTGGGGCCTCGACGCCCATGTCGAGAACTTCGACGTTCTTTTCCCCACGCCGAAAGTGCGAGTCGTCGAGCTCGTCGAGCCCACCAAGTTCGTAGCCAAGCTGCAGGAGCCAGCCCTGGCGGCCGATCCCACCTCCAACCAGCAAGCCGAGCAGCTACCCACCTACAACGCCTACTCAATTGACGGCGACGTCACCGCCCCGCTGGTGTATGTGAACTACGGCATTCCCGAAGACTACGAAAAGCTCGAGCGCATGGGCATCTCGGTGAAAGGCGCGATTGTGATCGCGCGTTATCTCCATTCCTGGCGCGGCATCAAGCCCAAAGTCGCCGCCGAGCACGGCGCCATCGGTTGCATCATCTATTCCGACCCCAATGACGACGGCTACTTCCAGGGCGATGTGTTTCCCGAAGGAGCCTGGCGTCCGCGCGAGGGCGTGCAACGCGGCAGCGTCATGGACATGCCCATCTACCCCGGCGACCCGCTCACTCCCGGCGTGGGCGCCACCAAAGATGCCAAGCGCCTCGATCTGAAAGACGTGAAGACCATTACCACTATCCCGGTGCTTCCGATTTCCTACGGCGATGCCCAGCCCCTGCTCGCAGCCCTAAGAGGCCCCGTGGCGCCTGACGACTGGCGCGGTGCGCTCGGCCACACCTACCACGTCGGCCCCGGCCCCGCCAAGGTTCATCTCAAAGTCCAGTCCAACTGGGACATCAAGACCATCCGCGACATCATCGTGAAAATTCCCGGCTCCACCTATCCCGATGAGTGGGTAGTTCGCGGCAATCACTACGACGCCTGGGTGAACGGCGCCGAAGACCCGATCTCCGGCGCGAATGCTTTAATGGAAGAAGCCCGCGCCCTCGCCGAACTGCTCAAGCAAGGATGGAAGCCCAAGCGCACCATTATTTATTGCGTCTGGGACGGCGAAGAGCCCGGACTGCTCGGCTCCACCGAATGGGCGGAGGAACACGCCGACGAACTCCGTCAGCACGCCGCGGCCTACATCAACACCGACGCCAATGGACGGGGATACCTGTTCGCTCAGGGATCGCACACCTTGGAGGAGTTCCTGAATGACGTTGCCCGCGAGATTCAGGATCCGGAGAAGAACATCTCCGTCTGGAAGCGCGGCCAATTGAAGCAGATTGCCAACGCCAAGTCCGACGAAGAGCGGCAGGAGATTCGCAAGCGCAGCGACGTCCGGATCGGAGCCCTCGGGTCCGGTTCTGACTACACCGTCTTCCTCGATCACCTCGGCATCGCTTCCATGAATCTGGGCTACGGCGGAGAGAGCCAGGGCGGAATCTACCACTCCATCTACGACGACTTCTACTGGTACACCCATTTCGGTGACACCGACTTCAGCTACGGGCGCGCCTTGGCCCAAACCGTGGGCACCGCGGTGCTGCGACTCGCGGACGCCGACGTCCTACCCTACGACTTCACTGATTTCGCCGACACCATCCATCGCTACCTGGATGAACTCGAAAAGTTAGCGAAAGACAAACAGGAAGAAATCCGCGAGCGCAACACGGAACTTGAAGAAGGCGTTTTCTCTGCCACCGCCGACCCGAAACAAATCTTTGTCCCACCTCCGAAGGAAGACGTGCCGCCGCACCTCAACTTCGCTCCCCTGGAAAACGCCCGCGACGCGCTCACCCGCAGCGCCGAGCACTACCAGAAGGCGTTCGACAAAGCCACCAAGAATGGCGACCTTGCACTCAGCCCGGCTTCCATCCAGTCGCTCAACGCCGAACTGTTGCAAAGTGAACGCAAGCTCACGAGCACGGAAGGCTTGCCCGGCCGCCCCTGGTTTCAACACCTAATCTACGCTCCCGGCCAGTACACCGGCTATGGCGTGAAGACCATCCCCGGCGTGCGCGAAGCAATCGAACAGAAGAAATGGAAGGAAGCAGATGAACAAATAGCGCGCGCTGCAAAGGCGCTGCAGGATGAGGCTGCACTGATCAGTTCCGCCGCAGCTCTGTTGGAGAAATAACTGGGAACTGAGAACCAAGAACTGGAAACTGGGGTTATGCTATTACCCCTCCACCGTCCGCTTCAATTGCCCGCAGGCCGCGTAAATGTCCCGGCCTCGCGGACGCCGGATGAACGTCGGCACTCCGGCCGCCATCAGAATTTTCTGGAACTGCAAGACCCGCTCCTCTGCTGGTGTCCGGAACGCGATTCCCGGCCCGGGATTCAGCGCGATCAGATTCACCTTGGCGCGTATCCCACAAATAAGCTCCACCACTTCCCGCGCGTTCTGCACCGAGTCATTCTCTTCATCCAGCAGGACGTACTCAAAGGTCAGCCGCTCCCGGTTGCGCAGGGGGAAGTCGCGGGCGGCGGCAATCAGCTTTTCCAGGTTCCACTTGCGATTCAGCGGCATTAGTCGCGTGCGCAGTTCGTCGTTTGACGCGTTCAACGAGATCGCCAGCTTGGGCCGCACCACTTCCGCACCGAGGTCGTAGATGCGGGGCACAATCCCCGCCGTGGACACGGTCATGCGCGATTCCGGAATCCCCACCCCTTCCACCAGCAACCGCACTGCTTTCACAAAATTGTCGTAGTTGAGAAACGGCTCGCCCATGCCCATGAAGACCAGGTTTACGCGATCCTGCGGCGGGGAGACTCGCTGGTCGTTCAACACGGTGCAGATCTGCCCGACAATTTCTCCGGCGGTCAGGTTGCGCTTTACTCCCAGCAGCGCAGTCAGGCAAAACTGGCAATCCACCGCGCAACCCACCTGGCTGGAAACGCAAATAGTGGCGCGGTCCCACGCACGCCCGGGCTTCGCCAACTGACTGCCTGCCTCGCTTCCGTCGCCCGCTTCCCCGCCGTCGCCTTCCGGCATCCAGACGGTCTCCACGCTCTGTCCGTCGGCAAACGCCATCAGGTAGCGCACCGTGCCATCGCTCGACACAAACTTCTTTTCGATGTGCGGCAGTCCGACCGCAAAGCCCTTCTCCGTCAAATCGCGGCGAAAGTCCTGCGGAAGGGTCGAGATCAGCTCCGCCGACTCCACCCGCCCGCCGTACAGGGCTTCAAAGAGTTGCCGCGCCCGATACGGCGGCTGACCCGCATCCTCCACCAGCAACGTAAGCTCTTGAAGGCTAAGACCTAGAAGGGCGTTCTGTTTTGCTTCCGACATACATCTAATAAGTTGTGGGCTCTCGTAATCGATTCTAGAGCAATTTCGCACGTCGGCCCAAGGTTCGCCGGAAACGTGCAATTTCTTTGTAACTCGCTGATTCTGGAACAGTAACGATCTTTCCGCACGCCTTCGCTGAGTATGTAACAATAATTCAAGAATTAGCCCGCTCCTTTACCGAGCCGTTGGGGAAGAACGCCATGGTCGAAGAACTCCGCAACATCCAGCGCGAAGTCCTGCCCAACGGGCTGACCATCATCACCGAGGAAATGCAGCATGTCCGTTCCATCTCCATTGGGATTTGGGTGAAGACCGGATCGCGCGATGAGGACCCACAATGGAACGGCATCTCACACTTCATCGAGCACATGGTCTTCAAGGGCACCAAGCACCGCACTGCTGAAGACATCGCCCGCCAGGTGGACTCGATCGGCGGCAACATGGACGCCTTCACTGCCAAGGAGTGTATCTGCTTCAACGTCAAGGTCCTTGATGAGCATCTGCCGATCGCCATGGACGTACTGGGCGACCTGGTGCTCAATCCCGTGTTCGATACTCAGGACATCAGCCGTGAACGCGGGGTGATTCTCGAAGAAATAAAGATGGACGAGGACAATCCCGACTACCTCGTCCACGAAATCTTCACCCAGAACTTCTGGAAGGACCATCCACTGGGCAAGCCTATCCTCGGGACCAAAGAAACCGTCAAGCGCTTCGACCGCGACCCGGTGCTGGATTTTTACGGCCAGCGCTTTGCGCCCGGCAACCTGATCATTTGCGCCGCCGGCAACCTGAAGCATGCGCAGTTCGTGGAGGTCGTGGCCAAACACTTCCAGCACATCAAGCCGATGAAGAATGGCTTCCACAGCCCGCAGCCCACGATCGTGCCGCGCATCATCCTGCGCAACAAGAAAGCGTTGGAGCAGGTGCAGATCTGTGTAGGTGTGCCCTCGCATCCCATCGCCCACCAGCGCCGCCATGCGTCTTACATTCTGAATACGCTGCTCGGCGGAGGCATGAGTTCCCGCCTCTTCCAGAACATCCGCGAGCGCCAGGGGCTGGCTTACGCGATCTACAGCGACCTCAGCCCCTACCGCGACACGGGTTGTCTGTCGGTCTACGCCGGGACCTCGCGCGAGTCAGCTGTCAAGGTGGTTCAGTGCGTGGTCTCCGAGTTCCGCAAACTCAAGACCGAACCCGTTTCCGAGGAGGAACTCCGCCGTTCCAAGGACCAGTTGAAGGGCAGCCTGATGTTGTCGCTCGAGTCTTCCACCGCCCGCATGTCGAACCTGGCCCGCCAGGAAATGTACTTCGATCGGTTTTACGGAATGGATGAGCTGATCAAGAAAATCGAAGCAGTCACGGCACCGGAACTGCAAGAACTAGCCAACGAATTCTTCCACACCGAGTCCATCGCGGTCACCGTCCTTGGCAACCTGCATGACGTGAAGCTGACCCGCGAGCAACTGGCCTGCTAGCACGCCCCAACTACACTGCCTGCCAGGACTTCTTGATGAAACTCATTGCGACGTGGCCCACGTACGCCCCCAAGCACCGCACACACGGCACATAGCCTTCCTTCATCGCCTCGCCGGCCGTCACAACGTGGGGATGGTCACTCTGGTGCACGAGTGTGCATCCCTTGATGTGAAACAACTTTGAGTGCTCGCTGACAATCACTTGCAGGTCCGCCGGGACCTCACGTCCCCGCTGCGCCATTACAGATTTCAACGATGGCGTATGCGACCTCCAGGCCAGCGCGAGGCTGCTGATGACCAGGCCCACAGCGACCGCGGCGACCAGCCACCCATACGCGGTTTCCCGTTGCGTGCTCATGTTATTCACCAGTTCTTCCCGGCCCGCTACTGGGGCGTGTACTCGGGATTCTTCTTCCACCCCGTCAGCATGGACATGAAGTTGTTCCAGCCATGCAGAACCACCATCACCAGGTGACCGAGGATGAAAAACAGAATTGCCCACATCACCGCAAAATGCCAGACCCGGGCCAGGTGAAACCCGCCCATCAGCCACGCCAGCCAGGAGAACTGCACCGGCTTCCAGACTGCGAACCCGGTCAGCACCGAAAGAATGCCCAGAACAATGGCCGAGCTGTAAGCCAGCTTCTGCAGCGGGTTGTAGGTGTCCTGGGCCGGCGGCTTGGGCCCAAAGAAGAAATAATGGCGCGTCATGGGCCACACCCCGCGAATATCACGCGGCACAAACAGCACCTGCCGGAAATTGCCGCTGAAGACCTGGTATCCCAGGTAGAAGATTCCCGTGGCCAGGTAAATCCACACGAACGTCAAATGCCATTGCAAGCCCCCGCCCAGCCATCCGCCGAGCGCGAAAGCCTTCGGCCAGTTCAGCAAGTCTTTTTCTGGAATCTTTGCCCCAAAACTGGGGAATGCGCGGAAAATCTGCAGCCCACTCCCCACCATCACAAACAGCGCGACCGTATTGACCCAATGGCAGAACCGCACCGGCCAGGGATGCTCGTACACCGCCGGCGTCAGCTCGCCGGATTTTGCGGATTCGATCTCCAGTACTGCGTCCGCCATCTTCTTCCTTGAACCTCGCTGCCCAACTCGAGGGCGTCATCCTGAGTCCGGCGCCAGCCGGGCGAAGGACCCTGCGCGCACGACCAAAAAGCATCCGTGTCGGCTACACCCCGTAAAACTCCGAGTACCCCTGGTCTTCCCAGTACCCCACCTTGTCCAGAATGCGGGTAACCTTCAGGTCCGTTAAATACTTCGCCTGCTTGTAACCGATCTTGGTCGGCACAGTCAGCCGCACCGGCGCTCCATGCTCTCGCGTCAGTGGCTGCTCATACATCTCATAGCAAAGCAGTGTCTGCGGGTGCATCGCCGTCGCCATGTCCAGCGACTCGTAATAATCGTCCGCACACTGCACGGCCACAAACCGCGCCGTCGGATCGGCCCCCACCATCTTCAGAAACTCTGACAGCTGAGTCCCCCCAAACCGCCCAATCACGTCCCAGCCCTCCACGCACACATGCCGCGTGTTCTGCTGGATCTTCGGCAACGCCTGGATCTGCGCCAGCGTATACTCTCCCGGCTTCTGCACTTCGCCACTCACGGTCAGCGTCCAGTTTTCGAGATCCACGTCGGGATCGTCCACGTCATAGCCGTTGATGGGAAACTTCTCCAATGGCGCAACCTCGGAATCGGCAAAGGTTGCCGCCAGGTGGTTTTTCCGGAAGATCAACCCGGAAGCCCAATCGCTGAACCCCAGGCCCGCCTTCAGCAGCGGCTCTTGCAGCTTGGGAATGGCGAAGGCGCCCAGCGCCAGCACCGGCGTGAGCTTCAGCAACTCCCGCCGATTCATCCTTTTGAAGTTGCGTTCGTTGGTTCGCGAAGGCATCGCAAATTTCCTGGAAAGCGTGCGTTCCTCATGGGATGCGCAGAGACACGGAAAGTTACCACAGAAAAGAGACTCCTGCATGTCCGGATATCGCAAAGCAGCAGCATTCCCCGCAGGTCCGCCCCTTCCGCTCTGCTCCTCATTACATCGGTAATTATCCTGCACCGCCGCCCTTGCGCTACGCTGCGCGTGTACGACATCCGTAACTGGAGGTGGACCTTGGCATCGCCGGCGATGGCGCCAATCGCATCCGCGGAAATCCGCAACAAACTTTGCCAGCGCTATCAGCGGGGCTATTCCAGCGCGGCCACCATCATCGGTTTCGGCAACCTGGTGAAATTCATCTCGCTTGCCATCGGCGCAATCATCGTGACTGTAGGATTCCTCCAGGCCACGGATGCGGGTTATGGCCCGCTTCTCATCGCTGGCGCGTTGGTGGCCGGGCTGTCCATCGCCGGCGGAGGCTGGATCTCCGGCATGGTCATCCAGGCCCAGGGTCAGATCATCCAGTCCATGATCGATACCGTCGTGAACACTTCTCCCTTGCTGGATAACTCCGCGAAGGCCCAATTCCTGGGCTCGCCAGAGACCACCCCTGGGTTGATCGTGCGGCACGGCGCCGGCTTCTAGCCAGCCGCACTATTTCCTTTCCCTGCCATCAATTGCGGACTGGCCCCAACCGGGAGATCCGCGTTAGAATTGAATTACGGGGTGAGGATATGCGCTGCTGGCGCTGGCTTCCGTTCCTGCTCTTGGGTCTCGCGCTAGGTGACGCAGTTTCCCAGCCACCTCCAGCCGGAAACTCGGTCTTGCCAGTCGGACTCCTGGTTATCCAACCGACGCGCCTTCCCCAATCCTTGCAACAGTTTGAAGGCCAGTCCGTCTTTCTGCCCATCGCCTATGGGACAGGCTTCGTGGTTCGGGAGGACGGCTATGTGGTCACCGCCCTGCACGTTGTCCGCAAGGCGGAAACCCGGTTGCCTGAAATCCAGGCCTCGGGTAAGCAAGTCGTGGTTTGCCTGAACACGCCCGCCGGATCACCTGAATGCAAAGAGGTTGAGGTAGTCGGAACCGACGAGCGCAACGACCTGGCGCTGCTGAAGATCAAGCGGCCCAAAGGCGCTGAGAACCTGCGCGCCCTACCCCTGACGCCGGAAACTCCAACCCCAGACACGGAAGTCTGGGCGGCCGGCTACCCGGAGCGCGACGCCGGGAGGTTAGTCGTGGCCTCCGGCAAGTTTGCCGGTGGGAATCTGCCGAATGAGACCTTGGCCGCGAATGACGTGTCCAACCATGACCGCAGCCTCTGGCTTGCGGAAATGATGGTAGAGAACGGAGAAAGTGGCGGGCCAGTCTACCTGCGCAACGGTTCGGTCATCGGAGTGATGGTCACCCGTTCCGACACCCAGGCGATTGCAGGCATCGTGCCGGCTCAACACGTGATCGATCTCCTCGTCCGCAGTGGCGTCACGAACCGATCAGCGGACAACTCGCGAAACGCAACAGCCGGCCCCTAGGGCGGGTAGCCTAGTTCTCGTTGCGCTGATTTGTAAGTCTAAGTTCCACGATGGGGGTGCCCCTCGATAAGAGCGAAGGCTGTGTCAAGGGCGTAGTTCTCCTGGCGGTGCGCGAGCACCGCTTTTTTCGCCAGAGAGGTTGAGGACCAAGACTCTGGAAATCTCACGCGAATCACTCTGCGGTGGACTTACGTTCCACCAACCATCGATTCGGCCTAACCATCGACCATGATTCTTCTATGCGAACATCCCGCCCCGTGCGGGATGCGAGAGCGCCCAATCA
>JAIQFP010000027.1 GCA_020073165.1 Terriglobia bacterium | reverse complement strand
ATCCCTCTGGCCCAGTTCGACAGCTGGCACCGGCGCATTACGCCTTTGCCGAAACAAGGCAGCTTTTCCATGGATGAGGCAGGGGAAGGGGGAAAAAGCTCCCCTTCCCCTGCACCCCATCCCCTTACCGAAGTGGAGGAAAAAATGTCAGGGATGTGCCCAGTCTAAAATGTCAGGGATGTCCCCGGCCGTTCAGCACGCCGGATCCCCTTCGACTTCGCTCAGGGCAGGCTCTCGCCCCGCTGGAGAAAGCGCGGGGCTTCGGGATGACGCAGGGAAACCAGTCGTCAGTCTTCAGCCGTCAGCCCTCAGTTAGCTCAAAGCTGGAAGGCGCACACGGCCGGTCACTTCCTGAGTTGGCGTTGGCGGGCGCGGGCCTCGTTCTCTTTGATCCGCGCCTTGACCATCTTCTTTATCAGCCCAGCGGGGAGCGGCTTATCGAGCGGGAAGCGGATGGTTCCCTTGGATGTCTCGTAGGGTTCGAGCTCGCGCTGATGCGCGGCGATGACGGCCATGCTCATGGGGAAGAGACTGCAGTGGTTCTTGAAGGCGGCGAGGGCTACCAGCGATCCCAGGTAGTCGAAGGTTGGGATCTGGTAGCTGATTTTCTCCGTGGCTTTGGGGGCGGCGGCCTGGATGGTTCGGCGCAGCTTTTCGAGCGTGGCCCGGGGAACGGCCGGGACGGTGGCGAGGTAGGCGTCGATGTCTCTGGCTGGAGTGCTTTTCTTCATAGCCATCTCCCTAGTCTGCTGCAAGAGTTGCCAACTACCCGCCGGCGATGGCCCCGATGACGAGAAACGGTTCCTTCCCGGAGGCGACCGCATCGGGCAGGGGGGCGTCGGGCGGCTCGTGGGAGAGGTCCTCCTCGCAGGCGAAGAAGCGCAGGAAGGGACGGCGCTCGAGGGTGTCGTGGTCGCGGATGGCGCCGCGCAGCATGGGATAGCGGGCCTCGAGGGCGTCCAAAACCGAGCGCTGCGTAACCGGGGCCTCGACGTCGAGCGTCACCTCGGCGTCGACATGCGCCAGGTTGCGCAGATGCTGTGGAAGTATGACGCGAATCATGCCAGCGTCTGCACCTCGACTGAAAGCACCGCCGGCAGATCCCGCACAATCGGGTTCCAGCTATCGCCCGCATCGGCCGAGCAGTACACCTGGCCGCCGGTCGTCCCGAAATAAATTCCGCACTTGTCCAAAGAATCCACGGCCATGGCGTCGCGCAGGACATTTACGTAGCAATCTTTTTGCGGGAGACCTTTGGTGAGCGCTTCCCACTCGTTGCCGCCGCTGCGGCTGCGGAAGACGCGCAGTTTGCCCTCGTGCACGTAGTGCTCGGAATCGCTCTTGATGGGGACTACGTAAATCGTCTCCGGCTCGTGCGCGTGCACGTCAATCACGAACCCGAAGTCGGTGGGCAGGTTGCCGCTGACTTCTTTCCAGTTGTCGCCGGCGTCGTCGGAGCGCATCACGTCCCAGTGCTTTTGCATGAAGAGCACGCCAGGACGCTTCGGGTTCATAGCGACGTGGTGCACGCAGTGGCCGATCTCGGCGTTGGGGTCGGGAATGTATTGGGAGCGCAGACCGCGGTTGATGGGCTTCCAGGACTTGCCGCCGTCGTCGGTGCGGAAGGCGCCCGCGGCGGAGATGGCGATCCACATCCGCTGCGGATTGCTGGGATCGAGAATAATGGTGTGCAGGCACATGCCGCCGGCGCCCGGCTGCCACTTGGGGCCGGTGCCGTGGCCGCGCAGGCCAGGGAGTTCCTTCCAGTTCTCGCCGCCGTCCGTGGAGCGGAAGATGGCGGCGTCTTCCACGCCGGCGTACACCGTGTTGGGATCGGTGAGGGACGGCTCCAGATGCCAGACGCGCTTGAACTCCCAGGGGTGCTGGGTACCGTCGTAAAACTGGTGTGTGGTGAGCGGCTTGCCGGTTTCAGGGGACACGTCGTAGACGAACTTGTTGCTTGCAGCCTTCGGAGGACCCGGGGCAGGCTTCTCTCCGGGCGGTGTTCCCGGCTGGACCCAGGTTTTGCCACCGTCGTCGGAGCGCTGGATGATTTGGCCGAACCAGCCGCTCGTTTGTGAGGCATAGATGCGATTGGGGTCGGCGGGCGATCCCTTGAGGTGATACATCTCCCAGCCCGCGAAGTGAGGGCCGCTAATGTCCCACTTTTCGCGCTTGCCGTCTGAGGTAAGAATGAATGCGCCTTTGCGAGTACCAACCAGCACCCGAACCTTGCTCATGCCCCCCTCCTTCCGAGCGTTCGATGTCTTAGGCAGACAAAACAGCGCGCCGCAGTTTGTTCGTCGCTCCAGAAACACAAACGCCGCCGGTTTCCCCGGCGGCTGGTACGCAACACTTCCATGCCCTTACTTCTGGGTCTCTTCCAGCAAGCCCTGCTCCAGCTTCTCCTGGCATTCGATGCAATGGCGGGTCCACGGCACGGCCTCCAGGCGCTTGGGGTTGATCTCTTTACCGCAGGAAATGCATTCTCCAAAAGTGCCAACACGGATGCGGTCCAGCGCGGTCTCCACCATGTTCAGGAGCTGGCGGTCGGTGTTGCTCTGGTGAAAGAGAAATTCCTTGTTGTAGGAGCTGGCGGCGCGATCGGCGATGTCCTGGGTGGCTTCGTCGTCGGCGGTGCGGCCGTCCTGCTCGGTCCGTGAGACCATGCGCCGCAGTTCGACCTGCCGCGTCTCCAGTCTTTTCTTGAATTGTTCCAGCTTCTTCTTTTCCATGCGAATAACTTCGCGGCCCGAAGGCCGCGTCCCTTTGGTTCCTCGTGTTGTGGGTCAAACACGAATGATATGCGCTCAAATTGAGATGCGTCAACTGCTCCAAACGGCTCAGGGCTTGCAAAATTCCCAGTTGCTCGCCCAAAAAGGGAACCGCATTTGCCTAGCGCGGCAGAGGGTCCGTCATACTTGCCAAGACATATCCCATCACCGCCAGCGCCGCTCCGTTTTCGCGCAGCTCCTGCGGTACGATCTTATCCAGCGTGTCGGCAGCGGTGTGGTGGTAGTTAAAGTATGTGCGCCCATCCTGCAGGACGCCGAAGGCGGGCACGCCCGCTTTCGCCAGCGGCGCAATGTCAGCGCCCGGGCTCTCGTTCACCAGTTTGATCAGATTGGCTCCCTGCGTCCGCAGGATGTCCTGCACCGGCTGCAGCAGAGGCAGAGCATCGGGAGTGATCTTGGCCCAGAATCCCAGGGGGTGCCCCGCGCCCAGGTCACTCTCGAGTGCGGCCACGTGGTTGACGATGTCGGCTTCGTGGGCCTTGGCATAGGCGTCGTGTCCGCGCCCGCCGTTTTCCTCGTCCATCCAGGCAATCACCCGGATGGTGCGTTTCGGATGCAGATGCAACTGCTTCAGCAGTTGCGCCGTTTCCATGGCGACGGCCACGCCTGCCGCGTCATCGATAGCGCCCGTTCCCAGGTCCCAGGAATCGAGGTGTCCGGAGACCACGACGACCTGCTCGGGATGCTCCGAGCCTTTCAGGTCTCCCACCACGTTGTAGCTGGTCACCTCCGGCCCATTCTGCGAGGTCAGCACCAGGTGCATGCGCACTCGGCCCTGGGCGGCGAGATGGGCAATCAACTCCGCGTCCTCGCTGGTCACAGCTCCTGCCGGAATGTCGGCGTCGTCGTTCCAGCCGGTATGCGGGATGCGATAATCTGCACCGCCCACGGAACGCACCAGGGAAGCGATTGCGCCCAGACCCGCAGCTGCTTTCGCCCCGTCCCCGCGATACGCCACGGCTTCTCCGTAGGCCTCTCCCCAAGAACCAGCGGCCGCTTTCTGCTTGTCGAACGGGACATTGAACAGCACGATTCTTCCCGCCACTTTCTGGCGGCCCAGCGCCTTCAACTCATCGAAACTATTGACCACGACGACCTCTGCGGTGAGTCCCGCGGCTGAAGTCGGCGTGTTGCGTCCCAACGCCGTGAGCACGATCTTCTGGGTGGTTCCGGGCGCTTGCCCGGGATACTCCACCAGTTCAGCCGTCTCCAAGCCACGCTCCCAGCGCCGGACTTTCACCTCTTCCAGCCGCACCTCCAGTCCCAGCTTGCGCAGTTCGTCGGCCACATAGTTCACTGCCACCTCCGCCTGCGGAGACCCCGGCGGGCGTGGCCCGATGTTCTCAGTCAAGTGCGCTACCTGCCGATAGGCGTAGTCGTCCGCGAGCGCCGCATCACGCAGCGACGCCAACTCCCGCAGCAATTGCGGCGAATACGCCTTCTCAATGGCAGCGGCCGCGGCTTGCGTATTCTGCGGCTGGTTTTGAGAAATGGCCAGAGTGGTTGCGAACAGAAAGACGAGAACCGCGGCAAGGGACGAGCGCATGGGTGAACTCGAACATATCATGACGCGGGTTCCAGGTCTCGGGTCGCAGGTCTCATCCCTCAGCCAGGGCTTCATGGGCCCGATGGCTCCTGGCCCGAGACCTGACCCCTGGGAACTGAGCCAAAAAGAGCGGCCCCATTTCTGGGGCCACTATTCAAAAGAGGCGAGGGTTTTTGGAAGGGAAAGTCAGGGAAGGCGATGCAAGGCGCCGTTCCGCCAGCCGGAACGACGTAACGGGAGATGTCGAGAACATTGGAAGAGCGTGAAGGTCATGATGCGTCCTTCTGCGGCGGCCTCTTTTCTTGCCGATGAAGGGAGCATTTCCGCAGCCAAAGGACTTAGTCACAGCTGGATGTGATATGCAGCATCTAACTAGTTGGGGTTTAAGGAGTTACTAAGGCCAGCGCCACCACTCCGCACAGCCGCGCCAAGGCCGGGGTGCTCACGAAATGCACAATCCTGCACATTGAATGCAGAGCGCGGAACCTAGGATGTGGAGCCGAGGTCCGGGGCGGCTTGAGGTGCGAGGGCTGGGTTACGAGTTGCCCGCCACCGTTCGCAGCTTCCCGGGAAGGAAGTGATACGGCGGCCACGGCCCGCTGATCAGCAGCTCACAGTTCTTCAACTGCTTGGCGGCGCTGCTGTAGCGGTTCTGATACTTCTCCACATGCTTGGAGTCAATCAGGTGGGCGATGTCAATCAACATGCCGTTGGCATCTACCCGCTTGCAACTGATCTCTTCCTCGAGCGGGTTAAACAGCTTGTGCACCTGGACGGACAGGGCCCGTGCCTTGGTTTGGCGCTCGCGGTCCTTGGAGGCCTTTTCCCGCAGCTTGGAGAGATATTCGCCGCCCACAGTGTCCGGCAGGGTGATGTCTGGGACCATACTGCGCAGGGTGCCATCGCCGCGCACCAGCACTTTCAGGTGCATTTCGGCCTTGCCGCGCAGCCGGGCGACGCTCTGTCCGAAGGCCCGCCGGTTGGCCCGCACCGCCTGGCGCAGGGCATCATCGCTGTCAAAGATCGTGCCAAAACGGAACGGCAGCACTGTCCCATTGCGGAAGCACACGGTCACCACGCGGGCGTGCTCCAAGACGTTTTTCTCTTCCATCCGGCCCCCGCCATTGCGGTCGTATTCGCTGACTACCACGGCAAACTCGCCGCTGGGATAGCTGAACACGGGGGCCCCGTTGACGCCTTGAATCCCATCGAGGAGGAAGGGGCGCCGGGTGCGGGTTCCATTGGTGAGGGATTGTTGCTCAGTGAGGCAGTACGCGTACCACGCCATATCGGTCTCTCTCCGAACCAGCGCAGGGCAAAAACTAGCCCCGGTAGTCGTGACAGTTGGCTACTGCTCTTGAACCTGTGGAAGAAAGGGCGGTACAGCCTTGAGATCGGACGCTAACTGTCGCGTCCACGTTTGATCTTACCCCGAAACACTACAAAAATGCAACCATTTCGTGGCATAGGGCATCGTCCGGAGGCGCTGGATATCGTTGTGACAAAGGTCATAGTATGAATCCACCAGTTCCGCACAGGGGCGGACATTCTGATGTATGCGCAATCGACGCCAGGCCAGAATCTCAGAGGCCTTCCAGAAACACCGCATTCCCCTTCGATGCCGTCAAACGCAGCGCCTTCAATTGGCGATAGTCGTCCGAGTCATACCAGAGGCGAGCCTGCTCCCGGCTGGGGAACTGAATGACTACAGGAAAAGTGGGCCGCCAGGTGCCCTCAACCACGTCGGCCGGTCCGCCCACCACCAGATACCGCCCATTGAATTTTTCGACGACTGCGCCCACATGCTTCCTGTATTCCTCCATCTTGGCGGCGTCGGTGATCTCGAGAATGTCGATGAGAAAGTAAGCTGCCATCGCCGAGTCCTTTCCGAAAAGCGAAGGGAGAATATAGCAGGCGGGCAGGTGGTGGGTGCATCCTCAGCCAGACGTCAGCCCCAGATGCAAGTTGGGGCTAGGCGGACCAGGAAATAGGGCCGGGGACTGGCCCCGGCCGGGTTGCGATACCTCTCGACGCAGCCTTAGGGATGAACGTCAACGCCGCCGTGCACGGAAATGGTCGGACGCCGGACGATGATCCGCCCTTGCTCGTCCTGATAATAGTAGTGTGGACGGCCCTGATAGACGTAAGTCCGGCAGCCGTACTTCTTGGCCTGGCCGGGAGGCAGCCCACAATTGCCCCATCCCGTTTTCTTGCCGTGGCTCCACCCCGGCGGGCGATCGTCACGGTCGTAGGTGCGGTACTCGTATCCGTCGCGGTGCTCCCATCTCTTGTCGTCGTCGTCGAAGTTCTTGCCGGCGTGGTTGTGTCCTTTCCCCTTGTCCTTGTCGCCCTTGTCGTGCTCCGCCAGCAGCGCGGGCGGGACCAAACCCAGTGCGGCGGTCAGCGCGAGTATTGCCAGCAGACGTTTGTGCATGGAAACCTCCGTGTTTACCGGTGCAAGTGGAATGCCGAGCAGAGCTAGCTTACTTTTCAGACGCTTACCTTCGCATGGTCACGGAAGTATCGGGCCGGACGGGGCCCGACAGGGAAGGCTTTACACGTTGGAGCGATGCCCACGAAGTCGCAGCCGCGTGCAGGACCGCCTACTTCCGGCCGTTTTCCTTCGCCGCGTTCTTGACTGCCCCCCGCTCCTGCATGGCCACGCTGACCACGCGCAGCATGTCGTCCCAGGGGGCGGGCTTGCCGGTCCAGATCTCGAATTGGCGGGCGGCCTGGTGGACGAACATTTCGATGCCGGGAATGATTTCCGTGCCGCGCGCGCGCGCCAGCTTCATGAGCCGCGTCTCCGGCGGATCGTAGACCATATCGAACAGGTAGCGGGTGTTGATTTCGTTTTCTTTCAACGGCGTCTCGCGCGTGTTGCCCATGCCCACTGGGGTGGCGTTGATGATCACGTCGAACCGCATCTTCTTCAAATCCGCGCGCTTCATCAGGCGGGCCCGGGCGGAGCGCGCCAGTTTCTGTGCCGGCCCCAGACTGCGATTCAAGATGTAAACTTCGGCACCGCGCTCCTTGAGTCCATACACCGCAGCCCGGGCCGCGCCCCCCGCGCCCAGCACCAGAATTTTCGCCTGCTCGATGGTGATGCGCTGCTCCAGCGGGCGTACCACGCCCGCGGCGTCGGTGTTGAAGCCGTACAGCTTGCCGTCCTGGGCGCGCACCACGGTGTTGCAGGCGCCAATCTTGGTGGTGTGCGAGTCGGTGTTATCGAGGTGTTTGAGAATGGCCTCCTTGTACGGCATGGTGATGGAGAGGCCATGAATGGGAATCTCGCGCACGCAGCCCAGCAGGTCCTTGAGCGACTTGGTGTGGAGCGCGAGATAGACTCCGTTGACGTTCTCCCGGCGCAGCGCGGCATTCATGATGGCGGGGGAGAGGGAGTGAGCCACTGGATCGCCGGCCACGCCGTAGACCCGCGTGGCTGCATCCACCTGCTCGATGCGATAAGTGCTGCGCAACTCTTGCGCGGTGACCTGGCCGGGCGCGGTCTTCTGGTCCGCGGTGACCGCCGCAAACGTGAACACGCTGCCGGCGCGCACGCCCAGCAGACGGCTGATGATGCCCTGTTCACCCATGCACACGCCGATCAGAGAATGCCGGTCGCTGCGTTTCTCCAGGAACTTCATCATGACGACGTTGTCATAGACCGTCGTGGCGGTGGAGACGATCTTGTAGAAGTCGGCCGGGAAGGCACCCATCTTCTCCAGCGTTTCTTCCAGTTTCCGCGTAGCGCGGAAGTCGTGATAGGAGAGAATCAACGCCGCGCGGGTGCGCAGGCGTTGCAGTTGTTCCGGCTTGGAGCGCTGGGCGCTCTGCAACTCCAGGTCAACCAGCTGACATCCCGCCGCCGCAGCCTTGGCCAGCAGATCGAGTTGGGAGGCCAGCGATCCGCGAAACTTGCCTCCATTGGCGGCGCGCCGGCAGGTGGCAATGGCCACCACGTGGGGATGATAGTCGGTGAACTTCTTGATCCGGGGCAGCGCCAGGCCCGGCCGCGAGAGGTAGTCCAACCTGAACTCCAGAAAGGTGTTATCCCGAACCAGGACCTCCGCCTTGTCCACCATCTCGGCGGCATCGGCGCCGGTGACCGCCACACACACCCGGGGCAGCCGCAAGGGCAGCAAGCGGGAGACGTAGCTGTTCACTGCGCTGTTGATAGCCATGACGGAGTCGGCGCGATATTACAGGCGCGTAATTGCAGATGCAACAACGGATTATGAATTTAGGGGGGAAGAAACTTTTTAACGTATCCCGCATGGCACCAGCGTAACCTTGACCCACCCTTACCCTCTTGTTACTGTCCGGCTGAAAGCCTTTTATTTGCTGCACTTAGCGGGGAGTCGGCCGGGTTCCGGCCTATCTCGGAGGTAACATGAAGAAAACAGGACTGTTTCTGCTGTTGTTGCTGGCAGTCGCCGCGTCTGCCCAGGACAAAGATGCCATGGCCGCGGCCAACTCAGCAGACCAGGCCCCCACCCCCTCGGGCACTGCGTTCACCACCGTGGGCTTTCCCACCGAGCGGGTGCAGACCCCAACCAATGCCGATCTGTACTGCGCCGGCTTCATTGGGAAGGAGCTTCCGAACGCGAATTTTGTGGCAGGCGGTTTACAGACGCCGAACACCACGAAGTTCGTCAACGGTGACATGGTGTATTTGGCGGGCGGGGGTTATCAGACCGGACAGGAGTACACGATTGTGCGCGAACTGCGCGACCCCAACCAATACGAGCTGTTCCCCGGCCAACGCATGCTGTTGAAGGCGACGGGCCAGCCTTATGCCGAACTGGCGCGGGTGCGCATAGTGGATACGCGCAGCAAAATGGCGATTGCGAACGTCGAATTCAGTTGTGACCCGGTGAACCCTGGCGACATCGCCATCCCGTTTGCCGAGAAACCCGCTATCTCCTTTCACCTGCCGTTGCGTTTTGATCGTTTCGCGCCGGCCAATGGCAAGACCAGCGGCCGCATCGTGATGGCGAAGGACTTCGACTCAGAGTTGGGCACGGGCATGAAGGTGTACATGAACGTGGGCGCCAACCAGGGGGTGAAGGCAGGCGACTATGTGCGCGCCTTCCGCTCGTACTCGGCCGACCTCAAAGATCCGGTCGATTCGCTCTCCTTCAAGGCTTCCACGACCGAGGACACGCAGAAGAATCCGCCCACCATCGAGCCCACCATGCTGACCACGAGCAAGGGCCCGAAGATCCACGTGGCTGATCTGCCGCGCCGCGCCGTGGGCGAAATCGTCGTTCTCAGCACGACCCCGACCACCGCTACGGGCATGGTTGTCTTCGCCCTGGAGGATGTGCATGTGGGGGATGGCGTGGAGCTCGACGAACAGCAATAGGTTCCGTCACAAGGCAGCAGTGCTACCCGGGGAGGAGTGAGAACTTCTCCCCGATCTTTTTTGCTGGGGATCTCTCAGGTGAACCGGATTACAACCGGCCTTGCCGCACAGATTCTGTGCAACCGGCCGATTCGGCATTTACCGTCTACCTACCGCAGGAGAATGTGAGGATTTCCCGGAATCTGCGAACCCAGTACCAGCAAACCGACAATCAGCACTGCGAGCTCCATGACGCCCCCTTCGGCTCGATTTCTCGTAACCATACAGCAGATCTTGTGCGACACCAACATTACTTCTGCGCGACACCCTCCGTTGTGTAATCCAAAGGGTGAGATGCGCTCGGTCATAAACTAAGGATTGCCGCCTGTCCGGCAGGCAGATTCAGGGTGTGGGCTGGCGGGATCTCGCTGACTTTCTTGCGGAGTGAACAGGCAGGTCACTCTTCAGACATCGCGATCCCCGAACACTTCCGCCGTGAACGCCTCGATCTTTGCGCCCTTCTGCCAGGCATTGGTGGGCAATCCGGCTTTGCGGCAGGTCTGTTCAAGGAAGGCGATGCGATCCCAACCGTGCTCGAGCGGCACCTGGGGCAGAAGCAGGCCGCGATGCGGTCCCAGGCTTACCAGCAATCCGTGGCGTCCTACCTCAATTTCTTCCGGCTGAATGGGCTTGAGCGGAGACAGGATACTAAGCGAGACCTCAAGCTCGGAGAGCTCTTCGCGGGTCACGGGCCAGAAGCGGGTATCTTCCGAGGCGGCGGACCGCGCGGTTTCGGCCACCGTCTGGTAGAGGGGATAGACAGGCAGCACGTAACCCACACAGCCGCGCAAGTCACCTCGAACATAGAGAGTTGTGAAAGCGCCGCGCGGCTCGGCCAGATGCGGCGAGGGTGGAGTCAGAGAGGGTTGCCGCCCCTGCAGCGCAGAGGCGACGGCCTCGTGGGCCAGCTGCACCAGTAGCATGCGTTCTTCCGGGGAGAACTCCTGCAGCGCCGTGCCCGCGTCCGGTTTTTCGGGCTGGGGGCTGCAGGCCGAGCGGGACTTGGTGGATGAATCTTCAGGTGACGGGGACATCGCGCTTCCTCCGTCGGCTCAGGACGAAGGCTCGGCGGCGACGCTTCACTACCTGGCGGTCGATTTTCGACCAGAAGGCGGCGAAGTAGTCGATGGCCGAGACCAGCGACAGAAACACCATGAACCAGATGGCGATGCGTGCGATCCAATGCACCGGGAAAACATAGTTGCCGTACACCGGCCACTCTTTCCAGCGGTGGTCGAGGATGGCCGCCACCACCGAGACAATTTGCACCAACATCTTGAACTTGCCCAGTTCGCTGGCTTCGATGGTGAAGCCCTCGGAAGCCGCGATGGAACGCAGGCCGCTCACCAGGAACTCGCGCCCGATGATCACGACCGCCATCCACGCCGGCACCAGGCTGGGATTGAACTGCACCAGGGTGACGAACGCGGCGGCAATCAGGAGCTTGTCGGCCAGGGGATCGAGCAGCATGCCCATGGTGGTGATCTGGCCACGCCGCCGCGCCAGGTATCCGTCGATGCCGTCGGTGATGGAGGCAGCGATGAACAAGGCCGAAGCCAGCAGCTCTTTTTCCCCCGAAGTGGAAGCAAAGCGGTTGGTCGACAAAATCCAGATCAGCAGCGGGATGCTGAAGATGCGGGTAAGCGTTATGGAGTTGGGCAGATTCAAGCGGACCAGGACCGCTGCCGGCCAGAAAGGCCGAATCACCGGCAACGGCTAAATTATCCTCCACCGCGAATGGGGAAAGCAATTAAGTAGAATGGTGGGTAGTGTCCTAAGAGTGCGTTGGACACTACCGAAATGGTGTGGGGAGAAACTCTTGTCCGTCAAACGCCGGCTGCGCACGAACGCTGCCAAGATTTCTCAATTCAATAACTACAACGCGATCCCAGAGGATGATTGCTCTCCTCCGACAGGGCGGACAGGAGTGTCCGCCCCACACTGTCATTCCCGCTTCGCGGCCTTGTAGCCGGCCTTTTTGGCCTCGTCCTCGGTCATGAACTTGCCGCTCTTGGTCTTACCGTACCAGCGTCCACGCTTGTGGTAGATGCCGGTGTTGAGGTTGACCCAGACTTTGTGACTGGCCTTAGCGGCTGCGATCTCCTGGGCGGAGGGCGCGGCGGATTCGGATTTAGCGCTCTTGGATTTGTCGGCAGCGGCCTGGGAGTCTGGAGCGCTGGTTTGCGGCGTGGCGGCGGCGATGGTTGACCACAGCACACACAGGATAGATAGGCTTGCTGCCCAGGCAATTGGCTTGAGACGTGTTGCAGTCACGGAACCTCCTCGCGCCCTCGCCTGTGGTGGCCGGCGGGCTGCCGGGGCAACAGCTGATGCGGCGCTACGCGTAAATCCCGCGCTGGCGGATGGTGTATGCGACCCGGTCGATCGCCAGCATATAAGCGGCGATGCGGTTGTTCACATTGTGGGTCTCGGCGTAACGAACCACATCCTCGAAGGCCGTCTTCATGATGTGTTCCAGTTGCTCGTTGACCACCGATTCCTTCCAGAAGTATCCCTGGCGGTCCTGCACCCACTCAAAGTACGAGGTGGTGACACCGCCGGCGTTGCACAGGATGTCGGGAATCACGAAGACCCGCTTGTCGGCCAGGATTTCGTCGGCGGCAGCGGTGGTGGGTCCGTTGGCCCCTTCGGCCAGGATCTTGCACTTCACCCGATCGGCATTGCGGCTGGTGATCTGGTTCTCGGTGGCGGCGGGAATCAGGATGTCGCACTCGGTCACCAGCAGTTCGGCGGGATCGGCCTTTTCCGCTTCCGGGAAGCCGTGGATGGTGCCGTTGCGTTGCCGGTGCTCCCAGAGCGCGTCGAGATCGATTCCATTCTTGTTGTAAATGCCGCCGTCCACTTCCAGGATGCCAATGATTTTGTAACCCGCTTCCGCCATGAGCTTGGCGGCGTTGGAACCGACGTTGCCGAAACCCTGCACAATCACTCGCGTGGCCTCGCGATTGAGTCCCAGTCTCTTGATGGCTTCCTCGCAGACGATCATGATGCCGCGCCCGGTGGCTTCGCGGCGGCCGCGCGATCCGCCGATGTTGAGCGGCTTGCCGGTCACCACCGCGGTCACCGTCTGGCGCATGTGCATGGAGTAGGTGTCCATGATCCACGCCATGACCTGCTCATTGGTATTGACGTCGGGGGCGGGAACATCTTTCTCCGGGCCGATAAATTCGATCAGTTCGGCGGTGTAGCGGCGCGTCATGCGCTCCAGTTCGGCCATGGACATCTTGTGAGGATCGCAAATGACCCCGCCCTTGGCGCCGCCGAAAGGGATGTTCACCACGGCACACTTCCAGGTCATCCAACTGGCCAGCGCGCGGACTTCGTCGAGGGTCACGTCGGGTGCGTAGCGGATTCCGCCCTTGGATGGACCCCGAGCAATCGAATGCTGCACCCGAAAACCGGTGAAGACCTCCAAGTGCCCATCATCCATGGCGACCGGGATATGCACGATGATCTCGCGGGCGGGATAGCGCAGGACCTTCCAAATTCCCTCGTCCAGATTGAGCTTCTGGGCTGCCAGGTCAAAGCGGGCGGCTTGTGCCTCCCACGGATTGATTTCCTGCTCGAGGGAAATGGTCTTCATGGCGTGTGCTCCGATGATGGCAATTAGGTGGTCAGATGCTGGCCGGCGCCGGGCAGATACCCGGGTAGGCAGGCAAACCCCAGCATTGTATGCAGGTGGCGGCAGAGAGGCAAGTTTGACCGCTGGTTACAGGATCAGCTCCATCCCCTCAGCCGCGGCCCGTACCTTGGGGTAGTAATTGCGTGCTTCTTTCACCACGTTATCAATGCAGGCATCGTCGTGGTCAGGATCGTGGTGGAACAGGACCAGTTCCTTGGCCCCGCTTTCCATCACGATGTTGATGGCTTCGCGCCAGTGGCTGTGCCCCCAGCCGCGCTTGCGGGCGATGTATTCGTCGGGCAGATATTGCGAGTCGTAGATCAGCACGTCCGCCCCGGCCGCCAGCTTGCGGACGTTCTTGTCGAACTCCGGATCGCCGGGCTCGTTATCGGTGGCGTACACCAGCACACCCGTCTTGGTTTCGATGCGGAACCCCATGCAGCCCTGGGGATGGTTCAGCCAGCTGCCCTGCACGACTACGTCGTCGAGCGGCATGCTCCCTTCTTCAAAATCGTAAAAGGCGCGGTGCGCTTTCATCTCGGTCATGTCCACCGGGAAGTAGGGCGAGGTCATCTGCTCTTCCATCACCCGCTTCAGGCTGCGGGTGCGGCTGGAAGAATGGAACAGGAACCGGTTCTCGGGCTTGTCATAGAGCGGTCCGAAAAACGGGATGCCCTGGATGTGGTCCCAATGGAAATGGGAGACGAAGACGTGGGCGCAGATGTTGCGGCTGTTGAACTCGGAGCGCAGTTGCTGCCCCAGGGCGCGGAAACCGGTGCCGCAGTCGAAAATGTACAGGCTGTCGCCGATGCGCACTTCGACGCAGGAGGTATTGCCTCCATAGCGCAGGTTTTCCGGGTGGGGAGTCGGGGTTGACCCCCGCACTCCCCAGAACTTTACTCGCATACGCCCCCACTGCGATAAACCCTCATCTTCCAACGCATTGACGGGATCCGTCAATTCATTTGCTGGTTACGAGGGTAATGCCGCCCTAGCGTCGGGACTGCTGCGCTGAGCAAAGGCGAAGGATCCCGCCCTGCCACACCTCGCCTTCAGCAAGACGCAGAGTGGGCTCAGCGCGCAGCGGACGCGCTCCCCCTATAATGAACCCACTGCGCCCTCGAAACGCACTCAAGAGTACACATGCTCGGCCCGGATTACAGCGAATTCGCGCGCCTGGCTCGCCAAGCCACGCTAGTACCCGTGGTCAAGTCGGTTACGGCTGACCTGTTGACCCCGGTCTCTGCCTTCCTCTCTGTTGCCGCGAACGAGCCTTATGCCTTCCTGCTGGAATCGGTGGAGCGTGGCGAGCAGATCGGCCGCTACACCTTTCTCGGTGCCCGTCCTTATATGCGAGTCCAAGCCCGGGGGCAAGAGATAACTGTGCAACGAGGGAGAAGCCGCGAGCAGCGCAAGGGCAGCGTTTTCCAAATCGCAAGAGAGCTTCTCCGTCAGCATCGGCCGGCCAGCGTGTCCGGATTGCCGCCACTCACCGCCGGCGCCGTGGGCTATTTTGCCTACGACATGGTTCGCCAACTGGAGAACATTCGCGAACAGGCCAAGGATGACCTCGCGCTGCCCGATTGCGTGCTGATGTTCTTCGATCGCCTGTTAGCTTTCGACCACCTGCGCCACCAGATCCATATCATCGCGACCGCGGATGTTTCGCGAGAACCTCCACGCCGGGCCTACGACCGTGCCGTGGCGGACATTAGCGCGATCGAGAAGAAGCTGGCTCGGGGCCTGTCTGGCGGCTTCTACGTTAAAGCTGAAGCCAGGCGGAATTCCAACCTGAAGATTCACGCCGGTACCAGCCGGCAGCGTTTCCTGCAATCGGTCGCGCGCGCCAAAGAATACATTGCCGCCGGAGACATCTTCCAGATCGTGCTCTCGCAACGCCTCGACTTCGCGCCCGGAGTCCAGCCCTTTGATGTGTATCGCGCCCTGCGGACCGTGAACCCTTCGCCCTACATGTATTTCCTGCACCTGGGTGATACCCATGTGCTGGGCTCGTCGCCGGAGATGCTGGTGCGTGTGACCGGACGCAAGCTGGAATACCGCCCCATCGCCGGGACGCATCCCCGTGGCCGCGACGAAGCTGAAGACCAGCGCCTGGAAAAAGAAATGCTGGCCGACGAGAAAGAGCGAGCGGAGCACGTGATGCTGGTGGACCTTGGGCGCAACGATCTCGGCCGGGTGAGCGAATACGGGTCGGTGAAAGTCCGCGACTTGATGTACGTGGAGCGCTACTCACACGTGATGCACATCGTTTCCGCGCTGGAAGGGAAGTTGCGAGCAGAACTTGACGCGCTCGATGCCTTTGCCGCGTGTTTTCCTGCGGGCACGCTGAGCGGCGCGCCTAAAGTTCGAGCCATGCAGATCATCGAAGAGCTGGAGCCGGTGCGGCGTGGAGTGTACGGCGGCTCAGTGCTGTACGCCGACTTCGCCGGCAACCTCGACTCCTGCATCGCGATTCGCACCATGGTGGTTCGGGGCAAGCGCGCCTACCTGCAGGCGGGGGCAGGGATTGTCGCGGACTCCGACCCCGCGCGCGAGTACGACGAGTGCATGAACAAGGCGCAGGCAGTGCTGAGGGCGGTGGAAGTGGCGAGGAGCGGGAGCTAGAACTGTGCTCGTCACTGGTCTCGTGCGAGGGCACGGCTCCAGGTGTGCCACCTAAGGTCTGATGGGCTGCGACCTAGCTCATGATTGGCCGTTCGGGATAGTTGGTGTAATCGCCTGATTACGCCAGCAAGGGCAACATTCTGGGCAAAAGGAACTTGCTGCTATGGTGTCAGGTTCATTGTGAGGGGAGTTTCTGACTTGACGTGATCAAGTTCGACGAGAAGAGCATCTGACTCCTCCTTTGAGCGTCGCGAAACCAAGGCGCGGCCCGACTCAAGCTGCATCGCGCACAACACGCGAGGGCGCGGCGGCCTCCTTCCGCATGAGCAACCTGAACGCAAGAGCATGGGTGACCAGGAGGAGAGGGACCCCAAAGATTGGGATGAAATAACCCGCGCCCAGCAATCCCGGCGTGTCCGGAAGCGAAAGGTGGCTACCCTGGTAAAACGCATTCAGCAGGTCGGCAGTCCCAAAAATGTTGAAGATCCAGACCAGAGGTTCGGCCAATCTGGTCCTGAGAGCGGCGAGCGCGATGAGGGCCAAGGTTGCGGCTGCCAGATCGCCATAGGCGAGTCCGCGAGCGAATACAGTGGCGGACAATTGCGGAGAAACGACGCCGGGGATCAAGACTGCGAGACCGATGTACCTGAACCCGTGCAGCACGAGGATCGGCCTGAATGCTTCTGCGCGTTCCCGTTTGCTTATCGCCGGCCAAATGTATTGCGCAGCGAAAACGCCCCATGCAAGAAAACCGAAGGCCACAGTTATGCCCCAGATCAGAGGGATAGGCATGATGCGTTCCTTTCTTCGCCCAGCCTGTAAGAGTTTTGCATTTCACGGAGAGGCGAGTCACGCTAATAACTGATGATTCAAAGTGCCTCTGAGATTCGTGCGAACATCGCGAGGTACGTCGAAGAACCGGGAGTCTGCATTGGCAACCTTTAGCCCCGGAGCACCCACTCGGTAGTGGGCTGACTCGTGCACGGCATCTCGCGGAAACCAATTGGCGTAATATCGCCATTACACCAACAACCACTCAAAGTCCCCTAGCGCTCTTTTGGTAGCTTCTGAGGGAACTGCGGGGAATCACGTAACCGAGGACCGCTCCCGATGGAGCCCCAGGCGCGTGCAAGTGAGCGCTTTGGCCTGCGAGTGAACCAAAGCACCCCTGCTTGCGTATCCCTGGACGATGGCTACCGTCGCCCGACCCGCGGCTGAGCGCAAGCTGCTCGCACCGGTGTGGCACCTGATCACCGTCTTGCTGATCTTGCTCGGCCAGACAGCGTATGGCTGGTACCGACTGCAGATCACGTCCTCGCCCATGTTTAGAGCCAATGGCGACCCGCAGGGTATGGTTCGTGCCTGCGCGAAGGGCCTAGTCATCGAGTGGCTAGTGCTGTTCTGTGTTTGGGCTGGCGTTCGATGGCAAGGAGGCCGCATGAGCGACCTCACCGGCCAGCGCTGGAAGAACTGGAAGCAGATCGCTGGGGACTTGCTGATTGCCTTCGTCTTCTGGTCGCTTTGGAGCGGCAGCGCGGAGCTGCTCTGGTGGCTGATTGGGAGACCGCGCACGGGAGGCGCCGGCGGCTACCACTTCCCTCCGGTCGGGACCCTCGCGGTGACCTCGTGGCTTGCGCTCGCCGCGACCGCCGGCTTCTGCGAGGAGGTCGTCTATCGCGGATACTTGCAAAAGCAATTTCACAGGCTCACCGGCAGCGCGGTCTTTGCCCTGCTGGCGCAGGCGCTGTTGTTTGGAATAGGACACGTCTATCAGGGCTACAGACCGGTCATCGTGATCACGGTTCTGGGACTGGAGTATGGCCTCCTGGCATACTGGCGCCGCAACCTGCGCTCGACAATGCTTTCCCATGGATGGAGCGACATGGTGTCCGGCTACTTCAAGTACCTCTGGGGCTGGTAACGGGTCGGGCCCCCAGCGCGGCGGGGCCCGGTTCACGTCCAATCTCACAGCTGGGATCGCTCTACTGCTTGGCCGGTTCTTTCTTGGTCGCAGCCTTGGCGGGAGCGGCTGCCTTCTTTCCCCAAAAATCAGGATCAGCCTGTACCCATTCCTTTGCCGGATAACTCATGCTGGGGCTGAGGGCGAATATTTGCGTTTCGGTGCCTTCCACTCCCTGGCTGTCGAAGTCGGCCAACTTCTTCCGACCGTCTTCGCCGAGCGCGTCCTTGTAGGCCTGTCCGTGGACGGTCGGGAAAGCATCCAGCTCTGCCAGTGATTTCATGGGCAGAAAAATCACGTAGGTGCCTCCGGTGTTGCCGGCAACGAGGTGGTAGACCGAGTAGTGGTCACCCAGTGCCGCCTTTTCGTGCGCGGCGAGCGCCACCTTGCGCGCCTCGACAAAATGGTCGTCGTGGCCCGGCTTGACGTGGAAGACAACCGTCGCAAAATAACGCGTACCCGCCACCGGCACGTCGGGGTGGTAGCTGAGTTCGGGCATATAGCTGAACACGGCATTGGTGAGCCCGGTCAGGTAGTCCGCGTCCTTGTCCGCCAGGGTGGCTTGCTCAGCTGCCATCGCGGCATTCTGCTCCTGGGCATGGGTGTCCTTGGCCCAGTCCTCCATCGAATCGTAGGCGGAAAAGAACAACACGCGAGGTTCACCGGTGATGGCAGACATCGCAATATAGTGGGTCGGCCAGCTGGCCTTGGCAAACATCCGCGGCCATCCCGCCTCCCATTTTTCGTGCGCCGCAGCCTTGCCGGTCTTCAAAACCTCCCGCGTCATCGTCAGGATTTTGGGTGGGGATATCATCGCTTCCTGGGCTTGGACGAAGCCTACCGCGCCCAGGACGCACAGAACCACTATCAGTTTTCTCATTGCTCCCCCCTTTTGTTGATTTTCTCTTGGATTGAAGCGGCCCAAGTGTACACCCCAGATCGTTTGTTTCGTCTGAGTTGCGGAGATACCTCATCTGGAGGGGCCCGGATTCGTCCGATTCCGATTGAAAAATTGCCGTTTTGCATTGATCGACTGCGGTTTCCAGTGCCCGCGCCGGGGTGTAGAATCGGCGCGGCGTTTGGACTGCAACAAAGCCGCCGCTGACCCCCGCCGGCTCCCGGGAGGCTCAATCTGATCGGACGCGCACTCGCCCATTACCAGATCACCGCCGCCATCGGTGCCGGCGGCATGGGCGAAGTGTACCGAGCTACCGACTCCAAGCTCGGGCGTGACGTGGCGCTCAAGGTGCTGCCCGCAGAGATGGCCCGCGATCCCGAGCGGCTGGCACGCTTCCAGCGCGAAGCTCGCGCGGTGGCAGCCCTCAACCATCCGCACATCGTCACCATCTTTTCTGTGGAAGAAGCCGAGGGCGTCCACTTTCTCACCATGGAACTGGTCGACGGGCAGTCGCTCGACCGCCTCATTCCTGAGGGCGGGCTGCCGGTCGAGCGAATCGTCGAGATTGCCGGGGCGCTGGCGGGAGCGCTGGCCGCAGCGCATGAAAAAGGCATCGTGCATCGCGACCTGAAGCCCGCCAACATCATGGTCACGAACGACGGCCGCGTGAAGATCCTCGATTTCGGATTGGCGAAGGACGTCAGCGCCGACAAGCACACGGGCGCGACGATGACCTCCGCCGGGCAAACCGAGGTTGGCGTCGTCATGGGCACCCCCGCTTACATGTCACCCGAGCAGGTCTCGGGCCGCACGCTGGATCCGCGGACCGACATCTTCTCGCTTGGCGTGGTGCTGCACCAGATGGCGACCGGAAAGCAGCCATTCTGCGGAAATTCTTCCGCCGAGCTGATCTCCGCGATCCTGCGCGACACTCCGCCGCCTGTGACGGAAGTTCGCCCGGATTTACCTTCCGACTTAGGGCGCGTCATCCGGCGTTGTTTGGAGAAGGATCCCAGCCACCGCGTGCAGACGGCGCGCGATGTCGCCAATGAATTTCGCGATCTGGCGCGGCAAACGTCCCAGAAGATTTCGGTTTCAACATCACGCGTCGCCGACTCGGGCGCAGCGCGTGCCGAGCAGGGGTTCTGGGTAGCGGTGCTTGCCTTCAAATACAGCGGCGCTAACCCTGACCTCACGGTTTTGGCCGAAGGGCTGACGGCAGACATCGTCACTGGACTGTCGCGATTCTCTTACCTGCGGGTGATTGCCCGCGGTTCGACGGCTAAATACTCCAGCGAGTCAGGAGATGTTCGGGCAATCGGCAAGGAACTGGGCGCGCGATACGTGATGGAGGGCAGCCTGCGGCAGGCCGGGGCGAAGCTGCGGCTCGCGGTACAACTGGTGGATGCCACGACCGGCGCTCACCTCTGGGCGGAGAACTACGAGCGTACTTTCAGCCCGGAAACAGTTTTCGAGTTGCAGGACGACCTGGTCCCACGAATTGTTTCGACGATTGCTGATATGAACGGAGTTCTGCCCCGGAGCATGAGTGAGGCTTTGCGCAGCCGCCCTCCCGAGCAGTTGAGCCCCTACGAGGCCGTGCTGCGGAGCTTCGGCTACTGCGAGCGGGGCACCCCCGAAGAATTGACTGCTGCGCGGTCCGGACTGGAAACGGCGGTGCGCAAGGCTCCGAATTACGCCGACACCTGGGCTATGCTCGCGTTCCTGTGCGGCCAGGATTACGTGCATGCATTTAACCTTCAGGCCGATGCCCTGGCGATCGGAGCCGCCGCCGCCCGCCGGGCCGTCGAGGCAGGGCCCTCCAATCATCTGGCCTATTTCAGTCTGGCCCAGGTACTCGCGTACCAAAAAGAATTCCATACGTTCCGGGATGCGGCGGAGCGAGCCATCGCGCTCAACCCCATGGACGGCAACTCGGTTGCTCTTCTCGGCGAGTTGATGACCTACGCAGGCGAGCGGGAGCGCGGCATGGAACTGGCGGGGCGCGCCAAGCAGCTCAATCCTAATCATCCCGGATGGTACTGGTTCGCCGATTTCTACAACGCTTATCGCCAGGGCGACGACCGCGGCGCGCTCAGCTTTGCGCTCAAAGTGAAGCTGCAAGGTCACCCACTCGCGCCCATGTTCATAGCAGCCGCCTCCGGTCAGCTCGGGGAAGCGGACACCGCCGCGAAGGCCGTGCGGGATTTGCTGAAAGTGCGGCCCGATCTCCCGGCCATCATGCGCAAGCAGGTCGCGAAAGTCTGGGACCCCGAGTACGGCGAGCGCTTCATCGACGGCTTGCGGAAGGCCGGGTTGGAGATTCCGGATACAGAAACGGCAGCCCCAACAGCTGACATTTCCCGTTCTGCCGCGAAGGCCGATTCGGGCGCTGCCCGCGCCGAGCAGGGGTTCTGGGTTGCAGTGCTTCCCTTCAAGTACAGCGGAGCCAACGCTGATCTGGCAGTCCTAGCCGAGGGGCTGACGGAAGATATCGTGACCGGCCTTTCACGATTCTCGTATTTGCGCGTCATCGCACGCAGTTCGACGCTGCGCTACGCGAATCAGGCCTCCGATCTGCGGACCGTGGGCAAGGAACTGGGCGCCCGTTACGCTATGGAAGGCAGTCTCCGCCTGGTAGGAGCCACGCTACGGCTCGCCGTGCAGCTCGTGGACACAATCTCCGGGGCTCATCTGTGGGCCGAGACTTATGATCATCCTTTCAAGCCAGAGTCGGTGCTTGAACTTCAGGACGACCTCGTCCCGCGGATCGTGTCCACCGTCGCCGACCAGTACGGTATCTTGCCGCGCACGATGAGCGAAGCGCTCCGCAGCAAGAGCGAGGATCAGTTGACCCCGCATGAGGCCGTACTTCGTACCTTCAGCTACTTTGAGCGAATCACGCCAGACGAACATGCAACCGTGCGGCGGATCCTGGAGCGCGCCGTAAAGAACGCGCCCGACCAGAGCGACTGCTGGGCGATGCTATCGATGATTTACCGCGGCGAGTATGCGCAAGGGTTCAACCCCGGACCGGATCCCCTTGGCCGGGCAACCGCGGCGGCGCAGCGCGCCGTGGCAGCGGCACCCTCCAATGCCCTCGGCTACTGGGCCCTGGCTACAAGTCTCTTCTTCCATAAGGACAAGCTCGGTTTTAGCGCGGCGGCGGAGCGGGCCATGGCGCTGAATCGCATGGATGGATCCACCATTGCCTTTATGGGCCTGCTGATCGCTTATGCGGGCGACTGGGACCGCGGATGCAAGTTGGTGGAATCCGCCATGCAACTGAATCCCAACCATCCTGGCTGGTACCACAATGCGCTATTCGCCAATGCCTATAACAAGGGTCAATACGCCGAGGCCCTTGACGCTGCCCTCCGCATCAACATGCCCGGCTATTGGGCCACACACTGTGCGCTGGCGGCATCGCTCGGGCAGCTCGGCCGGCGCGAAGCGGGGCAAAAAGCGGTTCGGGATCTGCTTGTCCTTCGACCCGACTTCGCCACTGCCACTGCGGTGCGCGAGGAATTCGTCAAGTGGTGGGAGCCCGAACTGGTCGAACACTTTATTGACGGGCTGCGCAAGGCGGGACTGGAAATAGCGGAAGATTCGGAGAAGCGGGCTCCGGCGCCCGCCAGTGCAACTTCAGGAGCGGCGCGTGTCACCACCGGCTCGGGAGCGACTCGTGCCGATGAAGGATTCTGGGTCGCGGTACTGCCGTTCAAGTATGGCGGTGCAAACGCCGAACTTACCGCATTGGCCGAGGGACTCACCGAGGACGTTGTCACCGGCCTGTCGCGGTTCTCCTATCTCAGGGTCATCGCTCGCGGTTCCACATTGCGCTACGCCCACGAATCCGGCGACGTCCGATTGGCTGGCAAGGAACTGGGCGCGCGTTATGTGATGGAAGGCAGCCTGCGTCAGGCGGGAACCAAGCTACGCCTCTCGGTGCAACTCGTCGACACTCACTCCGGCGCGCATCTTTGGGCCGAGACCTACGACCGCTCCTTCCAATCGGAAACAGTTTTCGAGTTGCAAGACGACCTGGTTCCTCGAATCGTTTCCACTGTCGCCGACACTCACGGCGTTCTTCCCTACAGCATGAGCCAAACGCTCCGCGGGAAGGATCCCGATCAACTCACCCCCTACGAAGCGTTCCTGCGCGGATTCTCGTATTTCAAGCATGTCAATGAAGAGGAGCACGCCAGCGTGAGGGCGGGCCTGGAACGTGCGGTGCAACAGGCCCCGGGGAATGCCGACTGCTGGGCTCTGCTGGCCATGCTGTACCGGGAGGAAAACAACCATGGCTTCAACCTGCGGCCGGATCCCGTTGGACGCGCCCTCGCCGCCGCGCGAAAGGCGGTGGATCTCGCTCCCTCCAACCACCTGGCGCATCATGCCCTCGCCTCGGTCCTGTTTTTTCGCAAGGAAAATCAAGCTTTCCGAAGCTCGGCCGAGCGGGCCATCGCGCTCAATCCCCTGGACGGCTTCACCATGGCATACATGGGGTTTCTCCTTGCCTACTCCGGCGACTGGGATCGAGGGTGCGAGCTGGTGGAAAGGGCCAGAAACCTCAACCCGAATCATCCGGGATGGTATTGGTTCCCACCATTTTTCAGGGCATATAGAAAAGGCGACTATCCCGGCGCTCTGGAATTCGCTCTGAAGGTCAACATGCCGGGTTTCTGGCGCAACGAACTCGCGCTGGCCGCGACCTACGGACAACTGGGAGAGCTGCATCTGGCGCGCAACGCAGCGCGAGAGCTTTTGGCCGTGCGGCCGGATTTCGCCGTGGTGGCGCGCGAAGAGTGCGCGAAGTGGTGGGACCCGGAACTGGTCAAGAGCCTGATCGACGGTCTGCGCAAGGCTGGGATCGAGATTGCCCCCGAGGGGGGAACAATCCTCGCGCCGGTGAGTTCATCCGCGCCCGACTCGGGAGCGGTTCGCGCCGATGAAGGATTCTGGGTCGCGGTACTGCCGTTCAAGTATGGCGGCGCCAGCGCCGAGCTCACGGCTCTGGCCGAGGGGCTCACCGAAGACATCGTCACCGGCCTGTCGCGATTCTCCTACCTCAGGGTGATCGCACGCGGCGCGACACTCCGCTACACAAACCAGGCAACCGATCTGCGGACTGGCGGCAAGGAACTGGGCGCGCGCTACGTGATGGAAGGCAATCTGCGGCAGGCGGGGACGAAGCTGCGCCTCGCGGTGCAACTCGTGGACGCGAATTCGGGCGCCCATCTCTGGGCCGAAACCTACGAGCGCCCATTCCAAGCGGAGGCGGTTTTCGAGTTGCAGGATGACTTGGTTCCGCGGATTGTTTCGACGGTTGCTGATATGCACGGCGTCCTGCCCCGGAGCATGAGTGAGGCGGTGCGCAGCCGCACTCCCGAGCAGCTGAGCCCCTACGAAGCAGTGCTGCGCAGCTTCGGCTACTTCGAGCGCGTCACCGCCGAAGATCTTGCCGATGCGCGCTATGGACTGGAGTTGGCGGTGCGGAAGGCGCCGGCTTACGCCGATGCCTGGGCTATGCTGGCGTTATTGTGCGTCCAGGAATACGGGCAAGGCTTCAACCTGCAGGCTGATTCCCTGACGAGCGGCTTAACCGCCGCGCAGCGTGCCGTCGAGGCAGCGCCATCCAATCACCTGGCCTATTGCAGTCTGGCCCAGGCGCTTTTCTTCCAAAAGGAATTCCAGAGCTTCCGGAATGCGGCGGAGCGGGCCGTCGCGCTCAACCCCATGGACGGCAACTCGATCGCTTTCCTCGGTGAGTTGCTGACCTATGCGGGCGACTGGGAGCGCGGCCTCGCGCTGGCGGAGCGCGCCAAGCAGCTCAATCCCCATCATCCTGGATGGTACTGGTATGCCAACTTCTACAACGCCTACCGCCAAGGCGATTACCACGGCGCACTCAGTTTCGCGCTCAAAACCAATCTGCCGGGCCACTGGGGTGCGCACGCGAACATGGCAGCCGTCTACGGGCAGCTCGGGGAACGTGATGCGGCCGGTAAAGCCCTGCGGGACCTGCTCAGACTGCGGCCGGATGTTACTGCCACGCTACCCAAGGATATCGAGAAGTGGTTTAGTCCCGAGTACGGGAAGCAGCTGATTGACGGCTTGCGCAAGGCCGGGCTGGAGATTGCTGACAAGGAGGACAGCGCGGCTCCTGCTCCTGCGGCCGCACCGGCCAACCTGGGCAGCATCTCCGGCTCTCTCACTCGGCCCGCCATCGCCGTCCTGCCCTTCCAGAATCTCTCCGGCGATTCCGAGCAGGAGTACTTCGCCGACGGCATCACTGAGGAAATCATCAACGCCTTGGCCCACATTCCCGGTCTTCGAGTCGCGGGCCGCAGCTCGGTGTTTTCCTTCAAGGGGCGCAACGAGGATCTGCGCTCGGTGGGCACCAAGCTCGGCGTGGCTACGATTCTCGAGGGCACGCTGCGGCGATCGGGAGATCGTCTTCGGATCACCGCACAGCTCATTGATGCCGCCAGCGGCTATCAGCTCTGGTCGGAACGCTACGACCGCGTCCTGGAAGATGTCTTTGCGGTCCAGGATGAAATCGCCAGGACGATCGCCGGACGACTCCGGTTATCGCTCGCCGCAAGCGCCGAAGGCCAGCCTCTGCAACCACCGACCCGCCACATGGGCGCGTACGAACTGTACTTGAAGGGGCGAGCCTTGCTGTACCAGCGAGGACTCAGCATTCCCAAGGCGATTGACTGTTTCACCCAGGCCGTTGCACTCGATCCCGCGTACGCGCAGGCATGGGCCGGTTTGGCGGATGGATACACCACCTCCGGGTACTCGGGCTACAAACCGCCCGGAGAAGTGATGCCCCGCGCCCTGGAGGCAGCACGCCGAGCGCTGCAATTGGACCCCGACCTGGCCGAGGCGCACAGCGCGCTGGCCTGCGCGGCACTCCTGTATGAGCTCGATTTTCCCCTCGCCGAGCGGGAATTTCGGCGAGCGCTCGAACTGAACCCTAACTATCCCCAGGGCCGGGCCTGGTACGGACTTTTCTTCCTGCAGTGGGTGGCGGGACGCGAGCAGGAAGCCCGTGATGAGTTACTGCGCCTCTTGCAGGTGGACCCGTTGTCCGGGTACGCGAATGTCATCCTGTGTTTCTCCGGCGTGAGCAGCGGGCGGCTGTCGGAAGCCGTTGATCACGGGCGGCGTGGCCTGGAACTCGATCCCAACTCGTACTTGGCCCACTGGAGCCTGACGCAGGCGCTGCTGTGCAACGCTCAATGGGAAGAGGCGGCCGCAATATGCGAGCGGGCATTGGCGATGTCAGGGCGTCATAGCTGGGCGCTTACAACGCTGGTTTCCATCTACGCCGCATGGGGCAAACCCGACAGTGCGCGCGCCGTGTACCGCGAAGTGGAGGTGCGGAGCGCACGTGAGTACGTTCAGCCCTCGCTGCTCGCGCCCGCAGCCGCCGCGGTGGGAGACATGGAAGGGGCGATCGCGTTCGCGCAGCGGGCGCTCGACGACAAGGATCCAATGTTTGTCATGCTGGCGCGGACGTGGCCGGGCTATCACCAACTCCGCACCGATCCCCGATTCCTCCAGATAGTCGGCCAGTTGGGTCTTCCGGAGTGGAGCCCGGCAGGGTGAGCGTGAATCGATACTGGCCGCCCACAAGACGGACTGACTTGAATTATGATGTTGCGCAACCGGGGTCGAAATCCAACTTGAGGCAGAGAAAATGAAACGCATGATGGCAGTGTTTACCGCGGCAGTCCTCAGCCTGGTGTTGAGCGCATCGTTCGCTACCTTCGCAGCGCCGCCACCGGCACCGCCCGAGGCCCAGCCGGAGATGACTTCTGCGCTCGAACATCTCCGCGAAGCCAAGCGGGCGCTGGAATCGGCTTCTCACGACAAGGGTGGCCATCGCGCCAAGGCGCTGTCCCTGATCAACCAGGCCATCGCCCAGGTTGAGGAGGGTATCCGGTACGACAATACGCACACCTCCCCGCGGGAGAAGAAGTACTAGAGGCAAACTCATCCGGCAGGAACTTCAGACCCAGAAAAACCCTGCGGCCAGGTGTGCGCGGCCGTAGATGTCACAGCTATCCCGCCACCGCCGGGCTTCTCGACAGCGCGGTGGCGGGAGATTCGTCCGCTCACTGGCTAAAATCCGCGGGACCGCCCGGGCACAAGCCCAGAAAGTTCTGCACCAACTTCTTCCCTTCTGTGGTGAGTACGCTCTCAGGATGGAATTGCACGCCCTCGACCGGCCACTTCCGATGCCGCAACCCCATAATCACTCGCGACCCGTCACAGTCGGTGGCAAACGCGCTCACTTCCAGATCCCGGGGCAAGCTTTTTTCCTCGATAACCAGAGAGTGATAGCGCGTCGCCGTGATGGGTGAAGGCAGGCCCTGGAAAATCGTTTTCCCGTCATGCTCGACCTGACTGGTCTTGCCGTGCATCAGGCTTTTCGCCCGAACCACCTTGCCGCCGAAGGCCGCGCCAATGGCCTGATGTCCCAGGCATACTCCCAGCACGGGCACCTGGCCGGCAAAATGACGGATCAACTGCACGCTGATCCCCGCTTCTTGCGGGGTGCACGGTCCCGGCGACACGACAATTCGTTCCGGGTGCATCGCCTCCACCTCGGCTACGGTTACCTGGTCGTTGCGGCGCACCACGACCTCTGCGCCCAGTTCGCCCAGGTACTGGACCAAGTTATAGGTGAAGGAGTCGTAGTTATCGAGGACGAAGACCATGGGGCACGTCTTGCCCTCAGCTTACATCAACGGGCCGGCCGTCCCGAATCGGCACCGATTCAAACTACGGCTTGACACTGTGCACGCAAAACATCATGCTTACCACTTCATCGGAGGGGCCATGGCCGAGTCCCAGGAGGAAAAGCGGGCAACCCGCCGGTTTGCCCTGCGACTGCCGGTTTCCGTCACCTACGAGGCGGAGGGAGCGCAGGAAAAAGCTGCCCAGACGCGGGACGTGAGCGCCCGCGGTATCTGCTTCTATGTGGACTCGGCGATCGCCGCCGGATCGGCCATCGAATTCACTTTGACGCTGCCGCCTGAGATCACGCTCACAGAAAGCATCCGGGTGCGCTGCAAGGGTAAAGTTGTTCGGGTGGATGGCGGTGCGGTGGACGGCAAAGTGGCGGTGGCCGCGGTCATCGACGAATACGAGTTTCTCTCCGAATCCTGAGCTGATGTAGCGACTCAAGAAGGCCCGAAGCTGCCGTCCCGGCCGCGTTCCGCCACTTCTCTCCATCTCCCACCGGTGGTATCGTTGGCTCTGGCAAGTTTGTAGTCCAGGTAGGAAGTCTTTGCCCCGTATTAGCCCTCAACTGATGCTGATCTCCCTGTTGGCGGGAGTTCTTGTTCCGAGTTCGGCCAAGGCTCAGTCCAAACCCCAGCCGCCCGCGACCATCGCGCGTGTCAGGGTCCTCCTGAACCAGACGCCGCCCGCCTTGGAAATTATCAGCAGCCATCCACTTCGCCCCGAGATCAAGAGGCTGGACAACCCGCCGCGCCTGGTGATTGACCTCCCGAACGCCCTCATGTCAGTGCCCCAGAAGCGCATTGAGGTGCACAGTGACCAGATCAGTGCGGTTCGCCTCAACCAGTATCAGAAGGTGCCGCCGATTGTCCGCGTGGTGATTGATTTGCTCAAGCCGTCTGACTACACCTCGGATGCAACGGGGAACCTCCTGACCATCCACCTGCGCCCGGCGGGAGTGGTCGTGGCCCGGAAGCCGGTGGAGCCGCCCACCGTGCCCGCCTTCACCCGGGGGGTGCAGCCTGTCGTGGTTCCCGTCAGCCCGGGGACTTCCGGCGCCGTGGTGCTGGCAGGCAGTCGTTTGGCCAGCGGCTCTTCAGTCACCGCCGGCGCTGAGACTGCGGTCTTGCACCTCGGGCGCGGCGGGGAAGTGCGGGTCTGTCCGGGAACCAGCGTGTCCGTCACGTCGTCGAAAACTGGCCGCGACCTGATGCTGGGTATGAGCACTGGAGCCTTGGAGGCGCACTACAAGTTGGAAGCTTCCGCCGACTCGGTGGTGACACCGGACTTCCGCATCCTGCTGGCGGGTCCTGGCGAGTTCCATTACGCCATCAGTGCCGACGCTCGCGGCAACACCTGCGTGCGCGCTTTGCCCGGCAATACCTCCTCCGTCATCGTGTCGGAACTGATGGGCGATGGGACGTACCAGGTGAAGCCTTCGGACCAGATCGTTTTTCACTCGGGGCGGCTGACCGCGGTGGACACGGCCGTGCCCGGCAGTTGCGGCTGTCCGGAGCCACCTGTGCCGGTGATGCGTGCATCGGCTCCGTCGGCGCCTCCCATCCCGGATGCGAACCTGGCGCAGTCCATGCGCCTGGCGCCCCCCACCGAACAGGCCGGCCCGGTGCCGCCACCGGTGGCGACCTCCGGCTTGCGGGCGAGCGGTTCGTCTCCCAGCCAGGTTAGCGTCTCAATCACCGGGCCGGAGAGCGCTCCCTTGCCCGCTTCCAAACCCAACGACGTACACGTGCAGGTGGATGCGCCGTTCGTTTTTCGCGCCAGCGATCCGACCCCACCGCCGCCGGCTCCGATCCAGGAAGCACAGCGCTTGCCGCTCAGCAATCCTTCACCTCCGGAGCGGTTGCAGACCACGGTTTTGCCCCCTCCCACGCCGCCACCGCCGACGCAGAACCAGGCCAAGCCGCCACGCCGCGGGTTCTTAGGGAAGATCAGGGGCTTCTTCGCCGCCATCTTCCATTAGAGAAGGGTTGCCGATCTTCGATAATGCAAACGCAGGAATCACTCAGGTCTGCGAGCGATTTGTTCGGCGGGCAGCAGCGCGTTCAAAGAGCCGGAGCGAAAGCCCTCCAGATCGAGGGTCACGAACTTGAAGCCGAGGGCCTTGAAAGTGCGGGTAAATTCAGCGGCCATGCCGGGGGTGAGGGCCCGAGGCAATTCTTCGCGGGCGATTTCGATGCGGACAATCTCGCCGTGATGGCGAACGCGGAACTGGCGGAAGCCGAGAGCGCGGAGGGCATCTTCGCCTTGCTCGACTACGCTGAGAGCCTCGCGGGTAACGGGGCGTCCGTACTCGATGCGTGAGGAGAGGCATGCGGAAGCCGGCTTGTCCCAGATGCGCAGGCCAGCCGTGCGGGCGAGTTCTCGAATCTCCTGCTTAGTCAGACCGGCTTCCAGCAGAGGAGCGGCGACATGGTGCTGTTGTGCCGCACTTTGGCCGGGGCGGAAGTCGCCCTGGTCATCCACATTGACGCCGTAGGCGATGGAGTGGAAGCCACGGGTGCGGCGAAACTCCTCCATCACCGTGAACAATTCGTCCTTGCAATGGAAGCAGCGGCTGGCGTCGTTGCGGGCGTACTCCGGACGGTCAAGCTCGCTGGTGGAGATGACCTCCAGAGGAAAGTCCACCTCGCGTGCAAAGGCAATGGCATCCACCAGGTGAGCGCGAGCCAGGCTGGGAGAGTCGGCGATGACGGCCAGCATATCGGAGCCCAAGGCCTGGTGGGCAGCCCAGGCGAGGAAGGCGGAGTCCACGCCACCGGAGTAGGCGATGAGGGTCGGTCGCAAGGCGCGCAGGCGGGCGTCGAGCGTGGTGCGCTTTACAGCAAGAGTGGCGGTGTCGGGCACGGACGTATCTTAATACGCACGGCACGAAACCTGCAGAGGGATCTGCCGCTTAGAACAGCTTCTCTTCGCGCTTCAGATTCCCGAACGCCCCGATATTGGACAGGGCGAAGGTGAAGCGGAACTGGTTCTCGTTACGCACAGAGCCCAAGGCGAAGCGGCGGTATTCCAGGCTGACGCCGCAGCAATCCCAGTTGTAGGCCGCCTGCACTGCGGAGTACTGCAGGAACCCGAGATTGGCGTCGAAGCCGACATTGGCGGCGGCACTAAGACCACGCTTGTTGGGATGGCCGTAGCCGAGGAGCAGGCGGAACTGGTTGAAGCGCGGCGTACTGGGGCTTGACGTACTCGGAATGGAATTAGAAATCATGCTCTCGCCCTGGGCACGCAGGTAGGCATCGCCGGCGCCAAAGGTGAATTGGCCGACCCGATAGTTCACGAGCGCCGTGCTGGCGTTAATCAGGCCTTTCTTGAAGTCGTAGTCGAGGTCCCATTCGGCGTCAGTGCGGGAGGTGGCCTGGATGCGAAGGCGGGAGATGAGCGGAGACAGACGGCGGGCGTCGGTCAGAAACGCGATGCCGGTGAGATCGGCAGTGGTGGTAAGCACGTTGCGTCGGCCGGGGATGAGGGCGCCTCCGAACGTGGGATCGAGAAAATATTTCTGCGCCAGTTCCCAGGTCACCACCTCGCGCACCTGGGGGCCTGCTTTGCAAGGAACCTCCTGGGGCGTAGTTTGCCGTTCCCAGGGGACGCGGGGTTGCGGCACTTCTCGTCCAATGATGAGGGAAGGCATGCCAGCGGGACCGCAATCCTCCGGCTGCTGCGAGGTGCGCTTCGCATAGAGGCGATTCACGATGGCATACTCGACTTCATTGGTATCGGTCAGAATGTCGCGGGCATCGAAGCGGAGAATGCTGGCGAAATTGTCGATGCCGGTCAGGTAGCGATACGTTACCCGCGGCTCGATCACGTGCTTCCATTTCCTTCCCATGAATTCGCGACTGAAAACGCGGTCCAAGGCAGGAGGGCGGAGTTCGACCGAACCTTCCACGGACTTGCGATTCACCGGATCATTCGCCGCCACGTCCGTGCCAAACGAAGTGGACAATTCCCGGGTGTAGTAGGTATCGCGCAGCGAGATTTCCGGACGGAGCGACCATCCATGCAGCAAGAGCGGCATGGACAAAGTCGGATTGAGGTCGAAGCGCCCGACCAGAGGAGTGGAAAAGACCTGCCGGCAGGCGGTGGCGGCCAGGTTTAACTGCTCGCAGTCCTTTCGCGATACCCCCTCGCCGGCGGCGTCATACGACCAATAGAAGGGGGAGTGCCCGATCTGACGATCTACGCTGGATGATTCGAAGCCGGGCGCATGCACGATCGTGATCACGTCACCGGGAGTGGTGCTCTCAAAGTTCTGATAGCGCTGTGCCGAGGCGTTGAAAGAAAAGCCGCGGGTGGTGTTGGACAAGAAAGCCTGCGACTGCACTTCGGAGTGCACGGCCTGACTGAAAATCTCGTTGAAGGCGAGGCGGAACACGAACGAACTGAGATAGTCAATGTTCGTCACTCCGCGGAAGTTATGGGCAAACGTGCTCTGGGCATCGAGGCGCACATCCTGGCCGCCCTGGTCCACGTGTACGGGAGCTGCCTTCCCGGTCGTCGGGTCTAATTGAGATTGCTCGATGCCGCGATCCAGCACGCCGAAGTAGTTGAGGTCCACAAACGAATGCTCACTTGGTTCGGCACGGAACTCGCCTTGTTGCGACCAGCCGCGACTGGAGTAATACTCGGCGCCGACGCGGGCATCCATGCTGGGACTGATGGCCCAGTACACAGATTCGCCGAGGATGGTGCCCTTGCGGGAGGATTGTCCGAAACTTGGCATCAGGAAGCCGGATTGCCGCGCCAAGCGCTCGACCGGATGAGTGGCGAAGGGGAAATACACAATGGGGATGCCCTTGATGCGGAAGGTGCTGCGGTAGATGGTGGCGTTGCCGCCGACGTCCACGAGGACCTTGTGGGCCTTGAACTCCCACTTGGGATGCGGGAGTTCGCAACTGGTGACCGTACCGTCGTAAACCACGTAGTGGTCGGGGCCGGTCTTGACCACCTTCTTGCCGGTAAAGGCAAAGGGATTGGAGGAGGTTAGGATGAGGCTCTTCCCGCGGACGCGCATGCCGATGGTGCCGACCACATTCTCGAAGGTTCCGGTCTCGGTGCGGATGTTGTAGAGGGCGTGGGAGGCCTCGATGTGCTCATCGTTGGGGCCGCCGTCGAGAACGGCGTGGCCGTCGGCGGTGGCGTCGCCGGTCTGGGAGTTATAAGTGACTTCATCCGCGTACAGGATGTAGGTGCGGTAGTGGATCTCAGCCTGGCCCCGCAGCTTAAACACCGGGCCGTCTTTTTCCTGCTCTTGCGCCCGTATGGTGACCTCTTCGCCTTGGACTGCGGAGGGGGCAATGGGTAGCGCGCCGGGTTGATTGGAGGAAGAAAGCAACTGGCTGGTAACTAATGCGGGCGCGAGTAGAAGATGACAAACGAACGCCGCCGTGATAAGGAATCGAGTGCGGGAATTCATCGGAAGCGACGCACGTCCCGGGTGGGAGTCCCCGCCGGGGTAAAGTGACGTTAGCACGGCGCTGGCCTGAGAGGCAAAGTGCCGGGGTTTCCGGTGACGCCCATATTTTTCGCTCTGGCTTCTTCCTCGACAGACCGGCCCATGCCCTGCCCGCTTTGCGGCGACGTCTGCCGCTGCGCTCCGGAAAACCAGCCGGCCCAGTTTCGTCCCAGGATGCGATCTCGATTTGAACCCGACGTGGAAGCCGAGCCGAGCGTGAGTTCGCCGCTTGTTGCCGATCTGGAGCGGCAGGCAGAGCCCGGCTCGCGCGCCCGGTTTGTGGTGGAGCGGGAACTGGACTGGAACGGCGACACACCTGCGAAAGCTGAAGGTGAAGTGGGCGAGGCGCCGGGGCTAGCGCCGGCATGCCAGCCCGACGAAGGCGCTGCCGAAACGACCGAACGCGACGATCGGCAAACGACCCCAGCACAAGCCGATCTGCTACAGGAGCAGGAGGTGTCGTGGAAGCAGGAGGTGTCGGCCCGGGTGAACCATTATCGGGCGCGCCGGCGCCCACGGGGGCCGCGCTATCCCTCCCTGCGGTTGAACTTTGGGCCGAGTGAGCCAGCGTGGGCGAGCGTCGGTGCAGACGAAACATTCCCACCTGCGCGGGCGACGCGGCAAGCTTTGGCCGTCAAAAGCACTCAGACGGAACCGGTCCGCGTGGAGGTGGTAGCGGAACCAACCGTGGATGCCGAACTCGTGGCGCCGGAGACGGCCAAGATCATTGAGTTTCCGCGTGCGGCGGGTACTCCTCCGCAGCCGCTGGAAGAACTCGCAGATCCGGTGCTCGACCGGCCTCGCATCCTGGAGGTTCCCGAGGTGGCGCCGCCGCCGCCGGCGCTCGGGGGCATTCTGATCGAGCCGGCAGAGCAAGCGGTCCACGAGAAACGGCCGGGGTTCGAGATCCCGCTGCAATCGGCTCCCATGTTACGGCGCGTGCTTGCGGGCGCCATCGATGCCATGCTGGTTCTGGCGGCATTCGCGGGCTTTGCATACGTCTTTTTCAGGATAACGGCGGTCGTGCCGGTGCTGCAGCAAGCCGTGGCGGCATCGGCTCTTCTCGCGGGATTCTTCTGGGCGGCGTACCAGTACCTGATGCTGGTGTATACGGGTACGACTCCGGGGTTAATGGCAAATAGGCTGCGGCTGAGCCGCTTTGACGGCAGTTCCGCCGCTCGATCTTTGCGGCGCTGGCGGGTGTTGGCGTCGGTGCTGTCGGGAGTCTCCCTCGGGTTGGGATACGCCTGGTGCTTTCTGGATGAAGATGGATTGTGTTGGCACGACCGGATTACCCGCACCTACATGGCGCCGAGTGCCAGGCAATAGCGGCCGGCGCTTTCCCTGCGAAGCAACACCAGAAGTTGCGATGTGTTAGATTTCTAAGCTTGCGTCCGCCGGGACGCAAAGCGTATGTCCACGCCAAGCCAGGACCTGAAGCGCCCCGCCGTCAAGGTGTTCGTCGCCACCACGGTGATGCTCACCTTCATCTCCTTCTGGCGGGCGGCGGCGATCGTACTTTCCGACCTGGCTTCTTCCGCTTACTACGCCGGCGGTGACGCGGAGAAAGTCATTGGCAAGAGCGCCCCGTGGTTCATCCTGGCGGTGATGCTGTTCAGCTACGCGGTGCGAGCGCTGTATATCGAGTCCAGCAGCATGTTTGTGCGCGGGGGCGTGTACCGCGTGGTGAAGGAGGCCATGGGCGGAACGCTGGCCAAGTTCTCGGTATCGGCGCTTTTGTTCGACTACGTTTTGACCGGACCCATCAGCGCGGTATCTGCGGGCCAGTACCTGGCAGGATTTGTGGAAGATCTCGGCAGATACGCCCATCATCCTCTGACCTTTTCCGAAGACCATTTTGCCGCCGGGGTTGCTGTCCTGGTGGTGCTCTATTTCTGGTGGAAGAACATCCAGGGGATCCACGAATCCAGCCAGAAGGCGCTGCAGATCATGGCCATCACCACGGTCATGGTGGTGATTCTGATCGCGTGGTGCACGATTACGGTTTTCAAGGGGCCCATCCAGATTCCCCCGAATCCACTGCAGCCTGGGGTGATTCCACTGAGCAAAGAGTCGATGGGCTGGCTGAACGGCACCTGGTTCAGCCACCTGACCTGGATCATTCTGTTTGTCGGTTTTGGCCACTCGGTGCTGGCGATGAGCGGGGAGGAGACGCTGGCCCAGGTCAACCGTGAGATCGAGCATCCCAAGCTGAAGAACCTGGAAAAAACCGGGCTGGTGATCTTTATCTATAGCCTGCTGTTCACCTCGCTGGTTTCGTTTTTTGCAGTAATGATCATCCCCGACAATATCCGGCCCAACTTCTTCGCGAACCTGATCGGCGGCATCGCCATGTACCTGGTGGGGCCGACCGTACTGAAGCTGCTCTTCCACGGTTTCGTGGTGTTGGTGGGCGTGCTGATTCTGGCAGGGGCGCAGAACACGTCGATCGTGGGCGCCAACGGCGTGCTGAACCGAGTGGCCGAAGACGGTGTCCTTACCTCCTGGTTCCAGAAGCCGCAACACCGGTATGGCACCAGCTACCGGATCATTAACCTGATCGTCATCCTGCAGCTTTCCACCATCATCCTCAGCAGGGGCAATGTGTACGTGCTGGCAGCGCTGTACGCCTTCGGCGTGATCTGGAGTTTTGCGATGAAATCGCTCGCCGTGCTGGTGCTGCGGTACAAGGAGCCGGGACATCGGGAATGGAAGGTGCCGGGCAACCTGCACATTGGCGGGCGTGAAGTGCCAGTAGGGTTGATCCTGATCTCCGGAGTGCTGCTCATCACGGCGGTCGTCAATCTGTTTACCAAGCATGAGGCAACCGTAGCGGGCATGATCTTCAGCGCGGTTTTCTTCACCATCTTCAGTTATTCCGAACGGCGCACAGCCCGCGAGCGACATGGAAAACCCGAGATGCTGGACCAGTTCCGGGTGTACGGCAACCAGGAACTGGGGAGCGGCGCGATGGGCGTGCGTCCGGGGAACGTCTTGGTAGCAGTGCGCGACCCGCGTAACCTGTTTTACCTGCGCGATATTCTGGCGCACACGGATACCAACCGGCAGGATGTTGTGGTCATGAGCGCGCGGCTGTACCACCGCGAACACAGCTTCAGTGGCAGCAGCGTGTTCGAAGCCAGCCAGATCTTCGATCATTATGAGCAGGAGCTTTTCACCGCGGTGGTCGCGGTTGCAGAGAAAGAAGGCAAGCCAGTTTCGCTGTTGGTGGTGCCCGGCACGGATGTGTTTGAAGCCATCGTGGTGACCGCCCAACGCCTGGACTCCAGCCGCATTGTCTGCGGGCGCTCCAACAAGCTCATCTCCGACGAACAGGGAAAACTTACCGGAGACGCGTGGGAGCGGCTGCCGGAGCCAAGACCGCGGCTGACCCTGGAAGTGCATGCGCCGGATGGAACCGTCCGCGAGTATCCGTTGGGACCACACACCCCACGGCTGCGTTCCACCGACCTGGAGCTCATGCACAAGGTCTGGCTCGATATCACCTCCGATCCCAAGTATGCCGGGGCCCACCACTACCACGTGGTCGCCCTGGCCCTGGAAGAGTTACAGCGCGAATTGAACAGCGACAAGCGAGCCGAACTGCTGGCCAAGCTGGTGGATGAACTGCACCCTAAGGACGGGGAAGATAGCTAGACCGCCGAGCACGAACGGAGCGCCAAAGATTTTCGATTGCCGATTGCCAATTTCATGAAAGACACCCTGATAACATCAATCGCGTGAGCCCATTTCCTGTTCGAGTGCGGTTTGCCCCCTCCCCGACCGGCCATCTGCATGTCGGTAACGCGCGCACGGCCCTGTTTAACTGGCTGTTCGCACGGCAAAAGGGCGGCACCATGGTGCTGCGCATCGAAGACACCGACGTCGAGCGCAGCCAGGCCCGCTTCGAAGACCAGCTCATCGCCGACCTGAAGTGGCTGGGGTTGGACTGGGATGAGGGACCGGACGCAGGCGGGCCGTACCTGCCCTATCGCCAGTCCGACCGGCTAGAAATCTATCGCGAACATGCGGAACGCCTGCTCAGCGAAGGCAAAGCCTACCTGTGCTTCTGCAGCGAAGAAGAGTTGCAGAAGGAACGCGACCGGGCGCTGGCGGAACACCGGCAGCCGATCTATTCGGGCAAGTGCCGGGCGCTTGACCCGGCGGAAGCCAAGCGGCGAAGGGTAGCGGGCGAAGCGGCGGCGATCCGGCTGAAGATTCCGGAGCATCCCATTCGCTTTCACGACATCGTGCACGGGGATGTCGAGTTCTCGAACGAGGTCGTCAGCGATCCGATTGTGCTGCGTTCGAGCGGCATGCCGGTTTACAACTACGTGGTGGTGATTGATGACGCACTGATGAAGATCACCCACGTGATCAGGGGCGATGATCATCTTTCGAACACACCCAAGCAGGTCGCACTCTACGAGGCGCTGGGCTGGCCGGTCCCGGAGTTTGCTCATCTTTCCACCATCCTGGGCAGCGACCGCGAAAGGCTTTCCAAGCGGCACGGGGCGACCTCGATCGCGAACTTCCGCGAGATGGGCGTGCTGCCCGAGGCGCTGGTGAACTACCTGGCGTTGCTGGGATGGGCCCCGAGCGGAGGCACGCGTGAGATATTTGCTCCCGCAGAACTGGTCAAAGAATTCTCCCTGGAGCGCGTGACGCCTTCACCGGCGGTGTTCGACGTGGAGAAGCTGTACTGGCTGAACCGGCACTACATTAAGGAAAGCTCGCCGGAGCGGATCAACCGACTGGCACTGGCGTACTACGCCCGGGCCATGGTCCTCGAGATGACGAAGCACCATGGGATCGAGTCGGTCCAGGTGCAGGTATGGCAGCCTCCGCAGCCGGTGGCGGAATGGCTGGCGAAAGTCACGCAGTTGCTGGCGCCGTCGGTGGATCGCCTGGATCAGCTGCCGGAGCGAGCTTCTCTGATCTTCCGCTACGACGCCAAGGCCGCGCTGGCCGCGCCTGAGAATGCGGAAGTGCTGGGCTGGCCCCATGCCGATGCCGTGTTCACCCGGTTTACGTCGAAGATCCTGGAAGACGAGCTGGCGCGGGCGGGAAAACTTACTTCCGAACGGTTCAAACAGATTGCGAACGAAGTGAAGGCAGAGACCGGCGCCAAGGGCAAAGAGTTGTTTCATCCCATCCGCATCGTGGTGACCGGTTCACACTCCGGCCCGGAGTTCGACAAGCTGATTCCCATCCTTGAGGAAGGCAGCCATCTGACCTTACCGCAGCACGTGCTGAGCGTGCGGGAGAGAGTCGAGAAGTTTGTGGAAGCGCGGATGGGACAGGTGCGAGTGGGCTAGAAGTTTGGTGATAGACAAGTCACTAAGCGAGACGGATAAAATCACGATTCGACGACAATTAGGGCTAAAATGACCCTCCTGCCTCGTAGTACGGCCCAATAAGTGTGGATTTATGATCAGCCGCACGATGAGAATCGCGCTCCTCGTAATGGCCTTCGTCGCTTTCGCTCCCGCGTGCTCATGGGACTACCTAATCTGGATCCCTCATGAGCCCGATGCCGATCCACTGTTTCAGTTTCGCAAAGGCGACAATATCGGCTACATCGACCAGACCGGTAAAATGGTCATGCCACCGTCAATCCGGGCATACAGTGGCAACGGCGGTGACGAGTTTCATGATGGCCGTCTAGAAATCAGCGCCTCGGATGGCGTCTATGTTGACGCAACCGGCAAGAAAGTCATTGATAAGGGTTTTTATCGTGGTTGGGACTTCTCTGAGGGACTTGCGGTCGCCGCAAGAACAGACGACGGGCCGTGGGGTTACATCGATACCAGCGGCGAATTCGCGATATCCCCGCATTTCGCATGGGGGCCGGAGGATCATTTGGACTCTTTTTCCGGCGGGGTTGCGGCGATCGAGGTGAGTGGGCGTTATGGTTACATTGATCATTCCGGTAGCTTTGTGATTCCTCCCAAGCTTTTCGATGGCGACTCCTTTCACGAAGGGTACGCCCGTGTTGTTGTCGACGGACCTTGTGTCTACGTGCGACGAGATGACCCGTGTTCAAACCTCATGATACGGGGTGTGCCATCCAAGGCGTCTCTAAAGGATGGTGGGGAACTGCCCGGCTGCAAATTCGGATTCATCGACAAGACCGGACGTGCCATTTCGGACAAGCGATACGATTACGCGCTCAATTTCTCGGAAGGCCTCGCTCCGGTGCTTGTGCATGAGCGCTGGGGATACATTGATAAAGCCGGCGAGTTGGTGATCAGTCCTCAATTCGACACAGCCGCGCCCTTTTCTGATGGCGTGGGATTGGTCAAGGAGAACAAGCTGTACGGATTCATTGATGGCCACGGCTCGTACGTAATCGCCCCGCGCTTCAAGTGGGCCGAGAGCTTCGTAGATGGGGTTGCCGTGGTGGGCTCCGATGCCACGCATGGCCCCGTTTGGTACATCGACCACCAAGGGAATCAGGTGTTTTCGCGGGAGTTTGCTGTCGGAAGCAGCTTCTTCAAAGGCCTGGCGCACGTGAAACTGCTACCGCGAGGACGGGCTGACCATACGGAACGGTTCGAATATATTGACCGCGACGGAAAGACCGTATTCGCATACACTCCGTAGCTTAACTTCCGAAAGCAAATGCCCAGCCCAGCTACTCACCGCGCTTCATGGCGTCGATCAGCTGGAACAACTGGCTGCGGTCCACGACTTCCACGAAAGGCTTGCCCTGGGTCTTGTTGCTGACTACGTAGATGGTCGGGGTGTGCTCGATGCCCACCCGCTGGCCGAGGTCGCGGTCGGCGATCACGGCTGCCGCGAGTTTGCCCTGGGGATCAACCACGAAGGGCAAGTCCACCTTGTGCTCGGCGGCAAACTTCTCGGCGAAGCCGCGCAGGTTCTGGGGTGTGACCTCCGGTTGGTGCTCAAACATGTAGTCGCGGAAGTCAATGCCCAATTGCTTGGAATGGGTGTCGAAATAACGGGCGATCACGGCGGCCTCGAACGACCAGTTGTGAAAGGGCAGCGGGAAGTCGTGGCGGATGACCGGAATCTTGTAGGTCTTGCCAGCTTGCGCGACCAGGGGAGCCGCGCGGCGGCAATCGGGGCACTGCAAGTCTTCGAAGACCACGATGGCCACCTGCGCGCCCTTGGGCGGCTTGAGCGCGGTGCTGGCATCCTGGGCCGAAGCCAGGGACGCGAGCAGGACGACTGCCAGAACTGCTAAAGTGAGGTTCCTTTTCATTGCCATAATTAGATGCGGGGAGTCGAGGTTTCTGGTACTCAATCTGTGTATCTATGGTAACCGAAGCGGGTTCCGAGTGTTAATTCCGGCGCAGAAAAAATCCTAAACCGCGAAGATCGCAAAGCAACGCCGCAAAGGACGCGGAGAAATGCCGATCTCTTGGGGTGAAGACGGCCGACATGCTTCACAATAGCGTCAATTGACGGCGCTCGAGGGCGAGCAGCTTTTCTTTGAGGGGGAGGCCGCCGCCGTACCCCGTCAGTTTGCCATTGCTACCGATGACGCGGTGGCAAGGGATCACGATGGCAATGGGGTTGGAGCCGTTGGCCAGTCCTACCGCGCGCGACGCCTTGGGATTCCCGATGCGCCGAGCCAGTTCACCGTAAGAGATGGTCTCACCATAAGGTATCTCGCAGAGACGTTTCCACACCTGGCGCTGGAACGGGGTTCCCTCGGGGGCAAGCGGGATATCGAACCTTTCCAGCTTACCGGCGAAATAGGCCCTGAGCTGGCGGATGGCGTCCTGCAAGGGAGCAGCATCCTCACGCCACGCCGGATCCGGCCGCGGCCTTCCTTTTACAAACTCGAGCCGCCGCAAACCGGCGTCGTCACCCACCAGCATTAAGGGTCCGACTGGGCTGTCGATCTGCGTGTAGCACAGGCTGTACGGCTTGGCGTGAGCATGCATCGCATTCACCACACCCGGCAGGCATTCTCGCGGACCATGGGAGTCCCTTTCTTGCAGCCGAAGGCCTGCTGGAACTCTGGCATGTCGGAAACCACGTTGTTCACCCGGTAGCGGGGGAACGAATGCGGATTGGTGAGGACCTGGGTCCGGATGGCTTCGGGGCGCGCCTCGGTACACCAGGAGTTGGCGTAGGAGAGGAAGAAGCGCTGGCGCGCGGTCCAGCCATCGGCGCCCTTGGCATCGAGCGCAATCCCGTCTTTCTGCAACCGGGCCTGGAGAGCCATGAAGGCAATGCGGGTGCCGCCGTTGTCAGCGGTATCTTCTCCCTGGGTAAGCCGGCCGTCCTGCTTTACACCGGCTTCGGGAACATCCTGCGTGTACTGGTCGGCAATGCATTTGCCGCGCTCTTCATAAGCCTTGGCATCCTGTGACGTCCACCAGTCGTGGAGATTGCCGTTGGCGTCAAACTTGCGGCCCTCGTCATCGAAGCCGTGGGTGATCTCGTGACCGATAGCGGCGCCAATCCCACCGTAGTTGACGGCCGCGTCGGCCTGGGGCTCGAAGGAAGGCGGCTGCAGGATGCCGGCGGGAAAATTGATGGTGTTGAGCTGGGCATCGTAGTAGGCGTTGATGGTGGGAGGCGTCATCCCCCATTCGCTGCGGTCGACCGGTTTGCCCACCTTGGCGAGTTGGCGATGGAACTCGAAAGCGGTGGCGGCATGGACATTATTCAGATAACTGTCACGCGTGATGGCGACCGAAGAGTAATCCCGCCAGTGATCGGGATAGCCGATCTTGTCCTCGATGGAATGCAGCTTTCCCTGCGCCTGTTTCCTAGTGTCGGGTGTCATCCAGTCGAGACTGTCGATGTCACGGTCGAGGGCCGCTTCAACATCGTGCACCAGTTGCACGGCTTGCCGTTTACTCTCCGGCGGGAAGGCGCGCTCCACATACGCCTGGCCCAGGGCTTCGCCCAGGTAGTTGTCGGCGGCGCGCACGCAGCGGCGCCAGCGGGGCAACTGTTCGGGAGCGCCGACGAGCGTGTGCGCATAGAAATCAAAATTTTCGTCCACGAACGGCTTGGCCAGGTAGGGGGCGGAGCCGTGTACCAGGTGCCAGCGTAGATAGGCTTGCCAGTGCTCCAGCGGATGTTGCTGGAGGATTTGCTCCAGGCCTTTGAAGAACTCGGGAGAGGTCACCAGGTAGTGGTCGGGCGCGGGCGCTCCCACCAGGTCAAGGTAGCGCTTCCAGGCGAAGGACGGCGTCAGGGCCTGCAACTGTGCGAGCGACATCTTGTTGTTCAGGTTCTTGGGATCGCGGCGGCTCACATTGTCCATGGCCACCTTCGCCATGGCCGTTTCCATAGTGAGAATCATCGCCGCGTCATTGTCCGCCTGGCCTATGCCCTCGCCGGAGAGCGCCAGCATCTTGCTGACGTGGCTCACGTATTGGGAGCGAATCTCGCTGGATTTCGCATCGTCCTTCAGGTAGAAATCCCGGCCCGGCAGGCCCATGCCGCCTTGATCCACGAACAGCACAACGAGCGAAGCATTGTCGAGGTCCTGTCCGGAACCGAAGCCGAAAAACGGCGCTCGGGCGGCGTTGTTGCCGAACTCCCAGGCCGCGGGGACGGTCATGTGCAGGTGTGCGAGTTCGTCAGCCAGTTCGCTCTTGCTATGTAAGGCGTCAATGCGGCGCAGTTCGGGCGCAAGATCGCGATTGCCAGCCTGGTTCACTGCCTTCTCGTCGATACAGGCCGCCCAGAAGTCGCCCACCTTCTGCTGCACCGGCGTGCGGTCCGGGGCGTTGGCGGAGGCCTTCTCCATGGTTTCGCGCAAGACGGTTTCGTTCCACTTCTCGAGATCGCCGGAGGTGTCCCAGTAAACCTGGTCCGCCGGGATCGGGTTGGCCGCAAACCATTTGCCGCAGGCGAACTTGTAGAAGTCCTGGCATGGATCCAGCGAACGGTCGGCTTGGTTGGGATCGAAGTGCTGCAGCTTGGGACCTTCGGACGCATTCTGCGCCCGGGCTGCGAGCAGGAAACATCCGGCGAAGAAGAGGACGAGTAGTCGTGTCGTTTTCATGGCGAGTAGACGGGAAAGGCGCAGCTATTGTAGCGGGTGGCGCGCGGTTGGGGAATCGCTCGCGGGCAGAAAAATCGTTGCCACGGTTGAAGACAGATTCCTAGTGTCTTGTTAGGGTCAGCCGGGTTGGGCCAGAGCTTAACTTAGTATGCGTCTCAACTCGGCAAGCAGGGTTTCGATGTCTTCCGCGGAATTGTAGAAGTGACAAGAAACGCGGACACCGCCGACGTTCGAGGTGTAACGCACCGAGACCAGAATTCTCTTCTCCAGCAGCCGGTTCATGAGTCTGACGTTTTCGTCCGCGGAACCAGCGGAGAAGGTAACGATGCCGGAACGATTCTTGCGTTCTCGGGGTGTCACCACGGTGACTGGCAGCCGGTCGAGTCCGGCGAGGAGTTGTTCGGTGAGCGAGAAGATATGTTCGGCGATCGGTTGCTGCCCGAGACTGTGGATGAGGTTAAGGGAGGCCGCCAGGCCAACTGCGCCGGGATAATTCGCCGTCCCGCCGGTTTCGAGGCGGCGAGCCGCGGGTACGAAGGCGTAATCCTGAACCGGGGTGGTGGTGGGCGTCTGGAAGTATTCACCCCACCCGCCCGGCGGATCCTGGACGGAGAGATAGCCGGTGAGGGGTGGCCGAAGCTTGGCCAGCATGTCACGCCGGATATAGAGAAACCCGCAGCCGAAAGGCGCATTGAGCCACTTATGCCCGCCGCAGGCAAGGATATCCACCGGCGTCTGCTGCACGTCGAGCGGAATGGCGCCGAGTTGCTGGATGGCGTCCACCAGCAGCCAGATCTTGCGATCGCGGCAGAGGCGGCTGAGCGCGGCGAGGTCGAGGCGGTAGCCGTTCGTCCATTGTACGGAGCTCACGGCGACTACTTTCGTGCGAGGCGTGAGGCGGTCGGCAAGATCATCGATATGGATTTCCCCGTTACGGTTGGGAACCACGTCGATTTCAATGCCGTCTTTCTTCTTCTGTACCCATGGAATGGCGACTTCCATGAATTCCAGATCGCAGAGCAGCACACGGTCGCCGGGATCGAGCGGGATGGCGTCGGCGGCCAGGGACAGGCCGTGGGTCGTGCTCTCGACCAAGGCTATCTCATCTTGGTGGGCGTTGATGAGGCGAGCGGCGGCGGGACGAGCCGCGGCGCGCATTTCGTCCATGACGATGTGCTGGGCGGTGGCGGACTCATGTGGGCAAATCATGGAGAGGTCGAGAAACTTCTGGATGGCCTCGACCGCAGGGCGGGGAGCGAGGGAGATGCAGGCGGCGTCGAGAAAAACCTTGCCCAGGAGACCGGGGAAGTGCTGGCGAGCGTTGAGCATGGCGACCCTTTTTTACCACAGAGCATCCTTCTGCACTCAGCACTCAGCCAAACAAGTCCTCCGGCGTATTCTGAGAGTGACTCTGTGATGAGAACGATTAGAGGGCGGCGGCCTGTTCGCGGCGTTTGGCCTGGATTTCAATGTAGACGTGCACCAGCGACACCGCCGCCGGCGTAACGCCGGGGATGCGCGAGGCGTGGCCCAAGGTGCGGGGACGGACCTTGACCAGCGTTTCCTGCATCTCGCGGGAGAGCCCGCTGACATTGCGATAATCGAACCACTCCGGAATAGTGCGCTGCTCGGCCTTCTTCAGGCGATCAATGGCGCGCTGCTGCTGTTGCAGGTAGCCTTCGTACTTGATCTCGGTTTCGACTGACTTGAGTTCATTGCGGATTTCGCTGGAAAGGAAAACTGCCGGGGCCGCCGAGGAATCCCTTCCTTCAAAGAAGCTCGGAGTCAGCTCACGCACCAGAGGCACGAGTTGCTCGATAGCAACTTCCGGACGCTTGAGCAGCTGAGCACAGGTCTGGCCGAGGACGGAAGTCCAATCAGCCTGCGGAACACAAGGTCCTTCGACTACGTTCGGCTGCGCCTCACTCCGCTCAGGATGACAGGGAGGGAGGGATGCGGTCGCCTCTTGAATCCTCGCGATCATTTCAGACGTCAGCTTCGTCTTTTCCAGCAGCTGCCTCACCGCTTCCAGTCGCTGCTGCTTGGCGAGGTGCCCGTCCCAGGCGGCGTCGGAGATCAAGCCGACGCGGCGGCCGTGGGGGGTGAGGCGGCGGTCGGCGTTGTCAATCCGCAGGTGCAGGCGGAATTCGGCGCGCGAGGTGAACATGCGGTAAGGCTCGTTGGTGCCTTTGGAGATGAGGTCGTCGATGAGGATCGCGGTGTAGGCCTCGGTGCGGTCGAGAATGAGCGGTGGCTCGTTCTTCACCTTCAGCGCGGCATTGATTCCCGCCATGATGCCCTGGCACGCGGCTTCCTCGTAGCCGCTGGTGCCGTTGATCTGTCCGGCGAGGAAGAGGCCTGCGATCTTCTTGGTTTCCAGCGTGCGCTCGAGTTCCGTGGGATCGACGGAGTCGTATTCAATGGCGTAGCCGGGGCGCATCATCTCGGCGGTGTCGAGCCCGGGGATGGACTTGAGAATTGCCATCTGAACATCGATCGGAAGCGACGTGCTCATCCCGTTGACATAGATCTCGTGGGTGTTCAGGCCCTCGGGCTCGAGGAATAGCTGGTGCGTGGTCTTGTCGGGGAACTTGACGATCTTGTCTTCAATCGACGGGCAGTAGCGCGGGCCGATGGACTTGATCTGGCCGCTGTACATGGGGGAACGATGCACATTCTCGCGAATGATGCGGTGGGTCTCGGGTGTGGTCCAGGCAATGTAGCAGGGGACCTGCCGGTCATGGTGCGCAACGCGGTGGGTGCGGAAGCTGAAGGGCGTAGGATCGGCGTCTCCGGGCTGCACCTGGAAGCGCGACCAGTCAATGGTCCGTCCATCTAGGCGCGGGGGCGTGCCGGTCTTGAGACGGCAGCCACGGAGTCCGAGTTTCTTCAGGGCTTCGCCGAGAAGGACGGCGGGCGGCTCGCCGCTGCGTCCGGCGGGATATTGCTGCTCGCCGCAGTGAATCAGTCCGTTGAGGAAGGTTCCGGTGGTGATGATGACGGCGGCGGCCCCTACGGTGCGGCCGTCGCGCAGGCGAATGCCACGGCAGAGGCGGTGGTTGGTCGTTGGTCGATGGTCGTTAGCAAGAGCGGCTGCATCGGCAGTGTTCGCCAACGACGAACGACCAACGGCAAACGACTCTTCGACGATCAACTCCGCCACTTCCGCCTGCTTGATCTTGAGGTTCGGCTGCGACTCCAGCACATCGCGCATCTTGAGGCGATAGGCCTGCTTGTCACACTGGGCGCGGGGAGACCAGACGGCGGGGCCTCGAGAGGTATTGAGAAGGCGGAACTGGATGCCGACTGCGTCGGTGACTTCGCCCATGATGCCGCCGAGCGCGTCCACTTCGCGCACCAGGTGTCCTTTAGCGATGCCGCCCACTGCGGGGTTGCAAGACATCTGCGCGATAAGATCGACATTGAGCGTGTAGAGCGCGGTCCGCAGCCCCATGCGGGCTGCGGCCATGGCGGCCTCGCATCCGGCATGACCCGCGCCGACCACGACGACGTCGAATTGTTCGTTGAACTGCTGCATTTGTTCCGGAAGACCCAAGGAATCGGAGGAAGAATCCGCGCCCTGCGTAGTGATCTATTTTAGCAATTTACTGAACCGCCCCGCTGCACTTATAGTGGTTACTTCATTCCCTTATCAGGAGTTGGCATGACCACCAAAGAATTTCTCCGGGAACTGGATGCGCGCATCGCGAAACATGACCTACTTTGTCATCCCTTTTATAAGGCCTGGGCGGCGGGCGAACTCACGCGCGACGATCTGCGGGAATACGCGCAGGACTACTACCATCACGTGGAAGCCTTCCCCACCTACCTGGCCGAGCTGGGCATTCGCCTGGAGGATGGCGAGTTGCGGCGGGCCGTGCTGGCCAATATGAGCGATGAAAAGGGCGTGGAAGATTTGTTTGGCGAGCCTGCCACGCCACATTCGGAACTATGGCTGGATTTTGTCGAAGGCATGGGAGCCAGCCGCGACCTGCGCGCGCATCAACCGCTGGACGAGATCAAAGAGCTGATGAAGTTCTTCCATAGAGTGGCGGAAACCGGAACGCCGGAGGAAGCGCTGGCTGCTTTTTATGCCTATGAGTCGCAGGTACCGCAAGTCGCCAAAGAGAAAGCGCGCGGGCTGCAGGAACTGTATGGCGCGGATGAAAAGACCTGCGGCTATTTCACCTTGCATACCACGGCTGATGTGTATCACTCGCAGGTGTGGCGGCAGCAGTTGGGCAAGCGGTTAGAGGCGAATCCGCAGGCAGCGGAAAAAGCGCTGGCTGCCGGAGAACGTGCGGCCAAGGCCTTGTGGCGGGCGCTGGACGGAATTGAAGCGCGGCGCATGAGCAAGGTGGCGTAGAACGAAAACCAGATTCTTGTAAGCGAAATGGCCGCTGGCGGTTCCCGTCGGCGGCTTGTCCTTTTTGGGAGATCGCAGCACTGGATTCTCTGCGGATCGGCGATATACTCAGCACACCATGTTTCTCTGGCATCTCGCATGGGCAGCTCTCTTGGCTGTGGCCCAGGTAGCCAGCCCTCCTCCGTCGCAGCCTCCTCAGCAACAGGCGAACACTCCAACCCCGCTCAGCGCGTCTGACATTTCTCAACTCAAGACCAAGGCGGAGGTGGGCGACTCGGCGGCACAGTTGAAGCTGGGCCGGGCTTGCGACGACGGGAACGGAGTTTCGCAGAACGATGACCTGGCGGTGAAGTGGTATCGGAAAGCGGCGGAACAGGGCAACGCAGACGCGGAAAACGAACTCGGGGTTATGTACCGCGAGGGGCGGGGTGTAGAAAAGAGCAAAGAAGAAGCGGTGAACTGGTACCGCAAGGCAGCGAAGCAGACGAATGCTGCCGCCATGTTCAATCTTGGCGCCGCCTACTACAACGGTGACGGCGTGGCAATCAATGACGGCATCGCCTTTGCGTGGTTTCTGGCGGCCGAGGATGCAGGGAGCACCAATGGCCATGATGCAGCCGCGCGGAGTGCGTCTGAGTTGAAGGATTACCAAAAGATTGACGCGTATCTCAAACTCGCGGACATGTATGAGAAAGGGGTCGAACTCAGGCCGGATCTCTCCGCAGCTGCCAAGTGGTATCGCGCAGCAGCGGCGGCTGGCAACCTTGCCGCGCGCGTACAACTCGCCAGCATGATGGTTTTGGGTCGTGGCGTGCCACAGGATTTTGTCCAGGCCCGGCAGTGGTGCGAGGACGCGGCGAAGGAGAAGTATTCGCCCGGTTCTTTCTGTTTGGGTTTGATCTATCTCCAGGGATTGGGGGTGGTGAAGAACTTGACCGAAGCCGCAAAGTGGTTCACCCGCGCCGTCGATCAGGGACACGTCACTTCGACACTCTATCTGGGTGAGATGTACTGGAAGGGTGAAGGCCTAAGCGTTAACAAGGAGAAGGCGTATACCTGGATTCTGGTAGCCGCAGAGGCTGGTGTCCCCAAAGCAAAGGAAGATTTGGAACTGCTGCAAAAGGAACTTGACAGTCGGCAATTGAAGCGCGCCCAGAAGAACGCGATGGTGTGGCGAGGGCAACACATTCTGCCTGGGTTGCGCGAAGCACCCGGCCCTCCGAACTGAGCTCCGCAGCAAGGAACGCTGGGCCAGTGATTCGATAGAATCAGTGGCTCTTTTCGTTTGGAGAAGACTCTTTTATGGCAAAGGCGATTCCCATCGGCGCGCAGGGTACGGCTGAAGAAACCGTGGAGTTCAAGCACACGCTGACTTACCACCGTCCGGAACTCCCACCCGTGTATTCCACGCCCGACATGATTCGCCTGATGGAAATTGCGGCTTTTCGCGCCCTGCAGCCCTGCTGCGAGGGCGACGAGATCACGGTGGGGACTGCGATTAACATTGAGCACCGTGCGGCGAGCGGGATTGGGGCCCGCATTCGCGCTGAGGCCGTGCTGGAGTCGTTCGACGGACGGTTCTACACGCTTCGCGTAACCGCCCGCGACGACACCCAGGAGATCGGCCGGGGCACGGTGAGCCGAGCGGTGGTGAGCCTGGGGAAATTCCTGGCGAAATGAAAAAAACAGAGTAGAAGATCGCACCCGCCATCCCACTCTCGGCATCAATCAGGCAGGGCATAAGCATCGGTAACTGATCAATTTGTGGGCTTGCAGAACCGGGTGGATCACCCGCAGTCACAGCCCGGAGGGCGGCAGATGTTAGCCCAGCGCGTAAGCGCTGGGTAACGGCCGGCAACCGAGCGAGTCCCTTTAGGGACGGCAGAAACGAACATGTCAGACCTTCAAAAACAGAAAGCCACCGCATTCCGCGCCCTGCACCATGGGGCGCACGCCCTCCTCCTCCCTAACGTCTGGGACGTAGCCACCGCCCGCATTGTGGAAGACGCCGGTTACTCCGCCATCGCCACAACCAGCGCCGGGGTGGCGTTCACACTGGGCTATCCCGACGGAGAGAAAATCTCTCGCGAAGAGATGTCGGCCCGCGTCGCCCGCATCGCCAAAGCGGTGAAGGTGCCGGTGACCGCCGACGTCGAGGCGGGGTACGGGAACCGTCCTGAAGACGCTGCCCAAACCGCGCGGGGCGTGATCGAAGCGGGCGCCGTCGGCATGAACTTCGAGGACGGCACCGAAGATCCCGCTCATCCCCTCGTGGATCTCTCGTTGCAGCTTGAGAAGATTCGCGCCATCCGCGAAGCTGCACTCAAGACTGGCGTCCTGCTGGTCCTGAATGCGCGCACCGACGTGTATCTGCTGCAAGTGGGGGACCCGGCAAAACGCTATGACGAGGCGGTGCGGCGCTTGCTGGCATTCCGAGATGCGGGGGCGGAGTGCGTGTTCGCGCCGGGATTACGTGACACCGAGACAATCCGGCGCCTGGTACAGGATGTGAAATGTCCGGTCAACATTCTGGCCGGGCCGGGGTTTCCGTCGGTCCCCGAACTGGAGAAACTGGACGTGGCGCGGGTGAGCCTGGGGTCAGGCCCGATGCGGGCGACGCTGGGGCTGGTGCGCCGGATGGCAGAGGAACTGAAGACGTCAGGAACCTACAAGGCGCTGGAAGGTGCGCCGTCGCACGCGGAAGTTAACAAGATGCTGAGTTAGCCTGATGGAGGGCCGCAACGAGAAGCTGAGGGCGCCGAGATGGTCCGGATTGAGGTGACGACGGTGATTGCCGCCCCGATTGGGCGGTGTTTCGATCTCTCACGCAGCATCGATGCGCACATGGCCTCCACCGGCTGGATCGGAGAGCGGGCGATTGCCGGCGTTACAGCGGGCCTGATTGGCGCCGACCAGGAGGTGACGTGGAGAGGGCGGCATTTCGGGATCAATGTCACCCACACCAGCCGCATCACCGCATACGATCGTCCGCGCTATTTTCAGGATTCCATGGTGCGCGGGATGTTTCGTCGCTTTTGCCATGATCACTACTTCACGGTGCAAGACGGCCAAACTGTGATGAAGGATGTGATGCAGTTCGAGGCGCCTTTCGGGCTTGCCGGCAGGCTGATCGAATCCGTAGTTTTGGCAAGGCACATGCGCAGCCTGCTGGCGCGCAGAAACCAGTACCTCAAGCGGATCGCCGAAACGGATGAGTGGAGAAGGTTACTCGCGTAGCCGTCCCCCCCTCAGATCATCTTTGCCTGTCCATCCCCGGATGTACTATGAAGCCGTGCGAACTCTGGCCCAGCGCGTGCTTGATTCCATCCGACGGCAGGAACTGCTGAAGCCGGGAGACCGTGTGGGAGTGGCGGTCTCGGGTGGGGCAGATTCGGTCGCGCTGCTGCGCTTGCTTCTCGAGTTGCGCAAAGAACTTGGGGTGGTCCTCTCGGTAGTCCACTTCAACCACAAGCTGCGGGGGGCGGAGTCCGACGAGGATGAGCAATTCGTCGCGGAATTGGCCCGTCGCCACAAGCTGCAGTTCAATTCTGAAAGCGGTGACGTGGGAAGTCACGCGACGAAGAGGCATCTCAGCGTGGAGACGGCAGCGCGCGAACTGCGCTACGCATTTTTCCGGCGGCTGCTGCTGAACGCTAATGTGAATCGAATTGCCACCGCGCACACGCTTGACGATCAGGCTGAGACGCTGCTTTTGCGGCTCGTACGGGGCTCCGGGACGCGCGGGTTGTCTGGAATTTACCCTCAGTTGTCGGTTGCCAGTTCTCAGTTCTCAGTTAACAGTCAGCCCCCGGTCGCCAGTCGTCCGCAACCTTCGATCATTCGTCCTCTGCTTGGCACCCGGCGAAAGGATCTGGAAGCCTATCTCGCGGCGCTGGGACAAGGCTGGCGGGAGGATCGCAGTAACCGTGACTTGCGTCATGCGCGCAACCGGGTGCGGCACGGAATCCTGCCGCGGCTGGAGCGCAACTTGAATCCGGCGGTACGCGAGGCCTTGGCGGAGACCGCAGAAATCGCTCGGGCGGAGGAAGAATACTGGGAGCGGGAGATCGGGCAGGTGCTGCTGCAGGCGTGGACGCCGGGCGCAGCGCCAGGGAGTGGCACGCTGAGTATGGCGGTGTTGGCGTGCCTGCCTTTGGCACTGCAGCGGCGCGTAGTTCGCGCGGCGGGCGAGTCCCTGGGGCTGCGACTGGAGTTCCGGCACGTGGAAGAGGTTCTCGAAGTAGCTTCGGGCCATGCGCGTGCGACAAAGTCAGCGGTTCTGCCCCACGGCTGGACGGTGGCACGGCACAAGAACGAAGTGCGATTCACCTTTGCAGGCGCTGCCGCGGTGAGGAACTCCGACTACGAATACCTGCTCACAATTCCAGGGCAGATCGAAGTTCCGGAAGCGGCGGCGCGCTTCGAAGCTATGTTGGTACCGGCGGGCGCACGAGCGGGGTATAATCCCGAGCATTTGTTGGAACCAGCGCTGCTGACAAGAGAGTTACGCGTGCGCAACTGGCGCGCCGGGGACCGCTTCTGGCCGGCACATACCAAGACTCCGAAAAAGATCAAGGAGTTGCTGCAGGAGCGGCAGGTCACCGGCCCGGAACGCAAGCTCTGGCCGGTGGTGGTGAGCGGAGATGAGATCGTGTGGGTGCGGGGGTTCGCAGTGCCGGCAAAGTTGCGTCCGCGGGCCGGGGAGGCAGTGGTGATCCGCGAGGTTGGGCGCTAAGGAGGCGCGCGCCACAACATGAATCAGGTCTCAAAGGCAGATCAGCTCCGCGTCGTCATCTCCGCGGAGCAGATCCAGAAGCGTGTCCGCGAAATGGCCCGTCAGATTTCCGATGACTACCGCGGACAGACCATCCATGCCCTGGCGCTGCTGGAGAACGGGTTCATCTTCATGGCGGACCTGGTGCGGGCGCTGGAGGTTCCGGTCATCTGCCAGTTCATCAAGCCCAAGTACCGGCGGCAGGCGAGCGGCAAGGCCGATTTTGTGGAAATCTTCTTCAGCCACGAGCCCGATATTCGCGGCCAGCATGTGCTGCTGGTGGAAGGCCTGGTCCATTCCGGTGTGACCAGCGATTTCCTGATGAGCGATCTGCGGGCGCGGGGGGCGGCCTCGGTAAAGCTGGCCACGCTGCTGGACCGGCAATCGGCCCGCCGGGTGCAGTTGCAGCCGGACTACTTTGGGTTCCTGGTGGACGAGGGCTTCCTGTTCGGCTACGGGCTGGGGTCGCCCGAACAGACCAACCGCAACCTGCCTTACGTGGCGGCGCCAAACCAAGCCGTGCCCATAACTTAAGTCACTTCAAGAACGGCGTACTTTTTTTCGGGAGAACGGTTAAAATGGCGTCTGGGGATTTGTCTATCCAAACCCTTCGAAGGGCATCTAATGGGGTGGAGGATTGTCTCCAATTCGGTTCGGAGTAAGGTTCCACCTTCTCAGGAGTTTTGAGTGAATTCGACCGTCAAGACCGTAGTTTTTTGGCTCGTGATCGTGGTTTCGGCCTTCCTGCTCTGGCAGGTGGTGAAGAACAGTAATGCTGGGCAGAAGGAGAAGGACGTTAACTTCTCGCAGTTCATGTCGGATGTGGACCAAGGGAATGTCAAAGAGGTCACCATCAGCGGTATGGAGGTGCACGGCAAGTACCGCAACGACAACTCCGGTTTCCACACGACCGTTCCGGCAAACTATCCGGACATGATCAAGGGGCTGCGCGACAAGGGCGTGGCGATGACCTTCCGCGACATGAACGGCGGAGGCTGGCCCACCTGGTTGCTGAACCTGGCTCCGCTGATCCTGCTGGCGGCCTTGTGGTTCTTCATGATCCGGCAGATGCAGACCGGGGGCAACAAGGCGCTGTCGTTCGGCAAGAGCCGGGCGCGGCTGCTCTCCATGCAGCAGAAGAAAGTCACGTTCAAGGACGTGGCCGGCGTGGATGAGGCCAAGGAAGAGCTGAAGGAGATTATCGAGTTCCTGCGCGAAGCGCAGAAGTTCCAGAAGCTCGGCGGACGCATTCCCAAGGGCGTGCTGCTGGTGGGGCCTCCGGGAACCGGCAAGACCCTGCTGGCCCGGGCCGTGGCGGGCGAAGCCAACGTGCCTTTCTTCTCCATATCCGGTTCGGACTTCGTGGAGATGTTTGTCGGCGTAGGCGCCAGCCGGGTGCGTGATCTGTTTGAGCAGGGCAAGAAGAACGCTCCCTGCATCATCTTCATTGACGAGATTGACGCGGTCGGACGCCATCGCGGCGCCGGCTTGGGCGGCGGGCACGACGAGCGCGAGCAGACCCTGAACCAGTTGCTGGTCGAGATGGATGGATTCGAGTCCAACGACGGCGTCATCCTGATGGCTGCGACGAACCGGCCTGACGTGCTGGACCCGGCATTGCTGCGGCCGGGGCGCTTTGACCGCCGCGTGGTAGTGAGCCGGCCAGATGTGCGTGGGCGCGAGGAGATTCTCCGGGTGCACACCCGCAAGATTCCCCTTGCTGAAGATGTCGAACTTTCGGTACTGGCCCGCGGAACCCCTGGATTCTCGGGCGCCGACCTGGCCAACATGGTGAACGAAGCGGCGTTGGCGGCGGCGCGGCAGAACCGCAAAGCCGTGCTCATGTACGACTTCGAGCTGGCCAAGGACAAAGTCCTGATGGGCGTGGAGCGCAAGTCGCTGCTGCTCTCCGACGCGGAGAAGAAGGTGACCGCGTATCATGAGGCCGGCCACGCGCTGGTGGCGGCCAAGCTGCCCAACTCCGATCCGCTGCACAAGGTGACCATCATCCCGCGCGGGATGGCGCTGGGCGTCACCATGCAGCTGCCCATTGACGACAAGCACAACTACACCAAGGACTATCTGGAGACCGAGATCTCCATCATGATGGGCGGCCGCATCGCCGAGGAGATGTTCCTGAACCAGATGTCCACCGGCGCCGGCAACGACATCGAACGGGCCACCGAACTGGCGCGCAAGATGGTCTGCGAGTTCGGCATGAGCGACCTGGGGCCGCTGACCTTCGGCAAGAAGGAAGAGCAGATCTTCCTGGGCCGCGAGATCGCACAGCACCGCGACTACAGCGAAGCCACGGCGATCAAGATTGACGAAGAAGTGCGGCGCCTCATCCAGCAGGGCTACGAGACCGCAAAGAGCATCCTCGGGGGCAATCACGACACCCTGGAGCGGATCGCCGCCGCGCTGCTGGAGCGCGAGGTGCTGGACGCCAACGAGATCAAGCTGCTCATCGAGGGCAAGGAACTGCCCAAGATGACGCCTACTTCCAAACCCGACGACGGCGGGGTGCAGCAAGTGCTGAAACCCGAACCGGGACGCCCGGGGATTGCCAAGGGCGGAGAGAGCCCGGCGAGGGCGTAAACGCCGCCGTCAGCAATCAGCCATCAGCCGTCAGGTTAAGGCGCCCCAAAAGGGCGCCTTTTGATTTTGGGGTTGGCTGAGGGCTGACGGCTGAAGGCTGATAGCTGGGTTCCGGTGTCATCCCGAAGCCCCGCGTTTTCTCCCAGCGGGGCGAGGGGGTTACAATTCCGGCAGAGCAGGGGTCGGTCACCCCGCTTGTTTCGGGAGGCGACAGCAAGGAGATCGAGATGACATTTTGTGGGGATTGTAAGGCGGCATTTCTGAAGCGTGCTCTGGTGGTGACTGCGGGGTTGGCGCTGCTGGCGATGTCCGGGTGCAATTCCAGCAAGCGATCCAAGAACGCGGAGGAGAATTCCGGGGCAGAGCAAAAGCCTGCGGCAGCGGCGGGCGGAAGCGTCGGTATTGACCTCAACTGCGTGATCGACCACATCCAGAATCCGACAGAAGCATTCCACTACTCCTACAAGAAGGATTCGTCGAATCCCGTCAACGAGGAAGCGGACATCACGCCGCAGACCATCGATGGCTCGTTTGCCAACAATAGCGGCTCGCATCCGGTCCATGGCGTGCGTTCGGACGCGGATAGCTGGCATACGGCGTGGGCGGGGCTGAGCGGGATCTCCGGAATGTCCAGTGCGGTCGCACTCGTCAGAAATGGCTCCGCCACGGTGCGCGAAGGCGCGGAAAAAATGAATGGTTACGACGCCACCAGATATTCGATCGACACCGCACGCGGCGACTCCACCGAACAGGGGCTCTACCGGAGTGTTTTGGGCGCAGGCGGCTTTGAAAAGGGCACTGCGTGGGTCACAGCGCAGGGGTGCCCGGTGAAACTGGTTGTGGATTCGGAACTGCATTCGAACAATGGCAGCGTGGAAAAGATTCACTATGAAGAAGCCATGATTCGGAAATGAGAGTGTGGGACGCGCGGCTGGGCCACGCATCCGTCATTCGAAACAGTTCTGGACGTGACGAACAGAGTTCGCTGGTGGCGCAAGCCAAAAGCCCCAGGTCTCGAAACCCGCGAGACCTTGATTGGATAAGAGCGAAGGCTCGATTAAACCCGGTAGTCTTGGGTTGAGGACCTAAGGACGCTGGGAAGAAAGGAGCCTTCGCAGATGATGATTATAGGGTGTGATTTCCATCCCAGCTGGCAACAAGTGGCGTGGTTGGACAGCGAGACCGGGGAAACCGGAGAACAGAAGGTGGTGCATGCCGGCGGGGAGGCACGGC
>JAIQFP010000007.1 GCA_020073165.1 Terriglobia bacterium | reverse complement strand
CACAACTCCGTCATCGTCTGCTCATCCCGTTCATAGTCAACAACGAACCGGACCTTCTCTTCCATCACACTGCTCGCTCTCCATGGCATGTGCCAGGTTGTACCTCGCACCCGCCATGCGTTGCAGTGTCAGGAATGTCCCCGGTTCATTCTGTCAGGCATGTGCCCGGTCTGTACCGCGTCGGTACCCCCCTCCCCCCTCATGTGATCTTTGAGAACAAAAGGCAATAAACTAGTTGACACACATGTGCGCTTGTGGTATCGTTTTGTACATGGTTGCCAAGAAAGAACTTACCGAGCCGAAAACGCTGCAAGAGGCCGTTGTGTACTTCTCTGACGAAGACCGCTGCTTTGAGTATGCAAAGCGGCTGCGCTGGCCCGATGGCAACGTGGTCTGCCCACGCTGCGGAGTCTCCAAGAACTCTTTCGTCAAGACGCGCAAGCTGTGGTTCTGCTACGCCTGCAAACGGCAGTTCACGATCAAGGTCAAAACGATCATGGAAGATTCTCCGATTCGCCTTGATAAATGGATGACCGCGTTTTGGCTTCTGGCGAATGCGAAGAACGGAATCAGTTCGCACGAACTTGGCCGCGCTCTGGGAGTGACCCAGACGACAGCATGGTTCATGTTGCAGCGCATCCGTGAGGTCATGAAGAAGCACAGAGCCGATACCACAAAGATCGGCGGAGGAGGAAGCGAGATTGAGGCAGACGAGACCTTTGTAGGCGGAGTGACAAAGAACATGCACAAGAATCGCCGCCTCAAGGTAGAAGGTTTTGGCCCGTACAAGAACAAAACCCTCGTGCAAGGAATCCTTGACCGCAATCTCCGCAAGGTGCGCGCCAGGGTTGTGCCTAACGTCTCCCGCGAAACGTTGCAGAACGAAATTCTCAAGAACGTGAAGTACGGCAGCACCGTCTACACAGACAATGCCGTTGCTTACGAGAGTGGCCTGCAGAGGAGATTCGTTCACGATGTGGTCAACAAGACTGAGGCTTACGTTCGTGGCAGAGTCCACGTTAACGGCATGGAGAATTTCTGGAGCTTGCTCAAGAGGTCTCTGCGGGGAACCTACGTTGCTGTAGAGCCGTTCCATCTCTCTCGCTACGTTGACGAACAGGTGTTTCGCTTTAATCACCGCAAAGAAGGCAACCACAAACTGACTGACGCTGACCGCTTCTCCGCCGTCATGTCCGACGTTCTGAATCGCCGTCTCACCTATGCCGCGCTGACTGGCAAGAGCGATTCGCCACATCACCCGCCGACAGGGACGGGGCAAACGGCGCAAGCTTAGTCCTTGTCGGATTTCCTCGGCTTCCCTTGAGAAGCGGATTCCATAGTCCGCTTCTTTTTCTTTTTGGCCGGAGATTGTAAAATCGCGGTCGCCAGCCGTTTAAAGCTGTTCAGTGCGTCCGGCCCTTCCCTGTATTCAGGTGTTTTCATCGATACAGTATGCTCCATGCGTCCACAAGTTTAAACATATAACTGATAACATGCCACGCGGACACCGCCACAAGCGAAAGAAAAAAAAGGCTCCGCAGCCATCGGCTATTCAGGTAGTTGTGGATGAGCTTCCCTGTCAGGAACACCCCAACAATCGAAAAGAGGATCACATGGCAGAGACAAACGGCGATTCGAAAGGTTCTCTGAAAAGCCTTATCAAGAACAAAGTACTCGACGTTGCTGTCTTTATCTCGCTGCTCGCTCTTTTCGCTTATTTCTGGCAAGCCTGCATCATGCGTAGAGCTATGCGCGTCGATCAGCGTGCATGGGTCAGCATCCCATTCCCCGTCAATTTCCCGCTTAATGGTACGTCTATCCCGGCAAACACTCAGATCAAGAACAGCGGAAAGACTCCAGCTAAGAATGCGAAGGGGGACGTAATCGCTACAATATTTAGCCAGCTTGACAAACCAACCATCGGAGATTTTAGCGTTGGCCATCCCCATGAACAATTGGAAACTCCCGGTGTTATCTTCCCCGATGCACCCGTCCCCGTTAGCATCTACGTTGGCACCTACCACGCGACCGGGAAGGAGGTAACTACTGTCGATGAAGCGTTGCGCCAAGACATTTATATCGGGAAACGCTTCATACTGTTTTACGGGCGAATCAACTACTCTGACGTCTACGACATTCAACACTGGACGCAGTTCTGCACTGGCAGTGGCTCTGGTATACCTTCCGACCTGCTTAAAGAATGCCTTCGCTACAACGACGTTGATACCAACGAAGAGTAGCCCTGTCACGGCAAGCAATAATAGCAGACGCACATGTGTGCGTACTAGGTTACTGCCGAACAAAAGACTTAGCGGATCGATCTTTGATTTCAAAGGACTTACACGCAAAATCCGTCAAACAAAGAAGTTAGTTGCGAGTTGCGGGTTGCGAGTACCGAGTTGGGAAGGAAATCGCCAGGTGCCGGCTGCGGTTGTGATGTCAAAGATCTCCTCGTCGGCATCCAGTAGCCTGTAGCGGGTCCCGGGTCGAATCATGCTATATCTTTGTGATAATGGTTTCTAACTATGATAATCTAGGAGATAAGACATGTCAAGGACGCAGATCACAGGAGAATGTGGTTGCGCCGTGGGCAATTGCGGCGCGACGTGATATAGTGCCGCGCCATGCGGGCGCGTCGAAGTCTGATCGTAGTTACCGCTGTGCTGCTGCTGGTGGCATTGCACGGATGGGCCCAGTCGGACGAGGCCGAGCCCGCTCCGCGCTTTCGCGCCAAGACGCTCACCGGCGAGAGCTACAACAACCAGTCGGTCAAGGGCAAAGTCGTCCTGCTGGAGTTCTGGACCACGTGGTGCACCTACTGCAAGGATGAAGAAGTGCTGGTGGACGCGATTGACCACGAGTTCTCCGCCAAAGGCCTGGTGGTACTGGCGGTTGACGTAGGGGAATCCAAGAAGACGGTGCAAAAGTATCTGCAAGAGCATCCGCGCTCGTGCCGCATTGTGATGACGGCAGACACCAACCTGGCGGCCATGTACCAGGCGAATTCGTATCCGATCTATGTGGTGATCGATCGCGATGGCAACATCGCCGGGGAGCAGCGCGGGGCCGCGGGAGAGAGGGGGCTGCGGGGGCTGCTGCGGCGGGCGGGGGTGGGGGCGGAGGAGTAGGGGCGAACTGCAGTGCTGCACTCCGAGGTGTCACCGGCACGCGAGATGATTGCAGACACTACCGCGTCAGCTCATTTGCGGCTGTGCGCGCCAAGACGCAAAGCTCTTTGAACACTCGGGCATTAAACGCATTGCGGGCGCCCGCCCTGCGCAAGATGCGGTCAAAGTTTGCTCGGAGTACGCGGTAAATCTGCATCATCTCGGTGACACTTGGCTGGCGGCTGCTTCCCACAAAGGCGTTGCCCACCTCGCGGAAGACTCCTCTGATTGTCCCGTCGTGAATGTACGCATCTGTACCGTCAAGATCGCTCAAAGACTTGTTAATTCGACGCCGAACTGACTCGCATACGATCCAGGCGTGATCCCGACACGTGGTTTTTTCCAATCCGACGGTGAGCCCAAGCTCAAAGGGCATGTTGAAGCGCGGAGTCCTGGGAGATTGGCGATCGAGTTCCACTCGCGAAAGATCGTGGATTGAATATTGAGATTGCTGAATCAGGGTAAGAATGCGATCGAGGCGGCGCTGGCCGAAGGGTATTTCCAGGGTTGCCCGAGGAGTGAATCCGAAAGCGCTTACCGCGGCAATGTAGGCAAGTAGCAGGCTTTCAAAGCCTGCATCATACGGGATATTGAGGAAAACCGATCCCGCGCTAACGCGAGGCTTTGCTGCCCTTCGAACTCGTTTTGTGGTGGACCTTCGTGCTGGCATTGCGGAAACGATTGTTTCCAGCGATCTTTCCTGATCGCTTGGCCCGAATCACGAATTGCCCAGTCTTGGCGTCCCTGTAAATAATGCGGCGTACTTCCCGGACTAGTTCATCCGTTCGCTTTTTCGAGACACCGAGCGTCCTTGCGGTCTCAGTTACCGTTGCTGGCCGACTGTTGTCGACTCTGATTGGGTGCCGCATATCTTGATTATAGCCGACCCTAGTCGTCAGGGGCGCCAAATTGCTCCCCACGTCTCAGAAAACGCGAAATGTCATCCAGGGTGCCCCATCCTTGCGCGCTTTTTGCGCCGGATGGGGTTTTCCAGAACCACGGCAATCACTCAGCGACGGAGCCTTCGTCGGCAACGCTCCCAGCACGCTGAAACTGTCGCCCGGCAAACACACCGTCCGCGTGACTTCTTCCGGATACAAGGAGTGGTCGCGGGAGCTCACCGTGCAGGCGGGGTCGGAAGTGAAGCTGAATGCGGTGCTGGAGAAGAGCCAGTAGAGAGATCAAGGCTCCCACCCTTCGCAAAGTGCGCGAAGGATGGGGCACCCCTCATTCGGGTGATGCCAGCGAGGTCAAACCCGAAAGGGGTGGGCCACCCGCCCGAGAAGCCTGGAGCATCCGTGGTGGCGATGCCTGCACCCAGGTCTCGAAAGGCGCGAGACCTAGGGCACTCTGTGGATTAACTCGAGCCCTCAACTTTAGAACTATCGATCTCGGCGTTAAGGAAAGTTATGTTGGTGATTCCGGATGACTTGGTGAGTAGAATTCCGCCGCCAGGAATCCTAGTCAGGTCTCCGGCCTCGGAGACCCACCCGGCGTCTTCCAGAAAGAGACCCACATCCTTTGTATCGTCTGAATACTTTTTCGGATACCCCATCACGCATCGCCCGTCAGACAGTTCGACTTGCACGTAGCCCTTGGGGCCATACGTTGAAAAGGCGTCATCCCAAAGTGAAGCTCGTGACGTCCGTGTCGTGAACCGCCAACGCCGGAGGAAGTGGAACGGGAAATCTCTCTGTTCGCAAAAACATACCAGCAGGCTCCAGCCAATGGCGATAACAATCAAGATTAAGAGTGGGAGCCTGTCAATCACCAGTTGGTAGTGGGTCGTGTTCTGATCAGCGGTGGCCTCCATCGAAAGCGGGAACTTGCCAACCACGAGGGCGTAGACTACTACGACCACGAAGGTGTTTACGACGGCTTCAATAACCTTCTCGAACTCGCTTTGCTTCGGTCTCACGCACAGCGCACTGATGATAGCGGCTGATATGAAGCCGGGCAGCAGAACGACAATTATCGAGGCCGTCTCGTATCCAAGCCTGTCCATTCAGGTCAGTCTTTCTTCTTGCCCGGTGCTGGCGGCGGAACGACTGGCTTGGGTGGTTTGAAGTAAGTAGGTCGTGGAGGCAATTCGCCGCTTCGTTTGTCAAATGTTTTCTTCGGTAACCTGGGAGGCTTGCTCTCTTGTGCCATAGATGTCGCTCCTCAATATGAGTGTGTACGGGCCCTACTTGTCGCTCCAGTAGTACCTATATCCCGGCGGAGCAGGAGGTTTGGGAGGTTTTGGCGGCTTCGGCGGCTGTGGCGGTTTTGGCGGCCTCGGGGGGCTAGGCGGCTTCGGCGGTTTCGGCGGACTCAGGGGGCCCGTCGGATCAATACGCAGTTTCCATGGCATTTGTAATCCTCCAACGTGAATCGAAATCAGTAAGAACGATTCGAAGAGCCGAGCAGCGCATGGCCCCGGCCAAGAACTGCAGAGGGTAAGCCACCTGTCTTCATGCCCTCACGTTATTCCTGCATTTCGAGCTGTCTGCAACGGGCGATCCGGGACGGCCCGCCCGTCCGATCGCGTGATAAATGTTGCCGCCTGGGTAGGTGCACAATTTTCTGCAATCCTTGGTTTTGCCGGCACAGTACGTCGTTGCACCGTTGTCCTTGAGCAGGTCGAGTATCTCAATGCAGGGATGCCCATTTTGGTTTTCCCCCACTGGAATGAATGCCGTCGACGGTCGCAATTGTCTCACCAGTCCTTCATCGAGGCCAGTCTTGCTGCCATGGTGAGGAACCTTGAGAAATTCATATGCCTTCCCATGGGTGACCTCTTTGAGAACGGCTGCACCGGCATCACTGGCCATTAGGGCGCATGGGACAGCCCCGTTGGTAATCTCAATCACGATACTCGAATCGTTCTCTGCAGATGTTGACGGAGCCTCGGCGACAGACTCCACTGCTGACACTAACTCCGGAGCCCAGCCCCCTTGAATATATCTGTCCAGGTCGCTTTCCTCCCACGCAGCCTCAAGCCTACCGATAGTGGGATTGAGAACATTTAAGACGACTTCTCCATATGACCACCACCTTCCTTCTAAGGCGTCACTCACAACCAACCCCTTGCGATTCGCGATTGCTGACAGAGTTTTCACCGCGTCTACGGCTTCGATCAGTCCTCGAAAGCGGGTAACGCCTCTGTATTTCTCGAGAGTCCCACGTGCGGGAGTCCAGTGTTCCTTGATGGCTGGAGGAACATTAAGGGCAAACTCAGCGCCGGGCGCGAACGTCGCATGCTCCAAGACGGTGGCCAGCCCGCCAATATGGTCGTTATCTATGTGTGTCGCGATCACTAGGCTCAGGCCGGTCGGTGCCCACTTGGTAACATAATTTAGGACCTTCTGACCAGCTTCCGGAAGGCCGCCGTCGATTAGTATGTATCGCTCACCATAAGGGCCATCCAGTGTCAGAAGAAATGAATCCCCCTCCCCCACGGCGATCATGTCTATCAAGAGACCCATATAGAACTCCTCTACTCTCTCAACTCATTCAATCCGTCACATCACCGGCGCCCGTGCCAACGCTACTTATTTCGGCTCGAGATTCTCTGACGCGGCTAGCAGACGATCCGCGTAAGCCTCAGCGGCGACCCGAACCCAGTCTGGTGTAATCAGAAAGAGCCAACACCCCAACATGAAAACGTCGACGAGCAGGAATGCCATGTCGCCTGCACCGGGTTGTCTGCTCTTCCCAAGCAAAGCCAACACGGCAACGCCCACCTGTATTGCTGTTGACAGAGCGGCGATTGCAGTACCGATCGCCTTCATACCCCAGAGGTTTCTTCTGAAGCCATAGTTGACCAACTCTTGAAACACCAACGGGTAGGTCTTCCTGTCGCGGGTCAACTCCCGCAGAAGATCGCCGTACGCCTCATACACTAGGTCAGCCGAGTCTGGGTCTTCACCCTCCTGTTCCGCGGTGGGGAGCGGCTTCCCCAAGAGCGCCGCAGCCTTGGTGTGATAGCGAGCGAGGGTGTAGGGATTCAAACGGCCATCACGATGGCGAAGCTTCGTTGTGCTCGGCTTACCTCCCCACAGCTTGTAAAGATAGGGCTGTTTCTTGCTTCCAAAGTCCCGCCCAACTGAGCCAATAGAAGCGTGAACCCAACTGCGCTAAGGGGACTGGCGACTGCTCCCATGGCCACCGAGAAATTGAGCCCGATCGCACCAACCACCCCACTCAACGGCAATATCACCAGTAACGCGACCTTGAGCCGAGCGTTGCGGCTATACACGTCCAAGAAACCCTCTTGCTTATTCTTTTCCATACGTGAGTGTCAGGCCCTTATTTCACTCTCATCGGCCGATTGCAGGGCCCCAGAAACAAAACGGGGCGCACGGCGTGCCGTGCCCCCTCACAGTTCACAGCCGTGGTCACTGTGTCTTCTCCAGTTCGGCTGACACATTGATGGCGCCGCTCATGATCTTCATCTTGCGTTGCCAGGTCTGGTATCCGGACTTCTTGATGGCAATGTCGTGCTCGCCGGGAGTTACCTCGATCATGGAGGGAGTGTTCCCGACGAAGTTTCCGTCAATTTCGATATCCGCGTTGGGCGGGGTGGAAGACACCGATATTTTGCCCATTGCAGCGGATTCCGCCGTTTGGGTGGCAGCCCCGGGAGGCGGAGTTGGAGCGGGCGCGCGCAGCTTGGCGGCACTCAGGGGCCAGTCCTTGACGATCGCCCCGCAGGCGTCCTTGACGGCGTTGCCCAGAGAGACGGTCGAATGGCTGAGGATGGAATCACCATCTTTCTTAAATACGGCTACCTTGTTGTCGTGCCGCACGAAACCTTTGCCGCCCTCGTGGTCGAGCAGGACAATGTAATCCGCTCTGTCTTGCTTGTTGTTGACGATGATTTGCGGGCAGCGCTCGCCGAAGGTCTTCATGATCTCCGCTGTCTGGGGACGGGCTCCGCCTTTGGTTGCTGCGCCGAAGCCCGCGCTTGATCCCCCGCCGCCTCCGGCAATCTCCCAGGACTGGCTGTCGGTAATAAAGACGCGCGGCTTTTCGTCCGCGGGGTTAGGGGCTGCTTTTTCCTGCGCAATCAGGGGAAGAACAATGCCTAGCGAGAGGATGAAGACGCACAGTTTCGATCGCATCACTTCTCCTTACCCCGGAAACACAAAGGGGCCACAGCGTGGCCGTGACCCCCTCACAGTCGGCACAAGTTGTACTCGTCGGAAGTGATTCTTGCTAGTCCACTTTCGTGCTACCCACGCTTCGGCGGCTAAAGCCGTCGAAGTTGGTTCTGGTTTCGGCATCGCTGAAGCGATGCCCTTTCAAATCAGTCCGGCGGCTGCTTTCCGCAGCGCTAAAGCGCTGCGCCACCCAAAACCGATCTTTCGGCACGGCTGAAGCCGTGCCCTCCCGAAAATCGCCCCCATCGACCTCGTTCCCAAAACGGCCTTCTCCCTCTCTCTCGAGTCAATATTCCTTGACATCGTCTTCATCTAGTAGCTAACATATGTATGCTACATGTTAGCTTATAGAATATAAGCTCTTTGACAACCCGCATTGCTTGCAGCCGGGCTTTGCCGCGTTGCTCGCCAGTCTCACCTTGTTCAATTCCGGTCGAACTGCCGCAACACCCTGATCAGCTAAGTCCATTCCCCCGGATTTCACGGCTAAGTCCTTTCTCCGGCGGATTTTGCGTGATCATGACGCATTAAGTTGTTGATTCGGCGGAATTTCCACGTCGAAAAAAAATTCTGATCTGGACCTCGCCGAACCGCAATCGCTGCCACTCTCGCTCGGCTGGGCGGACGAGGGCGTCCGCCCCTACGCAAAACTAGCTGCACCCACTCGTGCTCCCGCAGCTCATGCAGCGGTAGCAGCTACCATTCCGCGTCATGATGCTGCCGCAGAAGCTGCAGGTCGGGGCGTCGCCCAGGTCCACGATGCTGGAAAGGGCATCGGCGGCGTGGACGGAAGAACCGGCTCTAGGCTCTAGGCTCTGGGCTCTAGATTCAGACGAGCCGTTCAGGTCTCCTACACCTTCGGGCTGAGGTCCGCGGTCTGCGGTCCGCGGCCGGAAGTTTTCGAACAATAGCTGCTGCTGCCCGGTGAGGAACCGCAGGTGCAGCCAGCGGAAGATGTAATCCATGATGGACTTGGCGTAGCCGATGTCTGGATTGTTGGTCCAGCCGCTGGGCTCGAAACGGGTGTGGGCGTACTTCTCGCACAGCAGCTTGAGCGGGACTCCGTGCTGCAGGGCGATCGACACCGCGCAGGCGAAGCTGTCCATCAGGCCGCTGACGGTCGAGCCTTCCTTGGCAATGGTGATGAAGATTTCGCCGGGGGTCTGGTCAGGATAGAGGCCGACGGTGATGTAGCCTTCGTGGCCTCCGACGTTGAACTTGTGGGTGATGGAGGCGCGCTCGGGCGGCAGCTTGTGGCGGACGGCGCGGGGCGGGCCATTCAAGTCTTCGGGTTCGGCCTGGACAGCCGGGGCGGCTGTCGCTCCGCGGGATTCGGCTGTTTTCGTGCCTGCGGCACTTAACGGCTGGGACTTCTTGCAGCCGTCGCGGTAGATGGCTACCGCTTTCAGTCCGAGCTTCCAGGACTGGAGATAGGCTTCCATGATGTCTTCGACCGTGGCGTTCTCGGGGAGGTTGACGGTCTTGGAGATGGCTCCGGAGATGAAAGGCTGGGCGGCGGCCATCATGCGGAGATGTCCCATGTAGTGGATGCTGCGGGTGCCCTTGGCCGGCTTGAAAGAGCAATCGAAGACGGCGAGGTGATCGTCCTTAATGTGCGGGGCGCCTTCGATGGTGCCGGTGGCGTCAATGTAGCTGACGATCTTGTCGGCTTCGTCGTGCGAGTAGCCCAGCTTGAACAGGGCGGTGGGCACGGTGTTGTTGACGATTTTGATCATGCCTCCGCCGACCAGCTTCTTGTACTTGATCAGGGCGAGGTCGGGCTCGATGCCGGTGGTGTCGCAGTCCATCATGAAGCCGATGGTGCCGGTAGGAGCGAGCACGGTGACCTGGGAGTTGCGGTAGCCGTGGCGCTCGCCGTGGGCGAGAGCTTCGTCCCAGCAGGCCTTGGAGGCTTCGTACACCGCAGCGGGGATGTTGGCTTTGTTGATGTTGTTGACGGACGCACGGTGCATGCGGATGACGTCGAGGAAGGGCTCGCGATTGACGTACCAGCCGGGGCAGGCGGCTCCGGGCATGACGTTCGATCCTAGATTGGTCTCGGCGAGGTTCTTCTGGGTCGGCTCGGTGGCGGGCACCAGCGGCTCGCAGAGTTCGGCAATGCGGCTGGACTGGAGGTAGGCCTGGCCGCACATGATTGCCGTCACGCAGGCGGCGTAGTCGCGTCCGGCGTCGGAATCGTAAGGCTGGCCGGCGGCCATGAGCAGCGCGCCCAGGTTGGCGTAGCCGAGGCCGAGCGGACGGTAGTCGTGGGAATTCTTGGCGATCATCTCCGTGGGATAGCCGGCGTTGTCCACCAGGATTTCCTGGGCGGTGATGACCACATCCACGGCGTGGCGGTAGGCTTCCACGTCAAACGTCCCATTGGGCGCGAACTTCAGCAGATTCAGCGAGGCCAGGTTGCAGGCCGAGTCGTCCAGGAACATGTACTCGCTGCACGGGTTCGAGGCATTGATGCGGTTGGTGTTCTTCGACGTGTGCCAGCGGTTGACCGTGGTATCGAACTGCATGCCGGGATCGCCGCACTGCCAGGTGGCTTCGGAAATCTTCTTGAGCAGGTCTTTGGCTTTGTAGGTGGTGACTACGCTGCCGTCGCGAATCGCCTTGGTGGAGAAGTCGGTGTCGCGGACCACGGCGTACATGAAGTCGTCGGTGACGCGCACGGAGTTGTTGGCGTTCTGGAAGAAGATGGAGCTGTAAGCGTCGGAGTCGGGATGCGAGCCGTCGTATCCCTGGGCGACGAGGGCGTGGGCCTTGGCTTCTTCTTTGGCCTTGCAGTCGATGAAGTCCACGATGTCGGGATGGTCAATGTTGAGGATGACCATCTTGGCGGCGCGGCGAGTCTTGCCTCCGGACTTGATGACCCCGGCGAAGGCGTCAAACCCCTTCATGAAGCTGAGCGGGCCGCTGGCGGTGCCGCCGCCGGACAGGCCTTCAGTCGAGGAACGTAGCGGAGACAGATTGGTACCGGTGCCTGATCCCCACTTGAACAGCATGCCTTCGGTCTTGGCCAGGGTGAGGATGGAGTCGAGCGAATCCTTCACCGAGTTGATGAAGCAGGCCGAGCACTGCGGCGTCTTGTAGCCAGTAACGGAGAACTCGACGCGTTGGGTCTGAGGATTCCAGTGCCAGTTCTGCGCGTCGGAGTTGGGCTCGATGCGGTCGCATCCCACGTTGAACCAGACCGGCGAATTGAAGGCGGCGTACTGGCGGACGAGGATATGGACCAGTTCATCGTGGAAGGTGGCGCCGTCCTCAGAGCTCTTAAAGTAGCCCTGGGCGAGTCCCCAGTCGCGGATGGTTTCGGCGACGCGGGAGACCAGTTGGCGGACACCAGTCTCGCGCTCGGGCGTGCCGACCGTGCCATGCAGGTATTTGCTCGCGACGATGTTGGTCGCGGTCATGGACCAGTCTTTGGGAACTTCGACGTCTTTCTGCTCGAAGATCACGTTGCCCTGGGCATCGGTGATCTGAGCCAGACGGCGCTCCCATTCGACCTGGTCGTAGGGGTTCTCGCCGAGTTTGGTGAAGAAGCGGCGGAAGGCAAGGCCGGGGGCTCTCTTCTTAGTGTCTACGGCGGTGGGGGTCGTCGTTGGGACGGCGGCCTCAGTCGTCTTTGTCGTCTTTTGAGTTACTTCCGACATTAGGTCTCTCCGTTATTGGATTCTGGGGCCGAAGGCATCGATCTTTCTGTGACGGGTGAACCAGCGGCTAAAGCCGCCTCAATGGGGCTACCCTTTCGGCATCGCTGAAGCGATGCCTTGATACGAACCTACCTCGCTTCGCTCGGATAGAAGGGTCAGAGACCCGTCCCCCAACCAGCCGTTCCTGCACAAGCTTAGAAGCCTGACGGCAGCGAGGTCGGCGCTTCCACCTCGCTGTGGTGTTCGCCACCTTCTATTTCAACTGCTTGCGAGTTGCCGCCCATGAAGGGGGCGGACTGTAGCGTGGCGACGATGCCGGAAGCCGCTTCCGTCGATGTGGCCAGCCACTGCTGGAAGGCGTTGTAGGCCGTCTTGCGCTGGAAGGCGTCTTCGATCACGGTGTAGCGGGCGAAGCAGCGACCGCTGGCAAAGCGCTCCCGCTCGGGGTGACCCGGCAAAAACAAACGCCCCAGGGCCACGGCTAGATCGTCGGCTTCCGCGATCTGGAACAGGGCCAGCATGCGCTTTCCGCCGGCGGAGGGCAGTTCGCCGGGAGCGACTACCTCTTCTCCCAAAGCGAAGATTCCCGGCTGGCCGGGCACCAGCAGCAGGCTGAAGCTGGATTCGCAACGGAACCACTTCGACCATTGCAGGCGGCGGTGGTCCAAGGGAGTCTCAAAACCATGGCGGGCCAGGGATTCGGAAACCAGACGTGCCAGACCTTCCATTTGGGGGCTCCTGCTTTTCGCCAACGAAGAAAGGGACTGCGTGCCCTCCTCGCGAGGCGTTTTGCACAACTGCTTTGTCAACTGAGTCGTCCCCCGGGGGGATGTCCGGAAACCGGATCCGGGGAGCGGCCACCGCACTAAGCCCGCCCGCGCGTGGCGGGTGGGAAAACCGTTTTTGGCGGGGCGGCGCAGGGTCACCTCACCACAGCGTCCGCCCCTGTTTCTTACCCGTTACCTTGCCTTGCATCGCCCCCGTTTCCGGGAGCGTTTACCTCTCTGGGATGGCAACAGTACGCCTGCTTATGGGGTCTGTCAAGAGGATACCACTACATATTGTATCTCATTCTTAACGATTGGGATGCGGGGGCTAGGCCCCGCTTTTCCACAAATGGACCCATCCTTAACATCAGTTAGGTGGAGATGAGGGAGCGCGACGCGAGTCGAACGGCGTCTTGCGTCGCGCCAGATCGGGCCAGTTTTCGTCCGCTGGCCCCATGGGAACGTAAACATCTTCGAAAATCTCCCGGGGCGCGATGCGACGTGTGCCGTCGGAAGATTCCACCAGGTAGTCTCCGGCGCGGCCGCAATGTTCGCGCCCGAGTGGATCCACGAATACCAGGGGTTCGCTTAGCTTTCTGGCCCGGATCAGGAACCGTGTGCGATAGACCTGCCAATCACCTGCGACGTTCATGCTGCGTATCCACCCTTTGGGGGAGGGAGGTTGCATGTTTGATTTCTGATTGTCCATTTTCTAATTTCCGTTTGCCGACTCGCGACACCCGAGACTTTGCAGTCGAGGATGATGGGGGCGTACCTTCCTCCCAATTCCTCGCATCTCTGTGGCTGGTTTTCGTGTTGCGGTGAGGGAGAATCTACGCATGAAGTGAGACGGGGTCAATTCCATAAGATTGGTGCAGTGATGGAAAAAACAGGAGGAAATTTTCCCGAATTGGTCTGCACGACGCAGCGAGTCGCGGCAGTAGTGTTTGTGCCGTCAGTATTGGAGGTTGTCGCTGTTGTCCAAGGTAGAACTATAAACTTGCTACACTTCGGAGTCGGGCTTTCCACAGTGGACGCACAGGAAATGCAGAAAAGGCAGTAGCGAGTACCGAGTACCGAGGAGCAAGTAGCGAGGTGAGACATGAAAAGAGCGTTCATGGCGTTGATCTGTGCCCTCATAGTTGGATCATTCGCCCTCGCACAGGAGGTCCGCGTTGATCCATCGGGCAACACTGGAAGCATGCACGCTGGGACACCTTTCTCTGAACTTGGTCAGCACACCGTCTACATCGAATGTGGGTCGATCTGGGATGGCAAGTCGGAAAAGCTTATCCCCAAAGTGAGGATCGCGGTCTCCATGCCCGAGGGCAAGATTTCGGCTGTGCAACAACACCAACCAGGCATGGCCTTCGGGGTTGCTTCAGGAATTGTAGAAGACATCGATCTCTCGCGGGAGACCTGCCTGCCTGGGCTGATCGATACCCACACGCACATCCTGCTGCAAGGGGACATCACAGCCGACGATTACGATGCGCAGCTGCTCAAGCAGTCGCCGGAGTACCGGACCATCCTCGCAACTGTGAATGCGCGGCGGGCGCTGGAGTATGGGTTCACGACGATTCGCGACGTGGAGACGGAAGGCGCGGGTTACGCCGACGTGGATGTGAAGAAGGCGATCAACAATGGAGTGATTCCGGGACCGCGGATGCAGGTGGCGACGCGGGCGCTGGATGTCACCGGGGCGTATCCGTTACAGGGCTATGCGCCCAATGTGCCGGTGCCGCATGGGGTGCAGCTGGTGGACGGCGCGGAGGAAGGACGCAAGGCGGTGCGCGAGCAGATCAGTTACGGGGCGGACTGGATCAAGGTCTATTCGGACCGCAGTTACTTCGTGCGGCCGGACGGCGTGCTCGATGACATTCCGACGTTCACGCTGGATGAGCTGCGGGCAATTGTGGATGAGGCGCACCGTGAGCATCACAAGGTGGCATCCCATGCCATGGCTCTGAACGGAGTGCACAATTCGGTCGAGGCGGGTGTGGATACGATCGAGCATGGAAATTACATTGCCGACGACGACCTGAAGACGATGGCGGCCCGGGGCACCTGGTATGTACCGACCATCTTTGTGGGTGAGTACGTGGCGCAGGGGAGGGCGCAGGCAGGCGCCCCGGTCTGGGCGCTGATGCCAAAGATCCATCAAGACACCTTTCGGCGGGCCCTCAAGGCCGGGGTGAAGATCGCGTTTGGGACCGACGCCGGAGGGTTTGACTGGAAGGTGAACCCGGCGAAGGAATTTGGGTACATGGTGAAGTGGGGGATGACTCCGGTACAGGCGATCCGGGCGGCAACTTCTTCGGCTTCAGAGCTGCTGGGGATGCAAGATAAGGTGGGGTCGATTGAAGCGGGGAAGTACGCGGACATCGTGGCGGTGCCAGGGGATCCGCTGGCCGACATCACGGTTTTGGAGAAGGTGGATTTCGTGATGAAGGGCGGAGTGGTGTACAGGAAACCTTAAATGCCAAGAACTGTTCTGTTCGTCATCATTTTGTTTCTCGCACGGCTGGCAATCGCCCTGAGCACTGCTGCTCCAGCCACGCACACGCAGGTGGTGATGTTGGGGGTCGGGAATCCGAACGCCGACCCGGATCGGTCGGGGCCGGCGGTGGCTGTCGTGGTCAACGACACGGCTTACCTGGTGGATTGCGGGCCGGGGGTGGTACGGCGGGCGGCGGCGGCGGAGAAGGCCGGAATCACGGCGCTGAAGCCAGCGAAGATCAAGACTGTGTTCATCACCCACCTGCATTCCGACCACACGCTGGGATATCCCGATCTGATCTTTACGCCCTGGGTGCTGAGTCGAACGGACCCGCTTACCGCCTACGGGCCGCGCGGGTTGCAGAGCATGACCGATCACATCGAGAAGGCATGGAAGAAGGACATCCAGGTGCGCACGCGTGGCTTGGAACAGGCGAATCGCACCGGCTACAAGGTGGTGGTGCACGAGATTTCGCCGGGCGTGGTCTATCACGATTCAAATGTGAAGGTCACGGCGTTCCTGGTGAAACATGGCACCTGGGACCAGGCGTTTGGATACCGGTTCGATACGGCGGATCGCAGCGTGGTGATCTCGGGGGATACGGCGCCGACTGACGCGGTGGTCACCGCCTGCAATGGGTGCGATGTGCTGCTGCACGAGGTTTACAACCCCAACGGGGATGAACTGAAAGAGACGCACTGGAGGGAGTACTTCCGGACGTTTCACACGTCACCCCAGGAATTGGGCGACATTGCGCGGCGGGCACGGCCGAAACTGCTGGTGCTTTATCACCTGTCGCTGGAAAAGTTGCCGGAGGCGGATTTGGTGGAGCAGGTGAAGAAGGCTTACGCAGGAGAACTCGTGTCGGCGAAGGACTTGGGGGTGTACTGAGGGCGGAAGAAAGCTTGAACCGCAGAGGGCGCAAAGGATGCGCAGAGGACGCGGAGAGAAGCAATCCGCCGGTTAAGTAGGAAAGCCCCGGTTCTGCGCCGGGGCTTTCATGTTGGCCGCGTGAACCCTAACGATGAGCCATGGCGGGTTCGTGGTGTGCCTTCAACGTCTCGAGGCGCTTGTTGATTTCGTCCCAGTTGACTACGTTCCACCACGCGGCCAGATATTCGGGCCGGCGGTTGTTGTACTTCAGGTAGTAGGCGTGCTCCCAGACGTCGTTGCCCAGGATGGGGAACAGGCCTTGCGAGATGGGATTGTCCTGGTTGGCAGTGGTGAGGATGCGCACGTCCTCGCTGCCAGGGGTGCCTGCGAGCCAGACCCAGCCGCTACCGAATTGCTTGGCGCCGGCATCGTTGAACTTGCTCTGAAAATCCTTGAAGTTGCCGAAGGATTTCTTGATGATCGCGGCAATCGCGCCGTTGGGCTCGCCACCACCCTGGGGTTTCATGATCTTCCAGAACATGGAGTGATTGACATGTCCGCCGCCATTGTTGCGCACGGCGGTGCGGATCTCTTCGGGGAGGGCGTTCAGGTCGCGCAGCAATTCTTCCACGTTCTTTGATTGCAGGTTGGGATGCTTCTCCAACGCGGCATTCAGGTTCTTGACGTAGGCTCCATGATGCATGTCGTGATGCAGCTTCATGGTCTGGGTATCAATGACAGGTTCAAGGGCTGAGTAGTCGTAGGGCAGAGCGGGCAGTTCATGCGTCATGATTGATATTCCTCCATGACATTCTTGGATGACAAGAAGGGTAAGAAGATTCGTTATATCGTTTCACGACATGTTCCGCACAGGAACGATCATCGCTTCTTCCCCAAGAAGCGAATGCGGGTAGTGAAGGCGCGGTGCTCCAGGGCACTGAAGGTGAGGAACTGGGGGGAGTCGACGTCTCCATTCACAAGCAGGGGATTCTGGCGGTCGGTGATGTTCTCGAACCCGAAGCGAATCGCAAAATAGCGGCCGGCGGCGTGAAAGCGTTTTTCCATGAAAAGATTCAGGGAAAAATAAGCCGGGAAGCGGCGCGATCCCGGGGGTTCCACGAGTTGCTGCTGGTTATTGTCGACGTTGAAGGGGAAGCCGCTGCGCGCTTCCAGGGAGTAGGCGAGATCAACCTCTTTGATCAAGGGCAGCTTGAAAAAAGGCACCAAACCCCAGGAAAGGAATCGGTTGGGCGCGTCCCAGGGATAAGGGCCGGCGGCCTGGGGACTGAGGATGGGACCGTCCACGCTGAAGTCGAGCACTTGATTGGAACGCGCGCTGGAGCGGGTGTAGGAACCGAACACCATGTAGCGCTGGCGGAAGGTGCGGCGCAGGTCCACCTGAAGGGCGTTGTAGCGATCCTTGCGCGTGTTCTGGAGCACGAAGTTGCCGCCCGGCTGGCCGGTGAGCGTGTTGTAAACCAGGCCGTGGGTGCCCAGCTTCTGCAGGAACTCGGCTTTCAGGTAGAGCGACCAGGGGAGCTTCTGCTCCACACCGATACTCCAATTGAGGTATCGCGGTTCCTGGAGCGTGGAGGTATCGGCGGCAAAGGTGGTGAGGACGGGTGTGGGGGCAGCCGCAGGATTGCCGTTCTGGTCGACAGGCATGCCCAGGTTGTTGAAAAAATAGTCTGTCCGCTGGCCGGCAGTGGGTTGGGCGACGAGCAGCAGGCTGGTGGTGTCGTAGACAATGCCGACTCCGGCAGAGAGCTTGGTGTTGCCCTCGTCGTCGAGCACATAGGTTGCGGCCAGACGCGGGGAAAAGAGCGGGCGGCGGATGATCTGGTCCCAATCGAAGCGCAGGCCAGGCTCCACCAGCAGGCGATTGGTGATCAGCCAGCGGTCCTGGATGTATCCGCTGGTTTCGGAGTTAAAGATTCGAGAATTCCCATCCTGGGGAAAGACCGAGTAGCGGGCGCACGGAGAAGGCGCGGGAGGATCCATCAAAGGGCCAGTCAGACAATTGCCGGTGGCGGGAAGCGTCTGGCCCTCGCGCAAGAAGGAAATCGGCTGGCGCTGGAAGAAGGCATGATAGGAAAGGCGATCCACATCAAAGCCGAGTTTCACCTCGTGGCGGCCGTGCCACTGTTTGGGTGCAAGATAAAGGTTCGTCAACCCCTGCCAGCGCCGGGCGCGGGTGTTTTCGAGAAGATAGAAGTTTCCACCCGCGGTCTCCGGAGAAATGAAGTAGGGCAAGGTCCCGAGCGGATTTAGCGCCAGCCCGTATTGCACAAAGCCAAAGCCGGTTTCGAGCAGCTCTCCTCCCTGAAAATAATGCTGATTCTTCACGCTCGCCACGTAAGCGGTCTCGACGTCCTGCGGGGTAGCTTCGAGCGGATTCATTGGCGAGAGGCCAGCGTGGTCGTCATGAAGGTGATTGATATTGAAGCTGGTGGTGAGGATGTCGCGCGAGGTGAGGTTGGTCTGCACTTTGGCGAGGTTGCCGAAGCGCCATGCGTGATCGGTGTCGGCGCCATTCGGTAATTCGGGGATGACGATGTTGTCGAACTCGCCGTCGGGCGAATCGAAGAACCACATTTTGCCTTTGCGAAGGGGACCGGAGAACACGAAGCGGGGATCAACTTTGTCGAAGGCCAAGCCCTTCTTGTTCTGCACCGAAGGGATGAAGTTGGTGGCGGAGAAGCGGAAATGGTCGTCGCCGATTCCGGTATTGAGGCCGAGCACGCCTCCGGAGCCCTTGCCGTGCTCGGCGGAATAACGGCTGTCTTCCACATCTACCGAGCGCAGGGAGTCAGGGCTCACGCGAATCAGCAGCGAGCCGTCGGCGGGTTGGGTGACATTGAAGCCATCCAGCAAGGTCAAGGTCTGGTAGGTTTCCGCGCCTGCGATGTGTGGCTGGCCGAAGACATCATTTAGCACCTGGGGAATGAAGTTCAGCGCGTTGCGGTAATCGCGCGTAGTGGGGTAGGGGATGTTGATGATGTCGAGTCCGGTGAGCTTCTCTTGCGACTGGGTCTGCGCGGGATCGATGGCGGGCGGGGACTCAACCACGTTGACCACCTCGCGCACTTCCTGCAGATGGGAGAGGGTGACATCAACGTTGGCGGTAGCATCGGGTTGCAGCGCGGGCAAGACCAGTACGTAGAAGCCTTGCTTTTGTACGCGCAATTGGTAGGTGCCGGTGGCCACATTGGTGAGCTGGCAGTGTCCAGCGAAATCGGTTGCGCAGCGCAGGGGAGCGGCTTGCGGAGAAGACTCCAGAAAGACCAGAGCCGATGGAATCGCAACTCCGTTTTCATCGGTCACCGTGACGGCAATCGTTTGCGATGGGGGCGGAGCAGGCGGCTTCGTGGCTTGGGCAAAGCAAATGGGGCCAACGGTCAGCACTAACCAACACGCGAACTCTCGCAGACATCCAGACCTGAACATGGGGCCGCTGCTTTGTTTGTATTGTCTCTCAGATAAGGCGGGTTGAGTGGTTTCGTCGATGGCTTTTTTCTAACGATGCGGGCAGCAGGTAGTTTGTTGTACGCGTGCGCACGATGAATGCTCGCGAAGAAAGGGGCGAGGGTTCTCAGGGGGGCAGATGTTGATCTTCAATCGACAATCCGTGCTCACGCCGCCCGCGTCAGGCGCTGGTATTCCAGGCCGCCTTCGTCGGCGAGCAGCACCCACAAGGTGTAGATGCCGAGGGCGGTGCCGAAGGGCGGGTGAAAGATGGCCAGAACGCCGAGGATGATGGCCGTGACTCGCGCCCAGGGCTGATGCTGCATCAATCCCCAGCCTACGCAGACCCCACCTGCACCCACGACCAGAAACGACCAGCCGAGCAGCATTAGCACGAAGGGACCCAGTTCCCGAGCAATCGCGTTGGCGCCCGGGATGGCCAGGTGGGCGATGCCGCCCAGAGCCAGGAGGATGATGGAAGGAATCAGCCAGAGCGCGCCGACGACGATCCACAGAGTGCCCACGGTCCGCAGGTGGCGGGAGAGCCGGGATTGGGCCAGAGGCGCGGTGGGCCATGACAGCACTTTGCCGCATTTCGGGCAGACGTTGTAGCCGGGCTGGGTTTCGGTTCCACACTGTTGGCAGAACATGGCAGACCTCCTCGCAACCTCTAATTCTAAATACGTGGAAGAGCGAGGAAAAGTTGCGAGTTCGCCAAGTCATTGAGCGATCGGATCATTGAGGCATCGGATCATTGAATCATGGAGCGCAATGACTCAATGTCGTTGTTGGCTCCGTTGGTACATGACCTTTTCGCGGTTGAGCCACGCGCGCGCTTCGGGGGACAATCAGGAGCACGCCAAGCAGAAGATTGCCGTTTGCGGAGAGGGTTGTGCCGGGTCAACGTGTGCTCGCCATCGCGCTACTGGTCCTGGGCTGGAGCACGGCTGCGGCGTCGAAGGACATGGCACTGGTTTCCAACAAAACCAATAGTGTCACCGCGGTCAGTTTGGCGGAGCTGGTGAAGCTCTGCAAAGGGCAGACCAATCGCTGGCCCGATGGCAGGCCGGTGACCTTCGTGACCCGCGATCCGGGGTCCGCCGAGATGAGGCTCGTGCTGGAAAAGGTCTATGGCATGTCCAAGGGTGAGGTGAGTACGCTGATCGCCACGGCCAATCACGGCCGGGTGAACCACCCGGCGATTGTCATCGCCAATTCCGACGAAGATCTGGTGAGGAAGGTTGAAAGCACCCCGGGAGCGGTGGGGTTGGTGGATGTGTACTCCATCACTGGGGGAGTAACAGTGCTGCGGGTGGGCGGGAAGCTGCCGCTAGAACCGGGGTACGGGTTGCATGGAAACTAGGCGCGACGGTTTGTTCAATATTCCACTGGAGTTCGCGGGCTCCCGAGCCGGGACACAGAGGTCATGAGCGGGACGGCACCCAATCCGAATCCCGTGCCCTACGACGCGCGCCGCCGTTACGCGCGGCATGCGCTGGACGTGCGGCTGCTGGTGAATGTTTTTCGCGCGGGAGCGACGCTCGCACTGTGGGGACGATCCCATGAAATCGGCGAAGACGGCATCGGTGGTACCCTGACCGGAGAACTGGAGCCGGGCGAAGTCGTCTCCATGGAGATTTCCCTGCCGCTGGTCTCCCATCCCATGAAAGTACGGGCGCTGGTGCGCTACCGGGACGGACTGCGCCACGGTTTTGAATTTCTTGCCCTGAGCCGGGAACAGCGTGAAAGCGTTGGGCGCGTGTGCGAGATGCTGGCGACGGGGGAGTAGGAATACCGGGCAGTTCTTCCCCGCTGAGTTACAAGACTCGCGATCCGTCCCCTATTCATAACGCAGGCTCTCGATGGGGTCGAGCCGCGCGGCGCGGACCGCAGGCAGCATACCGCTGACAATACCCACCAGGCTGAGGATCACTGTGGCCAAGGCAAGGCTGCTGACATTGATGTGGAGATGGATGTCGCCGGCCTGCAGGTTGTCGCCAAAGGCGCTCATCAGCGGCAGCGCTCCCACGCCCCAGGAAATCAGATAGGCGATCGCGATGCCAGCCAACCCACCCGCGAAGGTAATGGCCAGGGCTTCGGCCAGGAACTGGACAAGGATGTGTCGTTTGTGGGCGCCCAGCGCTTTCTCCACGCCGATTTCCCGGGTCCGCTGCTGCACCGACACCAGCATGATGTTCATCAGGCCAATGCCGCCGATTCCCAGGGTCAGCGCGCCGATGAAGGCAAGCAGGACCTTCAGTGCGACAATCACGATTCTGAAATCGTCAAAGTCTTCCTTGAAATCGGCAATGAACACGGCGCGGCGGTCGTCAGGCCGGTAGTTATGATGCGCGGCTAACACCGAACGCACCACCCGCGCGATCTGCTGGTGATCCTCGCCTTCATAGTCCATGAATATGCCGGTGATGTACTGGGTGTCATAGAGGTCTCCCATGGTGCTGAAGGGGATGACGACCATGCTGTTGTCGTTGTTGTCACCGCCCTGCACCTTGTGCTCGTAGACACCGATGACCTCGAAGCTCACGCCGTTGATGCGGATGGTTTGTCCCAGCGCGGCTTCGCCGGAGAAGAGCCTGCGTTTGGCTTCATCGCCGATCACCGCGACGCGGGCGTGCTGGAGTTCGTCGTCGTCACCCAGGCCCCGCCCCGTCGCCACGCCAAAGCCGCGGATGCGCTGGTACACGGGATAAACTCCGGTGAGGAACAGATTGGTGAAGGTGCGGGTGTCATGCTGGATGGTAGCGCCGTTTTGCCGGTCGAAGATGGGGGTGACACCCTTGACCATGGGTACTTCGTTGCGGATGTAGTCGACGTCGGCCAGCTTGAGCCGGACTTCGCTGCCGGCCTTGGAGCCACCAGCTTGCAACGAAGTGCGCCCCGGGAAGGCGCCGATCACGTCGGTGCCCCAGGAACTGAACATCAGGGTGATGGCGCGCTCCAGCCCCGAGCCGAATGCCAGCAGGATCACGACGGTGGCAATGCCCCATGCCATGCCCAGCATGGTCAGGGCGGTGCGGCGGCGGTTGTGGCGCATGGCGCCGTAGGCTTCGGTTAGCAGGTCACGGGTCATGACTTACTCCTGACGCAAGGCTTCGATGGGTTCCAGCAAGGCCGCCTTGCGGGCCGGATACAGCCCGGCAGCGACGCCCGCCAGCGCCAGGGAGAGCACTGCGGCGACGGCCGACGCCGGCACGATCTTGGGGGTATCGAACCCTTGCGGGAGTTGCACCCCCGAGAGCAGGTAGACCAGCAGCATCGCGCCCCCAACCCCCAGCGCCCCGCTCAGCAGTGTGAGGAACGCGCCCTCCAGGAAGAACTGGAACAAGATGTTGCGGTGGGTCGCACCCAGGGCTTTGCGGAGGCCGATCTCGCGGGTACGCTCGGTGACTGCCACCAGCATGATGTTGACGATGCCGATGGCGCCCAGCGCCAGGGTCACCAACCCGACGCCGCCCAGGAACCAATCCATGGCGGTAAAGATCGTCCCCATGGTCTTCTGGTTCTTGACTGTGTCCCACTCCTCCCAGATGTCTTTGCCGGTGGGATCAAAACCGCCGTGATTGCGGGCCACGATGCGGTGCAACTCGTCCTTGGCGGCTTCATTCTCGTCGAAGCTGCGCGGCTGGTAGTTGATGAACGAAAGGGCATTGCCTTCCTGTGAGTTATCGCCCTTCAGCGGGAAGAGCTCGCGCATGGTGTTGAAGGGCACGAAGATGCGGACATTGGTGGCATTCTGCTCTTCGCGACCGATCATGGACAGCACGCCGATCACCTCGAAGCGAATGCCATTGAGAAGGATCGAACTGCCCACGGCGGGGCGGCCGGGGAACATGTTGCGGGTCATTTCCCGGCCCAGGACGCACACCCGGCGGCGTTCGGTGTTGTCTTCATCGTTGATCCAGCGTCCCACCTGCAAGGGAATGGTCCGCACCTGGCTGTAGACAGGTGGCACCCCGGAGACCTGGCCGTTGGTGCTGGTGTAGTCGCTGACGGCGCGGATGTCGTCGCGGGCGATCAGCGGCGAAATATGGATTGCGAGCTTGCTCTCGTTCTGGATGGCCAGGTAATCGTCATAAGTGAGGTTGAACCACTTCATGGAACTGAAGCTGCCCTCGACCGCCGGCGCGCGCCCGCCAAAGAAGAAGATGATGTTCTTACCGAAGGTTTCGAGTTGCTTGCGATTGCCGTTGCGGAACCCCTCGCCCACACCGACCAGCAGGAGCAGCGAGCCGACACCCCAGGCGATCCCGAACATGGTCAGGAACGAGCGCAGCTTGTGCGCCCACAGAGTACGCAAGGTCTGACCGAAGGTGTCCAGCAGCATGCGCATAGGGATAGGCCGCCGCTGCGTTGGACTGATGGAGGGGGTACTGGTTAGCGCAATTCCCTGAAAAAGCACGGCCCGGGGTGCCGGCGCGCGGCGGCCCGTTGACACTTGGATGTTGAGAGTGTCAACCGCGGGTAGTAGGCGAGCAAACTCCACAGCACCAGTGGTTTCTCGACCAGCATACGGGTGCGAATGGAGATGGGGTGGAGTTGTTGATCTGCTTTCCTCGGCGCCCTGGCGGTTGTCACCGACGCATCTGTGTCACAACCACTCTGTTGCTTTTCCCGGGCTTGCTCATTGCGCCTCACTTCTGACCCCGGGCGGTATTCCGGCGCCGCTCCGCGGCGCAACTGGCGCCGAATTACCTCCGTAACTTTCGAGCAATCAGCGGGCCATCTACCATCCGAATTGGCTCTGGTATCGAAGCGGGAGGAGATTCGATGGGTGACAAGATCACCCGGCCAGCGAAATTGGCTGAGCTTGTGCGCGCCAGGTTTCTTAAGGAGGCACTGCAGCACGGCACTCCCACGCTTTCATGCCCGGGTGATCCCACGCCCGTAGAGCCTCCACCTACTCCAGCGTTTGCTTCCGACGATGTCGAGGTACAGCGGGCCTATCTTGAGCAGTTGGTGGAGTGTACCCCCGAGGCGATCAGTATCCTCGATCGCTACCAGATCCTGCGTATTAACAGCGAGTTCACCCGCATGTTCGGGCATCGGCCCGAGGAGGCGCTGGGCCGCCGCATTGACTCCCTGATCGTGCCGCCTGACCGGGGCTCGGAAACCCTCTGGATCGGGGAGATGCTCGCCAAGGGCGAGAAGGTGATGCTGGAGACCAAGAGGTTGCACAAGGACGGTGGCCTGGTGGACGTTTTTATCTCTGCCGCTCCTGTGATGATCGGCGGCAACCGGGTTGCGTCGTACGTGCTTTACCGGGACATCTCCGAACAGAAGCGGGCAGAAACGCTGAGCTCGGCACTCTACCGGATTGCGGAGAAGACCAGTTCCGCCGTCGATCTGCAGCAGTTCTATGCCGCGATTCATAACATCGTGGGAGAACTGATGTACGCGCGCAACTTCTACATCGCGCTCTACGATCCGCTGACCCAGCTACTCAGTTTTCCTTACTTCGTGGACGAGCAGGATCCCACTCCCGCGCCCAAGAAGCAGGGGCGCGGGCTCACCGAGCACGTGCTGCGCACGGGGGAACCGCTGCTGTGCACACCGGAAGTCTTCGATGCGCTGCTGGCACAGGGCGAGGTCGAGCTGATTGGCGCGCCTTCGGTCGACTGGATGGGAGTTCCGCTGAAGGCGGCGAATAACACCTTCGGCGTGCTGGTGGTGCAGAGTTACAGCGACAATGTTCGCTATCAGGAGAAGGACCGAGAAATTCTCACCTTCGTTTCCCAGCAACTGGCGAGCGCGGTCGAACACAAGAAACATGAAGAGGCGCTGCGGCGTTCGGAGTCGCGCTACCGGTCGCTGGTGCAGAGCGCGGTGTATGGCATTTATCGCTCCAGTTTGGAGGGCAAGTTCCTCGATGTGAACCCCGCGCTGATTGCCATGCTGGGGTATGCCTCCGGCGAGGAAGTGTTGGGGCTGGATCCGACGCGGGATGTGTTCCTGGATCCGGGGCAGCAGTCGCGGCTGATGAAGGAATTTGAACGCAGCGGACGGCTGGACGACGTGGAAGTGCGGTGGAGACGCAAGGATGGCAATGCCATCACCGTGCGCCTCAGTGGCCGCGCCGTGAACACACCGGAAGAAACCGACCAGGTCCTGGAAATCATTGCACAAGATGTGACCGAACGGCGGGTATTGGAAGACCAGTTTCGCCAGGCGCAAAAGATGGAGGCGGTGGGACGGCTGGCCGGGGGCGTGGCCCACGACTTCAACAATCTTTTGATGGTGGTCAGCGGATACACCGAAGTTCTACTGGAGCGGACCGAACGGGACAGCCCGGTCTATCCCAAGATCGAAGCCATCCAGCAGGCCGCGGATCGAGCCACCACGCTGACCCGGCAACTGCTGGCCTTCAGCCGCAAGCAACTGCTGGAACTGAAGGTGGTGGACGTGAACGCAATCGTGGGCGATATCGAGCGCCTGTTGCGTCCGCTGATCGGGGAAAATATCGAGTTGATCACGCGGTTGGCGTCCGACCTCGGCCGTACGCGCGCCGATGCGGGGCAGATCGAACAGGTGATCATGAACCTGGTGGTCAACTCCAAGGACGCCATGCCGGACGGCGGGAGGATCACCCTCCAAACCGCAAACGCCAGCCTGGATGATGACCTTCGCCGCGAGTACAGCTACATCCAGCCGGGACCGTACGTCATGCTCTCGGTGAGCGATACCGGGCACGGCATGGACAAAGAGACCCAGGCGCGCATTTTTGAGCCTTTTTTCACGACCAAGGAAAAAGGCAAAGGGACGGGGCTGGGACTGTCCACGGTCTACGGCATAGTCAAGCAAAGCGGGGGTTATGTTTTTGTGCAGAGCGAAGTGGGGCGGGGGACGACGTTCCGCATTTACCTGCCGCGGGTGGAAGATGCGGCCGAACCACTGAGCCATGTGCGGGCTGCCCAAGCCGCGTCGGGTGGCTCGGAAACCGTGCTGCTGGTGGAGGACGAAGAATCGGTGCGTCAGTTGGTGCGCGAAACTCTGGAGGCCAAAGGCTACAAAGTACTCGAGGCCGACCACGGAGCCGCTGCTCTGCAGATCGCAGCTGCCCACCAGGGCACCATCGATATGCTGATTACTGACGTGGTCATGCCGGGCATGAGCGGGCGCGAACTGGCCAAACAGCTTTCTACCTCACATCCGCAGACCAAGGTCCTCTATTTGTCGGGCTATACCGAAGACGCGATCGTTCACCAGGGAGTGCTCGATCCCGGCACCGCGTTCCTGCAAAAGCCGTTTACCTTGCAGATGCTGTCACGCAAGGTGCGTGAAGTGTTGAGCAGCGCGCAACGCTAAGTCTGGCTGAGGGATTTGCCGAAGCCTCGCGGCTGGCAAGTGTCCAGCTCACCCTCCCGTGCAACTTTTCCAGGTTATCCGCGTCTTATCTAATAGAGATTCAAGCTACATCCGTGAGGGTTGCGCTGCCCGTACCTGTCATAGAGGAATTGTTTTCATGCTGATCAAGAAAGCTGCGGATATCCTGGCTTCGGAGATTACCCCCAAGAGTTTGTATATGAACCGGCGGGCATTTCTGGCCGGTACGGCAATCGCCGGAGCAGTTGCGGTGGCCGGAGTGGGTGTGCAGGAGATGGCTTCGCCTTCGGAAGTCGTCCAGGCGAATGCCAAGATTGATGGCATCAGGAAAAGCTCTTTTTCGACGACGGAAAAGATCACGCCCTACAAGGACGTCACCAACTACAACAATTATTACGAGTTCTCGACCGACAAAGAAGGGCCTGCGGAGCTGGCTAAGAACTTCAAGACACGTCCGTGGACTGTGACCATTGATGGCTTGGTGAAGAAGAAGCAGGTGCTCGACGTGGACACAATCCTCAAAATGGCGGCGCCGGAGGAGCGCATTTACCGGCATCGCTGCGTGGAGGGCTGGTCCATCGTGGTGCCGTGGGTGGGGTTCTCATTGAGTGAACTCATCAAGCGGGCCGAACCACTTCCCAAAGCCAGGTATGTCGAGTTCACCACGCTGAACGATCCCCAGCAGATGCCCGGCCTGCGGGTGCCGGTGCTGGACTGGCCGTACGTGGAGGGCTTGCGCATGGACGAAGCCATGCACCCGCTGGCACTCTTGTGCTTCGGCATGTACGGCGAAGTCTTGCCCAACCAGGACGGCGCACCGCTGCGCATTGTAGTGCCGTGGAAATATGGCTTCAAGAGCGCCAAGGCGATTGTGCGCATCCGCTTCACCGAAGAGCAGCCGATCAATACCTGGAACAAGGCCGCACCCAGCGAGTACGGTTTTTACTCCAATGTGAATCCCAACGTGGACCATCCCCGCTGGAGCCAGGCCAAAGAGCGGCGACTGGGTGAGTTCTTCAAGCGTCCTACGCTGATGTTCAATGGGTATGACCAGGTAGCCAGCCTGTACAGCGGCATGGACCTGAAGAAATATTTCTGACAAGGCTGCCGTGAAACTGTCCTGGCTCAAAGTCGCTGGGTTTCTTGCTTGCCTGGCTCCGCTGGAGCGCCTGGGGTGGAAGGCCTACTCGGGGAATCTGGGCGCGAATCCCATCGAGGCTATCACCCACGCAACAGGCGACTGGACGCTGATCTTCCTGCTGATTACGCTGGCGGTGACGCCGCTGCGCAAGTTGACAAAACAGTTGTGGATGATCCGCTTTCGCCGCATGCTCGGGCTGTTCGCGTTTTTCTATGGACTGCTGCACTTCTTGACCTACATCTGGCTGGACAAGTTCTTTGATCTGCGCGAGATGCTGGCTGACGTGGGCAAGCGCCGTTTCATCGCCGCTGGTTTCACCGCATTCGTACTGCTGATTCCGCTGGCGATTACTTCCACCAGCGGCTGGATTCGCCGCCTGGGCGGGCGGCGCTGGAGACTGCTGCACCGTCTGATTTACATCAGCGCAATCGCCGGAGTGATCCACTATGTGTGGCTGGTGAAAGCGGACCTGCGCAAGCCGCTGCAGTATGCCTTTGTGCTCTTGATACTGCTCGGGTGCCGGCTGGCGGTGTGGCTTGTTCCGAAAGTCAGGCAGGCGGCTGCGCTTTCATCCGGTCCCGCCGAGTTTTCGCACGAATAACCGTTGCCGGTTCGCAGTTCTCGGATCTCATACACCTGCCATATGTCAATTCCCGCGGCCGGCACGTTGGTGTACTGAAAAGGCTCCTCCCGGAGGAACTTTCCTGCCCTGCCTGTGTTAGAAAGGGATAACGTCTTCCAAGAGACGAATTTCAAAGGAGTGGTGCGGTTTCTACCGGCTGCACACCATCATTATGAAGACATTGGGTCTGACGTTGGCTTTGGTTTCCCTGGCGTTCTGCGTGGGCTGCGGAACAAGTAACAACAATGGTGGGCCGCCGCCCACAGGCAACTTCTCCAACGCCAGCCTGAGCGGGCAATACGCCTACCAGTTGGCGGGCGAAGACCTGTTCAATGGCGTGGAGTTCCGCGAAATAGGTTCGTTTACCGCGGATGGAGCGGGCCACATCACGGGAGGCTCGGATGATTTTGTGGATGGCAGCCTGGGTGTCGCATCGACCACGATCTTGAACACCTCCACCTACTCCATCAGCAATGACGGAACCGCCACTGTCTTCTTGAACTTTTCTGACACCAGCGCCATCACCTTGGCGATGACCCTGCAGAGTACTTCCAAGGCTTACCTGGTCGAAGCCGACACGTTTGCGACCGGGGCCGGGGTCGCGGAGAAACAAACCGCCGCGGCGTTCAGTGCACCTCCCAGCGGCACATTCGTGTTCCGCATGCACACCACCAACGGGGCTTTTACGTCGGCAGGATCAACCGGCAATGTGGGCGTGCTTACGATTGCCGGCGGGGTGGTGACGTCAGGCAGCGAAGACGTGAGCGACGGCGGAGCCGCGGGCAGCCTGACGCTAACCGCGGGCTTGTTTAATACGCCGGATGGTAACGGACGGGCGACAGGCTCGCTGACCGACAGTTCGCCCGCTACCTCCAGCTTCATTTACTACGTGGTCGATGCCAACAACATACGCTTCCTGTCCGAGGACATCGGCATTCTGGGCTTGGGCCGGGCAGAGAAACAGACCGGGGCCCCGTTCAGCAACGCGTCGCTCTCCGGGAACTATGCCTTTGGCGGCAACGGCGACACTCCCACGAGCATCGGCAACCTGCGGGCGGTGGGGCAGTTTGACGCCATGGGCGACGGCACCATCAGTTCCGGCGCTCTGGATGCGGCGGTGGACGGCACAACGGCTTCGAACGTGGCCATTACGGGCACCTACTCGAACGTCGACTCGACTACGGGGCGTACCGCCGTGACCCTGACCGGGGGCGTGCTCACCAACGAAGTGGTGTACCTGGTAAGCCCGTCGCGGGCGTTCTTCCTGGTTACCGATGCGGGTGCGGTGGCGGAAGGAAGCGCGGACCTGCAGAGCTCGAGTTCGTTCACCAATGCCAGCATGAACGGGCAGTTTGCGTTCCTAATGGACGGATTCAACTCCAGCTTCTTCATTGACCGGGTGGCCACGTTGAATTGGGACGGCGCCGGGAACCTCAGCTTGAATGAGTTGGTGAACGCATCGGGAACAATCAATGTCCCAGGTCCTCTGTCGGGAACCTATTCAGTGGGAAGCAACGGGCGGACCACGGGCACGATCAGCACCGTTTCCAACAATATGGTGTTCTACCTAGTTTCTGGGAGCAAGGCGTACATTCTACAGAACGATGCCAGCACTGAGATTGATGGGATCACGGAGTTGCAGCAGTAGGCCAAGATGCGTGCGTGTTTCAGGGCGACGTTCGGCTGAGCGTCGCCCTGATTTTTTTGACTTGAGAACTGCCGGTTTCTTATCCGACCTGCCAGACCGTGTCCAGCACGGTCCCATCCACCCACTTCACCACGGCCACGGGGCGATCCCCGAGCTTGGGGCGAGCCGGCTTGCCGCCGCAGATGCGCTCCACTTCGGCTTTGATGTCTTGAATGGGGCGGATGGGCAGGCTCGAGCCCTTGACCGCATCCAGCAGGTCCTGGCGGCGCGGGTTGATGGCGATGCCGCGTTCGGTGACTACTACGTCAATGAGTTCGCCGGGGCCGGTGAGCGTAGTCACCTGGTCGACGATCACCGGAATGCGGTCGCGGAAGGAGGGCACTGCCAGGATGGTGCATCCGGCGGCGAGGCAGTTCTGCCAGCCTCCAATACCGTGCAGCAGGCGGCCGTCGGAGTGGGTGACCACGTTGCCGTTGAAGTTCACGTCCACTTCGGTCGCGCCCAGCACTACCGCGTCCACCATGGACGCGAACGAGCCTTTGCCGTGGTAGTTGTACGACGTGAACGGCGAGGTGGGCACGTGCCGCGGATCGTTGGCGATGGACTTTACCCCGTCGAGATCGAAGGTCTGCCCGTCGAGGATGTAGTCGGTAAGCCCACCCTGCAGGAGTTCGACCAGATACTTGGTGGAGCCACCGCGCACGAAGCGGGCTTTGACGCCGGCGTCTTTCATCATGCGGCGGAGGTAGTCCACGAAGGCGAGGGCGATGCCTCCGGCACCCGCCTGGAAGGAGAAGCCGTTTTTCATGATGCCGGCGTCACGGAGGAAGCGAGCCACGAACTCGGCGATGCGCAGGCGGTCGGGCGAGCGTGTGATCTGGGTGGTGCCGGAGACGATTTTCGCGGGATCGCCGATGGAATCGACCTCGACGACGTAGTCCACGTTGTTGCCCTGAATCTGCCAGGGGATGCAGGGGAACGGCACCAGGTTATCGGTGACCACGATGACGTGGTCGGCATACATCGAGTCGGCCAGGGCGAAGCCGAGCGAACCGCAGGCCGATGTGCCGTGGGAGCCGTCGGCGTTGCCGAAGGGATCGGCGGTAGGCGCGGCGATCACCGCGATGTCAATGTGTACCTCACCGTCCTGGATGGCCTGCCAACGGCCGCCATGAGAGCGCAGGACTCCCATGCCGCGCATGTTGCCCTGGGTGCAGTAGTCGCCCAGCGGGCCGTTCATCGAGCCTTCGATGTGATGGATGACGCCTTTCTGCATCAGGTCAATGGCGCCCTGCTGCGAGGGGAAGGATGCGCTGGGGAACCACATCAGGTTTTTGACGCCGAGGCGGGCGGCGGCTTCAAGTGCCATGAGCGCGACGCGGTCGCCGTCGCGCAGGTGGTGATGGTTGGAGAGGACCATGCCGTCGCGCAGTCCGCAGTTGCGCAAAGCAGTCTGGAGATCGGGCACGCGCTTGTCGCCGTTCTCGGGAAAGTCTTTATTCGATCGGATCGGCGGGGCTTGCTTGCGGCCGCGGGGTTGATACTTGCCGACGCCGATGTACGGGATCTGGGGCTTGCCGTTGACCATGGCGGGTACCATGCGTCCGGCGGCATTCTGCGCGAGTTCCACGCGATCGGTCATTCTTCTCCGTACACTGCCGGGCTTTGCCCGACCGAGACGGGCGAGGCGCCCGTCTCCACATGAGTCACGCCTTGCCCATCTGTTTGGCGCGAGCAACCAACTTCAGCGCGCGCTGCACTACCGGTGGGTCAATCATCTTGGATCCCAGGCTGACAACGCCCAGTCCGCGCTGCTGCGCGTCTTCGAAGGCGGCGACGATCTTCAGTGCTTTCTCGATCTCCGCCTGCGAGGGGGCAAAGGCTTCATGAATCAGCGGAATCTGCGTGGGATGGATGCAGCCCATGCCTTCGAAGCCAAGGGCGCGGGAATTCTCTCCCCAGCGCCGCAGACCGTCCATGTCGCCGACATCTCCGAATACAGAATCGATGGCCTGGATCCCCGCGGCCTTAGCGGCATTCACCAGGCGGGTGCGGGCATAGAGTGATTCGCGGCCTTCCACCGTCTTCACCACACCCATGTCGGCGGTGTAATCCTCCAGGCCGATGGTCAGCGCGGCCAGGTTTGGACTGGCATTGGCAATAGCAGTAGCATTCTCAATCCCGAGCGCGGACTCGAGAATGGGCATCAACCAAATGGGACGATCGATCTTGTTGCGGACCTTAAGTTCGCCGATCATCCGGTCCACTTCCGCGACCTGCTGCGGGTTCTCGGTCTTGGGGAGGAGCACGAGGTCGGGCGCCTCCGGGATGATTTCCGCCAGATCCTCAAGGCCCAGGGGCAACTGGTTGATGCGCACCATGCGCTCGCAGGCGCCGAAATCCACGGCCCGCAGGGTGTTGCGGACCAGGATGCGAGCAGCGTCTTTCTCGGCGTGATGAACGGAGTCTTCGAGGTCGAGAATGATAGCGTCGGGCCCGTGCAGCGCGGCGTTGATGAAATACTTGGGCTCCGTGCCGGGCAGATACAAGCGTGAACGGCGCAGGCGGTCGCGCGCGGAGGGCTGAGGCAGGGGTAATTTGTCGGACGGCGATTTTTGTCCGGCGCCCAGGCCGGCGCGCTTCGCCGCAGTCTCAACCCGCGCCGAGATGACGAAGGGCAGCGCGCCTTCGTCGTGGAGCGAAACCCGGGCGTGTTTTATGCCGAGTGCTTCCAACACTTGCCGCGTCTGCGCCACGATGGAATCGCCATAATAGGCGGCAACGCGGGACTCCAGAGTGATCTCCAGGCCGCCCCGGTCGCGCGGCTCCAGCGCCACATGCAGGTCGGAGCGAATGTCTTTGCCCCAATGGCCGGCCTCGGCGGAACGGCCGGGTTTGGTTTCGGCAGAGACGGTCATGTTGGATGCTGTCCGAAAAAGGTAGCACGGTGGCTTACACCGGCTGCGGGAAGACTCCGCAGTGTATCGCATTCCGTGTGGGACGTTCCACCGCGGAGGCCGCAAAGCCGGCTGCATGAATCTCAATGCGCGTCCACGCGTCCCGCTAACGAGAACCTCTTCACCACGTCAGATACATGACCAGCCCATGAGCTGCGTGCGGAAGCACGAATCCGCAATCGATGTGGCGGTTCCAACACCGGAGAAACGCCCGATGACGCGAGTTTTGGTTCTTTTTCTAGTGCTCGGCACAAGCAGTGCAATGGCCCAAGCCACCTTCCACGGCAACGTGGCTCGCACCGGCGTGTATGAATCGCCGGGGCCGAGACAGCTGAACGGCGTGAAGTGGACCTTCAAAAGCGGGGGCCCGATTGTAGCCTCGCCTGCCGTGGCAGATGGCGTCGTCTACATCGCCAGCATGGATACCTATCTCTACGCCATCGACCAGGAGACGGGTAAGGAGAAGTGGAAGTTCAAGTCACGGATGCCGATTGCCTCCTCTCCGGCGGTGGCTGGCGGGACGCTCTACTTTGTTTCTTCCAGCGGTGCTCTCGCTGCCATCGATACCGCGACCGGCAAGATCAAGTGGGCATTTGCTACCGAATACGAGAGGAAATTCGAAGCCAAGAACCTTCACGGATACCCGTCCGCAGCCCAGACCGTGCCTGATGCCTGGGACGTCTGGCTGTCCTCGCCGGCGGTGGCAAACGGCAAAGTGTATTTTGGCAGCGGTGACGGCAACGTCTATGCGGTCGACGCACAGAGCGGCTTGCTGCAGTGGAAGTTTCCGACCAAGGATGTCGTGCATGCCTCTCCGGCCATCTACAACAACACCGTTTACATCGGCAGCTGGGACAGCTATCTGTATGCCATCGATGCCGAAACGGGGCAGGAAAAGTGGTCGCTGAAAACCGGTGAGGATCCGGTCATTCACAACCAAGTTGGCTTTCAATCCTCACCGGCAGTGGTAGACGGGGTCGTGTACGTGGGATGCCGTGACGCCCACGTCTATGCGGTGGACGCCGCTACCGGCCGCAAGAAGTGGGATTATCCCACCAGCAAGTCGTGGGTGAACGGCACGCCTGCGGTGCGCGATGGCGTGGTGTACGTGGGCACCTCCGACAGTGCGCGCTTTATGGCGCTTGACGCCAAGACGGGGCGGCTGCGTTTCAACTTCGATGCCAAGGCTTACATGTTTTCCTCGGCTGCACTGGCGGGCGACCTCGCCTACGTCGGCGATCACAACGGCAAGCTCTACGCAATCGACGCCAAGTCCGGCAAGCTCGCCTGGGAATTCCAGACCGAGGCTGCGAAGAAAGACACGCTAAAGATCCTGAATCCTGACGGAAGCCTGAACCAGGATGCCTTCGCGCCGATCTTTGGCGACTTCGAGGACATGTACGTTGACTTCTACCGGTTCATCTCAATTGGGGCCATCATGTCCTCGCCCCCGTGGTTGACAAGGGTGTGGTCTACTTCGGCAGCATGGATGGGAACTTGTATGCGCTGCAGTAGGTGTGAGGTCTCGAACTCGCCAGCGGGATAGGGGCAGGAGCCATCCCAGGCTACTGCCCAAAAACCCCGAAGGCGCCCAGTTCCTGAATGCTCTTCTGGTTCCAGCCCTGGCCAGTGTTATTGGAGAACGAGCCCTGAAAATCGCTGATATTGTTGTTCCAGACGTCCCAGGTGTCTACTCCCTGTCTGGAGGTGCGTACCAGCACCCAGTAGAGGGTGTCCTTCTTCACGGGGATCCCGGTTTTCAAGCGGGCGGTTTGTAGAGTGCAGCAGGTTCCAAAAGCCGACAGGTTGGCGAAGTGCCAGGTGTGAAGGACCTTCCCGGGTACTCCTCCGTTGTCTTCATTCAGACTCAACACCATTTCATTGTCGCCGCTGACATAAGTCACTCCCACCTGGATTTCAGTGACGGTGTGATCAGCGGTGGGGGTGAAACCGTTGGCGAGCCATTCCGGCCGCGGCTGCCCGGGCACCTGCCTTCCCAGAACGCCGGAGCCTGCAATGGCGTTGTATACATTGCTGCCCGTTCCCAAATTGCTGTAGATGGTAACCAGGTCTGCGGAGGGCGGCTGCGCCGGCGCTACAACCGGCGACGGCGGCTTCATGTACACCGTAGTTCGGCCGCCGTTGATGGTGATGACCCCGTCTTTGCTGGCTTGCCCCATGGCGACAGCAGCCAGCATGAATGTCCCCAAGCAGACGATCAGCACTGTGTGTAGTGTTCTCATGATTCCCCCTCGAGTATCTGAACCTTTCGTTTGATGCCGCATCCAGCCAAAGGCTTCGTGGGCGCGCTGCGTGGCGGAGGGCTATTGTGCCAGCCGGCTCCCGGGCCGTCAACGGAGGCTGGCGTGGGGGACCATGAGGGCCAGACTCCTATTTCTGATGGGGGAGCTTTCCGACGGTTTCAGCGTCCGACGAAGGATGCGGTCCGCACCAGCCGGAGTTGTTTCCTCAATTGCTGCACCCGGGGAGCCAGGGCACGCGGGGCCAGCGTTTCCACGGAGAAGTGGCTGGCGCTGGGAAAGCTCGCTTTGGCTGTGCGTAATGCCTTGCGGAGATTTGCAGCCTGATCGGCATGCACTGCAACTTCAATCTGAAAGAGAACGAACACTCCCGGCTTTTCGGGGAGTTGGGCGATCTCAGCATCGCACAAAGGGTGGAGTTCGTGGAGAGCCATTGGCGGCATGATATACGAATCGGTGCGCTTGCGGCGTGGCAGCTGACTACCGAAACAGGGGATGGGGCGCGAACGAGGGAGGCAACTCCAACTGGGTTCTCAGCACATCCTTGGCCTGGTAGGAGTGCTGCTGCCCGCAGTCATCGCAGCGCACCTGCAAGCCGCCGCTCAGCGCCGGCGGAGGCATGAAGGCGTCGGTTTCACCAAGGGGGATACGATGGCCAGAGAACAGGTTCTGCCGATTGTGGAACCTGTGGTTCTTGCATAGCACTACCCAGCAATATTGGCTGGTGTCACTCATTCCGGGTTCCTCCGGGCCGCGGTCGAACCGGCCACATGCATCTCAGTGCGCCATCCGTCCCAACTCCGCGGAGGTGGCAAGGGAAGTCTGAAATGGCCTGTCTATTCTGCGACGATTCCTCCCCGGAAGTCGCCGGAGAATTGCAAAAAGATTGTCAAATCTTCCCATTCCCGGGCACAGTGTTGCAGTTTGAATCAGACTTGAATGGGCCCGACGGTGGACAAGTCCGACTTAGGACCGGGTGTGTTTGGAGGCGCGTTTTCCGGAACGGGTGGCCAGGCGCTCTGCAATGTGCAGGTAGGTATTCGAGTTGAAGATAAGGCCGAGGTGCGTCCCGCCGACCTCCACGTCCACGCTCGGGTCACCGGTCAGACAGTAGCGCCAGTCAACGATCCCGTCGTCACGGGTATAGATGGCGGTTTGAGCGACCGATCGCGGCCATTTCCGGCCGAGAGAGCGCCCGAACGCGCACGAGCACCGACTGGTCGCGCATCCCTCCGGCGGGTTCCGGTACCGCCGGCGGATCCGGCGGCGCACCAGGCTGGCCAGAGAGAGCACGAGTCCATGCGCGACGAGGCCCCGGAAAGGAGAGCCCAAGGTGGTGACGGAAGCGATGCGGTCCGGCATGCGGACGGCCGCGGAACGGGCGAAGATCCCGCCCAGGCTATGCCCCACCAAATGCACCCGATGTCCTGTTTCTGTGTACGCGCGGTCGATAGTCTCTGCCAGTTGCTGCGCCATCAGGTTGGGGCAGTCGGCGGCAAAACCCATACCGGAAAAGTACGGATGGTAGCCGATACGGGCGAGCCAGGCGTGGAGTTCAAAGAGGGTTAGATCCATCCCCAAGAAACCTGGGACGATGACAGCCGCCGTTCCATCTCCGGCAGGAACCCCCATGCCGTAGTAAATCGGCGAGAGCCGCAGCGTGGCCAATTCCAGCAGAGCCAATGGTTCACAGCAGATGGGGAGGGGGGAAGGGATCTCTTCATGGGGAATGAAGCGGGCCTTCGGCGGAGTTTTCGAACTCACGTCTATGCTTCCAGCGCCTCCAGTAATCGCATGGGCGGCGATTGAGGCGCGCCCTCTTCTCATGACTGATATCTATCCTTAACCCTGACGCGCGTCAAGTGCCGAATCCCGCACGCCACCCTGTCCTTCCGTGAGGTTACCATGCTAAGCCCTTTGCTCGTCTTGTCTTCCCGCAAAGCGGGGGGCGAAAGATGGGCCCCGCGTCTCCCAGCTTCTTTCAGCGCGGGGCCTCTGGAATGAATGGCAGTGAGGCCCATTGTTGCGCCATCGGCCGGTTCCCGATGGTGTCTGGCGTCACCTGGCATCGTGAGCGAGATCACACGGCGCCTGATGCCCGGGCCTCGGCACTAGGTGGTCTCCAGCATGCGGATGTAATCGACCACCGACTCGCTCCAGCCGTCGATGTGGGTCCACTTGCCGTAGCCGACTCCGTTCTTGTAGCTGGCTACGTTGAGCACGTAGCCCTTGCCGCACGGCGCGGGCACGGTGTCATGGGCCTGCTCGTCGGTGATAACGATCAGGCGATCGCAGGGTTCGTTCTGGTTCAGCTCCTCGACCGCCTTGCCGAGATACGTAGCGCCATGCGGCTGAGAGGCATCGATGGCGTCGCGCAGGGCAAAGCCGCGCCGCGCTGGCACCTCGGCCAGAGCGTTCGAGAAGGAAAACACCGCAACCTTCTCGCCGATCTCACGCAGCAATACGGCTAGACCATAAGCCGCGTCGGTGCGCTGCATCTCGGACCGGCGGGAGAGCGGCGCGGTCATCGAGCCGGAAACATCTACCAGCACGATGGTCTTGCCGGGGAGCTTCTCCTGGCTGGCGACGCAAGCCAGCATGGCGTGCTCGAGCGCTTCCTCCCACTGGGGCGCGTAACGGGCCGCAGCAAGAAAACGGAACGGGAGCACGCGCTGCGTCTTCATGGAGCGCAGGGCTGAGAGCACTAGATCTTCCTCCACCCCTGCTTCTTTCATGTTGCGCAGGTTGCGGAGCAGGGCCAGCGCTCCCAGCTTGTTCTCGGCGAGCAGACGCTGCCAGGCTTCGCGCTTGTCGGCGCCCGAGGAGAGTGCGACCTCCCAGGTGTCGGGCGTGGCCATGCGACCCCAGATCAGCTTCTTCCACACGCCGGCCTGGGCCGCATCCCGCGGCTTGGCGTGGCAGAGAAAGAGTACGTCGCGCAGCTTGATCGGCCCGCCGCGATCGTACTTCGCCAGCTGATACTCGTCGAATTTGGGGAACGCCGCGGCCAGCCCCTTCTTGACCTGGCCGGAGAGCGGGACACGCCCGTCCTTCCAATAGATGGCGACGAACTCGGCGAGCTCGTCGGCACGCTGGATGACGGTGGCGAGCGTGTCGGCCACCAGACGGCGATGGGTCGCATGACGAGCCATTTCGCGGACCAGCAGCAGCGGCGCGTGCCGCAGGTTCATCTGTTGGCGGGCCTCGACGGCCAGAGCCGCGACCTTCTCGGGTGCGACCTTGGGGACGAGTTCCGCGATGCGGCCGGAGATTTCGACACCGTCCTCGTAGAACTGGCTCTCCCAGAGCAGGCAGGCGAGCACCGAGCGCCGGAGCTGGAGCTCAGGCGAGAGGTGGCGGGCAGGGGCACCCTCGTGGGTGCGGGGGCCGAGGCTGAGTGTGTTGAGTCGAGACATAGTCTGCTCCTTGCTGCTGGCTACCAGCTGCTGGCATTCAAAATATTGCCGGGGAATCGGGCGACGACGGTATTGTTCCGATGCTCGGTCCCCCGGCGAAGTAGGAAAAACAACTCGCGGAGCACGTCAGCGCTCCGCGGTTGCGACTTCCGCGACGGGCTCGAGAGCCGCGTGTTTCCCTACGAAACCAATGCGCACCAGGCGAAGAGGCGTGCTCCGGTCACGGTAGTCGGTGCAGTACATCACATCGATCTGGACGGGACGCACCCCGCCGCCGAAGGTGCAGAACACGGCGGTATGGCCGTTGGCGCCGTATTGGAGGTCGCGATGTACACCCTCATCGGCTATCTGATTGTTATCCATAACAAGCACTTTCTAACCGGCGCGTGGCCGTAGTGGCTGGCCTGAGCCAGGGACAAGTGAAGTCATCGTTAGTCCAAGAACACGATGTCACGCATGGCGTAGGACAAGTGTTCGGTGTTGCTCAGGACCTCGTGCCACCCATCCAATACCACAGTCTTGTGATCGGGATGGCGTACCGTTCCCCGCGCGTAGACAGTGGGATTGCGCGTCATCACGCGCCAGTTCCAGCGCCGCAGCGCTTGGTCCGAGAGCGCTGCGTACTCGACCTCGGTTAAACCGTTCGGAGCGCCTGGACTGACGTACACTGTTTCCCCGCCGAACCGGAAGAGTTCCTGGCACATATGGGGTTTCCCTCCCCGGCTACGAACCAGCGGTTCGTTGCGCAGGACCTTCCACGCCGGCACAGACGCTTGCGGAGCAGCGACGAAGAACCACTCGCCTTGGCGAATGCGAGCAGCATTGCTCCGGCGCTCGCAGTCCTTCGAACGCAGACCCCGCTCCCTGATCTGCACCGCTTCGGGCTTCAGGGCTTGCTTGGCATCTCTGACCCGACTGACCGGCGTGGATTCGGGAATGCCGGCGACAAACCAGTGGCGCTCGTCATGACCGAGCAGGTAGCGATGCTTCTCCTGCCCCGCGCGGCTCATCAGCACCAGATGGCGATCCTTGGGCTGAACGTCAAGTACAACCAAGTCGGGCGCGGAGCCGGGATTGCGTGAAATGAGAAAGTACTCTCCCCACTGGTCCCGACGGACGTCCAGCGCAAGATCAGTAAGCACACGCCGGCCTCCGAGCCAGCGCGGCGCCGCTGCGCCGAACTTAACCCGCGCGCCCATCTTCATGAATGCGCGTTCCAAGACATCCATACGTGGTTCCGATCTAAGGGCATCTGCCCGGTTGTGGGCGCACGTTGCCACGGGCGCCTGTGTCTCCAATGAACTTTCTGGTCAGGGTACATGCGGACACGGAAAGGGCTTGCGCCCATGAGGATTCGAACCTCCCAGCCCGAAGGCTGTTTCGCCTAAGAAGTATCCGTGGCCAATCGCCACTGACCCTGTGATGTTTAGTGCTGGGGGAACAAGCGACAGCAGCATGGTCGAGTAGCAGTCGAAGTAGCTGCGGTCTACGCCACCCAGCGAAGTTGTGGTTGAATCTGCGTTTCGGAGCGCCGAGGCTTAGTTAGCGCGATCGGATGACGCCCGGAAACGCAGTCGACCGTCTACCGGTCCTTGCGTCCGCGGCACGGGGAGAATTGTGCTTTTCATAAACGGGCGTCCTTTCTTGAGAAGATGTCTGAAGATGACATGAGTTGGAGTTTTTCGCAAGAGGGAAAATGTTAAGACTAAGTAAAAAGATTCGGGCGAAAACCGGTGCTGACTGGTCATTTCACGGTTCGTGCGCGCAAAGTCTTGCCGCCGCACGCAAGATCCCTCGCCCCGCTGGAGAAAGCGCGGGGCTTCGGGATTACGTCCTCCGGGCCGCGCGGGCAAGCCGGACCGCGGGCAACTGCTCGAGGCGCTTGACTTCGCTTTTTATTCGCTTACAATGGGGCCATGGCTATCACCCGGCGTCAGCGGGAGTTGTATGACTTCATTTCGCGCTTCGTGGCGGAGAAGGGTTATTCCCCATCCTTCGAGGAAATTGCCGAAGGCCTGGGCCTGAGTTCGCTGGCCACGGTGCACAAACACGTCTCCAACCTGGAGAAAAAGGGGCTGCTCACCCGTGACTACAACCGCAGCCGCTCCATTGACCTGCTGCCCCCCAAAGGACGCCTGAAGCAGGCCATGTCGGTGAACACGGGGATGGTCTTGCCATTGTTGGGACGCATTGCCGCGGGCCAGCCGATTGAGGCAGTGGAGAATCCGGAGACGATTTCGCTGGCGGATTTCGTGCGCTCGAAAGAAGTGTTCGTGCTCGAGGTGCGTGGCGATTCCATGCAGGACGAAGCCATTCTCGACGGCGATTACGTGCTGGTGGAGAAGAGCAGGACGGCGCACAACGGCGACATTGTGGTGGCGCTGGTGCAGGGAAGTGATGCCACGCTCAAGCGCTTCTATCGCGACGGCGACAACATTCGCCTGCAGCCGTCGAATGCGAACATGCAACCCATCATCAAGCCGGCGTCGGCGGTGGAGGTTCAGGGGCGGGTGATTGGGGTGCTGAGGAAGTATTAGCAGGAGTGGGTCTGATGAGCCTACCAGCGCGTTTCAACCAGGATCTTTGCAAGAAGCTCAACCAAGGCAAAAAGCTCAACCAAGTGATGCCAGGGTACACGTGGCAAGCTGAACTGCGAATCGGTGGCGGCTCAAGGGAGGCGGTTGACGTCGGGCGCAGACCTCCGAAAGGGAGCCGTCTGCGGCCGGTCCTCATCGAAGTGGAACTTCGACGCGAAGATCCGGCGTCGAACATTCTCAAGGTGTGGAATCGTTTCCTTGACGGCGCCTACCCCCACGGTGTCGTGCTGCTGCAGGGATTCTCGCAGGTGTACAGCTCACGGAAATACCACAATCGCAGCCTGAAAGCTAAGGTTGCAAAACGGTTGGGTCGAGTCGTTCAAGAGAGTACCAAAGGAAGGTTTCGCTACATCGCCCTAGATATCCCCTACCATCCGCGTGCAGGCTCGAACGAAGGGGATGGTGCGCGAAGAAATGCCGCACAGTGGCTTGGAGATAAAGTTGCAGCTCTGCAAAGACGGAAGCGTTTTGAGTAGGTGAGAGTCTGGACGGGCGAGGACGCCCGTCCTCCCCCGAAACCCACAGACACAAACGCCCGGGGCTGGTCCCGGGCGTTTCTCATTTGCTACTCACTACTATCCCAAATGCTTGTCGAGGGCTTTCTGGATCTGCTCTTTGGGGACGTAGCCTACGATTTGTTCCTTCACCTGGCCGCCCTTGAACACGAGCAGGGTGGGGATGCCGCGCACACCGTAGCGCATGGGGGTGGCGCCGTTGCGGTCCACGTCCATTTTGCCGACCTTCACCTTGCCCTGGTATTCGGCGGCCAGTTGCTCGACGATGGGGGCGATGGCGCGGCAGGGGCCACACCAGGTCGCCCAGAAATCCACCAGCACCGGCTGGTCCGACTTCAGAACATCCTGATCGAAGTTGGCGTCGGTTACTTCAAGAATCGCGTTGCTTGCCATTGTTCTCTCCAGTTGTAGTCGCTCGGCGCCGCATGGCTTGCCGGCGTTCCCGGAGGCAAATCAGTATTAGTGCTTCCCGGAAGATGAGCCTACTATCCTAACACTCGGATTAGATGCGGTGCAGCGGCAGAGGTCGCAATGCGGGTGGCAGGTCTCGGGTGTCGGGCCTTGCCCTGCACATGCAGTCCTGAGAGCTGCGAGCTGACACCTGCGACCTAAAATTAAAAAGCGCCCTAAACTTTTCAGTTCAGGACGCCTCGGCAGCCCTCCCCCAGAACTGCCAAACCACGAGTGGATAGTACGACGGGCCTATTTGGGTGTAAACGTCACTTCAGTAACTCCTGCCTTTTGCATGAGTAATCGGCACCATGGTCCCGGAAGTAATGGCTAGGGGCTGCGCATCGGTTGGGGACGTTACGGCTAATTGATTGCCAGCAAAAGAGAAAATCCCTGGAAGGAATATTCGCGGCGGCCCTCGGTTACCATCGGTCTTACCGCCCCCGAGCGCACCTGGGCGACGGCTTTTTCGAGCCGGTCGAGGAATTCCGGGGTGGCCACGGGCACGTTGTGGGCGGGCAAAAGCAGTTTCAATTTGGGAGCAAGCTTGGCCAGGCGGGCGACGGATTTGGTGTAGGCATCGAAGTCCGTCTCCGGCGTGAAGAGGTAGATCGGACCGGGATAGAAGGTGTCGCCGGTGAACAGCAGTCCGTGCTTGCGGTCGAGCAGGGAGAGCGAGTCGGGAGTGTGTCCGGGGGTGAAGATGATCTCGAGTTCGCGATTGCCAAGTCGAATGCGTTCTCCGTCCTGCACGCGGTGCGAGACGCGAAACGGCCGAATGGAGTACGAGTTGGCTTGCACACCGGGAGGCAGGTGTCCGCAGATGCGTTCGGGGGCGAGAGCGTCGCGCGAATAAATATTGGACTGACCTTGTTCGTTGGTGCGGGTAAAGGGCGTGTCTTCGTCGAGGATGTCGAAGAATTCGGCGTTGCCGCCGGTGTGGTCAAAATGGGTGTGCGAATTGAGCACGGTGATGGGCAGCCTGGTCAGGCGGGCGCTGACGTCGCTGATTCTTCCGATGCCCAGGCCGGTGTCGAACAGCAAGGCGCGTTTGCTGCCGAGGATGAGGTAGGAGATGACTTCTTCGAACTGGTGCGGTTCGTAGATGGCGAAGACACCGGGGCGGATGCGGTACACCTCGAACCAGTCGGCGTTAATGTTGACGCGTTCCAGTTTGGCGTACTCGGGGCGGGGGAGTTCGCGGCACCATTGAGGACGCAGCGGTTCGCCCGTCGAGGTTTGGGCGAACCCACAAGCGCAAGTAAGAACCGTCAACAGAAATGCGAGAGCGTATTGTTTCTGAAACTGCTCCAAGATGCGGATCCTCCGAGTTGCCGGGACGACAATCTTACTGGATACGGCGGCGGTGGGGAGAACCAGACTACTTCCTGTCCCAAGTTTGACCGGCGTCGGCGGTGGTCCAGGTCTCGTTGGCGGCCGTGGTCAGCTTGCCGTGGCGGGCATCGGTGAATTCGACGCCGATAATGTCGGCGGTGAGGGGCTTGCCACCGGCGGTTGGTTTCACTTGCACCCAATGTTCACCGGCGTCGGACGAGTGGTAAAGCGTGCCCTTGGCGCCTCCGACCCAGATCTCGACGCCCACCGCTGCCAAGGCGCGGAAGGTGACGTTACCGGGGACGGGGATGGCTTGCCAGGTCTTTCCGGCGTCGAGCGAGCGCTGCAGAGAGCCGTCGGAAGATAGGGTCCAACGCGGGAGAACCAGATTCGAGGCGTAGCTGGACTTCAGCTCGTTTTCAGCCGCTTCCGAACGTGCCAGCTTCCCGTTGGCCACCATAGCGCCGCCCACCATACCTGCGGCGGGAGCTTTGGCACGCTGCGCAGTGTCTTTCGCCTTGCCGGCTACTCCTTCTGCGAGAGTAGGCGTGGCTTTGTCGGCCAACTGACCAGAGTCCTTGAAATAGAACTCATCCACCTGTTTGTTCCGTTGCTCTGCTTTGGTATCCAACTCTCCGGCGCTAGTGCCCGACGCCACGGCGTCGGTGACTTGCGAAGCTGCCGGAATTGGCGGGCGATTGTCCGCTCGAGCGTGTTCAGGAGACGACGCTGCCTCTTGCAATTTCGCGGGTCCCTCCCTGCCAAACTGCTTTGACAAGGCGCGACCGGCCGGACTCAGGTCACCCTTCGCCGCGGCGGCCTGCTGGTCTGGTGAAGCCGGTGCGGGCGCCGCGTTCGCGATCAGCTTATCCTCTGCAGGGGACCGGGTGCCCGCGTCACGGCGGGTGGCTTCCGGTGGTTGCGCCGTCAGGCCTTGCGGAGATGGACTGGCGGCCTCCTTTTCAGCCACGACGGAGTACTTGCGTGGCGCTTCGCTAAGAGGGTTTGCCCGCCTGTACAGGGAGACGGCTGTACCCACGACCACGACACATGCCGCTGCCGCGCTCCAGCGCAGCACCCGCCAGCTGAGCCATCCGGATTTTGCGGGTGCGGCTGCACGTGCCATTTCGATCTCGGGCAGCGACACCGCGACGATGTCGCGGCAGTCGGCACATTGCGCCAAATGTGTCAGCACCTGGATGCGCTCACGCTCCGCCAGGGATTTCTCGACGAGGGCCGTGAGCAGGTTGGGATCGGGATGCGGCCCGGCCTTGGCCATCGCCTGCAGGCGCTGCGTCACGATTTTGGGGAGCTGCTCCATGGTTCTTTCGCCCCTTCGGGGCTTATGTCGCTTTCCGCGCATTCCCATGGCTTACGCCATGGGCTTTATATTTCCGCCCCTTCGGGGCTCGGTTCATCCCGATCCATCTCCCGCCCGGGCTTCCGCCTTCCTATCTGGGAACGCGGTGGTATCCCGTTCTTGCGCCAGGCGGGAGCGAATATTCACACGCAGGTCACGCACGTCGACCTCCAGGGCCTCCTGGGCCTGGCGGCGGCTCATGCCGCGGCGGCCGAGGGCGGACAGAATCTGCTTGCGCAAGGATCGAGCCATCTTATCCAGCTTGCGGCTGATGGTGGACTCGTGCACGCCGAGGATGCGGGCGATCTCGGCCAAGGTGCGCTCGTCGAGGTAGTAAGCCGCGAGCACAAAGCGGTCGTCGGCCGAAAGGGCGGACAGAACTTCGTCGGTGGCGGATTCAATTCTTGGGTCTACGGCGGCCACTGGAGCTGGATCGGGAGCAGCGAATTGCTTTCCTTCTTCATTTTCTTCGTCGAGGCTGACCAGGCGGCGCTGGCGGCGATAGCGGTTGACGTACTCCTGCGCCATCACGGTGCGCAGCCAGCCTTCGAGGGAGCCGCGGCCGGTGTAGGAGGAGAGCTTGCAGACGCGCTGGCCATCGCGGGTGGTGGTGCCGTAAAGATCGGCGTAGAGGGAGTCGGCGAGTTCGCGTGCCGCGGAACTTTCTTTGGCAATGTAGCCGGCGACGTCGTAGAGCTTCTCGCGAAAGCGCGCCATGAAAACTTCCCAGGCGCGTTCGTTGCCGGCGGCGCAGGCACGCGCCAGCGCCAGGTCTTCTACGCGCAAGCTGAGATAGAGTTCGCGGATGGCGTCGGTGCTGGCATCCGGCGCCAGGTATTTCTTGCGCACCTCCAGCAGGATGGCGGAGAACTCTGATGCAGTGACGCTGTATTTTTCTCCGGCGCTTTTGGCATAAAGCTCGGCCACGCAGGATTCCAAGCCAGCAGGCAGTTCTGCTACGGATTGGATAGCGTCGTTCATCCAGATGGCGCGCGCTCCCAGTCTCGATGCTACCAACTTTTTAGACGCAAGAAGATCGATTTTTGCCGTTCGCCTAGTAGTGGGTGCTAAGAGGACACCCCGGAGAACGGGCTCACGGGCCTGCTGGCCGGGGTGTCTCGCAGACCCGGGGAGGCGTCACATGATGTCCAAGTTCTTGGCGCCAGTTTTGGCGGGAATGACGATGGCGGCGGTCGGGTTGTTCACGTGGGGTGGGGTCGAGGCCGGGGAGGTCCCTTCGGCATCGGGCTACAAGGTGCTGGCGCCCATCCGCCAGGGGAATTTGACAGTGTTCCCGGTGGTGGCTGCGAATGCACATGACACAAGAGAGTTTCTGACCCTGGACGAGGGGTTGCGCTCGGGCGAGGTGGTCGTGACGGAATCGGGGAACATTTCGCCGCTGGTGCGGCCGCGGCACCCGGGGCAGAGCGAGCGGCCGATTCGCGAAGGCGGAGCACAGGTCAACCAGTTGGTACTGGTGAATAACTCCAAGCGGCCGCTGATATTGTTGGCGGGGGAGATCGTCACCGGGGGAAAACAAGATCGCGTGATCGGGAAGGATCGCCTGGTGCCGGCGGAGAGTGATCCGATTGATCTGGGCGTGTTCTGCGTGGAGCCGGGGCGGTGGACCGGCAGTTCCGCGAAGTTTGGCTCGTTCTACAGCGCGATGGCGCAGCCGGCGGTGCGCGCGCGCGCCATGGCCGATAAGGATCAGAGCAAGGTGTGGTCGGAGGTGAGGAAGTCGCAGACGGCGATGGCGGAGGCGGTGCCGGCGCCGGCGGCGCGGGAACTGGGCAATACCAGTTCATACGCCGGTGTTATGCAGAACCAGGAGGTGCAGCATAAGGTGGACTCGGTCGCTGCACCGATCGAGCGCAACTACCAGAGCGTGATCACGCAATTGCGCGATCGCAATGCGATCGGCGTGGTGGTGGCGGTGAATGGCGAGATCATCTGGGCCGACCTGTTTGCCAGCACCAGCCTGCTGGAAAAATACTGGCCCAAGCTGGTGCGCTCTTACGCGGCGGAAGCGGTGGTGACGAGGACGAAGAACGGGGAATCCAGCGTAAAGTCGGCACAGGAGTTTCTCGACAACATGGAAGGCCGCCGCCAAATGGTGGAGAGCGAGCCCGGACTCTATCGTCACACGGAGATCACCGGGGATGGGTTCAAGGCATTTGAGCTGACGTCCTTGCTGCCTAAGACCGGGTTTGACCTGCATGTGGCGAAGATGGCGGAGTAGCCAGTAGCGAGTAGTGCGTAGTGAGTGGCGTCATCCTGAGCGCGAGAGCGCGAAGGATCTCGCGTGCAGCGGAGAGCATGCCGATACGCGCGAGGTCCTTCACCCCGCTTACGCGGGGTTCAGGATGACGCCGATTTTTTTCTAATTCCTAATTCCCGCGTACCAGCTGCCCTCAGCGCCCGTGGGCTGGCGTGGTACGCGGCGGGTGATCGGAATGGGCGTTGGGCACGGGCTTGTCCTCATCCGAGGTGAATAGGGCCAGACCATCGGTCAATCCGTTCACCGGGCTAAACATGGCTTCGTTGAAGGTGTTGCCTGACTTCGCGCTGGCAGAGGCAATTGCCGGGTGGGCCAGCCCACTAATGGTGTAGGAGAGTGACTGGTAGTCGCCGACCATGAATCCCTGGTCCGTATTCGCCAGCCAACTCAACTGGATCGGGCCCGCCAGCGTGGTGGGAGCGGTCCAGGTGCGGCCACTATCAGGGGAGGAAATAAACCCTTCCATGAGCTGACAGGTGGAAGTGGAGCAGTTCGCATGGGGATAGAAATAGTAAGTGATGCCGATGTGGGCGCTGGTTCCACCCGTCCCCGGCTCAATCTCGATGCCGGGGATGAAATGGTCTACTGTGCTGTTGGTTGGGTCGATGGGCACCCGATGAATCGGCGACCAGGTTTTGCCGTCGCGGGAGGCACTGATGACAATGTCGTTCGACGAGCAGCCCACCCGGAAACTACAGTCGTGGAAGACAACGAACGTGCGGCCGTTCGAGTCCATAGCCGAGGAGGGAAGATTCAGGTCGCGCAGGCCTCCGGCGATGGCATGAGTCACGGGAAAAGCGATGGTGGCAGCCGGACCCCAGGTTTTGCCGCCATCCTTGGAGCCGTAAGAGATCTCCGAACTGAGGAAGGCGTCGCTGCTGGTAACGATGGCAACGCCATTCGGCTTGATCAGCGGCTGGCCACCCAGGCCGATGGGAGCCCCTCTTGGCTCGACCGGGTTGCTCCAGGTCAAACCACCATCGGTAGAGGTGCTGACGAAGATCACGTCTCCGATGCCGTTATCGTCGAACTCGGCGTAGCAGTGCCCGAAGAACGGGCTGCCGGAGTTATTGTCACAAGCGACCCAGGTCTTGTCGGGCTTGGTGAGAGTGCCTGCCACTTTCACCGGGTTGTTCCAGTTGATTCCATCCGTAGAACGGCTGATGAGCATGGGCGGGAGCGGGCTCCCGCTCTCGGAGAGCGGCAGGGTGCCGATGAGCCAGGTGCCATGGAGGGCATCAAAAGCCACGGCTGGATCGGACACACGATCGTAGGGACCGCTGCCTTCGATGGTGGTGAGGCCAGGCAGAGAACCGTGCTGCCAGGTCTGGCCGCCGTCTAGTGAAGTTGCCCAGCCAATGTCAGAACAGCCGCCGCCGGTATTGAACCGTCCCTGCTGGAAGGCAGTCACGATGGTGTTGCCGGAGGAGAAGGTGTCGGCTTCCACTTCCGTAGCGTGCTGGCTGTCGGAGTTGGTGAAGGGGTCGGTGCTGATCTTGTTCAGGGGCACCTGAGCCTGGGTTGTCACGGACAGTGCCACAACTGCGAGTACGACAGTAAGAAGCAGGGTGGACTTCTGATTCTTCAGCAGGAGTAGGGCGGCGGTTTCATGAGACAAATTGGCCTCCAGGGAAACTGGGTTTTGCGAAAAGAACGCCAGCTGCAACCCGAGCAAGAACTACGGGGTGTAGTAGACGTTGCAGAATGAGGCGTGTGGGTCAGGGTGTCAAGTAGGCTGAAAGACCCCATGGGGTGGGCGTTGAGTTGGGGTGAGGGTAGGCTGGCGAGGGGGTCAGTTTTGCGATGTGCTGTACCAGTTTCGCCAGGCGGCGGGGTCGGCGGGCAGGTTCTGGCCGGTGATGTCGCGCAGGGCGTGGTAGACCCAGGCGTGGGTCTGAGCATCGAGAGCGGTATCTTCCGCGTAGTCCAGCAGTTTAGGGACGACACTGCGGCGCTGCTGCTCGTTGAGCATGCCGGACTGGGCCAGGCTGCAGGCGGCGCGCTCGCGCACCATGGGCGAGGGATCATCGTGGAAGGTTTCGAGCAGGGGAGCGATGGTGTCATCGGTGCCGAGGTAGGCCAGGCCTTCGACCGCCCAGTGGCGAACCTCGGGATTCGAGTCGTGCAGTTGGCTGGTCAGCACCTGGCTGACGCGATCTGGCTCCACTCCGCGGTTTCCGAGTAGACCAAGCGTCCACAACGCCCAGATGCGCTGTTGCTGGGAGCCCGACTCTGCTTCCTGCGCCAAGCGGTCGACGTTCGCTGGAGTTTTGGCCTGGTCGAGGGCGGCGAGGTCCACTTCGATGGCGGCCGCGCGCACGCGCAGGTCGTTGGAATTCATTCCGGTGGTGATCTGCGAATTCAACTGTGAGGTGAGTTTGAGGCTTCCGCGCCAGCGATCGACGCGCGCCGCAATCTGGTCGTTGGCGCCGTCGTAGTGATTGATGGCGCGCTCCAGGAGAAGCTCGGCCTGTTTTTGCACGCTGTGCTGGCCTAGCTGCTCGATCTCATGTTCGGACAGGATGGCGGGAGACGCGGGTTGCGGCTTGCCATGCAGACTCAGCAACTCTGCAATCTGGCTCCAGGCGGCCCGAGCGTTCTTGGTTCCCGCGAACAACAATCCCATGAGGGCGGCGGCCACCAGGACAGCAATCACGCGCACCCTTAGAGCTTGCGGATCTCGAGGCGCGCGGGGTTGCAGGTCCGAGCCGGGCCCCAAGGTGCCGAAGTCGGGCGCAGGCTTCAGGTCGGGATTGCCCTCCCACGTGTGCATACAGGAAGTCTAGGTTGGGTGTCGAAATGCGGTAAAGTTACTTCCGGAGTAATTCTGGGGTTACCAACGGTTACGGAAGCCCCTAAATTCCTTGAAAGCGAGGCAGTCTCGCATGAAACGGGCACAATTCATGACAGGCGTTTTGGCGGTTACTTTTCTGGCAGCTACGGCTGCGCTTGCTGCTGGTGCGGGTTACCACGTGATCAAAACCTACACGCTGGGTGGGGAAGGCGGCTGGGACTATCTGACCCTGGACAGTGCTTCGCGCCATCTGTACATTTCCCGTGCGACCCACGTGATCGTGATCGATGCGGATTCGGGCAAGGCGGTGGGCGAGATTACGGATACGCCCGGGGTACACGGCGTTGCTTTAGACACTGCCGCGGGGCGCGGGTTTGTGAGCGATGGCCGCGAAGGCACAGTGAGCATCTTCGACGTGAGCACGCTGAAGACCCTGAACAAGGTAAAGGTGGGGGAAAATCCGGATGCGATTCTTTACGACCCGGCGAGCAAGCGGGTGTTCACGTTCAATGGGCGCAGCCATGATTCGAGTGTGCTGGACGCGGCCAAGGGCGAGGTAGTGGGAACCATCAAGCTCGACGGGAAACCGGAATTTGCGGTGAGCGACGGCAAAGGCGGGGTGTTCGTGAATATTGAAGACAAGAGCGAGTTGGTGTTGCTCGATCCCGACAAGCTGGTGGTGAAGGCGCGCTGGCCGCTGGCGCCGTGTGAAGAACCGAGCGGCCTAGCCATGGACCGCAAGAACCGGCGGCTCTTCTCCGGGTGCGACAAGCTGATGGCGATTGTGGACGCGGACAGCGGCAAGATTGTGAGCACGCTGCCGATCTGTGACGGCGTGGACGCTACGGCCTACGACGATGAAACTCATCTGGCGTTTGCATCGTGCCATGACGGCAAGCTGACCGTGATCCAGGAGGAGTCCCCGAACAAGTTCAGCGTGGCGGAGACGGTGACGACGCAGGAGGGGGCGCGCACCATGGCGCTCGATCCCAAGACGCACCAGGTTTACACGGTGACGGCGAAGTTCGGGCCACGGCCGGCGCCGACGGCAGATAATCCGCATCCCCGGCCCGCGATTGTGCCGGATTCATTTGTGGTGCTGGTCGTGGGCAGGTAATGGTTATTCCGGGATGGCGGCGGATCCGCGGCCCTGAAAATACCGGCAGGTAGACTGCAGCGGGCAGGTCGCGCACAGTGGCAGCGAGCGTTTGCAGAGTTCCTGTCCGTGCTGGCGCAGAAGTTGGTGAGCGGCGATGAGCGCGTCGTAGCTGGACGGGAGCTGATCTTTCAACGCCTCCTGCACCGCGCGGTAGCTGGCTGAGTAACTCTTCTTCTCTTCTGCGAAACCAAGGCGCAGCAGGACGCGCAAGCCGTTGGACTCCAGCGCGAGCAGGGGACAGGTGCGGGTCAGCATCAGAATCTTCTCGGCCCCGGGGTCGCCGATAGTGGGAAAGCGCTTCAGGTCTTTCTTCGCCTGAGGTAGCGGTTTCTTCAGCACAGATTTCAGATCATCTTTGAAAATCCAGTGCGCGAGTTCGGCGATCTGGCGCAGGCGCTGGGCGCGGAGTTCGGGAACCATGCCGCCGAGTTTGGTGATTTCGAGCAGGTCTGCGGGGGAGGCGTCGAGAATTTGCCTGGGGTGGGTGCCGATGTTCTTTTTCAGCGCGGCGAAGGCCGCGGCGCGCTTTTCGTCATCGGCGAGATAGGCGACGTTTTCCCAGAGAACCAACTCGAGGGGGTCGGTGATTTTCGGGGGCTTGGGGTGGCCGTAGAACTTCTCCAGAGTCTTCAGGACTCGGGCGAAGGAGGGCGGTTGAGGCATGGGGATTTACAGGGCAAAATCCTCAACCGCAAAGATCGCGAAGGTTTCGCAAAGGGCGCTAAGGAAGAAAAACCCAAGCTGCCTGCGCGAATTTCCTCCGCGAACTTCTTGGTGAGTGGTTATTGCTGTTTCTTACTCCAGTCGTCTTTGGAGAGCACTTTCAGTGCTTCCAGTTTGGACTTAGCCAGCGCGGTGTTGGCCGCGGGGACATCTTTGGCGGACATGTCCTGGAACTTCGCGGTGGCGTCGTCAAGCTGCTTCTTCAAGACGGCAGTGCGCTCGATCTGCGATTGCGTGGGCCGGCCTTCGTAGCCGTTGACCCCGCCATACAACTCACCCAGATTCTCGCGGAGTTTGTGCTCGCCGGTGATCATGCCTCCCTCTTTCACCGAGACCAGCGTGGAGCGGAAGTCTTCGAGTTGGGCAGCCAACTTGTCGAGCTGGGCTTTGAGCTTGCGGTCGCTGGTGGCCTGGGCGGCGCGCTGGCGCACCTGGTCACGCAGATCAACCGTAGCGTCCACGACGTAGGTCAATTGCGCCAGCATGTCGTAGAGTTGCATTACCGCCTTGTGCTGCAGGTCGAGATCGGCAGTGGTGGCGTTGGAACGGGGATCGGGCACCAGATCGATCTTCCCGGCGTAGGTTTGTTTGCCCTTGATGAGTTTTATGGTGTAGGTGCCGGGCTCGACCTGGGGACCAAAGAACGCAAACGGCTGCTCCACCAGCGAGGCCGCGGGTGGCACCTTGGGCGGCTTCAGGCGTTCGGCCCATCCCACGCGACTTACCCCGCGCCGTGGGTCGCCTTGCAGCGTATTCACCAGGTTGCCCTGGGCGTCGTAGATTTCAATCTTCAGCGTGCCAAAGATGTTGCGTTTCTTCTGGTAGTAAACGATGGGCGCGGTCTCAGGAAGCGAGCGGCCAACAAATTCGGCGTCGCCATCAAAACGCTGCTCGAAGGCAGGCAGGGCCAACTCCGCCGGCCGGGCAGGCAGCAGCGCCACATCCTGGGCCAGGATTTCCGGGGTGATCGCGCGCAGCGAGGTCAGATCATCCAGGACGTAAATGCCGCGCCCGTGAGTGGCAATCAGCAAGTCGGACTCGCGCGGCTGAATCGCCATATCCCGCACGGCAACATTTGGCAGCTTGCCGGTGAACTGAGCCCAGTCTTTGCCGCCATCCACGGTGAGGAAAAGGCCGAATTCCGTGCCCACGAACAGCAGGTTGGGATTGATCAGGTCTTCGCGGACGACGTGGGCGTATCCCTTCAGATCGGGCGTGGAGAGCGCGGTCCAGGTCTGGCCGTAATCCGTCGTCTTATAAACATAGGTCTTCATGTCGCCGGTGGCATGGCCATCGAAGGTGGCGTAGGCGGTGCCGGCATCGAAGTGGCCTGCCTCAATCGTGGAGACCCAGGTGTGAGGGGGCAGACTGGGAATGTTCTTCACCACGTTGGCCCAACTCTTGCCGCCATCGCGGGTGATCTGCACGTTGCCGTCGTCGGTGCCGGCCCAGATCACGTCGCCATTCTTCGGCGACTCGGAGATGGTGTAGATGGTTTCGTAGCGCTCCGCGTCGGAGTTGTCGATGGTAAGACCGCCGGATTTCTCCTGATGCTGCTTGTCGGGATCGTTGGTGGTCAGGTCGGGCGAGATGCGGTCCCAGGATTCACCTTTGTCACGGGAACGAAACAGGAATTGGGCGCCGATATAGATGGTGCCGGGGTGGTTGGGGCTGACGTGGATGGGAGAGTTCCAGTTGAAACGAAATTCCGGCTCGTTGGCGCGCGGCAGGGGCTTGATCTCCTTCTGCTCGTGCGTGGACTTGCGCAATCGCGAGATGTGGCCGCCCTGGTACTCCACGTAGGCGGTGTCGGGATCGGTGGGATCGCTGAATGCCCAGAACCCATCACCGAAGCCGATGTTGTGCCAGTCACGATTGGCGATGCCACCTACAGCGCGCGAGGGACCCATCCAAGTGCCGTTGTCCTGCAGGCCGCCGTAGACGTTGTAGGGGCGCTCCATGTCGTAACTGACGTGATAGAACTGCGCGACCGGCAACGACTGCAGGTAGCGCCAGTGGTTGCCACGGTCGAGCGACTTGTACACGCCGCCGTCATCGCCATCGAAGATTTCTTCGGAATTCTTGGGATTGATCCACACAGCGTGGTGGTCGCCGTGCACGCCGCCAGAGTCGTCGCTAGTGGAGAACACGGCGCTGAAACTCTTGCCGGCATCGTCGCTCACAGTGAGTCCAAAGCCCGGTTTGTAGACGCGGTCGGGATTGTTGGGATCGACCGCCAGGCGGGCAAAGTAGAATGGACGCCCGCTGACATTGAAGGAGTTGTTCACTTCCGTCCAACTGTCGCCGGAGTCGTCGGAACGAAACAGCGCAGTGTGGTTCCTGGCTTCCACTACCGCATAGAGCCGCGAAGGCTTGGAAGCGGCGACCGCCACGCCAATGCGGCCGAGATCGCCGTCGGGGAATCCTTTGCGAATGGGATGCCAGGTGGCGCCGCCGTCGGTGCTCTTGAACAAGCCACTGCCGGGGCCGCCGGAGGTGAAGGTCCAAGGCTCGCGCCGCACCTGCCACATGGCGGCATAGAGGGTGTCGGGTTGCTGCGGGTCCATCGCCATTTCGGCGCAGCCGGTCTTGTCGTCCACGTAAAGAATCTTCTTCCAGGTCTTGCCGCCGTCGGTGGTCTTGAAGACGCCACGTTCCTCGTTCGAGTTCCACAGATGTCCGAGAGCGCAGGCGTAGACGACGTTGCCGTCCTTGGGATGGATGAGCACGCGGCTGATGTGTTCGGAGTCGGCGAGGCCCATCAGGTCCCAGTTGTCGCCGCCGTCGCGGGTGCGGTAAAGACCGGTGCCGACGGAAACGCTGTTACGCACCCAGCTTTCCCCGGTGCCGACCCAGACGATTTGCGGGTTGGAGGGATCAATGGCGATGGAGCCGATGGACTGGGTCGGCTGCTTGTCAAAGACAGACTTGAAGGTGGTGCCGCCGTCGAGCGACTTCCAAACGCCGCCGCTGGCCGCGCCGATGTAAACGGTGAGGCGCTGGCCTTCGTGGATGGCGGCGATGTCGGCGATGCGGCCGCCCATGACCGCGGGACCGATGGAGCGGGCCTGGAATCCGCTGAAGGTGTCGGAATCAATGGGCACGGTTTGCGCCAGCAGCGGAAGGGCGGAGAGGCACAGGGCGATGACGACGCAGATAGCGATCAGGGTAGAAAGACGGTTCAGCATGTTTGAACCTCGCAATGAAATGGAATTGTGATGGCGGAAAGCGGATTGTTCGACTGCGATGAAGAATCGCATGGTCAGATGTTGTACTGAACACTCAGCGACATCGAGGCCCGGGACATCACGGCGTCTGCAGGACCGGACGAACCGGTCCCGCAGAGCGCGGCCAAATTCAGCCGGCTAGTTCTTGGGTGGTTCCTTCTTTTCTTCCGGCTTGCTGGCATCTGGCTTGGCGGCAGGCGCAGCCGCCGGCTTGGGTGCGACCGCGGGCATCTTGAAGGTGGCATCGTCGACCGGAACATTCAGCTCGATCTTCTCGATGGTCAACTTCTGCACCTGCGGGCTGCCCTTCAAACCGGTTTGGCTGGCAAAGGCGTACATGAGGCCGTTGACTTCGCGGTAGTCGCTGAGGGAAGTCTCGGTCTCCTGCTCAGTGTCGCGCACCATGCGCTTGGATTCTTCCTTGATTTCCAGACCGCTGTCGCTATCGATATAGATGTACTTCACGTCACCGTTTTTCAGAGTCACTTTCAGCTTATAGGCGTCGGTTCCCTCGACCTTTTCCTTACCCACCAGTTCCACCTGGTTGCCTTTGGCCTTGTAATCCACGAGAGGCCCATCGATGTCAGCCTCTTCCTGCATCTCCTTGGTGTCGTCAGCCGTCATGGCCTCAGGATCCTTCTTGCCGGTGAAGGGCATGATGGCCCAGCCGGACTTGCCGTCGTAGGCCTGGGTTGCCGTGAGTCCCTGTATCGTGAAATCCAGGCGCGCCATGTCCGGACGCTTCTGGACGTAGAGTCCGGGGGCCTCCATGGGACCGAACTCCATCTTGCCGGTTGCGCGCATAGTTTGTACCGACTTGATCTTGTCCAGGCCGCCGCGCGCTTCGATGTTCTTGGCGACGATTTCGTCCACCGTTTGGGCCAGGACGGCCGGTGCCAGGAGGACAACGAAAACCATACTCACACAGAGCTTCCGAAACATGATTTCTCCTTGAGGATTCCGCGAATGCACAACGGATTGCAACCCGTTGCTGGATGCAAGAGCGGTGGAATTACGGAAAACAAACGATATAGCTGCACAGCGGGGGCTGTCAACGAGCGACATGGTGGTCGATACGAGGCGGTGTGAGTTTAGGTTCCCCAAAATGGGGTTGCGGAGATCGTCGCTCGTGGTTCCGGCAGCGGCGCTGCCCTGGACTCCTGTAAACTAAGCGAGGGTTGCTGACCGAAACTGCGAGGTGAAGTATGGCCACAGCCGATGAGAAGTTCTACCACGCCAAGATTACCAAGCGGGTGGATTTTGCTCCCGACCTGTGGATGATCCGCATCCAGGCGGGGGGTGAGTTCAAGTTTGCTCCCGGTCAATATGCAACGCTGGGCGTGGATGGTCCCGACAAGCGCTCGGAGCGGCCTTATTCCATTGTTTCTTCGCCGTATGAGAATGAGATCGAATTCTTCTTTGAACTAGTTCCTGAGGGGGAACTGACGCCAAAGCTCTACAAGTTACAACTGGGCGACGAACTGCTCATGCGCAAGGCCTCCAAGGGGCGGTTCACGCTGGACACCAAGAGCGGCCGCACCAACCATCTGCTGGTGTGTACGGTCACTGGGATTGCGCCGTTCGTGAGCTACGTGCGCACGCTCTACAAAGATTGGAAAGAAGGCAAGTTCGCGGGGGAGCAAAAACTCTTTCTGTTGAACGGCGCCAGCCGCTCGTGGGAGTTTGGCTATCTCGAGGAACTGCAGAAGTTCGCGAGCGAAGTGCCCTGGCTGAAGTATGTGCCCATGGTCAGCCGTCCCTGGGAGGACGAGAAATGGAAGGGCGAAACCGGCCGCGTAGATGACGTCATACGCAAGTATGCTGACATGTGGGGCCTGAACGGCTCTAATGCCGTCGGCTACCTGTGCGGACATCCGGATATGATTGAGCACGGCAAGGGCATCCTGAAGCGGATCGGTTTCAGCAAAGAAGTGCTGAAGGAAGAGATTTACTGGATTCCGGGCAAGGAAGCGGCAGTGTAGTCCGCCCCGATTGTGCCGATGGCGGTGACCGGATCAACTGCTCTCGGCGGGGGCGAAGAAAACCAGCACGACCAACTCGTCCTCGATGTCGTAGAAGCGGTGCTCGACGTTGGCGGCCACGAAGATGATGCTGCCTTCGTTCACCGCCTGGTCTTCCGAGCCCACCCGCATGCGGGCGCGGCCGCGGACCACGTAATACACCTCATCTTCCTTATGGGGTTTTTGCGGGTCAGTGCCCCCCGCAGGGACCACATAGAAGCCCGCGCTCATCGCGGGGACGCGGAGAAATTCCAGGTACAGCTTACCCAGTTGGGTACGCTGCTGCAGCAAGTCAAATGCGTGGAAGAAGTTCTTCATCGGTGGAGCTCCAGCAAGATACAAAGAGCGGTGGCTTCATTTTACGGAACCGTCTCTGTTTTTCCCATTCTGGGAACCCCGCGCCCCTAATTTTGGGGCTGGTCCCCTTTGCCCTCGCGGTCTGCGAGAGAATGAATGTGAAATCGGCCCGGTCGAACGGTAGTTGTTTGGAGTCCACGTCCGCCACGTGTGTCACCAGGTTTGACTGCGCCGCGGATTTGGGCCGCACATTCCCAGTCACTTGAGATCACAGCGTCAAGTGATCAGCAATGCGGGTGTTCAACTATGAGCACTGCCCGCAGAGCACCGATACTATTTCCTCCCCCCGAGGATCTGGCGGGCAGCCGGGTAGGCCGGTTCGTCATCCGCTCCAAGCTGGGCGCCGGCGGCATGGGAGAGGTTTATTACGCCGAGGACACCAAGCTGCAGCGCCCGGTGGCTCTCAAGCGCGTAAACCAGAAGCTGCGCAGTGACCCCGAGGCTCGGCGTCGCATCCTGAGAGAAGCGCAGCGCGCTTCCGCCCTCAGTTCAGAGCACATCGCGAGCGTTTACGACGTGGTCGAAGACCGCGACGAACTCTTTCTGGTGATGGAGTACGTCGAAGGCGTTACGCTGCGGCGGCGGCTACAGAGTGCAGGCCACCTGACCCTGGATTCCTTTCTCCACATAGCCGTGCAGAGTGCGGAGGCGCTCGTCGAAGCGCAGCAGAAAGGCATCGTTCATCGTGACCTCAAGCCGGACAACATCATGCTCACCGGGGCCGACCACGTCAAAATCCTCGACTTTGGCCTGGCGCGGCGCCTCCCGGTGTCTGACCCGGTGGCAATGACAGCCAGCGCGGAGAGCCAGAGCCTGGGCTGTGTCGGTACCCCAGGCTACATGGCTCCGGAAGTACTGCTGGAGCAGGAGATGGACGGTCGAGCGGACATCTTCTCTCTGGGGATTGTGTTCTACGAGATGCTGACCGGGCAGCACCCCTTCGAGACCAAGCGACTGATTGGGACGACGGACCACATTTTGCATCATCAGCCTCCGCCCATGGGAAAGCTGGTGGACGGAGTGCCGGAGGGATTGGAGCGGATTGTTTCGAGAATGCTGGCGAAGGATCCGAGGGGGCGCTACGCCAGCGCTGCCGATCTGCTGGTGGATCTGCGCGTGCTGCAGGGGGACGTGAGCCATCAGTCGTTATGGCTGAGCCACCCGCAGATTCGACGGCCGTTGAAGAGCGCAACTCGCCCCAGCCTCGCCCTGCTGTTGGTGGTGCTGGCGCTTTCGACGATCCCCTGGCCAACCAAGCCACCTCTGCCGGAGAAGAAAAACCTCGCGGTCCTGCCATTCGTGCCTGCCGCGGACGATCCCGAAGCACGCGCTTTCTCTCGAGGCTTGACTCAAACCCTGACCGCCAAGCTGACGCAACTCACCGACCGGTATCCCATTCAGGTGGTGTCTCCGAGCGAAATCGGGAAGCTGTCCACCGCTTCGGTGGCGCAGGCGCGGTCCGAGCTGGGAGTGAACCTGGTGCTGGAGGGCAGCTTTCATCAATCCGGGTCGAGGACGCGCGTGGTCTACAACCTGGTGGATGCGCGCACCCAGCGGGTGCTGCGTGCCGACACGATTACGGCCGATACCGCCGATCCTTTTGTGTTGGAAGACCGCGTGGTGGACAGCGCCGTTCATGCTCTGGATCTGGAGTTGAACGCCCAGGAGCGAAATGCACTCGCGACGCATGGCACCAGCCAGCCCGCAGCGTATGACTTCTATCTGCGCGGCCGCGGTTATCTGCAGGAATACCAGAAGCCGGAGAATGTCGAGAGTGCGATCGAACTCTTCCATCGTGCGCTGGAGAGCGATCCAAAGTTTGCCCTGGCCTACGCCGGGCTGGGCGAGAGCTACTGGCAGAAATACGAGGTCTCTCATGACCGCGAGTGGGTGGCGAAGGCGCTGGAGGCTTGCCAACTGGCCGGCAGCGGCGGCTACGGCTACGCCTGCCTGGGCACGGTGTACAACGGCACCGGAAAGTACGAGGAGGCTGCGACCGAATTCCAGCGGGCGGTGCAGGCCGATGCCACCAGCGACGACGCCTATCGGGGACTGGCCTTCGCCTATGAGCACATGGGCAAAATGGAGGAGGCGGAGAAAACGTATCGCAGCGCCATCCGGGTGCGCCCGGAATACTGGGCGGGCTACAACTGGCTGGGTGGGTTCTTGTATCGCCAAGGGCGCTACGAGGAGGCGGCACGGGAGTTCACCCAAGTCACCGAACTGGCTCCGGACAATTTCCGCGGCTACAACAACCTGAGCGGCGCCTACATCGCGCTGGGCCGCTACGCCGATGCGGTTCCCCCGTGCGAGCGTTCGATCGGTATGCGCCCCACCGCGGACGCCTATTCCCAGATGGGTACGGTGTATTTCTACCTGCGGCGCTTCCCGGAGGCTGCGCTCGCGTATGAACGGGCTGTGAAGATGGATGAGCGCGAACGCTACCTGTGGGGCAACCTGGGCGATGCGTATTACTGGATTCCGGGACGGCGTCAGGAATCCGTTCCCGCCTATCGCATGGCGCTGGCGCTGGGCGAAGAGCAATTACGCGTCAACCCACGCAACCCGATTCTGTTGAGCTATCTCTCGTTGTATCGCGCCATGCTCGGGGAGAAGGAGGCGGCACGGGCCGACCTGAAGCAGGCGTTGGTCTTGGCTCCGGGCAATCCTGAGGTCCGGTTCAACGGCGCGTTGGTCGCCAACCAGCTCGGAGATCAAAGCAGAGCCGTAGCCTGGCTGCGGCAGGCGCTCGATGCCGGCCTGCAGGCGGACCAGATCCGTAACAACCCCAACTTCGACAACTTGCGATCCAGTCAACCATTTCAAGAACTTCTGCGGCAGAAGAAGCCTGCGGACCCAGACAAACGGCCCCTTTCGAACTGATCTCAACATAACGAGAAGTATTCAGACAGCCCTATCCAGGAGGTGGATTATGGCACCGCAAGTCACTTTGGTTAAAGCCCGCATTGACGTCGCGACGAAGACGGTAGTTCCGGATCCCATATTCTTGAGTAAGGATGCCGGCGACGAGGTGGAGTGGTCTTCTACTGACAAAGTAACCGTGCACTTCCTAGACAACAGAACGCCCTTTAAGGACCCCGAGTTCGAGGTGCCCAAGAACGGCAGCAAGAAATCCGGATCGGTCGGCGGGCACGCCGTGATCTGCCAGAAGTGCAAGCCGCAACCAGCGGGGACTCACTTCCACTACAAGTACGAGATCAGGAACAGCAGAGACAAACTGATCGTGGATCCAGAGATCATCATCAAGAACTAGCCGCGGTGCTCAGGCCGCGGACCCGACAGTGCGCCGCGTTGGTTCGGTGCCACCGTTCAGCGCCCATGCCCGGGGGACGGTGTGGCTATTCGACTGGGTGGATTCGCCCTTCCAGTTGAGAGGTCGCACCTCTCCGGGCCTCGACAGGGGCCGTTCAGTGGAGAGCGGTGTTGGGGTGGGCCTCGCCGGGCCGGGGGAGGGTTTGTGCGTGTTCGTGTCTCACAATTAGACGAAACCAAGAGGATGTAGCCTACCTAATACCTGTTGACCTTGAATCACAGCCTCGATTTCTGGTAAAAGGGGAAAATCCACTGGGTTCTCAAACGAACTGCTCACCTCCATGGGGTAGGTGGCAACTTCGGCCCTAGGGACAACTTAAGTATAGGCAGCGTGTAGTGCGGGCTGCCAGGTTATATCGCTCAGATCCGGCACAGGGGAGATCGATTTTTTGTAGGTTGAGTTTCTTCCCGGTGCAAGGCTTCGACACTCCTTGCAGTTCGCTCTAGGGAGTTCGACAATGCGTCGTGACGTCTCTCCACTGTGTCCGAGCTTGGGCTTGAGTCCAGGCCTCGGGCAAAGACTGCATGTTGCTCCACACCGCTTTCCACTCGATGGCCGTCCCGCCACCTGCCATCCCACTCAAAGGCTCCAGCAGACATCCCTAATTCCATACGCCGGAGGAAGATAATGGCGACGAATTTCGTTCAAATCGAGAAGGATGAAGAAATCAAGCAGCGCCTCGAAGCCGAGCGCGCGCGCCTGCGCAAGATTGCCGGGCTTGACCAGCCGACCCATTTCCATCGACCGGTGGAACGAGCCTTTACCGCCGAGGAGCGGAACAAGGTCACAATCTTGTTTGGCGGATTCACCTGGAAGCACGAAGACCTGATTCGTGCCGTCTTCCAGGGCTGCGGCTATCGCTGCGAGAAGCTGCCGGTTCCGAACGTCGCCGCCTTCCAGACCGGCAAAGAGTTCGGCAACAACGGGCAGTGCAATCCGACCTATTTCACGGTCGGGAACCTGGTCCAGTATCTGCAGTTCCTGGAGAAGGAAGGCATTCCGCGCCAGCAGATTCTGGACAACTACGTGTTCTTCACCGCGGGCTCGTGCGGGCCGTGCCGCTTCGGCATGTATGAGGCGGAGTACCGCTTCGCGCTGCAGAATGCCGGCTTTGACGGCTTCCGCGTGCTGCTGTTCAAGGACAGTGATGGGATCAAAGCGGCTTCTGGCGAGCCCGGGCTCAAGTTCACGGTGGATTTCGGCTTCGGCATGCTGAACGCCATGCACCTGGGCGACGTGATGAACGACCTGATCTACCAGATCCGTCCGTTTGAGGTGAACCCGGGCGAGACTAATCGCGTTTTCCGCGAGACTGTGGACGGCTTGTGCGAAGACCTGAAGAACAGGAAGTCCTACGAGATCGAGCAGATCGCTCCGGACTGGGCCAAGCCGAAGTTCAAGAAGAACGCCGTCCTGCGCAATACCTTCAACGTGCTGGGCAAGTGGCACGAGCACATGTGGGGCAAGGACTACCTGAACGCCCTGCACACGGCGCGCGAGCGGATGAACTCCATTGAGGTGGACCGTACCAAGGTGAAGCCGGTGGTAAAGATCACGGGCGAGTTCTGGGCGCAGATCACCGAGGGTGACGGCAACTTCAACATGTTCCAATTTCTGGAGCGCGAAGGCGCGCAGGTGATGGTGGAACCGATCGCCACCTGGGTTGCTTACCTGATGTACCAGGCGAAGGCGCATGCCAAGGCCAAGTGGCCGGTGAACCGTCCGTATCGCAATCCGCAGTGGTGGGAACTGAAGAAGCACCTCGCGAATGACTTGGGATTGCGTAAGAAGCTGATGGGAATCGGCGTGGGCGAGAAGATGTGGAACTTCTTCTACCATCGCACCATCAAGCACCTGGGCGGGCTGACCCACCACCTGGTTCCGCAGAGGGAACTGGCCGAGATGGCGCATCCGTTCTACAACCAGTTCGCGCGCGGCGGCGAAGGGCACCTGGAGGTGGGCAAGAATGTGTACTACACGGTGCATCGCATGGCCCACATGGTGCTGGCGCTGAAGCCGTTCGGGTGCATGCCGTCGTCGCAGTCGGACGGCGTGCAGTCGGCGGTGATCAACAAGTTCAAGGACATGATTTTCCTGCCCATCGAAACTTCCGGCGAAGGCGAAGTCAACGCTCACAGCCGGGTGCAGATGGCGCTGGGCGAGGCCAAGGTGAAGGCCAAGGGCGAGTTCGAGCAGGTACTCCATTCCACCGGGAAGACCATTACGCAAGTCCGGGAATACGTCGCTGAGCATCCTGAACTGAAGCGGCCGTTCTACCACGTTCCGCACCGCGAGGGCGTGACTGGGACCGCAGCGCAGTTCGTGCTGCATGTGAGCGACCGCATCAACAAAGACACGCGCTTCTGGAAGCGCTCGCGGGTCCCTGGAGTCCAGGTTCCCGCAGCCGCCAGCGGCGACTGAGAACCGAGAACCGGGAACTGACAACTGGGTTGTCAGTTCCCAAAATCGTTTAAGAAACCCAGTTCTCTGTTGTCAGATATCAGTTCTCAGTTGAAAGGAAAGCCGAATGTCAGACCACCTGGTACACGGTCACGATCGCGACGCGAAATTCATGGTCGGGCTTGATGTGGGCTCTACCACGGTAAAGGCTGTTGTGGTCAACGCGGCCACGGATGAGATTCTCTGGCAGGACTACCAGCGCCACGAGACCAAGCAGCCGGAGAAGACGCTGGAATTTCTGCGCCGCATGGAAGGCGACGTCGGCATCAGCCGGCACAACACCCGCATGTTCCTGACGGGATCAGGCGGCGGCTCGATTGCTGAGCAAATTGGTGCCAAGTTTGTGCAGGAAGTGACCGCGGTTTCGCTGGCCGTCGAGAAGATGCATCCCGAGGTGTATTCGGTCATCGAGTTGGGTGGGCAGGATGCCAAGATCATTGTCTTCAAAGATGACGACGAGTCGGGACGCAAGAAGAAAATTCCGTCCATGAATGATAAGTGCGCCGGCGGCACGGGCGCGGTGATCGACAAGATTAATGCCAAGCTGAAGATTCCGGTCGCGGAACTGGCGGAGCAGGGATATCACAACATCAAACTGCACAGGGTGGCGGGGAAGTGCGGCGTGTTTGCCGAGACCGACATCAACAGCCTGCAGAAGGTGGGCACGCCTCCGGACGAGCTGATGGCGTCGCTCTTTGAGGCCATCATTCTGCAGAACCTCAGCGTGCTGACGCGCGGTCACACGCTCCGTCCACATGTGCTGCTTCTTGGTGGCCCGAATACTTTCATTCGCGGTATGCGCGAGGCCTGGCAGGCCAACATTCCTCGCATGTGGGAGGAGCGCAAAGTCGAAGTTCCGGCCGGGGCCAAGCCTGAGGAACTGATCAAGGTCCCGCAGAACGCGCAATACTTCGCTGCTTTGGGCTCGATTGAGTTCGGCAAGGGCGAAGAAGATTGCGTGGGCTGTTATCGCGGTATAGACCAACTGGTCCATTACATTGAGTTTGGACGGCAGGAGGAGAAGGCCAAGTCGGGCGCTACAGGTCTGATCAAAGATGTTCCCGAACTGGACGCGTTCAAGCAGGCCTATCGCCGCAAGAAGTTTATTCCGGCGACGTTTCAGAGCGGGACTACCGTGGCCGGCTTTGTGGGAGTGGATGGCGGGTCCACTTCGACCAAGGCGGTGTTGCTGGATGAGAACGGCGACATCCTCTGCAAGTCGTACCAGCTCTCCAACGGCAATCCCATCCAGGACACGATCGAGATGTTCGAAAACCTGCGCAAGCAGGTCGAAGCGCAGAACGCTAAGCTGGAAGTCCTGGGCGTGGGCACGACCGGGTACGCCAAAGACATTCTGAAGGATGTTCTTAAGGCCGACGTGGCGCTGGTTGAGACCGTGGCGCACACCGAGTCGGCACTGAAATTTTATGACGATCCGCACGTCATCGTAGACGTGGGCGGCCAGGACATCAAGCTGATCGTCCTGCACAACGGGCGGGTGAAGGATTTCAAGCTCAATACCCAGTGCTCGGCGGGGAATGGCTACTTCCTGCAATCCACGGCCGAAGGATTCGGCCTATCGGTCGAGCAGTATGCTGATCTCGCCTTCTCGGCTACGGCCATGCCGGTGTTCGGGTATGGCTGCGCGGTGTTCATGCAGTCCGACATCGTGAACTTCCAGCGTCAGGGCTGGAGAGCGGAAGAGATTCTGGCTGGACTGGCTGCCGTGCTGCCGAAGAATGTCTTCCTGTACGTGGCCAGCATTCCGAACCTGGCGGCGCTGGGCTCGCGCTTCGTCCTGCAAGGCGGAACGCAGAACAATCTGGCGGTGGTCAAGGCGGAAGTGGATTTCATCCGCAGCAGCTTTCGCGCGGCCGGGAAGCAGCCCGAGATCATCGTGCACGAGCACTGCGGCGAATCCGGGGCGATCGGCGCGGCGCAGGAATCGCTGCGGCTCTGGCGCAACGGCTTGCAAACGACTTTCGTTGGCCTCGACGCGGTGCGCAAGATCGAATACCGCACTACCCGCGACGAGAACACGCGTTGCAATTTCTGCAAGAACAATTGCCTGCGCACCTTCATTGACATCAAGACCGAGCAGCCGAATTTTGTGGCGATGGCGGCGATCGCCCCGGCTCCGCAGCCGCGCAAGACCAAAGTGCCGCTCATGGAAGGCGAGCAGCGCCTGATCATCGCCACCTGTGAAAAGGGCACGGTCGAAGACGTCAACGAGATGAAGGAGATCAAGAAGGGTCTCGACCAACTGAAGGATGCACATCCAAACTTCGTGGACATGGCGTCCAAGGAAGTGTTCCGGCCGACGAATCCCAAGAGTGTGGCCGACCCGCTTCCGCCCCGCGGGTGGGGCAAAGCAGTGAAGGAGCGCATCGCGCTGATGCAGGGCCGGAAAGACATCCGTATCGGCATTCCGCGCGTACTGAATATCTATACCTACGCGCCGCTGTTCAATGGGTATCTGGAGAGCCTGGGAGTACAACCGGAGAACATCATCTACTCCGACTACACCAGTTCGGAGCTGTACCGGGCGGGCGCCAGCCGGGGCGCGATTGATCCCTGCTTCCCGGCGAAGATCGGAATTTCGCACGTCTACAACCTGATCCAGGAGAAACACCGCAAGAAGCCGCTGGATGCGATTTTCTTCCCGATGTACGACGTGTTGACTTCTCCACTGGTGAAGATCGTGGGTGCGAATGCCTGTCCGACGGTGACTGCAACGCCGGAGACGGTGAAAGCGGCGTTCACCAAGGAAAACGACGTCTTCGCCGAGCACAATGTGAAGTATCTGGATCCGATCCTGAATTTTGCCGACCGGAAGCTGTTTGCCCACCAGATGCTACAGGCATGGCAGCCGGTGCTGGGCTTATCCCAGGAAGAGAACGATCGGGCGGTCGAAGTTGGATATCAGTGCCTGGCAGACTACGAAACCAGCATCCGGCAGCGGGCGCGGCAGGTGCTGGACCAACTGGAGCGTGAAGACCGCATCGGCATCGTGATGCTGGGGAGGCCGTATCACCACGATCCGGGTTTGAATCACGAAATCATGGAAGAGTTCCAGAAGCTGGGCTATCCCATCTTCTCGCAGAACACACTGCCGCTCGATGAAGACATGCTGGAGCGGCTGTTCGGCGAGGAAGTGCGGGCGGGTGTGATCAGCCATCCGCTGGATATCACCGACGCGTGGAAGAATTCGTACTCCTGCAGTACCAACCACAAGGTGTGGGCGGCGAAGTTTACGGCGCGGCATCCCAACCTGGTGGCGCTGGAAATCTCCAGCTTCAAATGCGGCCACGATGCGCCGATTTACGGCGTGATCGAGGGGATTATCGAGAAGTCGGGTACTCCGTATTTCTGCTTCAAGGATCTTGACGAGAACAAGCCGTCGGGTTCAATACGGATCCGCGTGGAGACGATTGATTATTTCCTGCGGCGTTATCGCGAGGAGATCATCAAGAAGCGCAAGGCCGTGCAGGACATCGAAGCGCAGTTGGCCGCGATGGAAGAGCAGTTGCGGGCGCAGTTTGCACAAGAAGCACAGGGGATGGCCGCGGACTGACGGGCGTTCTTTGCCCTGTGCACGAGAACAGTGCCGTCCCTGAAGGGACTCATGGTATGCCCCACTCCTGGCCCCGGACTTACGTCCGGGGCTAATGTCTTTTCTTCAGCCAATCCCCAAAGGTGATCTCCTCCTGCGTCAATTCCCGTAGAATGTCAACGCAATGAAAGCAGCACGCGCGGTGGCATCTCCACGGGTGGTTTGCGTTGAGGACTTTCGGCCGCTGGCCCGGCGCAGGCTTCCGAAGGCAGTTTTCGATTACCTCGACGGCGGCGCGGAGGGCGAGGTCACGCTGCGGGAAAATCGGCGAGCCTTTGAGGACGTCACCTTTCGTCCACGACACGCAGTGGCCGTGCCGCAGTGCGATCTGCGCACGCGCGTTCTGGGTTTCGATTTGGCCCTCCCTATTCTGCTAGCTCCCGTGGGCTACAGCCGGTTGATGCATCCCGGTGGCGAGGTGGCGGCGGCCCGCGCGGCCGGCGCGGCGGGCACAGCGTACATTCTTTCGACCATCTCCGGGCATCGTCTGGAGGATGTGAAGGCGGCTTCCTCCGGGCCGGTGTTCTATCAGCTTTATCTGATGGGCGGGCGGGAAGCGGCGGAGGCTACGCTCGAACGCGCGCGGGTGGCGGGATTCGCCGCACTGGTGCTTACGATTGATACCGCAGTCTCGGGAATGCGGGAGCGCGACTATCGCAACGGCATGAAGGAGCTTATCAGCGGAAGCTTGCTGGAGAAGCTGCCATATCTGCCGCAGGTGTTCGCGCGTCCGCGATGGCTAGTTCGGTTTTTGCTCGATGGAGGATTGCCGCACCTGCCCAACGTGGTCATTCCCGGCCAGGGGCCGATGCCGCTGGTGGACATCAATGCGGCCCTGGCGCGCTCCACAATTACCTGGGAAGACTTGGGTTGGATCAGGAAGTCATGGCACGGGCCCATTGTGATCAAGGGTGTGCTCACCGGCGATGATGCGCGGAGAGCGGTGGATGAGGGGGCGGCGGCGATTGTGGTGTCGAATCACGGAGGACGGCAACTGGATTACCTTCCCGCCACCCTGCGAGCCCTGCCGGAGGTTGTGACGGCGGTGGCTGGACGGACTGAAGTGCTGATGGATGGCGGAGTGCGACGCGGCACCGATGTCGTGAAAGCCTTATGCATGGGCGCTCGGGCCGTGCTGGTGGGTCGAGCGTATGCCTATGGGCTGGCCGCAGCGGGGGAGCCGGGGGTTGCGCGGGCGCTGGAAATTTTGCGGGTGGATCTGGAGCGAACACTGAGGTTGTTGGGGTGCGGATCGGTTGCGGAGTTGGGGAGGTCTTACGTGGGTGCGTTGGGGGCTGTGTCGCAGCCGGAGCGTCGTCCCTAAAAGGGACTCAATCGCGCTTAGGCCCCGGATACCCGGCACTCCCGTGCCGGCCATGTCGCCGCTCCGCGGCTGGGTTTGGCGCACTTGACGGGGGTGGGGGCGGCACGCCCCCGCGACAGCCGGCGGGACGCCGGCGCTACGCTTCCTCAGTTACGGCTCGGCTGAATTGGGCGATGGTGGTGTTGAAGGCTCTTGCGGTCACTTCTTCCAGCGGCATCTTGCGCAGTTTCTCGGACAACACTTCGATTCCCCAAGGGCCGTTGTAGCCAGCTTTTAGCAGTTGGGCGATGAATCCTCTTACGTTGAATTCTCCTTCACCACAAAACCGCCGGTGGTTCACTGTGTCTTCGTGCAGATCCCACGGGGCCTGGAAGGTCCCGTCGTTGAGTTCGACGCTGACGATGTATTGCAGCGGGACGCGGGCCACTTCCTCGTAGGGAATTCCCAGCTTCACGATGTGCCAAAGGTCGAAGGAGATTCCGCCGTTGGCAGCGCCCGCGCCTTCGACCATCGTCAGCGAGTCTTTCAGAGTGGTCAGCATGGAGAAGGGCATCAGCTCGAAGCTGATCTTGGTGCCATGCCTGGCGCCGTCGGCGCAGAGGGCAGCGAAGGAATCGATCAGCTGCGGCATGGAGTACTTTTCGCGGAAGAAATCTCCAACTTTGACGTGGTGGGCCCCCAAGGCCTCCGCGGCTGCGAGGAGCGATTTCTTGCGCAGATCGGATTGCTTCTTGCGTTCGCCGTCGAGGAACCAGTCGGTGAGGAACTCGAGTTCAATGTGCTTGATGCCATTATCGTCGAAGATCTGCTTCATCTCCCGCAACGTTCTGCGCTCGAGAATGTGGTCGAGGTCGGCATGCCACAGACCGAACCCCTTGAACCCGGCCCGGGCCACGGCTTCCACGCGATCTTTGAAATCGAACGGGCTGTATTCCCGATCGGTGTGAGGCAGGGCGCCGCCGGAGATCGTCCAATAGGAGGCCAGCAACTCGACATTGCTGTTCATGCTTCTGTCCTGCCGTCCGACAAAGATGCTGCTATTCGAACCCTCATCGCGACCAAAGTCCAGATAGAAAAGGGCACGGCTCCAAGCCGTACCCCTTTGGGGAGGGCGCGGGTACTGCTGCCCGCCGAGCCGCCATTGTATCCAGAAGTTTCATTTTCGCCAGTAGGCACCTTTTCGTAACCTAGCAGCCCCCCCAATGCTCTCAAGCCGCTTGACGCCGCATTGGGGAGGGAGTACGCTCTCGCGAAAACGGGCCGTGGAGAGAACTCTGCCGGACGATTCCCAGGGGGAAAATGCCAAACACGAAGACTGTCCCGACTGCCAGCAAGCCTGTCGCGCAGAATGGCTGGGTGCGCAAGTGCGATGTGGATGCATACCTGGACTGCAACCTTCCCATCCCGACGCAAGTGGTATCAAACGAGGAGTTTATTCCCCTGCCGCAGACGGCGAAGCAGCACGCGGTCGAGCATCACCTGGTGGAGACTGCCACTCGGAACGCGAAACAGCTCGGCATGGACCGCCGCCAGTTTCTGCGCACCAGTTGCGGGATGGCTGCCGGCTTTGCCGCACTCAATACGGTGTTCGGACGATTTTTCAGCGTGCATGCAGCCGAGTTGTTCGATGCGGCAGCGGCGGCTGAGAAGAAGATCGATTACTTCATCTTCGATGTGCAGACCCATCACGTGGTGTCCGGACATCACACGCTCGGACAACTGGATTTTCTGGATGCCCGGCGGATGGCGGCCGCGTGGAATCCTGCACTGAAGGGACGCGATCCGCAGATTACGGACCTGTACCTGGAGAACTACATCAAAGAAGTGTTTCTCGACAGCGATACGTCCATTGCCTGTATCAGCGGGGTCCCGGCAATGGAGGAGAAGGATGAACTCTTGCCGCCAGACAAGATGGTATGGGCGCGCAATCTGATCAACGAACTGACCCACTCGCAGCGCATGATCAGCCACGGTCTTTTCTCGCCGGACATGGGCACCAAGAACCTGGAAGAGATGCACCGGCAGTCCGAGATCTTGAAGATTGACGCCTGGAAGGGGTACACCGGTCTGGGCCTGGGCCCGGCCAAAGAGGGTTGGTGGGTGGATGACGAGAAAGTCGCCTATCCGAGTCTGGAATACGCCCGCAAGAGGAAGGTCAAGAACATCTGTTTGCACAAAGGCCTGGCAATCGGCGCATTTAACGAGGCGCACTGCCATCCCAAAGATATTGTGAAGGCTTCGAAGGACTTTCCTGACCTGAATTTCCTGATCTACCACTCCGGCCTCAAGTCGGTGGACGATGCACTCCCGGCGGCGGAAGAGGGGTTTAAGAAGAATCCCTATGTGCCGTGGGTGTCGGATCTGTGCCAGTACCGCAAGCAGCATCCGCACATGACGAACGTCTACATGGAACTGGGGACGTCGTTTGGGACTATGGTAATTACACATCCATTGTTGGCCGCGCATGTCCTGGGGATGATCATCCAGGCATTTGGGGATGACCACGTGCTCTGGGGCACGGATTCGGTGTGGTGGGGTTCGCCGCAATGGCAGATTGAGGCGCTGCGGCGCCTGGAAATGCCGGAATCGTTGGCCAAGCAGTTTGGCTATGCGCCGCTTACCGTCGAGGTGAAGGCAAGAATCTTCGGGTTGAACGCGGCGCGAGTATATGGCGTCGACCCGAAAGCGAAACGGAATCCGGTTCCGGGAGACTACGTGGACCAGATGAAGAAGCTCTACAAGCAGGCGGGGGATCCCACGCCCAGCAATACACAGTATGGCTGGGTGCGGGCGTGAACCTACTGACAAAGCTTTCGCAGTGAGATAAGATTCAGCGCAAAGCTAGAGGAATTCGCTTCCAGGAGTGAAGAGAATCGAGGTTGCAGTATGGGCCCGTTAGCGAACGAACGTTCGATCATCACGCCGTATCGGCGGCACGAGGCAGGCAGCCAGCCACCTTTGTCTTATCCCGCGTATCAGTCGAACGTGCGCCGGGCACCCACCAAGCCGCTAATTCTTCTGCCACACACGCTGTCGGAGATCACTGGCCCGATCTATGGCCATGGGGAGATTGGCGAAACCGATAACGACCTAACCCGCCAGCATGGGGGAGAGCCCATCGGCGAACGCATCATCGTGACCGGACGGGTGCTGGACAGCAATGGGCGTCCGGTGCCGCAAGCCCTTGTGGAGGTTTGGCAGGCGAACTCGGCGGGACGCTACATTCACCAACGGGACCAACATCCGGCACCGCTCGATCCCAATTTCACCGGAGCTGGGCGCACGTTGACGGATGAGAACGGAGTTTACCGCTTCGTCACCCTCAAGCCCGGGCCCTATCCCTGGTTCAATCACTACAACGCCTGGCGTCCGGCGCACATTCATTTCTCGCTTTTTGGCAGGGCGTTTCTGACGCGCCTGGTCACGCAGATGTACTTTCCAGGCGATCCCTTCTTCCCGTACGACCCGATCTTCCAGTCGGTGCCGGACGAGAAGGCACGGCAGCGCATGATTTCCAAGTTCGATCTGGAAACGACCCAGCCAAATTGGGCGACCGGCTACAAGTTCGATATTGTGCTGCGCGGCCCGGAGGCGACTCCATTCGAGGGGTGACATGGACCTGGTTCCCAATCCTTCACAGACGGTCGGCCCGTTCTTCCACTTCAGCCTTACGACGGCAGCCCATTCGGTGCGATGTATCGCCGGTCCTCAGGCACCGGGTGAACGGGTGTGGCTGATGTGCCGCGTACTGGACGGTGATGGAGCGCCGCTCAACGACGCCATGATTGAGATCTGGCAGGCGAATGCGGAGGGCAAGTACAACCATCCCGACGACCCGCGGATAAGCGCCAAGGACCCCACGTTTACCGGTTTCGGACGGCTGGGAACGGACGAGAACGGGATGTGTGAGTTCGAGACCATCAAACCCGGGCGGGTTCCTGGTCCGGGCAATGTTTTCCAGGCGCCGCATCTGAACGTTGCGGTTTATGCTCGTGGGTTGCTCCGGCAGCTTTACACGCGAGTCTACTTTGCGGGCGATCCAGCCAATCAGCAAGATCCAGTCCTTGCCCTGGTACCCGCGGAGCGGCGCGGGACTCTCATGGCGCTGAGTGATCCTGCCCGTCCAGGACACTGGCGCTTTCAAGTCCATCTGCAGGGTGAGCAAGAGACCGTTTTCTTTGATGTCTGAGAGCAGTCAGCACTCAGCATCCATTCCCAACGTCTATAATCCCGGACTGAGGAAAAACTCTGCATGCCGGCGCGGCTGATCGAAAGTCTGGCAACTACGGGTCCGCTAGCCGATTTGTTCGCCGACCCATCGCTGCTGCAAGCCATGCTGGATTTCGAGGCCGCGCTGGCGCGAGCGGAGGCGCAGGTAGGTGTTGTGCCGCAGGCGGCCGCTGCCGTGATCGGGCAAGTGGCAAAGGCGGACGCGTTTGACGTCGCTGCGCTGACAGGGGAAACGCTGCGCGCAGGTTCTCCCAGCATCCCGGTGGTGAAAGCCTTGACCGAGCGGGTGCGGGAGATAGATGCGGCGGCGGCCAAGTTTGTTCATTGGGGAGCGACCAGCCAGGATGTCGCGGATACAGGAATCGTTCTGCTGTTGAAGAAGGCCCGGCCCCTGTTGCATGCGGATGTGGCGAGGCTGGAAGAAGCTCTGCGTCGACTGGCGGAGCGGCACGAAAAGACGGTGATGCTGGGGCGTACGCTGATGCAGGCTGCACCTCCCGTCACCTTCGGGCTCAAGGCGGCGGGCTGGCTGGGCGCGCTACGACGCGATCGAACGCGGCTGAGGGCGGCTTTCGACGATGTCCTAGTGCTGCAGTTGGGAGGCGCGAGTGGAACGCTGGCGTCATTAGGTGAGTACGGGCCCGCCATCGGGCAGGCGCTGGCGCACGAGTTGGGCCTCGGTTTGCCCGATGCGCCCTGGCACACGCATCGCGACCGGCTGGCAGCGTTGGTATGCGCGCTCGGGGTGCTAACCGGCTCGCTAGGAAAAATGGCGCGTGACATCAGCTTGCTGATGCAAGGCGAAGTGGCGGAGGCATCGGAGCCCAGCGGAGAGGGGAGAGGCAGCTCTTCCACGATGCCGCACAAGCGGAATCCGAGCGGCTGTCTGGTTGCCCTGGCTGCAGCGAGTCGTGTCCCCGGGCTGGTGGGCACATTCCTCTCCTGCATGGTGCAGGAACACGAACGCGGGCTGGGGCCATGGCAGGCGGAGTGGCCGACGATCGCTGCGGTAGTGCAGGCAGCCGGTGTCGCGGTTGCTGCCATGGCGGAGGTGGCGGAGGGGATGACGGTGGACGAAGCGCGCATGCGCGCGAATATCGAGGCAACGCAGGGAGTAATTTTCGCCGAAAAGGCCATGATGCTGCTGGGGCCGAGCTTGGGACGTGACGTCGCGCATAGAGTGATGGAAGAGGCGACGCGTCGAAGTGTGACGCAGAAACGACATCTGGCTCAAGTCCTGGGGGACATGCCGGAGGTCAAACAGCTTGGTGCCGACGTGCTTCGCCAACTGGAAGACCCTGCACAGTATTTAGGAGCGGCGGATATCTTTCGCGCCAGATTGCTCTCTCAAAACAAAACTTCAGGCAACAAGGAGTAATCCACCTTGCCCTTCGTGAAGGTTGACAACACGCGTTTGTTCTACCGGCTTGAGGGCGATGAAGCACGGCCAGTGTTGATTCTGTCTCACTCGATCGGCGCAGACCACAGCATGTGGGCTCCGCAGGCGGCTGATCTATTGCCGCATTTTCAACTCCTGCGTTACGACATTCGCGGCCATGGCGCGTCGGATGCGCCCAGGGGCGAGTACTCGATGGAACTGCTGGGCCGTGACGTGCTGGCACTCGCGGATGCACTGGGGATATCGAAGTTTGCATTCTGCGGCCTTTCGCTCGGCGGAGCCATTGGGGAATGGATTGCCTTGAACGCGCCTGAACGCGTTTCGCATCTCATCCTGGCCGACACCTCAGCGCAATTTGGGCCTCGCACTAATTGGGAAACTCGTATTCAAGCCGTGTCCAGCGGTGGGATGGCGGCGATTGTGGACATGGCGATGCAGCGGTTCTTTTCTCCGGAGACATTGGCCCAGAAGAATGCTTACGCCGCATCAGCTCGAAGAGTTTTACTCGGGACCGATCCGGTTGGTTACGTGGGCTGCTGCGCGGCGCTGCGCGACACGGACCACACTCAACTGCTGCACAAAATCAAGGCTCGCACTCTGGTGATCGTCGGGGACAAAGACGTGTCCACACCTTGGGACGGGCACGGCGAGGTTCTGGCGAATCGGATTCCGGGGGCGCAGTCGGTCGCCCTGCCGGCCGCCCATCTCTCCAACCTGGAACGGCCGAGATCGTTCAGCGCGGCGCTGCTTGGCTTTCTGTTGTCAGGTCCCGACAAATACACCGATCCCTGGGAGCAGGGATACGAGGTGCGCTGTGCCGTCCTGGGGGATGCGCACGTGGACCGGGCCACCGCCGCCACCAACGACTTCAATCGCGACTTTCAAACGCTGATCACGCGCTATGCGTGGGGAAGTATCTGGACCCGTCCCGGCCTCGACCGCCGTACGCGCCGCCTGCTGACGCTGGCCATGATGCTGGCCCTGGGGCGGTGGGAGGAATTCGGCATGCACGTCCGCGCCGGACTGATGCATGAGTTGGAACCGTGTGATCTGAAAGAGGTGCTGCTGCAAGCGGCCATCTATGCCGGTGTGCCCGTTGCCAACACCGGCTTCCACATTGCGAATGAGGAGATGGAGAAGGCTCGGACGGACCAGGGCTGAGCGATGCCGAACTTTCGACTGTTTCCATCCTTGCTCCTAAGTCACATTCCGGTTCCTCGCTGTTTCCACAAATCAGAAGTGCTAGACTCTGGACGCACTAACACTTTTTCGGACAAAAGGTGACGGACTCCATGTTTCGGCCAAGGGCGGGTGTCTTGGTGATGGTTGCAGTTCTCGTCGCGGGCGTCGGGTGTCGTGGGCCCAGTTCGTCGGAATCAGCGCGCACGAAGCCGGCGGACGTGGACGGAGCGCGCATCGTGAATGCCGACCGCGAGCCCGGAAACTGGATGACGCACGGACGTACCTACAGCGAACAGCGTTTCAGCCCGCTCAAACAGATCAACCAGGGCAACGTTGGTCAATTGGGCTTGGCGTGGTACTACGATCTGGACACGCACCGAGGTCAGGAGGCGACTCCTCTTGTGGTCGACGGCGTCATGTACTTCACCACCGCCTGGAGCAAAGTGGTGGCGGTCAACGCGGCCACGGGTGCACTGCTGTGGACCTACGATCCCAAGGTTCCGCCGGAGTGGGGAGTGAATGCCTGCTGCGATGTGGTGAATCGGGGCGTGGCGGCGTGGAAGGGCAAACTTTTTCTGGGCACGCTGGATGGCAGGCTGGTGGCGCTTGACGCAGCCACCGGCAAAGTCATCTGGGACAAGCTCACCATCGATCCCAACTATCGGTACACCATAACCGGTGCGCCGCGTGTGGTGAAAGGCAAGGTGATCATCGGCAATGGCGGCGCGGAGATGGGCGTGCGCGGTTACGTGTCCGCCTATGACGCCGATACGGGCAGCATGGTCTGGCGCTTTTACACGGTGCCGGGCGATCCTTCGAAGCCGTTCGAAAGTCCGATTCTGGAAAAGGCCGCTAAGACGTGGACGGGTGAGTGGTGGAAACTTGGCGGCGGGGGGACGGTTTGGGATTCGATCGTTTACGATCCCGAACTCGATCTGCTCTACATCGGGGTGGGCAACGGTTCACCGTGGAACCAGCGCTTCCGCAGCCCCGGTGGCGGTGACAATCTGTTTCTCTCCTCGATTGTCGCGTTGAAGCCCGATACCGGAGAGTACGTCTGGCACTACCAGGAAACTCCGGGTGAGATGTGGGACTACACTGCGGCACAGCAAATCACGCTTGCGGATATCACGATCAATGGGCAAATCCGCAAGGTACTCTTCCACGCGCCCAAGAATGGTTTCTTTTATGTCCTGGACCGAACCACGGGCACGCTGATTTCGGCGAAGCCGTGCACATATGTGAATTGGGCCACGGGCGTGGACATGAAGACGGGGCGCCCCATCGAAACCGGCATTGCACGCTACCCGGGGGACAATCCCGCGCCGGTGGTTCCCGGTCCGCTGGGTGCGCATAGCTGGCAGCCGATGTCGTTCAGCCCGCAGACCGGCCTGGTCTACATTCCTGTCAACGACGTAGGCTTCTTGTACAAATCGGTAGCGCGGTTTGAGCCCAAGAAGCTGGCGGCGAATTGGGGCATCGACCCGGTTGCCGTCGGCATGCCGCAGGATCCCAAGATCAAGAAAGCGATTCTGGACAGCATCAAGGGGAAACTGGTGGCATGGGATCCTGTCCAGCAGAAGCAAGCGTGGGCGATAGAACGCCCAGGGCCGTGGAACGGCGGAACTCTAGCAACGGCGGGAAACCTCGTCTTCGAAGGAACTGCCGGCGGACGCTTCGAGGCATATCGTGCCGATAGCGGCGAGAAAATCTGGTCATTCGACGCGCAGACCGGGGTGATGGCGGGACCTGTTGCCTACGCCGTGAATGGCGAGCAGTACCTTGCGGTCGAGGCGGGATGGGGAGGCGTGTTTCCCCTGGTTACGGGCGAGGTCGCGTTCAAATCCGGGCAGGTGCGCAATGTGAGCCGCATGCTGGTCTTCAAGCTTGGAGGTAAGGCGAAGCTGCCGCCGCTGCCCGAGGTCGAGCCGCCGAAGTTGAATCCGCCGGCGTCGACGGCGAGCGCAGCGACGATACATAAGGGTGAGGCGATCTTTCAGCGGTATTGCTCGGTGTGCCACGGCGACGTTGCAGTGGGCGGAGGCGTGCTGCCCGACTTGCGCTACTCGGACACGCTCGCCAGTGATGGCTGGTTCTACGTGGTGCTGGGCGGGATCCTACAGCAGAACGGAATGGTGTCATTCAAGAAAGAGCTATCCCACGAAGACGCCGCGGCTATTCGCGCGTATGTGATTTTCCGGGCGAACCAGAGCAAGGGGGAAGCGGAGAACGGGGCAGGGAGTCATCATTAAGGTCCGAATATCGAGGCCCCACAGTTTTGTCACTCCGCGCGAGATCCGTCGCCCGGCTGAACTACGCCGGGCTTCGGGATGACGCCATCATCGGTTGGGCCAGTTGCATCAAAACGGTTGGGCCAAGTGCACCAACACGATGTGCCACGTCGGGCCCTGCCGTTTCATCTATTTCTGTCTTGTCCGCTCTAATTCACGGTCAATAATCCTGCGGGCATTTACCCCACCAGCATCAATCTTCAGGTTCAGCAGTTGGCGGTCGGGGCGCCGCAGAATGTTCTCCTGCTGCCCCTCCAGGATCTCCATGTCTTCTGTAAAAACGGCAGCCTGGCCATCGCGGATGCGGAAGGTCAAGCCTCGATCTTCGGTCTGGAAATTGCGCACCATGCCCCAGTGATACCAGGTCGAGGTTTCGGATTCGGGGGTCATCAGGTTCACCACGATTCCGGTAACGCCTTGCGAACGGTCGCCTTGGGGGGCGCCGGTTCCTGCCAAAGCAACACCGACATCAATCATGACGTTCGCCGGTAGGGAGAAGCGGCAAATCTGCCAGCGATCACATTTTGCAAAGGACCGCAAATTGGCCGCCCAGAACGGCGGCGGATCGATGTTGTACATCCAGCGGGTGACCGTGGCCGAGGTTTCGTCGGAGGTAGCGTGCACTGGCGCTTCGAGGATTTCGTGCTGACCGATGCTGGAGGGATGGACGTAAGTTTCGTGCGACAGGTCCATCAGGTTGTCCACCAGCAGCTGGTAGTTGCACTTGATGTGGTAGGTGCTGCCCTCGAAGACCCACTTCGGGTCTGAGCACCAGTGCATGTCAGGAATCTTGCTCTCGTCGGCGTGCGCTGGATCGCCGATCCAGACCCAAACGAAACGGTGTTTCTCGGCGACGGGGTAGGTGCGGAGATTGGTGTCCTTGTGGATGCCTTGCTGGCCGGGCATCCAAACGCACTGGCCGCCTTCATTGAACTCCAGCCCGTGGTACTTGCAGACCAGGTGATCGCCCTTCAGAAGTCCCTTCGACAACGGCAGCAACCGGTGCGGACAGCAGTCCTCGAAAGCCGATAGGGCGCCACTGGTTTGGCGATAGAGCACAATCGCTTCGCCGCAGACGGTGCGTCCGAAGGGCGCGCGTGTGATCTCGTGGTCCCAGGCTATGGCGTACCAATAGTTCTGCAGAAACATTGCAACCCTTCCCTTCAACCCTCGAACCGGTCAGATCGCATAATCGGGACTGGTCAGCGCGGTGAAGTAGTTGATGCTGACGGTAGCTAACTCCGACGGCGGAAACTTGGCCTGATAACGCTCGTCGGCCTTCAGGCCGCCTTCGCGAGCGCTCTCCAGGAAAATCGGCAGCTCAACCAGGTACTGATCGGAGAATCCATGGGTGCCGTCGTAGGCCACGGCTGACGTCCGAGCGAGGTTTGCGGCCGTCACTTCGGGGGGCAGAGTGTGAAGCTCCAGGACCAGCAAGCCAAAGCGGCCGACATAGGGCGCCCAGCGCCGCAAATGGCGCACCAGGTTCTCCTCTAATTCATCTGGGAGGATTTCCTGTCCGAGGTGGGCGAAAGATCCGCTCGACTTTCCCTTGCGGGTTCCAGGGGCGTAATTCGCCAGCGGCACATAGGGGCGATTGTGATCCAGGAAAGAGCGCACGTGTAGCAGGTCATGAATGTCGAGCCCGAGGCCTTCCAGGTCGCCGGCTAGCTGGGCAGGACGGTTGATGTCGCCGGCGATGACGTGGCAGGCGGAAATTCCCGCCCGGCGCAGGGTTTGCTTCGCCACCCGCCGCGCCACCTTGTTGAAGTCGACGCCGACAAGAACGAGGGGATGCTTGTCCAGCGCCTGACCACGAGCAGTGCGGCTCTTCACCACGGAATACAGGTGCTCCAGAAACGAGCCGTCGCCACACCCCATGTCGCAGATACCCTGCGGCTGGCGATCCAGCGGGCGGTTGAAAATCTCAATGATGATCTCGTCCACTTTCTTGAAATAAGTTCGGTGAGCGCCACCACTTCCCCAAACGTTCATGCCGCGATCGACCAGCAGTTCGACGCCGCTTTCGTCCAGGCGGGGAATGCGGGGGTCGCCAAAGAGCAGCGTACTCACCACTTCAAAAGTCGCGAGGTAGGAGACGGTCACGCCGTACGAGGACGCAATCTGGGCGGCGTAACGTCCACCTGGAGTCAACGCAATCTGGTTGTGTGCTTGCGTGACCCAGCCCTGGGTCGCGAGAAACTCCAGCAGGCACATCAGACTGTCGTGGTTGCCGGGCAGGGCGCCGGGGTCCACTGGTCCGTGCTCGAGCTTGTCGAGCACCCCGCCACGAGCCAGCGCTACCATGGCCGGAGCGATGACAATGCCGTCAAGGTGCCCACGAATCTGCTGACAGACGGCAGCGGCGATTGGGTCCGGCCTCGGGCTGAGGCCCCAGCCCTCGTGCGTTCTCTGCACCAGCGCGCGCAGCGAGGGCAGGATCGGCTCATCCGACTCTCCGAACAGAAAGTCGTCGAGATACAAAGCCTTGGGGATGAAGGAGACAATCTCTGCGTAGAGCGACGGCGCCACTTCCAGGGCGATCCTGCCCGCTGTGGTCAGGCGGTACCGGGAATACTTCCCGTTTTGCTCGACGCGCTGCTCCAGCCAGCCACAGGCGGCCAGGAGGCGAAGGGCGACCCGCAAATACCCGCGGTTGGCGCTGGTGCGGGCTAGAACCCGGTCGAGGTCGATCCAGGTAGAGAAACCTTCGAACGCCTCGAAGACCCCGCGTTCCCAGAGCGCTTTGACGGTGGGCGCCAACACTATTCCCGCGAGATGACTAAACACCGCGGCCCGCACTTGGGCCCGCTCATCTTCGATGGTTGCGACACCCGCCATAGCTGAGTCTTCTTACACCCGGCCTTCGAACAAATCTCTGCCTTCCACCAAGGCGCGCATCTTGCGATCCACGACGCTTCGTTGCAGCATCCAAAAACCGCAATCCGGATGCACATACCGCAAGCGCTCGGCCCCAAGGGTCTTCACCGCCTTCTCGATGCGCGCTGCAACCAGTTCGGGAGTCTCGACTTCGTTGTCTTTGATGTCGATCAGGCCGACGCCCAGCGCGATCTTGGGATTGAGATCCGAGAAGATCGCAAGCTCGTCGTAACCGCGGCGCGCAAACTCCAGCACCAGATGGTCGGCGCGCAGCGAATTCACGAAGGGCAACAGATCGCGCCAGAACCCTTTCAGCATGGGCTGGCCGCCATAGTTGCCGAAGCAGATATGGACGGCTCGCTCATTCGCTACGCCATCGAGAACGTGGTTGATCGCTTCTGCGGCCCAGGCCGCATCCTGAGGGAAGCCGGCGATGCAGGCCTCGTCCAACTGGACTATATCCGCCTCGATCAGTTCCAGTTGCCGGCGCAAGACCACGGCGATGTCCATCGCGAGTTCCGGCAGATCCTTGTAAAAGCAGTTCGTCAGCACGCGCGAGAGCATGTGCGGACCGGTGCAGGTGAATTTGAGCGGGACCTTGGTCAGAGGGCGCACGAAATCGTAATCCCGGGCCAGATTCAGCGTGCCATCGCGAATCTTGCCGACAACCATTCCGGCGGTGAGCAGACGGTATCCCGAAGCGCGGTCGGAGCGGAAGCGGTCATAATCGGCCACCGAGAAATGCTTGCGAATGCCATCCAGTTGGGAGGCGAAGTAATCAACCATGCCGTTGGTTTCGGGATGGCTGGGATCGAAACGCATCAACTCACCGTCGCTGATTACATCCATCCCGGCCAGTTCCTGGGTCTTCAGCACCGCCATGATGGCATCCCGCAATACCAGACGCGATGTGTTGCCGATCAGCCACGAGGGAACGGGGTAGCTGCCTACGACCGTCGCCTTGATTCGTGGAGTCATGAATCCCTCCTGCGCTTGCGCATCCGGGATAACCGCAGGGGGGCCCGTTTGTCAAACGCAGTCGTCCGCTTGCTGCCGAATTATGCCATAGGATCGTTTTGATACCGTACCTTCCTATACGGCCCTGAGGGAACAAATTTAGCTTGTGAGGGGACGCATTTCCAAGTAATCTGTTGCGCCGTAGGCGCTGGACCGCTTATGGGTGGCTGGGTGCGGACCCAGGCCGCTGGCAGTCAGAGGGCCGAATTCGCGAGAGGAAGGAGTTGCTCATGTATCGCAGCGATGTGGTTGGCAGTCTCTTGCGTCCAGCGTACCTGAAGGATGCTCGCGAGAGTTACGAGGCGGGAAAACTTTCCGCAGTGGAGTTCAAGCGGGCCGAAGATCGAGCCGTGGACGAAGCCGTTGAGTTGCAGACGCGTGCCGGCGTGAATGTGGTCACCGACGGCGAGATGCGCCGCTATGCATTCTTCGGGCACCTCATCGACGCGGTGGAAGGATTCGACAAGTTCGGCGGCTGGGCCATTCCTTTCCGCAACGAAAAGGGCGAGGAGTTGGTTCTGCCACGCCCGGTCGTGGTTTCGAAGCTGCGGCGCAAGCGCCCGCTGTGCGCGGAAGAATTCACCTATTTGCGCGCGCGCACTCAGCGTCCAGCAAAAACCACAATGATCAGCGCACAGCAGGCGGCCGCCTACTACGACAGCAAGAAGTCGGCGGGGGCCTACCCCTCGATGAGCGCGTACCTCGCGGACCTGGTGGACATCCTGCGGGACGAAGTCGAGGAGTTGATCCGCCTCGGCTGCACCTACATTCAGATCGATTCCCCGCAATACACCGCGTTGCTCGATCCGCAATTGCGCGAAGGCTACCGGCAGCGTGGCAATGATCCCGATCGCTTGCTCGACCTGTCGATCGAGATGGACAACGCGGTGATCGGAAATCATCCCGGAATTAGCTTCGGGCTGCACCTGTGCCGGGGAAACAATCAAAGCAAGTTTTACGCTGCCGGGGACTACGGCCCGATCACCAAGGTGTTTCGCAATACCCACTTTCAGCGCTTCCTGCTCGAGTACGACGACGAGCGCTCCGGCGGCTTTGAACCGTTGCGCCAGATGCCGGAAGGCCGGACCGTAGTGCTGGGGCTGGTCAGTTCGAAGAAGGCAACGCTGGAGAGCAAGGATGAGCTGAAGTCCCGAATCGCGTCCGCTGCGGCTTTTATTCCGCTGGACAGACTGGCGCTGAGTCCGCAGTGCGGTTTTGCTTCAACCATGGAAGGAAACCTTCTGACTCCCGCCGAGCAGGAAGCCAAGCTGCGCCTGGTGGCGGAAACCGCCAATGAGGTTTGGGGGAAGTCGGTGCCGCTGGCGCATAGCGCCTAGGGGAATTCGACGCTGGTGTTATGCCTTCGCGAGGTCGGGTCGCGCATTTCGTCCTTGACAGTGGGCTGGAGATGTGCAAAATACTGCGGCTTAAGAGCGTAAGCGAACGGACGTTCGATAGGACGTAACGGTACCGAGAAGTTTCAATGGGTTCTGCGTGGGGGCGAACCCACTTTCGCGTCAAGGTATGGTTCTCCGTTTTGTCGGCAAAAGGTCTTTCGAGGTATCTGCGGATCCCTAGAACGTACGTTCGCTCGGAGAGCAGGGAGGCTTATGAGACTACGTCTGCTGTTCACCGTCGTTGGCGTTTCCTTTCTGGTTGTTCTTCTCAGCGTTCAGTCCCTGGCGCAAGCTACCATCAGCTACGCGGTGCTTAACGGAACGGTTCTGGATCCATCGGGCAAGGCCATCGTCAAGGCCGATGTCAGCTTGCGCTCTGTGGACACCAACCAGACCTACACGACCACGACCAATGTTACGGGCTTCTACGCCATCCCTCTTCTCCCGCCCGGGCGGTACGAACTGACGGTATCGTCTGCGGGCTTTGCCAAGTACACGCAGACCGGGATCGTCCTGTCGGTGGGGCAAACGGCGACGAACGATGTCACGCTCAAGGTGGCAGCAACAGGAGAAGTCGTGACGGTCACCACCGAAGCGCCGCCGATCGAGACGACGCGAACGGAAATCAGCCAGGTGATCGATACCCAGCAAATCCAGTCTCTGCCCATCAGCAACCGGCGTTTCACGGACTTTGCTCTCTTAACTCCCGGCGTAGCCAGCAGCCGGACCGGCTTCGGCAGCACCTTTACCGAGTTCGAGGCAACCCAACTCTCGTTCGGCGGCATGCGCTCGTTCAGCAACATCATCACCGTGGACGGCGCAGACTTCGTCAATACCGTGAGCGGGGTGCAGCGCTCCACGCCTCCGCAGGAGTCGGTGCAGGAATTCCGCGTGGTGAACAACAGTTTTGGCTCCGAGTATGGCCGGGCGCTGGGCGGGATCGTCAACGTGGTCACCAAGTCGGGCACCAACGATCTGCATGGTTCGATCTACGACTACCTGCAAAACAGCGCCGCCAACTCGCGCTCGCTGCTGCAGCCACCGGGGACGGCGTTTGCCCTCCGGCAGAATCAATTCGGAGGCACCCTCGGCGGCCCGATCGTTAAGGACAGGACTTTCTTCTTCATGAACTACGAGGGCCTGCGGCGCGCGGAGGCGCCCACGCTCCCATTGGATCTTTTGCTCAACATTCAAGAGCTCAATCTGGCGAAGGCGAACATTGGCATCAATGTGCCTGAGAATCTGGGGGTGCTCAAGACGAACGACAATGACTACGGCTTTGCCCGGCTGGACCACCAGATCAACAACAACAACCGCTTTACCGTCCGCTATAACGTGGAGGACGCGCGGGACCTGAACGCCTTGGTAGGCCAGACCGAGGACGGTGGCGGCATCGGCACTCCGAGCGCCGGGCGCAATCTCTTCATCCGCGATCAGTCCCTGGTGGGTACGCTGAACACGGTAATCAGGCCGAACCTGGTCAATACCGTCCTGGCCCAGTATGCCAGGCGGCACTACAATTTCCTCGGGGCAACCGGCCAACCCGATTTGAGCTTTGGCAACGATCTGGAGTTTGGACATAACTTCGGCACGTACGATGGCATTTTTGAGACCCGCGAGCAGTTTTCGGACTCAATCGCATGGGTTAAAGGCAAGCACGTCGTCAAATTCGGGTACGATTCCAACTACATCCAGGATCGAGTCAATTATCCCGGGTTCACGCCGGCGCGAATCATTTTCCCGGATCTGAACTGCTTCATTGATTTTGCCAACTTCATGGCGCTGGCGGGCGGCGGGCTTGACCCGCTGCCGGGCGCGCCTTGTCCTTTGCCCAATGGCACGATCCCCGGCGAACCGTTCGTCAATCTTGAAGGGGTAGCGGCCATTTTCTATGGCGTGGCTCTCTCCCGGAACAACTACACGGATGGGCAATTTCCCCTCAATAATCAGTTCCCATTGGACACCGCGACTTGGTCAAACGCGTATCCCCCGCAGCTAAGCTCGAGCTATGACTTCAAGCTCAATCATGGCTACCAGGGATTCTTCTTCCAGGATCAGTGGCGGGTGACTCCCAAGCTGACGTTTAATTACGGCTTACGTTGGGACTTCGAGACGGGCCTGGGGAGGGAGATCGACTCCTACTACAAGAGCTTTCAACCGAGGGTCGGATTCGCCTACTCGCCGGACAATAAGACCGTCATCCGTGCCGGCTTTGGAATCTTTGTCGATCGGGTGAACCTGGTTTTCTTCTTCACTCCTGGAAACCAGAAGACGGTCTCCGGGTACTTGCCGGGTATAACCCTGCCCATGGTCCAGTCGGAAGCGGCCCAGGGGGGATGGCAACTAAACCTCAACGTTGCCCCTGGCTTTGTTCCGCCGGGGATAAACTGTACCAACTCCATCCCGGGCGTTACGCCCTGCTTCTCGTCGGCGGCTGACTTGGCCGCGTCGATACTCACGACCGGCCAGTACCCGCTGGAGTTTATTACAGACCTCTGCCTGACGGACGGCGGGCTAGCGTGCTATGCCGGCGCTGGCGGGGTGGATCGCCACATCAGCAAGCCCCCGTATGCGGAGCAGGCCAGCCTGCAGATCGAGCGCGAGATTGGCAAGGGGCTGACCCTTGGGGCTGGGTACCTGATGGTGCAGTCGCACCGCCTGGTCCAGGGCAATGGCATCAACGAAGCCTGCCCTGTGGGTACGAGCAAGCCCGATCCCAACGCCCAGGGGCTTCTCAATGCCAACGGCACGCTCAGCAATTGCAACGGAACGCCCGGTCCGCTCCTATTCGGCAAGCCGTATTTTCCCGGCAATGGGCTGGAGTTCCAAAATGCCGGGTTCTTGGATTACAACAACGACGTCGACAACGCCATCTACCATGGCCTGACGATCCACGCGCGAGAGAAAATGGGTACCTACTTCACCCTGGATGCCAACTACACTTTCTCGCACACCATCGATTCAGGAAATTTCACCACCTTCATCAACCTCCCGCAGAACCAGTTTGACCCGGCCGCGGAGCGGGCCAACTCCAATCAGGACGTCCGCCACCGCTTTGTGCTGAACTTTACCGCCGAGGGGCCAAAGAATAGTTTTCTCCGCAACTTCGCGTTGAGCAGCATCATCAACGCCCAGACGGGGCGCCCCTTCACTTTGTTCACAGGAACCGGTGACTCGAATGGCGATTCCAATCCCGTAACCGACCGTCCGAGCCTGGTCGGGAGAAACACGTATTACGGTGACCACCTGTATTCTTGGGACCTGCGCGTGTCGCGATACTTCCAGTTAGGCGAGCGCAAACGGCTCGACATTGCCTTCGATGCGTTCAACCTGCTTAACCGGCAAAACATAGACGAAGTGGTAAGTGTCTACGGCGGTCCGGAGATCTGCGGAGCAGTCCCAACACGCTTCAATGACGCGGCTACGCGCGCCATCCAGGCAGGTCAAGTGTCGTGTACAGCGGCGCCTGCTCCGCTGCCGCCCGCGCCGCCACCTCCGCCGGCGGACGCACCATGGCTCACTGGGAGTGCTTTTGTGCCGCCACCGAATGCTTTTCTGGGGACACCCAGAGCCATGCTGAACCCGCGACAGTTACAGATTTCGCTCAAGTTTTCGTTCTAGAACGATCCACCGGGGGCTGGCCGTCAAAACTTGGGAACGGCCAGCCCTCCCTTTAGTCTTTTGTCGGATGAGTGGAAAACAGTCCTGGGAAGTCAGGCGGTTACTGGCAGCGAGAGGAGGCATTTATGGCTAGTCGTTGCGCATTCTGCGTTGCTCTATTCTTTTTCGTAGTGGCGATGTTCTCCGGGGCCCAGGAGCAGAAAGCCAAAGAGGTCAAGCGTGCACCCGCGCCAATTACTTCTGCGGCTTCCGGCAAGGACATGTTCGTGAGCTACTGCGCGTCGTGCCACGGCACCGACGCCAAGGGCGACGGGCCTGCCGCCTCTGCGCTCTCGGTGGCGCCTGCGGACTTGACCGGGCTCGCCCGAAAGAACGGCGGGAAATATCCTGCGATGAGGGTGACCAGCGTCCTCCGCGGCGAGGCCAATCTTGCGGCCCATGGCAACAAGGAGATGCCGGTGTGGGGGCCGGTCTTCTTTCGCATGAGCGGCGGCCACGAGGGCGAAGTCACGCAGCGCATCTCCAATCTGAATCGCTACATTGAGTCGCTGCAGGCCAAGTGAAGCGGGTGCTTCGGCGGTCCGGTGGTAGGCTTGCCTTGCGGTCTCGGGGACTGCCTGGCTAGGGTTCCCACTTCCAATCCTGATTGCGCTGCCGTAACTCCTTCTTGAGCAGCTTTCCGGTCGAGGTGTGCGGTAGTTCATCCACGAAGACGAAGGCGTCCGGCAGTTGCCACTTGGCAAACTTTCCGGCAAGAAACTCGCGCAACTGCTCGGGCTTGAGGGCTGCTCCATCTCTGGCCACTACCACCGCCACCGGCCGCTCCTGCCACTTGGGATGGGGGACGGCGATCACGGCGGCTTCGCGCACGTCGGGATGCGCCACAATCGCGTTCTCCAGGTCCACCGAACTGATCCACTCGCCGCCGGACTTGATGAGGTCTTTCGTGCGGTCGGCGATCTTGAGATAGCCGTCCGCGTCAATCGTGCCCACGTCGCCAGTGCGGAACCAGCCGTCCTCGGTCCACTTGTCTTTTTCTTCGGGCAGATCGTAATAGCTGGCTGCTACCCACGGGCCGCGGAGCTGGATCTCCCCCAACGTGGTTGCATCCCAAGGCACTTCTCCCGCTTCGCTGATCACCCTCATTTCGACGAACGGCACAGGTATGCCGGCCTTGGCCTTGACGGCATGCTTCTGCTCGTCGGGCCATTCCAGCATGTGCGCCATGAGTTGGGGCGTGGTGGCTTCCGGGCTGCTCTCGGTCAGTCCCCAACCCTGGATCACCGTCATCTCGTGTTGATGCAGTCGGCAAATCAGGGAAAGCGGCGGAGCGGCCCCACCGATCAGAACCCGCATGGGGCGCAGCTTCCAGCGTCCCGGATGCCGTTCCAGGCAATCCACCACACCTAACCAGATGGTGGGCACGCCGGCGGTCACCGTGACCTTTTCTCGCTCACACAGTTCCAGAAGGCTCTCCGCATCCAGATGAGGTCCGGGAAAAACCTGTTTGGCTCCCACGAGCGTGGCTGAGTACGTCAGCCCCCACCCGTTCACATGAAACATGGAAACGGCGGGCAGCAGTACGTCGGCATGGCAAATGGCGAAGTTGTCCACTGTGGTCTGTAGGAAACTGTGCAGCACGACTGACCGGTGAGTGTAGGCGACTCCCTTGGGAACGCCCGTGGTGCCCGAGGTGTAACAGAGCGACGCAGCCTCGTCTTCGTCCAGGTCAGGATAGGAGAAGTTTCCGGAGGCTGTGGCCAGGAGGTTCTCATAGTTCTGGTAACCAGCCGGCACGGGGTTCCCGGTGAGTGGAACCACGATCACATGCTCGAAATTCACCGAGTCCTTGACCTTCTCGTACAGCGGCAGAAGGACGTCATCCACGATCAGGACGCGGTCACCAGCGTGATTCACGATGTAGCCCAGATCGTGCGGCGACAGCCGGAGATTGAGCGTGTGCATGACCGCGCCGGATACAGGGATGCCGAAGTAGGCCTCCTGGTGGGCGTAGTGGTTCCACATCAGGGTGGCGACGCGGTCGCCTCGCTGCACCCCCGCCTTCTGCAGAGCCTCGGCCAGGGCGCGCGCGCGGCGGTAGAAGTCCCCGTAGGTGCCGCGGCGCAGGGATCGGTCCGGCAGACGGGAGAGGATTTCCACCCGGGAAAAGAGCTTGCCCGCGCGCTCGAGGATGTGCACGAGCGTGAGCGGGTAGTTCATCATGGTGCCGCGCATAGGGTCCTCGAGGTGCAGTTTTCGGCTTGCAAATTATAACGGACGTTCGATAGCATCGTGGCCTTCGTCGTCGCCAAGGTGGTTCCGCTGCGCGCCGGATCCTTCGCCCGCGGCGGGCTCAGGATGACGCCGATTGGGGGTGAGTCGGCCGAGTTAGGCTGGCCCTCCGTCGTACGGGCAACAAATAGGGAACCGGTCAACATGCCATCCGCGGAGTATCTGGACAGGAAAATAGAGACCGCAAGCCTGAAGGAAGTCCAGAAACTGCAGCAGGCCAAGCTGGCCCGCCAGCTCGATTATCTTTTGGCCCGGTCCTTGTTTTATCAGGACAAATTGCGGGCCGCCGGCTTGCGGCGGAAAGACTTCCGTCGCCTGCGCGATGTGACGCGATTTCCCCTTACCACGAAAGAGGAGTTGCGGGAGAGTCAGGCCGCGTGTCCTCCGCTGGGCCGGCACATGGCCTGCGATCTGGACGACGTAATTCGCATCCACAGCTCCACCGGCACCACCGGCAAGCCCAGCTTTGTCGGACTGACTCGGCACGACGCCCGGATGTGGACAGCACTCACCGCCCGCTCGTTCTACACGCAGGGCTGCCGGAAACAAGACATCGTCATTCACGCTGCCGGGCTCACGCTGTTCGTCGCGGGGTTGTCGGCGAAAGATGCCATTGAGTTTGTGGGGGCGATGTTCGTGCCGATTGGCACAGGAGCGTCGGAGAAGGCGCTCATGGCCATCCAGATGTTGAAGGCGACGGCCATGCATTGCACACCGTCCTATGCGACCTATTTTGCCGATTGGGTTCGGCGCGAGGCCAGGCTGGATCCCAAAGAACTGGGGCTGAAGAAACTTTTCTGTGGCGCCGAGCCCGGAGCCGGGATTCCTGCGGTCCGCGCCAAAATCCAGGAAGACTGGGGAGCGCGCGTCACCGAGGGGCTAGGGAACGCTGACATGGCGCCGATCATCTTCAGCGAGTGTCCCGACCAGTCGGGGATGCACTTCAACGGGCAGGAGTTCGTGCTGGTAGAGATCATTGATCCGGAGAGTGGCGAGTCGCTTCCTATTGAGAAAGGCGTTACGGGAGAACTGGTCTATACCAGTCTGGAGCGGGAGTGTGTGCCGCTGTTGCGCTTCCGCACGCGTGACCGGGTGACCGTGTTAGATACTTCTTGCCGGTGCGGACGCACCGGCTTCAAACTGCGCTGCGTGGGCCGGACCGACGACATGTTGATCGTGCTGGGAGTCAACGTGTTCCCCTCCGCCGTGCGAGACGTGGTCTCAAGCTTCCATCCTCGGACGACCGGGGAAATCCAGATTGTGCTGAGCGAACCGGGGCCCAAGGTGGCGCCTCCGATGAAGGTGGTTGCCGAGTTCGCCGTCGGCACGTCCGATCTCGCGGGACTTAAGAATGAGATTGAAATGAAGATCAAAGCGACGCTGAGTGTCCCCGTGTTGGTGGACCTAGTTGCATCTGGTACCTTGCCGCGATATGAGATGAAAGGACAATTGATAAAGAAGGCGTACGAGAAGAAAGTGCTGGTTTAGCGAGAGAGGCGCCCGTGTATAGCGTAGACATTGATGTCGGCGGCACGCTGACCGATGGCATCTTCAGCGACGGCAGGAGCGTGGTCTGCGCCAAGGTAGATTCCACTCCTCACGACCTGACGGTCTGCCTGTTCGAGTGCCTCACGCAGGGAGCGACGCAACTCGGGTACTCCGATCTCTCCAGCTTCCTGGAGCACGTCGAACTGCTGCGCTGGTCCACCACGATTACGTCGAATGTTCTGGCCGAGCTGCGCGGACCCAAAATCGGCCTGATTGTCACCCAGGGGCATGAACGGGACCTCTATGGGGAGCAAAGGCTGAGCCCCATCCTGAGCCGGATCGTGGACGAAAAGAACATCATCGGAGTCGAGGCGGCCTACGCACCGGAAAAGCTGCTGGCGGTGGTCCGGTCGTTGCTCGAAAATGGTGTGCGCCGAATCTGCATCAGCCTGCAAGGTGCGTTGCAGAATCCGCAGCACGAACAACAGATCAAGCAGATCATCGACGAGCAATATCCGGATCATTATCTCGGTTCGGCGCCGGTGCTCACCGGGAGCGACATCTGCCAGAACACCGACGACATGACCCGCACCTGTTATGCGGTGATCAATGCCTACACCCACAGCGCGCTAGCCGCAACTCTGTTCAAGGCCGAAGATGAGTTGCGCTACACGCAGGGCTATTCCCGCGCGTTCCTGATCAGCCACATCAATGGCGGCGTGGCGGGCGTCTCCAAGACAAGGGCTATCGACACCATGGAGTCCGGGCCGATTCTTGGCCTCTATGGCACCAAATATCTGGCAGGCGTGTACGGACTGAAGAATGTGATTGCGCTGGATGTGGGCGGAACGACTGCCAAGGTGGGCGTCATTCAAAATGGCGAGCCGGTCTACTCGCAGGAGAGCGACTTGTTCGGCATTCCGGTGCGGGTGAGTCTGCCTTATCTGCGCTCGATCGCTCTCGGCGGGGGAAGCGTGGTCAAGCGGGTTGGGGATGGAATCGAGCTGGGACCGGAGAGCATGGGCTCGTTTCCGGGGCCGGTGTGTTACGCACTGGGGGGCGAGAAGCCGACTTTGACTGATGCTTTCGTGACTGCCGGGCTGATCGATCCCGAGTATTTCCTTGGAGGAAGCAAGCACCTGGACCTGGAACTGGCCCGGGAAGCGATCGACGCACAAGTCGCGCGTCCGGGAAGAATGTCGATCCAGGAGGCCTGTTGCGCCATTGTTGACCGCGCCTATGACATGGTGGCCGGCATGATTGTCCGCGCCGGGAAGGAGCTCCATCGTGATCTTTCCGACCACGTGTTATTTGCGTACGGCGGCAACGGCGGTTTGTTTGCGTGCGGAGTGGCGGAGCGTGCCGGGATCGGCAACATTTATTTGTTCGGGCTGGGGCCGGTGTTCAGCGCCTTTGGTTCTTCAGTTTCGGATATTTCGCATGTTTACGAACGGTCCTTCCACTTGCCGTTGCGGCAGGGGGCTGACACCTCTGCGCTCAACCGCTTGACTGAAGAAATGCGCGCAGCGGGAATCCGGGATTTGCTCGGAGAAGGCATCAAGCCCGACGGCGCGGAGTGCTCGCTGGAGCTTGAATTGGCGGAGGCGGGTCGACCCAGGGTGGTGGCATGCGCTCAACTGCATTTCTCCGACCAGCAGGAATTGCGTCGCCAGCTCGGTGTGACAGGAAAGGATGTCAGCCTGGAGCTGGTTCGCGTGCGGGTGAAGAAAGCCATCGCCAGGCCCGCCATGGTTCGCCAGGCAGTCGCGTCAAAGGATTCTGCTGGAGTAGTGGCAGGCACGCGGAAAATTGCGTACGGCAGCGGTGATGGGAATGCGAGTCTATACAAATGGGAGTCTTTGCAGCCGGGTCAGCAGGTGCGAGGATGCGCGATTCTCGAAGCCCAAAACAGCACGTACTTCGTACCCGAAGGCTGGACCCTGCAAATCGATGCCTACGGCAATGCCCAGTTGAAACGCGACGCTGACGCGACCCCGCGCTCGGCAGCCAGTCTCGAGGAGAGCCGTTCGTATGGCAAACAACGATAGTCGGCGCATTCGCGTCACCGAATACCTCGACCTCGATCTCGACCAGGAGCGATGGAGTTGCAATCGTTGCGGCCACATCATCGGCCCGGCCCGTGACAACTACAAGAAGGGCTGCCTGCTCTATGATCGCGATCCACGCGAGATCCATGCACCCATCGTAGAGGGGCCATATGGTTTCTCGCCCGACCCGCTGTGGGTCCGCATCGTGGAATTCTATTGCCCGCAGTGTGGCACACAGATTGAGACTGAGTACCTGCCACCCGGGCATCCCATCACCTGGGACATTGAAATCAACATCGACGCGCTGAAGGCGAGATTGAGCAGCGGCGAACTGGTTATCAAAGATCAACGGCTCGAGGCCGCGGAATGAACTCGATTGACATTGATGTGGGCGGCACTTTCACGGATATGGTCTTGAGCTACGGTGACCAGACCATCATCCGGAAAGTTCCCACCACGCCGTACGACCTGTCGGTCTGCTTCTCCGATGTGATTCGGGAGGGGGCGGAAGCGCTCGGCCTGCGGATGGAGACCCTGCTGCCCGAGATCGACATGATCCGCTACTCGACCACGATTGCGCTCAACCGCCTGCTCGAAAGAAAGGGGCCTAGACTGGGGCTGATCACGACGGAAGGCCACGAGGACACGACCTTGCTGGGCCGCGGCGCGCAGTGGATTGACGGCACGCGCGTACAGGAGCGCCGCAACCTGAGTATTCAGAAGAAGCCCGATCCGCTGATTCCTCGCGAGCTGATCGTAGGGGTGAAAGAGCGCATCGATTCCGGGGGCCGCATCATTCGTCCCTTGAATGAAGATGATGTTCGCGAAAAGGTCCGCTATCTGGTCGGCAAAGGGGCACGCGCCTTCGTGGTCTCGCTGCTGTGGGGATTCCTGAACCCGGTGCATGAGAAGCGGGTGAAGGAAATTATTCGCAGTGAGTACCAGGAATTTCACATCGGCTACATGCCTGTCGTGTTGGCAGGGCAGGTGGTGGGCAAGTTGGGTGAGTACGAGCGGAGCATGGCCGCGATTCTCGATGCCTATCTGCAACGTTCCATGCAGATCGAGCTTTCTACCTGCTGGGACAAGCTGCGAGACCGTGGATACAAGCGTTCGCTGTCCATGATCCAGAGCTCAGGCGGGATTGCGGAGGTTTTCAAGACTGCTGCCAGCCGCACTTTCAATAGTGGCCCTGTCTCAGGCCTGATGGGCGCGCACCACGTAGCCAAGTCGCTGGGATTTCACAACGTGATCATGGCGGACATGGGGGGTACCAGCTTCGATGTCGGCATGGTGGTGAAAGACAGCGTGCGCAGCTACGAGTTCCGCCCCGTGATCGACCGCTGGATGGTCGGCATCACCATGATCAAGACGCTTTCGATCGGAGCGGGTGGAGGCTCCATCGCGCGGCTGAACAAACTGCTGCACAACCGGCTTGAGGTCGGACCGCGAAGCGCTGGGTCTCTGCCCGGCCCGGTGTGTTTCAATCGCGGTGGCACGGAGCCGACCGTGACCGACGCCGACGTGGCCTTGGGCTACATCAATCCCGACTTTTATTACGGCGGGAAGCTGGTCCTGAACAAGGAAAAAGCGGTGAACGCCATTCGCGACAAGATTGCGAAGCCGATGGGCATCGAGGTGGAAGAGGCCGCCGCCATCATTCGCAAGATCGTCGGCGGCAACATGTCGTCGGCCATCATGAAGGAAGTCCACCTGCGCGGATACAGCCCAGAAGAATTCATTCTGTTCGTTGCCGGCGGGGCGGGCGCTACCCATGTTGAGGGATTCCGCTCGGATGTGCCGAAAGCCGTGATCTTTCCTTTCTCCCCGGTGTTCTGCGCGTACGGATCGTCCACCATGGACATCATGCATGTGTATGAGCTTTCCAGGCGGCTCACGCTCATGGAGCCGGTCACGCGCACGCTCACCCAGGAATACAAGGCGTTCAACAGCGCGGTGGAATCCCTGATTGAAAATGCACAGCGAGACCTCGCGGGAGAAGGACTGGATGCGGCGACCGCGAAGTTCGTGCTGGAACTCGACATGCTTTATGGCGGCCAGTTCCACGTGAAACGCACGCTCTCGCCGCTGCTTAGTCTGCAAAACGAGAATGATGTGCGAGCCCTTTGCGATGCTTTCGACAAGGAGTTCAGCGAGGCCTTTAGTCCCTTCGTGGTGAATCCCGACGGGGGTGTCTTTGTAGAGAGCTTTGTCTTGAAAGCGATTGTGCCTACGAAGAAAGCGAGCCTGCCCAAGCTGCCGCTGGAAAAAAGCGATCCTGCAGCGGCGCAGAAGGGCACTCGTTCCGTGTATTGGGCCGACAAAAAGGATTACAGCACGACCAGGATTTACGCGTTCGAGAAGCTGCGTCCGGGCAATATGCTGGAGGGCCCGGCAGTCGTCGAGGGGGAGTACACCACCTTGGTGGTACCTTCTTCGCTGCGATTTTCCATCGACGAACACGGCCTGGGCATTCTGGAGTAGGAGACCGAATCATGCCAATCCCAACTTTAGCGGAGAAGCTGCAGTGGCTGAAACCCGCTCCCGCCACCGAGTTTGAGAGAGAGTGCGCGCAAGCTGTGCGGCCGGGAGACTACGAAATTGGCGTGCAGATCACCAATGACATCCTGGACGAGGCGATGGAAATTTTCATTCGCTCCTCACGCAGCTACTTTGGCGTCTCCGGCGACTCCATGGTGGCGATTTTCACGGCAGAGGGCGATCTCATCAATGCTTCCTGCGGCACCTATCTCCACGCCATCATTCAGCCCATCATCATCAAGTTCATCCGCAAGTACTACCAGGAGAATCCCGGCATTCGCGACGGCGACATTTTCTACACCAATGATGCCCTGTACGGCGGAATTCACAATCCCGACCAGGTGGCGATCATGCCCGTGTTCCACGACGGGCGGCTGATCGCGTGGGCGACTGCGGCACTGCACACAACGGAGACCGGCGCCATCGAGCCGGGGGGCATGCCGGTCACCGCGAAGTCGCGCTTTGAAGAGGGCCTGAATCTGCCACCGATCAAGATCGGGGAGAATTTCAAACTGCGGAACGATTTCCTGGAGTTCTACTCGGTTTACGGACTGCGTGCGCCGGCCATGTTCCACTCCGACCTGCGCGCCCGCTGTACCACGGCGGACCGCGTTCGAGTTCGACTGCTGGAGCAGGTGGAGAAGCGGGGAGTGGAGTTTGTGGTTGGGCTGATGCGAAAGATGCTGGATACGGCGGAGGCGGGCGCGTTCCAGAAAGTGAAGTCGCTGCCCGACGGCAAATTCCGCAGCGTCGTTTTCAATGATGCGATTGGCTGGCATCCCGCGCTGGTCCGCGCTTGCTTCCTGACGCTGACCAAGCAGGGCGACCGCCTCACGTTCGATTTCAATGGCACTTCACCCGAGAACCCTTCGTCGTACAACGTCCATACCCAGGCGGTGGTGGGGCACATCGCCAATTTCATGTACGAATACTTTTTCCACGATCTGCCCATCTGCAGCTCCACGTTTGCTCCCATTGACTTTGTGTTTCCGGAAGGCATCCTGCTCAATCCGGACAAGCTGGCGGCGACCAGTTGCTGTGTGTACATCGGCATGCAGACCCGGTGCGCCACGCATAATTGTTTTGCCAAGATGATGTTCTCGAGTGGCAGCGGGTGGCGCCAGGTGGCGTCGGCACCGGGCAGCCAGCATACCGCGCAGATCTGCAGCGGACACTCGCAGTGGAACCTCGCTGTCTCTGATGTGCTCTCGTTTTCTCTCAACACGCAAGGCCAGGGCGGACGGGCCGCCGACGATGGCATGGACGCCTACGGTTTTGCCTGGTGCGCTTTTGGGCGCGCGCCCGACTGCGAGCAGGTGGAGGGCGAACTGCCTCTGACAGTCACGCTCTCGCAACACTGGAAGGATTCCTCCGGCCCCGGGCTGCATCGCGGGGGCTCAGGCGCGGTGCAGCAGTGGATGATCCACAAGGTGCCGCAGATGCTGTCGCTGTGCATGGGCAACGGCAGCAAGGTGCCGCTGGGGCAACCGCTCTTCGGCGGTTATGCTTCCGCGCCGATTCCCGGAATCAGCGTGAAGCATGCCGATCTCAAGCAGAGAATGCAGGATGGCGATCCGGATCTGGTGCTCGATCATCGCACCCTGTTTGAAAAGCAGGGTATTCAAGGCGATTGGAAGTTTGAGCTCATCGCCCGCACTCCCGATATGTATGCGGAAGGCGATTTGCTGTTTGGCTTCAGCGGCGGTGGTCCCGGCTACGGCGATCCCCTGGAACGGCCGGCAGAGTCGGTGATGGAGGATCTGAAGAAGAAGATCATCTCGGAGTGGACCGCCAAGAACGTGTATCAGGTTGCGGTCGATGCAGAGGGACGCAAAGCCAACCAGTCGCAGACGGAGGAACTGCGACGTGGCGAGCGGCAGGCGCGCCGCGCCCGAGGCAAGTCCTACGAAGAATTCATGAAGGAGTGGAGCAAGAAATCTCCACCCAAGGAAATTCTGGAGTGGTACGGCTCCTGGCCTGATGCCAAGCCGACGGGCCCCATCTTCAGGCCTTAACCAACATGGGCGAGCCGACGACTCCACGAGGCGTGATCAAGGCCCTACTTCGCGGCGAGGCCCCGTCGCGCCCGCTGCTCTTGCCGATTATTTTCTCATTGGGCTCACGGTTGGAGAATCTGGCGCTGCGTGATTTCTATTCCAACCCTACCAAGATCGCGAACGCGCTGCGGCAGATCCACAGCGTCTTGAAGGTTGACGGGGTTGCCTGCTACTTCGACCCGTTCCTGGAGGCGGAGGCGCTCGGCTGCAAGCTGGATTGGCTCCCGGACGGAACGCGCAGGCTGGTTCCGCCGCCGTTCTCGGATGTGGACGATCTGCGCCAAAAGTTGAAATCTCCCGATAGCATCTGTGAAAAAGGGCGGATTCGGGTGGCCTGCGACGTGCTCCAGCGGCTCAAGGCCATGCTGAAGGACGAACCCGCGCTGATGGTGCGACTGACCGGACCGCTGACCTTGGCAGCGCAGCTCTCGAATCTCGACGATCAGAACTCGCGGCCTTCGCTGCCATCCGGCCTCATCGAATTTGTAGCCGAAGTGACTGCCTGCGTGGCCAAGGAATTCGTCGTGTCGGGAGCAGATGTTGTTTTACTCACGGAAGATTCTTTCCCGGAGTTGCCTGTCGAGAGTTACGAGCAGTGGGCTGCGTTGCTGGAGCCGGTGATCAACCTGATTCGGTTTTACGACTGCTTGCCGGCGCTTATGTTGAATGCCCCGGCTCGGGGGAGATCAGTCTTGCCAGGTTTGCTGAAGAGCGACGGTTGTCTTGTCAGCAGTCTGGAAAATCCTGCTGCGGAACCGAAATCTTGGAATTGGCAATCCATAACATCAGTGTTCGGAATTGCCTTGCCTAGTGACCTCTTCGTGGGACGAGACGACGACGGCCGTCTCATGAGTTCGGTGTGTGTCGGGCTTCGCGATCTCAAGCCGGTGCTGCTGACTTCGGCGGCCGACCTCCCGACGACCGCCGATCTGAAACACGTCGGAGTTGTGCTGAAGTCTTTGCGGGAGGAGGGCTCGGGGGCAGAACACGGGTAGGGGATGCGAGGGGGTGACCTGCGGCAAGTGAATGGTGTGGGCGCTTCGCCGTTCGAATGTGAAAACACGTAACTTAAACAATAAGAAAGGCTTCCGCAGCTTGCCCGGGATTCGTGATTGCGCTTAAAATAGGGAACGAACGTTCGATCAGTATGACCTCCGCCCTCGCTTCCGACCTGTCCGCGCGCTCGCCGGAGACCCGCTTCGAGCGCCAACTGGCCAAGATCCTCGAACATGCCACCGCGGTTTTCTGCGAGAAGGGATACGAGAACGCCACCATGCGCGATTTGTCCCGGGCGAGCGGTTTGTCGCTGGCGGGGCTGTATTACTACTTCGAATCCAAGGAGAAGCTGCTGTACCTGATTCAGAAGCACTACTTTACGACCGTGATGGGGCAGCTCAGTGAGCGGTTGAAGGACGTATCCGATCCCGAGGAGCGGGTGCGCACGTTTATCCAGAACCACCTGGAGTATTTCGTCGCCCACTTCAAAGCTTATAAAGTGCTTTCCCACGAGGACGACGTCCTGCAGGACGAATTGGGGGACGAAATCTTCGCGCTCAAGCGTGAGTATTACCACAGTTGCGCGGGCCTGGTGGAGGCACTGAAGCGGGAGAAGGGTTTGAAGTTCAACAGCCGCATCGCCATCATGGGACTGTTCGGAAGCATCAACTGGCTTCATACCTGGTACAACCCGCAAGTGGATGGAGATGCCCCCTCGCTGGCCCGCCAGATCGGGGATGTTTTCTTGCGGGGCATTTATGCCACCAGTGCAAGGACCTGAGCCCAGTTGGGGGCGCCTTCCTGTCTTTTCAGGGCGCAGAGCGGTTGACCGTCGCATCACTGATTTCTGATCAAGCAGTATCCGTGCGCATCCGTTTCAAGATTCCTGGTTAGGGAGTGCCGAAAACAAACCGTAGATACTACTGTGATCACTGACTGCCACATTCATATCCAGCCTCTGAGCATGTTCAAGCCCGCGGCCCTGGAACTGATCAAGAAGAAACGGGCGAATTTCGATCAGATTGCGGAATTCTGCGAGTCTCCCAAGGCCTTCCTCCGGCACCTGGACGCGGCCGGGATACATCGTGCCGTGCTGATCAACTACGTCGCGCCGGAAGTGATCGGCTTTACCTCAGGGGTGAACCAGTACATTGCGGACTACACCAAGGAGTGTCCCGGGCGGTTGATCTCGTGCGGCGGCCTGCATCCGCGGCACACCAGCAACATCCTGGCCGACGTGGAGCAGATCTTGCGGCTGAAGATCCGCATGATCAAGATCCACCCGCCGCACCAACTCCTGTATCCGAACGACTACCTGAACGGAGTCAAGGAACTGGAGATCATCTACCGCGCAGCCGAGGCTAACGGCATTCCAGTGATGTTTCACACCGGGACCTCGATTTTTGCGGGGGCGCGCAACAAGTACGGGGACCCCATGTACCTGGACGACGTCGCCGTCGATTTTCCTAAGATGAATATTCTGCTGGCGCACGGCGGACGGCCGCTCTGGATGCACAGCGCATTCTTCCTGCTGCGGCGGCATCCCAACGTGTTCCTCGACATCAGCGGGATTCCTCCGAAGACCTTGCTGCGGTACTTCCCACGCCTGGAGGAGATTGCCCACAAGACGCTGTTCGGGACGGACTGGCCCGGCCCGGGGGTTCCGGACATCGGGAAAAATCTACGGGACTTTCAGGCATTGCCACTGAGCGAAGAGGCGAAACAGCAGATCCTGAGCCGCACGGCTTTGCGGCTCTGGCCGGCCTAGGGGTGCGCTTCGGATGTGGGGCCCACTATAGCCGGCGGGACGCCGGCGCTACAGCTACACTGCCACCAGTTTGCTGGCGCCGTAGCGGGTACGGTGCTTGGTTCCCCAGGCGGACATCAACTTCAAAATCGGCTTGAGGCTCTGGCCATGCTTGGTCAGCGAATACTCCACCTTCGGAGGGACCTGGGGATAGACCTTACGAAGAATGATACCGTCGCGTTCCAGTTCTCTCAGGTGTTGCGTGAGCATTTTGCGCGTCATTCCCGGGATCAGTCTTTGCAGTTCGCTGAAGCGGCGTGTCCCACCTTCCAAGAAAAACAGGATCATCGGCTTCCATTTTCCGCCGATGACATCCGTCGTTACTTTCACGGGGCAATGAAACTCTTCCATCTTGCGGTCTCCTGACTCTCGCGTGCCCTCCCAGATACCGAGTTACATGGAGGTGCCTACTGGCATTTTTAATACTTTAGCCTAAAATCGTCCCGCAGGCGACAGGCAACCTGTGCCTTTTTGCGCAGTTTTGTTCACTGTTTCGGACATTTCATGGAGCGAAAGGAATAGTCATGAGCGGCACCAAGCCCGTGGTCATCTATGGAGCCAACGGCTTTTCCGGGCGGCTGATCGCGGAATTTCTGCGGGAGTACAACGTTCCGTTTGTGGCCGCGGGACGGAACCGCGACAAGCTCCAGGATGTGATGAACCATGTTCCAGGCATCGAGACTGCCAACTTCGAAATCGCCACGGTGGGCGAGTCGGTGGAGGCCCTGGTCCAGCTATTCCAGGGGAGCAAGGTGGTCTGCAACACGGCGGGGCCCTTTATCTACAACGGCCCGCGGGTGATTGAAGCCTGCCTGAAAGCGGGCTGCCACTATATCGACATTGGAGGGGAGCAGGCTTGGTCGCGCGAGGTGGCGGACAAGTGGGGGGACAGGTTCGCGGAACGCGGGCTGCTCGCGGCGCCCGGGACCGCGTTTATGTCGGCGGTCAGCGACGCGGCAGCGCGTATGTGCCTGGAGGCGGGAGCGATCGATACGCTGGAGACCCTCACCATGTTCAAGGGAATTCCGACATTCGGTTCGACTCAGACTATCTTCGCGGTGATTCCAACCGATGCGTTCTATCTTGAGCAGAACCAACTCAAACCGTGGCCGCGAGCTAAGCAATACGAAGTGGTTGTGCCCGGACTGATTCAAACCCAGTTGGCCCTGGCCTGGGGCGGGTTTCCCCAGCCCGTGTGGTTCAAGAACCATCCCCAGGTCGCGAATGTGCGCTCCCTCGGTGGCCTGCTGGACCGGCAGATCATGGAAACTGTCGCCGCGACCGAGAAACACTTTGAGGAGAACATCCGTCCCTTGCCCAAGGCCGAGCAGGAGCGGCAGTTGGCGGCGATGGCCAGTTCGGTGCAAGGCACTACACCGCCGCGGGAGAACACGCGCGAACAGCGCACGATTGATGTGGTCGTAGGTCGGGGCACGACCGATTTTGCCCAGTGCGTCGTGGTTGGAACATGTGCCTACCGGCAGACGGGTCTCATTCAGGCGTGGGCCGCGCACAGCCTGATCCACACGGCACCGAGGAAGGTGGGCTTCGCCTCGCCGGCGGAAGCTTTTGGACATCACGAACTCCTTCGCGTCGTCGAAAGCCACGGGCTGGCGAAAGCCAAGATGTATTCGTAGGGGGAGTCGACTCGAAGTTGTATGCGAGCCATTGACTATTTCGATAAAGCGGCTGACGCCAATCAGGAACGGATTGCGATGGTGGATGGCGCGACCTGCTACACCTATCGGGAGACGCAGGCCATCACGCAGCAGATTGCACGCGCCATGCGGGCGTATGGCTTGCAGAACGAGAGCGCGGCGGCAATCTACTCGCCGAACGACGCCCGGGTCCTGCTCTGCATGCTAGGCATTATGCGCGCGGGCGCAGTATGGGTACCGGTCAATTATCGCAATGCGATCGAGGCCAATGCCGAGTACATGAATTACGTGGAGACAGCCTGGCTCTTCTACCACAGTGCGTTTCGGGATCAGGTGCAGGAACTGAGAAGTCGCGTGCCGAGCTTGCGTCATTTGATCTGCCTCGACCAGGAAGACGGCTCGAATCCGTCGCTGGAGAGGTTCCGGGCGCTGGGAAGCGATGCCGGGGGGAGTGAGTGGGGCGACGCCAGCGGAAATCTTGAACGCTTGGTCGGCTTGGTCCCGACGGGCGGAACTACCGGTCCGGCCAAAGGCGTGCGGGTCACCAACCAGGCCTGGGGAAGCATGACGGAGATGGCCTGCCACTATTGGCGCAGCAACAGCGTCGATCAGGTTTGCCTCAACAGTGCCCCTCTGTCTCATGCTGCAGGGGTGGTGGCATTCACCATGTTGGCGATTGGAGCAACCAACGTCATCATGCCGAGGTTTGATGCGCTGGAGGTGTTGCAGAACATTGAGCGCGACCGGGCCACCCATCTGTTCCTGCCGCCCACCGCTTTCTACAATTTGCTGGGGCACCCTGACGTCGGCAAGTTCGACTATTCCAGCCTGCGGGTGTTCCTGCTGGCGGGATCGCCGGTGTCACCGGACAAGCTGAAGCAAGGCGTCGAAGTCTTCGGCCCCTGCATGTGTCAAAGCTACGGGCAGACGGAAGCGCCGATGCTGCTCACCTGGCTGGACCAGAGAACGGTGGCGGCGGCAGCCGCTGGCGAACACCCCGAGCGACTGCGGAGTTGCGGGCGGCCGACCACATCAGTGCGCCTGGCGATCATGGACGACGAGGGTGGTTTTCTTCCCCCTAACCGGGTCGGGGAGATCGTGGCGCGGGGCACCCTGGTGACGGCAGGCTACTACAAGATGCCAGAGGCGACGGCGGAGATACGGAAACATGGCTGGCACCACACGGGCGACGTGGGTTACATGGATGAGGATGGTTACGTGTACATCGTCGATCGCAAGAAGGACATGATCATCACAGGGGGCTTCAACGTTTTCTGTGCGGAGGTCGAAGCCGGCATCATGGCGCTCCCGCAAGTGCAGGAGTGCGCGGTGATTGGCGTGCCCGATGACAATTGGGGAGAGGCGGTCAAAGCGGTTGTGGTGCTCAGGGCAGGGGAATCCCTCAGTGCGCAGGCAGTCATCGCACATTGCAAGGCCAAACTCGGTGGGGTGAAATCGCCGAAGTCGGTGGAGTTCTGGGAGGACATTCCCAAGACGTACGCGGGGAAGATTGATCGCAAGGCGATCCGCAAGCCGTACTGGGTGAATGCGGATCGAGCGGTGCATTAGGGCGCTACCGACGCATCCAACAAAGTTCACAGTGCAGGTTCCATGGAAGACGTCTACATCGTCGGGATCTACAGCACGCCAACGGGCAAGTTCTTCGAGAAATCCCCGAAGGAACTGGTTCGTACGGCGTACCTGGGAGCGCTGCAGGATGCCGGGCTGGACGGCAGCGCTATCGGCCACATCTGGTTCAGCAACATGATGCTGGACTTCTGGGGGCAGCCTAACGTCAAGGGACAGGTTTGCCTAATGCCCCTGGTCGAGGAAGGCGTCTTGCCGGTTGGTGTGGCCACCACCAACGTTGAGGCAGCTTGCGCCAGCGCCAGCCTAGCCTTCAACGGAGCGTGGAAGGACATTCTGTCAGGTCAATGCCAGCTCTCGCTCGCCATTGGGGTGGAAAAGATGTATGACCCCACCCGGAAAGCGGAGTTTTTCGTGCGCCTGGAGAAGGGCACCGACTTCCTCGATCCGCAGGCTTGGATTGATCTCTACCAGAGAATGGCTGCCGGTTGCGGCGGGCGATTCGAGCAGGCGCCCGATCGCTCTATTGCGATGGACATCTATGCGCTCTGGGCCAAGACGCACATGGCAAAATATGGCACAACCGCCCGACAAATTGCGCACGCCGCCGCCAAGAATCACACCAACTCGGTGGGCAACCCCCGCGCCCAATACCGTTTCCCGATGGATGTGGATGCGGTGCTCGGTGATCGCATGATTGTGGAGCCGCTCACCCGGGCGATGTGCGCTCCCATCGGCGACGCCGCGGCGGCTGCCTTGATCTGTTCGGGATCGTACCTGCGCGGCCTGCCCACTGAGGTACGCCGTCGTGCGGTCAAGGTCTGCGGGCACGCAGTTGCGTCCGGCCGTATGGAAGCTTCGTGGGAAGACGAGCGCGCTCCGGTTCGCGCCGCGCGCCGCGCTTACCAGATGGCGGGAATCGGTCCGGCGGCGCTGGACGTGATCGAATTGCACGATGCAACTTCGTTCGCGGAGATTCACATGGTGGAGGACCTGGGGCTGTGTCCGCGCGGACATGGCGGCCCGTTCACCGCCTCCGGCGCGACCGCGCGGGACGGCAAGATCCCGGTGAATCCTTCCGGTGGGCTGGTTTCGCGAGGGCATCCGATCGGCGCCACTGGTCTCATGATGCTGAACGAACTTTGCCTGCAGCTTCGCGGCGAGGCGGGCGATATTCAGGTGCCCAAAGCGCCACGCATGGGCCTGGCAGAGAATGGTGGCGGCCTCATCGGTAACGACTTTGCCGCTTGCGCGGTAACCATTCTCGAAAAAGCAAATTGAGCAGGGGGATACCATCGTCACGACTGTCATTGTTCCGAAGTCCGGCGGGGTTACCACCACCAAGGCCAACGTCGTCCATTGGCTGAAGCGGGAAGGTGACGCCATCAAGCAGGGCGAGGCCATTGTTGAACTGGAGACGGAGAAGGTGAGTTACGAACTGGAATCTCCAGCCGAAGGCGTGTTGCTCAAGATTGTGGCGGGTGAGTCCACGGAGGTGCCGGTGGGCGATCCTTTGTGCCACATCGGCCAACCGGGCGAAGCAATACCACAATCCTGACCGCAGGGAGGGAAACCATGCCGAAGAAGGAATGCGTCGGGAACGAATGCCTGATCTGGATGTTCACGCAGATGGTGCGCATCCGGGAGTTTGAGGAAGCCGTCAAGCGCGCCTTCATCGAGCATCCCGGAGTCATCCGCGGGCATACCCATCTGGGCGATGGCGCGGAAGCCTCCATCGTCGGCGCTTTGTCCACACGCAATAGCACCGACGTCGTCATGCCGAGCTATCGCTGCCATGGATACCCGATCGTGCTGGGCACGCCCATGCGCAACATCATGGCGGAGGTGTTTGGCCGCAAGGACGGGTTGTGCAAGGGTTTTGGCGGCTCCATGCACCTGGCGGATCCTGCGCGTTACTTCCCTGGAACATCGGGCATTATTGGGCAAAGCATTGCCCATGCCACTGGCGCGGCGCTCAGCGCGCAGGTAAAGAAAACCGGGCAGATCGTGTATTGCTTTTTCGGCGACGGCGCTTCCAAACAAGGCGCATTCTTTGAGTCAGTGAACATGGCCGCGGTGTGGAAGCTGCCCATTGTTTATGTGCTCGAGAACAATCAATATCAGGCTTACACGCACGTCGGGCTGGAGGATGCCAATTGCATCGCCGGTGACCCGCTTTCCAAGAAAGCGGAAGCCTTCAGCATCCCCGGCGTGACCGTGGATGGCACCGACCCGGTGAAGGTGTCGGAGGCGGTGGGCAAGGCGGCGGAGCGGGCGCGGGCCGGCGAGGGACCCAGCCTGGTGGAGTCGAAGTTTTACCGCCTCAGCGCCCACGGCAATGTCATCACTGTGCCCCCGTTGCCCACGCAATTTCCCGAGCACGAAGCCATCGCGGTCTATGGCAACAAGGCGGAGTTCCAGGAGTGGCAGAAGAAGGACCCCATCGTGCAGTTCCGGTCGCGGCTGGTCCGGGAGGTAGGTCTAGCCGAAGACGATGTGAAGGGAATCGAACAAGTCGCGCGCGCGGAGGTGGCCGACGCGGTGCAGTTCGCGCTGGCCAGTCCATATCCCGATCCCCAGCAAGCCGGCAATTACGTGTACGCATAGGAGGCATTCATGGCGCGTGAAATGATGTACGCGGACGCGATCGCGGCGGCCATCACCGAAGAGATGCAGCGCGATCCCAACGTCATTTTCTATGGCCAGAACATGGGCATGACGGAACGCGATCCCATGCTCAAGAAGTTTGGCAAAGATCGCGTGCGCATCACTCCCATTTCTGAGACGGCGGAGACGGGTATTGCGATTGGGGCGGCCATGACCGGTTTGCGCCCGATTGTCGAGTTGTGGATGAGCGAGTTCATGCTGGTCGCCTTTGACCAGATCATCAACGAGGCGCCGCGTCTCCGCTATATGTCGGGCGGGCAGGTGAAGGTCCCGGTGGTGTTCAAGGCGGGCTTCGGATTTGCCGCGGGATGGGCTGGCCAGCACTCCAATTGCATCTACCACACCATGATGGGGATCCCCGGCCTGAAGGTGGCCTTGCCGTCCACTCCGGCCGATGCTAAGGGCCTGATGGCGGCCGCCATCCGCGATGATAACCCCGTGGTCTATCTGCATCATTACATGCTGACCTTGGACAAAGGTGAAGTGCCCGACGGGGAATATGTGATTCCGTTCGGAGTGGCTGACATCAAGCGTTCCGGCAGTGATATCACGCTGGTTGCGACGGCCTGGATGGTAAAGAAGTCGCTAGCCGCGGCCGAGCGCCTGGCAAAAGAAGGGATCAGCGTCGAAGTGATCGACCCACGCACGGTGGCGCCGCTGGACGTGCAGACGATCGTGAACTCGGTGAAGAAGACCGGGCATCTGGTGCTGGTGGACCAGGCGCCGCGTCACTCGTCGGCTGCGGTCATTATCGCGGGCGAAATCGCGGAGCAGGGATTCAAGCACCTCAAAGCGCCGGTGCGAATGATCACGGCGATGGATACCCCGGTGCCATTCAGCGAGCCGCTGGAGAATTTTGTCCTGCCGGACGAGCACAAGATCATTCAAGCGGTCAGGTCGGTGTTGACGGGTCAGCCGGTGAGTTCGGCCCTGACGGCGTAATCACCACTCAAGGTTGGCGAATGCGAGGAGAGGCGGTGCCGCGGTTCGCGAAGGCTCCCTGTCGCCAATATCACTGGCAGTTTGCAATCAAATCGTTGGCTATCTGCTGCGCGCCATCAAGAACATCGGGGATGGGATGTGGAGCGTCGGCCACGCACGCCCGCGTCGGTGCGGCGCCGTTGAGGCCGGTGACAGGCGGCGAGGTAAACAGTCCGTCTGGAGACGTGGATCCGCCATCAATCCACTCGTAGCCCTGGGGTTTGGCAGAGCCGGTATCCTGGCCGCCGAAGACGAAGTTCATCTTTACATGAGGGAAGGAATAGACGGCGTCTGGGGTGGCAATACTATCGTCGTAAAACGTCTGCTGAAATGTTAAATCTCCGCTCATCGAGTCGGTGCAATCGTGGGTAGTGGGGCTGTAAGACGGGTCAACAAACGCGGTCCCGTCGGCGAGGTAGCACTCGGCCTGGGGTGTGGGCGGTTCCGGCCCGCCGGAGCCGCAGGTTACATTGTGAGAATTCAGGGGATCGCAGATGCAGCCTTTGTCGATCCGCGTGAACGCGGGGCCGCTGGTCAGCTCAACAAACTTGTAGTACGCGTCGAAGCCGTGATAGGCGAGAGCGTAGGCTGGGGCGGCCGCGCCTCCGCTGTTTCCAGTGTGGCAAAACGGGGTGCCGGGCTGGCGGATATTGTCATAAATCCACTTGGAGACGGTCGAAAAGCGGCACGAGAGGGCCCGAATCCCTCCCGGGCCGGTGAGCCATCCGGCAAAGACCCCATTGCCGGGAAACCCGGTGGGCTTGGAGTAGAAATCAACTTGTGCAGTCCTGAATCCAGCGGACGCTACCATGTCGACGGCGGTCACTCCGAACATGAAATTGGTGTCGTACCAGGGCTTTCCGCCGCCTCCCACCATGTAGGTGACGGTGCCCTTGGCCCCGGTGGGGTCATTGACTTTGACTCCGGCGATCTCGTCATTCACGCCCGGACAGGAAACCTTCACGTTATAGCAGGTGCCATTGGGTTCGCCCTGGTCTCCACCGTCGGCAGAGGAGCAGGAAACCGATGTGGCGGCTGCAACCCCGAGAGGATCCACCGTATCTCCCGGATTGAGGCCCGCGCCCGTGATCGCAATGGTTTGCGGGCTACCGGAGGCACTATCGGAGATGGTCAGACTAGCCGTCCTCAGGCCGGTTGCGGCGGGAGTGAAGGACAGCGTGATGGAGCAACTGGCGCCTCCCGCCAAGCTCTGACCGCAAGTGGTGCCGCCGGAGAAGTCGCTGCTGTTGGCTCCGGCGAGAGCCATGTCGTTGATGTTCAGGGTGGAACCGCCAGTGTTGGTCAGCGACACCGCCACCGAACTGCTGCCGCCCAGGGTCTGGCCGGCAAAGGTCACCGTGGAAGCGGACAGAGTGGCCGCCGCCGGGGTGACACTGGAGGCGGAGCCTCCGCACGCAGTCCAGATCAGCAATAGGGTCAAAGTGGCCGGCAGGATGGCAAACTTGAGGGGGAGGAATCTCATGGTCATCTCCGGTTTGCGGGGTCTAGGTGAATAAACCCAAGACCTGCAAATAGTTTCGGTGATGTTGTCCAGAGATTTAGATGCCCTGCGGATCAACCCCTGTGCACGCAGCATCCGGTCTTTTTGCCGTATTGTTGCGTGAAACTTGCGAGATCCGGCTCACGAGCCTCGGCCGGCCAAATGCTTCCTTCATGCTTCCGGCGTTTGCCAGTGCCTTCAAGACCCCGCCTGCTCCCGGAACAGTGCTCTAAAAGGTGCGCGCAAACCATCACCCCGGAACATTTCTACGACAGCAACGACATGGGCACCTTGGCGGTGCGTTATGTCGTAAATGCACTCGGCCCCGAGAAAACTCGACTCACCATTGCTCACTGAGCGGGATTTGCTGCAACTACACTTTTACTACAGCCCAATGCGGAAGCTCGCGGCACCAGAAGGCAAGAAAAAGCCTTGCTTCCCAGCTCCGCTCGCACAAAGCTTTTCATTTCTTCAGGAGGTCGCCGAGGTCGTCGCGGATGGGGAACAAAACTAACCCTCTGGACGATAGTACGTCTGAAAGTCACAGCTTCACACTTAACACCTGTCTAAAGGCAGGCCGAGGCCAAGGGGGCGCGCCTGGGGACCAGAAGCATGGCTGCTATGGCAAGTCAGCTTATAATACCAGCTGCTATGCTTCCCGCTGGGGTGCCAGCCAACCGCTGCTGTTGTGCGTTCCCTGCAGCAAGCTGAAATATTCCAGTGGCGAGCCATTCACGTACGCTAGTGGGGTAGCGAATCTCAGTAAGCCAGCCTTTCTTATGCACTCTTATTGCCTCAAATCGGGCGGCCTGTTGGTCTCGCTTCTTTCCGCTCTTGTGACTGTTGGCTGCGCGAATTCCAACGGCGCCTCCGCCGATGTGCGTAAGCCGGTTGCGGTTCACATCTACACGGTCGCGGAGGAAACCACGCAACGCCGCGTTCAGGCCGTGGGATCGCTGTTCGCTCTTGAGGAAAGTACGTTGAGTGCAGAAGTTGAGGGCGTCGTTTCCAAGGTGTTGGTGGATGTGGGCGACACAGTAACCGAAGGCCAGCCGCTCGTCCTGCTCGATCCGCGAGAGCTCCAGTTTGATCTGGATCGCCAGCAGGGCGCGGTGCGTGAGGTGCGCGCGCAGCTCGGCATCGGGCCGAATGAACCGCCTCCTGCCGACTCGCAGAAACTGGCTTCCGTGCAGCATGCACAGGCAGACCTCTTTGACGCCGATCGGAAGTACAACCGTGCGAAGGAATTGTTCAAAGACAACCTGATTTCGCAGCAGCAGTTGGATGAAGCGACAAGCCGATACCAGAGCACTAAGGCGACCTACGATCTGGCGCTGCAAGAGGTGGATCGCCTGAAAGCGCTGTTGATTTCGACCGAGGCCGGCGAAAAGCTGGCCGAAAAGAAATTGAGCGATGCCACGATTCGTGCTCCCTATCCAGGCGCCATTAAGACGCGGAATATTCATCCCGGCGAATACCTTCGGGTGGAGAGCCCGGTAATGGTATTGGTCCGCACGGACACGTTGCGCGCGCGATTGGCTGTGCCGGAGCGTTGGGCGGGGTGGATTAAGGACGGCGCAACCGTCGACTTACAGGTGGAAGCATTTCCGGGAGAGACGTTTCAGGGACGGGTGTCGCGGATCAATCCGGCAGTATCGCAGGATTCGCGCACCTTCGAAGCCGAGGCTCTGCTCGATAACAAGAGCGGCCGCCTCAAACCCGGTTTCTTCGTGCAAGCCTCTGTGCCGAGCGAGAAGAAAGAGAAGGCGATTTTCGTCCCGGATGCTGCGGTGAACTATCGCTACGGTGTTTACAAGGTTTTTCTGCTGAATGGTGATCGTGTCTTCGAGCGGCAAATTCGACCTGCCGGACAAACGGAAGATGAGAAGGGCCGGCGGTTTGAAGTGGCCGAGGGCCTGAAGCCCGGGGATCGGGTGGCGGAGGCAGTCTCCGGGGAACTGCACGACGGCGACACCATTCAGGAACAGGCTGGAATGTCGCAGCCTGCCGCCCGGTAAGACGAGCATTACTGCCTATCCATGAAGCTCACCGAAATCTGCGTCAAGCACCCGGTGTTCACGGTGATGTTGATCGCCTTTCTGGTGACGCTGGGCGTGTTTTCCTACCGTGGCTTGGCCGTGGACCTCTTCCCCAAAGCGGATCCCGCCACCGTGGACGTGAGTGTGAACTTGCCGGGGGCCACTCCTGAGGAAATGATCACCGGAGTGGTCTTGCCACTCGAGGACGCTATCTCCTCGGTGAGTGGCATTGATGAGATCACGGTTTACTCGTCCGAAGGATTTGCCGACCTTACCTGCACATTCGTGCTGGAGCGCGACATTGAAGGCGCCGCCCAGGACATCCGCGAGAAAGTGGCTGCTGCTATCAACCAGCTTCCCCGCGAGACTCTGCCTCCGGTGATCACCAAGGAGGATCCTCAGTCCGATCCGATCATGACTCTGCTGGTGAGTGGCTCGATGAGCCGCCGGGAGTTGACGGAAATCGCCGATAAGCAGGTGCGCCGCGCCATTCAGACGGTGGACGGAGTCGGCAGCGTTGACCTGAACGGTGGGCAGGAACGACAGATCCGCGTGCTGCTCGATGCGCAGAGACTGACGTCCCATAATTTCACGGTGCTGGACGTACGCCAGGCGCTACAGCGGGAAAATATCGAAGCCCCAGGCGGTCGCATGATCACGGGCCCGCAGGAGCTGGGCATTCGCACCCTGGGACGGGTTACCTCCGCCGATCAGTTCAGCGACGTGGTGGTTGGCACCCAGGGCGGAATTCCCGTGCGCATTCGCGATGTTGCTCAGGTCGAAGACAGCGAGCAGGAACTTCGCACGTGGTCAGCGTTGTTTACCAAGAACAACCCGGGGCAGGATGTGGTCAGCATTCAAGTCCTGCGCCAGTCCGGCGCCAACACCGTGAGAGTTGCGGATGAGGTACGGAGCAAAGTCGCCGAGCTGCAGAAACAAATGCCTCCAGGCGTGCAATTGCTCGTGGTCCACGACATCTCCGACTTCATCAAGGCGTCGGTCCACTCGCTGATTGAACATCTCATTCTCGGCAGCATTCTCGCCAGTCTGGTCGTCTGGTTGTTTATCCGCAATTGGCGGGCGGTGATCATCGCCGCCGTTGCCATTCCCGCATCGGTGTTGGCGACCTTCACGCTCATGCGCGCGATGGATTTCTCCCTGAACAACATGACCCTGCTGGCGTTGACTCTGGCCGTCGGGATTGTCATTGACGATGCCATCATTGTTCTGGAAAACATCTTTCGCTTCATGGAGGAGAAGGGAAAAGACCGGGTCCAGGCTGCGATCGAGGCTACTCGAGAAATCGGTCTCGCGGTGATGGCGACCACTTTGTCATTGATCATCATTTTCCTGCCCATCGCCTTCATGACCGGCTACGCGCGCAAGTATGTGAATTCGTTTGGCTGGACGATGGCCATGGCCATCCTGGTTTCGCTGCTGGTCGCTTTCACCCTGACGCCAATGATGAGCTCCCGGCTGTTGCGGCTGGACAACCGCGGGAAGACATCACACTCAGGGAAAGCTGTGGTGGCCATAGAAGAAAGCTATTTGAAGATGTTGAGGTGGTCGCTGGCGCATCGCGGCATGATTGCCCTGATCTGCGCGGTCACTTTTCTTTCCACCTTCGGTTTGTACCGCCTGGTGGGCCGAGACTGGATTCCGGCTGATGACCAGTCCGAGCTGCAGAGTTCGTTCACGCTTCCCGAGGGCACATCGCTGGCAAGAACCAGCGCGATCGCATCGGACATGGCCCGGCACATAGCGGCTCTCCCCGAGGTAGCTTTTGTCCAGAGCTATACCCACGGCCCCACCAATCACGCGCACCTCTTCATCGGACTGGTGCCGCGCAACCAGCGAAAGCTGACCCATCAGCAGCTCGCCACCAAGGTCCGAGGCATCCTCGCCGGCTATCGCAACGTCACCTATAACGTGCGCCTGCCCTCGGTGCTCGGAGGCGAAATCTACTTTCCGGTTTCTGCCATCATTCGCGGACCGGACATCAACCAACTGGCAGAGATCAGCAAGAAAGTTGCAGACCGCATGAGGCAGTATCCGGACCTGGTGGACGTGAACCCCAGCCTGAACCTGAATACACCAGAGCTGCAAGTGAAGGTGGATCGGCAGCGGGCCGCCGATATCGGTGTGCGCATGACGGACATCAGCGATGCGGTTCGCTTGTTCTACTCCGGCGAAGACGAGATCACGCGCTTCAAGGAGGGCTCGGAGCAATATCCTGTCACCATGCAGCTGCTGCCGGAACAGCGGGACAACCCCGATGTTCTCAATCGCATGATGGTTCCCTCGTCCAAACTAGGTCAGGTGCGGTTGGAGAGTGTTGCCACCATCGGGCGCGGATTTGGACCTGCTTCGCTTTGGCGCTACAACCGGGAATTTCAGGTTAGCGTGTATTCGAATGTGACTTCCGGCTATCCCCTGGACGTAGCCGCAGCCCACACCGTGCAATCCATCAAAGAGATCGGACTGCCAGCCGGCTATTCATACCGCTTCTCCGGGCAGGTAAAGGTTCTCGAAGAGACCACCTGGAATCTGGTTCTGGCGATGCTGCTGGCGTCCATTTTCATGTACATGGTCCTGGCGGCGCAGTTTGAGAGTTTCTCCTATCCATTCATCATCATGCTCACGCTGCCGCTGAGCGTGCCGTTCGCGCTGTTCTCCTTGTGGATCACGGGGCGTGCGCTGAGCCTGTGGAGCGCGCTTGGCATGTTTCTGCTGCTGGGGATCGTCAAGAAGAACGGAATCCTGCAGGTGGATTACACCAACCGCCTGATCGCCGAAGGGATGCCCTTACAGGAGGCAATCCTGGAGGCGAACCGCGTGCGTCTGCGCCCGATTCTGATGACGACATTCTCGATCATCGCGGGATTGATCCCGGTCGCCATCGGCCTCGGCGCCGGCTCGGAGCAGCGTGCCTCGATTGCGGTTACCATCATCGGTGGGCAGACCCTGTGCCTGCTACTGACCCTGCTCGTGGTTCCGGTCGCATACTCATATTTCACTGAACTCAAAGCTCTGCCGTGGAGAGAGCGGAAGAACCGCGTGTTTGCCCGACGGAGCGATGCTGTCAGTCCATCCGAGGGCGACTGAACACAACCGCTCCGCATCCCTTACTCAATTTTTGTGGGTTTAGTGCTGGTGCCGGGAGGGGGAGTTGAACCCCCAAGGTGCTAAGCACCGGCGGATTTTGAGTCCGCTGCGTCTGCCAGTTCCGCCATCCCGGCGCGTGGAAGGTAAAAGTTTTAGTTACTGCAAGTTGCCTTTAAATCTCGATCCATGATCCTGCACTTCTTTAGGTTCAGATTCCCGCTGATTGTGCCCAATCTGTGCCCGAAGTGCTTCAACTTTTTCAATGGCATCGACCATGTCGCTCTCTGCAACAATAGCATATCGATCAAACACTGAGCGAGTCTTCCACCCACCCATCTTCATAATCACACCTTCTGCTACGCCACTCGCACGGGCATTACGAGCCGCACTTCGGCGTAGGTCGTGAAAAATGAGACCCACATATTTCAAGTCCTTGAATTTCCATTCGACCGAGCACTTAGCACAACGCCCCTTGGCGTCAACTACCTTGCTGCACTGCGGGCAGACCATCTGTCCTAGTTCAGCGGCACAACAGACCTTCGCCCATGCGGTCCGGAAGTCTCGAATCGGACTCCCGTCCTCTCGTGTGAATAAGCAATCATCCACTTGCTTGCCCTGACAGCAGGCTACCAAGAGATTTGCGAGAACCGATCCCGGCTTAAATCTCACTACCCGACCGTCATCATTTTTCGTAGTACCGGGGTCAAGTAAAATTCGGCTGCTTCCCATGTCAACTTGTCCAACTTTCAACTTCTTGACCTCGGACACGCGCCAACCAAATGTGTATCCGACCTCAAGCATGGTTCTCAGCCACAGCCCTACAGAAGAGCAAGCATCCGCGAGCTTCGCATACCGCTCAATCGTGACAAATCCCTTCCGAACGTTGTTCTCCTTCAATCTAGCTATCGGAGGCACACGATAAACCTTAGGCGGAGTGGCCTTCACGCCCAGCGAGAACATCCGTCTCAACGCCGCGAGCTCACGGTTGATCGTCCCGTTGCTCCCGCCCTCTTGCTGGCGCTGCTCGATGTAACCCTTAATCGTGTCAGTTCCAACGTATGCTGCTCGCAGATGCCCAAACCAATTCTGGAGATGGAGCCTCCAACGTGCCTCCGCATCGTCAAGGGACTTCAGCCTGTTGATTCGATAGTCTTGCAAGAAATCTTCTGCTAACTCGCAGACTTTGATTTTCTCCATCCCAAGGCGAAAGGGCTCACCACTCGACACGGCCCGCAATCTTCTCTGGAGAAGTCTGTTGGCTCGTGTTTTCGATGTCGTCCCGGAAGATTCGCGGATTGGTGCGCCATCTTTGTAGTATTTGATCCACCAGACGCCGCCGCGTGGGTAGATGCTGCCCGTTCCCCGCTCACGCCTCATTGCATGACTTCCTTGTTGGAATCAATCCAGCGATCAAGGTCGCGCACATCGAACAGCATCAGTGTATTCTCGCCGTCTTGCACGAAAGGAAGACTGCCAGTCCACGCAAGCTGTCGCACCTTTGACTTGCTCATTCCGAGATAGTAGGCAGCTTCCTTTACCTTATAGAGGCGGCGGGGCACGCCGACAACTTGCGTCTCTTTCTTGCCAGCAGACATTATGCACCCTCCCGCAAGATCAGGTTGGGCACAGGTCGGGCACAGTCTGGGCACAGGATGTTGCTGAAACCACAAAAGAGGCGGGTTCCCGAAGGATGCAGCGGATTAAATATCCGATGACGGTCGCGATCTGCGGTGACTCTGGGCAGATTCGGTAAGGTGGAGCTCTTTACAACCCCACTATCGCCCCTGTTGATTCGGCGTTGGATTAGATATGGCTTCCGCGCAAGTAGGTCGGAGAACAGTTCAGCGGAAACAGACTCATTGCAATGTGACTGCGATTCGATTGAGTTCAAGCATGACTACCTCCACATCAATTCCAAGGGCGCTCGCGCCCACCCTCCAGTTGGTCGGCTGACGGTGTTAGCCGGAGCATCGGCGGACCGTGCAGCCTGCTTCCTTCCGTGTCTCTCCGTTTGCAGACAACTTCGGCGTCCGCGCCCAGAATTCGGGGTCTGAGCCAACCATCGCTTTGTGGGGCGGTGGTGACTCATGCAGGTCGTATGAAGTTCCTGTGAGTTCGTGGATGCCCCCAGAATCACAGAAACCGCATGACTACTAATACTGCCTCTTGAAGCGCCTGCTGTGCTCAAAGTACTAAGGCGTTTCGGAACGCGACAATTCGCGGTCGCTGAGACGATGGGTCACAGGCTCCTCGAACAATCCATTCTCGGCATCCTGCTGATCTTGAAGGCAAAATTCCTCCAAAATTCAGTCGGTTCGAGTAGCAGCCGGGGCCGTGTGATGTCGCTCTGCGCTTGCGATCCGCAGCGGCACGCTCAATTTCATCCGTGCGCACCCGCCTTCGCGTCCCATTTCTAAGCTCTATTTTTCGCGGTTTTTTCAGAGTGTTTTCAATGACATCCATTCGAATTACGGATTGGTATTTGTCGGACGACTCACAGCGACGTGCACGACCTCCGAATATCCGCGCTTTGCGGCGGAACTTTTCCGGTGGTTACTACTGGTTACGAAGCGACCCATCCGCACTCATCCAATTTTTCTGGCGCGAATCTTGACAGCATTGGAAAGTATGTTAGGCTAGAAATTGTAGTAACCGCAGGAATGGGAGCAGGCGCAGTGGGCACCTACTCTTGATCGATCCGCCGCCCACCTTCTTATTTTATTAGCTTGAAGTAGGCACATAGTCGCCGAACAAGCACCCGTACGACAACTGAATAGGTTTGGCTTCCGGCTACGCTTGGGACTCGATGTCTCGGCTTTTTGTTCGTCTTCTTTCTGCCTGAGAAGGAAGGCTCCGGGTGCCATTCTCAAAGAACGCGGCGAGCTTGCTGTTATGCGCCCGCCGCCACCTTGGTGCCATTTCCGGTCCTAACCGAATCGGACAGCACCCCGGTATACACGAATGGGGGTTATCCATGCACTTCACTGGAGGATACGAATGCTGAAATCCGAACTGAAAACGATGTTCATCCACGATGCACTCAGAGGAGAGCAGGTCGATCTGCTGAAGCAATTTGGCACTGCTTTCTACAAGCTGGCGGGCAATATCGTCATCAACACTGCGGAATGCCCTGAGCAAATGATCTGCCTGCGCAAGCTCCAAGAGTCGCAGCAGTTTTTGTATCTCGCAGTGCTCCGGTCAGAAGTTGAGCACGAGCAACCAGCGGAGATCGCAAGACAAAACGGCTAACACGTCCCGGCTGCCATGGAAGCTGGGCAGATTTCGCGACTGCATTGAGGTTGCGGCATTAAACATGCCTGCTCAGGAGGCTCAAATTCCTGAGGCACGAGATTCCTACGAATTGGAGGATAAAACGGATGAATAAATGCGAGTGTGCTATCTGGCCCAACGATTGTACGCATATCAAACGTCCCTATCTGCTCGAAGTCAAAGTGCCTGCTCTTGTCGAGCGGCTTAAAGGACAACTTACCCTGATCGCCACGCAGTCCGAAGGCGGCAACTCTGTTTACGTCGAACGGTTCAAGCCCATCGGACGCCCTGTGAAAACCATCACCATCGAAATCTGCAACAGTTGGAATGTTGCTCGTGACCGTGTTTTCAAGAGTGTGAAGGGTTTGGGTTAGCTAGGAGTAACTCCACTGCTGCTCCACTCGCAAGCGTCGATTGAGATCGCGAATGCCAGAGTCCTCAGCTATCGCGCCGTCCAGACCGCCACGCGAGAGCTTGAGGGCGACGGAACTACTTTGGCGGCTGCTTCTCGAATGTGAGTTGGTGGGCTGCACGCTAGTGATTTTGCGGTTTCTACTGGGACTTTTCGTATGTTCGAAGAAATTAAAAACACGGTGAATGCGTTGTCGAACTTCGACTTTGCTGTTTATGAGGGCAGATGCGGTCGAACAGGTTCATTCCTGCCCAAGCGAGGTAGAGCAATGTCGATGATTGAACAACTAAGGGGACGAATAGTGCCCTTGAATGTGAGAGAGGTCGCCGACCTGCTCGGCGTTGCCGAGTCCACGGTGCAACGCTGGGTCCGCAATCGCGAGCTTCTGGCGATTCGCGTGGCGGACACGATCCGTTTTGATCCGGGCGTGCTGGCTGATCGGCTGGAACGCTTTTCAATTAGCACCGTGGAAACGCAGGAAAGAACTGAGAACGGTCAAGGCGGGGGCGGACTCGTCCTCGTCTCCAACACCGTGGACGAAGGTTGATATGGCAGAAAGCACAGGCTTCAAGAAACTCAACTACAAAGACCGTCCGGCTATGTTGGCACTCATGCGTGCCTCCCGGTCGGCGTATTGCCTGTGGTCGTTCATGTACCTGCGTGCCGAATGGCAGGAACATTCCAAGAAGAACATCCTCTGCCTCGCTCACAAATTCATCATCAAGGACACCGGAATCAGCCACAACGTTGTTGATGAAGCCAAGGCGCTGCTCACGAAGTACGGCTGGATTGTCGGGATCGGTGCGCGAGCGGCAACCGGGTGCTGGGACACCAACGAATACGAGATCAAGATCGGCACCGCACCCACGGTACCCCAGAAAGTGGGCTCCGGTAAAAAGAAGGTTCACCGTACCCCAGAAAATGGGGTACCGACCTTACCCCGGAAAGTGGGCTGCACTGTAGATGTTATTACAAGCGGTACGCCGTTGGGTGGTGGTGAGAGTAGTGGTGGAGTTGAGTCCCGTGCTGGGGGGTGTGGGGGGTCTCCCCCCACGGGGTTGGGGTTAGAGCGAAGCGAGGGGTTCGGCGGCGACAGTCACGCAAGAGATGCAGTTGCAAATGCTGCTGCGCAGCCAACTGCATCGACATCTCCTGCGCTTGACCGCGACTTCGTCGAAATTCAAAATCGGAAATTCATCCCCAACCCCATGGGGGCTGCGCCCCCACCCCCCCCTTGTGGGGACATGGGGATGTCTGGACTTAAGGATGAAGAGTTTGACTCCATCCCTGATGACCTGAATCCTGATCCTGTCTCCGAACCCGAACCTGAACCTGAACTGGACGACATCCCTGAATTCACAGAGGCTCGTTGCTGCGCAACGTATCTCTGGTTCTTCCTGCGGGGAAGGCAGTCCATGGGGGAGAAGATCATGATCTTGCCCAAGTGGGAGGAGTATTGGAGCGCCGACTTCCAATCCCTGCTCGATCACGGCGCGAGTCGCGCCGAAATCGAACTGGCGATCTGGGTCTCGCAGACATCCGGCTGCCGGGAGTTCTATGTTCGGTCTAAGTCCATCCTCGATCAATTTGAGCTTCTCACCGAGAAGGGCAAAAGCCTTGAGCACCTGAAAGAGGATCATCAGTGCCCGTACTGCTACGGCTTTTTTAGCCTCGGCTCTGAGCTTCGGGCGCACGCCGAAGTCTGTACTGAAGACCCCGGCGCTGACCCGGATGATGTGGCCGAAGAGAACGAGATGTACGCACGCGAAGAGTTATGCCCTGAGCCCATTCCTGATCCCTTCGCGGATAGCCGGGTCGAGGAAGTGTGTGACGACGGTGTCCCCGTCTTTGCAGAGCCTGATGACGACTCGCAGGATTGGCAGCCCATCCTGATCCGGGAGGATTGGGGTCAGCACGATTTGGACTATGAACTGCCTGAGCCATTCAAAACCAAGGCGACGGGAAGTATTAAACCGGAGAAGAAGAAAGCGGGCAACACATGAATTTGAATTTCGGCGTGCCGAGGAATGTGGGGACATGGCCTACGCGCACACCGAACCGGGGCAGGCGGCGAAGAGCCGCCGCCCCAAAGTTTGAAGGTTTGGGGACGACGGTGTGAACCGCGCCTGTTGATTAGGTGAAACCTCCGTGTGCGCGTACACGGCGGGGTCAGCGGATACTGGCCTGCGTGCTTTATCGTCCCCAAAATGTACGTTCAATGACGGCTTTGCGGTGCGCACGCAAACAGAGCGGCGGTACGACCCTGAGTACGAATTCCGGTACGCCTTCGAAGCGTCCTCCAAACCCGGATACGTCCTCCAAACCTCAGGGCGTCCTCCAAACCCGCTGCTCTGCTTCTGAATCGCCCTTACAGCGCAAACGAAATGGCAGGCCGACCTGCACGAGGGTAACAGGGAACTCGCCGCTACAACTCTTGGGTTCGACCAGATCAGAGGCTCCGCGCGGTCCTAGATACGTTTTCGTCAAACGATCTGCAAAAACAATTCACATCGTCAGTCCTCACGTTTTCCCAATTTCAAATTGTTTGTATGAGAGCAACTCGCGCTCACGGGCGTGCAATTTGCTCCGCAAATCAATTCGTAGTGTGAGGCGACATGTTAGAAACAACAGAGCAGATTCAGACACCCGCAGTATCAGAATTCCCAGCAGCAGAGATTCCGGCACAGCCCTCGGAACCACGGACTCCAGAGCCAGAACATCTGGCGCAGGACGAAGCGGTTCTGAGCGCGAAAATAACGAAGCTTTGGCGGTTGCACACCGATTACAAAGGCACGATCAAGAACCAAACAGAAAACCTTCGCTCCCTCCGCGCCGAACTGGGAAGGAAGCTCGCGGAGATGAAACAGGTTCTCGCCCGTCCGGGCCGGAATGGGCAATGGAGCGGATGGCTAAAGCAGAACCGCATATCCAGAGCCACGGCTGATCGGCTCGTCGCCAAGTATGAACGGTCCCTCCAATCCGACTCGAATTGCCTCACTGAGCAGATTACCGAACCGAGTGAACAGGAAATCCAAAACATCTTGGCGAAGCTCGCACCGAAACTGCGCAAGGTGCTGCGGACACCAGCGAGTGTCTATCGCTTTATCGATCTGCTGGCATCCTCATTCGAGGTACATCGCAAGGAAACCGAAGAAGGGTTCGTGGTATTGCGGCCCGTTAAGCAGACAACTGTTGCGGATTCTGTATCTGCGGGATTTCTAGTTGAGCCTCTCCCCCAGTGATCTAGTGATCCAGTTCGGCAAGACTAATTGCCGTGGATTGGAGCGGCACTGAAAGATCAATGCTCGCTGATCCTCCGGATGCCGCCGCAGCCATAGCTCGTTGCGCTTCGGGCTTCGGAAAAGGCAGCACTTCCCACCTGAGGGCGCGTCGGAGAATTCGCTTCATCCTCCGATCCCCAAATATCCCAACAAAACGATGCTTGCACCCGGTGTCCTTGAAAAACTCGCAGCCCTCTTCAATGAGGATTTTCTTCTGCTCTGCTCGGCTCCGCTTGTACCGCAGCATCCCAAAACGTCGATCACGGGTCAAGAGATGAACGTTTCGTGCATCATAGACCTTGCCGTCTGGGCGGCGGAACTTCTCAGTCGGATTAGTCGTTCCGCAATACAGGAAATTACAAGCTCGCAGAATCACTCCCCGTTCGCCCGCTTCAGGATCAGCATAGGCAACGATCACATGGAAGCCTTTCTTCGTCATTTCGCGACAGGCTGAACTGACTAAAAAAGACCCGCTATGAGGATGAGCCCAATGAAGGCAACAGCCCCTCGTGAGAGAAATCACCTTGTCTTCGTGCTCGGAACCACAGACCGATGCTCTGACATTCGTTCCCGCTGTGTTTCCAAAGCAAGCAACTCCGGCTATATGGTCGCCGAAAAACAATCCAAAGGCGTGTTCGGGACTGCCAAGCGTGCCCAGCCACTCTTGGGCGACAATTACGTTTTTAGCGTCGGCGAGGGAAATTTCTCGCACACTGGCATTCTTGAAATCAGTTGCGAGTGCACGCTTTTCAGCCAGCAGAGGATCAGGCTCTTCGGCCATCCGTTCTCGAATTACACGCTGGAAGGCTTTTCCGCTGACCGGAAAATCCCTGAAATCCTTCGAAAGCTGCGCCTCGCAATCCGATACGTCCGCCGCCGAGTTCTTCAATGCCAAGATGAGCTTTTTCCTGATTGTGGGGTTCAACCGTTTTCGGAGTCGAAGTACGGTCTCCAGTTTTTCCTTCCTGCTTACCGACTCAATGTCGCGGATCAGTTCTGACGCGACCACATTGATATCGGGCTCCGTCAAGACTTCGACTGGCGTAACGATTTCTCTGATTTCGCGGAGCAGAGCCGCATTCGTCAATTCGCCATTCTTCTCCCGCGCTTGGGCGAGCGCCTTTTCGAATGTACCTTCATCAACAAGCAACGCGAGCCGCTGCCATTTCGAAGATTGATCCTTCGTGATGCCGATGTCCTCTAGCTTCGGAGGGTAGGCAGTCGTTCTGCTCGACCGCGTAAATTTCGTGCCGTCCTTCCTTGGTCGCCCCTCCCCCCTCGTGCCGGGATTCTTCTCCATGTCAGACAGGAGTTGACCTGCACGTCGCTCGGCGCGAATTCTGATCTCGGCAGCCATGTTTTGCATTTCGAGATCGCCCGCCAATTTCGCGTAAGTTCTGACTGCTTCCGCCTTGTCGCGGATTTTCTTCGCCTCGTCAACACGGTAGGCGGACGCGATGGCTTTGCGGGCAGCGTCGTATCGGATCAGGGCAGTCACAAAGAGAGTCTGCGACAACACGGGGCCGAGACAAAGTTACGGAGGTCATGAAGTGATACCGCTGACAGAGTGGTCATTTAGGCCACTCATGTTTGCGGATGCGTCCTTCCTGCACATCTGGAGCGGTGTTGTACCATTCGCTGACAAACTTACGCATCTTAGCCTCATGCTCGGTCGCCAGTTTTTCGGCGTTGGGGTCATAGTCGCTAAGATCGGAAATGAACGGTTCAATTTCGCCGTGAGCAACCTTATTGCGAAGAAGAACAAACATAATCGGGTTAGCACCGCTCAGGTCTTCTCCAGCGCCAAGCAAAGCATCGACGGGAAGACCGTGTTCCTTGGCGATTCTCAAGTTTTGATTGTTGATAGTGGCCCAACCAGCGATTCTTTTCAACGAAGTGAGCTTGCGGGTACGACTGTCCCTGTTGACTATCAACTCGACAGCGGTCGAGGACATGGCTATCACAGCAAGGAATCTGCGCCCTTGAAGACAGTGTGCTGCTTCTCGCGTGTATGAAAACAAATCCATTGGGTATCGTTCACTGTGCGTGCGATACCCTGATGGCTCGCTACTCATCCACGGCTTATCCCGTTTCATGCGATCCTAAGGTTAATTGGTACGTTAAACCGTTCGATGAACTTTTCGATCACGTCGTCGCCAATCCATTTCGATGGAGGCCATGAAATGGGAGCGTCTGCATTCGGCCAGAATTCGATGACCGCCGGGTTCCAGTAGGCGTTAGGGTTAAGGACGGGCAGCGGATAGCCTTTGTGGCGTATGTCTTTCCATCGTGCCGCGAGAAGTTGAAGGACAACCCGCCCGACAACATACGTGAAACTGTAAAACTCGATCCCGTACAGGGGGCCGGGCTTATCTGGCGTTAGAACGTTAGTGACGAACCTTCCACTGTACCGATAAACCCCTTGGTACGCGGCAATCCACATTTGAACGTGGGAAGGAACGGAGAACGATCCTCGAAATTGTTCTCGAACGTCCGCTACAAAAAACGGATCATCCTTTACGGTCGCGTGATCCGCAACCACAGCTTTCATAAAAGTGAAGGCTGCAAGAAGATCAATGTCTTTAGGTTGCAAAGTGGTGGGCGTGCCGTTAACGATCAGTTCCGAAAAGGCTTGTTTTGTGCGATTGGTCAGATCGCTCATCCATGTGTTGTTGCACTCTTCGCATACGACTGGAAGCTTTTCCTTTATGATCCGAGCGTCGTACTCTCTAAATGGATCAAGTCGGCTCCATTTTTGCCGAACCTTGAATCGCTTCGTGGGGAGTGCCCGATTTAGCCAATCGTCCCAAATGTGCTCTCCGCTCAGTTTGGTTGCTTCGGTCGGGCAAAATGCACATCTCTTCATCCTTCCAGCGTACTAGGGTCTTTTGCTTCAGGTAAACACTCCGCCCTCCTTCTGCGATAATTCTTGCCTGTGTGCGGGCGCTACCGACTGTCGCGGCGGAAGCAGCTAATCGAGGAACACTTTGACTGCGATCCCTGCGATGACGACTGGTCTCCGCGCTTCAACGTCGCGCCGACCCAGCCCGTTCCCGTGATCCGCCAGCACCCCAAGGAACCCTTCCGCGAATTGTCGCTGATGCGCTGGGGACTGATCCCGTCATGGGCAAAAGACCCTTCGGGTGCGGCAAGGATGATAAACGCGAGGTCGGAGACAGCAAGCTCGAAGCCCGCGTTCCGCGATTCGCTGAAATCTCGCAGGTGCTTGATTCCCGCTGACGGATTTTACGAGTGGGCACAAACGGGAAAATCCAAGCAGCCCTACTGCTTTGAAGTGAACGATGGTGACCTTTTTGCGTTCGCTGGGTTGTGGGATCGCTGGAAAGACCCCGGTAACAATTGGATCAAGACCTGTTCGATCCTCACCACCACCCCAAATGCGGTGACCTCACCTGTCCATGACCGAATGCCAGTCATCCTTGAGCCCGACAGCTATGACCTCTGGCTCGATCCGGGAATGAACAACGTGGCTGTGGTCTGCGAACTGTTGAAGCCCTACGACGCTCGCGAGATGCGGTGCTTCCCCGTGAGCACGCGGATCAATCACGTGGCGAATGATGACGAGGAGTGCTCGCGACCGGTGGAGTCCGAGGCGGTTCAAGATCGTCTGTTCTAGCACAACGGCAAGCCCGCGATTCCTGTCTTTCCCCACGTCGCTGCGTCCCAGTTGTTGCTGAACTCGGCAGTGCCCAATATAATCACGACGCCGAAGGAGCCTCCTATGCAGGAGATTGCGATTTCAGGGTTGTTGCTCATTGGTCTGACGGCAATTGAAGTCACCGCTCAGCAAATGCCTGCGAAACCAAGAGTGGACACTAAGGAAGCGAAGATCGCCCGTGCTCTCTCCGCAGCGCCAGCGAACATCGCAGAGGCAGCTAAGATAGTTGATCGAGATGAGAACGGCAGAGAGACCGTTCTGCGCGAAGGTCACAATGGCTTTACTTGCTTCCCCGGACACCCGTGGGTTGTGGACGATATATCTTACTGTGCGAATGCTGATGCTCTGAAATGGGAAGAAGACTGGCACGCGCACAGACCCAACCCCACTAATACGCAACCGGGCTTTGAGTACATGCTTGCTGGGGGCACATACCGGAGCGCCACTGACCCTTATGCTACTTCCGGGACGCCGTTCACAGAAGGACCTCACTGGATAATTTTGTGGCCGTTCGACGCTGCAACAACTGGCTTGCCCACACAAGTGAAGCTGAAGACTGGAACTTGGATCATGTGGGCTGGCACGCCATACTCCCATCTTATGATTAATCAGCGTCCCTAAGCCTTAGTTGCTTTCCACTTCGGCTAGCGGTGACATTTTGGATTACCTTGCCAAGTCGTCAGTTGTTTTGGATCGCGAACTCGACGAAAAGAAGGGCCACGATCCCTCCGGCCCGCGCATCCGCTGCCCGCTCTGCGGTTGGTCGCCCCGAAAGGAAGACAAATGGTTCTGCGAGTGCGGACATTCGTGGAATACCTTTGATACGGGAGGCGTCTGCCCAGCGTGCCTTCACCACTGGGCCGAAACACAGTGCCTCGCGTGTAGTCGATGGTCGCTGCATTCCGATTGGTATGCAAGCTGATCCGGCCCTCAACGAAGCAATTGCAGAAGTTCGTTCACGTTATCGCTCACTGTACGGCAGGCGGTGTCGATCACAATGTGTTTGCGTTGCCACGGTTCATATTCCCTTGAAATGACCTCGTCCCAACTGGGCAGTTTCAGACCGGGAATATCAGAGACTCTGTTCTCGACTCGCAGCCGATGCTGCTGCGGATCGGAGCATACAATCTCGACCTCCACGGTTTTTGCCTGTGCACGATTCGCTACACCGATCCAAGCATCACGGGCTATCTGAATGGGATTAACGCAATCTACGACAACAGTTCTGCCCATGCGCAGGTTATCCTCGGCGATGACGTATGCGACACGATAGCCCGCGTCGTCAATCGTTCTGTGCAGTACCCCGGAGGCGCGGATTGCCTGCTCAATTGAGTCGATTCGGACGTACACCGCATTCACTTCGCGGGCAAGTTCCCGTGCGATTACGGTCTTGCCTGTCCCCGGAAGACCGCCAAAGGCGATTAGTGTCGTCATAAGAGTAATGCTATCGAGCTTTTTCCCGAATGAATTTTGCTTCTTTAGCAGCATCCTTCCTTAGCTCATGTACCACCCACCATTGACCGAAATCGTCTGCCCGGTCATGTAGTTATTCATCGCCAGCATCACCGCCACGGATGCGACATCGTCCACCGAGCCAAAATGCCCCATCGGAATAAGATTCGGGTTGGCGTTCGGGTTGCTGGTCACCATATCAGTCTCGATAAGCGCAGGGGCGATAGCGTTTGCGGTAATCCCGTCCTTCACGAAAGCTGAAGCGCAGGAGTGAGTCAGCCCGATAATTCCCGCCTTCGAAGCCGCATAGTGCGCTCCCACCGCCCCACCCGTTTGCGCGGCAACCGAGGACAAATTGATGATCCGTCCCCATTTTCTTTGCCGCATCCTGCCGACGACCGCCTGCGTCACCAAGAAGACAGACTTCAGATTCACGGTGAGAACCTCGTCCCATTCCGTCTCGGTGATGTCTTCCAATTTGCGCGGATGAGCGATTGCAGCGTTGTTGACGAGGATGTCGATCCCTCCGATGTTCGCCTCGACCTCCGCGACCATGCGCTTCACGTCGGCTGCGACCGACACATTGGCCTGCACCGCTATTGCCTTGCGTCCGGTGCCCATGATTTCGCAGCACACGCCATTCGCTGCATCGGCACGCTCGCGGTAGTTGACGGCGACATCGGCACCAGCCTTAGCCAGTGCGACTGCGACCGCAGCACCGATTCCGCGACTACCGCCCGTTACAAGGGCGATTCGATTCTTCAAATCTTTCATGGCTTCCTACTCCGATTCGTCCTGTGCCCAGTCAATCCGTCAGCAATCCACACCCCCATTCGCTGCTCTCGTCAACGGGCTACGAGGACTACCATTGGATATGAGCAGAATACATCCGGAAAGCCCCGACTCAGACCCTTGTGATCGGTCGGCAGCCGCCGAGTTCGTCCTTCGACAAGAGCCAGATGAGGAGGACGAAGAGGAAGAGGAAGAGGAAGGCGACGGCAAAGAAGATAAAGATGATGACGACAATGACGATGACGGTTATTCGGAGTGAGCGTGCCCTTGCTTCAGCGGGTGAAGGATGAAGCGCGAAGATTTCGTCAAGGTTGCAGAAGAGACTTTGGATTCGCTGCCGGAAGAGTTCCGAATCCGCATCCAGAACGTCGCGATCCTCGTTGAAGATTTTCCGGCGAACCAGCGACCAGCCAAGCTGGGGCAGCGCAGGCGACTGCTTCTAGGCATCTTTCACGGCGTGCCTGCGACGAAGAGGAGCGTCTTCAACCTCCCCACGGGACCGGATCACATCGTGCTTTATCAGAAAAATATTGAGGCGGTCTGCTCAAGCGAGGCCGAAGTGCGTCATCAAATTCGCCAGACTCTCATACATGAACTGGGGCACTATTTCGGCATGACGGAGGAACAACTTAGGGACGTTTAGTATTTTTTGCTGATTCTGTTGCAGTTTGCGAAACGAGAGCTTATGGAACCGAATGTACTTACGCGACTGAAGAGGGTAACGGGCAAGCAGACAACGACCCTGACTCATTATGGACGGAAGACCGGGAAGCCCAACGAAGTCACGATTTGGTTCGTACTGGATGACGATAAGCTCTACATCGGCACCGCGAACGTGAAACGCCAGTGGGTGCGCAATGTCCAGAAGACGCCTCAGATTAGGCTGTCCATTGGCGGCGAGACGTTCGAGGGCACGGCACGATTCCTCGCCGACCACGCCGAGCACGAACGCGCCATGGCTGCCATTCGGCGGAAGTACTGGATGTTTCGACCCGTGATCGCGCTGGGACGGATTCTCACCGCCATGGGCGTGATGCGCGACGACACGGGATCGTTTGAGGTCACTTTGGCTGGCTAGGGCTTCCGCACCCAGTTGAAACGATACGCCGTCATGCTGCACAATTCGGCAATGAATTCCCGCCGACGCGACTTCCTACGTTCACTCGCCGCACTTGGATTTAGTACGTTCTTGCCTGCTGGTACCTTGTCGCAGAGTACCGCAAGCCCACAATCGGGAAAATTCCGAGTCTGGGTATTCTCTGATCCGCATGTTGGGAGAGACCTGAAATACGGAAATGGCCGTGAGAGCCTCGCCGATGCTATTCGTCAGTCGGAATCGCCATCGGGCTTTGATTGGGACATTGCCCTCGATCTCGGCGACATTTCCGGTGATGTTGGCCTGCCTAAAGATGCCGAGGGCGAAGAGGTCGTCCGGCAATTCGATGCGCTAAAGAAGCACCGTCGCGAGCAAGTTTACGATTTAGGCGGGAATCATGATCGCAGTGGTCTCGATGAACCACAAGAATGGTGGTGGCGAAAATGGGTTGACCCCACGGGTGAACATACGCAATTCTCGCACGTTGGCGCGTCAAAACGACCGTTCCCAATTGAAGGCACTTGGGAGCGGTACTCCTTCCGCGTTGGCAATCTGTTATTCCTCATGATGGGTGATATCAACGAGCCCAGCCAAAAATTGGGGCGCGGCACGTTGGGGGGAAATCCTGCGGGAGTGGTTAGTGGAGATACATTCCGCTGGTGGCAGCGCATGGTTGAACAGAACGCCTCTTCGATCATCATCAGTGCACATCATTACGTGCTCAAGAACACGACTGTGGCTTCCGGCGATTGGGAGGGATTCCGCCGCGATGAAAAAGGCCAGTGGAAGGATTGGTACCACGGCTACTACGAAGGCAAGGGCTCCCCTCGCGGTGCATCATACCTCTATTGGGTGGATAGCAAACAGGACTCAGGTGCGTTCGAGAACGTTCTGAATGCCTCTCCCGGTCGCGTTGACTTGTGGCTCGGAGCGCACACCCACACCGCCCCAAACGATACCTATGGCGGCAAGTCGCACATCGAGCAACGCTGGGGCACCACGTTCATTAATGTCGCTGGGCTAACGAAGTATATGGGCTCGCCTCAAAATTGCATCCCAAGAAGCTGGGTTCTGACGTTTACTGAGGCTAGCGACGAAGTAGCTGCACAGTGTTACCTGCACACCAGCGACTTTGCACCGCAAGGATGGTTTCCGAAATTCGACCGAGTGATTAAGCTCACGAAGCCATTCAGGATGCCTGCGAAATCGGCAGCATAGCGAGCCTTTCCCATGGAAAGCTCAAAAGATCGCCTCGCCCGCTACCGCCAGATTAAGATCAGTGTGGTTGGAAGAAAGTCCGGGAAGACAATCTCAATTCCGGTCTGGTTCGTGCTCGAAGCCGAAAAGCTGTATCTCCTGCCCGTGCAGGGTTCTGACACACAGTGGTACCGGAACGTGCTGAAGAACCCATCCATTCGAATTGATGCGCGGGGTGCGGAGGCGGAATTTCGAGCAATGCCATTGAATGACGCCGAGACTGTGAAACCTGTGATCGAGAAATTCCGGGAGAAGTACGGGACGAAGGACGTGAAAAAGTACTATTCGAAATTCGATGTGGCGGTTCGGATTGAGTTGGACATGGGTAGCGCAACCTATTAACGCATTACCGACTTGCAATGATTAAGACACGTCTGACAGAGCGATTCGGCATCCAGCATCCCATCATGTGTGCGCCAATGGCGTATGTCACTGGCGGGGAACTCGCAGCCGCAGTGTCTCGCGCAGGTGGACTGGGAATCGTTGGCGGAGGTTATGCGGGCACGGTGGGGGGAGAACCTGATTTAGAAACTGAACTTGCTCAGGCGAAATCCGGCAAATTCGGCGTTGGATTTATCACATGGGCTCTGGAGCGTGCGCCAAAGATGCTGACGAAGGCGCTGCAATACTCGCCTCTTTGCGTCTTCCTCTCCTTTGGCGACCCTAGTCCGTTTGCAGCAGAGATCGCCCAAGCGGGTGCTGTCCTGATTTGTCAGGTGCAATTCCTGTCTCAGATCGACATGGCTCTGAAGGTTGGTGCCGCAGCAGTCGTTGTACAGGGGAGCGAGGCAGGTGGACACGGGGCATCTCGCTCGACTTTCCCGTTCGTCCCGGAAGCCGCTGATTACCTGAAAAAACACTCACCTGAAACTTTGCTGCTCGCGGCTGGAGGTATAGCGGATGGCCGGGGATTGGCGGCAGCCCTGATGCTGGGCGCAGACGGGGTGGTGGTGGGCACGCGTCTTTGGGCGTCGGCAGAAGCACTGACCCCAGAGGCACACACAGACAAAGCCATTGCTGCGACAGGCGACTCGACCATTCGGACTAAGGTGCTCGATGCGCTGCGTGGGACGCCTTGGCCGAAGGAGTACTCACTTCGATTCTTGAAGAACAAGCTTACGGACGAATGGGCAAGCCGAGAAAACGAGGCGTTCAGCGCATTCGGCACGTTATCTGAACAATACGCTGAGGCACGTGCTCGTCACGATCTTCAAACCGAAGCGGTTGTTTGCGGAGAGGTTGTGGGTCTTCTCAAAGATCGCCCAACGGCTGAATCAATCGTGAATTCGATGGTCTCTCAGGCGGAAGGACTTCTCCGTGACGGCGGCACGCTTAACTTTACATCGCAACTGTGAGAGTTCCTGCAATTGACCTTTCCTCAGCCGCAACCTACCATCCTTGCCAGTGTTCACGCCCTCCCAACCCGTGGGGCAGACGGTTTCCCATTACCGCATTCTCCGCAAGATCGGCGGGGGCGGGATGGGTGTGGTCTATGAGGCTGAAGACCTCAAACTAGGTCGCCACGTCGCGCTCAAGTTCCTGCCCGACGAACTCGCCAACGACGCACAAGCCCTCAGCCGTTTCCAGCGGGAGGCCAAGGCTGCGTCCTCCCTGAACCACCCGAACATCTGCACGATCCATGAAATAGATGAGTCCGATGGACGAACCTTCATCGCGATGGAACTGCTGGAGGGGCAGACACTCCGGCATCAGATCAATGGCAAGCCGCTGGAGATCGAAACGGTGCTCGATCTGGGCATTCAGATTGCCGACGCCCTTGACGCCGCACATTCGAAAGGAATCATCCACCGGGACATCAAGCCCGCAAACATTTTCGTGACGAATCGAGGGCAAGCGAAGATTCTCGACTTCGGGCTGGCTAAGGTCTCCCTCAAGCCACAGAGCGTCGCTTTGAGCGCCCCGACCATAGACACAGAAGAGAACCTTACCAGTCCCGGTTCGACACTTGGCACCGTCGCCTACATGTCGCCGGAACAGGTGCGAGGCAAAGAACTCGACGCTCGCACCGACCTGTTCTCGTTCGGCGCGGTGTTGTACGAGATGGCGACAGGAGCATTGCCATTTCGAGGAGAAACCTCAGGTGTAATCTTCAAAGCCATTCTGGATGGGACACCAACGTCAGCAGTGCGGCTGAACCCCGACCTCCCAGTGGAATTGGAACGGATCATCAATCGCGCTTTGGACAAAGACCGCGACTTGCGTTATCAGCATGCCTCGGATATGCGAGCGGAACTCCAGCGTCTAAAGCGCCAGACTGAGTCCACCAAGATCGTTGCTGTGCAAGCATCGCCTGACCAAACGTACAAGCCTCGCAAAGGTTGGGGTATCCTTGCCGCGTGCATCGCGGCTATCGCGCTGGCGGCAGTTGGGGTTTTGTACCTGCGACTTGGCAGGGCTACCCAGATCGATTCCATTGCTGTGCTCCCGTTCAATAACGTTGGTGGAGACGCTAGTAATGACTATCTCAGCGATGGTATTACCGAATCGTTGATCGGTAACCTCGCTCACGTGCCCCAGTTGAGGGTGAAGTCGCGCAACTCAGTCTTCCGCTACAAAGGCAAAGATGTTGACATGCAGAAGGTCGGGAATGAACTGGGCGTATCCGCTCTGGTGAGCGGCAGAGTGGTGCTGCGCGGGGACATTATGGAAATGAGTGCTGAGCTTACGGACGTTCGTGACAACACCGAAATGTGGGGGCAGCAATACCGAGGCAAAAGCGCGGACATCATCTCTTTGCAACAGCAGATGGCAAGCGATATTGCAGAGAAGTTGCGTTTCAAGCTCAGCGGTTCAGAAAAACAGCAAGTCACCAAACAAGGTACACAGAATCCCGCAGCCTACGACCTATACCTGAAGGGCCGACATTACTGGAGTAAGCGCACACCAGCCGACATTCACACCGCGATCTCCTATTTCAACCAAGCGATTTCCGCAGACCCCGCTTATGCTTTGGCGTATTCGGGCTTAGCCGACGCATATTCGGTGTTCCCGACCTACGGAGCCGACCCACGAGAGGCGTATCCGAAATCGAACGCCGCCGCGAGGAAGGCACTGGAGTTGGATGCTTCACTCGCTCATCCTCACGCGGTGCTTGCGGACAACGAGATGGAATATGACTGGGATTTTGACGGAAGTAATGCCGAGTACAAAAGAGCGTTCGAACTTGATACTAACGATGCTACAGCACGTCACTGGCATGCACACGGACTGGCCGAGATCGGCGGCCGGGAACAAGAGGCAGTCGCAGAGGCCAATCGCGCTTACCAGCTTGACCCTTTATCACCAATGACAAATGAGACGGTCGGGGAAGTTGCTATCTTCATGCACCAATACGATCAGGCTATTCAGGTGTGTGGGCGTGTGGCAAGCGACAATCCGACCTTTGCGGTAGCGCATCGTTGCTTAGCCTATGCTTACTGGGCGAAACGAACGTACCCGCACGTTATCGAAGAATTCCGGAGATTCGGGCAACTCTCCGGTGAGAAGAGGGATGTCGATTTTGCTTCTGCTCTGGGAGAAGGGTTTGGGTCGGCGGGCTGGAATGGAGCCTTGAGCAAGGCTATCGAATTGCGCAAAGCACAGCGCAAAACGGGCTATTCGTCTGCGTATGAGATTGCCACGCTGTATTCCGATTTGGGTCACAAAGATGAAGCATTTACGTGGCTAAATGCGGCGTATCAAGAACATGATCGATACCTTGTAGATTTAAAAACCGACTTCTTGCTCGACCCCTTACGTTCCGACCCCCGCTTTTCTGAACTAGTGCGCAAAGTGGGGCTGCCGCAGTAAACCTCTCAATCATGATCGGCCAAACCATCTCGCACTACCGCATCCTCGAAAAGATCGGGGGCGGTGGTATGGGCGTGGTCTATAAAGCCGAGGACACCGATCTTGGGCGATTCGTTGCGCTGAAATTCCTTCCCGATGATGTGGCGCAAGACCCGCAGGCGCTTGAACGTTTTCGCCGCGAGGCACGGGCAGCTTCCGCTCTTAATCATCCGAACATCTGCACGATTTATGAGATCGGCAAACATGGCGAGCAATCCTTCATCGCGATGGAATTCTTGGAAGGTACGACACTGAAACACCGCATTGCCGGAAAACCACTAGAGATTGAAACTGTGTTATCGCTGGGCATCGAGATCGCCGATGCCTTGAATGCTGCGCATGCCAAGGGCGTGGTTCACCGCGACATCAAGCCTGCCAATATTTTCGTTACCGAGCACGGGCACGCCAAGATTCTCGACTTCGGGCTGGCTAAAATGATACCCGTCCTGACCAACCCGGGAGCGGTTGGGGAGTCAACAAAGTCCAGCGTGGAGGAGGAAGAATTAACCAGTCCCGGCTCGACTCTCGGAACCGTTGCTTACATGTCCCCAGAGCAGGTCAAGGGAAAGGAATTGGACGCTCGAACTGACCTGTTCTCTTTGGGTGCAGTCCTGTACGAGATGTGCACTGGCATGCTGCCATTCCGGGGAGATACATCTGGGGTTATCTTCGAGTCGATCCTCAACAGAACGCCAGCCCCGGTTGTGAGATTGAATCCCGACACACCCTCGAAGTTGGAGGAGATCATCAGCAAGTGTCTGGAGAAAGATCGCAACCTGCGTTACCAGCATGCCTCGGAAGTTTGCACTGACCTGCAACGGCTGAAACGGGACACAGAAACGGGCAAGGGGGTAGCACGTCTTGCAGCAGAACCCCGCTGGTCACGGTGGACGATGTTGATCGGCGCGGTAGCTTTCGTTTTCGTAATCGTGGTCATAGCGGCGGCAACCTACTATTTTGGTAGCAGCGGTCGCCCGCGCATCAACTCGGTTGCTGTATTGCCCTTCTCTAATGCCAGCGGCGATCCAAACACGGAATACTTGAGCGATGGAATCACGGAGGGTGTCATTGATCGCCTTTCGGAGCTTCCGAATATGAAAGTGATCTCGCGCACATCAGCTTTCCATTTCAAGGGGCGTGACATCGAGCCTGAAAAAGTGGCGAAAGAGCTTGGCGTGGAAGCCTTGGTGATGGGAAGGGTCGTTCAGCGTGGCGATGATGTTTCAGTAAGCGCCGAACTCGTATATGCGCACGAAGACAAACAGCTTTGGGGTGAGCAATACAATCGCAAAATCACAGATGCGCTCAGGGTAGAGGAAGAAATTGCAAACCACATCTCCGACAAGCTTGGGCGGCTCACAAGCCAACAGAAGGAACGAGTGACAAAGCGATATACCGAGAGTGGCGAAGCGTATCAAGCGTTCTTGAAGGGCAGATACCATTGGGGCAAGGATAGTGAAGATGACCTTAAGCAAGCGATTCAGAACTTCGAACAGGCGATCCGCTTGGACTCCAACTACGCTCCCGCATACGCAGGCATGGCCGATGCATACGCGGAACTCGGTAATCTTGATTTCCTCCCGCCCAACGAAAGTTTCCCTAAGGCGCGGGCTGCCGCACTCAAGGCGCTCGATATTGATCCTTCGTTGCCCGAGGCGCACACGGCACTAGCGGAAGTCAGTTGGTGGTATGACTGGGATTGGTCTGCGGCAGAGAAGGAATTTAGGCGTGCTATTGAGCTTAATCCAACCAGTGCCGTAGCTCATTTTCATTATGGCTACATGCTGAGCACGATGGGTCGCTTCGATGAAGCAGTCGCAGAGTGCAAACGGGCGCAAGAGCTTGATCCGCTCTCGCTCATTGTGAACGTGGATTTTGGCTACATCTACACTCTTGCGCGTAGGTTTGATGAAGCAGTGCCTTGGTACAGGAAGGGGCTTGAGCTTGATCCCAACAGCAATATCGGTCACGCGGAACTGGCTTGGAACTATGCCTTTAAGGGACAGACAAGCGAAGCGATAGCCGAATACCAGAAGATTCCTAAACTTCCGAGTCCTCGAACAGATCAGTTGCTTTCCGGAGGGCTCGGATATGTCTACGCTGTGTCTGGTAAGCGTGACGAGGCGCTGAAGATTGTTTCCCAGTTCGAGGAATTGGCTGGCGAAAAATATGTTGATGGGTACCAGATCGCGTCAGTCTATGCGGGTCTCCATGCCAATGAGAAAGCATTTCACTGGTTAGGTATTGCAGTTGAGGCACGCTCTGGGAGCTTGGTATATCTAAAGACTGATCCTTTCCTTGACAATCTGCATTCTGACCCCCGCTTTTCGGAGATATTGCGCCGTGTGGGTCTGCCTGAGTAAAGGTCTTGCCACCACTGCTCAAAAGGTATACCGGGCTGACCATCCAAATTCTAAATTTTGGCGCAATGGAATCATTCGATTGCGGCTGCTGCGGGAGACCCCTTTTGGAACAGGACGGGTAAGCTTCTCAGAATCAGTCTAAAACCGCTCGGTTTTGAGTCCTTCCACCCCATTCGCGTGCGTCCGTACGTCGTTGACTCAGCTTCTTCACGCCCTTACTATTGCAGCCTGAGTCCTGCGCCACGCATGATCGACCAGATCGTCTCTCACTACCGCGTTGTTGAGAAGCTGGGCGGCGGTGGGATGGGTGTCGTCTACAAAGCCGAAGACACCGAGCTTGGCCGCTTCGTCGCTTTGAAATTCCTGCCCGATGAACTGGCGCGAGACCCACAGGCGTTGGAACGCTTTCGCCGCGAGGCGCGTGCCGCCTCCGCGCTCAACCATCCCAATATCTGCACGATCTACGAAATCAGTAAACATGGTGACCAGTCCTTCATTGCGATGGAGTTTCTGGACGGTGTGACGCTGAAGCACCGGATCGCGGGGCGTCCTCTGGAAATGGAAGTCCTTCTCCCCCTCGCCATCGAAATCGCCGACGCACTGGATGCGGCTCACTCCGCTGGAATCGTTCATCGGGACATCAAGCCTGCAAACGTCTTCGTCACGAAACGTGGCAATGCCAAAATTCTTGACTTCGGACTGGCGAAGGTTACTCCCATCAGCGGCACCGTGATGGGGGCGGCGGCAGGAACGTCGCAAGCAACTATCGAATCCAGTGCCCAGCATTTGACCAGTCCGGGTTCGGCGGTTGGAACCATAGCGTACATGTCGCCAGAACAAGTCCGAGCCAAGGAGCTAGACGCCCGAACCGACCTCTTCTCGTTTGGAGCGGTGCTCTACGAGATGGCGACCGGAGCCTTGCCGTTTCGAGGAGAAACCTCAGGTGTAATCTTCAAAGCCATTCTGGATGGGACCCCAACCTCGGCAGTACGTTTGAATCCTGACTTGCCAGCCGAACTGGAACGCATCATCAACAAGTGTTTGGAAAAGGATCGAAATCTCCGGTACCAACACGCCTCTGAGATTCGCACCGACTTGCAACGGCTTAAGAGAGACACAGAGTCCAGCAAGGTGGTCGGCATCCCAGCATCGGCTGACAAGCCACTTAAACGCGGCAAGCTCTGGATCGTTGGAGCCGTCTGCATTATCGTCCTCGGATTCGCGGCAGGTGGCACTTGGTATTTGCGTCTCAGCAGAGCATCGCAGATTGATTCGATTGCCGTGCTCCCTTTCAATAACGTGAGCGGAGATGCCAATGCCGATTACCTGAGCGACGGCATCACGGAATCGCTGATTGCAAGCCTTACGCATGTACCCGAACTCAAGGTGAAGTCCCGCAACTCCGTCTTCCGCTACAAGGGGAAGGACGTCGATGCGCAGAAGGCGGGCAACGACTTGGGGGTGAGGGCGCTGGTGAGCGGACGAGTCACGCCGCACGGGGAGAATGTGGAAGTCAGCGCCGAACTTACCGACGTTCGGGATAACACCGAAATCTGGGGGCAGCACTATAGCGGAAAGAGCACAGACATCATTTCCTTGCAACAGCAGATTGCGGGCGACATCGCCGAAAAGTTACGTTCCAAGCTCAGTAGCCCAGAAAAACAGCAGGTCACGAAACAGGGCACGCACAATCCAGAAGCTTACGAACTGTATTTGAAAGGTCGTTACTTGTGGAACAAACGAACTCCTTCGGACGTTACCGCCGCAATCTCGTATTTCAACGAAGCTATTGCCAAAGACCCCGCCTATGCTCTGGCATACTCAGGCTTGGCTGATGCCTATGTCTTATTGGCTGCGGGCTACGGCAGCACTCCCCTCAGTGAAGATATTCTGAAGTCGAATGCCGCCGCCCGTAAGGCGCTGGAGTTGGACACGAGCTTGGCTCGCCCACACGCTGTTCTGGGCGGCAACGAAATGGAATACGACTGGAACTTTGCCGGGGGAGAAGCTGAGTACAAGAAGGCTTTCGAGCTTGATCCCGACGATGCCACCGCACACCAATGGTACGCGAATGATCTTATGTCGATTGGGGGTAGAGAGCAGGAAGCCCTTGCGGAAATCACTCGCGCTCACCAACTCGATCCGCTATCAGCGATCATCAGCAAGCAAATCGGGGACGTTCACATCTCGGCACGACGGTACGACGAGGGCATCGCGGTATGCAGGCAGTTGGCAAATGAAAACCCGGCATTCGGCCAAGCCCACTATTGCCTAGCCTATGGCTATTGGGGGAAACGTATGTATCCTCAGGTTGTTGAAGAATGGAAGGCGTATGGTCAGCTTTCCGGTGACAAGAATGAATCTAATTTTGCCTCTGCAATCGAGCAAGGATTTCGGTCAGGGGGTTGGAAGGGTGCTCTAACCAAAGGCATTGAAGTCGCTAAAGCTAGACGCAAGAATGGCTATGTCTCTGCATACCAAATTGCTGACCTATACTCTGACTTGGGAGACAAAGATCAGGCTTTTCAGTGGCTCAATACCGCTTATCAGGAACGCGATACCTATCTACTGGGCTTGAAGACTGATTTCTTACTCGATCCTCTGCGATCCGATCCACGGTTTGCTGAGTTGGTACGTAAGGTGGGGCTGCCGCAGTAGCAAGTCCATCCAAGTCTCTTCGAACTCTAGGGAAACGCCGATCTCGACATTCCAATCCCAAAGCAAGCCAAAACCGAGTACGCGAAGCTACGATAGCTGCTCGCGATAGGATGTGATGATCGCGACCACTCTAAGGATGGGCACCATGTGGCGAGAACGGGCGCTGAAAATCGTGTTGGTGTTGGTGGGGCTGCTCTTTACGGCTGGCGTTTATCCCCTGATCGGCTCTCTACTGCATCCGGCTGATTCGGATACTGGCGATACGATGATGCTCAGTCTCTATGTCGCGCTCGGAATCTTCCTGCTTATCGCCGTGCGAAATCCATCGGCACATCGCAGCCTAATCGCCTTCGCAGCGTGGTCGAGCTTCGCCCATGCCGTCACAATGTCGATACTAGGACTCGAAATCGCCAACCAGCGCGTCGGATTTCTGGTCGGATCGGCTGTCCTTGTTGTCATCGGCGTAGCGTTGATCGCGCTGGCTCCGGCGAAGCTGCCAATCGAACGAGTATCGGTAGCTAGTGTCTAGCAATTAGTATGCGCAAATTCGTCTGTGGCTGTTAGGTGGTTTTACGTTGCGACAGAGCTTCTTGCGGTAATCAGATGTGCTGACATCGGGGCGTCTTTACCATCCCACCGTACCAGCGCCTGAGCAACAGCCTCAGCAGCGCGGTCAACAGCGGACGGGTCACGTCGCTCGATCTCTGCCCGGAATGGAGAGCCAAACACTAAGCCTTGAGCGGCATCGTACGAATTTATGCAAATCGATAACTTGATCGTGTCGATGTCAATGTCTGTGAAACCCGCAGCTAACAGGTCGTGCTTGATCTGTGCTGGATCGGTGTAGGAGAAGGGGCCACGCTCCATATAATCAAAGGGCTCTTGGGCGAAAAGCGCACTGACGGCGTCTTGTGCAGCCTTGGGTATCGGGTTCAACCCCAGATGGTCGAATGTGACTAACAAGTAGTGACCGTTGGGCCGAAGCACGCGACGTGCTTCTTGGTTGGCGCGAATCTTGTCAGGAAAAAACATCACTCCGAACTGACAGAGGACTAGGTCGAAGATACTGTCGGAAAACGGTAGGTTTTGTGCGTCTGCCCGCTGATACGAAACACGCTCGGAGCGCAGCGCGTGCGTTGCGAAGTCAAGCATGGCGGGATTGATATCCGTGGCGACGACCTGCGCTTGCGGAGCCGCCCGAAGCACCGCCCGAGTGACAATACCAGTACCAGCAGCGGTTTCAAGGATGCGGTCTGGCTGGAGAAGGGCGCAGCGTTCAGCGACGAGCTTCGCATAAGGTTCGAACAAGAGCGCACCCATGTAGCGGTCGTAAAGTGCGGGAGTTGAGTGTGCGAAGTTCCGATCCGACAATTGTGCAATTACTCCTTCGCTGTCGATCTGCGAGGCGCAATAAGAACCGTAGGGAATTATCCCACGGAACGAAATCTCGCATCAGAAGATGGCGATCAAAATCCGGTCAGGGTCTGAAGGTAACGACACGGTTCTTCACAGACTATCGATCACTCCTGACCCTTCCAGCACAGCGAGGCACTCGCTGGTTGTCATCTGTTTCCAGCCTTTGTTCGGAAGGAATCGCCGCTCTATCGGCGGAATCGTTACGTCACGCATTTCGAGGATGAATCGGGGCAGCGCGGGATCGTTAAGCCCATCGTTGTCGTCGATGGCGAACTCACCGAGCGTGTCGTGGCAGGCGACGAGTTCCCAGTGATTCGTGGCTCCATCGATTGCGGCAGGGCGAACCTTCAGGTGCGGGATGATGTTCCCGTTCAAGCGGAACTGGAACTTCGTAACCACGTTTCCTCCTCCTCTCAATTGGCACTAGCTGCTGGCGGGGTGGCACGGAAACTTGGAATGCTCAAACGACCCTTGCCGGGTGAACATTTGATCGCAGATCAGGCACATCCGCAGGTCATCGCTGACAACAGCGAAGACCTTGCCGACACGCTCGTCGGCTGCGACCGAGTTTGGTTGGTTGTCTGAGATCATTGTCCGGCTTCAGCTTGCTGCGCGAGTTCGACTGCGGGACTAAGGGCTGCGGTAACAGGATTCTCGTTGGCCTCTTTCATGATCCTGCACACACTGGCACGGCTTATCGAGTGCTTTCGAGCCACTTGCGTCAGGGACATCCCGGAGCGGCGATCCTGCACGATTTGCTCCCGATCAACATCCAGCCGCGCTCGACCGATTTGCTTTCCCATTCGTCGAGCCATCTCCATGCCACTTTTTACACGGTCTACAGTCAATGCCCGTTCGAGTTCGGCTATAGCCGAGATAATCGTCATGAACAATCTTCCCATCGGGTCTCCAGTCGCTACACCCTCTCTCTTGCTGACGAATTCAATGCCTAAACTGTCTAGCTCGTCCATTACATGCAGGAAATGCTTAGTACTCCGGGCCACGCGGTCGAACGCCGATACCAACACGACAGAAAACTTCCGCTGGCGAGCCTCGGCCATCAATGCGTCCAGCCCCGGACGCCGAGCCTTCAGCCCAGAAACACCTCTGTCCGCGTATTCTTTGACCACTTCCAGTCCGCGCTGTTCTGCCAGTTGTCGCAGGTCATACAACTGAGACTCAACATGCTGGTCGGGGGTACTGACGCGAACATAGATTGCGGCTTTCTTCATTGGTTGACATTCTCCTTTTCGGTTTTGAAAACGGAGGAGGAATTGAGGAGCCGTTCGGTAGCTGCTTGACAAATGGTCATCTCCGGACTCAGGAGATTCAGTTCGTTCCAAAGATGATCGGACATCAACTGTCCGATTGCCCTATTTGAAAGAGCGGCAAGTTTCTTCTGGAGAAGTGCAGCCATGAGGAGGGAGCCCACGACGCGCTCAAATGGATTCGGGGAGACCGAGCATCTGCGCTGTGCCTCGATGAGTCCTTCCACGCTACTGTCCTCTGTCGTCTGGTTTTCGAGCAACGGACAAAGCCCTCATTACGTTCTACCAACCGGGTCTCGAAAAAAGGTAGGAATTGGCAGAAAAAGTTCGAGTAATCACACAAAAATGTGACTGCCGTGCCATGCTCCGAAAATATTTCTCGAAATCCTTACCTTTTTCCCGAACGCGATTGGTAGAAGATAAGTGGAGGGCAAATGTCACTGACCAAGACCTACGTGCGCGACGGAAATCGCAAGATCATCGCCAGCGTTACATCCGGATTCTCAGATGAAACCGAGATCGTCCGTGATGGCGAGAACCACGTCGTTGGCAAGGTCAACCACCGCTTTGAAAACACGCGAGACGCTCGCGGCAACTTAGTCAGCGTCGATACCGCCGATCCGGGGCTCTTGTTCGGCGGGCGCAAATAGCAAGCCCAGCGCAACCACCTTGTTTTGTCTCTCCTGTCTTTCGTTCCCGAATCCTCTGGAGGTCAGAATGCACACATCGACTGAGACAATTGACTGCCCTTTGTGCTTGGGAGTTGGAAGCCTAAAACGTTCAGAGATTCTGGATCGCCTCGGAGTCAAAGACCTCGCGAGGGTTGCCCAACTGTCGGCAGAAGAGGTTTTCGGCCTCCTTCAGCGGAAGCACAGTGAGGACAGCCAGCATGTTTGGGCACGGTTCGACTCGGAACTGACGAAGCGCACTGCCGAGATTGAACTGCGACACCGAAGCGAAATCCAATCCCTCACCGTTCAGAACACAACCCTGACCTGCCGCGTCGAAGACCAATTGCGGGACTTTGCTGAGCTTAGGGAGCGAAATCAGAAATTGGAAGCCGAAATGTCAAAGGCAGCACGACGTGGAAAGTTAGAAGAGCTTAGTTTCGAGGACGAAGCAAGGACTTGGGCTGGAATTGCCGTGAGTGAGAAACTTCCGCGCAACGGGGACTTCATATTGGCTTACCGCGATTCGAGTGGTGCGCCTGTCGAGCCCCGGATGCTAATCGATAACAAAGACAAGGCCATTGTCGGCGAAAATGACATCGACAAACTGGTTCGGGATGCTCGTGACCGCAGCATTCCGGTCGCAGTGCTCGTCTCCCGCACTGAAGATCAGCTTCGACAAGTAGACAAAGAGGGTCGGTGGAGTCGGAAGGACGGGGTCTGGATATTACGCACCACACGCCAGTGGTTCCCACGAGACCTCGACGTGCTCAAGCCCCTATTCGAACGGATGCGGCTTCATGGAGCGGACTTTTTGGAAAAGAATGCAGCCATTGCCGACGAAGTCCGGCGCACATTCGCCGATCTTGATCGCATCGACAGCGAGCTAAGAAAGGCGACCAAGGCGATCTCCTCAGCGTCCGGGTTGGTAACCAAGTACCGGGGCAGGTTGCAGGAACTCTGCGACGGTGTAGGAAGGAAAATGCCGAGCGGATGCGAACTGCCCACAGCTAGGATCGGCTAGTGAGGATCGAGATTGAGCACGGAGCCGTTATCGCCGACGACGAAGGACGCTTGTGGCGGGTGCTGGAAGTTAGCGATGAGGGACTGTTTCTGCTTATCCTCCCGGAGCGCCGAGATATAGTCCACACCCGAACCATAAAGTGGCGCGATTTTGTGGAGTGTGGGTACGATCTAAAATTCCCATGATGTGCTTCTTTATTCCAGCCCGCGAGCTTGAGACCGTCAGGGGAACCAGAACGGAGGATCAGCTAAATGCCAAAACCCGCTACGGGCAAGAAGAACCATGCGAAAACAGAAGCGCGATTGGGTATTTGTTGGTTGGTCGATGGAAAACTGCTGATCGACAGCGCCCCGCTAAGCGAGTGCGAACACTACGGAGATCATCTGAACTATCCCGGCAGCCACATCCGCGTGTGGGAAGGTTGGCAGCAGGTTGGCAAGGCTCCTGCCGAAACGGAGTACGAGGAATATGCGCGTGGCAGGGTCCTCTGCGATAAGCAAGGAAAGAAATTTACCCTTCTTGCAGACACGTGTATTTTGAAGCAGAAACACTTGATCGCGACCATCAAGAAGGAATTGCACCTGCCTAAGCAAACCTCGCTGGGAACTGACCCACATTATCGCTGCTTCCATTGTCTCCACGGCAATGCGGACGATGAGGAATAAGCCCTTGGCGATCACGATAACCAAGTCGAAGTACATGGCAGGCGTCCAATGCCTGAAGCGACTCTACTTGCTGGTGAATTTTCCCCAGCTTGGCAGCGGCAAAACTGAAAAAGACTTTGCGCTGATGCAGACAGGGCGCGAGGTCGGCAAACTCGCTCAACAACTGTTTTCGGGCGGCGTTTTAGTCGGGACTGGCGATCCACAGGAGGCGATTCGCGTCACACAAGAGTTGATCGCGAATCCAGACGTTCCGGCGATTTTCGAGGCAGCGTTTGAACATGAAGGCGTATTCGTTCGGGTGGACATCCTGCATCGCCGTCGTGATGGGCGTTGGCGGCTGGTCGAGGTCAAATCGAGCGCCTCGCTGAAAGGGGAGCATCTCGAAGATGTGGCTATTCAATACAGCGTGGTCTCAAACTGCGGACTCGATGTCGCTTCGTGTCATCTTGCAACTGTAAATCGGCAATATGTCTTTCCGGGCGGCGACATTGACCCATGGCGCTTCTTCCGAATTAGGAATATCACTCGAAAGGTTCAGAGTTTGCAGCCGAAGCTGGTGTTCCAACTGCGGTCAGAGTTTCGAGTGCTGGCGATGGACGCGCCTCCCGATCTTCCCACTGGCAGGCATTGCGTGCAGCCTGTTGTGTGCGAATTCTTGGATTACTGCAACACACCGCGACCAGATGACCATATCGGTTACCTTCCGTATATCCATGCGAGCGCCGTCGAGGAGTTGGAGGAAATGGGCGTCGAGTCTATCGGCGACATTCCTGATGACTTCGAGTTGACAGAAATTCAGCGGCGAGCGGCAACAAGCATGCGGACCGGGACGCCTTGGTTCAGCCCCGACCTTGGCAAGGAACTGGAATCACTCCAGTACCCGCTCTCGTTCATGGATTTCGAGACCGTGAATCCCGCAATCCCCCGCTTTCCGGGCATGCGCCCCTACGACCACTTACCGTTCCAATGGTCGGTTCATGTTATACGGAAACCCGGTAACGAGCCTGAGCATTACGAATTCCTTGCTGCGGATCGAAGCGATCCCCGTCGCAAGTTCATCGGCTCTCTGTGCGATGCGCTGGGACAACGCGGCAATATCGCCGTCTATAACGCGGCTTTCGAATTGGCAAGGCTGTCAGAACTTGCGGATTGGTTTCCGGAGTTTGCTGAACCGATCAAACAAATCCAGTCTCGTATTGTTGATCTGCTGCCTGTCGTTCGGAACCACGTCTACCATCCGGCGTTTGCTGGATCGTACAGCTTGAAATCGGTGCTGCCCGCGCTCGTACCCGAATTGACGTACAAAGGCATGGAGGTTGCGAACGGTCGGGATGCCGGATTCGCTTGGGAGGCGCTGATACGAGGCATTGGGGATCAGGCTGAACGTGAACGTCTGAGGAAGGCGCTGCTCGATTACTGCGGACAAGACAGTTTGGCGTTGGTCAAAGTTCTCGAAAAACTCAAGCTGGAAGCTCGCGGCTGTCTCCAAAGGTAGGCGGTCGAGGCTGACGACCGCCTTTAGCCGTTCGCCAACTATCTCATCGTCCTTGCCGCTGTACCTACTGGGTCAGCAGCGGCATTCCCTAGCTGCTCATTTCACGTCCGAACCGGAGCCTCCATCATCCATGAGCAAATGCGACTCGGGTGCCCAAATCTCTGCCCAATCACTCAAGCAACCCTGTATCTCTGCTTCCAGTCCCTCAATTTTGAATCGCTCGTTCTGAATTTCCAGAGTCACGAGAAGGCAATTGTGCGCCGTCATGAGGGCTTCGTCGGCCAACTTCGGCTGCGACTCTCGCTGGAAGCCCAAATGCCCGTCCCTCTTCTCCAGCCTGTCGGTGATTGCCCGGAATGTGCTGTGCGCGTGTCGGAGTGGGAAGAAGTAGCCGGGAACGATGAGCGTACCAATTGCTCCAGTCTTTTTCGCCATCGCCACGAAGTCGAGTTTGTTCCAAGTGTGATTGACCCGTTTGGTGCCGCACTTCTTGCAATCCGCAACCATGAACTGATTCTTCACTTCTTCGTATCTGCGTTCCACGTCTGCCACAGTTTCCAACGGCAGCACGCCCGTGCCGAAGGTTTCCACAATTGGTCGCATTAGCTTGTACTGTTGAACATGGTCATAGGCCATGAACGTCCCAACCTCGTCTGGATGGTCGTGCAGATAACGCAACGTGACCGTGTGCTCGTACATAGAACGCAGCAGCTTCATTGCTGCCACGCCGTAGCCGTTCACGGCTACGAGAAGAGTCTCCATGAAATCCTCGGCCACCAGCGTGCCGTAGAAATAGACGAATTTGTCTTCTGGAGTGTTCATCGTCTGAATCCGGGTGAACGCCAAATCTATGGTGTGGGCAAGTCGGGGCATTCGCTGATGCCACAATGGATGACGCAGGTCAAACTTGGTCGCCTCTTCGGCAAAGCCGTAGACGGACATTACGGCCTTCGGGTCCCTATGATTTTCCATGCTCGAATTATGCCGGAAGCTTCAAGGCCGGACTACAGCAGGCTACGACTTCTAAATTGCCGATCCAATGAATTTGGCTACCTCGGTCAGGTAGTCGTGCAGAGAAACCCAAATCTCAGATAACGACCTACCGCTCCACTCGAAGTGCAGAGCGGCCTCTGGTGCAGCACTCATCCCCCGCTCATGAATAGACTTTGTGCTTTTCCGAAGCCAAAATTCCATGTCGTGCTCGACACGTTCATTCCGAAAGCTTGCGACTTCTTCGTTGAGCTTCAGAGCGATTTCCTGTAGCTGGGACGGCAGTTGTTTCAACACATCGGACTCAACCAAACTGGCGTGACCCCTAATTCGCTCACCCTTGGGAATTGGAATCTTGCGCACCTTCTTGAAAAAATAGTTGAGCGTCAGCGCCACATTCGTGAGCAGACGATTGGCAAACCAGAAGAAGGACTCCGTGTCCACTACGACCTGTTCGAGAAGATGATGATGTGCATTCCACTCCTCAATAGGAATTGTGACTGGCCCGGTCAGATACTTCTCACGAAAGTCCTCGATGCTCTTTCGCTCGGCAGCGTAACGTCGCCAGATAATGGCGAGAGAACCAAGCTGACGGCTGCACGCCAATATTTGGTCAAAGATTCGCTTTTGCTTTGAAAAGGCGTTAGGGCCGAGCCAGCAGAAAATCCAGTACTCCTGCACAATGTGTTCTGGGCCTTTTGACTTCACCCACTCTACTTTTCCGCCTGCTCGTTGCACGACGGCTGGATCGGGAATGAGCATCTCGCAAGTTTAATCGAACATCCCGCAAGTCAGAATTTCGCCATAGGGTACCACGCGAGCAATTCGCTGTACGCCCCGACGACAAGCTCAAGGCACTGCACGCCCGTTTCCATCCGAGCCTTGAACCCTGCTTTTGACCATGTGATTGTTCCTGAAGCTGGGCGTGGCAATGCATCGAGTACCTCCGAACGTTTGTAGACCGCATGTTTTCTGCTGTTCACGTCACGTCTTATCATCGCCAGACCCTTGGATGGATCGAATGGATGATTCCTGTCGTACCGAGAACCGAATTGGTCAAGCACAGATTGCAGCTTCGGCAGAGGGGTTGTGTACTCAGCCTGCACGTGGGTCAACCGAGCTTGGGCACCGCTGAGACGCTGCTGGAAATTCGGCGGTCGATGATTGTTTACAGTGATTTCTGGTGGACGTGCACCACACTTGCATGGAAGAGCGGCGAACGTCGCAATCAATCGTTCTGCTGCGAAGTTCACTCGCTGTATGCCCGCATTGAAGTAGTACCGTGAGAGCCAGTTGTCCAGAGCGTCCTTCTTTGTGCTTTCCTTTCCGCCTCCAAGCTCTTGCAGCAATCCAACAATCTTGCACTGTACACTGGGGTGGTACACGGGGGAGTACTGTCGGCAAGAAAAGCCCCTCTTTTCGCTTTCGATGAGAGAGAACGCCGCTCCGACGAGTTGTTCGAAAGGTGCAATCCATGCACTGTCGTGAAGTGGTGGAGCCTGTAGCTGGCCGAGAACTCCCATCACTCTCTTGAAAGGATCGTTGAGAGTTTCTGCCGGAGGGCTTGTTTTTGTCACAAGTAATCCTCTGTTAGTGCCGATCTCTATTCGTCTTTCAATCGAAACTTGCGGATTGGTCGGTCAGGCATGACCTCATCATCCTTACCGCCATCGAGCCGCATTTGCTTGGGACGCTCCAAAACCTGATAAACCCTGAGGATGTTGTTTTTCTGCACAAGCTTGGCATTCTTCTCAAACACTTTCCATTGCAGCCGAACTTTGAGGCTATCGCCCTCGCCGAACGTCACGACATGCTGGTGAACTTTTTGCCAGAACTCTTTGTCTTCAATTTTGGCAACAACCGTTCCACCTTGTTCAAAGAAAGTCCACGTGCTCCCTTCTTTGAAGGACAGCTTCGATACGATGAGCACGGCGTCTCGTTCCCCTTCGGTCGGCGAAGCATCCCCCTCCAGTTGCAGCGGCTCTGCCTCGAAGATGGGAGCTTCGTCTTTTTCGAACGCAACCTGCTCGGTGCCGTCCTGCTTGACGGAAATCCGGTCTATCGCTGACTGGCGCAGAGGTTCGGTCGCTTGGCCGAAGGCGGCTCTAATCGCCGAGTCCCCGTAAAGGTTGTACACAACGTTGCTGACAGTCTTTTTGCTAGGGCCAAGAGTTATTTCAGTATTGTTGCCGACTTGAGTCACCCTTTCAGGCTTCTTGCCCTTCAGCCATTTCCAAAGATCAATTAACGATTCGCCTATGGAGTCGCTTTTCTTGATGAACCCGATCAGCGCAGCCAGTCCACCTGCCGTCAGAAACTCGTGGTGTGTGATGAGGTTCTTGGCGGTCTCAATGACGTGCTGTTCGAGTTGCAGTCCGGCAATAAATGATCCGGCTTTGAATTCGGATTCCACCAAGACAGCGGCTTCGCTGGCCTCGCCGTTCGCAATCTCGTTGGTGCGCCGAAAGATTTCACTGCACCCTGCAAGAGATTCTGCAAACATCCGAGCGTCAATCATGCCGGACTGAACGGCTGATCCTTCGAAGACGAGTTGAATCTCTGTTGAACTCATTCACGCTCCGACGAGCGTAGTGGATCTCTTCGACTTGTGCTTCGAAACCTGCAGGGACTTCACCTGATTTTCCCGCTCTGCACGGATGCGCTCCAGCAGCACCGAGGCGGGCTCATATTCACGGCCTTCACGCCGAGCAAGTTCGGCTTCGGTGGGGACGAGTTCGCCACGGAAGGCTTTGGCGAGGACAGATTGGGTTAGGCGATCTGTTCGTGCTGTGGCATCTTGAAAAGCCTGCTGCACTTTGTCGGCAGCATCTAACAAGAGACCGAGACGACGGCCAATTTCCCGCTGCTCCTCCACCGGAGGAAGAATTAGGAACAGACGATACTGCTCACTGATAGGAACGAAGTCTCGTGTAGTCTGCGACATGACGGCGGCAAGCTGGGAGTAAAAGAACGGAGAATTCAGGAGATGAACCAAATAGGCCGGGTCGAGTACTTCTGGATCACATCGATAGTACGTGGTTTGGGGCGTTAGAACACAAGGCTTCGTGTTGACCGCTGCTCTCCCGACCGTGCCTTTGTGAGTGAGAATTACATCTCCCTTTTCCGCAAATCCCACTTTAAGGCGTTTCAATGGTTGCCCAGTTATCTTCGGAGCACTTTCGTAGTCGATTTTGTAGTTCTTGACTTGAGCAGCCGTTATGAATGGTAGACCGTGGTCTCCAAGTTCCGCAGTCTTAGGGTGATTTGAACCATGATTTCCGTCTTTTATGTCCTTCAGAGTGCCCAGCATCAAGAGATCGGCGACCGACTTGAGTGCCCAAGACGGAGGTATTTCGAACTCAGCCAGATCGTTCGGACACTCAACTCTGGCAGGTACACCACGACGAGTCTTAGCGGGGCCGTCACTCTTGGCGAACACGACTGTCGCCTGCGGATGTTGTTCACGCCAGTCTGCGGTGAGCCTCCCCGAACAAGCTGCCGCCAACATAGATTGCCGAAAGCGTTTGAGGATCGCGGGGATTCGGGAAAGACGTTGTTTCGTGTTCTCAACTTTTTCGCTAAGCTGAACAACCCGAGCAGCAATCCTGCGCTGTTCACCGCGTGGTGGTACAGGTATCTTGAGATCGCAGAGTTCTTCGTAACGAATGCTTTGAACGGTTGTGCCGTCTTTACGATTTTCCGACAGGATTTCTGGGGATAAGGCTCGCAGGGCCAGAGCCAGCCACTCATTTAGGCCAGTGTCCGGGGAAAGAAATGCTTTGAGGTCTTGGTTAATCGAAACGGGAGCGTCAACGACCGCAATAGGCAAGGTATGCGCAAGGATACCGCTTCGCACCACGATGACGACCGTACCCGCTGGGCAGAGGCGCAGACGGGTCTCCTGCAACGCTTTTCGAGTGATGAACTCCTCTCCAGCGGTAATTCGCAGCGTCTTGATGTCCTTTGACGAAAGCCACGGCACGTTGCCGCCCCAATAGCTTGAGTTACTGGTAGATGGCGTCATCCCTCCCCAGCTATCAAAGTAGTCTGAAACCCGAATGATCGACCAGCCGTCTGGTAATTCTGTGATCATGATCGCAGGTGTTCTCTATGCCAAGACTGATTTCTTGGCCGTTGCTCTTTCCGTGTGGTTTGCATCCGTACCGTTTTCCAGAAGAGCCACTATGGTTGTCAGTTCCTCAACTGCTGCCTGAAGTTCAGCGATTGCATCGGTTGCGAGTTCTTCTGGCTCCAATAGACTGTCGCCATCATCTAGCGACTCATCCTTAAGCCACTTGAGGCTGTCAATCTTGTAGTTCCGGTTCTTGATCTCATCAATGGTAAACGTGCGCCAACGATCTTCTTTGGAGTTGCCCGAGTTCCTTCTTGCTCGTCCATACGGATCGGCACCGTAGCACTTCTCGAACTCTGCGAAGTGTTCCGGCGTAAGGGGCCGATCTTTCTTTGTGATGTGGGGCACATTGCTTCGAGCGTCGTAAACCCACAGGTGCTCGGTCTTGTAACCCTTGGTGAAGAAGATCACGTTCGTCTTGGTGCCGGGGCTGTACGGCGTAAAAGTACCATTCGGAAGACGGAGCACAGTGTGTAGGTTGCAATCCTCGGTGATAATCTTGAAAACTTCGCCTGCCTGATCTGCGAACAGACAGTTGTCCGGCACAACTACCGCCGCCCGGCCACCCGGCTTCAAGATCGTCATCACGTGCTGGATGAAGTTCAACTGCTTGTTGCTGGTTGAAATGGTGAAGTCATCTCTGGTTGGTGCCTGATTTGCTCCCTTGGTTCCGAATGGTGGATTGGTCATCACCACGTCATAGCGTTGACCACTCGGAATCTCGTAGATCGAATCGCCGAAAGCGATATGAGGCTCCAGACCGTGCAGATATAGGTTCATCAGGGTCAAACGACGGGGACGTTGAACAAGTTCCTGCCCAAAATAGGTGTCGGACCTCAATCGTTTGGCGAGATCGCGAGGCAGTGCTCCGCCCTTAGTTTCCTCGATTAGCCATTCGTAGGATGAAACAAGAAATCCGCCCGTACCGCACGCGGGATCACACATGGTGAATTCCTTGTGAGCACGCGGATCGGGCTTCATGCACCGAACGAGAGCCTTAATCAGGATGCGGGGTGTGAAGTATTGACCTGCCCCTTTCTTGCCTTCGCTCGCGGCTTTTTCAAGCAGCCCCTCGAAAGCAGCAGCCTTGATGTCGATGTCCAGTGCAGTCCACTCGATGTCGTCAATCAAGCCAAGCAACTTCTTAAGATTGACTGGATTGTTGAACCTCGACTGAGCGCCAGCGAAGATGTCACCGAGCAACCCGCGTTGCTGACCGAGTTTTCGCAGAAGATCGATGTAATGATCCTGCAAAGCAGTGCCGGACCTATTGACAAGGCTCGGCCAATCGCAGCCTTTCGGCAATTCGATGTCGCGTTCATCCGCCATCTTCAAGAACAGTAGATAGGTTAGCTGCTCGATGTAATCGCCATAGTCGATCCCATCGTGGCGAAGTGTGTGACAGAAACCCCAGAGTTGCTGGACTACATCGCTCATAACGCTACGGCCTCATTGAATTGGTGGATGAGTTGAGGAAGTTGGCCTGCGAAAGCCTTGTTTGCGCGACCCCAGCCGCCGACCCGGTTGAATACTGGCAAAGCGTCGAAGTCGCTGGAGTCGATGGTCAGGTTTGCGGACAAGTGCCCCTCGATCCGATCAAGCCACTGCACCTGTTCGGGCGTGAAGTTCTTGCCTGACGTGATCTTCGCCATGGCGAGCTTGACTCGTTCTTCAGCAGTGTACAGGGGTTGTTGCTCGTTGGCGGCGTGCTTGACCATCGAAATGATGTCCACGAGCGCCTTCTGGTAGTGCAGTTCGTGCGCCCTCTGAAGATTCTCTTTGTTGAACCGCTGCGGTGTTGCCGCGAGCTTTTGCTGCAAGTCGCTCAATGCTTTCGTGCTCCAGTCCTTGGGGCGTTGCAACAGGATTCGGATTGCCTCAATCTGCTGTGGATTCTCACGGACGAACTGAGCGAACGCGGTGAGGTAGTCGTCGGGCTTGTATTCCTTGCCGTCGATCCCGCGCACGAGCCATGATGAAGTGACCGTATCCTGTGTCTCGTAGGCAACGATGAACCTGCGCTCCTTGCGGGGATAATTCATCAACAGGTCTTGGAATACTTTGTCCCGGAGCAGGCTCATCGTATCCACGAAGTCGTGGCCCAGCCTGCGCGGGAGATCGCTGGAGTACTTTCCAACATCACCACCCTGAATGTGGGCAGCGAACATGTCCCGTGCCTCGCCCGACATCTCTTTCTCGATGCGTTGGAGACGTTTGACAAGCCTGCGGATGTTGTAATCGCGATCTCGGTTGCTCCAGATGTCTTCGATGATCTCGACGATTGTGCACGGCTCGCGCTCCGGCGGTTCAGCGGTGATCGCCGTTGCATTCTTGAAGTACTCCAGCAGCGTTCCGTCGAAGCAGTCGAACACCACGAAGTGGGACTTGTCTGGGAAGTGTTCACCCTTGCGAGTGCCTCGTCCGAGCATCTGCTCGAACAATATTCGGGACTTCACGGGGCGCAGGAAGACGATGCCTTCCAGATCGGGAATATCGACACCAGTGGTCAGCAGATCAACCGTCACGGCAATAGTCGGCGCTGGGCGATTGCGGAACTCGCGAATATGCTGAAGGGGACGATCCACCCTACCCGTGATTTTTTGAGCGAATGAATCGCCTCGACCGAAGATGTCGCGAGCAAGGTCAACCAACTGGTCGGCGTGCGACGTGTGCGGGAGATCGTTGCTGGCAAAAATGAGCGTTTTCGGCAAGCGACCATACCGCTGCTCGTGCTCCAGCATCCACTTCTTGACCTCTTCGAGAATCTTTCGATTTGAGTCGGGCGACGTGATGTCATGCTCGATCTTGGCGCTATCGAACTGGCGCTCGTCCTCCAGCAAGTCGAGTTGCTTAGCACCAGAGATAGGATTGACGACCTCGACCTGCTCTCCCTCGTTCAAGAAAATGCCATTCATGCGAACGTTGGACTTGACCGCAACCACATCGTAGTCAACGAGGAATCCCTCCCGCACAGCCCGCTCGTACTCGTACCGATAGATGATGTCCTTGAAATAGGCCATCGTGTGGGCGGCGGGTGTTGCGGTCAGACCGACCTTGACGCAATCGAAGTGATCGAGGGTTTTCCTCCAGATTGCGCTTTCTTGAGTTGAATATCCTCTGTGGCACTCATCGGCGATTATCAGATCGAACGCATGGATTGGGATGTTTAGCTGGCTGGCATCTTCATCGACTTCTTCGTCGCCAGAGGCCACGATTGCGTCCCGCCCGAAAAGGTTGATGGTCATCCGCTGGATCGTGCTCACGTAGACGAAGGCATGCCCCGGTTGAGGGTCAGTCAAATAGGAGCTTGGCAAAACTCTTGGGTCGAACTTCTCGTCCTCGTCGAAATCTCCTCGCTGGAATCGCTGGCTGTAGACTTCGTAGATTCTGTCGAACTTCAGTCCCGGCTCCGGCTCGAAGGACGCGAATGCCAGCACCGCCTGTGCAGCCAGTGCGCGACGATCAACCAAGAAGAGAATCCGCAGAGCGACCTCGGCCTTCATCAGCCTATAAACCTGATTGACCATCGTGAAGGTCTTGCCCGTTCCGGTTGCCATCGCCACGAGCATCTGATGCTTGCGGTCAACGATTGCCTTTTCGACGGCTGCGTTTGCCTGCCGCTGATATTCGCGGAGGCGGGGATGATCGTTAGGTGTTTGGAGAAGCGCCTGACAGGATACGTCGAAGTCCTTGGCAAGCTGTTCGGCTAGGGCGTCTGGAGTGTGAAACTGTGCGATTGTGTGCGAGCGACTGAGAGCGTTTCGTATGTCGTGATGCCAAATGACCTCGCCATTGGTCGAATACAGAAACGGAACTCGATACCCGCGAAAGTTGAGTGGACTGCTAGTAGCACCTTTGGAATATCTTTCAGCCTGCGTTAGAACGCTCTGCGGGCCAAGGGTCAGTTTCTTGGCTTCGACAATTCCTAGAACCTGACCAGCCACGCAGAGGGCATAGTCGGCGGGGCCGTGTTCAGTCTCAAACTCCTCAACAGCACAACGGTCATAGGACCTGAGCGGCGTGTCGGGGCTGAACGGAACAATTCGCCAGCCCGCTGCTTTCAGCTTCGGGTCGATCAGCCGCTTGCGCGTAAGCCACTCGGAATTGCTTTCAGACGGTTTCACAGGCGCGAATAGCGAGAAACTGCATTATACCCAGTGCATTCGCGGGGCACGGCACCACTCGCTCAGGAAACGGAGCCGATCCATTACAATCCTTTGCCGGGGAGGAATTCATGGCAAATCTAAAGGGACTCGCGACCATGCCTTTTGCTCGAACCCTCGATACCATTCTGGCAGTGCCCTCTCCAGCGTCAGAGCAACTCACCCTACGACGGGTGCGTTATGAATGAACTCCTGTCGGATATGGATTTTTACGATGACGAGTACCAGCAGTTTCAGTGGGACGTTCACATTCTGATTAAAGGCACGCTGGATGCCAGCGTTCGGTATCTCAACACAAACACCGATACTGATTTGGCGGAAATAAAAGCAGCACTTGAAAAGTCTCACGATGATGAATATCAGCAACACTTGATTGATGAGCATGTCGATGTTCTCGAAACAAACAGCAGGCAGGAACGGTTCTTGAGGAACATGGCACTCGTGGCACTGGCGTCCCGTCTAACGCACGCCCTACGTAACATGTCTAAGTCAGCGGAGTCGTTTAGCCCACGGAGAAGGCGATACGGTAAGAAGAACATGAGCGAGTTCAACCGCCTTTGGCTCGAATATACCGAGCGGTTCGGGATCGACTTCAGTGCCAACGCAGACCGTATCGAGTTTGTTGAGACGATGCGCGTGGTGCGGAACCAGATTGTCCATGAAGGTGCTGAGGCAAACACGTTCAAGTTCAATGACGACGTAGATTGGAATGAGGGCGTCACAGCTTTCTTGGATTGCTCATTTTCTGAGAAATACCCCGACTACGTTTCAGGGGACAACATTGGAGCAGAAGTGAGCGTCAGCCGAGAGCAGTTGAACAAGGCTGTCGAGGCGTCTATTACTCTTGTCGGTTGGTTAGCCAAAGAGTTGCGGACAAGAGAACTTGCGAACATCAGGAAAACATCAGGCGTGCAGTAGGGTACAAATAAGCCGCGTTGTCCTGATCGCCTTCCTTGCGATGAAGTAGGCGTGCACCCAAGACCCGTCACTGCCATCGTTCTGCTGAGCAGATTCGTGAGCCCGCGTCCAATCGCCCTTGGCGTCCCACCATAGACCGGAGAGGGCAAATGTGAGTCCCGGAGGCGGCTCGTTCGCTGTGAGGGATTGACGGAAGTTGTCCAAGGTCATTTCGAGTCTCCGTGACACATCCGAATACACCATCAATCCTTCGCAGGCTTTGCGTACATCTCGCCAAAATCATCGATCACATGCTGAATCTGTTCACTCAGCCCCGGAATCTTGAATCGCTCGTCTTGGACGTTCAAAACATCGACGATGATATTCTGCGCCGTCATCAGAGCGTCGTCGGCCTCTTTTCTCTGTGCAGTTGGTGCAAAGGAAATTCCTTCAACTTCACTGTCTTCTAATCTCGATAGCAGCGCACCGACCGTTGCGTGAGCGTGACGCAGCGGCCAGTAGTAGCCGGGGACAACCAGCTTGCCGATGACGCCCGTCTTTTTGGACATCGAAACAAAATCGAGCTTGCTCCACGTGTGATTCAGGCGCTTTGTCCCGCACTCATCACAGGCGGTCACCATAAACCGTTCTTTGACTCTTTCAAAATCTGTTTTCAGCTTCGCACGCATCTCTTCCGGTACAGTTTTCGTGCCTAGCGTCTCGTCCACTGGAACCATGAGCTTGTACGAGGAGACATGGTGATAATCCCAGAAATCGGTCAACTCTTCTGGGTGCTCGTGCAAATACCGCAATGTGACTGCTCTCTCGTACAGGCTCCGGACGAGTTTCATAGCGGCAGCCCCATACCCGTTGCCACAGCACAACCCGACTTCAAAGAAATCTTCGCAACAAAGCCTTCCGTAGAAGAAGATGAACTTGTCGATATGCTCTGACAGGGTTGCCCTTCTGATGAATGCAGTGTTCAAAGCCGCGACAAGGTTAGGAAACCGCTCAAGAAACAAACGGTGCCTCTTTGCAAAATCCTCCCACTCCTCTGGGAATCCGCAACTGAATCTCTGTCCCATCGTGTCTGGCATTCGATATTTCCCTCCAAATGACCAATCCCAGAACAACGCAACCAACACGCACGAGCCTTCATCTTCTTCGGCGTTGCTTCTTCCCACGGGCGTGATGCTCGTCATGTAGACACACCTCGCAGAACCGATGAGATGCAGGCCACGGCGAACCACAGACTCCGCACTTAGGCTCACTGAAGAGCACCCCTTTCTGATCTGGGTCGTAATGAGCAATGTCTATGCGGCTTCCGTCTTCTGCAACGGCATATGCATATGCGTCCTTGATCAGCATTCCGGCTCCGGCACTCCCAAAACCCACTGACCTCGTTCCTGCCACATGCGATTTTGCGTGGACGTTAATCATGTTTGGTGGTTCTTGCGCGACCCGTCCACCAACAACATCAAGACCACAGTGAATATCTTCGCGCTGCGGGCCGACAACTGCCCACTGAGCAGCAGAACCAACTGCTCCTCGCGCATTGCCGCGCCTATAGGCGACATCTCTTACCACCTTGATGCAGCGAGCCAATACGTAATTGACGGGCTTCGCTGCAATCACTTGCCGAATCGCCTTCACGTCAGCTATTGGAGGCATTGTGCCGGTTACTAATATTCCGACTTTGGCCTGCGGGGTCGGAAAAGACGGAATCAGCTTTACCCTGTCACTGCCCTCTGCTAGGTTCTCGCCCCCATCGAACGATTCGTAGTTCGTGAGGTTGTGGATTTCTGTCTGGTCGTTGCGCCAAACGGCGAAAGTGAAAGTATGTCGGGCCTTTTTCGGGCCGTATACCTCACGGAGCTTTTGGAGCCGACCCTCCAAATCCGTTCTGACCGATTCCAGCACCTGTTGAATATCAGAATCAAAGACCTTCTGCTCCCCGAGTTCCATCAGCCAGTCACCCGGTGTCAACCCTTGGTCATCCATCCCGATCCCGTTGTACACGACGACTCCGTGCGCGTCCGCACATCCGAAAACCGTCATCTTTGTCGAACGATTCGTGTGCATCTTTCCTGAGACAAACCCGGTGAGGCGTCGGTCGGAAACCCCAACGATTGCGATTGGCCAAGCAGCAATTATGTTGACCGACATCTTTTTCTATTCCGTCCCACGCTAAAATTGGAGCCTTCCGGCTACACAGTCCTGTTCCTCGCGTCAGGCCACCGCCGATCAATCTCCTCCATGATCCGCTCAGCCCATCGGATAGCATCAGCAATGGCGCTCACCGTCGCAGGTACCCGTGCTCCGCTGTCATACTGAGCGAGCTTTCGGGCTGCGAGGATCGAGGCGGCGATCAACAGCACGCGCTTGCGGCCTTCGTCCACAGGGACAGTCTAGCACTTTCGCTATTTGTTCGCCATGCGCGGCAGAGGCAGCAGTCTTATCCCGAAAGAGGGGGTATCTCAAGACCGAGACTACGTGCGGACAGCTTCGCTGGACTGGTTACAAACCCCTTCCGCACTAACGAGACGCCTGACCCGACCGGAACCCCTCCCGGCGACCAAAACGCTCAGAATCGGCCTTACTAGCGGCGTCTTGGTACAATCCCCGCCGAGGGGGATTTCATGGCTAACTTGGCTGGTGTTGTCCAGCAATTGAAGAAAGAGCGGGATCACGCGGCAAGAACGGTCGAAAGCCTTGACGCAGCACTCGCCGCACTCAATGGCGGCTCATTCGGCAGAAGGACAGCCGTTCGTCGGAAGATATCAGCGGCAGGAAGGGCGAGGATCGCGGCTGCACAGAGAGCACGATGGGCAAAGGTGCGGAGGAACGGCGGGCAGAAACAAAACGTTGTGAGCATGCCCAAGAAGAGAAAGATGTCAGCCGCCGCTCGAAGGAAAATTGCCGCTGCTCAACGGGCGCGGTGGGCGAAGGTCAAGGCTGCACAGAAAAAGTCCGCGTAAGAACGGCACAATGGGGAAGTTCTCGCCAACAAAACTGCGCGGCGGCTGTGAGGAGATCGCTAACCCGTCCACCGCCTACGGTCGGCGACGGCGCAACTGGATTGACGCCCACGGCTCCGTCCCTCCCGGCCAAGTTGTCAATGCCTCATGCGGCAATAGACACTGCATCGCGCTGCGACACTCTTATCTTCGTCCACGAGTTGAACAACCCCGCAAGTACCGCAAGATCGCCGACCGTGTCCACAGGCTGAAAGTTGGTCAGCACTTCGACGTTCCGGGCGTCGGTACAGACGAGAGGAGCCGCAACCGATTTCGCTCAGGATTGTATGCGGCTGCACGGCTGGACAGGGTCTCGGTGCGTGGACAGCCGGACGGGAGCGTGCGCGTCACGAACGTCGGGCAGTGGTCGAGCGTGCGAGCTTAAGGCGCGGACAGGGCCTCGAAAAACCATTGGCGGCTGAACCCTTGATCGTCTTCTTCAGGGCGTAAGCGAAATACCCCTATATCATCGTAGCGCATGAACAGATCACCGAAACAGGCTCCCATCGCTCCGAGGCTCGTGAAAACCAAGGAAGCCGCCGAGTATCTGGCGATCAGCCAATGGAAGCTCCGCAATCTCGTGCAGCAGGGTTTGATTCCGTACATCGAGGACGGCGGCGGCACTAGCCCATGGCGCTTTGACGTTCGAGACCTCGACGCCTATATCGAGCGCAGTCGGCGAGTGCTGTGAGCCAACTCGAACCAACGTCTCCCAAAACCCGGAATATCGGCGGTTCACCCCACCAGTTTGTGCCCAAACTGTGACCAACAGCTTGATACAGCCTGTGCAAAATGGCACAGCCTGCGGGTCACTCCGCAACGTATGTTGTTGAAGTCATTGGAGGAGAGATACTTACGAGAGAGTCACAGGGTATTTTGAGTCCGCTGCGTCTGCCAGTTCCGCCATCCCGGCTGAGGGTGGGCAGTCACAGGTTAGCATAGTAGAAGCACGCGCTAAAAACCGCTATGAGAGCGGCAACCCTGAGCAGTGAGCTGGGGCTTGCGCCAAACTCCCTTCCCGGATTGTTTCCCCGGGAGGTCATTGCCCGAGCACAAACATGTCCCCATCATTCTCGGTGTAGATCTTTCCGTCTTGCCCGATGGCGATGGGGGTGTACGCCGCGCCCACGGCCCGGCGCAGGAAGAGTTTGCCTTGAAGGGTTCCGCCTTGCTGAATGACGTAGGCGCTTCCGTCCTCGCTGTTGACGTACACCGTCCCATTAGCGTCGACAGCCGGCGCGTTCACGCACCATTCATACCCGTTGGGGTGGCCGCCATCAATGGTGGTGTTCTTGAATTGCCACTCCGGAACCAGGTCGGCACTCAGTTGCGTGATGAAGTAGGGACCACCGGTGTCGTAATGATTGTCCTTGAGGATCACCGAGTAGGTACTGTCGTGTGGGTAGATGGCAGGCGTGATGTCCCAACCGAAGCCGTACTTGGTGAGGTACTGGCCGGAGGAGTTGAGTTTCAGGAGGTCCCCGCGGCTGTCAATCGCATTCACTACTCCGTAAAGTATGCTGCCGTCGGGCGCCACGACCGGTGTCGAGGAGGACTGATCCTCGATCACGCCGGCTATGCCGAGACCGATGAGGTCGCGCAGAGAGGTCTGCCAGCGCGGAGTAAGGTTGGCGTTTACGGCCACCATGTAGCCATAGTCGGAGAAGAAGTGGGCGCGGCTGGCGGTGTAGATGGTTCTGCCATCCGCAGAGACTGCCGGAGCCACATTCAACCCCGGACGCTGTGCGCCACAGGGAGCGCCGTTGCAGGTCGTAGGCGCATTCGGCACCAGGGTGGAATAGCTGACCTTGGCGACCCTACCCTGCGGAGTCACGCGGACGAGCCACGCGCCGCGCACATCCGTCGCCCAGGGATTCTTGCTGTGCAGGGCGATCACGTTGTAGTAGACGTTCCCGCTGGGATCTACCGTCAGGGGACCCGAAACAAACTTGTTGGGATCGTCCACCGGGCCGAAGGGCCGGAAGTGGGCCACTTGGGTGCCATCCGACTCGTTCAGCTTGTAGACCGATCCGGAGGCGCCGGGGACGAATACAAAGCCCTTGGACACCGCCGCGTGAAAGACCGGCTCCCAGCCGCTCGGGCCGGCGAAGCCGCCATTCGGTTCCGGCTTCCAATCACTTTGAAAGTTCCAGGACTCCACCAGCGAGCCGCCCTGCCAGGTGAACGCTCTTTCGTTCCAAATTTGGGAGCTCCACGCATCCGGACCGCAAGGGAAGGGATGTCCTGATCCCGGCGGGTGGCAAGAGACGTAGGTTCCCGTTTTGTATTCGCTGAAAACAGTATTGCCATCAATCAAAGGAGACTGGTAATGGGCGAGCAAGTCGCCGCCGCTCTCTGCCATCTCCTGAGCGGTGAAGGGGTCGTAGGTGATGTCAGCAAGCTGCTGGTTCGGGTCTTGTCCCACGGCGGAGCTGGCGCCGGTATGCTGAGGAGTGTTGGCCCATTGCGGCCAGTCGGGATTGGTCTGGGCATGGACCGCAGCCACGTCTCCCGCGTGCCAGAAGATCAGAATTGCCGCAACGGCCAAGAGGGATGAGAACAAGGCAAGAGTGCGCTTCATCGTGTTTACTCCTTACCAGACCGAGTGACTCTATGAGCCGATGGTGCCGGGGGTGGAACGAGCCCTGGGTCACGCTTCGACGGGCGCCCCGGTGACGGAAGGCAATCGCGCCTGCTGCCAGGCGTCGAATCCGCCCACTACGTTGACGACGTTGGGGTGCCCGGCCCGCTGCAGCAGGCTGCAGGCGATCATGCTGCGGTAGCCGCTCTTACAGTGGACGGCCACGGTTTTTTCGTCGATCGGCGGCAGTTCAGATCGAAATCTGTCCAAGGGCCACCAGTGCGCGCCCGCGATGTGGCCGGCCTGCCACTCGGCTTCCCGGCGCACATCGAGGACGTGGACAGGCCGATCATGCAGACGCTCGCCCAGATCCTGCACCGTGATCTGCGGCAACTCGGCCAGTGTGAATCCCGCCCGCGTCCATCCCACGACGCCCTCTGGCAGAAATCCCCGGACATCTTCAATACCGACTCGCGCCAGGCGCAAGCGCGCCTCCGTCAATTGTTCCGTCGAGTCGGCGATCAACACGGGCCGAGACCCCAGGCCCAGAATGGTTCCCGCCCACGAGGCAAACTGTCCCGATAAGGCAATATTGATGGAGCCCGGCACATGGCCGGAAGCAAACTGATCGCCGGGGCGCACGTCCAACGCGATCACGCCCTGCTCCAGCATGCGCTTCAACTCTGGCGCGGGGATCTCCGGCAGTTCGGGCAACTCCGCGAGTGGGGCGGCGCCTTCACGGTTGATCTCGGCATCCGCCAGGAAGTACTCCGGACGCGTGGGCAAGTTGCTGGTCAACTGCGTCACGAATTCCTGCTTGCTCCTGATCTGCAATGCGTAGTTGGTGAGGCGCTCGGTCCCGATAGTAGAGGCACGCTCGGCGCGCATGTTGCGCCCGCAGAGCGAGCCCGCGCCGTGCGCCGGATATACCAACACGTGATCCGCGAGCTTCATGAGTTTGTTGTGCAGGCTGTCGTACAGCAGGGCCGCCAGTTCCCCGGGAGTGTGGGTTTTCGACAGGTCTGGCCGTCCCACATCGCCGATAAAGAGGGTGTCTCCCGTCAGCACCGCCCACGGCTCAGGTGATTTCTCCAAGTCGGCAATGACCAGGCAAATGCCCTCCGGCGTGTGGCCGGGGGTTTCGAGGACACTCACCCGGATCTTCCCCACATTCAATGCGAAGCCGTCCTGAACATCCACATGAGGAAATGCCGCCCCAGCTTTGGCGCCGATGTAGATTTTCGCGCCGGTGCGGGCCGCAAGTTCCTTGTGTCCGGAAACAAAATCGGCGTGCAGGTGAGTTTCAAAAATATGACGAATGGTGAGCCCCTGCTCTTGCGCGGCTTTCAGGTAGATTTCGACGTCGCGCTGGGGATCAACCACTACGGCTTCGCCCTCCGATCCCAGCAAGTAAGAAGCGTGGGCCAGACAGCCCAGGTAGAACTGCTCGAAGTGCATGGTCCGCCCTCCCGCTTACCGGAGCCTGTAACAGCTCTTTAGGGACATTTATCATACCCTTAAAATCGCGGTCACCGGCAAACTCCTCCGCCTATCGGCCTGGTTTTGGGTTAGAATGCTCCCCGAATTGATTGCGCCAGTCGCTTTGGCCGAAGTGAACGCGCGCGCAACCTAAGTCCTTCCCCCAGGAGGTAGCTCGATGTACCGGCCATTTAGCAGTGGTGCCCACTCTCAGAGTCTCTTCATCGATGTCGAATCTACGATTCGTGGCCTGACCCAGGATTACAGCACCGCATTCAACACCGGCAACTACGAGCAGGTGGCAGAATTGTTCACCTCCGACGGACTCTTCATGCCTCCGCATCGCGAAGCCGCCCAGGGACCGAAGGCGATCGAGCAGGTCCTGCGGGATCACGGTGAGAAGGGATACCAGGATTTGCGCCTGGAAACCACGCGGGTGGACAACACGGGCGACATGGCCATCGAAATTGGCCGCTACACGGTTGCGGTCCGGCAGGGAAACGGTACCACTCTGGCCGATCGCGGCAAGTTCATTCATGCCTGGCGTCGCCTGGGCGTGTGGATGATGGTGGCCGCTTGCTGGAACAGCGACTTGCCACCTGCGAGTTAGTCCGCGGGAGAATGATGCAGTCGCGGCGCGACAATGAAGCGGGATCGGGCACTAGCCAGGCACGCGAGGGCGTTCGTACGCCCGGATCCGATTCCCGCAATCCTTCCCGCTTTTGTCCCAACTGCTCGACCCAGCTCAAGGAGCATCGTTGCAAGTTGAGTTGCCCGCAATGCGGTTTTTATCTGAGTTGCTCGGATTTCTACTGATTCTCTCTGGGACGGCGCGGTTTGCGCTCACTTGCGTGGCAGCACCGTCACGCGCGAGGTCACCCGCTGGCCCTGTTCCATGCCGCCGATGGTCACCAGTCCATGCGGCGCAACCAGCAATCCCCGGTGGTCCATGGTTGGGTTGGGAGTCTTGTCATTAAGGGTTTCCCACTTGCCGGTGCGCAGGTTGAAGGCAAAGGTCACGGCCACCGGCTCAGACAGGTGTCCGTCGTAGCCGACGCCGTCGTAGTTGTAGGGATTGTCGGTGCCGCCGGAAAAGAAGATCTTCTGGTCCTTCTCCGAGCCTCCCGCGGCAATCCGGTAGCGGGCATTGCCGGGATGACTGGGCAGCTTGCTCCACTGGATTTTCGCGGGATCATGGTGGTCGATCTTGCCCATCCAGCACTCGTCGGAGGCGACGTACTTCGGCTGACTGCCGGCGGGATTCCGGTGGGCGCCATCCACGTAAATGATGGTGTCATTGACCAGCGCGCCGGCGTGGCCGAAGATCGGAGTACCGGGAATGGGCGTGGCCTGCAGCCACTTGTCCTTCGCGCCATCGTACACCTGAACGTTGCGGACGGCGTCGTTGTTCGACCAGCCGCTGACCAGGTAAATGTAACGGTCCTGATAGACGCCAATTACGGAATCATCCACTGGAACGGGCGTGTCGCTGGCGCGGGACCAGCGGTCTGAGAGCGGATCGTAAACGGAGACATCGGGCACGGTGGTTTCCCCGCCCTGCGCATCCAGCACGTAGCCGCCGAAGAGGAAAACGTGGTCGCGGGCGCCCGCAGCGGCGGCAGCAATGCGGCCGGCGGTTCCGGGGACGGGGCGAAGTTCAGTCCATTCTCCTGTGTCCGGGTCCAGGGCGTACACTGCGTTGCTCACGGCATCCCACTTCTTCTTGGGCCCGATCCCCATGAGGGAGTAGAGGCGGAGTCCGCCGCGAGCCTTGAGGCTGGCGACCGCGTTGTTGGAGAGGGGAGCAGGCAGCGGCTGCATTTTGGGCTCAGCTGCCCAAAGGAGGTTACCGGAAAGAGCAAGCAAGAAAGATACGCGGAGGATTCTCATCGGTTCCAATATTAAGGAGGGCGACCGAAAATTCATATCTGGTCCTCGGACGATGCCGCAGGCGCGGGCGGGGCGTAAACGTAAGGTTCGGGCCACGCCGTCGTCATCGCTGGGGCCGGGGATCGCCGCTCATACCAGACGGTCTCGCTTGCCCGCTGCCAGAGCCGGGTCCCAGTCCACCAAAGCAGTGCAATCTCCAGGACAGAGAACGACAGGCCAATGCGCTGCGACGGAATCTTGATCCAGATCAGCAGGGCCGCCGCCAGACCCAGCCAGGCCAGAAAGCTGATGCGGAAATACATCCAGTACAACGATCTGAAGTTCTTGCAGGTGAGCCGGAAGGAGTACAACACGGCTCGCAGCATCGCTCGCTCGTCCTCGGCGACGGCGTGCACTTGTGCCATGTCGAACCAGAGGCGAACGGCCATCAGCAGCAACGTCACGAACAGCAAAGCAGCCACTTCTACCCAGAAACCGAGTCTCTCCTGGGACGCGTCGTGGGAAAGCGAGTCGGACCATGTGCTGAGGCCAGAGGCAGCGATGGTGATGGGTACCAGCACGATCAGCAACACGACCAGTAGCCTTACCCAGCGCCAGAAGCATGCGCCACAGGCATGAAAAAAATCAGCGGTCACCAGCTTGCGGTCGGTGCGATAGGTCTCGAGAATCCCGCCGGTGAGAAACAGCGCGAACACAAAGAAGATCAAAGCAAACAGCACCGAACCGGGAAACTTTGACCACAGCGCGACTTCCGGATTTGCCGCCAGTTCGGAGAAGGCTGACAGATCAAATCCCTGATACAAGCGCTGGGAATAGAGGCTGTGGTCCGCGACCCGTCCCACTGCCCTGTCTACGGGCACCGTAGCAAACGCCGCCAGCACAAAGTTCGCAATAAAAAACCACCGCAGCACGCGTTGATGCCGCCACACGCGGCGCGCACCTTCGGAGAGGATTCCAGTTTGTTGCACCATAAGTAAGAACAGTTCTCGGTTCTCAGCTCTGAGTTCTCAGTTGGATCACACCAGCCACGCCAGCCACTGTGCTAGAAATTGCGTGAACAGCAGCCAGTAGGCCGACAGCTTGCGGCGGGCACCGCTCATGGGGGCCGCCACGTAGCTATTGTTATAGAAATCCTTGTCCAGCCAGACAGCCTGCTCGGGATCAATCTCGGCCGACACCAGACTGGCTCTCTTGTCGTAGCTGTAGCGCACCCAACGATCGCGGCCGTCCCAGTGTTCGCGGACCTGCTCGCCATTGTCGAACTTCACCAGCACGTCCACGGGGAAAACAAAGTCGCCTTTGCGGTGCACGAGCACGGTAGTGTGATAGAGCGTCTCACCTTTCTTCTCCTCGGGAGCATCCTTAACAAACCAGTCCGCTGGGTCGGAGGCGGCCCTCAGGATTTCGTAGTCGAGCACCTGCGTTCCATACACTGCCTGGTTGAAATACCAGCGAAGGTCCTGGCCGGAGACTTCCTCCACGGTTTTCAAGAAATCTTCCTTCGTGGGATGGGTGAAGCGGTAGCGCTCGAAATAGGTACGCAGCGCTCGCCGCATGGCGGTTTCACCGATGATCTTTTCCAGAGTAAGCAGCACGGCTACGCTCTTGTTGTAGGTGATGTCGCCGTAGGACCGTCGGTCCATGTATTGGTAGCCGAAGCGAGCCATGGGATCTCTATCGGCCGACCGGATGTATCCCAGACGCTGGTAAGAGCGTTCTCCGTCGTGCATGCCCCAGAGGTCGGTATCAGAGCGATCCTTGCCATAGAGGTCGTCCATCACCTTCATTTCGGTGTAGCTGTTGATGCCTTCGTCGAGCCAGGCATCCTCGAACTCGTTGGTGGCCACCATGCCGTACCAGTACTGGTGCCCGAACTCGTGCGACACGGTTTCCTCCAGCAGGTACCAACCTTTGGGCATCCACCAGAGAGTGAGACCGGTGATCAGCGTCGGATACTCCATGCCGCTGGCGCCCAGGCCGCCATGGGGCGGGTCAACCAGGGTGATCTGCTTGTAGGGATATGGTCCGTACCACTGGTCGAAGCGCTTCATCGTCTCTTTCAGGATCCGGATGTTGCGTTCGGCCATGGCCACGTGCCCGGGTTGAGTGAGCAGGCGGATCTTCACCATGCCTGCGCTGCCGGTGAAGTAGTCGGTGAACACGCGGAATTCCGGCTCGGCCGTCCAGGCGAAATCGTGGATGTCCTCACCGTGAAAGGAAACAGTCTTGGTGCCGTCGGGATGGTTCACACTGGAAACTTCTTCGCCGCTGGCACCCACGACTTCGTTCTGCGGCAGCGTGAGGCGCACGTTAAAGGTTCCGAAGTCGGCGAAAAACTCGGTGTCGGCGTGGAACTGGTGGCAGTTCCACCCACCCTGCCACCACACTCCAACTTTTGGAAACCACTGTGCTCCCATGATGAAGTTCCGTTTGTATCCTGTGCGGGCGAGCACTTCGCCCAGTTGATCGTGGAAGGCGATCTTGAATTGCACTGACTCGCCCGCTGGCACAGGGCGTGGCAGCTTTACCTGGAAGACAGTGCGGTCGTCCGGATTGCCATCGTCGGGTGCGATGAAGCTTATCTGCGAGGTCAGGTCGCCCATGCCCGCGACTTCGAGCGACTTGATCTCTGCCGAGGCGAAGTTCTTGCCTTTCCATTCAAAGTCCTCGTTGTCTCGGCGAAACTCACGGGCGGCCGTCGAGGTGGGCTGAAACGCGTTGAGATAAAGATGGAAAGGGAAGGTGTCCTGCGGCTGGCCGGTCAGGTTGCGGTAGGTGAGGATTTCGACGGCGTCAATGGTTTTCTTCCGGGCATCGACTCGGGCATCGATTTGGTAGTCCACAACCCGCTCGGATAAGGGCTTAGGCGCGGCGGCAGTGACTGACCCGGTCGCTGCCAGGGCATGGGTGCCAGGGCACGCCCCAGTGAGAAAGAGGGCGACGGCGGCGAATCGTGCGGGCGTGCAACGCCTCATCTCAGGTTTCCTCGAACCGGCCGGATTTTGCCAGGTAGACTGCGAAGCTTACACCTGACTTTGTAGTCGGTGGAAGGTCGCAGGTCAGTTTCAGAACCACGTCTGCTTGCGGTACTCGCGGTACGCGTCCCCGAATGCGGCCTCCAAGACTTGAGCTTCACGGTGCGCGCGGATCACTTGGATTACCACCAGCGCAGCGGGAATCAATAAGAAAACCGGCCGTTGATAAGCAATCACCGCGCCCAGAATCATCAGCGTGCTGAATACGTACAGGGGATTGCGAACGCGGGAGTAGATTCCGCAAGTCACTAGTTGTTTGGCTTGTGCGCTCACCGAAAATGACCTGCCCAGCTGATAGCGGGCGGCAAGAAACGCTGTGGCTGCGAGCACGGTAATCGCGAGGCCGAGGCAGCGCATGGCGTTCCAGGGACCTTGAAAAGAGACGATCAAGGCCATCAGAATCGCGGTGGCGATGACCTGGGGGACCATGTGAAAAGCAGACTTGGCAATCGGCATCTCAGACCTCTTCCACAAAACCCTGTCGCACCGCGTGAATGAAATCGGTGTAGGCGGGAGGAAACCCTGCCGCCCGCATGTCGGTTGCGATCTGGCCGCGATGATAAACGGAGTGCATGACCACATGCAGCAGGACATCTTCTGATTGGCTCACCCAGCTTTCGCCTTTGCTGTTCTTGTACACGATGGGGCGATCCACATTCTCAGCTTGGGCCAGATAGTTCTTCCATAGCCTGGGAAGTTCGGCGGCTTGCGCCTCACACTCGTCCAGGCTGAAATCAGGCCAAACCGGAAGACTTTGTTTCTGTGACTGCAGACGCTCCAACCACAACCTTTGGGCGGAAAAGATGTGGGCCATGAGTTGGACGGACCGCGGCGGCCGCCCGCCGGTCTGGTTGAGTGTTGCCAACACTTCGCGGTTGGCCCAGTCGTCGTAAGCGAACAAGCGGCCAAGGTGTTCCCTCATGCTGCTCATGCGATAAAACTCCGGCAGAATTGCGGTGCGCTGAAACAATTACTGTAATGGCGCGGGCGAAGGGACCGCAACAGAGCCGAAACGCGTGCGCTCCATCGCGCTGGGTGCCCAAATAAAGAGGGGTTCCGCGATCGACTGCGGAACCACAAGAACGGCCAGCCAGACTCGATCAGGCAGTCACATCAACCGGTCTGGGAGCCTGATTGGTGGCACACATGTTCTTCAAGTCGCCGCGGATGTCCGTCTGGACCTTGCCAGCATCGTCCAGCGCCGGTTTCGCGCCTGAAGGGGTGCCACTCTCGGTGATGCTCATGCGGAACAGGTCATCGTGGCGCACACGGAAATGGCCCTGCACTTCCTGCAGGTCCTGTTGCAGGCCGCTATTCTCGGTGATGTAGCGCCTGATCTGGCCGGGGTCGGTTTGCCCGTATTGCGGGAACGGCACCCGGAGGTGAGGCAATGAGTTTGGGTTGATCATCATTAAGGTTTCTCCCGGGCGATGCCGCGAATCAAAGTTGGAACCCAGCGGCATCGACTGTGTCTGGCAAAGGCAACTCAGAGGCCAGGCTCGCAGCGCCAGGGTTAGGATTTTCCAACCGGAGACAGCTCTCATCCTCTGTCTGCGCGCGGCGCTGGCAAGGTGCTGAGGAGGCGCGAATTGCGCCGTTCCGCCGTGGCACGTTAGGATGCAGCAGAGCAGTCCCATGCGGCCCGTTTCCCGGCGAACATTTCTAATAGCGCACAAGCCGGCCAGCAAGTGGTGGGCACACTTTGCCCGGCAGCGGCTTTGCTGGCTGCTGCTTCTGCCCAGTGCGGTTCTGCTGGCGCGGTCGCTGGCAGCAGGCCAGTCTCCGAATGTTCAGACCTTGGTGCGCAGCGGGCAGGCCGCGTTGGATGCCGGCCAGTTTGACCGGGCCACAGCGGATTTCGAAAAGGCGCAGCGGTTGGCGCCCGACAACCTGGAGGTGAACCGCGGTTTAGTGCTCGGTTACTTGCAGACGGGGCGACTCGCTGAGGCTGAAGCGGTGGGGCGCACGGCGGTGGCTCGTTGGCCGCAGGATGGCCAACTGCAACACTGGCTGGGGCTCGTCTATTTCAAACAAGGCCAGAATGCAGAGGCGCTGGAAGCCCTGCGGCGGAGCGAGAAACTGGACAGCGCTCAATTCGGCATTCACTTTGATATAGCGCTGGTGTGGCTGACGCAGAAGCAATATTCGCCGGCGGCCGACGAGTTGGAGAAGGCGCTCAGCCTGGAGCCGTCGAATGCGTTGGCCCACGTGCTGCTGGGCCGCGCCTACCAAAATTCCAATCGCACCCTGCAGGCCATCGAACAGTTTCAGACCGCACTGCGACTGGATCCCAACCTGCCGCTGGGCCACTATCACCTGGGCTTCGCCTATGGCAGCCTCGGCCACAACCGGGAAGCGATTGCTGAGTATGAAAGAGAACTCGCGGCCGGTAAGCCCCGCAATCCGGAAGTGCTCTATCAACTGGGGCATTGCCTGTTGGAAACCGGTGATTGGAAGCCGGCCATTGCGCACTTGAAACAGGCCACGGATCTGGCGCCTCAGAATGCGGACGCATTCTACGATCTGGGTAAGGCCCTGCTTCTGGAAGGCGACGTGGAGGGCGCAATGGTCGCGCTGCGCCGCTCCATCGAGTTGAATCCCACCGACCCCAGTCCGCACTACCAACTGGCGCGAGCCCTGGAGAAGACCGGCCAAGGCGAGGAAGCCCGGCAGGAGCGGCAACGCTTCGCCGAACTCAAGAGAGCACAGCCGCAGACGGGAGGAATGGCCACCGGGCGAGTCCAGTGATGCTCACCTTCCGATCTTCCCGGCAGATCTTAGTCTTGAGCGCAGGCCTGATGGGCACTGCGCTGCTGCTTAGTTCGGCAGCGTCCCCGCAGCCGAGCCGGAATCACCAGGCTTCCCCGCCGGCACGCGCCCCGAAGAAAGCGTCATCCGGCGCAAGCCTTTCTTTTGTGGACGTCACTCGGGCTGCGGGCATTGACTTCCACCTCACCTGCGGCAGCGCGGACAAGCGCTACATCATGGATTCCATGTGCGGAGGCGTCGCAGTCTTCGACTACGACAGCGACGGCTGGATGGATATCTACCTGGTGGACGGTTCTACGCTCGCGGACCTGCGCTCCGACCGCTGCCATCCCGGCAAGCTTTACCGCAATAATCACGACGGAACGTTTACGGACGTCACTGCCAAGTCAGGACTCACGCATTGCGGCTGGGGATTCGGGGTGGCGGTCGGCGATTACGACAACGATGGCTGGGAGGATCTCTACCTCACTTACCTAAATGGGGGAGTGCTGTATCACAACAACGGTAACGGCACATTTACCGATGTCACCGCCAAAGCCGGCGTGGGCAATCCAGGACGCTGGGGCACCAGCACAGCATTCGGCGACTACGACAACGACGGCTACCTGGATTTGTATATCGCCAACTATGTGGATCTCGACCTCGACCACCTGCCCGAATTCGGGCAAGGCCCCTTCTGCCAGTACCGCGGAATCCCCGTCTCCTGTGGGCCTCGCGGCCTGAAAGGCTCTCGCGACCGCCTGTATCACAACAACGGCGATGGCACGTTCACCGACGTCACTGAAAAATTGAACATCGATCCGGGCGGCTATTACGGTCTGGGCGTGCTGTGGCTGGACTACGACAAGGATGGCTGCCTCGATCTCTATGTGGCCAACGATTCTTCACCCAGCCTGCTCTACCACAACGACTGCAAGGGCGGATTCACCGAGGTGGGCGCGGAGGCGGGTGTGGCGTACAGCGCTGATGGACGGGAGCAGGCGGGCATGGGCATCGACTCCGCCGATTATGACAATGACGGCTGGCCCGACGTGGTCAAAACCAATTTCTCTGACGACACCAACAATCTCTATCACAACGACGGCAACGGCCAGTTCACCGACCTGGCTGGTGCAGCCGGGTTTGGGCCAATCAGCATTCCTTTCCTCGCTTTTGGGGTGAAGTTTGTGGACCTCGACAACGACGGCTGGCCGGAGATCTTTGTGGCCAACGGCCACGTCAACCCGCAGGTAGACCAGCATTCCTTCGGCGTGACGTACGCTGAGCGCCCGTTGCTCTTCCACAATCTGCAGGCCGGCAAGTTCGAGGAAGTGGGGACAGGCGCCGGCGCTCCCCTGAGCCGACGTTACGTAGCCCGGGGTGCAGCCGTCGCGGACTTTTTGAACTCGGGCGCGGAGGACCTCTTGATCAGCGTGCTCGACGGCTCGCCGGTGCTGTTGCGGAACCGGGCGCCCCAACCTGGCCACTGGCTGCGGCTCAAAGCTGTGGGGACGCGTTCCAACCGCGACGGCTTCGGTGTCCGGGTGGAGGTCAAAGCGGGAGGCCTCACTCAGGCCGCCGAGGTGCGCGCCAACAGCAGCTTTGAGTCAGCCAGCGATCCCCGGCTGCACTTCGGACTCGGGGCCGCCACGCGAGTGGACTCCATGGTGGTGCGCTGGCCGTCCGGCAAGGTGGAAACGCTGGGAGCCGAGGCCGCCGACCAGGAGTTGGTGGTCGAGGAAGGGCGGGGTGTAACCGGGCGCAATCCCGCAGTTTCGGCCCGGCCCGGAAGCCCTGGGAAGTCAGCGAAGGAGACCAGTGACAAGCCACACTGAATCACACCATTCTGTGATCGGACGCATGCTGTCGTGTGACAATTCTTCCAAATTACGGAGCGCTGTAGGGGTCGGTCTCCGCTTGATCATAGTATAGGCATGTCTGATTCCCGTAAGTCATTGATCCCACTGTACGTGTGTTTTGGAGAGCTACGTGCGCCGCTTACCCCCGATAGTTTTGCCGGCACGGCGGGGTGATGTGTCTGCTGCGCGGTGCCTCAGGGGTTTTTTCCAAAGCAATCAGCAAGATAGCTTGACAGACGGACTGGGTGGGGTGCAAAATGCTGCGCACTTCACAGTCTGGCGTGATGCCGCTTACATCACAACGTGATTTTCAGGTGTGCGGGGATTAAGACGTCTCCGTTGAAAAAACATCCCACAGTGCGAGAGGGTAGGTCCATGAAGAAGCTGCAGTTCTGCCTCGTGTTGTTTTCCGTGCTGTTGCTGGCATTAAGCACAGCGGCGCAAATTCAGAATGGCCAGCTTACCGGAGACATCACCGACCCATCCGGCGCGGCCATTACCGGCGCGAAAGTAGTGATTAAGAATCAAGCCACGCAATTGACCACCACGGCATCGAGCAACCAGCAGGGTCACTTTGTGTTCAACCAGGTGGCCGTTGGTACTTACTCGGTGACGGTGACGGCTCAGAACTTCAAGTCTGAAACCCATACCAACCTGGTAGTGGATCCCGGCTCGATCACTCACTCGGATTTCAAGATGCAGGTGGGCTCTACGAGCGAGGTAGTGGAGGTCACCGGCGCCGCTCCCGCGGTTGACACTGAAAGCTCGCAGTTGTCGCAGATCGTGAGTGGCGCGCAAGTGGCCGGCCTGCCCCTCAACGGGCGCAATGTTTACGACCTTATCCAGATGGCGCCGGGCGCGGTCAATGTAAACGGCGTTGACTTCGAGAATGGCCACGGTACGGTGGTCAACGGCCTGCGCGAAGACTTCAACGGCTTCCTGATCAACGGCACGTCTAACAAGGGCCTCAGCGGCGGCGTCAACAATGTCCCGATCCAAGACACCGTCGAAGAATTCCAGCAACTCGGTCTGAACAACTCCGCCCAGTATGGCAGCAGCGCCGGCTCCATCACTAACCTGGTCACCAAGTCCGGCACCAATAGCTGGCATGGCAGCGGCTGGGAGTTCCTGCGCAACGACAAGCTGGACGCCAACTATTTCTTCAACAACTATGTCGGCCTGGCCAAGCAGCAGTTGCGCTTCAACCAGTTTGGCGGCACCTTCGGCGGCCCAATCATCAAGGACAAGCTGTTCTTCTTTGTGTCCTACCAGCAGGACCACTTCAACACCCAAGCGCCTCCAGTACCGATCCTGGTGGAGTCACCACAGTTCCGGCAGGCCGTGATTGACCAGTTGCCGAACTCCACCGCGGCGCTGCTCTTTAAGAACTTTGCACCTGCGGTAAATGGCGACTGTGACATTACCCACAACGGCGTTGTTACCTGGGAAGGCGCAGTGGCGACAGAGGGGGTTACCGGGATTCCCTACATAGATTCGGCTTTCGCTGCCCTCGATGCGTCGCCATTGTTGGAGCCCGGTGTCACTCCGTTACTCTGTAAAAGCATCGCGGTCTTTGGACAGCAGACGCAAACCTTCGGGAACCTGTTCCAGGGCAAAGAGGCGTCGGGTAGAATTGATTACGATCCCAACGAAAAGAACCGCTTCTTCGTCAACTTCAACTGGCTGCGAAACAGCGACAACTTCGGACCTTGCACTCCGGCCTGCACCCGCGGTTTCACCAACCCCACCCACAACGTTTACCCCACGGGCACGATTACCTGGGACCACACCTTTACCCCAAGCATAATCAATGAGGCCCGCGTCGGGTACACGGGTTTCTATCAATTGATTGGCACTGGTTTACCGGGTGTACCGTCCATCGTCATGGATGATGGGGCCTCGGGGTTCGGTTCCTACAACGGCTATCCGCAGACGTTCAAGGAGCACCAGTACAGTTACGGCGACATGATCTCGATCAGCCACGGCGCCCATAACATCAAGATCGGCGCGGACATCAAGCGTAACATCGAGAACAGCGAGTTCAACGTGGCCCGCCCGTCGTACGAGTTTGCCGACACTATCTTCTTCGCGGCGGACGCTCCTTACCTTGAGGTTGCCGGCGTGGATCCGGGGTTCATTTCCGGCAATCCCGCCCAACTGGCCAGCAATATCCGGCACTGGCGCAATCTCGAATTTGGAGCCTACTTTCAGGACGACTGGAAGATTACCCGCCGCCTGACCCTGAACCTGGGTGTGCGGTACGACCTGTTCACCCGCCACAACGAACTGAACAACCTGGCCACCACATTCCTCCCCGGTCCGGGCCAGAACCTGATCGATAACATCACCACCGGAGCCGGCCAAATACGAGGCGCCAACGCCGATTGCTCCGACCCGCAGGCAACCGTGGCGGGCGTATGCGGTCCTGGCGGTTTCGCCCCATCGAGCTCGCTCGGCAAAGGCGATCACAACAACTTCAGTCCTCGCGTCGGCTTCGCCTGGGACATGTTCGGCGACGGCAAGACGTCATTGCGCGGCGGATTCGGCGTCTCCTACGAATCCACCCTCTACAACCCGCTTTCCAATTCGCGCTGGAATCCGCCGTACTACTCCTTCAACCTGGCGGACAGTGCGGCGCTGGACGGCGGCGACTCGGTCGTCGTTTACGGCCCAACCACCTGCAATTCGGACGGTACGGTTTGCAGCCCGAGTGGCGCCACGCCGACCTTCTTCGGCCCACCCACGAACCCCGGCCAGGGCGCTGGCGCGCAGGCCGTGGGCAATCTCTCGGGTTGGGCGGCCGCCAACCCGCAAACTGCGTTCCTGACGGGCATCATCTTCCCGCAGGGTATCCGCGACCCGTATGTCTACAACTACTATCTCAGCTTACAGCGTGAGATCATGCCGAAGCTGTCGGTGGAGGTGGATTACGTCGGGACGACGGGCCACAAGCTGTTCCGCGCCGATGACGTCAACCGTCTGCCCGGCGGCCACCTGCCGGACGGGAGTTGTGTCACCGATAACTTCGGGCGCGAACTCTGCGGCAGCCCCAGCGGCCGGCTCAACGGCAACTATGGCACGCTGCGGGTCTGGGAAAACGCCGCCAACTCCAGTTACAACTCTCTGCAGGTCGCGGTCAAGAAACAAGTGAGCCACGGCCTGATGTTCAACCTGAACTACACCTGGAGCCACAGCATTGATGACGGCTCCACCTGGCACAGCGGCGCCACCACTGCCAATGGCGACGCAGCGGGCGACGGCTTCACAACAGATTGGACCAACCCGGGGCTCGACCGGAGCAATTCCATCTTCGACATCCGTCACCGGCTGGTGTTCAACTACGTGTGGGAGTTGCCGTTCGGAAAGCACAGCGGAGTCCTGAAGGCGGTGCTTGACGGGTGGCAGTATAACGGCATCTGGTCCTTCCAGACCGGGGCGCACTGGTCTCCGTACGACCGCCGCTCCGCAAATCTGGTAGAGATTTCGGACCCGACGGTTGCCTGCACGGCCGATGACGTGAACACGGGAAATTGCCAGAACATTGGTGGCGCCTACCTGCTCAACACGACAAACAGCCACTCCAGAAACAACCGGCCGAATTCCACCATTGCAGGCTTCAGCGGCGCTACCCACGACATGTGGGCCAACGGCTGGGGTCCGCAGTGGGGTCCCAACGCCGGTATCTTCAGCACCCCGTGCCTGGGCTGCGCGGGCGACCTCGGTCGCAACACCTTCGTCGGACCCGGCCAGTGGTATGCAGATATGTCCCTCATCAAGAACTTCCAGATCACTGAGAGGGTCGGTCTGCAGTTCCGCGCCGAGTCGTTCAACATCTTCAACCACACCAACTTTGTCCTGGCGGAACCGGGTCAAGCTGCCCTGGAGACTACTCACAACCAGTTCCCCATTGGCAACTTCGGCCAGGCCGGCGGCACTTTGAACCCACGTAACCTGCAGTTTGGGTTGAAGGTGAGCTTCTAGACCGCAGTAACCTTGAGGGCTTGTTCTCACTCTGGTGAGGGCAGGCCCTCTTCCTTTTTATGGAGTAGGGCCATGCCGTGCCGCCGCCGCAGTCTAATCCTTTCCTGCCTGGTCTTTCTGCTCATTTCGGCTTCGGCGCTTCGGGCGCAGCAGGGAGGTGTGGGCAGCGTTGTTGGCGAGTTGCACCTGAGCAGGGGTGATTTCGCGGGCCGGATATTTATAGAGCTGCAGTTGCGGGGCGCCACCCTTGCCAGCGCATACAGTGATGAGGAAGGAAAATTCGGATTCTATGGTCTGGGGAGCAATCCCTACCACGTGGTGATTCACGACGAGCGTTTCTACCCGGTTGATCAGCTGGTTGTCCTCGATACTTCCATTTATACAGTGGCAATGGCACAGATATACTTGGTCCCCCGTGGGCCGGTTAAGAAGGAACCGCTGCCGAATCGTGAGCCAGGGAGCAATCCTAACCTGGTTGATCCGGCGGAGTACCGGCGAAATTTCCCCAAGAATGCGGTCAAGGAATTCGACAAGGGCGTCGAGGCGGACAGGCGTCAGAATCGTGATGATGCGATCCGGCATTATGAGAAGTCGATCTCGCTCGCTCCGGACTTTTATCCTGCGCATAACAACCTGGGGTCAGACTACCTGAGCAAGGCGGACTATGCGGGCGCGGAGCAACAATTCAAGGAAGTGCTCCGGGTCAACCAGAATGATTCCCAGGCATACTTCAACCTGGGGGATGTATACACGCTCACCAAGCGATTTGCCGAAGCCGAGAAGGTGTTGCAGCAAGGCTTGCAGAAGCAGCCAGACTCAGCACTGGGCCACTTCTTGCTGGGCTCCCTGTATAGCCGTACGGGAAGAGGAGGCGAGGCAGAACGCAACCTTAACGATGCTGTGCAACTCGATCCCACGATGTCGCGGGTTTACCTGCAAATGGTTAACCTGTATCTGCAGCAGCGACGAAGCAACGACGCGGCTGCTGAGCTCCGGACCTTCCTCAGGTTGTTCCCGAACGATGAGTTTGCCCCCAAGGCAAAGGGTGTGCTGGAAAGGCTGGAGGGCAAAGCGGAGGTCAAGGCGGAGGGGGCGAACCGCAATTGAGTGCTTCCTCAAAATAAGTTACGGTTGGCGCCTTGGAACAAATTGGCAAAACTTTTGCTCCAGCTTGCAGGCCGCGCCGTACTCTTCCTGAGCCGCCTTGGGGCGATTCATCCGCTGATAAGCATAGGCCAGGTTGAGGTGCGTTTCCGCCAGGTCCGGGTTGAGCTTCAGAGCTTTTGCGTAACTGTCCACGGCCTGTTGCAATTGCCCGGTCTGGCTATAGGAGATCCCCAGGAAGTTGTAAGTCTTGGCATCGCTCAGTCCTAGCTCAATTGCCTTGGCCAGGTGCTTTGCGGCTTCCGCATAGTTCTTCTGCTCGAACTGGAGCATGCCGAAATCACGCCGCAGCGGCGCGAAGTTGGGCTGTATCGCGAGCGCTTTTGCGTAGTCAGACGCAGCGGCGGCGCGGTCCGCCTTCACGTCAAGCGTTCCCAAGTCGTACCAGGCACGATAATTCTGGGGATTGAACTGCAACGCCTTCTCGATCCACGGCCGGGCTTCCTCGACCTTGCCTTGCCCCGTGAGGGCATGAGCCAGGCCGGTCATTGCCTGATCGAAGTTGGGATTGAGTTCAAGGCATTGGCGGAAATGCGCGGCAGCTTCGTCCCATTTCTGCTGCCGCATCGCCGCCTCTGCCAGCATGAATGGCACAGTGTAGATTTGCGGATCCTGTTGCCGCACTCTGTCGAGCAATTGCTTCCCGGTATCGAAGTCTCCCGCCTGGAATGCGTCCTGTGCCCTCAGGATGGAATTGAACTCCCCTAGCTTGTCCTTGGGGTCAGGAAGGCCGGCAGCCAACGCCTCCGCGGACACCGGGGACCGGTATGCCACGTAACCCAGGGCGCGAAGTTTCTCGGCTGCGTCAGGGCCCAGTCCGGAAGACTTTGCTTCGCTGGACGTGAAGGGGTTTTTCCGCAGGAGAGATTGCAGTTTGTCTTTGAAGACCGCTACCGTGCCGCCTTGTTGCGATGCAACATTATTTTTCTCCGCCGGATCAGCCACGAGGTCGTAGAGTTCGGCAATCGGGGCGTCGATGTAATGATAGCGAGGAGTCTCTACGGCATGGAGCGGGCTCCATCCGAACGAGCTGAAGGGATAGAATGTCTCGCTGTACGCATCGTCCTCTTTCTCCGCCGCTGCCCCCAACAGTCCATGCGAGTTGAACTGTTGCGTGATGATGTCCTTCACCCCGGCGAGATGCAGCAGAGTTGGAGCAACCGCGGTGGTCTCGACCGGCCGCGCCACGTGGCCGGGCTGGATGCCGCTCCCAGCAGGCGGTTTCACGATAAGTGGAATGTGGACGGTCGAGTTATAAACAAAGAAACCGTGCTCCTGCTCGCCATGCTCGCCCAGAGATTCACCGTGGTCGCTGAGGAACACAATCGCGGTACGGTCATAAAGCTGGTTTTGTTTCAACCAGGCGATCAGGCGTCCGAGTTCGTGATCGGCGTAGGCGATCTCTCCGTCGTAGAGATGGCCTTGATACTGGGTGCGATATGGCTCCGGCGGATCGTACGGACTGTGAGGGTCATACAGGTGGAGCCAGAAAAAGAATGGCCGACGGGCGCTTTTGAGCCAGTTGATGGCACGGCGCACGCTCTCGTCAGCTCTCCGATCCACCAGTCCGATGTCTTTTTGCCGGAAGGTCACCGCCGAGAAGGTGTCGTCGTAAAAATCGAAACCACGCGCCAGTCCCCAACTACGGTCGAGCACGAAGGCACTGACGACCGCCCCCGTGGAATAGCCTCGCTGGTGGAAAGCCTGCGCAACCGAGCGGAACCGCGGGTTGAGCGGCGTGCCGGTGAAATCCTGCACGCCATTCTGAAAGGGATAAGTCCCAGTCAGTATCACGGCGTGAGAAGGCCAAGTGAGCGGAACTTGCGCGACGGCCCGGTCAAACACGACACCGTCGTGAGCGAGAGCGTCGAGTGTGGGCGTCTGAATCTGCCGGTCACCATAGCAACCGAGGTGATCGGAACGCACCGTGTCTATGGTGATGAGAATTATGTTGACGGGAGCCTTGCGGACTGGGGTCTGGCTCGCGAACGCGCAGGTCGCGAAGACAAGAATGCTCACTAATAATGGATAGGTGGCACGCAGAAACCCGACACAGCGTGACCGGATCATTGGGGGCGAGCTTCCTGCGCCTTGCGCATCTCTTCCTGCGCCTCTGTAGTTAACCCTTTTGCTGTCAATGCTTTGGCAAGTGCAACGTGAGTGCCGGGATCTTGTGGGGCCAGTTCAGCGGCTTTACGCAGCTCAGCGATCGCATCGTCCACTCGCCCTTCCGACAAGAGCACTTGACCTAATGCGCTATGCCCGGGTGCGTAGGCGTCTGCGATCGTCACGGACTGAAGGAAGGCATCGCCAGCTTCTTTCGTCATATTCTTCTGCAGGTACACTACCCCTAGGTCGTAGGCGGCGGTGAAATTGGTTGAATCCAACTCCAGCGTCCGCTTATATGTGGCAATGGCATCATCCACCTGTCCGGTTCGGGCATAAGCCAAGCCGAGGTGAAAAGCAGCGAGCGCATAATCCGGACTCGCCTTCAGGACTTGCTGAAACTCATCCACGGACTTCGCGAACTCACCCAGCCGGTAATAGTTCAAACCCTGCAGGTAGTGCACGGGCACCGAAGCTGGTTCCGTCTTAAGCGCGGCGTTCAGTTTCTCCACCGACTGCGCGTACTGTCCGTGCTGACTGGCAGCGATCGCATCCGAAATCAACTCGTACGTCTCGATGCGGTCCTTGGGATCCGGCAGGTCGCGGTCCGTGATGGTGGGCGCGCCTCCGCCGGAGAAGCCCGCATAGCCAAGGGATTTCAGGCGCTCCATCAGCGCGGGATCGAGCCCGGTCTTTTCTGCGAGTTCCTGCCCGGCGCTGTATTCGCGGATCAGCGTGGCGAGCTTGGCGTGCATCTCCTCCGCCACTGCCTTCTTCTGCGGATACAGGTTCTGGGTCTCACCGGGGTCCTTTTTCAAGTCGTAGAGTTCGGGCTTAGGCGCATCGATGAAATGGTAGTTTTCGGTCTCAACCGCGCGCAGTTCGCTCCAGTTGAAGTGCAAGCGCGGCATGAAGGTCTCCGCGTACAGGCTGCGCGCTTCTTCTTCGTTCTTCGGAGCCATGAGCGGGAGCAGGCTGCGGCCCTGCACCTGGGCAGGGACATCCACTTTCAACGCTTGCAGCACGGTGGGCATCAGGTCCGCCAGGCTGATTAACTCAGGCACGGTTTTCGCCGATGCGCCGCCCGGCAGACGAATAATGACCGGCACGTGCAAGGTCGCGTTGTAGATGAAAAATCCATGAGTTTTCTCGCCATGTTCCCCCAGGCTCTCGCCGTGGTCGCCGGTCAACACGATGATGGTGTTTTGATAGAGCGCTTTGGCCTTCAGAAAATCTATCAGGCGTCCGACTTGCGCGTCGGCGAAGGCGATTTCACCGTCATAGGGACGGTCTTTGTACTCCTCGCTATATGGCGCGGGTGGGCGGTAGGGAGAGTGGGGGTCGTACAGATGCATCCACAGGAAAAACTTCTTCTGAGAGTTCTGGCCCAGCCACTCCAACACCTGGTCGGCCACCAGGTTTCCGGGACGCTCCATCTCGTCGAGGTTCGCTTCATCCAGGCGGTTGAAGTCAAAGTGGTCATAGTAGAAGTCGAACCCGTGGTTCAAGCCAAAGCGCGAGTCCAGCACCGCCGCGGCGATCACCGCGCCGGTGTTGTATCCCTGCTCCTTCAGCACCGACGCAAGGGTGGGCTGGGTGGGATTCAGAGTGTTGACGGCGAAGTCGTGCATGCCGCTGAGCAAGGGATAGGTGCCGGTGAAGATCACGCTATGCGAAGGCAGGGTTACCGGAACCGGAGTGTAAGCGCGCTCGAAGCGCACGCCGTCTGCGGCCAGGGCATCGATATTCGGGGTGCGGATCTGCTTGTAGCCATAGCAGCCGAGATGGTCGGCGCGCAGCGTGTCAATGGTGATAAACACCACGTTGGGCACGGGATTCGGGGCGGCCCAGGCCGCGGGCACCGACACCAGCAAGCCGGCAAGCAGCAGGAATGCAAAACAGCGGGAGGAAACCATGGGATAGAAGAAATTATATCGCATCGCGCCAGCGGTTCCCGCGGAGGTTTCGCGTGAATATGCTAGTCTGAATTGCCATGAAGGCCGCGAGAATCCTGATGATTGGCTGGCTGGCCACCGCCGGTTTCGGCGCCCTGCCGCCCCAGAAGAAGCCGTCTCCGCCCGACGTGTTTCTGGTCACCATTGATACGCTGCGTGCCGACCATGTCCACTGCTACGGCGACGAAGCGATTCAGACCCCGGCCCTGGATAGCCTGGCGAAGGACGGGATTCGCTTCGCCGAGGCCTTTACGCCCAGCCCCATCACTAACACCTCGCACACGACGATCCTGACAGGCCTGCTGCCCAGTTCCCACGGGGTTACGGATTTTGCGGTGCCGCTGGCAGCAACTCATCTCACCTGGGCCGAATTGCTGAAGCCCAAGGGGTATCACACGGCTGCGTTCATTGGGGCGGTGATTCTGGACAGCAAGTCCTTGGCCCCGGGACTCGATCGTGGGTTCGACTTTTACGATAACTTCCCTGAGCACTCGCAGACCAAGTCACGGTGGGGGCGGGTGGAACGGCGCGGCGCTGAGGTGGTGCAGCATGCGGAAACCTGGCTTACCGCTCACCCCGCGGGGCCGCACTTTGTCTGGGTGCATCTGTACGATCCGCATGATCCTTATGAGCCGCCGGCACCTTACTCTGAGACCTATAAAGATCGGTTGTACGACGGCGAGATCGCTTATGCCGACTCGGTTTTGGCGAATTTTCTTGGCTATTTGAAAAAGCACGGCTGGTACGAGAACTCAGTCGTGATCGTAGTCGGAGACCACGGCGAAGGCCTGGGCGAGCACCACGAGGACACGCACGGCATCTTTCTCTATGACTCGACCACGCATGTGCCGCTGATCGTGAAACTGCCCTTCGCGAATGCGGGAAAAACCGTCGATGCGCAGGTGCGCACCACCGACATCCTGCCTACTGTTCTCGATGTGCTGCAGATTGGGCTTCCAGGGCGGCTAGATGGGAAATCATTGAAGCCGTACTTCGCGACCGGGGAGACCGCGGACCGCACTGCAATCGGCGAAACTGACTACCCGCTGCGCTTCGGATGGGCGCCGCTTCGCTCAGTGCGGGCCGAGGGATTCAAGTTCATTGAAGCGCCGCGCCCGGAGCTTTACGACCTGCGCGCGGATCCCGGAGAACTGAAGAACGGGTACGAACCGGCGAACGCGACCGCGCAGAAGCTCCGCGGCCTGCTCGCACCACTCAAGCCAAGGGCATCCGGAGAGACGGCCTCAGGCGCAGCCGACACCCAGGGAAACAACCTTCAGGCGCTGGGCTACGTGAGCGGATCGAACGCGGCTGGCGGGGCCAATCCCGAGGCCTTGCCCGATCCCAAGGACAAGATCGAAGAGCAGAACCTGTTGCATACGGCCATGCTGGCCACGGACGACGACCGTCCGGCCGATGCGCGCAGCGCTCTGGAGAAGGTCCTGCAGATCGATCCCAAGTCTCCGACCGCGCTGCGGCAACTGGGAGAACTTGAGCTGCACGCGGGCGACTACGTCAAAGCTGCCGATCATCTGAAAGGCGCACGCGAGGCTCGTCCCGACGATTCCACAGCAGCGTTCTACGAGGGCCAGGCCCGGGAAAAGATGGGGGACCTGGCGGGGGCACGAGACGCATTGGAAGCAAGTCTCAAGCTAACGCCCGGACAACTCCCCGCGCGCCTGCTGCTGGGCCAGGTTTATCTAGGCCTGAAAGATCCCAAGGCGGCCGAGGACCAGTTCGAAGCTGCGCTTCTGGTGCAGCCCGATAGCGTGGAAGCCCAGCTGGGGGTGGCCAAGGCGCAGATCGCAGAAGGAAGCTTTGCGGACGCGGTGCAGCAGCTCGAACCGCTTTCCAAGACGCAGGCTGGGAATGCAGACGTGTTCGAACTGCTCGCACAGGCGTACAAAGGGCTGGGGAAAAGCGAAGAGGCGCAGCAAGCCGCGATCCACGCGAAGTCCTTGCGAGCCAAACCAGAAAAACCTTGAACCTCAGAGTTTGCCGAGAACGTCCGCAGAGAACGCAGAGAACAACTAACTGGAATCTCTCGGCGCGGTGAAATCTCCGTGTCCCCCTGCGTTTCAGGATTGTTGTCGGCTCCCTTTCACGATCCTTTCTACCTGCTGCAGATGGTTTAGATCGTGTCCGGCAAACATGCGAACGATGTGCGTGATGGTTTCCTTCCCCCGCTCGGCGTGCATGCCATAGTTGTCCCACAGGCCCTTCGGAACTGATTTCAAGAGCGCCACATTGTTTTCCCGCAAAACGCGGAACATCTCCAGTGAAGCTTTGGGATTGCGCCGGCTGTAGTTGAAGGTTTGCGCCCAAACTTCCTGATCGAAGGCTTGAATGGGCGTACCGCTGCTGCCCAGGATCAGCCGCAGGCGCCATCCCCCCACGAGTTCCGCGTCGGCAAGGTGCGCCAGGATCTCGGCAATCGACCATTTCCCAGGCGCCGGCCGCCGCGTGAGTTGTTTCTTGTTCAGCCGCCTGGTCAGCGCGCTGAGTTTTCTTGCGGTGGCCTGCTGCACGCGCAAGGGCTGTTTTCCCTCGCTATAGCCCAGGATACGCTGCGTGTACTGCTGCGGAGTTTCCTGCATCCTATCCTCCTCATTTCGGTGCGATTCAGGTCTGAACAGACACCCAAAAGCTGTTGAGCCACGCCTCAAAAAACCAAAGGAGCGCCTTCGATAGGCGCTCCTGTGATTCGCGGTGATTATACTCCCTCAGAACGTGGCCATCTCCAGGGTTCACACATGCATCCGACATGGATTAACATTGCGAAGTTGTTATCCTTGCGGTCATCGGAGGATTGTGTGCTCACAATGCGCAGCAGAATTGTTTCCGCACTGGTGGTTGCGGTTTGCGGCCTCTGCCTGGCGGGGTGCCCGCAGCGCACCACCATCGCCAAAATCAACAATGACCCAGGCCATTTCGCCGGGAAGGAAGTCACCATCGCCGGGACGGTTTCCGGTTCCTTCGGCGCGCTGGGCACGGGTGTTTTTGAGATCGACGACGGCACCGGGCGGATGTGGGTTTACAGCCAGAATTATGGTGTGCCGGGCAACGGCGCCAGGGTCGCAGTGACTGGGACGATCGAGCAGGGATTCAGCTTTGGCGGCCGCAGCTTTGCCACCATCCTGCGCGAAACCCAGCGCCGCCACTGAGTGCGGAGTTCCTTGGGAATGGGCCTGGCTTGAGATTTACGCCCATCCCATTTTGCCCGACTCGGTGTAACCTTTCCCAGTGCTTCGCCCTCATCAACCCTGGTTCGCCCGGACGGCTGGCGCTGTTGTCATGCTCGCGAGCGGCTGGGCTACGGCACAGAGTCTTCAGCACGCACTGCAGTCGACTGTCGATCACGCCATGGCCGGTCAGTCCGGGACTGCCGTCGTCCTGGAGGTCGGGTCGAGGAGGGTTCTGGCGCAGCACCGTCTTGATGTGGCCGCGCAGCGCCTGGCGGCTCCCGGCTCTGCCATCAAGCCCTTTACCCTGCTCGCGCTTTTGGACTCCGGTCATTTCGATCCGCAGGAGCGCTTCTATTGCCGCCGCAAGCTGCGGATCGCGGCTCAAACGATGGATTGCACGCATCCGGAGATTCCCGCCGGCTTCGACGCGTCCGAGGCGCTGGCCTATTCCTGTAATTCGTACTTTGCGGCGTTCGCCACGCATCTCACGGGAGAAAACCTCCGCGGAGAATTTCAGCGAGCAGGACTGCTGTCGCCGACCGGCATCGCTGCCCGGGAAGCCGTGGGCGGCATGCGTAATCCCGAGAGCCGGGAGCAGCTTCAGTTGCTCGCGCTGGGAGAAGAGGGAATTGCAGTCACGCCGCTTGGGTTGCTGAATGCCTACCGGGGACTGGCGTTGCGGCAAGACGTGAGCCGCAGTTCCGATGCAGCCTGGGAAGTCGTCTCACAAGGGTTGAAGAACTCTACCGAGTATGGGATGGCCCATCCGGCTCAGCCCGACGGGATGGTCGTAGCCGGTAAGACCGGAACTGCGCGGTCAGCGACCTCGCCGCTCACGCACGGTTGGTTCGCTGGCTACGCTCCGGCAGATCATCCCGAAATTGTGCTGGTGGTTTATCTGGAGCATGCGCGCGGCAGGGACGCTGCTGCCCTGGCCCGCAGAATTTTCACCACCTACCAGCAGGCGCGAGGTGAGCGATGAGACGGGTACTCCTGCTGGCAATGCTGCTGGCGCCGGTGCCGGCTGCGGCGCAGGCGACGGAAATTAAGGTTCGCCTCTACTCGCTACTGCCTCCCTCCAGTCTCACGATTTCACCTACAAGTGGCGCTGTGCGGTGGAGGGCCTGCGCGACTTGCCACGATTCAACCCTGCGCGACAGTCTGCAGATTGATGCGGCCGACGGCCGCCTGCATATTGCCGGGCAATCGCAGAATTACGCGTCGATCCTGATTACCGGTGCCTACCGGCTGGCTGGTTTTCAACACCCGGTATTCGAGGCTGCGTTTCCCCTGGAGATTCGCGCCCGCGGCCCCTGGCTATTGCTCACGCTCCGCTTGCCGTTGGAAGACTATGTTGCGGCGGTGCTGGCGGCCGAGAGCGGCAATCAACAATCCGATCAGTCTTTGCAGGCCATGGCGGTGGCGGCGCGGACGTTCGCCGTGCATTTCCGCGGGCGCCACAAGACCGAGGCTTTCGATTTTTGCGATACCACCCACTGTCAGGACTTTCGTTTCAGCGCCATCAACGACCGCATTCGGGCCGCAGTGGAGGCCACGGAGGGCGAGTTGCTCTGGTACGAGGGTCGTCCGGCGGCCACCTACTATCATCAGAACTGCGGTGGCACCACAGCGGATGCAGCCGACGTCTGGCCCGGTCACAAGTTGCCCTATCTCCGGGAACACACCGATCCTTATTGCTCGCGCAGCAACGGCAGCCAGTGGCACTCGAGCTTCGCGAAGGCTGAGTTGGAGACGGCCCTGGTTGTGGCAGGACTGCGTCCGCCCGCCGGGTGGAAAGCCTTGGAAGTCAAGTCACGGACGGCTGCGGGACGTGCGCTCAAACTGCACTTCACCGGGACGGCGGATACGAATGCGACCATGTCTGCTTCCAGTTTCCGATTCGCCGTGGATCGCGCCCTGGGCTGGAACCAGATCCGCAGCGACCTCTACGACCTGCGCAACTCAGGCGACCAAATCACCTTCATTGGGCGCGGCTCCGGGCACGGCGTGGGACTCTGCCAGGCCGGTGCGGAAGAAATGGGAAGAGAGGGAAAAACCTACCATGAAATCCTCGCGTTCTACTACCCGGGGACCAGTCTCGGCGTCACCTCCCAAGGGCTGGCATGGGAATCGCAAAGCAGCGAACGACTGGAACTGGTCACGACCCAGGGTAGGGAAGACGTGCTGCTCATCGCGGCCGGAGAGAAACTGATGCGCGAAGCTGAGAGCGCGACCGGACTGCGCTTCGACTTCCGGCCACGGCTCAAGGTCTATCCTTCGCTCGATACCTACCGCGATTCGACTGGAGAGCCGGGGTGGGTGGCAGCGAGCACGCGGGGGCACACGGTCCGCATGCAACCGGCGGCGCTCTTGCGTGCTCATTCGGCACTCGATAGTACATTGCGCCACGAGTTCATCCATCTACTAGTCGAAGCGCACGCCCGGCGTGGACTGCCGCTGTGGTTCCGTGAAGGTATCGTGCTCTATCTTTCGGATCCTGCGGCGGCGGGTCACACCGATCCGCCGGCGAGTCAGAACCTGGAGAAAATGTTTCAACACGCCGAAGACCGAGGGCAGATGGAACAGGCCTACGCCGCGGCGCGCGCGCGAGTGGCAGCTTTGGTTCAGCAGAATGGCAAAGACACAGTCACCAGCTGGCTAGCTCGCGGACTCCCCGCCAACCTGGCTGCCCTCGCGGCCGAACCTGCCCACCACTGAGGCCAGTACGACCCACGCTGTGACGGCAATGGTCCAGGCGACCAGGAAACGCAGAACCATGCTGGCCGTCTGGCCGCTGACAGACGCTATCTTCGGCACCCAGCCGATAAACCCCTGTGGCAGGCGGACACCTAACAGTGCCAGCGCCATTAAGACCGCCCAATACTGACGCACGCGAACTGTTCGCGCCCAAACTCGCCAGCCATCTTTTCCAAGTCCTCGAAATCCGCGCTTCGCCATTTGCAGGCCCAGCGGCAGAAGCAGACCGGGGGTGATGACCCAGAATAGGACCCAGAACAACAGGTTCATAGACAAAACCAGCTGCGGGTCGCTGACGTACCGTCGAACACCCATGGGCAGGATGGAGCGGAAATAGCTGGCATACTGATAAGTCTGGTGGCTCCAACTTTCGACCAGGCACAAGCACACCCCCGCCACCAGGACCCACGCGGCGAATGCTACCAACGTCCGTTCCACCCAGCGAAATGCCGCACCGGGCTCCTGTTCGCCTGCGAAGTACACCAGAGTTCCCGCCTGCAGCCACAGCGCGCCCACGACCACCACTAACGCCAGCAACGCGCTCAACCCCAGCTGCCAGATGCGCGCCTCAGGAATGGTGAGCCACCACACCCCGAGCGCGAACAGCACGGGATTGAGCAGGAACTGCAATAGCCAGACCCGTTTGCTCGACCACGCCATTGCCATGGCTTCCCGCAGAGTGTTCATCACTTCACCTCCACGGTGAGGGCATCGGTAGTCGAGAGTACCGACGGCTGATACATCGGCTCCACCAGCGCCGGGCTGACCCGGAACTTGCCCGGGTTCACAATCTTCATCAGATAGAAATAGGTCTGCCGCTGGTTGAACCAGGTCTGGAAGGCGGCGGCGCGGTCATCATGGAACTCGCGGCGTGAGAACCAGTATCCCCACCAGGCGGGGCGGTCCTTGATCTCGTAGAGGTCGTCGCGCTCCAGGAACTCGGCGCCTGCGGGGATCGGGTCTTCGATCATCAGGTACCGCCACTCGCCACCGCCTACGGTCAGCCGCACTGCGACCACATCGCCGGGAGCCAGCGTGCCGCTGAGCGGCTCGAGATGATAGACAATCTTTTCGCCTTCGCTGCCTTTCTCCGTGCCTGGCACCAGCCGGAAGTAGTCACGCGTAATGTTCAACGAAAGCTGGTTGCTCTGGAACAGCTTCTTCTCGGTGGAGTAGTACTCTTCGCGCGCCGAGTAGTAGAGCCGCCCCACGCCGCTCTTACGGACTTGAAGCTTGTTCTCGCCGGCGGCAAGCTGATCCGGCGTGAGGTGGATGACCGCGGCCGCGGCGGTCATGGTGTCTGCCTTGGTGAACTTGCGGGTGAGCACCGGCTTGCCATTCACCAGCACATCGGCGGTAAAGTCAGCCTCCAGCTCGTGGCTGGTTTTCAGATATTCCGTGAGCCCAAAAATTACCATTGCGGTCTGCTTGGTGGAGTACCAGTACTCGCCATCGTCGCGATGGTCTACCAGCCACAACGCAGCCTTCGGCAAAAGCGGGCTCTGGGGATGTACCTGGCTGATCAGCTTCACTGCCAGGGCGGTGGTCTCCGGGGCATCGTCGAACTCAAACTCCATCAGATAGTCGTACTGCGAAGGCCAGTACGCCTGCGCGTCATCCACCTTGGCCAACTTCTCCAGGCTGCTCGCGATCTCTCCCGCGCGGCTGTCGCTTTGCCAAACCAGGATCATCCCGAGCAGTGCCAGCCCTTGTGCTGACATCTTGTCGCGGTCTTGCCAGGCGCGCTCCAGCGTCGCGGCATCGCGAGTGCCGCTCTGCGACAGCGCGTAAACCACATAGGCTCGGAGATCCGCCCGCATCCGCGGATACTTCTGCAATGCGCCCTGTAAGAACTGTTTTGCCTTGGCCAGGACGTCGGGCTTCACCTCATATCCAGCGGCATTTGACTGTGCCAGGCCGGATACGACATAGGCAGTCATAAAGACCTGGCTTTCGTCGTCCTTCCACCAGCCCCAGCCACCATCTTCATGCTGGTAGTCGTAGAGGCGGCCCAGGCCGGCGCGAATCTTCTTCTCGAGTTCGGTTTTGTCGCCCTTGTACTCGATGTGCAGATCAGACAGCGTCTTGGCCACGATGATATTGGGCAGGAAGCTGGACATGGTCTGCTCGGTGCAGCCGTAGGGATAGGTGGTCAGGTATTGCAGCGCGCTCAGGATGGTTCCGGCGACTGAAGGCGTAACAGTGATATCGAGGCTGTGTGACGATGGCTCTGTGCCGGCCGGGAACGTGATTGTCTCCTCCGCCTGGCCGTTGTTGTCGGAGATCGATCCCGCCTTGGCATCTGCCAGCTTCACCCCGAACGGCACGACAGGAAGAGTGAGCTCCATCGCATCGGACTCTTCGTTGGTCAGCGCCTTGGCCAGCAGGGTGGCCTCGCGGACGTTCTGCACGCGCACGCGCCAGTCGGCTTGTGCTTCGCCGCGGTTCGGCACCGTGATTTGCCTGCTGGCGCCTTCGATCACTTCCAGGCCGGTCAAGTCCATTGAAACCTGCACCGTCTTGGTGTTCTCCAGGTAGTTGTGCACCAGTGCGGAGACCGTAATCTCATCTCCCTGGCGGAAGAAGCGCGGCACCGACAGGCGCACCATCAGATTCTTGCGCACGATCACGCGGTCCACGGCGCTGCCAACTTTGGTATCAAGCGTGACCCCGCGAACCGTGGTGCGCCAAGTCGTCAGTGAATCAGGAAACTCCAGCTTGGCTTGCGCCTGTCCCTGGGCGTTGGTGGTGACATTGGCGAGCCACAGTGCGGTGTCGGGAAAAGCCTTGCGGATATTGGGCTGCACCAGGGCTTCGCTGGGCTTTAGCTGCGCCAGCGGCCGGTACGCCAGCTTGCCCGCCAGTTGCATTTGCCGCTTGCCGGCCTCGCCGTGGAAATAAAAACTAAGCGAAGAGTCGGTGTACACACGGTTGTAAGTGTCGCCGTAAAAGAAAGTCGCAATGCTCTGGGTGAGGTCGGGATGAATAGCGTAGATGGCTTCATCTACCACGCCGACGCTGAACTCACCGCTTACCGCCTTCCCGCTCGCGTCCTTCGCCGTGATGTTATACGTGGCGGGTTCGCCGGGCTGAAATTGCTTCTTGCTGGGCTCCACAGCCACGTTGAGAACCTGCTGCACGGCCGGAACCTTGAGATTCTTCGATGACTGGTACAGCGCGTTGTCACGAATGAACGTCGCGCTAACGTAGACGTTGGGCTGATCATCGGCGCCGATTGGAATCTCAACCGTCACGCTTGGCCCGGTGGCCTTGATCACCTGTTTCGTCTGCAAAGTGCGAGCTTCGGTGGTGACCAGAATGTATGACTCCGGAACGCCCGTGAGCAGCAGCAACTTGGCGGTGTCGCCCACACTGTAGGACTTCTTGTCGGGAATGATCTTGATCTCCCGCTGGGCCCCGCCGTACCAGCTCTCTTCTGCGCCGGGCACCCAGACATAGGTCGTAGCGGAGACCTCGCGGCTCTCGGAAGTTCTTGCTGTCGCCCGTACCAGCAGATCGCCAGTCTCGTTCAATGGAACGCCGACTCGTGCCGTGCCGTCGGCGGCCGTCTGTACATCCTGCGCCAGCAGGACAACATCCCTGGAACCCGGCCGCTGCCAGAAGTGGCGAACCAATTCCACGTGGACCGCGGTTTGCACCGGGTTGTTGTCGTAGTCGCGCGCTTCCACCGTGAACTGCGCGGTGTCGCCCTTGCGGTAGAGGTAGCTCTGGCCGCGCACCGCGATCTGGAAACTTCCGTAGGTGGCCAGCACGTAGTTGTAGCCGGAAATTTCGCGGTTGCTGGCATCCATCACGCGGGCTTCAATGCGATAGCGCAAGTCGCGCTTGTTGGGGCTGGGCTTGGTGGGAACCGTGATCGTCAGCCGGCCATTGGCGTCGAGCGTGCCGCTCTGCTCGGATTCCTGCTCGCCGCCGTAGTAGCTTTCGTCTTCGCCTTCCTCGCCCTCGCCGGCAGAGTTGCCGGAGTCTTCCTCGTCCTGCTCCGCAAACCCCGACCAGTACGGCATGGTGTGAACCACGTACTTCACTTTGCCGCTCGCCACCGGCTCGCCAAAGTAGTAGCGCGCCTCGATGGTGGCCTTGATGATGTCGCCTTGGAGCACACGCGCTTTCTCCGGCGTAACTTTGACCTGGTACTCGGGCTTCTTGTACTCCTCCACGTTGAAGCCGCCCGCCATCACAGCCTGCTCGTGCCGCAGAGTAATCGAGTAGTAGCCCAGGGCCGCCGCTTGCGGAACGTCAAAGTCACCATGCACCGTGCCAAAGGGCGAGAGCGTCAGATCCTGCTGGAACAGCTGCTTGCCGTTCTGATCGGTGATCTGAGCCTGGACCTTGGTTCCCGCTGGAACCGCATAGCGTTCCCCATTGTGATTGCGCACGATCCCTTTGAAGTGCACGGTGTGTCCAGGCCGGTACACCGGGCGGTCGGTGTAGATGTACCCGACCCAATCCTCGCTGGGATTGCTGCTCAAGTTAAACGAATACGGTGCAACGATGGCGGGATCGTCCCCGTGCTGCGCCAGGATCCAGACGTTCTCCAGCCATGCTCCTTCTTCGTTTAGGCCAGGTCGTTCGTACTTGACGGAGGTCTGCGCCAGACCCTGCGCGTCGGTCTGCATGCGGGCTAACTCTTTCCTGTTCGCCCAGACCACGATCGAAGCATTGGGAACCGGCTGGCCGCTGCGGCGATCGACCACGTAGGCCAGCACCTGTCCCGGCGCCGACTTGGTGACCATGGCCATCTCGCTGACCAGGATTACTGTGTAGGCGCGCAGAGTTCCTTCGGTGGCCTCGACCACGTACACACCGGAATTGAGAGCATCCAGCGGCACCGGCAGGTTCTCAGAGAGAAGCTGCGAACCCATCGCCTGGCGCCAGCGCGCCACCAACTGCCTGGAGTTCAGCAGCGGAACCTGGGCAAACACCGCTTCACCGGTGACTTTGTTGCGGGCTGCCTGTGCCTGGCGAATCTCGGCACGCGCCTGCGCAGAGAATTGCTCGCGAATAAAATCCCGCAGCCGCACCCAGAGGTTGTGCTTCCAGTCGTGGAAACGCTCCAGCCAGGTGCGCTGTTCGATCTGCTCTTTGGGGGATACGTGGCCAAAGCTGTGGACGTCATCCAACTTCTGAAAAAACTGCAGCGGATCGTTGACGCGGTAAACGCGGAACTCCAAGGTCTCGACCCCGGAGGAATACACGTTCACCACCGGCTTTTCGCCGGGCATGTAGCTGCGATCGCTGCTGAGGGAAAAATAGGGCTCACGCGCCATCGCGGGCAGCGCCGCAAACAAGAGGAGCAACGTAGTGCAGAGTCGTAGTCTCAGATGGCTGCTCATCACTCTGTTTCCCGCAAGATGTTCCAACGGTACACCCCCAGGAAATTGCTGTTCCCCGGAATCGGCCGCCAGCGGGGTGAAGGATGTTGCAAGAGATCATCCACACGCACCCGCCGAATCTCGCCCTTTTCCTTGCCGATCGGCCCGGTGTGATAGATCACGAGAGGGGCCTGGTCCCCATCGAACTGGCTTCGGCCCACGAAAATCATGGAGTGATACGGCTCGTTCTGCTCCAGTTGCCGGTAGAACAGCAGGTCTCCGGGCCGCGCTTGTCGAATATCCCGGCTGATGAAGTGGGTGTTCAACTGGCGAAGATTTCTCGCGTCGGCAAACTGGGCAAATGCGCCGTTGCTCACGTCCTCCGCTGCGAATGCCCCGGACTTTACTCGCAGCAGGCCCGCACCCAAAGGAGTGTAGGGATATCGGTACTTCTGCACGGAAGGCACGCTGGGCAGCGACTCCAGTCCGGTCTCAACCATCCATCCCGCGTCATGCCCATGCAACGCCCCGCGATAAGCAAAGCGGATGAGAGCGGCGCAGTCACTGATTTCTGCCGGTCGCTCGTCTGCGGGCAGCAGCGATTCGTAGTCCACGAGCAGCGTGAACCAGCGGCGAAACGCATCGCGGTCGGCCGTATCAGTCAATCGCAGAAAGTCCGGCGTGCCGTCGTGAAATCGGTCCTCGTAGGAGGGGGGAACGTCCGGCCTAAGCGTGGCTGCCGGGAGGCTTGTGGGATGAGTACGGCCCAGGCGAGCCATTCCAAGGGCCGCTACCAGGAGCGTGAAGAACAGCGGCACAAACCGTGCCTGTGCGGGAAGCTTTGAGGATAGCAGGGTCATCCCGAGTCGCTGGATTATAACCCCGCTCCTCCACTCCTTAAACGTCCTTGATGTGCGTGGCAAAGTACCACTGGTTGCCGAACGGGTCCGTGACCCCGGCGCTGCGGTCGCCATAGGACTGGTCGGTGGGCGGGGAGATTGAGGTTGCGCCAGCCTGCAACGCACGCTCGTACATGGCATCGCAGCTTTCGACATACAAATAGAACATGGCCGGCATGGGCTGGTACTCTCCGTGGGCCTCGCCCATTTCGATGACGGAGGTTCCGATCTTGAGCGCGGCGTGCTGGATTACGCCTTCGGGAGACTGCGACCGCTGCATCTCTTCCGCTCCCAAGCCCCGCTTCAGGAACTCGATCAGTTTGTCCGCGCCCTTGGGATGCAGAAAGGGCATCAACGTATTCGAGCCCTCCGGCACGTGCCCAGTCGCCTTGTTGGTTGCGATATACCAGTCGTTGCCGGCCAGGTCCTTCACCCCGGCCTCGCGATCGCCGTAGAATTGGTCGGTTGGCGGCTGAACCGAGATTGCACCAGCGTCCAGCGCACGCTGGTACACGGCGTCTGCGTCCTTCACATACAGGTGGAGCGAGGTCGGCATCGGTGTCCCTTCCCATTTCCCGCCTCCGCCAATCATCAGCATGGCGTCGTCAATCCGCACTTCGCAGTGGATGCCGCCCGCGCCCCCGGTCCCGCGGAAACGTTCTTCCGCACCGAACGCCTGCTTTACAAAATCAATCAGTCCGGCTGGGTCGCGCACCGTGAGATACGGGGTGATGGTGCGATAGCCCGCGGGAATGAAACTTACCGTTGTCGTAGCCACAGATGCTCTCCTTTGTAAGTCAGCTTTCAAACGCTCTTTGAACTCTGGGCGCGGCAGATCGCGCAGTTCGGCTGCCACCCGCAGCAGCGGAGCCAGCGCCGGGTCTACGTCCACAAGCCTGGCGTCGGGACGCGCCAGCATCGCCTGCACCGCTTGATCGAGTTGTTCGAACCGGCTGTGCTTAGCCATTCTGCTCACCCAACTGCACCCGCAATTTCTCCAGCCCGCGGAATTGCAACTGCTTTACCGCGCCTTCCGTCTTGTGGAGTTCTTGCGAAATTTCGCGGATACTCTTGCCCTCGGCGAATCGCATGCCAATCACCCGCCGCTGGTCAGCGGGAAGCCCTTCCACTGCACGAAACAGCCGCCCGCGTTGCTCCAGTTCTTCCAGGTCGATTTCCGTGCTCTGCTCTGGTGGGTCCCCCGCTACCTCTTTCCCTGCGCGTTTCCACCGGTCGGCTACCACGTTGGCGGCGATCCTGAACAGCCATGCGGCGAAGGGGCTGCCGCGCCAATCGAAGCCTGCCAGATTGGCCAGCGCTTTGTGGAATACGTCGGAAGTCAGATCCTCGGCCACATCACGGTCACGGACGCGGCGGGCGATGAAGGCATACACCCGCTCAAAATTGTTCTCGTAGAGCTCGGCAAACCGGCTGGGGTCTTTTTGAGCAGCCTCCACCAAGAGGCGTTCCCGCGCCTCGGCCCGCGACCCCTTCGATGCAGGTTTTCCGGCTACCATCTGGCTTTCTCTTCTATATAAACTGGCAGAAGGCGAGAAAGGTTACGCCGTTATCCTCGGCTCCAGGATGCCAGGATATGGTCCGGCCAGTTTCACGCTCAAGTCAAACGAGAGCCTAGAAGGAGGGGGCGCTAATCTCTTGCAGGCGAGGGATTTGGCATTTCTCCGGGGCTTGGGAGATTGTGGGCACACAAATCAGGCGTGATGTCTTGTGGTGACGCGGGGCGGGGCGACCTACATCCTCCGCCCGCAGTCAAAGCAAGCGTAACCACTACTGGAACCTGCTTGGAGCCCTAAAGCCGTCCCCATCCTGACGGCTCGCTAGCGAAAGCAGGGCAGATGCAACTCCGGCTGCACGGGTGGGTCACCCGCCCTGTTCATGCCTTCAGAACTTGAATACGATTCCGGCGGAGTACCGGAAATTGTTCTGAGTGAGGGTGACGAAGCGCGTCTGCAAAAAATCAAACTGCGCCAGGCGCACGCTGAACCTGTGGTTGACGCTATAGTCGAGCCCGCCACCAGCCGCCCAGGCAAACTTGGTTTGCCCAGCGCTCTGCCCAAACGCCGAAGCGTTGGCGTTTGCACCACCAAACAGCGCATGTGCGAACGGTGTGATCTTGGAGCTATTGGGGAAGTGCACGATGGGTCCAAACATGAAGGTGTGCACCTTTATGCCGACTCCGAACGGGCTACCATAGGCGCCGCTGAAATCGCCGCTAATTCCCACGTACTTGGTAAAATACCCGCTGAGTGAGGCATTCCAGCCGTTCAGGTTGACGCCGCTTATCCCCTGTCCAGGATTTACGCGGGTGTACTGGTAGCCGCCAAAGATCTCCACCTTAGGATTGTCCTGCGCGACGGCCATGCACGACAAAACCAACAGTATAGAAGTAACCAGACCCAGGAAGCGTAACATGCTGTCCTCCTACAGACTTACGATTTGGTTAAGAGTATTGTTGCTATTTGCAATTATAGAGTGTGCAAGACCTGGCGAGAGCAATAAAGTCTTGCAGCACCATGCTAGTCAGTACGGGGGGGGAAGGTTGTGATTCCGGTCACGTCGCCACGTGAGAGGTTCCGGCTTTGGGAACAGCCCCTATGCGAGATGCAAATTTGGTTCAGGCCTATTGCCCCCGCCCGGGAGGCGAAACGGCGAGCGAGGCAGGAATGTGCGGCTGTTTCGGTGAACCCGTCAAGCCGGGTGCTTGATCTCGCTTCATTGTCGGTCTGGGAAGGGCGAATCGGGGGACGTGTATCAGCGGGAGTTCCCTCGGTCTTTCGCCAATAAAATCAGTATCAGTTCCTGGTTCTCAGCTCTCAGTTTTCGGCAAGGCTTCGGTGGTACGCTTCCGGATCAGCAGGTAGGCAGCCGTGAGCACAACCAGATAAACCGCCCCGCTGAGCAGGGCGAGATGCGAACCGGACCAGGTTTCAGCCATGGCGATGCCCACCAGGATGAGGCCGACGATCGAGAGCCAGGCCCCACCCGGCGAGCGCATAGGAAGTTTGCGCACTTCCTCCGAGGTGAGACGTCGGCGGAACACGACGTGAGCGGCGAGGGACACCAGCCAGGACAGCATCAGGCCACACAAGGCGGCACCGAGGATGTAGACGAAGGCGTCCTTGGGAGCCCATTTCTCCAGCACCAGGGCGACGACGATTCCGTAGGACGAGGCCAGCAGCGCAAACGTGGGCGATCCTGCGGCATTCAAACGGCCGAGTGCGGCCGGAGCCCAGCCGCGCCGAGCGAGCGAAAACAGCATGCGAGAGGCGACGTAGAGCGCCGCATTGGAACCGGACAGGGCCGCAGTCAGGACCACGAAATTCATCAGGTGCGGGGCTGCGGGAAGGTTGGCATGGCGAAAGACGCTAACGAAGGGGCTCTCAGTGACGCCGGCGCGGTTCCAGGGCATCACTCCAACCAACACGGTGATGGCTCCTAAATAGACAAAGGTGAGGATTCCGAAGGTGAGGCGCACGGCGCGGGGAATTTCCCCAGCGGAGCGCGATTCCCCGGTGGTAATCGCGACCATCTCAACCCCGCCGAAGGTGTACAGGGCGAAGGACATGGCGAGCAGCGGGGCGAACGCTCCCTTGGGGAAAAAGCCGCCCTGGGCAGTGTATTGCGGCGCCACCTGGCGGCTGAGCAAGAACCCCGCTCCGATGACGATGAAGGCCAGGATGGTCACGACCTTGATCATGGCGAACCAGTACTCGAATCGTCCGTAGGAGCCGACGCTGCGCAGGTTGATCAGCAGCAACAGAGCAGAGAAGGCCACTACCCACACCAGCGCGGGCACTGCCGGGAACCAGTACGCCATATAGGTGGCGGAAGCGACCAGGTCCACGCCCACTGACATGGCAATGGCGGCCCAGTATCCCGCGCGCGAGACGAATCCCGCCCAGGCATTGAGATAAAGCTCGCCGTAAACCCCGAAGGAACCCGCGGCCGGGTGCATGCTGGACAGTTCGCCGAACGCCATAGCGACCGTGAAATTGATGAAAGCTGCCAAGGCGTAGCTGAGGATGACGCCCGGGCCGGCGATTTCCAGGGCCGCAGCGGAGCCCAGCAGAAGGCCGGTGCCGATGGAGCCACCGACCGCGACCATCGCCATTTGACCGGCGCTGAGCTGGTGGCGGAGTCCCTGTTCCTGGTCGGCTTGGCGGGCCACGGGCATGCGGCACCTATACCAGAAACTGATTTATTCCCAAAGGGTTATTGTGGGGATGACCTTCGTAATCGGGGTTGGGCGTTACTTCGTTGCCGGGTGGGTAACCACCGCTGATAATTTCAGTGGGTTACTCCGCACCTACATCTCTCATGTCAGACACGCCCAACCGAGTGGACCGAGCCGAGATCGCCAAACGCGTGGAGCGTGCGGAAAGGCTGCTGCAGAAAGGCAAGACTTCCGAGGCTCTGGACGAGTACCTGGAAATTCTGCAGACCGATGCGGACAACGACACGGTACGCCAAATGGCCGCCGACCTTTGCCTGTCGCTGCAACGCACCTCGGAGGCGGTCAAACTCTTGGGCGAGTTGTTCGAGCGGCAGGTCGAATATGACGACGCCATCCGCGCCAGCCTTACGTACAAGAAGTTGTCCCGCTATGTGAATCCCACCTGGCACCAGAAGGTGCGTTTCGGGCAAATCCTGGAGAACACCAACCGCAAGCTGGCGGTTGAGACCTACGAAACTGCGCTGGAAGAGGTCACTAGACAGGGACGGAAGCCGGACTCGCTCACGGTGCTGAAGCGCATTGTGACGCTCGAAGCCAGCGAACGAAACCTTCTGCGCTTGGGAGAACTCGCTTCGGAAGTAGGCGAAAAGAAAGAGGCCGCCACGGCCTTCCTGCAACTGGCCGAGGCGACCCAGGCCTCTGGAGGGAACGCGGCGCAATGGTTCGAGCGAGCCTACGGGGAAGACTCCAGCGACGCACGGATTGCCCTGGCTTACGGCAAGAGTCTGATGGCGCAAGGCCAGGTGGGAGCCGCCATCTTTGTTCTGGAGCCCCTGGCGCAAGCGGGATCGGCCTCTGTGGAACTGGCCGATACCTATGCCAAGGCCCTGATCGCGGCCAACCGGCTGAGCGAGGCTGAGCCTCTGGTGTGGCAGCTGTTTGAGCAGAATCCTTCGCGCGTGCCGGATGTGACCAACCTGATCGGTTTGCTGATTGATGCGCAGCAGGATGCAGAAGCGGTGGCCCTGGCGCGCAAGCTGGAGCAGTTCCAACGGCGCCGCGGCGAGCGCCGCGCCTTTGTCTCGCTGATGCAGGACATGGCCTCCAGCCACCGCGCCTCGCCCGACGTGCTGGAGTTTATGAGCGAGTTGTTCAACTCCTCCAACCGCGAGGCGGACTACTGCCAGACTCTGCTCAAGTTGTTCGATCTCCACTACGGCATGGGCAACTATCCCAAGGCCGCCGAGTGCCTGGACCGGGCGGCGGAGGTGGATGCCTACGAGCCGGGGCACCAGAAGCGGCTGGAAATGCTGCGCGGCAAGATTGACGACAGCCGCTTCAAAGTGATCGCCTCGCGCTTCACCACCATGAACAAATCGGTGCCGGAGGTATCACGCAGCGAATCGCCCACGCAGGGGTCTGCGACCCTGCAGGACCTGATGTTGCAGGCGGAAATCCTGGTGCAATACGGCATGCGATCCAAGGCGATTGAGCGGTTGCAACGGATCCAGGAACTGTTTCCGCACGAGGAGGAGCGCAACCAGGATTTGCAGCGCCTGTACATGGCTGCGGGCATGACGTCGCGGTACGCCGACGAGGCGGCGCCGCCCCCTGCACCCGCGGTGAGTGCACCGGTGGCCGCCCCGTCAGTGCCGCAGGCTGCGCCGGCGCCAGCGCCGAGCGAGGCCGCCGATGTGCGCAGCTTCACCCGGGTTGCCGAAATCACCCGCAAGCTCTACCGCCAAGGCAATGCGGATGCAGTGATGTCCACGGGGGCGAATGAAATTGGAGCGCAATGGAAGGTGAGCCGGTGCGTAGTAGCCATGCGCAAACCCGGGCTGCCCCCCACGGCAGTGAAAGAGTTCTGCGGGGAGGGCATCGCGGCGGGAGACGCTGGGGCGCTGGCCAAGGTCGTGGCGGCGGTGCAGGACCTGGCGGTTGCCCGTGGGACCCTCACCATCGCGGATGTGGGAGCAGCGCCTGAGTTGCAAGCCGCAGGCGAAGCTGTGGCCAGTCTGGCGGTGTCCTCGCTGTTGGCGCTGCCGCTCAGTGATGGCACCGACCACGTGGGCGTGTTGATCCTGACGAACACGGCCCCACGCGGCTGGCATTCCGGTGACATCGTGGTGCTGAAAACCATCAGCGAACAGATTGTCATCGCCCTCAACAATGCCGGGCTGCGACGCCTGGTGAAAAATCTCTCTGTCACCGATGAGAAATCGGGGCTGCTGAAGCGTGCATCTTATCTCGACCTGCTGATGGCGGAGACGCGCCGCGCGGTGCAGCAGGCCACGCCGTTGACCGTGCTGCTGATGCAGTTCGGCAAGAGCGCCGCCATGATAAAGGAATTCGGGGAAGCGGCGGTGGAAGAGGCCATGCAGCGTGCCGGGCAACTGATTGCGGCCAATATCCGGCAAAACGATCTCGCATTCCGCTACGGCACCACCACGGTGGCGATCATGCTGGGCGAAACCGCGGAGACGGAAGCGCTGCTGGCGGTGGAGAAGCTGCGCAAGCTGCTGACCGAGGTGCACATGCCGGAAAAAGAGGAAGCCATCCCGTTCAGTGCAGGACTGGCAGAAGCGGTGGTGCGGCCGCAGTACGATCCCGCGGACATGGTCACCGAAGTCATCAATCGCGCCGAGCAGGCCCTGGACACAGCGCTTGCGCAAGGCGCCGGAAAAGTCGTTGCCCAGGCGGCGGCGTTAACGGCCGCGGCCGTCGCGTAAGAGTCCAGAAGAATTGAATCATTGAATCATCGGGTCATTGAGTCATTCTGGATTGCGCCGTCAATGATCCAATGATTCAATGACCCGATGATTCAGTCTCGCCTTCTGGCACAATTCCCTTTCCCACTGTTACACTGACCAGTTTGGCGATCCATTCAGAACCTTTCTGATCCCAGGACTTCAATGTTGAAACCAGGTGATATTGCCATCGTAAGCGGGGCACGTACGCCCTTTGGACGATATTGCGGCAAGCTGAAGGACTTTTCGGCGATGGAACTGGGCGCTGTCGCGAGCAAAGGAGCGATCGAGCGCTCGGGCATCGATCCCAAGGAATTCGACCACAGCGTATTCGGCAATGCGCAGCAGACTTCGGGCGACGCGCTGTACGGCGCGCGCCACGTCGGGCTGCGGGCGGGCCTGACCATCGAGACACCCGCGCTGACGGTGAATCGTCTTTGCGGGTCGGGCATGCAGGCAATGGTCAGCGCGGCCCAGATGATCATGGTGGGCGAGGCCAACGTCGTGCTCGCCGGGGGTATGGAAGCCATGTCGCAGGCGCCGTTTGTGATCCGCGGACGCGATGGATTCACGCTTGCGCCGGGCGGCAAGCTGGAAGATTCCCTCATGGTCGCCTTGCTCGACACCTACTGCGGGCTGTACATGGCCAATACCGCCGAGCTTTACGCTGAACAGCAAGGTATCACCCGCCAGATGCAGGACGAGTTCGCGTTGCGCTCGCAGCAGTGTGCCGACGCCGCGTATAAGGCCGGACATTTGCAGGAGGAGTTGGTGCCGGTGCCGCTCAAAGACCGCAAGGGTGAGCCGAGCGGCGAGATGTTCACGGAAGACGATCACCGGCGCGCGCAAACCACCATGGAAGGGCTGGCCAAGCTCAAGCCCGCATTCGGCAAGAACGGCACGGTGACCGCCGGCAACGCCAGCGGCATTGTGGATGGCGGCGCGGCGGTGGTGATGATGTCGCTGGAGGAAGCTTCAAAGCGAGGTCTCAAGCCGCTGGGACGAATCGTGAGCTGGGGAATTGCGGGGGTGGAACCCAAGGTGATGGGGCGGGGGCCGGTTCCGGCGACCAAGATCGCGCTGCAAAAAGCCGCGCTGACGCTGGATTACATTGACTTGATCGAAGTCAACGAAGCCTTCGCGGCGCAGTACCTGGCGGTAGAGAAAGAGTTGGGGCTGGACCGCGAGAAGGTGAACGTGAATGGCGGAGCGATTGCTCTGGGGCATCCCCTCGGAGCGACAGGAACGCGGCTGATCATCACTCTGCTCTACGAACTGCGGCGGCGGAAGAAGAAGTACGGGCTGGGTACGGCGTGTATTGGCGGCGGGCAGGGGATTGCGATGATTGTGGAGAGCCTGAACTAGAAGCTTCGCGCTGAGGCACAACTGCTTAAGAAGGCGTCATCCTGAGCGAAGCGAAGGATCTGGCGCGCGGCGGCATTGTGGTGGCGCGCGCGAGGTCCTTAGCCGGCCGGACGCCCGGCTCAGGATGACGTCAGGGTTAGTGGTGACCAAACGGCAGAAGAGGAATGCGTCATGGAAATCAAGAAAGTCGGTGTTCTGGGTTGTGGACTGATGGGTTCCGGCATCGCGCAAGTCGCGGCCATGGCCGGTTTCGACGTTACCAGCCTCGAGGTTGAGCAGAAATTTCTCGACAAGGGATTTGCCGGGATCGAAAAGTCACTGGCCAAGTTTGCCGAGAAGGGCACGATTAAGGAGACGCCCCAGGCAATCCGCGCGCGGCTGAAGGGCACGACGAAGAAAGAAGACCTGGCCGGTTGCGACATCATTGTGGAAGCGGTGATTGAGAACGTCGAGGAAAAGAAGAAGATGTACTCGGCGCTGGATGCGATCGTCAAGAAAGACTGCATCTTCGCTTCGAATACTTCGTCCATTTCGATCACGGAGCTTCTGACCGCGACCAAGCGTCCTGAGCGGTTTATCGGACTGCACTTTTTTAATCCCGTGCCCCTGATGAAGCTGGTTGAGGTCGTGCGCACCATCGCCACTGCTGACGACGTCTACGAGACCGCCTACGAGTTCGGTAAGAAGCTGGGTAAGGTTCCGGTGCGCACCAGCGACAAGACCGGGTTCATCGTGAACCGGCTGCTGGTGCCGTATCTGCTCGATGCCATCCGGGCGTATGAAGAAGGCGTGGGCTCGATCGAGGACATTGATCAGGCGATGAAGCTGGGCTGCGGCTATCCCATGGGGCCGTTCACGCTGCTCGATTTCGTCGGGCTCGACACGACCTATTACATCACCCACGTGATGTACGACGAGTTCAAGGAGCGGCGTTTCGCGTCACCTCCATTGCTGAAGCGGCTGGTGATGGCGGGGTGGTATGGGCGGAAGTCGGGGAAAGGATTTTACGATTATTCGGACCCGGCGAATCCGAAAGCGCAAAAGCTCTAACGGGGTTAGCTCTGTGTCTCTGTGGTGAGTCAATTTTATGAACTTCGACAATATTCTCCTCGAAAAGAAAAACTCCATCGCTTACGTCACCGTCAACCGTCCCAAAGTGCTCAACGCGCTGAACATGGCGACCATGGAAGAGTTGCGGGCGGCGTTTCACGACATCAAGAATGACGCCTCGATTCGCGTGGTGGTTTTCACCGGCGCGGGGGAGAAGGCGTTCATCGCCGGGGCGGACATCGGCGAACTCGCAAAGCATGATGCGGTCACCGGCAAAGAGTACACGCACCGCGGCCAATCGGTGCTCAATTTGATCGAGAACCTGGGCAAGCCGGTGATTGCCTGCATCAACGGCTTCGCGCTGGGCGGGGGATGCGAGATCGCCATGGCCTGTACCATGCGCCTGGCCAGCGAGAATGCCAAGTTCGGGCAGCCCGAGGTGAAGCTGGGCATCATTCCCGGCTACGGCGGCACGCAGCGCTTGCCGCGCTTGGTGGGCAAGGGGATCGCGATGCAGCAGGTGTTGACCGGCGAGATGATTACGGCGCAGGAAGCGCATCGCATCGGGCTGGTGAATGAAGTCACTGCCGCGGCTGAGCTCATTCCGCGGGCGGAGGCCATCGCGCAGAAGATCATCGCCAATGCGCCGCTCGCTGTGCAGTACGCCATGGAAGCGGTGAACAAGGGCATGGAGATGACTTTGCAGGAAGGTTTGTATCTCGAGGCGGTGCTGTTCGGCGTGTGCTGCGCAACCGAGGACAAGAAGGAAGGCACGACGGCATTCCTGGAAAAGCGGGCGGCGCAGTTCAGGGGAAAGTAGAAGATTGCAGATCTTAGATTGCAGATTTCAATTGCAGGAGCGTCGCACTCCAGATCCGGTCGTCAAGATGCCAGGGCAGCAGCCTGCAATCTGAAATCTACAATCTGAAATCTGCACTCTGCGACCATGCTCAAGTCACTCCACATCGGCCGCTATGCCACGCGGGCGGAGGATTTTCGCAAGCTGGTGGAATTCTTTGAGGCCATCGGGTTCGAGCGTGTGGCAGCGGGTAGCGGCTCGGACCAGCACTCGGCCGTACTGACTGCGCCTCTGGGCATGCTGAGCGTAAATGCACTTTCACCGCAGTACCCTCCGGAAGTGCTGGATCGGCTCAAAGATGTGGCCAGGCTGATCGTCCTCGAAGTCACCAATCCCGACGACGTTTTCGCTATCGCGCAAAAGATGAAGCTGAAGGTTCTCGCGGATTCGGCTTCGCCGGCCAGCGGCGAACGTAGCTTCTCGCTCGACCTTCCCGGCGAAATGGTGGTTACCGTGCACGGAACGCCGGAGCAGCCGACGGCGGGGATCGAGGGCAAGCTGGATGGCGGCGGGAAACGTTTCGCCATTGTGGTCAGCCGCTTCAACGCGTTCATCACCGAGCGCTTGCTCGCTGGGGCGCTGGATGGGTTACGCCGCACCGGGGCCCGCAACGAAGACATAGAGATCATGCGAGTTCCAGGAAGCTTCGAGATTCCCTCCGCCGCCCGCACTCTCGCCGAGACGAAAAAGTACGACGCCATCATCTGCCTCGGTTGTCTGCTGCGCGGAGACACCGCCCACTACGATGTGATCGTGAACGAAGTCACCCGTGGCATCGGCCAATCCGCGCAGGAGACCGGAGTTCCTCATGCCTTCGGCGTTCTCACCTGCGACACGCTGGAGCAAGCGATTGATCGCGCCGGCCTGAAGATGGGTAACAAGGGGTTCGAGGCGGCGCTGGCGGCGGTGGAGATGGCTTCGCTGAAGCGAGTCGTCGGTCGTCAGTCGTCAGTCGTCGGCAAGAAAGGTCGCAGGTCTCAGGTGTCAGGTGTCGGGAAAGGCAAGCCTTCACGATCTCGCAAGCCCCGGCGATAAGCCCGCTCCCTAATTTCTTGTAGACTCAAATCAGAGTGCCGGTCACATCAGGCGGCTGACCTGAGACCCGACACCTGAGACCAGAGACCTGATCCATGGGAACCCGCCGCAAATCCCGCGAACTGGTGCTGCAGATGCTGTTTCAGGCTGATATGGGCCGGCAGAGCGCGGACGAGGTGCGGCGTACGTTCTGGAAGGAACGCGATTCGGTCGCGGGCGATGTCCGGAGTTTTGCCGACGATCTTTTTCGCGTGGCCAGCGACCGCACCGCCGAGATTGACGGCTTGATCGAACGTCACGCCGAGCACTGGCGCATGGAGCGCATGGCGGCGGTCGATCGCAACCTGCTGCGGGCGGCGGTGGCGGAGTTGCTCGGCTTCCCTGCGACGCCGCGCGCGGTCGTCATCAACGAAGCCCTGGAAATTGCCCGCAAGTTTTCCAGTCCGGAGTCGGTGCAGTTCATTAATGGGGTGCTCGACAGCGTGGGGCGGGAAGTGCAGAAGCCCTCTTAGTCGTCAATCGCAGTTCTGTGTTCCCAGTTCCCGTTCTCAGTTGCGGACCGGAATCCTTACGGCCTCACCGCGATCAAGTTCGCGTTACAGACGAGGTCTACGGTCCCCATCCCGCTCTGAGCGCTGGCCGTGACCCCGGAAGGGTTTGCCACCGTGAATGTCCCACTGCCCACCACAGTAACAGTGAAGGTCCCGTTATTTCCAGTATCCGCCATACCGGTGATGGTCACGCTCGTGCCGATTTGGAGGTCTGGGCCGGAGGTCAGCGTGTAGGTATAAGTAGTGTCGGAACCGCTCTGCGAGGCCGCCGTAATGCTGGTTACAGTTTGAAATGTCACTGCGTCGCAAAATGCTCCCTGCTGGTTGGCAGGGTTTGTGGGAAATGTAATCTGTTGGAAGTCGCTGTTGACCACGGTATCCAGCGCATGCAGCATGTTGTCGCTGGCGGCCACATACAGCAGCGTGCCTTCAGGGGTCAAAGAAGCCCGGACCGGAGTCGCATTGCCGGCCAATTGGATGGCCGAAGTAGTCTGCGAGGCAATGTCGAACACCAGGATGCTGGAAAGTGTGCTGGAGATCACGTAGGCTTTGGCGCTGTCCGGGGAGATGATGAACTGGGTGGGCACAAAGTTGCCCTGACCGAGATTCACCGATTGCACAGTGTTGCTGACCGTCGGGGGGCAGCCCACGGGAGCCGCCGTCACGTTGATGATATCGAGATTGGGCGGGTTCACCGCCAAAACCTGAGTAGCGTTGGGAAGAGTCTTGATGAAGGCTGGGGCCGCTGCGGTGCCGATTGTGTCGGTCAGTTCGTTCGTGCACGTTGTGCGCACGGTCACCGCGTTCGATGATCCCCCCGCAAGATACGCAAACGCCCCCTCGGAAAGGAATGTGAGGTCGTTGACTGGAGCATCGAGCGGAATGGTCTGTGCGGTGACCACGGTCGAGTAGACGTACAGACAGGCGGGAGAGGGAGCGGGGCAGCTTCCGCCCGCGCTTCCCACGATGTAGGCCTTGAGGCTATCCGGAGAAAAGTCAGCTGCGGTGGCTCCTGTGATCTGCAACGCCACGCTGCTGTTGTTGGTGCTATCGAAGACAAACACCTGGTTGGGGGTCAGGTGGGTGTCGGAGACGATCACCTTGTTTCCGTTGGGAGAAACGGCCAACACTTTACCGGTCACGGCAGCGAATTGTTGCACCAATGTCGTGGTCGACTGGATCGTCACCACCATAAGGCCGCGGGTGCCCTGTAGCCCAAAGTCCGTGCCCAGGTAGACCTTTGCTCCATTGGGGCCAAAGACCAGGGAATTGGGAGTCGCGGGCAAGCCGATCTGGGGGCCAACGGCGTTGCTGGGAAATGCTACCGGGACGATAGTACTGATGCAGCCGTCGATAATGCCGCAACCGGTGCTGGAGACGTACAGCGTTCCGGTGGGAGCGGTTCCACTGGATGTCCGGGTAACCAGCCCCTTAATGACGTTGGAGGGGTAAATGGGAATGGTGGGCGAGAATCCAATGTTACAGGTCGGTGGAGTACACGACGCGATGATGGTGGCCGCCCCCGGTTGGGAGGTGCTCACGGAGACGGTGCCGGTGATGCTGGTGGTGCAATTCGAGCTTCCCACCACCGCGGTAGCGGGCTGGGAAGAACAATATGTGAGGTTAACCCCGGTAATCTTGACACCGAGACTGTCCAGCACGGTGGAGGTAATGCTCTTGGAACTGCCCGTGGTGACGGTAAACGAATCACTGTTGGTGTCGGTAACTACCAGCGAGATGGATTGCACCGGGCAGGCGATGAAATCGAAGGGCAAGCTGTTGGTCCCACCGACGCTGGCAGAGATCTGGGAGATGCCGGGAGCCAGAGCTTTGGCCTCGGCTTGGTTGAGCGCCAACCCGATCTTCGTCGTATCCAGTGACACAACCTGCGGCGTCACAGCGGACCAGGTGAACTGTCCCACGGTCGAAGTGATGTCGGCGCCGCGGCCATACGCGATCGCCTCGTAATCGGCAGTCAGATCCTTGGAAAGGCAGGGATTGGTGTTCGGAGGGTCGGTGGGAACTGCTTGTACCACAATACTGTCAATGTGTTGATGCACGTAGACGGTAGTGGGCGGACTGCTGACTCCCTGGGCGGTGGCCGTGATTTGGGCAGTGCCCACCGCACCGGGGGTACACACGGCGGGAGCGGTCAGGGAATCCCAGGTGCCGGCACAGGCCAGACCGTTACTGGCTATCGTCACCACGGCGGTGTTGCTGGAGCTATAGGAAATGGGCTCGATTATGATGCCGCCCTGGGGGTTATGCGCCGAGCCCGAAAAAGCCTGAGTTCCGCCCAAGTCGAGGGACACACTGGCCGAAGGCGAGAGCGTCACGTTGGCGGGGACTGGGAAAGTGGTCGCCCTGACGCTGCTGCTGCTGCAGCCAGCCAAGCCGACGGTCAACGCCAGAGTCATGAGAACGGCAAAAACGAGGAGAACCGACCTATTCATGCACCCTCCCCGCCCCAAGGTTGGCCTTCGGGGGCGAGCCAGCCTTGTGGCGGAAAATTTCCAGTGTAGAGGTTGGCATTCTTTTGAGCAAGGGTTCGGGGCGCGCACTCGGGAGTGAGATGCGGGGGAGCCCGGTTGACGATGTGTGAGGTCAGTTGCTATAGTTGTACGGTTCCGCGAGTTAAGTCTGGCTTGTCTGTAGGCGGCGGTTGCCGCACGCCAGGTGTGTGCGTGCGAAAGCCCCGAAAAAACGCAGCTAAGCTTTAGAAGAAACACGTTTCCGGGAGCAAGCTGATCCGGAAACGCCCTCGCTGAAACGCCCTGCGCTACCTTCCGCCCTGTCAAAGGGTCCCTGGTGCGCTTGCACTTTCCGGCGCCGCCAGGAGCTGCGGAAGGGTATGCAGGGCAGGAGCGGACGAAACGGAGCACCTCCCGGACAATGTACCGGGCCTGGTGCCACCGTCGTCAGCCTTAGTCTGACCGGGAAGCGGAAATCTCTCGCCTGAGGTTGGTGCGGCGGGAAGCATGGTTGGCGGGTCGGCCATCCAGCCCCTGAATCAGGGGAAAAAAGCAGAAGCGGCGTTGTCTCGCCTTGGGATGCCTAGACGGCGGTGTTGGGCGGGAAGATGCGGCTGAGGGAGCAGCCAAAGAGTGCCTACCTTCAATCAACTGGTGAAAGCCGGCCGCAAGCGGCCGCGCTACAAGACGGCGAGCCCGGCGCTGCAGGGATGTCCGCAGAAGCGCGGGGTCTGCACCCGCGTGTATACGCAGACCCCCAAGAAGCCGAACTCGGCGCTGCGCAAAGTGGCCCGGGTGCGGCTGACCAACGGGATTGAAGTCACGACCTATATTCCCGGCGTGGGCCACAACCTGCAGGAGCACTCGATTGTGCTGATCCGCGGCGGCCGCGTGAAGGACCTGCCGGGCGTGCGCTATCACGTGATCCGCGGGACGCTGGACGCAGTAGGCGTCGCGAACCGCAAACAGAGCCGGTCGAAGTACGGAGCGAAGCGGCCTAAATAAAGACAAATTTCTGTCGAGACGCGGCTTGCTGCGTCTCAGGAGACGTTGCATGCAACGTCTCTACGGAGCAAGAAGCTAAATGCCTAGAAAAGGACATATCGCGAAGCGCGGAGTGGAGGCCGATCCGGTTTACGGCTCGGACCTGGTGACCAAGTTCATCAACTCCATGATGTGGCAGGGCAAGAAGAGCACGGCAGAAGGCATCTTCTACGAGGCCTTGACCAAGCTGCAGCAGAAGGGCGGCGATGAGGCCCTCAAGCTCTTCAAGAAGGCGGTCGAGAACGCCAAGCCGCTGCTGGAGGTGAAGACCCGCCGCGTGGGTGGCGCCAACTACCAGGTGCCGGTGGAAGTGAATGCCGACCGCCGCACCTCGCTGGCGATTCGTTGGCTAATCACTTACTCGCGTGGCCGCGGTGAGAAAGGCATGATCGACAAGCTGAGCAATGAATTGCTGGATGCCGCCAACAACCGCGGCGCCGCCATCAAGAAGAAGGAAGACGTCCACCGCATGGCGGAAGCCAACAAGGCGTTCGCGCATTATCGCTGGTAAGAATCTTTGAAGATTGAGACGGGTGAAGACTTGGCGGGTACCGCTAGCGGCGTGAACGAGGTCCGGAAGGAAGAGAGAAAGAAAGCTGTGTCCAGGCAGGTCCCATTAGAACGGTGCAGGAACATCGGCATCATGGCCCACATCGATGCCGGCAAGACCACTACGACCGAACGCATTCTTTTCTATACCGGGAAGACGCACCGCATGGGAGAAGTCCACGATGGCACGGCCATCATGGACTGGATGGAGCAGGAACAGGAGCGCGGCATCACCATCACCTCCGCGGCTACGACCTGCACCTGGCGCGATATTCGTATCAACATTATTGATACCCCCGGCCACGTGGATTTCACCGCCGAAGTGGAGCGCTCGTTGCGGGTCCTCGACGGCGCGGTCGCGGTATTTGACGCCGTCCACGGAGTGCAGCCGCAGTCGGAAAAAGTCTGGCGGCAGGCCGACAAGTACGGAGTCCCGCGAATTTGCTTCATTAATAAGATCGACAAGATGGGCGCCGATTTTGAACACGCCGTCGATACGATCCGCAAGCGCCTCAATGCCAAGCCCGTCGCAATCCAGATTCCCATCGGCCAGGAAGACAAGTTCAAAGGGGTGGTGGATCTCATCGAAATGAAATCCATCATCTGGCAGGATGACACCATCGGGGCGGAATATCTGACCGGTGAGATCCCCGCCGAACTGCAGAAGAAAGCCGAAGCCTTTCACAACAAGTTAGTCGAGGCGGTGGCCGAGAACGACGACGCCATGCTGCACAAGTTCCTGGAAGGCGAGACCATTTCCCCCGGGGAACTGCGGGCTTCTCTGCGCCAGTCAACCATCGCCCTGAAGGTGTTTCCGGTAGTGGTGGGCACGGCCTTCAAGAACAAGGGCGTGCAGCCGCTGCTGGACGCGGTGGTGGACTATCTGCCCTCCCCGCTGGATGCGGGCGAAGTGAAAGGCATCAACCCCGACAACGGCGAAGTGGTCACTCGCCATCCGTCCGATGACGATCCGTTTTCCGCGCTGGCCTTCAAGATCATGGCTGATCCGTTTGTCGGCCAGTTGACCTTTATTCGTGTCTATTCGGGCCAGCTCAAGTCGGGTGACTCGGTGCTCAACGCCGGCCGCGGACGCACCGAGCGTATTGGCCGTTTGCTCAAGATGCACGCCAACAAGCGCGAAGACATCAACGAAATCCTGGCAGGGGATATTTGCGCCGCCGTCGGCCTGAAAAACGTCAGCACCGGCGACACGATTTGCGACGAAAGGCATCCCATCGCGCTCGAGTCCATCGAATTTGCCGTCCCCGTGATCTCGGTAGCGGTCGAGCCCAAAACCAAGGCCGATCAGGAAAAAATGGGCATGGCTCTCTCCAAGCTGGCCCAGGAAGATCCCACCTTCAAAGTTCACACCGACCCCGACAGCGGACAAACCATCATCAGCGGCATGGGCGAGTTGCATCTGGAAATCATCGTGGACCGCATGATGCGCGAGTACAAGGTCGAAGCCAACGTGGGCAAGCCGCAAGTCGCCTACCGCGAGACCATCCGCAGGAGATCGGAAGCGGAAGGCAAGTACATCCGCCAGACCGGTGGCCGCGGCCAGTACGGCCACGCCAAGATTCGCCTGGAACCGAACGAGCCGGGCAAGGGTTACGAATTCATCAACGACATCGTGGGTGGCTCCGTGCCCAAGGAATTTATCAAGCCCATCGATCAGGGGATCAAGGAGGCCATGGAAGGCGGCATCCTGGCCGGTTATCCCATGGTGGATGTGAAGGCCACTCTGTACGACGGCAGTTACCACGAAGTGGATTCTAACGAAATGGCGTTCAAGATCGCCGGTTCCATGGCCTTCAAGGAAGCTGCGCGCAAGTCGTCACCTGTGCTGCTGGAACCGGTGATGTCGGTGGAAGTGGTGACTCCGGAAGACTATGCCGGCGTCATCATGGGTGATTTGAGTTCGCGGCGTGGACGCATCGAAGGCATGGAACACCGCGCCGGTTCGCAGGTCATCAAGGCGATTGTTCCCCTGGCGGAGATGTTCGGCTACGCCACGGAGATGCGTTCCAACACCCAGGGCCGCGCCGAGTACTCCATGCACTTTGCACGGTATGAAGAAGTGCCGCGCGGGACTGCAGACGAGATTATCGCGCGCGTCCAGGGCAACAAGTAAGAGTAACTTTTCGAAAGTACGGAGCAAGTTATGGCGAAAGAGAAATTTGAACGCACCAAGCCGCACTGCAACGTGGGGACGATTGGTCACATTGACCACGGCAAGACCACGTTGACGGCGGCCATCACCAAGGTTCTGCAGAAGCACAACCCCAAGATCCAGTTCCGGTCGTTTGACTCGATTGACAACGCGCCGGAAGAGAAAGCGCGCGGCATCACCATTGCGACCGCGCACGTGGAGTATGAGACTGACAAGCGGCACTACGCGCACGTGGACTGCCCGGGGCACGCCGACTACATCAAGAACATGATCACCGGGGCGGCGCAGATGGATGGGGCGATTCTGGTGGTGGCGGCGACCGACGGGCCGATGCCGCAGACCCGCGAACACGTGCTGCTCGCTCGCCAGGTGGGCGTACCGTACATCGTGGTGGCGCTGAACAAGTGCGACGCGGTGGACGATCCCGAACTGCTGGACCTGGTGGAACTGGAAGTACGGGAATTGCTGAAGAGCTACCAGTTTCCGGGCGACGACGTGCCGGTAGTGCGGCTGTCGGCGCTGGGAGCGCTGAACGGGGAAGCCAAGTGGGAAGCGCAGATTGACGCGCTGATGAAGGCGGTGGACGAGTATATTCCGCAGCCGGCGCGCGAGTTAGACAAGCCGTTCCTGATGCCGATCGAGGATATTTTCTCGATCTCGGGGCGCGGCACGGTGGTGACGGGGCGAATCGAGCGGGGCAAGGTGAAGGTGAGCGAGGAAGTGGAGATTGTGGGCTTCCGCGACACCCGCAAGACGGTGGTAACGGGCGTGGAGATGTTCAAGAAGCAGCTGGACGAGGGCATGGCGGGAGACAACGCGGGGCTGCTGCTGCGCGGCATCGGGAAAGACGATGTGGAGCGCGGGATGGTGCTGGCCAAACCGGGGTCGATCACGCCGCATACCAAGTTCAAGGCTGAAGTTTACATTCTGACCAAGGAAGAAGGCGGGCGGCATACGCCGTTCTTCAAGGGCTACCGGCCGCAGTTTTACCTGCGGACGACGGACGTGACGGGAGTGGCGGAGTTGCCGGGCGGAACCGAGATGGTGA